>NZ_JBEKRH010000007.1:0-110150 GCF_049518935.1 Methanoregula sp.
GAGCGCGGAGCCGGGATGAATGCCGACTTCACCATCACAACCCCGGAAATTTTTGCACCGGTGAAGATCAAACGGATGCGGTACCTTCGCTGCACGATCCGCTGGCTGGAGCGCGAGGCAGCGGAAGAGATCGCCGGCCTCCGGCTCTTCCCGTCATCGCGCGAGATCTCCCGGGAGATCTGGTTCTGCTCGTCCGGGTATGCGTTCCGGTTTTTCCGGGTCTGCGATACCGGCCTCGTGGAGCTCGGGCGGGACGGGCAGCCGCTGCCGGAGAAATCACCGTTGCCGAAGCCCGGTGCGGGAGCAGCACCTGTTGCCCGGCAGGAGATCGTACCTGCCAGTCCTGGTAATTCTCCCGGCGATCCCCTCCCGCCGGATACCCCGTAGCCGGTCCTTCCGTCGGAGAACATGGCTCAGGGGAGCACCTCTCCCTGCCGGGAATCTCATCTTCAAATTTGGCTCCGTTTGGCAAACGGGGGTGTTTACGGTCGTTTTAAAAAAGCACTGCCGGTTTCGGGAACCCGAAAAATTGCCGAATTCACGGGATTACCCTGCTTTCCACTCCAGAAAATGCCCATTCCTGCCCCCATTTGACAGGTCCACGACGAAAGCCAAAAGTGCGCTAACCGGACCTAATACCCTTGGCAAACAGGATCGTTATCGGGTATCAGGACTGTACCCGGGGGGTGTTCCTGGCGTTCGAACCCGCGATTCTTCACCCGAACTCCCCGGCACCGGCATCCGCGATCCCGAGTTCCTTATCAACGGCAACAATCAGCCGCTTCAGGGTGAAGAGCACTTCCCGGGCATCATCCTGATCCATCATGCCCGGTGGATGCCTGATCACTTTCTTCCGGGAGCAGGGTTGTCAGCTACCCGGTTTCTGTGCAGAAAATGGGTGTTCAGATAGTTGTTCAGTGCCTGCGTATGGCGATGAATGCAACTGCGCCGAGACCGATAAGAGCGATCGGCGCATCATAACCGGGCGATCTGGTCGGGGTCGCGGTTGGGGCGGTCGGCGTTGTGGTCGTGACAGGGGCTGTGCCGGTAATGGCCGACGGGGATGCAGGTGCTGTTACCGGCCGCTTCTCCAGGATAATTGAGACCGGGGCGTATGGTACATTCTCAAGGTGGTTCTTGTCCACGGGCCGGCTTACTGCATAGATGGTGTAGACACCGTCAGCAAGTGCATAGTTGGTGGTGTCCCACTTCCAGTACCAGGTGTGGTCACTCTTGACACCTGCCTGCTGGAAGGTGGATGGGATGCCGTTTTCGACCGCCCAGTGCACCGGATCCGGGTTCTGGATCTGTGAACCCTGGTCGGGCAGGTTGGGTCCGGTGATGAACAGGTACGTCAGGTCGCTCGCGGTGTTGACCCCGAGGAATTCGATCGCGTCGCCGAGATGGGGGTTCTGGCTGCCATTTACTGCAACAGCTACGTTTGGTGCTGCCGATACCGGTATGACTGCCATAAGGATAACCAGGCCGACAGCGACAAGGAAAAGTGCCATTCGTTTCGTCATGTGTTCTTACTCCACATATAGTGATTATTATAATCAAAAGTATTCATCATACGAGTAATTAACCGATTCGAATTTAATTTGACAGATATAAAAAACAGTTTTCTGCCATATTACGGTATCAGGAGATAGATGGAATCCGTGGAATCGGCTTACCCGAATTCCCCGGCACCGGCATCCGCGATCCCGAGTTCCTTATCAACGGCAACCACCAGCCGTTTCAGGGTGAAGAGCACCTCGCGGGCATCCTCCCTGTCCATACTGCCCGGCTGGTGCCAGACCACTTTCTTCCGGAGCATGGTCGTGAGTTCTTCAACTTCGGTTCCCCGGAATTTCTCCGGCAGTACCAGTCCCGCGACATGATCTCCTGCACCATGCCAGGCCTGTTCCGGTGGCAGGGCAAAGTGCATGGCGATCAGCGTGAGGCTGGTTATAAACCCATGGCCGAACGGGTGTTCCATGGGAAGATGATGGGGATGGGATCACAAAAAGGTACGGTTGGGAGAACCCGGTTCAGAACAGCCGGACTGTGGTCAGCCAGACCGTCACCGGGACGGTAATGACGAAGATGAGGGAGAGGGAGAGGAATGCCCATTCACGTCCGAGCAGCGGTTTTTTTGAGATAAACAGGTGGCTGTCCCGGCCATAACCCCGGCAGAGCATGCTGGTATAGACCCTTTCGCCCTGTTCGTAGGAACGGATGAACATCGTGCCGATGGTGTACCCCAGCTGACGGAGCCGGTAGCGGTACGGGAGATGGTGATCGAACGCATCGAAACATTTGGTCTTCAGGGTTTCGTTGACTTTCCGGAAGATGTAGCCGAATACGAAGAGGTACCGGATCATCATGCCGAGTGCAAGGGCAATTTCCGCGGGCAACCCGAGCCGGCTTGCGCCCTGGAGCAGGTCCTGTAGTTTCGTTGTAGACGACAACAGGATGATGAAGGAGATGCAGACCAGGAACTTCACTGCGAGTATCCAGGCAAATTCGATCGACTGGGCATAGATGTTGATCCCGAAAGGAAACGACCAGAGTACCGTGTAATCCGTATAGTACTTGTTCTTGAAGAAGATCTGGAAGACGATAATGATGCCCCAGAGGGGAACGATCGCAAGCAGTCTTTTTACATAGACTACCGGGGATATTCCGGAGGCCGCCCAGAGGAGCATAAAGAAGCAGAAGAAGATTGCACCGACCGTGTACACCATTGTCGAGTAGGGTACGGCGACCATGGCGATGATGACAGAAAACGCGAGGAGGATCTTCACCCGGGCGTCCATCCGGTGCATGAAGCTGTCATGGTACGCCTGCTTCTCGATGAAGAAGAGTTCCTCGATCATGGCCTTCCCTTGTAAGCTGCAAGGAGCGATCTCTCGACGTCTTCGTACGTGTAGGCCATCGATACCGGGATGTCGTTCTTCTGGAGCGAGCGGAGGAGCTTAGGCAGCACCGGTACATCGAGGCGCATAGACTTGAGCATGTCCGGCTGCATGAAGATCTGTTCAACGTTCCCTTCTGCTACAAACCGTCCCTTGTTCATAACGTAGATATAGTCCGAGACCTCGGCGACAAGGCCGACATCGTGGGTCGAGAAGATGACGGTCATCCCGTATTTCTTTGAGAGCGAGTTGATGAACCCGACCAGGTCCTTAACCCCCTGCGGGTCAAGCCCGGCAGTCGGCTCATCGAGCACCAGTACCTCCGGTTCCATGGCAATCACCCCGGCGATTGCCACGCGTTTCTTCTCGCCGCCGCTCAGGTGGTGGGGGACCCGGTCCGCCAGATCTTCGATACCCACGATTTTCAGGGCTTCATGCACCCGGTGGTGGATCGTTTCCTCGTCGAGGCCAAGGTTTGTCGGACCGAATGCCACGTCCTGCTCTACGGTCGGGGAGAAGATCTGGTCGTCAGCATTCTGGAAGACGATCCCCACGAACTTGCGCACCTCACGGATGTTCTGTTTCGTGATGGGCTCCCCGCGGACAAGCACGGAGCCGGAAGTCGGTCTGAAGATCCCGTTGAAATGCTTGAAGAGCGTGCTCTTCCCGGCGCCGTTCGAACCGATAACGGCAATCCTCGCATTCCTGGGGGCGATGAAGTTGATGCCTTCCAGTGCTTTCACACTGTGTGGATATGCATAACAGAGATCCCGGGTTTCAATGAGGTGCATGTGTCTGGTATACTGGGTAGAAAAAAATTAAAGTCCTATTGGTTTGTTTCCGCCTGCTTTGCCTTCTTCCGTGCAACGAGCAGTTTCGAGATGCCGAATATGAGTCCGAATGCAAGGAGAATTCCGAGAACGATCGCTACAATACCTCCCGTCGGCCCGAGTTTCTGCCCGAGCGAGTAGTCCGGCATGGGAGCAGAATACGAGAACCTGCCGTCAGTGTTCTCATGGATTGCGGCATCCTGGTGTGCGGTTCCGGTAAGGGTCTTCTGCCCCTGCACTATCAGGGCAGTACTCTCGAGGCCGTCAGGGGCGCTCGATGCCATGAACACTGCGATGATACCGATCAGCAGGGCCACAGCGATGCCGATGGCCAGAAATGTCCTGTTCTCCATTATGTGGGCACCTCTTCCGGTTTGCCAGCCTCGATACTGAAGTCCACAATATCCGGCCGGGCCGTGACGATTAAGCGGATCGCTACGATGGTCACGAACCCTTCGATGAACCCGATAAGCGCATGATATACCCCCATGGCAACGAGGCCCTCCACGAGTGGGAAAGTGCCGGCGAAGTACATCTCAACCGCGCAGGCAAGTGCCGGCAGTACGCAGGCAAGCCATGCGGCTGTGAATCCTGCGATATTCACGTTCTTTGTTGCAGCCATGAGCCCTTTGAACGTATAGAACCCGACAAATCCCCCGATGACGCCCATGTTGATGATGTTGGCACCCATGGTTGTGATGCCCCCGTCACCGAACAGCACGCCCTGCACGATCAGGACGAGCGTGAGGATGAATACCGCAGCAAGGGGGGACCCGAGGATGATCGCCGCAAGTGCCCCGCCGACAAGATGGCCGCTCGTGCCAAAGGAGACCGGGAGGTTAAATGACTGGAGAGCGAAGATACCGGCAGCGAGCACGGCAATAAGGGGGATTTTCTCCTCACTCATCTCGTTGCGGGCCCAACGGAGGGCCAATGCCACAAAAATTAGGGCGATAACCCAGTAAATTGCGCCCTGCCAGATAGGAATAAATGCGTCGGGAATGTGCATGAGTCACCGGAGTAACACTATTATTGCATTTGGTAACACTTGGGATGTTAAGAATATTGCTATTTGATTATCTGGTCTGACTTTTTTTAACAATGTATTGAATAATGTACTATATTTTTGAGAGATTCGAGCCCCTGCTGACCGACTTCACTCTGCGCACAATCCCGGGGTGTTAGGAAATAACCTCTATCACTGCCCGCTTATCTTACCTGTGCGCAATTCAGCCTCATCCCCCCGGCTTTCCCACCGTACCCCGGCAGGCGCCTGCCCGCAGGTGAACGCATACTCCACCTCCCCCCACGCCTTCTCCAGGAGCCCCCGGTAGAATGGCACGTCAAATGTCCCCGCCTCCCACTCCGTATCCACCACGTACCTGCGTGCGTCCCGCACCACGTACCGGATCTTCATGCCCGGTTCGACCGGCACCCCGCACCTGTGGTACGCCTCCACGGCCGCCCCCTCGATGCAGCGGTGGGCATACGAGAGCCTGCTGATCCTGCGGCTGATGAGCAGTTCCTGCGGATCGGCAGCGGGCAGCTGTTTCACCGCGTCCCGGCAGAGTCTCCTGACTTCGTCATGGCACTGCCGGAGTTCCGCGATGGTGCGGGCGCCGGCCATCGCATCCAGCATCCTGCGCTGCAGGGTGCGGATGTACTCCGGTGTATCGTGACGGCGGGCGGCAATGCCCCTGACCTTCACACTGCCATCAGAGAGCCTGCCGTAATACCGGTTGTAGGCACCGTTACCATCGTTCAGGGGCAGGAAGACGAGCCAGTCGAAGTGTTCGACTTCCGTGAAGAGCCCGGTCTCGCGGTCCACCCGCTCCCGGAGTGCCCCGATCCCCGGGCCCTGCACCCAGAGGCAGTCCACGATCCCGTGCAGCACGGTAAATCCCATCGCCTCGGCGATCTCCTTGGTCTGCATCAGGATCTCCCGCGACCGGCCGGTAATCGCCTCGTGGACCTCGATCTGCCCGAACTTCGCGTTCCTGTAGCCGGTGTAGCCAAAGCAGGTGACGAGCATCCACTTCAGGATCGAATCGATCCCCTCGTACTGCGGTCCGTTCTTCTTCAGCCGTTTCGTGGCCCGCCGCAGCTCCACGAGCGGTTCGAGTACCGCGGGCAGGAACCCCGGGCGCTGCCTGTCAGAGATAGTTTCGGGCGAGAGGTTCTCCAGCACGATGATCGTGGGGTACATGGATGTGAAATCGATCTCGTCCACGTCCGGGTAGATGCCCGGCAGGGGCTGGAACATCATCCCGCCCCGGTCTGCGGCCTGGAGTGCGGTGCACTTCCGTGCAGACTCCACGTCGTTCTTCCGGAACGGCACCGCGATCCCCCGCCGCACCGCCTCGTAGGTCTCGTAACTGCTGATGAGCGTGCCCGGCGTGAACCGGGCGGCGAGGTTCGGCGAAAGGCCGGAGAGACGGGCCGCCATCAGGACGCCCTCAAGCCCCCCCTCGCGGTATACGAACGACTGGTCGGTGTCGATCAGGACCCTCCCGTCGGGGATGAGAGCTGCCGCCTTGTACTCCATCCGGCCGTAACTCCAGTAGGATCGCGATCCCATGGTCCGGTACTTCCCGGTCCGGGTGAACGGAGGGGCGATGCCGAGACGTTCGGCCCCCGCCACCAGTTTCTGCATCCACAGGTCCGCGTGGGACATGAGGATCACATCAGGATCGCAGGTCTCCGTAAGGGTAAGGAGATCGGCAAGTACGGTCCGTCCCTCACCCTGCAGCCGTTCGGTCCGCCCGGTCCGTTCGTTGATCACCTCCGCATCCGTGCAGGACGATGCCCGGGCGGGATTGTCACGGATGCGGATCTCCATCACGGTGAGATTGTGCGGGATTGACGGGGAGAACCGGGAGGCCAGGTTCTCCCCGCAGGGAACAAGCCCGTGTTCGGCCAGGAAGCGCTGGTCGCGGCGCACGTCCACGTTGTAGAACTGCGCCCCGAAGTTCACCTGCCGCTCGATCGCCTCGGCCGTGGCCCGGTCTGCATATACTGCCCAGCCCTCAAGAGGCCCGAAGATCGTCCGGACCGTGCAGGCCTCTGCCCGGTACTGCTCCTCCAGCGCCGCGACCAGCTCGTGGTGCCGGTCCGGATCGGGCAGGTGGAGGAAGAACGGGGGATCGTAATCGTGGTGTACCCGCGTGACGGTCCCCTTCCCCCCCGCCTCTTTGCACCAGAGGTCCACGCCGCTGCGGAACGCCGAGTCAAGGATCCACATCGCCATCGTCCCCGGCCACACCCTTTCCTGAAGCGCGGACCCGGCCCCGCTGCACTTCGACCAGTACTGAGAAAAGTACTGCCTCGGCAGGGCCGTTGCAGCCGAAGAACGCTTCGGATGAGTGCTGCTTTGCCCACCCGGCCAGCCTCTCTCCGGCAGCCCGGGGCTCTCCTTTGAGATGTAGTGCAGTCCTTTCCCAGCGCTCCGCCACGCCGTTGAGATCCTGGCGGACGCTGGAAAAACTCCGGCCCATCAACTGACCTCCAGCGTCTGCTGCGCTTTCGGCAGGGCGCTATCCCTGACGGACCGCGTCCCCAGGTATGGCTGCCGGCGCTCCGGTTCCTGCGGGAGCAGCAGTTCGATCAACCGGTCCGCCTGCCGGGCCAGCGCGGAAAAACTCCGGTCCATGGCCGGGGCATAGAGGATCACGAGCGATTCCTGCCCTGCCTGCTTCAGTGCCGAGGAGAGGGGGCCGAGCAGGTGGCCTGCCCCCTCGAAGAGCGTGGGATCGTGCTCTATGAAGATAATGGTGTGTCCCGCCTCGTTCAGGATTGTCAGGAGCTGGTCCGCGGTGAACGGCCGCCGGACCTCGAAGTTCGCCGCATCCCGGCTGATGCGGGAGATGAGCCTGGAGTAGTTGCCGCAGATGAAGAGGAAGAGGAACCGGCGGAGGTCGGGGTTCCCGTTGAGTGCGGCAAGGATGACCGCCTCCGGTGCGATGACCGCAGTAAATGTTGCCGGGTGCAGGGCGATGCCCCTGCGCAGCTCGATCAGCATGGCACCGATCACTGGCAGGGCAGAGCTGATAAGCAGCAGGCCTGAGGGGGTGAAAGTATAGCACCCGTCAGACACCCTCGGTGCAGCGGGCATGCAGGTACGAGCCTTTATCTGGCATTCCGCTCCACAATCTTGAGAACGGAGCTCCACTTATGGTACAGCTTGACTGCATGCAGGGCATGATTGCAGGATACGCGACATCACCGAAAGGACAGGAAGCGATACGGAAGTTCCTCGCTTCCCCAGAAGGACAGAAGACCATCGACAGTTATCTTGCCACCCCGGAAGGGAAGACGATGGGGAGGCTCCTCCTCGGGAAGGCGCTTGACGGCCTGGACCTCCCGGTGCCGGTCAAGGACCAGATCCGCACTGCCCTTGCCGGAACGGCAGACTAGTTCGCCCGGGCCAGTCCCTCACACTCCCTTTTTTGATTTTACGGCGGATTCATTCCTGACACTGCAGGGCACCCTCTCATCAGTCGAATGTGTACGCATCCATCCCGAGATCGCCGAGGTCCCAGCTGTGGTGGATCACGGTCCCCCGGGCTCCCGGTCCCGCCGCCCCCAGTGCGGCAAGGAGGGGCATGTAGTGATCGGGGTAGGGGTGGGCCCGCTGCGCATGGGGGGCGAGCTTCCGGTACCCGATCAGGCGCTCGCGATCCCCACGGAGGACTGAGTCTGTCAGCCAGTCGTTGAATTCTTCCGCCCACGTCTCCGTGGGTGCACCTTCCCCGAGCGAAGCGGTCGGGTCGCCGAGAGGGTGAACTGCTCCGCCGCTTCCCATAACGAGAATTCTCTCGTCCCGCAGCCCCGCGATCGCTTCGCCCATGGCAAGATGCCGGGCCGGGTCGAGGTCCCGCTGGATGGAGAGCTGGACTACCGGGACATCCGCGTCCGGGAACATCAGCATCATGGGGACCCATGTCCCGTGGTCGAGGCCGCGGGCGGTGTCGGTGGTGCAGGTGATTCCCGCACTATCAAGGAGCCCTGCCACCCGGCCGGCAAGGGCCGGGCTCCCGCGTGCGGGATAAGCCAGCCGGTAGAGCGACTGCGGGAACCCATAAAAATCGTGGATGGTCTCCGGGTGCTCCACCGCGTTCACCGCGGGAACTTCAAGGTTCCAGTGGGCCGAGATGCAGAGAACGCCCCTGATGCCAGGAAAGCGGGTGCCCAGGGATTGCAGGAATGTCCGTGCCGGGACGTCTTCCAGGATAAGCGTCGGCGCTCCGTGCGAGACGAACAAGGAAGGTAACCGGGTGCTGCTCATAATATCGTGCATCGATCTGGTGAGCGGCATATGAAAAAATGTTGCATGCCTGCATACAGCAGGCAGAACAAGCGGGGATCAGTGCTCGTGCATCGGGACATCGAAATAGATGTTCTTGCCCGTGGCCTTGAGGGGGATCCCGTACGCCACGCTGCATCCTTTGAGGTGACCGAGTTTCATTGCGGCTACGCCGGCCGAGAACATGATGCGGTTATCTACGTTGTGGATCGCAGCGGTCTTGACCGCTGACCCGACAGCGATGCCGAGGTCTGAGATTTTGAGCACGCAGTTCGGGCCGGGGTAGAGGGCGCCCTTGTTCTTTCCCGCTACTACGGCTTTTGCCATCTCAACACAGCTGGCATGCCCGCACCCGCCGCAGTTGATGCCGAGTGACTTCTGTCCCTCGACGCCAATCAGGAGCGTTGCATCGCTCGCCCGCACCTGCTCGCCGTTGATCCGGAAGAAGTCGAACCCTGTTTCCTTTGCCCCGGCGACCATCGCGTCCGCCAGCTTCTCCTGCTCCTTTCCTGCCAGCACCTCGATCTTAATCGAGTCGATGCCAACCGCCTTGGGGGCGGTCCGGGCCGCGAGTGCCATAAGGCCGGCGACCGATCTGACTGCATCTGCTTCAATGGTCATGCAGGAATGTTGCCCCGTCAGGTAAAAAACCGGATAGTTTCACCAGGGATAGTAAAGAATGTCCGGGGCGGGAGCCGGAACAACTGTGCCAAATGAGCGGGCAACCCCGGAGGTCTCACGTGTCTTTCAGTTCTTTGATCCGGAAATCGCCCGGATGGACAATGATCTCGAACCGTGCGCCCTTCCCCGGGCTTCCCCTCTCCGTGATCGCGATGCCCGTGATGGAGAGGATCTCCCGGATCAGGAAGAGGCCGAGCCCCGAGTCCTTCCCGAATCCCTTTGTGAAGATATGCTGCTTGTCGGCATCGGGGATCCCGATCCCGTCGTCTTCGCAGACGATCACGAGGTCGGATCCGGACAGGTGCCGGGAGAATGCAATACGGGTGATGTGATCCCCGTGCCGGAGGGCATTGTCGATCAGGTTGTAAAATACTTTCCCGATCATGGGATCGGCAAAGATCTCGATCTGGTCCAGGTCAATGGTTACCTTCATGCCCCCGGTATCCAGTTGCTCCATGGCGCCCCGGATCACCGCATCGACCCGATGCCAGCCCGGGAACTGCGCTCCGATCTCCTGGTAGTCTTTGGTGAAGGCGATCTGGTCCTGAATGGTCAGGGCAGTCTTTCCAATCGCGTCCAGGGACGACTGGATCTCACCGTCCCCTGCCACATCTTTTGCGAGGTCCAGCTCTACAAGCAGGGCGAAGACCCGGTTGGAGATGTCATGACGGGTGATCTGGGAGAGGAGGGTGAGTTTCTGATTGGCCATCGCAAGAGCAGCTTCGATCTTCCTGCGCTCGGCAATATCAAGTTTCAGCTCTTCGTTCACGTCGGAGAGTTCCTGCGTCCTGAGTGCGACCCTCTCCTCCAGGGTCCGGGTCAGGACTTCCAGGCCTTCCTGTGCAGCCCGGCGTTCGGCAATCTCCATTTCAAGGAGTGTGTAATTCGTCTTGATCTCCCAGACGAGCAGCGAGATTACCGCGAGCATCAGGATAAAGATCGCCCGGTTCGGCAGATCATCCGGGCTGGTGTGAGCCGCTCCGGAGATCATGCCGCCCAGCAGGATTGTTACTGCGAGGAGCCATGCGATGAAGAATGGTGCATACCGGTGGGAGAGCCAGACCGACATCAGGAGCGGCACAAGGTACAGGATCCAGATGACAAAGCCCAGCGGGATAAGGATATCTGCCGACAGGATACCGGCACACAGGCAGAGGATGGATACGAGGATGAACTGATCATGCTCCTTTGGCGTTTTCCCCAGGTCTACTGCGAGCATCCGTCCTGCACTTCCTGATGTGATGCTTAGAACTTTGAACCATAAGTACATTTTTGATTTTACCTGATGTTTTGGGAAAACCTGTTGGAATACCTGACAATATATCATAAAAACCGGTACACCGGCAGCGTGGCCGGGTACCATGAATGCCGTTGAGGGGAAAAGAGATCCGTGGACACTCCCCGGAATGGGGGAGAAGGATCAGGGAGTTTTTGCCAGTACGGGTATTCACCCTCGCTAAAATACGAAATTTATAAAAAATTTTCATAAAACAACCTTTTTCATGAAGGAAACGATATATAAACTTAATGTTTTCCCTCCTGTATGTGGATGACGAGCCGGACCTGCTCAACCTGGGTAAACTTTTTCTCGAGCGGGGAGGGGATTTTCTTGTTACTACGGCAACCTCAGCACACGAGGGTCTTGAAAAACTTGCCAGCGGATCCTTCGATGCCGTGATCTCGGATTACCAGATGCCGGTCATGGACGGTATTGCCCTGCTCAAGGAAGTGCGTACAGCCCACGGGGCTATCCCCTTCATCCTTTTTACCGGCAAAGGGCGCGAGGAAGTGGTGATAGAAGCGATCAATAACGGCGTGGACTTCTACCTCCAGAAAGGCGGGGCCCCGCGGGCGCAGTTTGCAGAACTCCGCCATAAGATCCTTGTTGCCCTTGAGAAGAGGCGTGCGCTGGACGCACTCAGGGACTCGGAGCAGCGCCTCGCTGATATCATCAATTTCCTCCCCGATGCCACGTTTGCCATCAATACGGACGGTGTGGTGATCGCGTGGAACAAGGCGTTCGAGATCATGAGCGGGATACCGGCATCCGGGATCATCGGAAAAGGGAATTATGAGTACGCATTCGCCTTTTACCCGGAACGCCGGCCGATCCTGATCGACCTGATCCTCGCCCCGGAGGAAAAGATCCGGGATCTCGGGTATACCATCATCCAGCGCGAGGGCGATGTGCTGATCGTGGAATCCGGATCTCCACGACCCCTCGGGAAACCCGGCTATTTCCTCGGGAAAGCCTCGCTGCTCTATGATAAGAACGGGAAGATCGCCGGCGCGATCGAGTCGGTACGGGACATCACTGAGCAGAGGCTGGCAGACGAGCAGATCCGGGAGAGTGAATCCAAATACCGCGAGCTGGTCGAGAATGCCAATACGATCATCCTGAAACTGGACATGGCTGGCAACGTTACCTTCTTCAACGAGTTCGCGCAACGGTTTTTTGGGTACGGGCCCGATGAGATTCTCGGTAAGCCGGTAACCGGCACCATTTTCCCAAGGACCGGGTCGGGTTCAGATCGGAACTCCCCCCACATGATGGAAGATGTCGTCAGCCACCCGGAAGATCATGTCCACAGCGAGAACGAGAATATCACAAAACAGGGTGAGAGGGTCTGGATCCAGTGGTGGAACAAGCCGATCTACGATGAAGAAGGGAAATATACCGGACTGCTCTGCGTAGGAACAGACATCACCAAACGCAAGCAGGCTGAAGACGAGCTCCGTAAAGAGAACGAGAAGAACCGCACCCTCATGGATCATGCCAGCGATGCGATCTTCATCGTGGATGCCGGGACCGGCCTGGTGGTCGACGCGAACAAGAAAGCACAGGAACTGGTGAAAAGACCTCTGGCAGAGCTGGTGACCATGCCTCACTGCGATCTCACCCCCCCGGAGTTCCATGATGCCTGTAATGCCGCTTTCCAGAATATACTCCGTGAGGGGTCAGGATCGCAGCCCCTCGTGGTTATCGACAGCGACAGGCGGCATATTCCCGTCCTTACCAGTGCCGCACTCATCGATCTTGGCGGCAGGCATTATGTGATGAGCATCTTCCACGACATATCAGAGATCCAGATGGCGCAGGATGCGCTACGGCTGGCAAACCGGAAGCTCAACCTGCTGGCAGAGATCACCCGTCACGATATCCGGAACAAGCTCACCGTCATGGGAGGATATCTTGACCTGGTGAAAGACCGGCCTCCTGAACCTGACTATTCCATGTACATGAAGAAACTCGAGAACATTGTCGGGAATATCGGTGAGAATATTGAGTTCACGCGGCTGTACCAGAATCTCGGTGTCGCAGCTCCTGACTGGCAGAATGTGCACGATGTCTTCTTCCATGCCTGTGCCCGGATCGATATCCGGAAGA
The DNA here is from genome assembly GCF_049518935.1 of Methanoregula sp. Lineage (GTDB taxonomy): Archaea > Halobacteriota > Methanomicrobia > Methanomicrobiales > Methanospirillaceae > Methanoregula. The sequence continues at coordinate 13,102 of NZ_JBEKRH010000007.1, forward strand.
TCTGTGTCCAGTCGGATACCGATGGCCTGGTGATATTTGCCGATCCCCTCCTCGAGCGGGCGTTCCATAACCTGGCGGAGAATGTGGTCCTGCACGGGGGCACGGTCTCAACGATCCGGATCTCTGCCCGTGAATCCGGCGATGCCGCTGTCATTGTGATCGAAGATGACGGCATCGGCATCCTGCCATCAGACAAGGAGAAGATCTTTTCCAAAGGGTTTGGGAAAAATACCGGTCTTGGGCTCTTCCTTGTGCAGGAGATCCTCTCTATCACCGGTATCATCATACGGGAGACCGGGGAATACCAGAAGGGTGCCCGGTTCGAGTTATCGGTACCGCCCGGGGCGTACCGGTTTCCCAAAAAAACCAGAAGTGACCGGTGCCACATCCTGATGCACGGATCTGATTACGTGCGCATTCAGGGTGATTAGGAAAACCCTTTCAGGAAAACAGGGACCTCACGCCAGCCCTGAGGAGTGGCTGGATCAACCCTAATATGCTAGGCCTGAGAAGAAGTTTTCTGACGACTGCAGACGGGCGGTCCATATCGCCAGATTCCTCGATAGTACGGATGATAGCCGGATCGTCGAGTGCCCTGATCAGGTCGTCGGTATCCTGTTCTGTCATGTGCTGCCGCATCGAGAAGAGCCGGAAGCCGGTAGCAAGTTCCCTGCCGAAATCCTCCTGCCATCTCCGCTCGTAGCCGGCAAGCAGCGTGTCGTCGAAAAGGTCCTCTTCGCAGGCATCTGCAGCGATCACAGCTGCATGTCGTGCGGAGCGGACACCGGTATACACCCCGCCACCGGATGTCGGCTTTGCAAATCCTGCCGCATCCCCGATAAACAGGGTCCGGTGACCGTAGGTCCGTGGCATCACTCCGATCGGAATAGTCCCCGTAACCAGATGCGGAGAGGTGGAAGGGAATGTTTTCCTGAATGCGTCAAACAGTTCCGGCACACCTGTCCTGGCACACAGGCCGATCCGGGCCCGGGACGGGGAGGTCGGGATCGACCAGCCAAAGAATTCCGGGGATGCATCCGGGTAGATCTCTACGAGATCCGGGTTGCTCTCCCTCACGATATCCGCCTGGATGCCGGCAAGGAAGACCCGGGCCCGCGCCATCCCGAGCAGGTGTGCCACGGTGCTCCGGGGACCATCGGCTGCGATCAGGATCCGGAACGGGATCTCGGCCTTCCCGTTTACACCCCGCGTTATCACGCGGTTGTCCCGGATTCCGCAGACCGCAGTTTTCAGGAGGAACTCCGCCCCCGCGCCGGCAGCCTGCTCTGCCATCTCCCGGTCAAGGGTCCCCCGGTCGACCACTACGGCTCTGGTGGTCCCGGCATTAAAGCAGAGACTGCTGCCCCGGGCAGATATGAGCCTTGCACCGGATACCCTGTTGAGGATCGATCGTTCAGATGCCCTGCACTCTGCAAACGCTGCTGTGGAGAGGAGGCCGGCACACTGGACGGGATAGCCAATCGTCCCGTGCTCCTCAATACAGAGGGTTTTCAGGCCCTGCCGCGCGCATTCGTGCGCAGCAGCACTCCCGGCGGGTCCTGCCCCTGCAACGATCACATCATAGGACTTGGACATCTGCAACCCGAAGGACACCACAGCCCCTCAAAAAATGGTGACGGAGTTATTTTCTCTCGCTGTATTTGCTTGTGGTACACATGATATTAGCAGGGTTGTTTTCATTCCCCTGCTCATCAAACCGGTAGAATCCCAGCATGATGGAGAAGAGCCCGAACACCATGGCAAAGGTACCCACCACTGAGAGGAAGAGGTTCTTCTCAAATCCCGGGAAGTAGTAGAACAGGGCTCCAAGAAGAATGAACCCGGTCAGGATCATCGCGGGAATGAGGATATATTTTGTTTTCGGGTGCTCCAGGGCAAGCGTGATATCGGTAAACCCGTTGTAACCCGCGATAGCCGCAATGATGAGAATGAAGATGATGGCAAAGAAATCTGCAACAATGAACGAGAGCACGCCAATGACCAGCAATCCCGCAGCAAGGCCGAACCAGAACATCGATTCATCACCTTTTCCTGTGACGGCAAGGAAGATTAAGATCGCAATGCCAATGACGATGAGAACCCCGAAAAGGGTTTGGAATATCTTCAGAGTGATATCCGGAAGCAGCAGGGCCAAAAACCCGAAAACAACCCCGGTAATACCTCGTATAAGGCATGCAGTTTTTGTATCGAACATATGATCACCCCTTGATCACGAGATATATGGTAATCTTACACTTCATTTGGCAGTACAACTACAAAATCTATACTGTCTGGAGTAGTTACTGATTTCTCTTATAAAATACGGCCGTAGCATTGAGGGAAATGACCCTGACACGGCACTGCCAGGCATTTCTCTCCCTGATACTCACTTCTGATGCATCGGATCGCGAGGGTCCGTACGATGTGTACTTATTGTACGGCAGTAAACCGGTATGCTGGTATAAACAGTAAAAAACGGAGACCCGGTTTTCGGTCTCCTGTATTACAGGTGTTCATTTGCCAGCTGATCAGGAAATATCTCCCGATGGGGGGACACATCCAGCCGATATCCCGTTCCGCCAGCTCATCGCACGGGAACTTGCCGCAGCACAGGCCAACCGGATTGATCTTATGTCCGGGAAGGAACCCAGCCGGATCGAAATGTTTATCCTTACCTGCTGCATCCTCACGAACCTGGTGTTCTTTTTTACCCGGAGCGATTACCTCGCGCTCTTCGTTGCTGCCAGTTTCTATCTCAATATGTTCTATTTCATCACCCTCCTCGTTCCCACCAACCTGGGCGCCGCCGATCTCCGGGCGCCGGAGATCGCAAAGTTCCATGCCTGGCTCAGGGATAACGGCATTACTTCCGGCACCCGCCAGTTTACCCGGATCTTCATCAACACGTTCTTCATGAACAGCCGGGCGCTCACCCTTGGGATCGGCCTGATCTTCTCTGTGGATATCCTCTTTACCCTCATCGCTTTCACAAACGGTCTGCCGCTGGATATTGCCCTCTTCGTCATCTCCCAGTCGGCAGTCATCATCATCTTTTACTATCTGGTCTCCAAGGTCGAACCCTTCACTGCGGAGTTTGCAAAGAACATAGACCGGATGAAAGACCGGCTTGCCCGGGAACTCCCCCCGTGGCTGATCTCGCTGTTGTTCATGATGGGTTTTCTTGTTGTGGTTTTCGTCTTCCTCACCACGATCATCCTCCTGCCGGGCATCACGCTGAATGCCTTTCTCTCCGAGTCCGGTCTCACCCAGCTCGCATACATGTTCCTGCCGGTGGGCATCCTTGCCATCAGCCAGTATTTCATCATACGGAACATCCATGGCATCACCAGCAGGGAGATGGCCGGGCGCCTGATGGACTATCGCGAACACGCCCTGCAGGGTCTTGCCGGGGAAGACAGGGATCCCGCCCCCGGAGATGCAGCGGGGGTCGAGCAGAGGTATAAAGTGACTTCGATGCTCCTGGAATCCCGGATCTACCAGATCAAACGCAACTCCCTCCTCGGGGCATTTCCCGTCTATGTCGTGGATCTTGACTTTTCCGTGATGATGGATACCACGACCCTGACCGCAATCAAGGGGTACATCCGGAAATCCGCCTGATCCGGCTATCGGATTGATCAGGTACGGCCCCGGAACACAAAAAAAGTGAAATAACGGGATGGTCAGGAGAGTGCCGGGCGATCCTGGCCCCCTCCTACCACCTGTACGCGAATCCGTTTTTATTTCAGTCTGTTCCTGAGCGCAGGCCCGATCTCATTGAGGATCTCACTGTTTGCGGGGGTTACGTAGATCAGCTGGCTGCCAAGCACGATCAGGCTACCGACAGGGTGGCCCCGTCCCACCGGGTGGGCATTGTACAGCCGGATAACGGCGTCACGGGAATCAGCGCTATCAAAGGACTGCGTGGAGATTGTTACCGTATTGCCCGCAGTGTCCGAGAGCACGTAGGTCTTGCCCCCGGTTGCGCCCGGCAGGTTCCAGGTACTGTCCTTTACACTTGTTACGGTGATACCGGCAGCGATGGCCGCATCCTTCACCGGCTCACCGGATACCGTTGAGTAGGGGACTTCCGCGGCTACGAATATGATCATAACGCAAGGGATCAGGAACATCAGGATGAGGAAAATGGCAAGGCCGTGCTCCTCCCGAAGTGTCAGTGCCATGATACACCTCCGTTCATGTACCGGCAGGTCATATGATTCATGATTGCATCTCCTTAATAACTGCAGGCTTAAGCCAGCCGGGTTTCTTGAATTTCAGGAATACGAGTGGCGGCACGGCCAGGAGGAAGGTGCCGAGCAGGACGGAAAGTATGTAGGCAAGCCCGTCCGATGCAAAGAACGACGGGGGCATAAGTCCGACGACAAACGCAAGGGTCGTGCCAAACAACCCGAGCCCTCCGACAACCCAGACCCCGGCCTTTCCTCCCGGTATCGTGAAGGGACGGGGCTTGTCCGGCTGGCTGTACCGCAGCTTGATCACGGAAGCAAAGACCAGGATGTAGACGATGCAGAGCAGTTCAACGGTCATTGCCGAGAGGATCCAGTATGCCTGGTTGACAGAAGGGAGGAATACATAGAGCAGCGAGATAAGCGACCCGATCAGTGCCTGTATGGCCAGGACGGCCACCGGTGCTCCGTATTTGTTAGTCCGGTCGAACATCGGCGGCATATTCCCTTCTTCGGCTACAATGCCAAGCCCTTTTGCCGGCCCGATCAGCCATGCTGCGAGCGAGACGACTCCCCCGAGGGTGATCAATACTGCCATGGGTGCCACGAGCCCGGGCATGTGGGCAGCGTTAAAGAAGTACTGGATAGCCTGCATGACGCCTGATGCAAGGTTGAGCTGGTCGGCGGGGATCACCACAGCAATGGCAAGCGTGGCAAGGACGGTACAGACAACGATGATCGCTGCCGACAGGGCCATGGCACGCGGGAAGTCCTTCTGGGGATTTCGGGTTTCCAGCGCATGGAACCCCGCCATCTCCATACCGGCAAAGAGCAGGACGATCGTGGCGAAGAACGGCAGGGTGTCAAAATTGATCGCCGGGATCATTGCCCCCGGAGAGAATGGCGGGAGGACAAGTGCCTGGCCGGAACCGATCCACCAGACCCCGAGCAGGATGATGAGGATTGCGGGAATGATGCTCCCGAGGATTACCCCGATATTGCCAAATTTCGTGGATGCCTCTTCCCCGAAATATGCGATGGCGGTCGTGCCCCAGAAGGCGATCATCATAACACTGAACATGTACCACGGGCTCGTGGAGAGCGAGGGTGTAAGGGCAAATGCCAGGGTGGACGCGATAAACGAGAGGACCGTGGGGAACCAGACGAGGTTGTTCGACCATTCGCAGAACAGTGCGGTAAACCCTCCTTTCTCACCGAATGCCTGCTTGACCCAGGCATAGACACCGCCGCCTTCCGGCCACCCGGTCGCCAGTTCGGCACCGGCCAGCGATATGGGGATGAGGAAGAGAATGGCACCGATGATGTACCAGCCGATGCAGGACCAGCCATAGATCGCCATTGAGGGGAAATTCCTGATACTCAGCACGGCCGCCACGTTGATCATGGCGAGGGCGAAGAGGCCCAGGACCTTCTTCGATCCGATCCCCCCGACGGTGCCTGCAGTATCGGTCATTTCTTTGCCTCTCTTTTTGTTGCCATTTTTGCCGCTGTCTTCGTATTCTTCTTCGTCTCCGGCTTCGTACCCTTCCCTTCCTCTTTTATGCAGTACATCCGGTACACACCGTTCTCGCATTCGATCCCGTGGGTATCGTGTTCGAATCCCGGGAATGCGTTATCGAACTCCTGGAGCACCGTGAGGTACTGGAGCAGCGGTCCGTCCTGCGGGCCGGTCCGTTCGCCCGGCGCAAGGATGGGAATGCCCGGGGGATACGGAACGATACCGGTAGCCACGATCCGGTTCCCGGCCTCGCAGACGGGGAGATGCTCGACCTCGTTCCGGACCAGTTTTTTGAAGGCCTTTGCATAGGTGATGGCCGGCTCCGGGAGGATCCCGAAGGCCTCCTGGAGGAGCTCGCACATCCGGTGCTCCTTCTTGAAGGCGTGCATCCTGTCCGAAAGTCCCCTGAGTGTCAGATCCTTATAAAGATCCGGCCATTTTGCCACGAGGTCAGGGAAGATCTCTCCCAGTGGCGCTCCCTCGTCATAGAGCCGCTTGAACTCGAAGAGTTCCGTTATCAGGGTGCCCCACTTGCCCTTGGTGATGCCCATGGAGAAGAGGAAGAGGATGTCGTAGTCGCCGGACTTCTCGTTGATGATCCCCCGGGTGTCGAGGAACTTCACCACGATCGCTGCCGGGATTCCCCACTTCTCAAGCGACCCGTCCTCCTTCACGCCCGGCATCAGCACGGTTACCTTGATCGGGTCGAGCATGCAGTAGTTTTCCGGGAGACCGGTAAAGCCGTGCCAGTCATCGCCCGGGTGCAGCACCCAGCAGGAGGGATCTTCCCGGAGCCGTTCCATGGGGGCATCGGCAAACGCGATCGGCTTCTTTGTCTTCTTATCCGGGATCGTATCCGGCTGCCACATGCCGAACCACCAGTCATGAGGGGTCTTCCCATGGCCGATCTCGCGGGCGATCCGGGCCATGGTCCGCCGGAACCGGATCGCTTCTTCAATAGATTCCGTGGTGAGGACCCTGCCGGGCGCCCCGTCCATCATCTTCGATGATACATCGCAGGAGGCGATGATCGGGTAGAGCGGGGAGGTGGAGCTGTGCATCATGAACCCCTCGTTGAACCGGGAGTGCTCGACGGGTACGCGCCCGTGCCGCACATGGACCATCGAGGCCTGCGAGAGTGCGGCAAGGAGCTTGTGGGTGGACTGGGTGGCAAACACGGTCGGGCCTTTTGGATCTTTCGCACCGTCGCGCATCGCAAACCGGTCCCGGTAGATCGGGTTGAACCGGGCATAGGCATACCAGGCTTCGTCGAAATGGATGCTGTCCACGCTCTTTCCGAGCAGCTTCTCCACGTCGGCCGCATGGTAGCAGAGGCCATCGTAGGTCGAGTTGGTGATGATCGCGTGGACCGGGGTCTGGCTTTCGGCTGTCGGGGAGAGGGGGCAGGACCGGATCTTCTCCCGGATCGAGACAGGGCTCATCTGGTCCGGCGGGATCGGGCCGATGATCCCGTACCGGTTCCGGGTCGGGAGGAGGTAAACCGCAATGGAATGGGTCATGGTCAGGGCATGCTCAGCAGATTTGTGGCAGTTCCGGTCCACGAGGACGATATCATCCTGCGTGACCCGGCCGAAGAAGACGATCTTGTTGGCAGTCGAGGTACCATTCGTGACGAAGTAGGTCAGGTCCGAGCCGAACACTTTCGCTGCATACCGCTCGGCCTCCCCGACGGCTCCTGAATGGTCCAGCAGGGAGCCGAGTTCTCCGACCGAGATCGAGAGATCGGACCGGAAGAGCTGCTCTCCGAAGAATTTGAAGAATGCCCGGCCCGCCGGGGATTTGCGGAAGGCGATCCCGCCGGCATGGCCCGGCGTATGCCAGGAGTACTCGAAATCGTCCGAGAATCGCACGAGTGCACCAAAGAACGGGGGCAGGAGTTTCTGCCGGTACCGTTTCGCTGCTGCCGTGATGCGGCCCGCGATGAACTCCGGGGTATCCTCCATCACCCAGATGTACTCGTTGATCTCCTTGATCATGTCAATCGTCAGCGTCGTGGGTGCCGCCGATGTCGGTTCTCCCATAAGGAAGATCGGGATCTCCTCGTTGCGCTGGCGGATCTCGTGGATGATCGCAGCCGTCTCCTCGTGCCGCCCGGGCGTGTCGCCGCCCAGGTTCCAGTTGATCAGCACACAGTCGATCTCCGGCAGGTTGGAAGCGGCAGCCCGGGCGTCGGCCGGTGAAACGATGTCCGAGACGGTGATGCCGAACTCCTCGATGCCCTTGACGATCCGCCGGATCGCCCGGCCATGGGGGGTTTCCGTGTGGATCGTATCGTCAAGGATTGCCACCTGGAGTTTTTCTTCCGGGTTCATGGCTGGTCTCCCTTGCAGGAACTTCCATGACCCGGTACTTCGTTGATTGCGAACGAACTCATGAACATCGCTTGGGGATGCCTGTAATTAAAAGGAGCGGGTCTGATGCATACGATATCCCCTCTGATCACGGAGCCCCGGTTCTTCGGTTATCCTGTCACCGCATCTGACAAGGCGCGAAAATGGAATAGTAGATATACTATCTTGGGTTATTTTACACCGGAAATGATCACATGACTGAAGAAATCCCTGTTCCGGACCAGTTCCTCACGGCTCCCGGCATCTTCCCCTGGTGGCTCCTGCTTGTCTGGGGAATCCTTACGCTTCTGATTGGCTGCATGTTCCTGATTACACCCGGCATGACCACGGTGCTCCTCATTACGTTCATGGGCGCCTACTGGCTCGTGGGCGGACTGTTTGCCCTTGGCAGCCTCGTGGTCGACCGGTCGCACATGGGATGGAAGATCTTCCTTGCGGTCATCAACATCCTTGCTGGCATCCTGATCCTGCTCTACCCGTGGTTCAGCACCATCTTCGTCCTCTCGTTCTTTGTGATCTTCATCGGGTTCTGGGCGATTTTCATCGGAGTCTCGCACTTGTACCATGGCTGGATCAGGAAGGATGCGGGCAACGCGGTCCTTGGGATCATCAGCATGATCTTCGGGGTCCTCCTCCTGATCAACCCGTTCATTGTCGCTGCGCTGCTGCCTTACGTGGCCGGCGGGTTTGCCGTAGTCTTCGGTCTTGCCTCGATCTATGTCTCGTTCGTGGCAAAGAAGTGTCTGGAATCCCCGGCACAGTAATTTTTTTTAATTTTTGTCCTGTACCGGTAGTTGCTGAATCGCGGCGATTCTGGTGTAGCCGTGGGCCGGTGAGGGATGCTGAAACTGCCCGAAGGGCTGTTGAAGCATGAGAAGAATTCTTCAGAATTCTTCGAAGGAGCGTTTGGCCGGGCTGCGATTGGTATGAAAGGGTTACTTTAGGCTATCGCAGGCCGGGGCTCCACCCACTCGATCGCAAAAGAGGATGCCGGGAGAGAAGGGGATTCTATCCAACTTCCCTTCCTCCGTCGGAGACCCCCTCACTCAGACATCTCATCTCACATCCCCAAATCCGGCCCCTGTACGCCCCCGGTTTGCCAATCCGGGCCACCGATTTCCGGCCGGACTGCAAAAAACATCGAATTCCGGCACACATTTTTAAACCGGATGCAATCCTCCGTTTTCCCGCCGAAATACGCATTTTACGGGCAACAGAAAAACGCTAATAGACGCTTTTGGGAGGCGAAACTGAGGGTGGCGGGGGGTATTGGACGTGGCAGGGGTCAGGAACCCCTGTTTTCGGGATCGATTTTCTGGGGCCGGGAGCGGAATTTATTTTTAATCCGGGCCGGGAAAAATTTTTGAAAATTTTACGGGCAATTTTTTCCGGATTTTTTTTCATTGCCAAAAAAATTTTGACAAAAATTCTGCGGGACGACCCGGGTATCGTGCCCGGCATTTCCGGATCTTTTCCGGCACAATTTTTTTCGTGAGACTTTCCGGAAAAAAACCGGGACCATGTACCGGAAGTACCGATCGGCTGGGCTTTGGGTGATGGAAAATTCAGTCGTACGAAAAACTGAAGAATATGATCCCGGTAATTTTTTCTATGATATACAGGATACCGAAGAAAATCACTGCGTACAGCACAAAGCTGAGGATGAACCCGGCCGGCCCGGTTAACCGTGCTGCTGCCACGATCATATCTGAAAGTGCATTTGCGATCAGGATCGCACAAAGAATACCGGCAAAAAAGATCGCCCATTTTTTTACATTTGCATAATCCATAGAGTGCGTTGGATTGCCGGACTCTTAAAACATCAGATGGTCCGGGCCCGGTTGTGAATACCGTCAGTCAGCCTTTCCTGGCAGGTATCGCACATGCGTCGAACACCCGACCCGGTGACCGTGTTTCACCATGATGTTTTTGTGAAATGACAGCAGGTTTTGTCTTACTCCGGCCATTGAATCATACGTGCCGGAACAGTCACCGTCACAAGAGCGGATAGCGTTGGAGACCCGGGCGCACTTAGTGGTCGGGAACACCATGGCTCCGGGGGAACATCTTCTCTTTTTTACTGCGAACGGGATCGATGGGTATATCAGATTAGACTGATATCCAAAATATATGGAAGCAACAGCCTGTGAACACGAGAATAGCTATATGCTGCTGTTCATGCTGGGGGCAATCATCCTCGTATTTTCCCTGTACCTGAACGTTTACTTCCTGTACAAAACCTCGTTCATGCCCTAGGGATCACGGTGATGAACCGGTCCTGCCACTATTTTCACCGGAGGCTATCTTCCCTGAACGTTCGGACCATGATCGTGCCTCTCTTACGCGATAAGAAACCCGGGTGTATCGGGAATGCGGACGCATGCCGGTGGCGGGTTCTTATTTTCACCAGCGCGAATAGAAACCCGCTCCTGTATTCCTGAAACCTGTCCTGCGCTGTCCGTCTCATTCACGGACCCTTTTGAAGGTACTGGCGGTCATGCCGGTGCGGGAAGAACAAGCAGGTTTAATAAAAAAAATGTGATGGTGAAAAGTAGGACAATAATCATAATATGCTGGGACTCATGATATCCCGACTCCATCACCACTCCATATTTGAATCTTTCTTTATTATACTAAAATATATCTCTATGTTTAAATTCCTTTTGCTCGTTGTTCTTAGAACCGGCGCCAATGGCAGGGTCCCATGAAATTCCGGCTTTGATCCAGGAGATCTCCGCCGTGCCCCTCCATTCACTTCTCTCCCGTGTGACCCCGTTATATCTCCGGCAACGGATCTGACCGGTTAAGATCTTTCGTATGATTCACCGCACGCTGCAGCATTACGGACGGCAATTTTTCCATGGTGCATCCAGACCGTAATTGAGTCAGTCTGCTGGAACCATCACTTACAAAACTTACAAAAAAAATCCCAACCTTAAAAATCCCCTGCGGGTAATAGTCTATCCGGAGCATACGATCAATGGAAGCCAGGAGCGAGAGGAAAGATGGAGTCCTTGTCTTTTTTATCACCGGAAGGCTGGACGCGTTTGGTGCACAGCAACTGGAGACGTGGGTACGGGAAGGCCTTCACGACGACGACCGTGAACTTGTTATCGATATGACCGGTTCGCCGTACCTGAGCAGCGGAGGCATACGGGTGTTCAATACCCTGAAAAAAGAGCTGAAACGGAGGAACGGCCGCTTTGCCCTGTCATCGGTCGGGGATTATCCCATGAAAGTGCTGGAGATGGCGGGATTCACTACCGTTTTCGACTTGTATCCCACCACTGCTGATGCAGTATCAGATCTCATCGGAAAACGAAAAAATCCCTCGCTCTTCAATGAGCTCTTCTATAAAAAAATCGTGGATAAAGGCGTGAAGCTGACGATTGAACCCGGCTGGATGACCTCCCCCCCGGCACTCCGCGTAGTTGGTGATCTCAATAAGGTACTCTACGCAAAGATCACAGAAGCCGATATCCGGACAAGAAAGTTCTCTGAAGTGACGTATTCCCTTGGCCTTGGGGCCTTGGGAGCAGACGCCAGAGAGGCAATGCCCCTCCTTGGCGAGATGATCACCCTGTACGGGTCCATGGTCTGGCTCCCTACGGATGGCAACAACACCCCGGATTTCCTGACTCCTGCGGATTCTTCGGGTGGCGATCTCCCGGTATACACCGCGTATAATATTACGCTGGACGGGCCGTTCAATGAATATTTCACGCTCGATGCAACCAATCCCGAAGGGGTCAGCATCTCGGATATTTACCGGATTATTTTCTCGTCTGCGAAGGATCGTGTCGGTACCTGTCATGGCGTTGTAGCCGTCACAATCTGGGGAGTTATCAGCAGTTTTGCCAGTTCAGGCCTGAAAAAATCACCGGTCGCCGGTTCAGCACCCCCCGGGGGAGAATCGATCATGGCCCCGGGGCAGGTCCACGAATGGATTGCTTCGGATAAGGGATCCTCGTACCGTGGCGACACGCTCGTGAGTTTTGGCATCGGGATCGACCTCACCGATGACCTCGCGCACTTCCGCCCGGATGCCCTTGAATCCCTGTATTACGCAAACCCGCTGAATACGGGTGGCGCAAAAGAGATGTACCTCCATAACCACGGCGTAGTCTTCCGGAATATCCCGTATGATCCCTCGCTGGATCTCAACACGCAGGTAAAGAAGATCGTAACTGACGGCGAGTTTGTCGATATGCGTCACCTGCTGGATGCAACCCGGTTGCGCAAGGCGAAGATTGGTGTTGCCTACATCCAGTCCGTAGTAAAAGACGCTTGAGATCAGGCTTTTTTCCTTTTGGTGAGAACAAGAATATTTTTCCCTTCTTCGAAACGATACCGGATCTCATCCATGACCTGGCGGATCAGGAAGATCCCGATACCTCCGATCTTCCGTTCTTCAACCTCACTGGCCAGGTCTGGTTCCGGAATGGTGAGCGGATCAAACGGTCCGGCCCGGTCTTCCAGCCGGACTTCGACATTCCCGTTGCCCGCCCGGCATGATACGGTGATCTCACCTCCCGCATCCCGGTATCCGTGCACAATGATGTTGGTGATCGCTTCCTCTACTGCCAGCTGGGTGTCAAGAATATCGTCTTCCGGAAATCCGTGGGCACGCATCAGGGTTTCAAGACACGCGGAGATCTCCGGGATCTCGTTGATATCGGATGTAATTACACGAAGAAAGGAGTCCTCCTGCATCTCATTCCACCTTGATAACCATCAGCGTGATATCATCGGATTGCGGATGATCCCCACAGAACTCTCTTACATCCCCGAGAATCGTGGTGATGAGTTCCCGGGCATCATTATCCCGTGAACGGCCGATAACCGAGCGCAGCCGGTCCTCCCCGTACATCTCGAGACCGGCATTTTCCGCTTCCGTGATCCCGTCCGTGTAGAGGACCAGGATGTCGCCGCTGACGAGCATCCTGGTTTCAGAGCCGTACTCCTGGTTCATCAGTGCCCCGACGGCAATTCCCGTCCGCGTTAACTCTTCGAACGAACCATCGGCCGCATGACAGAGAAGGGGGGGGTTGTGGCCGGCATTCACATAGGTAAAGGACGTCTGCTCCGTATCCAGGATCCCATAGAACAGGGTGACGAACATACCGGCTCTCGAATCGGCAGTGATGATATTGTTGGCATCCCGGATCGCATCAGCAGGACGGTCAGGGTACCACGAGGCATTCACCCTCACCACAATCCTTGATAAGGCCATGAAGAGGGCGGCCGGGATCCCTTTTCCGGAAACATCGGCGATCATCACCCCGACCCGGCTTTTGTCTATCGGTATCACTTCGAGGGGGACAACATCGAAAAAGTCCCCGCCTACCTCTTTTGCCATCACACTCCTGGCAGCGACATCAAACCCCGGGATCGGTGCAATCGTATCGGGCAGGAAACTCTGCTGGATCTCGGCAGCAATAGCCAGTTCGGTGTTCTTGCGCTCTATTTCACGCAGCAGGGTATCGCGTTCTGACTGCATCTTCCTCTCGTTCTGGAGGTTTTCAACAATGAAGGCAAAAACGAACATCCCGGCCGCATTGGCCACGATCATGGGTACCGAGATCGCTTCGACGAGGGCAAGCGCCTGGTCGAACGGGCTGCTGATTGCAATGGTGAGGAACATATGCAGCCCTTCCATCAGGATCGCAAAGAGGACCGCTATCTTTATGCCGGCAAATTTCCGTTTGTTTGCAAGCCAGATCAGGCCGCCAATCATGCCGGCCAACACGGTTGCGAGCGAGCAGGAATAGACCGTGAATCCTCCAAGGCTCAGACGGTACGCGGCCCCTATCAGGCCCGCCCCGAGGCCCACATATGGCCCGCCCAGCAGCCCGGCAAGCATCGGCCCGAGATCGCGGACATTGATGATGGCGCCCATGAACTCCACGCCGGCCATGGTCCCATATACCGAGAGTGCCCCAAACACCAGGACCAGGAGTATCTGGATCTTCACGGCAGGGTGCCCGTCGAGCACATCCGGGAAGAACCTGCTGCGGGTCAGCAGGTAAGCAACAACGACGATCACGCAGATCATCTGGAGCAGCACCAGCAGGGAGGAGAGGATCGTGGTATCCAAGGGTATCAGGTACGCATTGAGCACCGGTCATCTTAATAGTGACCACGGGCCCGTGAGATTCAGGGGATAGCATTATCTTTTTTGGAACCGATATTGCTTGCTAGAACACCGGGAAGATCATCATCCCGTTGTGAGGGATAGTTGTGGAAATATCAACCAGAACGCAGGATGGTTCAACAATCATCTCCATTGCCGGCAGGATCGATACGGCGACCGCACCGGCACTTGAACGGGTAATCAATACTGAGATCGCGAGCGGCAATCATCAAGTGCTGCTGAATTTTTCCGGCGTCTCTTATATCAGCAGCGGGGGCCTCAGGGTTCTCCTGGCCACGGCAAAAAAACTCAAAGGTGCCGGTGACCGGTTTGGGATCTGTTGTCTCTCGCCGGAAGTGCTGAAGATCCTCAAACTGGCAGGTTTTACCTCAATCTTTTCCATCCACTCCTCTGAGGGAGAGGCCCTTGCCGGCTGGTAACGACCCGCAGATCCCCCCGCTGCTGGAATTTGTTAATGTCAGTGTTTTTAACGGCGGGCGGCAGGTCCTCGATTCCCTGTCGCTCACTATCCGTGACAGGGAACACCTTGCCATCCTCGGACCCAATGGTGCCGGTAAATCTTCGCTGATAAAGACCATCACCCGGGAATTCTATCCCCGCCTGGACGCGGGCGAGGTGATCTTCCGGATCCGCGGGCACGATATATGGGACGTATTCGAGCTTCGATCCACGTTCGGTCTTGTCTCCAACGATCTCCAGCAGGCGTTTACGCGCGACATCACCGGCAGGGAGGTGATCCTGTCCGGGTTCTTCTCCAGTGTCGGACTCTTCAACCGGGAGATATCGGGTGAAATGGAGCGGAAGACCGATGAGATCCTCGCGTTCCTCGAGATCACGCATATCAGTTCAAAGCGCATGACCGAGATGTCCTCCGGTGAGGCCCGGCGGTTCCTGATCGGGAGGGCGCTCGTGCACGATCCGCGTACGCTCATCCTTGATGAACCGACCAACAGCCTCGACCTTCATGCCCTTCATGCTTTCCGCCAGACGCTCCGGAGGATTGCACAGTCCGGGAAGGGGATCATCCTCGTTACCCATAACCTGCCGGACATCATCCCGGAGATCTCCCGGGTGATCCTGATGAAAAACGGGCGGTTTGTGGAGGATGGCAGGAAGGAGGAACTGCTTACCGACCGGCATATCGGGAATCTGTTCGATGTGCCGGTCCGGGTCAGGAAATCCGGTGACTATTACTATGCCATGGAAGAGTGAGATTGCGGCACAAGAACCGGTATGAATCTTGAATATTCCTGATCGAACTGTGAAAAATTGATAAAATGAAAATATATTTGCGAGGGTTCCCCGCCTCAGGGCCTCTCCGGGGAGGCAATCGTCGCTTCAGCGAGGATTGACTGGAGAAGAATACGCAAGGATTCTTCGACTTGCGGAATCTCATGAGAGATGAGGCACGGCGGGGCAAGAAGGTTTTCACGGGATTCTTTTTAGTCACTGATCCGCCGCGGGGCGCCCCGTCGGGGGCGGCGGCGTGCATCGCAAATTTCCCGTACGAAAGAAAACTCTCGTATCATACTCCTTTATTGTGGCCTTTGCGAGTGGTGACCCCCTCTCTCCCCCGGAGGGGGAGGCAGCCCAAGGGGAGCGCCTCTTGACCCCCCATTTATGGAGATGTCAAGTTGAGGTACCCGAGTGTATACGCTGTATAATTCAGTGATTCGCAACCGGTGATGATCGCGAATGCTCTGCCCTGACTGCTGCAAAGGATTTTACCGACCCTAAAAAAAAGAAAAATTCTCCCAGCCCTTACTGCTGGGTGGGAAGAGCGCTTTTGATCATGTCGGCAGTGCCCGCGGGAAGGTTGAGCCCGCTGAGCACGGTCGGCAGGACACTCAGCATGGTGCTCTGTCCCGCGGCGGTTCCCGCAAAATCCTTCAGCAGTGTGATGCCTTCCGGCGATGCGAGAAACTTCTTTACTGCGTCCTGGCCTTCGGGGGTTGCAATGTAACTGGCAACTGCCCCGCCCATACCACCAATGTCTCCAAAATTCATGATTAAATCACTTCGTAAGATTGTTGGTACACGTAAGCTGGTGATCGGTAATAAAAATTGGGACGGGGCACGTGTATCTCCCGGGGTTCTCTGCCGGTACAACGGTTTTCCCGGCCGGTTTTCCGCAGGCTTTCCGGCCGGTGCTGGTCAGGATCCCGCATCACCATGGATAATACCGTTTCACCGTGCTGTGCTCCGGTGCGGATCACAGTACTCTTTTACCTCCGCAGGTAACCACTCTTTACGGAACGGGATCACCGCATGACAGGTCAGACACCAATACCGGAATCAAAGGCAGGGAAGCCCGATCAGCAGTTCCATACAATCCCGGAAGAGGAACTCTTCTCTGCCTTGTCCTCGTCACCGGCCGGACTTACTGAAGTCCAGGCTGGGAAGAACCGGGCGGTGTACGGGCCCAACGATATCTCGCATATCCGCAAACGCCCGGTTATCCTGCAGTTCCTCGCGCATTTCAAGAACCTCCTCGTCATCATCCTGCTTTTTGCTGCCGTGGTCTCGGTTGTCACGGGAGAGATTACGGATGCCGCGATCATCTTCGTCATCATCTTCGCGAGCGTGACCCTTGACTTCTTCCAGGAGTACAAAGCGGAAAATGCCGCAGAACTCCTCAAGAAGAAGATCATTACCCGTGCCTCGGTATTCCGCGACGGCAAAGCAGAAGAGCTCCCGATCACCGACCTGGTCCCGGGCGACCTTGTCTCGCTGGCTGCCGGCGATATCATCCCTGCCGACGCCCGGCTCTTGTCCTCACGGGACCTGTACGTCAACCAGTCCTCCCTGACAGGGGAGCCGTTCCCGGTCGCGAAGACCGCGGAGCGGGCCGCCCCGGGCGAGCGGCTGGCGGAAGCGGGTAATTACGTCTTCCTCGGCACCTCTGTCGTCAGCGGGATGGCAACCGCGATGATCACGCGGACTGGTGCCGGCACCGAGTTTGGCAAGGTGGCAAAGACGCTCGTGGAACGCCCGCCCGAGACCGAGTTCGAGCGCGGGCTCCGGCACTTCAGCTACCTGATGTCGAAGATCGTCTTCTCCCTCGTCATTATCGTCTTTTTCATCAACGCGCTCTTCAAACACGACGTGCTCCAGTCCCTGATCTTCTCGGTCGCGCTCGCCGTTGGTATGACCCCGGAACTGCTGCCGATGATCCTCTCCCTGAACCTCTCAAAAGGGGCGCTGGCCATGTCGGAGAAAGGGGCAATTGTCAAGCACCCGGAATCGATCCAGAACTTCGGCAGCATGGACGTGCTCTGCACGGACAAGACCGGGACGCTCACGGATAACCAGATCGCGCTCGTCCGGCACCTGGATGCAGAGGGGAACGACAGCGATACGGTGCTCCACTATTCGTACCTCAACAGCTACTTCCAGACCGGCCTGAAGAGCCCGCTCGACGAGGCCATCCTCAACTTCCGTCACATCGATATCGACGACTTCACGAAGAACGACGAGATCCCCTTCGATTTTGTCCGGCGGAGGGTCTCGATCGTGGCCACCGGGAAGTCCGGCAAGGTGATCGTCTCGAAGGGGGCCCCTGAGGAGATCCTCCGGGTCTGCACCTCCGTGGAAAAGGATGGTGCCGTACAACTCCTGACCGATGCCGGCCGTGACAGGATTACGGCCCTGTACCATTCCCTGAGCGCGGACGGGTTCCGGGCACTTGCGGTATGTTACCGTCCCCTGGACCCCGGCACCGCTACATTCTCCGTTGCTGATGAGAAGGAGATGGTCCTCGTCGGGCTGATCACCTTCATCGATCCGCCCAAGGAGAGCGCCCGCGAGTCCATCCGGCTCCTGGCCCAGGCCGGGATCGAACTGAAGATCCTGAGCGGCGACAATGAGCTCGTCACGAAGAAGACCTGTGAGTTGATCGGGCTCGGGGTGAAGGGGGTGCTCACGGGCACGGAGATCGATGCAATGGACGTGCAGACCCTCTCGCGCCAGGTCGAGCACGTGACGATCTTCTCCCGCATGACCCCGGCCCAGAAGAACCGGGTGATGCAGGCCATCAGGCACAATGGCCACGTGGTCGGGTTCATGGGAGACGGCATCAACGATGCACCCTCGATCCGCGAGGCTGATGTCGGTATATCCGTTGAGAATGCAGTGGATATAGCAAAGGAATCTGCGGATATCATTCTCCTCAAGAATGACCTCCGCATACTTCATGATGGCGTGCTGGAAGGGCGCAAGACTTTCGGGAACACCATGAAGTACATCCTGATGGGGACCAGTTCCAATTTCGGGAACATGTTCTCGGTGGCCGGGGCATCGCTCTTCCTGAAGTTTCTGCCCATGCTCCCGATCCAGATCCTCTTAAACAACCTGATGTACGATGTATCCGAGTCTACCATCCCTACCGACAATGTCGATGACTCGTACATCAGCACCCCCAAGAAATGGGACATCGATTTTATCAAGAAATTCATCATGGTGTTTGGCCCGATCAGTTCCATCTTCGATTTCATCACGTTCTTAATCCTTCTCGTGGTATTCCAGGCGGATGCACCCTTCTTCCAGACAGCCTGGTTCGTGGAATCGATCTGCACGCAGACGCTCGTTATTTTTGTCATCAGGACCCGGGTAGTGCCGTTTTACCAGAGCCGGCCAAGCCGGATGCTCTTTGCCAGCACGATCCTTATCGTCCTGATCGCGTGTGTCCTGCCATTCACCGTGATTGGCAGCCTCTTCGGGTTCGTGCAGCTTCCGGTGTCTTTCTACGCGGTCCTGGCAGGGCTTGTGATCGGCTACCTGATCCTTGTTGAGATGGTGAAATACTGGTTCTTCAGGAAGTTCGGGGGAAGTACCGAGCGGCGCCTGGTACCCGACCACTGATTTTTCTTACTGCCGCAGGACCGGGCCACCTCCCGTTCGCTGCCCGTTTTCCCCGGTAGATGACCGGGACTTTTAAAAAGAGGTGTAGCGCCGCGTTGCGACCATGAAAAAAATCCATGCACGTGTCGTGACCGGCCGGTCTCCCGGTCACCGGTCCCTGCCGCAGTTCAGATCGACTGCGACACCCCGGCAAGGGACCGGATCAGTTTCTGGGTCTCGGCGGGTGTACCCGTGGTATTTACCATGTAGACGGTGGTGCGGGAGAGCAGATCGCGAAGATATTTTGTCCTGATCTCCTTCTTGAACGGGTTATTGACGAGCAGGTGCGGATTGAAATAATTATTATCAGAAAAGATCTGCAGTGCAGTATCCGGGTTGAGTGACTGCACGGTAGTCTGGTCTGCGGGATCCCGTTTTAAGACGATGATAATCCGGAGGGTTGTCATGGGCAGGATCCGGCCCTTCCCGATGATCCACCGGATATCGGCAACGGCCCGCCCGTCACCATCGTAATCTCCTTCTTTTACCAGCCCTTCGAACTCCTTCCAGATCTTTTCCAGGTCCTGGCGGATGTAAAAATTCTTTTCCGAACCATAGGCAAGGATCTCAGGGCCGAACACCCGCGAGAAGAACCAGTCATCCGAGACAATGCGGGTGCGCGGGTTTTTTAAAAGACCGTATGTCTGGGTAGTCTTTCCCGCTCCTGAGATTCCGACGATACACAGGCCGCTGCCATTGATGTCCACACAGGCCCCGTGGATAGAGAAGATATCATGTTCGTCTTCAAGGATATCGCCGGCTAGACTGAGTGCAAGCGATTTTATCCAGCCATAGTAGTTGAAGTTGAAGAGGAATGCGGTCTTTGACTGGGGCTCATACAGGACGGTGTCGGGTTTATACGCGGGATCGCTGAACACATACATCCTGCCATGCGACCGGACATTCTGGGACATCGAGTAAAAATTTTCCTGCCAGGTATCCTTTACTTCATGGTCAACGGTGAGGAGCTTGATACAGCACCCGTAGATCTCGGATTTGATCTCATACCGGACCGAGGGCCCAAGCTGCCCGGCGAGGCGCTCCTTCTCATCAGGAGCGATAAGGGAAATCGTATATGCCATAGGAATCACCGTGCCCGTGCTACAGTAATCAGATCTCCTCATGGGTTATTAATAATCCCCTGCCCTGTTCAGGGAAAACAAGAAACCAGAAGGGGCACCTCAAAAACCGGGACCGGTATAACAAAAACCCGTTGTCTTTTTAATCCGGCACAATGACACTTATCTACGTGCAATCGGATTGACATCCGGGTGTCTTTGCCATGACCGGGAAAAAAACCATTTCAGTCTCTTCGGATCCGCAGTTTCTCGAAGAGCTTTCGGAATACCTTGAGGTGCTTTCCAGCCCGGTACGGTTGAAAATACTCAAGTTCGTCGAACCCGGGCCAAAAGAGATCACCGCTATCGCCGAACATATCGGGATGACGTACCAGAATACCAAGAAACATCTGGATCGCCTTGCAGCAATGAGTCTTGTGAAACGGGATGCAGGCTTTGGGAGGGAAACCGATCGTGGTATTGCGCCGGTCTGGAAATATTCCCTTGCGGATGGCGGGCTGGCTAATCTGACGAAGACCCTTGGAATTTTTTCAAGCATACCCGTTTCCCCGGGGTATAATGATATCCGGAAGCGGATCGAAAAGGTCCGTGAATCGGTAATTGCGACAACCGGTGTAAGATCTCCGGTGCTTATTCTCATGGGGGGGATTGCAGACGGGCGTGTATTCCCGGTCAATGGCGATCGGATCCCGGTCGGCAGGGAAGACCCCGGACAACCGCTGCCAGGAACCGTGGCAGCAGTCTCCCTCCCGGAGCAATATCTTGCTGTCACCCGGGTCAATAAGCCCCATGCCATGCTCAGCCGATCCGGGAAAGAATGGATGATTGAAGATAATGGCAGCACCGGGGGAACATACCTGAACTCGGAACGTCTTGCGCCGGGAAAAAAGACCCTGCTTGCGAACGGGGATCTGATCGATCTGTCGGTAGGAACGAATGCGGCCCGTTTCCTGTTTGTCTCGTATGATTAGAAACCATTTTTTTGAGGAATGGGACTGTATCCTCAACGCGTCTCTTCGAACCTTTCAGTATCGATCTGTTCTCCCTGTTCTTTTGATTCTCATTTGCATAATGGGGGCTGTCATACCGGTATCAGCCCAGGTTGTTTCTGGTAATCCCGGGTACATGACTTCCTCATCATCACCGGACGCCCGGATTTATTCTGGCGGTGATAGTATCCCGGCGTTCCCGCTTCAGTCACCGCAGGCTGCATCTATAACCCCGGTCCCGGCCCGCATTTTTCCCACGGGAAGTCCTGTCGTAATTCCTCTCCGCACAAACCGGACCGGGCTCCTGTCGGCCATTGCAAGAATTGCGGCTGAGCGGCCGAAGGTTGCTGTTCCTCTGGTCTGGGCGGTCTTACTCCTTGTTGTCGCCATCGCCGGCCTGAGTGCGTTCTTCTATTTTCTCGTCTGGAGACGATCCTCAACGGGCAGGTCAAATCCCGTTTCCGGAGGGAACGCCTCCGGGAATGTGACCGTGATCGATGCTCCCCCCCATTCCATGGCTCCCGCAGCAGGTCCGGCTCAGGAAGCCATGGGTCCTGCGGTCCCGTTCCCACCATCCCTTGAAAAACGGTTTTCGCATGCGGAGTTTATCGGGGAAGGCGGCCTTGCCCGGGTATTCCGTGCATATGATTCCCGGTTACAGAAGACCGTTGCCGTAAAAGTGCCCATCCGGTATGATGAGATCACGGGAACGCATTTTACCAGGGATATTTTCTTCTGGCAGGGTCTCCATCAGGAAAATATCATTGAGATGTACTCTTCCAACATCCTCCCGGTTCCCTATGTGGAGATGGAATATGCCCCCGGCTCACTTGCACAAATCCCTCTTCCGCTGTCGCAGGAAAAAGCCCTGGTGATTATTACCGGTGTTGCGCGGGGTCTTGCTTATGCGCATGAGCGGGGGGTCATCCACCGGGATATCAAACCGGAAAATATTCTCCTTGCTGAGGACGGGACCCCAAAGATCACCGACTGGGGCCTCGGGCGGGAGATAACCGATACACGCCAGTCCAGTGTCCCTGGATACTCTCCGGTCTATGCAGCCCCGGAGCAGATCGCACCCGCCCGGTTTGGCAGGCCCGGGCCGGCAACGGATATCTACCAGCTGGGGATTCTCCTGCACGAACTACTCACTGGCGTTGTGCCCTTCAGGGACGCGAAGATGTACGACCTGAGCCAGGCAATACTGCATGATGCACCTGTTGTGCCGGAATTTGCAGGCCCGGATGGGAGAAAGGTACAGGCAATCATCCTCCGGTGTCTTGAAAAGAATCCTGCGGATCGATACACGTCAGTCATGTCCCTCCTGGCAGATATCAGTAGTCTTGAGAGTTATCGCGAAAAATAAGAATTTTTACGCCGAAACCTGCTCCGGCTCCCGTTGTGACACCGTGCTTAACCAACGGTATTTACACCGGTACAGCACAGGTGCCGGATGCACCTGCACCATGCCAGAGAGCGAATCCGATACCGACACCGATAAGGATCCCGATCACAAGGACAATTCCCATCTGAATGAGCTGCTGCTTTTCCATAGGTACTTGTTTTTTTGTGATGGGGATAAATACTTTCGAACCCCCACGATCTTCTGCATGGATGGAGTTGTCAAAAGTGCAGCAGGACATTCCCCGGGATCATAACGGCATTTTTTCGGCGGGCACCCTCACTGCCCGCTTCCCGGAACCCGCTGCCATTCCCCCGGATGCCCTCTGGGTCCTGGTGAAAGATACCGGTGTATATGTCACCCCCGGGACCCTGTCCACCATTTTTGTTTCCGGTCCTCCAGAAAACCACGGTTTCACGGGGTCATCGATCCAGTATCTCGGTCACTATGGCGAGATTCCGTGCTATGCTGCCGGTGTTGCAGAACCAGCGGGGACTCCGGAGGGCAGGGAATTTGCTGGTGTAAGGACCCTTTTTGGGAAAATTCCGGATGACGAACTGGCGATTGCCTCCCTTGCAGTCCGGCTCGTCACGTTCGATCGGAATACACGTTTCTGCGGGCGGTGTGGCGCAGAGACCCGGCAGCTCCTGACGGAACGGGCAAAATTATGCGATGACTGCAAGCTTATCACCTATCCCCGCATCTCTCCCGCAATCATCGTGCTCGTGCAGAATGGCGACCGGATCCTGCTCGCCCGGTCGCCCCGGTTTCCTCCCGGGCAGTACAGCGTTGTTGCAGGTTTTGTCGAATCCGGTGAGAACCTCGGGCATGCGGTCCGTCGCGAAGTGCGGGAAGAGACGGGTATAGAAATTACGAATATCCGGTATTTCGGGAGTGAGCCCTGGCCTTTCCCGGACTCGCTGATGATCGGGTTTACTGCGGACTATGCCGGGGGGGAGATCCGGATCGATAATAACGAGATCGTCTCCGCTGACTGGTTTGACCGGGACCATCTCCCGCTGCTCCCCTCAAAAATGAGCATCTCCCGGGCCCTGATCGACCAGTGGATCTCCCAAAGACCACGACATCCCTGATCGATCTGCGTTTTCAGGCATGCTGTCTTTTTTCCGCTAGCTTGGGGAAATATCCGCAACACATACTCTGTTACCGCGGTTCAGTCATGGCATGTATATGCGCGATCATGGCAGCAAATTCCCCTGTCTCCGGCCGCCCTTTTGCAAATTCTACATCGCTGCACCGGGCAAGTATCGTTTCAATCTCCTGATCCGGAATCCCCCCGGCCCGCACCATCGCCAGTATCTCGCTCGCGGTCATCTCTGCACCCGTACCATATTCATGTGCAAGGAACAGGCGCAGCGACTGCCCGGTGAGACCATATGCTTCCGGAAAACGATCCTGCTCAAATGCCGTTTCTGCCATCTCCAGGAGGTGCCGGGCTTCAACCCGGTATGCGGACGCATCCCCGTGACTGACGGGGGAAGTTACCGTGCCAGGATCCCGCCCCCTCCGCCGGATATATCCCCGGTAGAGGCGAACACTGACGGCCGCCAGTACGGCAACCCCTCCCAGCATAATGGCAATAAGGGCCACCGGGAGCGGACCATTCACTGTATCGAGGGACAGTGCCTGAACCTCCTGCCCTGCAACCGTTGCATTGATCCGTGCCTCGGCAGAATCTGTACGATTATAGGTCATGGTCACCGTGGCATCGAGGAGGGAACGGTTGATGGAAGTCCCCGTGGGCAGGTATCCTCCGTCAGCAAGAGTTTTGGCATATGACCGGAATGTAGTGTTGGTGTCGAGTGCCGGGTCTGCGGAAAGAACGCCATCGGACATTTCCAGCACAGCCGGGACGCTGCCATTCATCATCGATCCCCGGACCGTCACCTGCCCGCCAGTCCCCTTCCGGTAGACCATCGAGAATGTGCCTGTATTATTGGTTGAGGGTTGTGCATCCAGCGCCTGGCGGGTGAATCCCTGTGCTGCAAGGCTCTCGTTGGTGATCTGGACGAGTGCGTCACGGGAGAGCCGGTCTTCAAATCCTGACCTGTCCGCATCATGTTGCTGACGGAGGGCTTCGGCATCCGGCAGTGCCAGGGCGGTGCCGGACACCGGCGGCGTACTGCCGTCATTTACCGCCTGTTGCTGGACGCTGATTGGCTGCTCGGAAATGTTGACTGAACTTGATGATGGCACGTCCCCGCTGAACGCACTGCCCGACCCTGTCATTGGCTCCGGTGTGTTGCCGGCCTGGTCAGTACCTGCCCCGAAATGCAGTATGATCTCCGGAAGAAAAACTGCTTTTGTTTCCGGATCCGCGTAATAGAATGAGACATTTACCCGGAAGCTCTCGGGTTCAGCTGACACCCCCTGGGTGATATTCAGGAATGATCTTCCCGGTTGCACCGTAAACGGGGAGACCCGGTTGCTGGTACTGATCATCACCACTCCCGGTTTCTGCAGTTGCCGGGCAACAGAGACCTGGACCGTTCCCGGTATATCCGTGGCATAATCACTTGTCACGGTCAGGGGGATCTCTGCCGGCTCCCCCACCGGAAAATAATAATCATGCCGGTCGGCAGTTATGGTAATTGTTGCGCCGGATAGTGCGGGGATGATGAGGCAGAGGAGAACCAGGAGAATGAGGTAACGGGCGTTCATGGGATGATCCTCCCTCTCCCGTACCGCAGGTACAGTTCGAGCAGGATGAGTATGAGGGCGGCGAGGATGCAATAATCTTTGATACTTGTCTCCTCTTTCTCACCTTTGATGTCCTGGTTGAGCCCCGCATAAATCTCTGCGAGTGTCCGCTCGTCCACGGACCGGAAATATTTTCCCCCGGTATTTTCTGCTATTGACTGGAGGGCGGCTTCATCGATCTGGGCGACCCGCGGGGTGCCCACCCAGTCAGTCCCGAGGACCACCGGCTGTGCGGATCCAATGCCTACGGTATATACCTGGATCCCGGCCTCCTTTGCCATGGTGACCGCTTCATCGGGAGAAACCACCCCGGCATTGTTGCTCCCGTCAGAGAGGAGTATAATCACGTTCTTCCGGCCCGGGATCGACTGGGCCATATCGATTGCAAGTGCAAGGCCGTCGCCAATCGCGGTCTCGCCCGGGCGGGGGCTGATGGCAGCAAGTTTCTGGCGGACCCGGTCCTTATCGGGACTCAGGTACGCGGCGGTAGTTGCCCCGGATTCAAAGATCACGATACCGGCATTGTCGTCCGGCTCAAGGTTGCTGATGAGAATGTCAGCGGCATGCTTTGCCGCTTCCAGGCGGGTCGGCTGGTAATCGGTCGCCTGCATGCTGCCGGAGTCATCGATGGCAAGGACCACATTCACACCCTGGCGGGACTGGTCGAGAGGGATGTGGGGATCGGCGAGACCGATGAACAGGAGAGCGATCGAGCTGATCGCGAGAAAGAACATGACATGGACACGGCGGCTCTTCTTTGTATCACCCAGCGCGGATTTGACAAACGCCAGGTGCGAGAAGATCATTGCTTCCTGTTTTTTTTTCAGGAGCGCGTAATAGTACGCAACTACGAGAACAGGGATGACAAGCAGACCCCAGAGCCAGACCGGATCAGAAAATCCTGCCATGTGCAGCCCTCCTTGCTTTCCCGTCGCGGAAGAACCTGGAAAGGGGAATTTCGTAGGGATCCGTTGTCCGCAGGGAAATGTACCTGGTACCCTGTTTCGTGAACATCCGGGAGAGATCGCGTTCGTAAGCGATCACGCTGGCCGCAAAACGCCTGCGGAACAACGGGTCCGAAGTATTGACAAGCACCTGCTCGCCGGTCTCCGCATCTTCGAGTTCCACGCTCCCGATATCCGGGATCTCCTGCTCGCGGGGATCGGTGACCCTGATAGCGACAACTTCGTGCCGGTGCACGAGGACCCCGAGCGATCTTCCCGGCGGAGACGGGGTAAAGTCCGAGAGGATGATGAAGGAGCTCCTCCGCGGGATGCTGTTTGCAAGGAACCGCAGGGCACAGTCAGGGTCCGTCCCGGGGGACTGGGGTGTATGGAATGCAAGCGTGTTGAGAATGGAGATAAGGTGTCTTCTCCCGCGTTTTGCCGGGATGAATTTCTCAACCCGGTCTGAGAACAGGCACAGGCCGATACGGTCATTGTTCCGGAGTGCTGCGAACGCAAGGCTGGCGGTGACTTCGAGTATCTTTTTTTGTTTTGAGACCGTCGATCCAAACAGGCCGGATCCGGAGACATCCACGACAAAATAAAATGTCTGGTCCCGCTCTTCTGTATACTCTTTGATGAAAGGACGGTTGAGCCGGGCCGTCACATTCCAGTCGATCGCACGCACATCATCACCGGCCATATATTCCCGGATCCCGTCAAACTCCATTCCCCGGCCCCGGAACAGGGAGTGGTGAATCCCTGACTGGAGCCCCTCCACGAGAATGCCGGTGGTGAGTTCGATCTTCCGGAGCTGCCGGATTATGTCTTTTGGATCTTCCATCATCGTCTCCCGGTTAACCAGTCCTGCCTTCGCAGTGCGGAGTTTTAAGGCACCTTTACGTTCCTGAGTATCAGATCGATGACCTGATCCGGTGTAATCCTCTCCGCCTGCCCCTCGTAATTCAGGATAATCCGGTGACGGAGCACATCGTGTGCCAGTGCCTTGACATCCTCGGGAATTACATATCCCCGGCCCGCGAGGAGTGCATTCGCTTTGGCAGCAAGAATGAGATTGATCGAAGCCCGGGGGGACGCGCCATAGGCTACATAGCCTGCCATGCCGGTACCATATGCATCCGGGTGCCGTGTAGCATCGACGAGATCCGTAACATAGCGTTTGATCGCGCGGTCGGCATAGATGCTTTTTGTGAACGCCTGGATTGCCAGGATCTGATCGGTATTCATCACGGTTTCCGGTATAACTGCCGCACCTTCCGTGAAACGGTCGAGTACGACCAGTTCATCCTGTTTGTCCGGGTACGTCATCAGGACTTTGAGCATAAACCGGTCGACCTGGGCTTCCGGCAGGGGATAGGTGCCTTCCGATTCAAGGGGATTTTCTGTAGCAAGGATAAAGAACGGCCGGGGGAGGGGATGGGTCTCACCCTGGATGGTAACCTGTCTCTCCTGCATCGCTTCCAGCAATGCGGACTGCACTTTCGGCGGGGCGCGGTTGATCTCATCCGCAAGTACGAAATGGGCAAAGACCGGCCCCTGTATTGTGTAAAACTCAGACTCCTTCTGGTTGAAGATCTTCGTTCCCATGATATCAGAAGGCAACAGGTCCGGTGTGAACTGGAGCCGGACAAAACTGCAATTGATGCACTGCGAGAGAGTCCGGATTGTCAGGGTCTTTGCGATGCCGGGAACACCTTCGAGCAGGACGTGACCATCCGCGCAGAGGGCGATGATCAGACGGTCGATCACTTCCTCCTGCCCGATAATCACTTTCTGTATCTCGTGCCTGAGCCTGTCCAGCTCACCCTTGTAGCCAGCTGCCTGGCGTGTCAGTTCTGCAATCTCCGCGTTCATCCTGTCACCGTATAGTGCGATCGCGCCCGCAATTCCCTTTCCTGACCGGAGGCCGGAAAAAGCAGTAATCTCTTCGTGAAACCCTGCCAGGGGTCCTGGCATTTTTGCTGCGATCGCCTGCTCTCCATCCGGGTGCTCGCCCATCGGATATATGCTTTTTTATAATCCGGTATTTATGCCGGTGTAAAACCCCCGGGCACCTGGTACCCATGAAAGAGCAGTACAGGATAATTGCATGGGGTTATTTTGTGCCCGGTAAAAAAGAAAGCCTGATATTATTCCACTCATCAGGATTAAGTATGAGAGCGCGCTGGATCGCCGGGATACTGCTTACTGCGGTCCTGCTGATGCTGATTATTCTCTCTCCCGTGATCAACACCCGTCATCTCCTCGAGCCCGCTCTCCGGGATGACGTCCGGTATATCAATTATGACGATAATACCATGAACACCTCGAGTCCCGGACATTCAGCTATCTTCTCCAAATATGTCTCCGATAATACAACCTCGATCATCGCGGATCTCTACAGTGGCGATCCGACCGATCCGCTGACGCTCACGATCATTACACCCCACAGCGTTCTCGGCCCGTTTAATGATTCGAGCGACGGTCGTAAGGATGGCAGGATTTACCTGAAGATCACCGAACCCGGTGGGATGGATACCGGCGAATGGAAATTCCTGCTGTACAGCCGGAAGAATATCTCCGTGGGGTGTATCCGGAATGTCACCATCTGCCCGACCACCAATTATAACTACGTGCCTGATAAATAATCTGAATAATTGTGTGCGTATGAAACCGGGGAACTATATTCTTTTAATGCTTTTCGTCGGGATTTCGCTCTCGCTTATCGTACCTGCATCTGCACTTACGGGCGGGTACTCAATCGATCCCGCGTATGGATCGACCGGCTCTGTCGCTATGGATCTCTCCCGCATCAGTTTCTGGGACCTGTCCCTGCGGGAGATGGCGATTGTTGCAGGATTTGCCGTGTCGCCCTTCATCGTCGTCCTGCTGGAGATCCTGTTTGCCCTCAAATTATTCTCGTTTCTTGGATTCCGGCGGATCTTTAAGGGCAATATCCTGACCAACGCTACCCGCAACAGGGTATATACCGCGATCAGGCTCCGGCCCGGCATAAGGTTTCCGGATCTCTGTGCAGAAACCGGCATCTCCCGTGGTGCCCTGAATTATCACATCGCGCTGTTAAGGCTCTCAAATAAGATCCACATCACGAAACTGCACGGGATTATCCGTTTTTATGAAAATAACGGGAAGTATTCCGCTATCGAGCAGAAGATTCTCAATGGCCTGGACAATGATGCAGCGCGGATCATTATCGGGACTCTTCTTGCCCATCCCGGATCATCGCGGAACGATCTTGAGAAGATCCTTGCCGTGTCCGGTCCAACGGTCAGCTGGCATGTCAAGAGATTGTGCGAAGATGGCCTCATTGAAGTCCGCAGGGACGGCAGGTTTTCGCGGTACGAACTTTCAGAGGCTGTTCTCGACTATATGAGAAAGAATCCGCGTGAAGAAAACACCTGGTATATTCCCGGTCCGGGAACTGCAAACCGGGGCATTGTTTGAACGTTTTACCTCCTGACAGAAGTCCCGGGACTCCCTTTCCCTTTTTTGTGCCTGCGCTGCACATAACTGATTGTTCAGGATCGCCAGGGAGAACATCCGGAAACTTTTTCCTGCAGGAATCTCATTTTTTTGCATAGCAAAGGCACCGGTTTGTCCCTTTCGACCAGAAGTGCTATAATCCTGTATATAAAATCATATAATAAGGCAAATATTTGCAGTATAGTGTATCCCATGTGTGAGAGATCCTGATGAATGCCCCCCAGTCCGACGGAAGCGAGAGCTCTATTGATATTTTCGTTCTCAGTAAGAATCAGACTGAGGTGCCTGCGCGGATGGCACCTCTCGAACAGATGGGTTACCGGATAACCCTTTTTGACGATCCCCCGACCCTGATCGAATCCCTGCATGACGGGAAACCCAATCTCCTGATATGTGATACGCTCTCTTTTCCCGAGGCATATGATCTCTGCCGGCATGTCAAGGATAGCAATGATCTCTGGGTGATCCCGGTCCTGATCCTTACCGGGGCGTCAGATCTCTCGGACCTTCTTCACATTCTCGACTGTAACGCTGACAATTACATTGCGTATCCTTATGATCCCGACTATTTCCTCTCCCTTATCGAAGGTATGCTCTCGACACCTGTTGAACGGCAGACCCCGGAGCAGATCAAGACCCAGTTTAAGATCCAGCATGACGACCGGATTTTCGTAGTCACCGCGGATCGGCGCAAACTGCTTGAGTTTCTTCTCTCATCATTTGAAATTACGGTCAGCAAATTCCATGATCTGTCCCGGGCAAACGATGAGATCCACGTCCTTTCGGATGATGTGAACCGTCTTGAGATGTTTGTTGCCGGGCAGAAACAGAGTTTTGAGGAGCTCGACAGTTCCCTGCGCCAGAAAGAGCAGGAAAACAGTATCCTGGAAGAGATCCGTCATGAAAACGAGCAGGCGCTTCTCGGCAGGACCGGCGAGATTGATCAACTCACCCGGGATCTCGAGTCAGATAAGAAACTGCTTGGTGCGGCGGAAGAGCAGCTCCGCAACCTTATCCGGGACAAGGATGAATCTGAACGCCAGTCAGGTGCAGAGATTTCCCTTCTCCGGCAGCAGGTAACCACCCTGTCAGCAGATAGTGCGGCAACAACTGCTGAGCTGGAGGAGTCCCGGAAAGCTCTCACTCTTGAGAAATCCGGCCGGGCCGGGGCACTGGTCTCCCTTGCAGAGACAACGCAGCAGAAAGAGCTGGCAGAGAAATCCGCACGCGCCCTCACTCTTGAAAATGAACAGATGAAGATCTCCCTTGCTGCAGAGAAAAATCGTGCAGTGGCCGCCGAACAGGAAATACGATCGGTTCTTCATGCAAAAACCGAATCCGAACAGGATCTGACAGTAATCATCAATGAACTCAAGGAAACGGCAAAGCAACAGGCGTCCGATATTTACCGGCAGAAAGCGGAGATGGAGGATGGGAAAACCCACATCCTCAATCTTGAAATCCAGCTGGGGAACCTCAAAACGGAAAAAGAAAAGATCGAGTCCGATCTCAGGTCCACAACTGAACACCTGCAGCATGACCTGGCCGGCGCCCGGGAAAAACTGGATGCCACGCAGGCAATCGTGGATGAGAAGGATCTCGATAATGAACGTCTGACCGTATCGTATAATGGAATTATTGATGAACGCAATAAAACCGATGCGGAACTTCAGGCTCTCTCTCAGGAACTCCATAACGTGCAGCACGCCCTTGAGCAGGAAAAAGAGCGTCATCAAGCCACTGATGAGAACCTCAACATTGTGATCCGCGAACGGGATGCTGCATTCCGGTCCCTTCAGGGTTCACACCAGTCAATCCAGGCAGATCTTGCAGAACACCGGGACAACCTGGCGCAGGCCAGGGATGATCTCGCATCTGCCAGCGCTCATCGTTCAACTCTTGAGCGCGATCTTGAATCCGCGACAACGGGTATGCGGGAACTTGAATCACGGATGCACAGTGAGACGGCCAGCCGGGAGCAGGCGCTGCAACAGGTCCGTTCACTCTCTGATGAACTGGAAGGAGTGAAGGCAGCCCTTGAAAACGAGCGCAGGCTGCACCACGCCACGGTCGAGTCCCTGCGCTCTTCTGCCCTTGAAAAGGAGCGATATGAGCGGGATCTCCAGGCTCTCTCGGATCAGCTGGCCTCCGTCCAGTCATCCCTTGATTCGGAAAAGGAATTACGTACTGCGGCTGCATCGGAAAGAGAAGATCTCCGCCGGAATCTCATGGCTGCTGAAGAGCAGGGCCGGTCTCAGGAAGCAACACTCGCGGCAACGATTGAGGCCCTGAAGGCGGATCTGTCATCTGCCACCTGCCGGCAGCTTGAACTTGAAGGCCAGGTCCAGGCTCTCAGCCACGAGAAGCGGTTGGCTGATGATAAGACGGCCTCCCTTGCTGCTGAGATTGACCAGGCCAGGACTGCGCTTGCCGATGAGTGGGAAGATCACATGAATGATCAGGAACGACTCACGGCCACAGCCCGGGAGAAACAGCAACTCGAAAAGTCTCTCTCCCAGCAGGATGCGCCGGAAGCAGAAAAAGCCAGAAAACGTGCGCTCATAATAAAAGGTCCCGACCTTCCTATGGAGATCGGGACGGGATCCCGTGCTCTCACGAATCCCCGTGTTCCCGATGAGCCCTTGCCTGATGTGAAGCGCATCACCGGCGTTGAAGATCTCTTTGAAGATGATGAACCTGCCGGAGAGCCTGATACAACACCCAAGGTATCCATCATCCAGGAACCCTCCGGTGATGTGGAATGGACTCCCCCGGACCTGTTGCAGTATCCTGGTGAAATTCAATCCACTCCCTTTGGGGAGGAACTTCCTGGTGATGGCGGGGCCATTCAATCCGAAGCTGACGGTCCTGATGAGGTGACTGGCGATGAGGTCACGGAAGATGATGATAGTAATGGAGAGGTGGCAGAGGATGGCTCTCCGGAGCAGGACGGGAACGATGCCGATGAGGATACTTCAGGGAATACCCCATCGCCAGGAGAGTCCACGGAAAGTATCCCCCCCGGGATATCGTTCAACCGGGCACAATGGTTTGATCTCCTCAAATGGGCACACCACTCCGGCGCCCTTACCCCGGAACAGCGGATGCAGATTGTCCGTATGGGGCGGCTGATCCAGAAAGGCCGGAAACTTACGCGAAAACAGAACGAACAGGTCAGGGAAATGATTGTTCTTGTCCAGGCACTTGGGTACCGGTTTTCCTGAACCCCTTGCCGGCCTTACAAATTCCCCGGTTTTTGCATTTTTTCCTCTCTTTTTCCCTGTCTCTTTTCCGGCCGATGGAGTGAGACCCCGGCCCGTATGTGCCTGATCAGGGATATCCCGTCCCTGTCCGGCATCTGGAAATCCGGGACAAACTCATCAACGGGATTGTGCCGCAGCATCTCCCGTGCACGATATGCCGATAGAGCAGTCTGCGGTGATGTCACCGGGCTGTTCAGGGAAAAATTTTCCCGTCCGGGGGCAGGTCCGGCTCGTCGTCCCCATACAGCACGTGGATCATCGCCACCGCGCCTCCCCGGATTACAATGAGGTATCGATGTCGCTGAGCAGCTGCTTGATATCGATCCAGATGATCAGTTCGTTGATCTCCTTGTCCTTGCGCTTGACCTTGCGCTTGATGATCCCGATGATGGACGTCTCCTGTTTGCTCACGGAAGCTGAGGTGTAATCTACCTGGTTGCCTTCGAACGTTGACACGGAGGTTACGTCATCGACCAGGATGCTGGTCTTTGACTTGGCAATCTTGTCATCCAGGACAATAATCCGCGAGGATTCGAGGGATGTTGAGCTCTCTTCGGAGATGTTCAGCCGGTGTTTGAGGTCGATGATCATCGTGATCTCGCCGCGCAGGTCGATGATACCGCGTACGTACGCCGGCACGTTGGGAAGTTTGGTAATGGTAGTATATTCCACCACCTCCTTCACATCGAAGAGATCGATGGCGAAATGTTCGCTCCCCAGCACGAATTCAACTACCTGGATCGAGTTTGGCATTTTTTCGGAAGCAACGGGATTTTTTGCCGTTGCGACAGGTTCACTCGCTGCTTTTGCTGTCATGGGCAATTTACCTCCCGCACTAGCCCACCTTGAATCGCTTGTTGGCTTCCATGGCCTGGACCGCCGTATTATTAACGGTCTGGATCATGCGGGTGATCTCATCGATCGCTGCCGCCGACTCTTCGCTTGCCGCAGCCGCATCGCCGGCTTCCTTGGCCGTCTGTTCGATCAGGTTTGCCACCTCATGCACACTTGCCGTGATCTCTTCCGTGGTCGCAGCCTGTTCCTCGGTGGCGGCGGCGACTTCGGAAGCACTGTTGGCAACCGTTTCCGCAGCCTTCTGGATCTGCCTGAAGGCTTCGAGTGCCTGCTGGGATTCCGTGAATCCTTTGTTAACGAGGACCTTGGATCCCTCCATCGCATCCGTCGCCCTCTTGGTGGCAAGGTTGAGCTGGGTGATCATCTCTTCGATCTTTTCTGCACTGGAACGGGACTCCTGTGCCAGCGATTTGACTTCCGATGCAACGACGGCAAAGCCCCTGCCGTGCTCGCCGGCCCGGGCTGCTTCAATGGCCGCATTGAGTGCAAGGAGGTTGGTCTGGCTGGCGAGGTCGCGGATCAGGACAATGATCTTGCCGATGTCGTGCATCTGTTTCTCGATGTCCTTGACAATCCCGTACACGTTGTTCGTGGAACTGGTGATCTCCGTCATGTCCTTGTTGACGTTATCCGCAAGGATCGCACCACTCTTGGCCGAGGCATTTGCCGTGTTTGCCTGGGATGAGACACTCTCCATACTGGAGGTAATTTCCTCGACCGCGGCACTCATGTCCTGCATGGCCTTGGACATCTGCTCTACGCCTTCGGAAGCTTTCTGGGCGTTCTCGGAGACAACACTTGCGTTCTTTGCGATCTGGTTGACACTCTTTGAGGCGTCCTCAACGCTTGTCGCTGCATTATCAGCGGTTGTGGTCAGGTTTGTCATCTGTTTATTGACATCGTTGATATTTTTCTCAAGATTGATGACGATACCCCGGACGGCGTCCCGGAGCTTGACTATCTGCTCGTAGGTTTCCCTGGTGTCTTCATCCGGTTTTGTAATCTCGTACCGTACTGTCAGATCACCTTCCGCCATCTTCGAATAGGCCTTACTGAGTTCATCAACTTCATGCGCCATGAACTCCTGGGATTTTACAATTCTGGTGACATCATGGTAGGTGATGTATACATGGGTTACCTCGCCTTTTCCATCAAGGATCGGGATATTTGCCCGCTGAACTACATGGATACCGGTCGGAGCTTCAATGGTGGACTCACCGAATGTTCTTTTCTTCTGGGTGATCGCATCGGTATATGACTTGCCCGTGTCCTTGAGATATTTTAATAGACCCTGGGACCGGAGATCCGTGATTTTCATTGCGAGAAGCCGGTCTGCGGAAATTCCAAAGAGCTTGACGAATGCCGAATTCACTTTGATGAATTTCAAATCCCTGTCAATAATCACCTGTGCAAGGGGATTGTACTCAAACATCAGTTCGTATTCTTTTAATTCAATCATCGAATTCACCCCAGATAGACAATTTTCTGTTTATAGACTTCATTCATGACTTCTCCGAGACCTGTGTACATTGCAGAGAGGCCGCAGATGATTCCTTCAATACCGGCAATCTGGACGATTAGTGCACTGCCAAGAGCAATCCCCACAACAAGCAGCAGGAAGAGCAGTACCAGGAGGCCGAAGACAACCTGGAGGGCCTTCGATAGCCGGAACGTGATGACAAACATCACGAGCGAGAACAAACCCCATAATGCAAGATATGCTGCGAGAGCTTGTGTCGGGAGTGCATCACTCCATCCCAGGGCTGGCATAAGGATCATGAAGACCAGTACGATCCAGAAGGAACCGTACGAGATGAACGCGGTCATACCGAACGTATTGTTCTTCTTCCATTCCATGATGCCTGCAATGATCTGGGCAATGCCGCCGTAGAATATTCCCATGGCAAAGACCACGGAACCCATGCCGAAGAGCCCTGCATTGTGCAGGTTCAGGATGACTGTTGTCATACCGAATGCCAGCAGGCCCAGTGCGCCGGGGTTTGCTGTTGTATCTGAAATTCTTACTTCATTTTTGAATACCGGATCAACCGTAGTTTCCATACATTATTCACCATTCTCTCATATTTTCTTCAGTTTCATCCATTCGCCTCGTGTGCAGCCACGCATACGGCAGCCGGGCCCGCCCGGCATCAGAAGAGTCCGACCGGATTGCTGTCGGCATCTCCCTTCACCTTACTGCAGGACTTCCTGCTCTTATGTCGCCCGGGTAGTTTGACCGCATCCGCTCTGTTTGCCGGGTGTCATCAATGGACCGCAGGACAAAGAACGCATGGTTTTTTCAACCGGTTCAGGAGGAACCTCCGCTCCTGCGTCCTGTCATGCGATCTGATATATGCCGGGAAGTGTCCACCTTACCGGATTTCATGTGCGGAATCTGCTGTCGTTTCCGTTAACGCGCATCAGAGCTCAAGCCAACTCTGCCATGCCTTTTGTTTTAGCAAATCCCATTATACGCGGCTTTATTAATAAATGTATGGTTGAGCCAAACCTTTGCTTATGGTATATGCCCCTCAGGAGGTCACGGTAATGATACCTGTCATGGATGGATGGATCGAACAATGGTAATTGTAGGTACCTGGTTTTGTTAGTGTGAACGCAAAGGATCCTCCCTGGCTGAGGGGACCGGAACTGAACGCTTCAGGTGCTCCGGAATCGGAGACAACCGTATGCTGGATACTGTCCTGGTTTGTCCAGGTGACCGTTGTTCCCTGCGTCACCGTAATCTGCTGGGGACTGAACGCGAAGTTTTTGATCGATATAGCACCCGGCCCGGCAACGTGTGTTGCAGGACCTGTGCTCTGTGGGGCAGGGTTCTGGTTTGCAGTACATCCGGTGATTGCGACTGCAAGAGCCAGCAGAGTCAGGAGTATAAAAGTGGTACGGAATCGTGGAACGGTGGCCATACAGGTATCAATAGTGCGGGGGAAGAAAAAACATTGGGTCGGGATCATGCAGGCCCGTCTGCGATCTTCCGGGTGTAGTACCGGAATGAGGCCCGGAGCAGGAACCCGATCACAAGGACGGATGCAGTAGCGACGATGATCCTGCCCCACTGGTATGCAGAGAGCGGCACGGTCTCAAAGACCGCACCTCCGAATTGTACAACGGCGATCTGGATTGCGATCACCCCCCCCATGATAACGAAGAAGAGCGGGTTGCCACGGAAGAACGGGGGCATCTTCCCGTCGAGCGCCCGGCAGTTCACGCCATTCCAGACCGCAGCGACAATGAAGGCCGAGAAGAATACCGTGGAGATCTCTGCCGGAGTATTCCCGCCAAGGAACCCGGTCGACATCTGGAGGATGCCGGCAAGGACAAAACAGGTGCCGGTCACCACGATCGAGAGCACCATGAACGGGCTGACGATGGCGGCGTCCCGGGCAACCGGCTTCCGGTTCATCAGCCCCCCGTGAGGTGCCTCGGAGCAGAGTGCGAAGGCGGCAAGTGTGTCCATGATGATGTTGATCCAGAGGATCTGGATGATCGTAAACGGTTCCGGGTACCCGAGGAGCGGGACGATGAAGACGAGTAGGCAGGCGCAGAAGTTGATGGTCAGCTGGAAGAGGAGGAACCGCTGGATGTTCTCGTAGAGGGAGCGGCCCCACGAGACTGCCCGGACTATGGAGGCAAACGAGTCGTCGAGCAGGATGATATCCCCTGCTTCCCGCGCTACTTCGGTTCCCGCAATGCCCATGGCGAAACCCACATCTGCATGTTTGAGCGCGGGGGCATCGTTCGTGCCGTCGCCCGTTACCGCGACTACGTCCCCGTTCTTCCGGAGTGCCTCGACGAGAAGGAGTTTGTCGAGCGGTTCGGCACGGGCCATCACGTCAATGTTCCTGGCTGCCAGAACCTGTTCTTCCGGTGAGAGCGAGCGGAACGCAGCACCCTGCACCACGGTCCCGTTTCCCAGAATACCGGCCTCGTGTGCTATGGCCCGGGCGGTCCCGGGATTGTCTCCGGTCACCATCCTGACCCGGATGCCGGCAGTGCCGCATGCGGCAACCGATGCGACGATATCCTCACGGAGCGGATCGCGTATGCCGACATATCCGTCCCAGACCAGCGCAGTCTCATCCTCATTCTCACCGGTGATCTCACGGTGGGCGAAGGCAAGGGTCCTCATGGCCCGGGAGGCAAGTGCGCTGACACCGGTAAGGTCGGGAGCATCCGTGCAGAGCGCGGCAAGGATCTCTGGTGCTCCCTTTACCAGGAGCCATGATCTGCCGTTGAGCCGGATAACTGTAGACATCCGTTTCCGGCTGCCCTCGAACAGGTGCTGTTTTGCCACGTGCGTCTCCGCCCGGATCTTCCCGTAGTCAAGCCGGTGAACTGCGAGCCAGCGGAGCAGGGCTCCTTCCGTGGAGTTGCCGATGACCGTGACATTTCCATCACGGGTATCCAGGTGGGCGGTGCTGTTCACGGCGGCATTGAGGGCGATCCATTCCGCAGGGGAACCCGGCAGCCCGTCGTTTCTGGCCGGGAACCCGGCAGGAGATTCAACAACCGTCATCTGGTTCTTCGTGAGCGTTCCGGTCTTGTCCGTGCAGATGGTAGTGGCAGACCCGATCGTCTCGCAGGCGATCAAGCGGCGCACGAGGCAGTTGGCCCGGGTCATTTTCCGCATGGCAAGCGAGAGCGAGAGGGCAACGCTCATGGGCAGGCCCTCCGGAACTGCGGCAACCACGATCACGACCGCCAGCATAAAGTAGCGGAGGAGGTTGTTTGCGGTGTCCAGGTTGATCCCGGTGATCTCACCGGTAAATATCCCCCGGATGAAGAGGGAACTGCAGATGAGAACAGCCATCATGTACCCGAATTTACTGATGACACCGGCAAGGTTCCCGAGTTTCTGTTCGAGCGGCGTCTCAGTTACGTGATCAATCCCCAGCGAGGCCGCGATCGCGCCCATACGGGCCTCATCCCCGACTGCGGCGGCGATCACCTGTCCCTTTCCTGCGGTGATGTAGGTCCCTTTGAGCACCCGGTCGCGGACATCCCGTTTCACCGGCTCGCTCTCCCCCGTGAATGCCGATTCGTCCACGGTGAGTTCACAGGAAGAGAATACAAATACGTCGGCAGGGACAGCGTCGCCGGCCTCAAGGAGGATCAGGTCGCCGACAACAATCTCCCGTGACGGGACCTGACGGGGATGGCCGTCGCGGATCACCCGGACCGCCATCTCGTCCCGGTGGGCGTTGAGGATAGCGAACTCCCGGCTGCTCCGGTACTCGTTGAAGAATGCGATACCGGTTGAGAGGAAGATGGCCGCAATAATCCCGATAGTATCGAGCAGGCCGGTTCCTTTTATGACAGCCACTATCGCTGAGATGCCCACTGCGAGGAGCAGGATCCGGATGATCGGGTCGTCAAATTTTTCCAGGTACTGTTTCCAGAGCGGCTCCCGGGCCGGGGGAGTCATCACATTGGCACCATACTGCTGCCGGAACGTCCCGACCCGGTCTTCAGAAAGACCGGACGGGCCGGCGAGGGAAGTCAGTTCCTCAAAGGAGATCTCGGTCTTATCGGTCATGAGGTATTCTCCTGGTATGGAGGATCCGATGGATCCGGACGGGAAACTGCAGATGGGATCGCTTACGTTACGCTCCGGTGTACATCGGGCAGGTCATAATAACGTCACCTTTAAACCTGATAAACAATGATTCTCCGGTGGACCCATGGACCTGCAGGCCTTTTTCCGGAGATACTCCGCCATCTTTGAGACCAAGCCCATTGCCAAGCTGATGGAGTGTACCGGCGGGGTGCACGGCCTGAAAAAAGTGCTCTCCCCCTTCGAGCTGACGCTCCTTGGGATCGGGGCGATCATCGGCACCGGTATCTTCGTCATCACCGGTGTAGTTGCAGCAAATTATTCCGGCCCTGCGCTCGTAGTCTCTTTCATCATCTCCGGTATTGTCTGTGCGTTTGCCGCGCTCAGCTACGCGGAGTTTGCCGCAATGGTGCCGGTAGCCGGAAGCGCATACACGTACGGGTATGCCTCTCTTGGTGAGATCTGGGCATGGATCATAGGCTGGGACCTGATCCTCGAGTATTCGGTCTCCATCGCGGCGGTCGCGGTCGGGTGGTCCGGCTACATGGTGAACCTGCTCACCGCAGCCGGGATCATCCTGCCCCCGGGCCTTGTCAACCCTCCCGGCACGAGCGGGGGGCTCGTGAACCTCCCCGCCATCCTGATTATCCTTGCAATCACGGCGCTCCTCATCATCGGCGTGAAGGAGAGCGCCCGGGTGAACAACGTGATCGTTCTCGTCAAGATTGGCGTGATCCTGCTCTTCCTCTTCCTCGCGTACTCCCATATCAATCCCGCGAACTGGACGCCGTTCATGCCCTATGGCTGGACCGGGGTCGTTACCGGGGCAGCGATCGTCTTCTTCGCCTACATCGGTTTTGACGCGGTCTCGACGGCTGCGGAAGAAGTGCAGGATCCCCGGAAAAATGTCCCGATCGGGATCCTCAGTTCGCTGGTCGTGGCCACGGTCCTGTATATTGCCGTATCTGCAGTCCTGACGGGAATCGTCCCGTACCTTGCATTCAAAAACACCAGCGCACCCGTTGCATTTGCCCTTGGTGCAATCGGGATCAGCTGGGGCTCAGCCCTGGTATCGGTTGGAGCGATTTGCGGGATCACGTCGGTCCTGATCGTGCTCCTCTACGGCCAGACCCGCATCTTCTTTGCCATGTCCCGCGACGGCCTGCTCCCCGGCGTCTTCCGGGAACTCCACCCGGTATACCGTACGCCCGTCAAAGTCACGCTGCTGGTAGGCCTTGTCACGGCACTCATCGCAAGTCTCCTCCCGCTCCAGACGATCGCCGAGCTCGTCAATATCGGGACCCTTGCCGCATTCATCATCGTCTCGCTCGGCGTGATCGTGCTGCGCAGGACCCGGCCGGAGATCGAGCGGCCGTTCCGGTGCCCCTTCGTACCGTGGGTACCCCTGCTCTGTATCATCTCCTGCGGGATCCTGATCGTCATGCTCCCGTTTGTCACCCATCTCAGGTTCGTGATCTGGCTGGCCATCGGACTCGTGGTATACTTTGCCTACAGCAGGCACCATTCCCGGCTCCACGAGGACACGGCCGGCCTCGGGTGCTGGGGTACAGAGGGTGGGGAAAAGGGCGGGGACTGAATACTGGCTGGGTTCACGAAATCAGTTCCGTAGATTCCGGTGTGTTGTCATGACTCGCCAAATACTAATCACTTGTCGATTATAAGGGAGCTATTTTCATCGGGTCTCGCTAACGCATCAGGACCAAATTTTTTTTGGAGTTATAGCAAACATTTTTTGGTTTTTACATTAATATTATCTGCATGAGTATTGAGACCGGGCTTGAACTTTCGCCAAAGAAAGTTGAATATATCAAGTTCATGAACGGGAAAAACGGTCCTGTAAAGACGAATGATATTGCCGCCGGGTTTGGTGTTGATCCATCAACTATTACAAAAACAATTGTTGAACTTGCCGATGAAGGACTTCTTGATTATGTACCATACCATGGAGTATCACTTTCAGCAAAAGGAAAGAACATTGCTGAATTCCTGATAAAAAGACACCGGATACTCGCCCTGGCGCTGACGCATTTTGGTCTTTCGCATGAACAGGCATGTCTTGAGGTCTCAAGGTTTGAGAGTTTCATATCAAAGGATGCAATAGATAAGATGTGCAGTGCCATGGGACATCCAAACAAGGGTATTTGCGGAGATATTACGCACGATGACGGCTGCCTCACAGTCTGAGACTGGAAACAGAAAAGGTTGTCCAGCGGGAATATATCCTCTCGCCGTTCCAGGTGATCTTCCGATAGTATCCTGAAAGGTACTTTGGAATTTTTGATGGGATTTATTGTCGAAGTCTAAGTTTGGGAAGTATCCAAAATTCTCGCAACTATTATATATACAACCCGCGAAGCAGATTTGCAGAAACAATATACAAATGTCATGCGAAGGATTGTGATCCGGATGGTACAAAGACAATATAAATCGATTCTGCCGATCGCTGCTCTGGTAATCATTATTGCACTCGTTGTAGCAACCGGGTGCACGAGCAGCTCACAGGTATCCCATCAACCGGGTGCGGCACCCGCAAATACTACCACGGGAGG
Organism: Methanoregula sp.; assembly: GCF_049518935.1. Lineage (GTDB taxonomy): Archaea > Halobacteriota > Methanomicrobia > Methanomicrobiales > Methanospirillaceae > Methanoregula. The sequence continues at coordinate 55,135 of NZ_JBEKRH010000007.1, forward strand.
TTCACCCAGCACTGGCATATCCGGCTCACCACCGGCAGCCGGTACCGGTTCCGCCAGCGGATTACCGGTAATCACATCGTTCCGGCCGTTCACGCTCCTCGTTGCCCCCGTTGGTGGAGATCATATAACAATTACCCAGATACTTCCTCCGGGAGCCGATCCTCATGACTATGAGCCGACACCGAACGATGCAGTGGCTCTCAAAAACGGGAAGATTTTCTTCTATGACGGACCGTTTCTCGAACCCTGGGCAGCAGATCTTGCCGCCTCGACAAACCCTGACATACAACTCGTGACCTTTGCCGATGCCATCCCGGGACCCGCCTATGATACGATGAAAAGCCAGTACGCGGACTTCCCGAATATGACCCAGGACCCGCATCTCTGGTTATCGCCGCAGCTTGCAGAATATTATGTTCCCTACGTAGCCCAACAGTTATCAAAAGCAGATCCGGAAAATGCAACCGATTACCAGAATAATGCTGCGGCATTTGAAACACGGCTGAAAAAACTTGATTCCGATTATAAGGCAGGGTTTTCGAACTGCACGACCAGAACATTCCTGAGCTCACATGCCTTCCTCGACTACACGGCGGCGGCGTATAACCTGACACCGGTCTCCATTGCAGGGATGAGCCCCGACGCTGAACCGTCCCTCCAGCAGATGGCGGCTATCGTTGGGGAGGCAAAGGCACACAATGCCAGAGGAGTCCTCGCGGAACCGGATGAAGCTGAAGATCTGAGTAAATCCGTATCAACCGAACTCAATCTTCCTGTTTATCCGTTCACGACAATGGAGGTACTCCCTTCTGGTACCCTGACTCCGGATGATACTGATTACGTGGCGATCATGGAAAACAACCTGCAGGAAATGAAAAAAGCGATGGTATGCCAGTGACATATTCGAAAGGTGAGCAGGTCTGTCTCACCCTGGACAATGTCTGGTTTGCTTACGGGGCAAATACCGTTCTCGAAGATGTAACTCTCTCGATTCGCCAGGAGGAGCTCGTGGGAATTGCCGGGCCGAATGGTTCGGGAAAGTCCACTCTCATGAAGATCATGGTTGGTCTCCTGAAGCCCGATAGGGGGAGTGTTTCATTTACCTGTCATATCGACGAATGCGAGGGTGTGACCCCCTGCAGACCCTGCATTGGTTATGTACCCCAGAATCCGGTCATCAGGCAGGAACAATTTCCGGTTACTGCCCGTGAGGTCATTGAAATGGGAACGTTTGGCCAGGTAGGTCTGTTCAGGCGCATGAACTCCGACAATAAGAGGGCAGTCGATAATGCTATCGCGGAAGCAGGCCTTGACCGTGTTCAGCACGAATTGTTTTCAGACCTTTCCGGTGGCCAGCAGCAGAGGACCCTGATCGCCCGCGCACTCGTCGGCAGGCCACACATTATCGCCCTTGATGAACCGACCAACGGTGTTGATGCGCAGAGCAAGCAGGAGTTCTATAAACTAGTCACTCACCTGAACAAAGTGCACCGGATCACCGTCCTGATGATCCTGCACGATCTGCCTGACCTGGCAGCGCATGTTGAAAGGGTCATATTCCTGCAACGGAAGGTGATCTACGATGGCCCCGCTGCGAACCTTAACGCAGAAGGCCTGTGGAACCTGATGATAGAGGCTGGCAAAAGCACCTGATACAAAATTATGGTTCTTGAATTTCTGGCATACCAGTTCGGAGTCCGCGCCCTGATAGGGGGGCTGATCATCGCAGTCACTTGTTCGAGCCTCGGGGTATTCCTCGTCCTCCGGAGACTGTCACTTATAGCAGACGGGTTGAGTCATGTAGCCTTTGGCGGGATCGCTTTCGGGTTATTCACGGGAATTTACCCATTATACACTGCTGTTGTCGGGGTGGTACTTGGGGCACTGGGTATCCACGCACTCGGTAAATTACGGGTGGCCTCGGATGCGGCAATCGCGATCCTGTTTGCAGCAGGACTTGCGATTGGTATTATACTGATAAGTATCACGCAAAATGTGGCTGTTGACGTCCTGTCCTTTCTTTTCGGGACAATACTTGGAATAAACCAGACCGACCTCTATCTTGCCGCAGGACTCGGGATCCTGGTTCTCGGCATTTTATTGTTGTTCTGGAAGGAATGGGTAGGGATCACGATTGATGCAGAGTTCGCACGGGTTTCAGGACTGCCAGTGCCGGCACTGGAACTTGTTTTCACGATACTGACAGGTTTAACGGTAGTCGTTGCAATGCGGCTTGTTGGTGTGCTCCTGGTATCAAGCCTGATCGTAATCCCGGCATCTGCGATGATACAACTGAAGATGCCGTTCAGGCAGACAGTGCTTTGTGCATGTGGCGTAGCAGTTTTTTCTGTCGTTGCAGGATTGCAGTTGTCATTTATGTACAACCTTGCCCCGGGCGGGTCAATTGTCCTCGTTACCATTTGTTTCTTCATCCTTGCTGCTATTGTAGCACGGCTGGTACCGAAAATCCCAAAAAAACCGGCGGGAGGCAGCTGGCATCATCAGTGTGATCGATAGCCCCGGGCAGGTATGCTGCCTCTCCGCTCCGCCGATGCCTGAGAAGATTATATTTCTTTGGGGTTATCGCATGTGGGGGAAGACTGCAATTGCCGCAGGTAAATGCGGGCCCGGGAAGATGCGCATGCATCTTCGCTGTGCCACATCGGCGGGGACTGCCGAAGGCAGTGGAGAAGATTTCCGGTGAGAAAATCCCGGACCGGGAAACCCGCGAAAGCGTTACAGCGTTACTATTTGTAATGTATTTTCCAGAAGAGGTCCGTCCGATCCTGACGGGCCGGAGACCAGCCCAGATTTGATCTTTTATTCAAGGTACTCTGCCAGCACGTTGTTATAGAGGCGCTCCACGTTCTCCTCCGTCCCGGGCATATCCGGAAATCCATGGAACTGCTCTGTAAGACGGAGATCCGCGTCAAGGTCGAGCCGGTGCTGGGCCCGTGCATGGAACCAGCCGTTCTTCTCGTAATACCCGGCAAGATATTCCTGCTCCGTCTGGCCCGGTGTAGGGATGAGCAGGGCACGCCGCTTTCCCAGTTCCGCGAGTTCCATCATCGTCGTATACCCGGACCGGCAGATTATGCACTTCGCCCGGTTCATCAGGAGCTCTTTCTCCTCCGTTGATGCGTAGGGGATCACGGTACATCTGCCGGAAATGACGGTGTCGTCCCCGCTCCTCTCCGGGCTCCCAAGGAGCACGGCAACGGAACCGGGAAGATCTCCCGCTGCCGGCAGCAGGATCTTCTCCAGCCCGGTCCGCTGGGGTTCCGGCCCGGAGATGAGGATCAGGTAATCGAGGTCCGCTGCCACATCCCTCCTGCGGGTGCTGGTCAGGATGCCGGCATAATATGCACGGTTGCGGGACGTGCCGGTCTCCGCCCGGGAGAGTTTCCCGGCAAGCGATGACGGGCCCGGCGGATTGTCGGGCACGATGATCCGGTCATAGTTCGCATGCAGGAAACTGTTGAGATGGACACCGGCAAGCTCAAGGGGCCGGGCTACGGGTGGGAGATGGTAGCGGAGCTGGTGGGTGATGAAGAGCGAAGGGACCTTCTCGGCATAGATCCCGAACCGGTTGTCGCTGATGATGAGATCGAACTCATCCTCCGCAAGCAGGGCGGCAAGGTTCCGGTGCTCGTCGGTAATCCCCCTGAAGAGGGTCGGAAAGGATGCAACGAAATGCGCAAGGAAGAACCGGTTCGCACTGAACGGCACGGAGTAATCCGGGAATTCCCGGCAGGTGCAGGCAGGGAACTCCTGCTGCAGCGTGGCGAGGGCATTTCCGCAGGCAGCGATGGTCACGTCGTGGCCGTGGGCAAGGAGCGAGCGGATGACCGGGATATCCCGGGTTGCGTGCCCGAGTCCCCAGTTCAGCGGTGAAACCAGAATATGCCCCATCCGTACTTGTCCCTCATGGATCTGTTCTGTTGCCATCCTCAAAAAGGAACGTGGTCGATCACGCCATGATCAGGTGACGACCGCGTTTTTGAACCGCCAGTACGCGAGCAGGAACATGATCACCGTAAACACCGTGAGGCCGAGGAAGGAGATGAGGACATCTGCCTGCGTGAAGACATAGTGCTTCCCGATGGCCACAAAATCCGGGCCGATCGCAAAATACCGGATACCGGTGATCAGCAGGGTCATCGGGTTGTAGATCGAGAGGATCTTCAGGAATTCGGGGAAGGAATCGATAGGGTACAGCGCATTGCTGGCAAAGAAGATGGGCATCGTCATGAGGGTGATCACGCCCTGCAGGCCCTCGGGGCTCTCCATTGAGATAGCGATCGCAGCGGAGAGGAAGAGGAACCCGAGTGCAAACATGCCGACAAACGCGAGGATGCCAAGAACGCTGATAATGACCTGCACCGGGGTATCCCCGGCAAAGAAGGCAGCACCGATCAGGACGCCGAATACCATAATGATGATCGCCTGGATGAAGGATTTTGCCACTCCCGAGAGACCGATGCCGAAGATGATATGATTCCGGTTCATCGGGCTTGCCAGGATCTCCCGCATGAGCCCCCAGTTCTTGTCGAACAGGATTGTGATCCCGCCAAAGAGGCTCGTAAACAGGGTGGTCATCGCGATGATACCGGCCCCCATGAAGGTGAGATACCCGACCACATGGACTCCCGCAGGCACAGGGATGCCTGCCGTGAGCCGGTCGAAGTTGCTCGACATTGCAATGCCAAAGAAGGCGAGCCAGAGCGCGGGCTGCAGGAGCGAGGCAACAAGCAGGGTCCTGAACCGGACAAACCGGATCATGTCCCGCCAGAAGATCGTGGTGAACCCGAGATCCATCTTAGCGCCTCCCGGACAGCATGAACCGTGCCCGTGCAGGTGTCTGATCCTCGTCCCGGATCTCTTTTCCGGTGTAGAATACAAAGACGTCGTCCATGGACGGTTTCTTCAGGTTGATGGTAGTGATCTCGATCTGCGCGGCCCGGAGATGATCGATAATACCGGGGAGGACTTTTGTCCCGTCCTCGGTTACAATAAGGTTGAACCCTTTTGTCTTGGGCTTGATCGCCCGGATTGCCGGGAAATTTTCAAGGAGAGTCTGGGCCCGTACGTTGTTGTCCGTCTCCAGGTAGATCACGTCATGGCCGAGCGTGTTCTTGAGTTCCCATGATGTCCCGGTGACGACAATCTTCCCGTGGTCGATGATGCTGATCCGGTCCGAGAGCTGGTCCGCTTCGTCCATGTAGTGCGTGGTCAGGAAGATCGTGGTTCCCTCCCGGTTGACGCCCTTGATGTACTCCCACATCCGCATCCGGGTCTGCGGGTCGAGGCCGATCGTGGGCTCGTCCAGGAAGAGGACTAAAGGCCTGGTCATCAGGCCCCGGGCGATCTCAAGCCTGCGCTTCATGCCCCCGCTCAGCTTTTTGGCGAACTCGTCACGTTTCGATTCCAGCTGCACAAGTTTTAAGAGTTCCCCGATCCGTTCCCGGCGTTCTTTCACGGGCATATTGTAGAGCCGGCCATGGAACTCGAGCATCTCCCACACCGTCATCTCCCGGTCGAGCGTGATGTCCTGGAAAACGATGCCGATCGATTCGCGGACCTGCTGCGGATTGCGGGTCACATCGTACCCGGCGATCATGGCCTTTCCTTTCTGCAGGGGAAGGAGCGTGATCAGGACATTGATCGCGGTGCTCTTGCCGGCGCCGTTCGGGCCGAGGAAGGAGAAGATCTCGCCTTTTTTTACCGAGAAACTGATGCCGTCCACCGCCTTGAAATCCCCGTAGGCATGTTCGAGGTTCTCCACGAGGATCATATCTTCGGTGGCCCACCGGGCGGTCGGTTCCATAAGGATGTGTTCCGGTTACGGATACATGAATCCGATGATCGTGACCCTGCCGGATGTTGTTCAGACATGGGAGATTTTTGTTTGACTGATTTTTTTTAAAATTCTGTCTGAAAAAAATCCAAAAAATATTTTGGAATAATTTTCCGGAACCTCCGCAGAGAATTTTTTCCTATGTCCGTTAATCCGGATTTTTTGGTTCCGCAAAATCCTTGCCGGTCCATCGTAACGCCCCTGGCATCCGGCTGGATGGATCTCCCGCGTGTATCCGGGGTGACCCGTCCGGTTCGGGAGTACTGACCCCGAAAACCCCCTATATATTAGTGCAGAAATGAACTCCTTCAAAAAACCTGTCACGGGTCACTGACCCGGCCGGGACACCAGACCTGTCACAGGTTATGAACCCGTCACGGGTCAGATACCCGGTGGCGTCCCTGTAAGTATCCCCACCCCCGTGTTCTCCGAAGGTGAACGACGATGTCACACCCCCTCAGGGAGATGTACCACGGGGATCTTACCGGTGATCCAGATCGGGATTATTTTGCCAAATAGGATTCAAAATGGGCGAATCAGAAATATCCCTGATCATCCCCCGGGTCCGAAAAGTGCGTAATTCGCGGAAAATGGATGTAAATTCATTTTGAATCGACCTATACGGGCCCGGTTTGCCGGAATTCACGACACAGACCAAAAAGTGCGCAAATAGGCTCAATTGGCTGGAGGATCGGTCCTCCGATCAATGGATATCAGTGGCAACCGCAAAAAACGGGGGTTTTGGCTTTTGCGGGTACGGGATTCTCCGACGGAGGAATGGTTTTCTCCCACCAGTTTACGACGGTGGCAGGGAGCCCGGACAACTCTTTCAACGGATCAAAAAAATAAAGATCCTTCAGACTCTCTTTGAAAATTTTCAAAAACCCCCCATACCCCTCTTCAAAATAATTTAAAGATCCCCCTACCCCCTCTTGAAAATTTTTCAAAGATCCCTATCAGCCTGGACTTGTTCTCATCTGAACCGTGCGCCGGAAAAATGCCAGCCCCTCTTCAAAAAATTTCCAGGGCCTTGTGAAACGAGCCGGAATATTTTTAGAAAACAATATTTGGTGGTAGCGATGCCTTACGCGCAAAACGCCTGTCGGGTTTTGCGCTACTCATTACCTGTATCTAGGAATGAACAGTTATTGATCCGCCGCGGGGGCGCCCCGTCGGGGGCGGCGGCGTGTATCGTAATTATTGGGAAAAGAAAACACTGTATCAATTTTTTTTGAAAAACCGGTAATTGAAAAATATTTTAATTTTTTTATCCATCCGCCCGCTTCCTCCCGGTCATCAGAAACACCGTGAACGTCCGGGTGCCCCCTTCCGGCACCGGCTTCGCAACAATCGCCGCAGTCCGGTTCCGGACCTTTTCAAACCCGGCTTTCTCGAAATGCTTCATCATGGCGCACCGGTCGAACCCGAAATGGAAGATGCCCTCGTTCGACTCGTGGAACTTTCCCTCATCGCAATCGAGATCGGCGATGGCGAGCACGCCAGTCGGCTTAAGGATTCTCGCGAACCGATCGATCAGCGGCTGGATCTCCGGGACATGATGGAGCGTCATGCTGCTGACCACGAGATCGTACTGTCCGTCCAGCACACCGCCCTTATCGAGATCCACGTGCCGGGCAGTCACGTTCTTTATGCCCTGATCCCGGACCTTAGCTGATAGGATATCGATCATCCCCTGTGAACTGTCAGCGCCCGTGACCGAGCGCACGAACGGGTGGATCTGGAGCGTGAGCAGGCCGGTGCCGCACCCGAAGTCCAGCACATCCATGTCCTTCGTGAGGCGGAGCGTGTCGCGGATCGCCGTTGCCACATCGTGCGCCATCTTCACCCGGCCCGGGTTCCCGTCCCAGGTCTTTGCCACTGCATCGAAGTCCCGCTTAACGCCTGTCATGCTGATCTCCGGAATGTTGGCGGTGTTCAGGGAAAAATAAGTCGCCTCCGGGGCATATACTTCCCGGGTGTGATCTCCGGTCCGGCAGCGGTCATTCAGGATTTTTCCCGGCAATAAGGGTAATGATCCCGCTTCCCGTACTGCAGTAAAGAATACGGAATCCTGCATCTGCCAGAATCTTTCGGACAGCATATGACCCGATCCGGATCTTCGGGTACTGGCCGGAGGTACGGGACCAGCAGCCGGCGGATCGCGTGTACAGGATATCGGTAACCTCCACGGCATCCTTACCATACCCGATCCTGCACAGGAAGATCCGGTCCGGATCTCTCCGTACCGGGATGACCGTGACCTCACCATCCTGTGCAGCCATGTAATCCCGGAACGAGAAAACGCACAGTCCGCCGGGCCTGAGTTCCGCATGGCACCGGAGGATCAGGTCTGATACCGCGTGCATGTCCGGCAGGTGGGTGAGCGTGTCTCCCATGCAGACGATCAGTTCCGGCCCGTGTCCGCTCCAGAGTGACCAGTCAAGGATAGTGCCGGTGTGCAGGGTGATGGGAAGGCCCTGCGACCGGGCCGTAATTTCATCGAGCAGCGGCCGGCAGAGATCCACGGCGTGGACACGGAACCCGGCCTCCGCGAGGGGGATCGACTGGAACCCGCAGCCGGCGCCGAGATCGATCGCCACCCGGGTGTCCCGGGGAACGATCCCGTGGGTGGAGAAGAACCTGCGGTTTGTCTCCGCGTTTGCGTCAAATCCCCCGGTCATCCACAGGTAGTGTTCAGCAAGAAACCGGTCGTAGTGCTCCTGCACTGACCGGACCCGTTCCTCGCCATCACCATGCCATTCCATGTCCATCAACCCTTGTCCCTCCAGCTATACCTATTTGACGTGCCGCGACCAAGTACAGGCAAATGGTTCCCGAGCCCGTATTCCGGTACAAGCAGTGTCTGATCATCCGCAACGATGTGAAGATGAGCTGCGGCAAGCGCTGTGCGCAGGCAGGCCATGCTGCGATCGGTGCATACAACGGCGCCGACAAGTCCCTGCAGAAAGCCTGGCTCACCGAAGGACAGAAGAAAGTCGTGCTGAAGGCCAACGACGAGCGGACGCTCTTTGAACTCAAGGTACTGGCGGAACGCAACGGCATATCCACCTCCCTTATCCAGGACGCCGGTATGACCGAGATCCCGCCCGGCACGATCACGGCGCTCGGTCTCGGCCCGGCAAAGAGTGAAGATCTTGACAAGATCACCGGGAACCTCTCCCTCTTATGAAACAGAGCAGTTACCCGCTCGAGTGCGAACTGGGCATGAAGTATTACGCGAGCGATGCTGAAGGGATCGGTGGAAAACTCCGTACTACCCCGCAGGACTTTGTGGTCGGGGAGATCCCGCTCGAAGGGAAAGGTGGCACCGAGGGCCCGTACCTGATCTGCACACTCACAAAAACGAACTGGGAACTCCAGCATGCGGTAAAAGAGATCGCCAACCGTCTCGGCATCAGCCACCGGCGGATCGGCTGGGCCGGCACCAAGGACCGGAACGCGATCACCACCCAGTGGATCTCGATCTACAAAGTAACCGCGGAGCAGGTTGCATCCATCCGGTTAAAGGACATCGTCCTTACGCCGATAAGGAATTCAAACGAATCGTTCTCGCTCGGTGACCTGGAGGGAAACCGGTTTGACCTGGTCATACGGGATGTGGATACAACCGATCTTGCGGAACGGGTGCGGGTGATCACGGAGACGGCCCGTGAGGGCGTCCCCAACTACTTCGGCATCCAGCGGTTCGGTGCGATCCGCCCGGTTACGCACAAGGTTGGGGAATGGATCCTGCGGGGCGACTATGAGCAGGCCGTCCTCACGTATATCGGCCTGGCATTCCCGCACGAGGCAGACGAGATCAAGGCGATCCGTTCAGCGTTCTCTGCCGACCGCGACGCGGGAGCCGCACTCCACGCATTCCCGGTGCGGATGAACTACGAGCGGGCGATGCTCCACCACCTGTATACAAACCCCGGTGACTATGTGGGGGCACTGCACGAGCTGCCCCCCAAACTGCTCTCTATGTTCGTCTCCGCGTACCAGTCCTGGCTCTTCAATTCCGCCCTGAGCCGGCGGTTCGATGACGGGCACACCCTGACCGCACCCGAACCGGGCGACCAGCTGATCTTTGCAAACGGCAGGACCGATATCGTGACCCCGGCAAATGCCCCTGCTGCTGCCATCCACATCCGGCGCGGCAGGTGCAGCATTGCGATCTTCATGCCCGGCAAGGATAAGCAGGGGTGCGGGGCTGCCTCTGACAGGATCATTGCAGAACTTATGGCAGAGTCTTCCATCACGCCTGCGGATTTTGACCGGGCGTCACGGTTCGCAGAGACAAAATTCGATGGTGCCTACCGCCCCATTTCCCTGAAAACAGCTATTGAATCTTCGATTGACGGGGAAAGCGTCCACCTGAAATTCATCCTTCCGCCGGGGCATTATGCGACAACGGTCTGTCGGGAATTTATGAAAGCGGATCCGGTCAGGATGATTTAGACCGGGACTCCGCCATCTTTTTTGCGCCTGCAATGGCGTCGTTTAAGTTCCCGAGTTCGTCCACGATATTGAGTTTGACCGCATCGGCCCCGCGGATCACCCTGCCGTCATCAATATCGGAGCGGGCAATCACCCGCTGGGTTGTTACGTCCCCGATGAAATTCTGGAAACTTTCCTGCACGATCTTCTGGGCATAGGCCTGCTCTTCCGCAGTCATCGGGCGGGAGTCGGATCCCATGTCTTTCATGGTGCCGGACTTCACTACGCTGAGGTTGTACCCCTCGTTATGCATCCAGCTGCTGATGTCTGAGAACTTCCAGATCACACCGACTCCTGCGGTTAACGTATCGGGATCTGCATAGATCCGGTCGGCGTGCGCACTGACATAATATGCCGCGGACGTGGCCATGTCCCCCATGGAAACGACAACAGGCTTTTTGGTCTTCGCATAATCGAGGTCGCCGATGATCTCCTGCGCCCCGGCAGGTGAACCCCCGGGACTGTTGACACGCAGCACGATCGCTTCCACCATCGGGTCATCCGCTGCTTCGCGGAGCTGGTTGCCGACCACTTCGCTGCCGATACTGTCGCCATCGTTTACATCGCCGGATACGATGGTTCCTTCCATCCGGACCACCGTAACCCCGTGGGTATCGGAATGGGTGAGATAATACCCCCCGATCATGGCGCCGGCGAATACGATGAACGCAAACAGGACGACGAGGAGCCACTTCACCCGTGACCCGGGCTTTGGAGGGACGGTTACGGAGGGTCCGGTGATTGTGTACTCATCCATCACGGTGCACCCGGGTAAAGGACATCGAATTCAGAGACAAGGTTGCTTCCGCACATATAGTATTTCTTCAGGTTCAGCCGGATCATCTCGTTCTCGCTGTTGATATGCATGCCCCCGACAAGGGACGGGGTATCGGAGCCCCCGACAATAAACGGCAGGTGGATCAGCCGGATCTCGTCCACGAGCCGGTCGTGCAACATGTGCCAGTTCAGGGTCGGTCCTCCCTCGATCATGAGCTTGTTTACGCCGAATTTCTCCTTGAGGATCTTCAGGAGCAGAGGAAGCTCGACATGGGTTTTGCCGGCCACGATCACGGTTACCCCTTTCTTCCTGATTGCCCCGACCCGGTCTTCTGGCGCAGCTTCGCAGACTGCGATGGCCGTGGGAGCATCGGAGCCCATCACGTTCGCATCAATGGGGATATCTGCCATACTGCAGGGTATCACGCGGAGCGGGCTTTTTCCCGGTACCAGCCTGACCGTGAGGAACGAGTTGTCGATGCGTATCGTGTTGGCCCCGACCATGATCGCGTCGTACTCCGCCCGGGTGGTGTGGAGCAGGAGCTCGGTCTCGTGGGCCATATATTTCATGAGGATCTTTGAGGAGGCGCCCTTCTTGAGCGTGAGTTTGCCGTCAGCAGTAATCTCCGACATCATCAGTACGTGCGGACGGTCTGGTAAAGCGGTCATTTGTGGTTTCTCACCGGTTCTATTGGATGGCGGGTATAAATAAAGTGGTGATGGGGGCCATGAAGAGGGGTCTCCCCTTCTACGTGAGCACCCTGGTTGTGCTGAAAGAGAATGCAGGAATGAACAGGAGTGTTTTCCCGGACGCCTGATGGGCAACTATTAATGGTTCGTATACCCATGAATTGAGTTATGAATATTACTGCACTCCGGCCAAGGTTCATCGGGTATCTTGAACCGGTAGCAGAGGTTTTTGTCCGCCTCGGGATCACCCCCAACCAGATCTCCCTTATGGCGCTGCTTGCCGGTATAGCGTGTGCGGTTCTCTTCTTCATGCACCAGTTCCTCATCGGTGCTCTCCTCCTCCTGCTCTCGGCAATTTTCGATCTCGTGGATGGCAGCGTGGCCCGGAAGACCGGTGCCCACACGAACTTCGGCGCAGTTTTCGACTGGATCGTGGATAAATACGTGGACGGGCTTGCCCTTCTTGGCATCGGGCTTGCCGGGATCCCGATCATCAGCCAGTTCCTGCCGGTCCCGGCTGTAGCAGATTTCGGGGTTGTCGCATTTGCCATCATCGGGTCCCTTATGAACACGTTCATCAAGCCCGTTGTCTACGCAGAGATTGGGTACCGGGAAAAAGTTGAAGGGAAGATTGACGATCCCCTTGAGGGGGTCGGGTTTTTTGGCAGGCCGGAAACCTTTGTTGTCCTGATCCTCGGCGGTCTCTGCAATGTGATCTGGGTCTCGGTCATCATCATCGCAGTCTGCACCAACCTGTCGGCAATGCAGCGGATCATTTACCTTTATAAAACGCTTTCCTGACCTCGCCGTAATAGAGCTGGTACAGGTCATCCGCGAACTGCCCGAGTTCCGGAATGAGGGTAAAGAGGTTGTACGCGATGATGATCAGGAATATGAGTGCCGTCACTTCGGCAATGAAGTTGTGTGCCCAGAAGAAACTCTCGTATCCCGGCTCGCCGTTGCCTGCAATATCCTTGAAATACGGGAACCACTGGTCGGTATAAGCCATAATGACAAAAACATTGCGCAGGAGATTGAGAAAATAGATCGTTGGCGCGATGATCAGGAATGCCGCGATCTTCTGGCGCAGTGTTGTCGGGACCGCTGCGGCCACGCCAAGAAGGATCGCGATGCTCTGGATGCCGGTGCACCCCAGAATGATCTGGACGCTGTAGCCGTTCCGGGTAATGGTATCAAGCATCAGGTTTCCGCAGGCTGACGGGTCTATGACCAGCTGGGTTGCAGGATCCATGCAGGTAAGGGTGACGGCAAAATTCAGCAGGGCAAGGAGCCAGAGGATCTGGTTTACGACAAGGGCGATCAGCTGGTTGCCGAGCCAGGCGAAAAGGGGGATCTGGTCGAACCCGAAGGGTGCATAGATGAGGAACGCGACCGCTGCTGCCCGGGAAAGATGGAGCACACGCTCATCGCCGGCAAGGAGGTATTTTGCCGTTACTAAAAGGAAGGGAACGGACAGTGCCGCAATAAGCGGATACATGAAGTTATTCTCTTTGAAAAATTCCGGCAGCATGGCAAAGAGCGTCAGGACGATAAAAGTCCATCCTGCTATGGCGGCATACTTGCGGTGAGGACCCGGGATAAGGAACGCCAGGAATCCGGCGCAGGAAAGCAGGACCAGGTACTCAATCATTATAGGATTATCCACGCAATACCAAAAAAAGGATTCTGCCGTGCACATTGATATCCTCACCGGGAAGTACAAAATAACATAAAAAAATAAAAAAAACGCGTGCCTTTTGCCTGTTTTGGAAATACTGCTGCAATATCCGCAAATCCGGCCCCAGTCCTGATAAAAGGGTTAATCTTCTAGCATCACGCATACTATACCGATGTTCTGCCCTGAATGTAAGACGATGATGATCTCTTCCGGGGGTCAGCTCAAGTGCCGGAAATGCGGATATATCCGCAAGATAGAAGCAGCTGACCAGATGAAGACGCAGAAGATGCGCACGGAGAATGAGATCACGATTGTGGATGATGAGGATGATAAAATAAAAACCATGCCCACGATCCAGATCAAGTGCCCGAAGTGCGAGAACAACCTCGCGATCTGGTGGCTGCGCCAGCTGCGTGCTGCCGATGAGAGCGAGGTCAGGTTCTTCCGCTGCACCGAATGCAACCATACCTGGCGGCAGTACGACTAAGTTAGCAACTATTCCGATATCTCCATTTTTAAATCTCTTCCACCCATTATTAAATTCTTTTTTGACATCACGGGATCGTATCCGGTTCTCTGGCACAGGATTGGCTCTTCGAACCGCACCACAGCCGGGAGGTTTTGCAACTTCACGTCTTCGGGTCTGGAGGGGCTGGCAGAACCCCGGCGGGAGGAGGGAGGCGCAGCCGACCTTCGGGTTCTGATAACATTTCGGAAATCGAAGAATCCTTATGAATTCCTCTTCTCTTCAGGTTCTGACATGCTGGTTTTCTGTCGAAGAATCCTTATGAATTCCTCTTCTCTTCAGGTTCTGACACGCTGGTTTTCGGTCGAAGAATCCTTATGAATTCTTCTCCTCCTCCTGGTTCTGATGAACCAGTCGGAAAACAAACCGGAATATATTTCACTCTAGCATTTTCATTTTTACACAGTGGCAGACCATGGATGAAGTAAAAATATGCCCTCAATGCGAACGGTGTACTGATCCTGATCGGGAAACCTGTCCCTATTGCGGGAGTGTCTTTACGAAATCCACACCCGAAAAGAATACCCGGCAGGATCCTGTTCAGGACAAAGACAGCGACTCCTGGCAGAAGCAGGATACGGGTAACGGAGCCATCCTCCTCTCAACAAATCCGGAGAGGACCAGTTTTTTGTTCAAATACCTGATGGCCTTTTCTCCGATAGTGCTGGTGATTGTCTGTGTTTTTGTACGAATGATCCTTGAGCGGATGTTCCAGATCGGGTCGTCGTCATTTATTTCTGTAGTACCGGATATGATGTCCGGCTATACGACCGGCGCTCTCAACCAGTATGCGTCGCCAATAACCTATGCCACCAGTCTCACCATCCTGATGATCGCCCCGGTGGGCATCTTCATCTTTTTCGCATCGGTCGGGTGGTCGATGCGGCTGACTGAATTATGGACAAGCACCTCGCTGACACTTGGACTGAGCGGTGTGGCGGGGATGATAATGACAGCCTTGGCCGGGGTTTCACCGGCATCGGGCAATTACCTGCTCCTCCTGCTGCAGTGGATAGAATTCCTGGTCCAGCCGTTCTGTTTTGTGGCAGCGGTTATCGTTATTCTTGCAACCGAAAAGTTCCGGCGGTCCATACGGTACACCATCACCCGGGAGGGGTTGTGGATACGGGGGGGTTTCCTCTCTGTGCAGGAGCATATGGTCCCGCATGGCCAGATCGGAAGGATCGTATTTGAGCAGGATTTCCTCGGGTCCATGTTCAACTATGGGACGCTCATCCCGCAGAGCATGACCCGGTGGGGCCAGGAAATGTCACTCCGGGGCATCGGGGCCGCGGGACAGAAGGACAGTTTTGGCGCGGGGATCGGGTTTGCAAAAGGCCGCGAGGAGGGATCCCGGTATCCCCTTGACTGCCTGTACGGGATAGCGGACCCGAAAAGGGCACAGGCCATTCTCACGGAACTGATCTGCAGGCATGATAAACGGGAAGATGAGCAGGTCTCCTACCTGAAAAAGATTTACGAGACGAATGTGGCAAAGACGCCCCCCCGCGGGTCCGGTATACGGGATCAGGGACCGGCCATAGTCCCCGGGCGCAGCACGCATAACGATTTCAGTACCGCACCTTCCGGGAGTGTGTCAACGGAGGGGGAGATGCCGGAATATACAGAGCCTGCGGTGATCAGGATACATGATGACGCAGTCCCGGTGACGAGAATGAGTCCTGCCGGTGGCAATGCCAGGGAGATCCCGCCCCTGGCAAAGACCGAAATCCACGCCCCTCAGGGAACCTATCCCGCCGAGTCTGTTCTCGATCAGATCAAAAAGCTGGGAGAACTCAAAAATTCGGGGATTATTACGGAACAGGAATTTACTACGAAAAAAACAGAACTGCTCAAACGGTTGTAATCGTAAAAAAGAATTTTACTGTCCCGTGCACCGGGAGAAAAAAAGAAGGGTAAAGTACTATTTTAGCCCCTGATATTTCAAATAAAATTTTCCGATAATACTTCTTGGATCAATCATTCAGACGCTCCCAGGGGCTTCGGCAATGCCTCCGCCCCCGCCGCTGTGGCGACCCCCACATAGCGATATATCCGCATACAGTTTTCATAACACGAAAAATGTATGCCGGCAAAACCTCGGTAACTTTTTCCATTTCAGTTCTGGTTACGAGAAATTTACGAAAATATCGTCGTAGAAATAAAGAAATTTAGGGGCTGTATTGGCACATTACCCAAAAAGAATACCGGAAAAATTTACAGCAGTCCCGGTGCCTTGACCCGGAACTTCTGCCAGAGCACACGTCCCATGACCCGGTAGGTGTAGTCCAGTTCTTCGAAACTGGGGATGCTGTGCTCCTTGAGCAGGTCCCTGCCGATGTTCATGGAGTCCCCGCCGAGCAGCGTGGCAACGAGCCGGTTCTGCGTCATTGCGGAGAACCTGAGGATCTGTTTGGCGATCTGCTCTGAGGTAAGGACGAGGTTCGGGAACGTGATGATGAAGGCGATGTCCCAGAGATCCTCGTGCTTTGCCAGCACTTCGAACGTCTTCTCGAACCGTTTCTCGGTTGCGTCGCCGAGCAGGTCGATCGGGTTGCCCTTGTTCCAGAATTCGGGGAGAAACTCGTTCATCTCGTCGATGACGCTCGCGGGCAGATCGACGATCTCGACACCGTACCGCTCTGCATAGTCAGATGAGAGCACGGCAAACCCGCCGGCGTTCGTTATTACAACGGCACGCTTGCCTTTCGGGTACCGCTTCGGATGGGCGAGCATCTGGGCTGCGAGGAATGCTCCGGTGAGGGTATGGACAGCAATCACGCCGGATTTCCTGAAGGCTTCCATGTATACCTCGTAGGAACCGGAAAGCGAACCCGTGTGCGAAGAGGCAGCGGCCTGTCCCCTGCGGGACGACCCGGCCTTGATCGCAATGACCGGTTTTACCTTGGCCACTTCGGAGACGACTTCCATGAAGCCCTTGCCATCGGTGATCTGTTCGATGTAGAGGATGATTGCCTTGGTCTTCTCATCCTTACCCACGTACCGGAGGTAATCGAGGAAATCGAGATCGGACTGGTTGCCCACGGAAATGACGTTCGAGAACCCGATGTTCTTGGCGAGGCTCCAGTCGACAACGGTGTTGATAATGGCGCCGCTCTGGGAGATGAACGCAATGTTGCCGGGCTTTGGCGACTGGTGGACATAGGTCGTGTCAATGCCCTTAGGGGGAATGATGACCCCAAGACAGTTCGGCCCGATGATGCGGGTCCCGTGCCCTTTTGCAATGGCGAGGACGCGGTCTTCCAGTGCCTTGCCGCCCTCTCCCATCTCCTTGAAACCGGCCGTGATGATCACGGCCATCGGGACACCCTTTGCCCCGCACTCTTCGATAACCCCCGGGACGTGTATTGCCGGTACCGTGATGACGGCAAGGTCAACCGGCGCCGGGATTGCGGTGATGGTCGGGTATGCCTTGAGCCCCTGGATCTCGCTCCTCTTGTTGTTGACCGGGTAGAGCTGGCCGGGGAAATGGAGGAGGTTGTGCATGACGGCATATCCCATCTTCGACGAGTCCTGGGATGCACCGATAACCGCAATCGAGCGGGGGTTGAAATATTCCATCGGGACCGGTGTCCGCACGAGCTTCTCAATGACCTTTATATCATCATCGACGATGATGCGTGCATCGACAGCACAGGCACCTTTCTCGTACAGCCGGATCGGGTTGATGTCAAATTCTACAACCTGCCCGTTGTCCTCAAAGAAGCGGGCCACGTTGATAATGATCCGGACAAGTACCTCCTCGTCACGGGGTTTTGCGCCACGGTACCCGGCAATGAGCGGGTATGCGTTGATCTCCTTAATCATCTGGCGGATCTCTTCTTCCGAGATCGGCAGGATGCGCAGGGTCACATCTTTCATGAGCTCGACCATGGTCCCGCCCATACCAAACGTGATCACCTTGCCAAACGCCGGATCCGTCCTGCCACCGATGATCAGCTCGAGGCCGGGTTCGGCCTGCTGCTCAACGATCACACCTTCGATGTGGGCTTCGGGATCGTAGGCCTTTGCCCCGTCAATGATCTTCGTGAATGCGCCAAGTGCCGCTTTCCTGCTGCCGATACCGACAATCACACCGCCGGCATCGCTCTTATGGACGATCTGGGGCGAGATGATCTTCATGACGACCGGACAGCCCATGCGTTCACAGGCATGCGCTGCATCTTCTCCGCTTTTCACGATCTGGTATTCGGGGACAGGAAGATCGTACTTCCTGAGCATATCATATCCTTCTGCTTCACTCAACATTTTCTGGGTCACTGATTTCACCTCGATACTGTTGTGGTCTGTTCTCCTTCTGGAAAACGGGTTGCTGTGTTGGGAGAATGCGTGCAGAAGGGTTCATGTGAACAAGACTCTTGCCCGCACTTTGGCTTTTTTAAAAATTTGGTATGGCTGGATTTAAATTTGCTGTAATCCCGGAATCTTACACCGGCGTGAATTGGTGGCAGAAATGGGCAGATTTCCGCAATCAAAACCACAAAATTAATTAGAATTCATCATTATTGATAATGTAGATTAGAGGTACTCCATGGCAGAGAGCGCGGATCCAAAACCGGAAGTGAAGTACTATACCCCGGATCCTTCCTATCGCCAGAACAGCTGGATGGGGGATTACACCTGGGCCTATAATGAATTCTTAAAAGATCCCGAGGCGTTCTGGGCGAAGATCGCATCCAAACTGTACTGGTATGCTCCCTGGGAGAAGGTCCGGGAATGGAACTACCCGTACGCAAAATGGTTTGTCGGCGGCAAGACCAACATCACCTACAACTGTCTCGACCGCCATGTGCTCGGGAAGAACCGGAACAAGGTGGCGCTCATCTGGAAAGGCGAGACTGACGAGGAGGAACGGGTCTTCACGTACCGCCAGCTCCTCCGGGAAGTGAACCGGTTTGCCAACGGCCTCAGGGAGCTTGGTGTCGGCAAGGGCGACCGGGTCTGCATCTATATGCCGATGATCCCGGAACAGGTGATCGCCATGCTCGCCTGCGCCCGCATCGGGGCGGTGCACAGCGTCGTATTCGGTGGCTACGGTGCCGCGGCCCTTAACCAGCGGATCGTTGGTGCCGGTGCAAAAGTGGTGATCACGGCCGACATGGCCGTGCGCAGGGGCAAGTCGATCCCGCTCAAGCACGTGATCGAAGAGGCAATTATCAACGCCCCTACCGTTGAACGCCTGATCGTCCTGCGCAGGGAGACCGGGAGGCCGGTCGAGATCCACAGCGAGATGGAGATGGACTTCTATGAAGTGACGAAGGATATGTCCCCCGAATGCCATCCCGAAGTGATGGACTCCGAGGATCCGATGTTCATCCTTTACACGAGCGGGACCACGGGGGCTCCCAAGGGGATCGTGCATACCTGCGGGGGATACATGGTCGGTGTGTATTACACGACCAAGTACATCTTCGACCTCAAGGAGAGTGACGTGTACTGGTGTACTGCCGATCCCGGCTGGATCACCGGGCACTCCTATGTGGTCTACGGCCCGCTCGCGGTCGGGGGGACCATCCTGATCTCGGAGAATACCCCCGACTATCCCGATCCCGGGATCTGGTGGAAGATGGTCGAGGAGTACGGCGTGAGCATCCTCTATACCGCCCCGACTGCGATCCGCATGTTCATGAAGCTGGGAGAGGAGTGGCCGGACAAGTACAACCTCAACTCCCTGCGTATTCTCGGTTCCGTGGGCGAGCCCCTGAACCCGGAGGCGTTCGAATGGTTCTACCATGTGATCGGCAAGGACCGGTGCCCGATTGTGGACACCTGGTGGCAGACCGAGACCGGTATGCACATGATCACGACTGTACTTGGCGAACCCATGCGGCCCGGGTATGCCGGCAAGTCGATCCCCGGTGTAGTCGTCGACGTGGTGGACAAGGACGGGAAGCCGGTGAAACCGGGAGAGAGCGGCCTGCTTGTCATAAAAGAACCCTGGCCTGCCATGATGCGGACCGTGTACAATAACGATGAACGGTACCGCAAGTACTGGGAAGCCGTCCCGGGTTGTTACCTTGTCGGCGACCTCGCCATCAAAGGAACGGACGGCAACATCATGGTGATCGGGCGGTCGGACGACCTGATCGTGGTGGCCGGGCACAACATCGGGACTGCCGAAGTTGAGAGCGCGCTGGTCTCCCACAAGGCCGTGGCGGAGGCAGCGGTCATCGGGAAGCCGGACCCTCTCAAGGGTAACACCATCAAGGCATTCGTGACGTTGAGAGTGGGTCATACACCCAGCGACAAACTCAAGAATGAGCTCATCTACCATGTGCGGATCACGCTGGGTCCCATCGCCATGCCCTCGGAAATTGAGTTCATGGACTCCCTCCCCAAGACCCGCAGCGGCAAGATCGTCCGGCGTGTGCTCAAGGCAAAGGAGATGGGGGCAGACCCCGGGGACGTCTCGACACTCGAAGAATAAGTGACGGATCCAAACCCAATTTTTTAAATACTGTTTTGTGGCATTTATAAATATGAAGGTCAGGCCAGAAGACTCCCTCAAGATCGAAAATATCGTTGCCTCTGCCAAGGTGACGGATTATCTTGATCTGCCCGCTCTTGCATCCAAGATTAAGGATGCTGAATATAACAAGAAGCGGTTCCCCGGTGTTGTCTTACGTATGCAGGACCCGAAGATCGCAGCGCTTGTCTTTGGATCCGGCAAAGTCGTTCTCACCGGTGCCAAGAGTATCGACAGCCTGAGCAAGGGCCTCAACATTCTTGGCGGGCTCCTGCGCAAGCAGGGAATTGATATTCCCAAGAAGCTCGAATACAAGATCCAGAACATCGTCACTTCGGCCGATCTCGCCACGCCCATCAACCTCAACAAGATCGCGGTGGGGTTCAACCTCGACAAGATCGAATACGAACCTGAGCAGTTCCCGGGGCTCGTATACCGTCTCGACGTCCCCAAGGTCGTGGTCCTGCTTTTCGGTTCGGGCAAGCTGATCATCACGGGCGGCAAAGAACCGGAAGATGCAAAGAAGGCAGTCATCAAGATCCTTTCGGACCTGCGCAGCCTGGGACTTCTCTGAAAAAACCCTGATGTGTTGCGCGTGATCGCGCCGCCGGGATCGATGAATACTGGGGAAAAAATCCCTTTTTCTTTATATGATGAACATTATCCGTTCGTCTTTGAAGTTTCTTCACCTATATAGTTCCCATGGTCATCGACTGGCAATAACAGAGGCTATATATCCTATTTTAGATAATTGTTGTACAGAGTCTCAAAAAAAGTGGATGTGATGTAATGAGAACTGAGAACGTAATGTATTTTACTGAAAAGGAAGAGGAGTTTGCAAACCTCCTCATCGAGATCGGAACGAAGAGGAACGTGGCAAAGGTACTCGTCTTTTTGGCCAACACCCCTGAGGCGACCTCCCGTGCCATCGAGCGCGGCACCGACCTCCGGCAGCCCGAAGTCAGCATTGCCATGCGCTACCTGATCGAGCAGAACTGGATCTCCAGCAGGGAGAGCAAGGCCGAGAGCAAGGGCCGCCCGGTCAAGATCTACGAGCTGGCAAAGCCCATCCATGAGATCATGGACAGCATAGAGAAGGAAAAGAAGAAAGAAGCCAACAACCAGCTGGCCCTGGTCCAGAAATTACGGGATTATATCCGCTGAAGATATAATCCTGCACTCTTTTTCATTTCCGATAATCACCGTTGTCTTATCGGCAAACCCGGTGAAGAGCCCGCTCCCGAGAACACCGGCGATCCTCGCGATCTCCGCTTCGAGCAGGGCAGGATCTGCAATACTATCGAAGGTACAGTCAGCAATGAAATTCCCGTTATCCGTGATGACCGGGCCGTCTTTTCTCACTCCTTCCCGGATCACCGGTTTACAGCCCAGCCCCCGCAACTGGGCAAGGACGGGCGTGACCGCAAACGGGAGGATCTCGACCGGCACCGGGGCACGCAGCCGGGGGACGACTTTCTGCCCGTCTGCCACAACGATGAACCTGAATGCCGCAGCAGCAACGCATTTCTCCCGCAGGAGGGCGGCTCCCCGTCCCTTGATCAGGAACAGGTGCGGGTCCACTTCGTCCGCGCCATCGATTGCCAGATCTATTGACGGGTAATCGTCCAGCGTTACCACCGGGATGCCGTACTCCCGCGCCCGGATCGCGGTCTGGTACGAGGTCGGGACTCCCGACACCTTCAGGCCCTCTTCCCGGATGCGGGCGGAGAGCCGTTCGATCATATAGAAGACCGTCGAACCGGTACCAAGGCCGATGACGTTGCCGTCTTCCACCATATCCGCGGCCCGGAACCCGGCCGCAGTCTTTGCCGCCGTGAGGGCGCGTGCCTTCTCATCCATGTAAGAGGTACGTATCAGTGCGGGGATAATTAAAACTGGTGCTGGCAGGAGAAGAGGCAGATGCCAGAAGATCAGGGAGTGAAGATCTTTTTTATCTCATCGTGGGCATCATGGGCCGTGCAGTCGAGGGTGATGGGTGTAACGGATACGTTCCCTTTCCTGACGGAATGGACATCGGTCCCTTCTTCGGCATCCTCGTAGAGCGGGCCATTGATCCAGTAATATGGCCTGCCCCGGGGATCGAGCCTCTTCTCGACACCGGTGTGGAAGAGCTTGTGGGCGAGCCGTGTCACTTCGTACCCGCCTTTCACCTGCGAGGGGATGTTCACGTTGATCACGTCCGCATGGGGACAGAACCCGTGTTCGAGTACCCGCGAGACCACGTCCCGGACGATCTTCTTTGCCTCGTCGAAGCTCTGGCCATAGGAGCTCGGGTCGTCGAACTTGTCCCCCTGGTCCTCGACCTGGAGGGAGAAGGCGATCCCCTTCGTCCCCTGGTTGGAGGCTTCCAGTGCGGCACCTACCGTGCCGGAGGTCATGATCGATTCGAACGAGAGGTTCTCCCCGATGTTGATCCCGCTCACTACCATGGTGGGGTTGAGCTTCAGGGCATACAGCCCGATGATCACCGCGTCGGTGGGCTTGCCTGCCACCGACCAGGCGGGATGTCCGTTCATAACGATCCGGCTCGCCCGCAGGGGTTCGAAGATCGAGATCGAACGGCCGACCGCGCTCTGCTGGGTGGCCGGGGCGACCACGGTTACATCGGCAATGGGGGTGAGCGCATCGTACGCGGCCCAGAGCCCGGAGGAGCTCACGCCGTCATCATTGGTCAGCAGGATCGAGGGTCTCATGTGCTTTCCTGTATAGCTGCATGCCCCCAAATAGTTCACTGATCGGTGAACTCATTTTCCATGAGCGCATACCAGAGAACGATGAAGGTCCTCCTTGCTGAATACACGGTCTCGCACGATCCCTTGCTCGCCCACGAGGGGGCGGGGATGCTGTCGGTGCTCCAGGCCAGTTTCGAACGCTGCGGCCATGAGGTTGTCGTGCCGGGCACAGGCGACTTCGGTGAGGAGATCTCGCGCCTTGCCCCCCTCTGCGACATGGGGCTCGTGATCGCCCCGGACCAGCTGCTCTCGAAGTACACGTTCCTCCTCGAGCAGGCCACGCACAACCTCGGTTGCGGATTCATGACGGTAGCGCTCTGTGCAAACAAGGTCCAGACCGGCAGGATTCTGCGTGAGAACGGCGTTCCGGTTCCGGCCGATGCGGGAACCGGCAGGCGCGTAATAAAGCCCGTGAAGGGCTGCGGGGCGCAGGGTGTCCGGTTGTCGGAAGGCCAGCCAGGCGAAGGTGAGTTTTCCGAGGAGTTTATCGAAGGCGAGAACTATTCGGTGAGCCTTATCGCAAACCGGGTGATCGGGGATGCCTGCCTGTTCTTCTCCGGCAACCCCCCGCTCATCCTTGCCGTGAACAAGCAGGAAATTGCGATCGGTACCGATGGTTCGTTCCGGTACCTTGGCGGAGAGACACCAGTCCACCCGGCCCGCGAGAAGGAGATCGTGGATGTGGCCCGGAAGACGGTCGGAGTACTCGGCTGCCAGGGCTATTGCGGGGTGGACGTGGTCGTCGCTGACAAGGTGTACGTAGTGGACGTGAACCCACGGATCACGACCAGCCTCGTGGGGATTGCCGCATGCATGCAGGAGGAGATCGCGGAGCTGCTGATCGCTGCCTCGAAGGGCCAGGGGCCAAAAGAAGCCCATCTCTCGGGAAGCGCCCGGTTCGATACAAACGGGAAGGTCACCAGGATATGATTGGGATCGACGTCGGAGGCGCGAACCTGAAAGTGGTGGACGAAAAAGGAGTTCATATCCACTACTGCCCTCTCTGGGAGAAGGCGCCGATAACCGCCCTCCTTGAACCATATGCCCGGGGGAACGATACCCCCTCCGTAGTCGTGATGAGCGGGGAACTTGCGGACTGCTTCAGTAATAAGATGCAGGGGATCTCCTTCATCGTGGACGCGGTCCGGCGTGCGTTGCCGGCTGCGCAGTTTTACGGCACGGACGCCGCGTTCCATGCCGGGGCCGTGCCGGCACTGGCAGCCGCAAACTGGCTCGCATCGGCGGATTACCTCCGCGAAAAGTATCCCCATGCGGTCCTCCTCGACATCGGCAGCACGACCGCGGATATCATCCCCCTCGGCCGGTTCGACGAACTGCTGGGACTCACCGATCTTGCCCGGCTCCAGCAGGGGTATCTCGTATACACCGGCATGCTCAGGACGAATGTGGCCACACTCCTCCGGGCCGTTGACCTCGGGGGCGTGCGGACACCGGTCAGCAGCGAGTACTTCGCCACGAGCGCCGATGCTCATCTCGTGTTCGGGACGATCACGGCCGAAGAGTACGGTTGCGATACCCCGGACCATAAGGAGAAGACCCGGGACGCCTCCCTGCGACGGCTGGCCCGGGTGGTGTGCGCAGACCTCGAAGAGATTGGCGAGGAGGGCGCTGTGCAGATCGCCCGGCAGTTCCGGGATGCGCAGTGCACCCTGGTCTGCGATGCCGTGAGGGTGTGTACTCTGGAAGCGGGAGCGGATTCGATCGTTGTCGCGGGGATCGGAGCGCCGTTCTTTGCCGGGAAGCTTGACGCGATTGACCTGAACCGGGTGCTCGGGCCGGTGGCGGATGCCCTGCCGGCGTTTGCGGTCCGGGAGATTGCGATGAGGGACGGGGAGTTTTCATAATTGGTTTTTGCGGAGGGGACAGTACCTGTCCCCCCGCACCGCCCCTGCGCTTAACGATGACGCAGGAATTACCTTTTTCGGGAGAAAGAGAATAAGGAGTTTGGCAGCCATCAATTATGGTAACTCAATAAAATAGTCACCTTTTTGCCCCGCCGTGCCTCATCTCTCATGAGATTCAGCAAGTTGAAGAACCATCAGGTTCTTCGAAGACCTGCGGTCTTCTCATGTCTCAAGTCTGAAGACTTTCGACATTCTCCAGTCAATCCTCGCTGAAGCGACGATTGCCTCCTCGGAGAGGCCCTGAGACGGGGAACCCTCGTTAATGGTGAGAAGTTCTCAATTTTTTTATCAAATTTCCGCTATGTATTCTGGAATTTTCGTCTCTTCTCATTCAATCACTGTCACTGCCCTCATGAGGAACCTGCGGTCCCGGCGCATGCACAGCACCGGGAGGCCGGCGTCCCGAGGGAAACCCGCAGGCAGCGAGCACATCCGCACCCGTGATACGTTCTCCTTCCGGGACAGCTGCCGCGAGATTGGCAAGGGTGAGGACCGAGAACGGCAGCCGCATACCAAAGACATCGGCGGTCTGGATCTCCGTGGTGTGTTTCTTTGCATAGAGCAGGCAGCTCGTCCGGTCAACGATCACGCCCATTGCTTCGAGCACTCGTGCTGCCCGCCCCGCGGGCATGGTGGCCGAGAGCGTCACACAGAGATCGATGACCGGTGACCCTATCCGCGTGTCCGGGTAGAACGGCTCGTCCGCATAGCAGAGCCGGCCGCATTCCCGGCAGCGGAACCTTTTCACCTTCACGTGGATTATCCGGGTCCCCTTCTCATCTGCGATGACGGCAAATTGTTTCTCTTTCATATCGTGGCCAGTGACGGCCCCGCCACAGTCCGGGCAGGCAGCAAGCTCGGTGAACGCGATATCATCCAGAGATGTGAACGCGTTCAGGATAATGGCTGCGGCCATGGGGGGGATGCGTGGCGGTTTCATGGGCGGTCCTGCGGATCCTTTCTTTCCTGCTTCAGCATACTGCGCTTTTTTCCTTTTCTGCAGTACTGTACTGACAATACTATACTACGCGACCATATCAACCCACCGTTATTCATCATTTTTTGTAAATATTTCACTAACCTTATATACCGTCAGGTCAGACATTGTGTGTTCGAGGTTAGAACATGGATTTCAAATACGTACCAAGCACCTGCCCCTACTGTGGCAACGGTTGCGGTATCAACCTGGTCGTCAAGGACGGCCAGTTTGCCGGGATCTCTCCCTGGCAGCGCAACCCTGTCAACGAGGGGAAGGTCTGTATCCGCGGGAACAAGTCGTTCGAGTTCGTCAACAGCCCGGCACGGCTTACCACCCCCCTCATAAAGAAGGACGGGAAGTTTGCAGAGGCAAGCTGGGAAGACGCCTACAAGGAGATCGCATCCGCGTTCAAGGCCGTAAAGGGAGACGCAATTGGTGTTGTTGCCTCCGCACGGAACAGCAACGAGGACTCCTTTGTCTTAAAGAACTTCGCAGCGAACGTGCTGAAGACTGCGAACATCGACTACTGCGGCCGCCGCTGCAATGCCGATGCAGTCAAGGGCCTCGCCGAGGCCTTCGGCGCCGGTGCAACCACCAACTCCCTCACTGACCTGAGCGAGGCAAAGGCAATCCTCGTCGTGGGCAGCAACCCGCTCGAGGAGAACCCGCTCGCAGGCCGCAGGATCATCATCGCCAAGCAGAACGGCGCAAAGATCATCGTAGCCGACGCCCGCAAGACGGCAACTGCACGGCTTGCCGACATCCATATCGCCTGCAACCCGGGCACCGGTGTCGCGCTCGTCAACGGTATCATCAACGCGATCATCAAGGCCGGCAAGGAGAACAAGGACTTCATCGCGAAGAGGACCAGCAACTTCGACAAGACCAAGGCATCTGTCGCACCCTGCACCCCCGAAGCAGTCGCCAAGATCGCCGGCATCGATGCAAACCTTGTCACCAGGGTAGCCGAGATCTTCGCGGAAGCCCAGCCAGCGGCAGTAGTCACCTCCGCCGGTGCAGGCTCAGGGGACCTTATCCGGGCCCTTGCAAACCTTCAGCTCGTCACCGGGAACGTAGGCAAGGCCGGTGCAGGGGTCAACCTCCTCCGCGGCAAGTCCAACGCCCAGGGGGCAGCCGATGTAGGCGCAGTCCCCGGCGATGGCGGCCTGACCGTTCCGGCCATGATCGATGCGGCAGCAGCCGGCAAGATCAAGGCAATGTACGTAGTAGGCGAAAACATCGCCTCCGCAGGCGCCCATGTCACCGACGCCCTCGGCAAGCTCGACTTCCTCGTTGTCCAGGACCTCTTCCTGACCGAGACCGCCGCGAAGGCAAACGTTGTCCTGCCCTCCGCCTCCTTTGCAGAGCGCGACGGCACCGTCACCAACGCCGAGCGCCGTGTCCAGCGGATCCGCAAGGCAATCGAGCCCGTCGGCACCTCAAAGGCAGACTGGCAGATCATCTGTGATATTGCAAAGGCAATGGGACACGACAAGGACTTCGCGTTCAAGGATGCAGAAGCCATCTTCAGCGAGATTGCAAAGGCGGTTCCCGCATATGCAGGCATCAACTATGCAAAGCTCGAGAAGCCTGAAGCAGTCCAGTGGCCCGCAGCAGGCGGCGTCTTCGGCACCGCGTTCCTGTATGCTGACAAGTTCAGCACCAGGGACGGCAAGGCAGCCTTTGCAGCAGTCGAATACAAGGCCGGCGAAGCAGCCGGTGCAGATTACCCGTTCATGGTTGCCGCACAGTGGCCCATGGGCACCCTGTCCAGCAACAGCGCGTCTATTGTCCGTGAATGGCCCTTCCCGGTGGTCTACATCAACAAGGAGGATGCAAAGGCCCAGGGTATCATCAACGGCGACGCAGTCAAAGTCTCCGGCAAGGCCGGCAGCGCAGTAGTCGCGGCCAAGGTCACCGCCGACATCAAGCAGGGTGTCGTCTCCATGCCCGCAAGCTTTGCGGCTGCGGCTGTCAAACTCGAGAAAGTAAAGGAGGAAGCATAACATGGCAAAGAAAGGCGACATGCTCTATGCATGGACCAATGATGCAGACATCAAGAAGAAGGCCGAACTCGGTGGCGCAGTAACCGCAATCTGGAAGCATGCGCTCGACACCAAGGCCGTCGACGCGGTGCTCGTCATCTCCAGGGGCAAGGATCTCTACGATGCAAAGCCGACCCTTGTCAGGACTTCCGCGGAACTCGCAAACACTGCCGGTTCCCTCCACTGCGGTACCCTCCTCCTCCCGAAGCTCGTGAAGAAATACCTCGAAGGCTCCGAGAACATGAAGCTCGGTGTTACCGTCAAGGGCTGCGACGCGATGGCGTTCTACGAACTGGCCAAGCGCAAGCAGATCAACCTCGACAACGTGGTCATGATCGGTGTCAACTGCGGTGGGTCGGTCAGCCCGGTCCTCGCCCGCAAGATGATTGCCGACAAGTACGGCGTTGACCCGGACGTAGTCCACAAGGAAGAGATCGACAAGGGACAGTTCATCATCGAGTACGAGGGCGGCCACAAGGGTATCTCCGTCGACGAGCTCGAAGAGCACGGCTATGGCCGCAGGTCCAACTGCCGCCGGTGCAAGATGAAGGTCCCCCGCCAGGCAGACCTTGCCTGCGGTAACTGGGGTGTCATCGGCGAGAAGGCCGGCAAGGCAACTTTCGTCGAGGTCTGCTCCGAGAAGGGTGCGAACCTGGTCAACGGCGCCGTCAAGTCCGGCGTTCTTGCAACCGAGCCCGCGAACCCCAAGGGCCTCGACATCCGCGGAAAGGTCGAGGGCGCAATGCTCAAGCTTGGCGAGAAGTGGCGCAAGAAGGACTTCGAAGCACTCGGCGAGGGCAAGGACCGGCTGAAGAAGATCATGTCCGAGACCTCCCGCTGCATCAAGTGCTACAGCTGCATCTCGGCCTGCCCGATCTGCTACTGTGTCGACTGCACCACGAAGAACCCGTCGTACATCACCCCCGGCGAAATCCCCCCGAACTTCATGTTCCACCTCATCCGCTTCGCCCACATCGCCCCGTCCTGTGTGAACTGCGGCCAGTGCCAGGAACTCTGCCCTGCGGAGATCCCGAACGCGCTCTTCATGCACGCCCAGCAGGTCGAGCTCGAGAAGATGTTCGGCCACACCCCGGGTATCTCCATGGAGCTCCCGATCCTCGCGTACGCAGAGGAGAGAGTAGAGCGTGAACGCCTGCACAACACCGGCAGCGACATGATCTACCTCAACGTGTTCAACCCGATGAAGCAGCACTAACCTCAATCATACTTTTTTTGCGGCATCTGCCAGTACCGTTATTTTGTGTCAGGGATTCCTGTACCCCGGGATATACGGAAACCAGCGATCTGTTTTCCGCAATCTTCAATTACCATCAGGAAGAATCTGGAACTGTTCAGATTGCCGGCGATGGGGTCCGCCGTATAACCGCTTTCCTGAAGCTGATGACTCCTACCAACCAATATCGGGAGGTTATCATGCCGGCAGATGCAGTTCCGCTCATAATGGGTATTCTCATATTCTTCGCGAGTCTCATATCCCTGAGACTCGGATTTTCGGTAGCGATCATTGAAGTGATTCTCGGGGTCCTGTTCGGTAATCTCGGTTTCATCCAGTCCGAGCCATGGATGCTGTACCTCGCGACATTCGGCGGGATCATCCTGACATTCCTTGCGGGTGCGGAGATCGATCTTGACCTGATGCGGGAGAAGTACCGGGAAAGTTTCCTGATCGGGTTCTTCTCGTTCATTATTCCGTTTGTTGTCGTTACCGCCTATACGTATTATTTCGCTGGATGGAGCCTGCAGTCAGCGTTGATCGGCGGCACTGCGCTCTCGACAACCTCGCTTGCGGTGGTCTATTCGGTCCTGGTGGAGAGCCGGATGTGCCAGACGGGATACGGGAAGATCATCATGGCTGCAACCTTTGTGACGGACATATGTACTGCGATCGCGTTGAGCGTCCTGTTTCTCCAGCCCACCGTGTATACGCTCGTGTTCATCGTCGTCTCCCTGGCAGTCATTTATCTTGCCATGCAGTACTCGCACCTCCTGTTCACGCATCCCCTGATCAAGAACCGCGTGGTTGAACCGGAAGTGAAATTCGTCCTGCTCCTGCTCCTGATCTTCATGTACTTCGGCAGCCTCGGGAACGGGCAGGCTGTCCTGCCGGCGTTCCTGCTTGGCCTGCTGATCGCAAAATACCGGACAAAGGACCGGTGGTTTACGGAAACCGTTGAGATGAAGGGGATCAGCGTAAAACTCCGCATCATCGCCTATGCGGTGATCACGCCGGTCTTCTTCATTGTCGGGGGGATGAATGTCTCCGTGCCGATGATCCTGTCCGCGCTCGGGCTGTTTGTCATATTGTTCGGCCTGAAGATCTTCAGCAAATTTGCCGGGGTGTACAAACTCTCGAAGAAATTCATCCCGGATGCGAGCATGTATTCCACGCTCCTCATGTCCACGGGGCTCACGTTCGGGACGATCGCGAGCGTGTTCGGGTTATCGATGGGGTACATCAACCAGCAGCAGTATTCCGTGCTGATCGGGGTCGTCATCGCGAGTGCCGTTATCCCGACGTTTATCGCCCAGAAATGGTTCAAGCCCCTGCACTCCGAAGACCTCGGGGATATGAAATTTGACGGATGGAACCCGCAGTGATCTTTCACGGAGGTCCCTGAACGGGAGACTGTCCGTTACCGGCGTGGTATCAGTACATCCGGTTCATGGGCAGTAGATAGTGCCATCCGAGCAGTTCACGACACGTGCACTCATCGGGCACTCCGCTGAAGTATGGGCACAGTAACCGTCAGGACACCGGAACGGCTGGTAGGCCGGGCAGGCATTGTGCATACTCACCGATGCATCCCGGCTGGTGTTTCCGGAAGTGTCATCGCTGATGACCGTGATGCCGGTCTCCGCACCGCTGCCGGTAAATCCCGGGGTGGTGAAGACCGGTACTACCGGGGTCGTCATCTCCGGCCCGAGGGTCGTGGTTGTTGCCTTTACCTGGGTGGACGTGGATGAAGAGGTGCAGCCGGCAAAAAAGATCGCAGCAACTATGCATGCGAGGAGGATAAAGTGATGGACGGTCCGTCTCATAATCTCCGGTATGTGACGGCAGTGGTGTAAAAGGTTCCGGAACGGGGGGCTTTGCACCCAACGTCCTCTGTTGACCCGGACTTTTTGGTGCAGACCCCGGACTTTGGGTGCAAAACCGTTCAGGGAACGTTGACATGACTTTTAACAACTATACACATGGCAGTGCGTGGCGTGACGTGTCCTAAAAAAAGATTACCTGGTTGGGAAAAGATTACTTGGTTGGGGTTTTTGTATCACATTTCATTGCCATTGCCATTTTAATTGCCAGTATAATCATTAATACGCCGGCAATTATAAGACAAACACCCGTTACATACAGCGTACCGAGACTCATAGCCCCACCAACTACCAGGGCAAGTCCAATTAAGACCAATAATATGGCCGCTACTACTTTACTCATGTTAGTACCTCCCATGAATCTGTGGCAGCCTGGAACTTTCACCGGGTAAGAATCTCACGGGACAAAGAAGCTCAAGGGACAAGCTACCAGATACGCTTATGGAGAGTCCGGTTGAAAAAGATATTCTTTCCCACTCGCAAGCCCGGTCATCACTGGTTTGATATGGGTGGGATCGCCAGGACCTGTGCGCAGGAAGTCCGGTGAGATGCCGTTTTCCTGTATTTCATGAATTACCCCCATTAATAAACAGGGTTTCCACAATTCTCTTTTTTACTACATCCTGAGTATTTCGTTCCTGTGTTGCCGGCAGGATGCCAGGGTGCACGTCATGGACTTCAGGTGCAGAACAGGGTTTACGTGCAAAGCCGGAACGGGGAGTGGGTACGCCCGGGAAAACGATCAGAACCCTGGCTGGAGCCCGTCGCTGATCGATCTCTTCTTCTCCGCGTTGAGCCCGGCAATGTAGTCCTCGTACCGGTGAATGCGGGTGCTGACCGGGAAGGGGATACCGATCGTGGAGATGATCGCCTCGCCGGTATCAAGGGTCTGGATCTCGATCTCCATCTTCGAGAGGTCCTGTTTTGCGCTGCCCATGATGATCTCCCGGTCGCCCCGGTCGCCGAGTCCCATCACCACGAAGGTGCTGATCTGGGCGAGCACTTTCTGGTCGATGTTCTTGGGCTGCTGGGTCACTACGCAGAGCCCGACCCCGAACTTCCGGCCTTCCATGGCACACTCCCGGAAGATCTGGGTGGAAGAGCCGCCGGCCCCGAGCACCCGCTGTGCTTCCTCGATGGTAATGAGGACCCGCTTCTGCTCCGTGGGCTCGGTCTCCATCCCGAACTCCTCGGCCGAGGTCCGGTGCGCCTGCATGATCCTTCTGGTGATCATCGAGAGGACGAAGAGCTCGCTCCGTTCGCCCATGCGGGGGATGTCGATGAGGACCACCTTGTTGTCGTGCAGGTACTTCAGGATCTCCGGCACGCACGAGCCCGTCTCACGGAAGAACTTCCGGTTGCCCTGCACGATATTCCTGACCCGGCGCTGGATCACAACGAGGGTGCCGGGCTGGAACGCCCCGAGTTTCCCGGCGATCCCGGGATACGGCCCGGTGTACCGGTTCGCCCGGACCTCGTCCTGGAGCGTATCGACATTCGCCTCCATGAAGAACCGGATCACCTCGCTGCCCTTGTATTCGCCGAGGGTCTCGACCACGTCCCACTGGGCCTGCGAGAGATCGTAGAGGAGACCGAGGTCGGTCATCCGGAAGTCCTCGTAGTCGAGCCAGAGGCTGTTGAGGGAGTACTTCTTCCGGTCGCTCTCGCTGATGGTGAAGACGGCGAGGCCGTCCCTGCCTGCGCTGTAGTGGACGAGGCCGAGCGTCCGCTCCCCGGTGCTCGACTGCCCGCCCCGCACGTACTCGCCGTGGGGGTCGACCATCAGGAGGCCGAACTTCTGCATTTTCATGCAGGATGCGCAGAAGGTCTTCATGAAGTTGGACTTGCCCATGCCGGTGGTGGCAAAGACGCCCATGTGCTGGGGGAGGACCCGGCTCGGGATCTTTACCGGAAGATCCTTGAGCACGCCCTGCCCGGTCCGCATGACGCCGACCTCGATATCCCCCATCACTTTTGTCAGGAACGCAAAGTCCGCGGTCCCGGGTATTTTTACTTCGGAGAACTTGGTCGGGACGGTTCGGGGTTTCCGGAAGACCCCGTTCTCGTCAATGAAGCCGAGTGGCACTGCTTCGACACCGAGAAAAACATCTTCTCCGAGGCCGTAGAAATGCTCGCTGAACGGGCGGGTGTCCCATCGTTCATCGGCAAAGTTGGACTCGTGGACAAGGTCGCTCACTTTTGCATAGAACGAGTACCCCTTGGCAGTATCGGTGATCTTCAGGATGTCCCCGACAAAGAGTTTCGCGGAATGGGGGATGATAAACCGGTACGAGAGTACGCTTTTTCCGATCAGCCGGAATTTCGTAGTGTCCACTGTTTCAATATCGTTCAAAGTCACCATGTAAATCACCAAAGAGGTCTTCAAAAGTCCTGTTCCGGATTCCCTGTCTTGAGAGGCCGGCTTTTACATCCTGCTGTATCTGCTGCACGAGCGGCTCGTCGATCACGACCGTACGGTGGGCGTCGAGGAGCGGGTAGGGATACCCCGGGATCCTCCCGTCATCGGCAAAGGCCGCGAGCGCCCGGAACGTTGCCGCTGCGGTCGCTTCGTCCGTCTCTTTCGGGAGCTCGATCTTGAGCGGCCTGCTGTACTGGGGGTGGAGCGAGGCCACATAGATCTTCCCGTGCCTCCCCTGCCGGTACTCGGCATGGTCGAGGAGGTGTTCGTCGATGGCAGTCCACCACGCGCCGGCGATGCCGATCTGGGCCACGAGGCCGGCGAGCGCGGGGAGGAGCGGGTGACCCCCGCCCCACGTGGCCCGGGTACGCTTCGCAACGGCCGCGAGGAGGAGCCCGCGTTCCTGTGCCGTATGGATGATGTCGGCAAGGACCGGCTCGTGGTTCTGGCTGGAGACCCGGAGCGCCCCGTCGATCAGCATGAGCGCTCCCGGCGGAAGCGTGGCGGCGGTCCGGTGGGCGACCCAGTACTCCAGCGTGTCGCGGAGGATCGCCGAGGCCCGCTCCGGGTCAGCGTTGTCGAGGCCTTTGTGGGGCAGGTCGCCGAAACACTCCCGGAACAGGTCATCGAAGTCATGGTTCCGGTGGCCGGGGCCGATGGTGACGAGCGTGAGGGGCGTTGCGGCCCGGCCGGCCCGTTCGCTCCCGGCAAACGTGGTCCGTGCCGCCCGGATCGCGGCGATGGCTACGCTTCCCCCTTCGAGCACCATCGCGTTGGAGCCGTCGATCGCGCTCACGGTGCCGGACGGCCCGGGCTGGATGGGGCGGATGTCGTCCCGGACGATCCCGCTCCTCTCCGCGAACTTCGCCACCAGATCTTCCGGGACATGGTCGGCAATCCGCCGGAGCGCCTTCTGCACCGACTCCTCGTACGAGGTGCGGGTGTCCATCACTCCACCTCCCGGACCCGGCTCGCCTGGTCCGTGCCCATCTCGACGATGAGCGTGTTCGCAAACTCGCCCTGCATCTCCGGGATATGGGAGATGAGGAGGATCTGCGGGAACCGGGACTCCTGCGTCCTGAGGGTGGTGAGGAGGTTTGCCCGCCGCTCCTCGTCCTGGCTCCCGAAGATCTCGTCGAAGATCAGGAACGTGCTCTCGTGGACCTGGTGGAGCTCGGCGAGGTACCGCGAGAGAGCGATCCTGAGGGCGACCGCGATGTCGTCCTGCTCGCCACCGCTGAAACGGTCGATCGGGTAATCGTCATCCGCGTCCCGGACCACGAGGTTGAAGTCCTCGTCCAGGAGCACCTGCTCGTACCTTCCGCCCGTGATCTCGCTGATGATCCGGCTTACCTCGCCCTCGATCCGGGACCGGACCACCTGCATGAGGTAGATGACGTACTCGGCGATGACGGCCCGGGTCAGCTTCAGGAGCTCGATCTCGTCCTTCTGTGCCTGCACATGCTGCTTCAGGAGTGCGATCTGTTCGGCGGCTTTCTTGTGGTCCGCGATCTTCTCCTCCGTGAACCGGAGGTCCTTTGTTGCGCTGTTGATGGCGATCTCCTCGTTCCGGAGGGCCGTGTCGGTATCGGCCACGGATTTTTCTAACTTTGTGACTTCGGCGGGATCGAATGCAGCCGCTTTGATCTGCTCTGTGAGCGCTGTGAGTTCGGTGTCCCGTCCCGCGATCTTTGTGGTGAGCTCGGCGAGGTGCTGCTGTGCCATCAGCCCCTGCCCGATCTTCTTCTCAAGCTCGATCGCCCGCATCTGGACCTCCTGGATCCCGGTGGTCTCCCGTTCGCAGGCCTGGTAGACCTCGTCTTTGTAATCGAGCTTCCCGAGGGACTCGGTGATCGCCATCTGCTCCTGTACCTTCTTCGCGTGCTTTCCTTCGAGCTCGGCAAGCTCGGTCTCGTACACCGGCTTTTGCCGGAGTTTCTCCGTGAGGGTGCGGATCGCGTCGAGCGAGGGTCGCAGGGCCTCGATTGCGGCCTTCTCCTTCCCGAGCTTCTCCTGCCGCTCCAGGTCCGCGACCGCTTTGTCGCTCAGTTCCTGGATCTTCGTGTTGAATTCTGCGTCAAGGTTTCCGAAGTGGTCCCCGAGCTTCTGCCGGCAGAGCGGGCAGACCCCGTCAGCGCCGGCCGCGTGGATCGTCTTCTGGTCGGCGAGGATCTTCTCCCGCTCCTCCTTATACCGTTCCAGCTGTGTGGAAAGCGTGCCGTCCCGTTTATTGATCTCGGCGAGCCGGAAGCTGGCAGCCTGTTCGAGCCGGTCCTCGGTGATCTCCTGCTGAGTCCCGAGGCCCGCCCGGACCTTCGCCACGAGCTCCGCCTTCTTCTGCACGTCCGCGTCGAGCTCGTTGATCTTCGCCTTCTGCTTCCCGGCCCGGGCCGCGAGATCGGCAAGCTCCTTGGTGGCGAACCCGAGCTCCGCGTTCAGCCGGAGGTACTCGTTCCGCTTCTCCCGGAGCCCGTCCAGCCGCTGGCGCATCTCCTCGTAGGAGCCGGCAACATCTTTTATCCTGTTGAACTCCGCTTCTTCGTCCTTCACGAGCGCGATCGCGGCTTCGAGCTTCCGTGCCTGTGCCGTATCCTTATCCCGTTCGCTGCGGAGGGTCTGCTCCTGCTGCTGGAGCCGGGCAAACGCGGTCTTCTTCTCGGCAAGGACTTTGAGGTGCCCCTCGTACTCCTTCCGCTTCATGGCGAGGAGGTCGCGGGCTTTCGTGTGCTCCGCGATCGCGGCACGGAACCCGGCCACCGAGGCCTGGAGCCGGGCGAACTCCTCCTCGCTTTGCCGGCCTGCCATTGCTGCGAGCTCCCCCTCCTTCCGCTGGAGCTCGCCGGTCTTCGCATCGATCCGTTCCTTTAAGATCTTCTGGCTCTCGGTGTTCAGGTAATCGATCCCGAGCGCCCGGAGGAACCACTCCTTCCGCTTTGCCGGCGTGTTGTCGAGCAGGGTGAGGAGGTCTTTCTGGCCTGCATAGATGGTGTTCCGGAAGTCCACCGGCCCCATCCCGAGCGTCCGCTTCACCTCCGCTTCCACGTCGCTGACACCATGCGCCCGTTCCTTTCCGTCTTTATAGAAACTCGCCTCGTGGGTAGCTGTCTTTCCCTTCCTGAATGTGCGGAGGACTGCGAAGTTGTCCCCGCCGATCCGGAACTCAAGCCGTACCTCGCACTTCTCCTTCGGACCTGCGAACGAGGAGACGATGTAGTCCGCGGAGATCCCGGTCGCCTGGACGCCGTAGAGCGCAAAGAAGATCGCCTGGACTATTGAGGACTTCCCCGTGCCGTTGTTCCCGAGGATGCCGGTGATCCCGTCTTTGAATTCGATCGTCTCGTTCCGGAAGCGCTTGAAATTCCTGAGGATGAGCCGGTCGAGGATCATGGGAGGGCTCCTTTCCTACGCTCTTGGGGGCTCTGCCCCCGCCGCGTGGGCATCCCCCGGTTGCGAGTGCGATGTATTACCTGTTCTGCCGGAGGGTCTATCGCAGGGAAGTCCCCAAGATTTTTCCGGTTATTGAAGCCGCCGCGGGGCGCCCTTCGGGGCGGCGGCAGGCATCGCAATTGATCTGAATGATTTTGCAAAATCACAGAATATCCAATGATCCTGCCGATGATCAATTGCCGGTCGAGGATCATAGTGAGCCTCCGGTGGGTTCAAGTCGAAGAACGCTGATGCGTTCTTCTCCTGACTCAGGTCTGATGACCCTCGTCATTCCCCCATCTCCCGGTGCTCGTCCATCACGGTCCTGAGGACCTCCGTCCCGCACGACGCAATATATGCCCGCTGCTTCCCGGTGAGCCCCTTCTTCCCGATGAAGGCATCGAACTCCTGCAGGTAATCGATGAGCCGGATGTCCTGCTGGAGCGGGACCGGGCTCTCCTCCGCCTCGGTCCTCACCCGGATCTTCAGGTCGAGGAGCTGCTCGCGGACCCCGGCGAGCTCCTTCGTATCGATCCCCTTCCCGTGCTCCCGGGCCATCCCGTCGAGCGTCACCTGCGCCATCGCGTACCGCGGGAGGCAGGCCCGCTCCACCCGGGCGATGATCTCCGTCGTCACGTCCCCGGGATGCATCCCGGCGCACCTGATCGTTCCGCAGTCCGCCATTGGCGTCTTCGGGAGTTCCAGGTGCTTTACCTCGTGCTTTCCCGGGTCCACGAGGAGCCCGCCCTTCGCATCCGCGATCTCCCCGTACGTCAGGAACTCCGTGGAGCCCGAGTACCAGGCATTGTCCGTCACCTGGCACTGGCGGTGGTAGTGGCCGAGCGCAATGTAATCGAACCGGTCCGAGAGGATCGTCCCGTCGAGTTCGTGCTCCGCGACGGTGGCGAGGCGTTTGTCTTTCAGCTGCGTGGCGAGGCCGTGGGTTACGAGGACGTTGGTGTGGTTGTTGCTGAGTTCTATCTCGTCGTAGGCTGTGCGGTAGTCTTCCGGTCTCAGCATGTTGGGGATGAGGTGGAAGACGGTGTCTCCGATCTCGACGTTTTCGTACCGGAATTTGTAGGCTGCTTTTATCTCGGATTTGTGGTACGTGAGGACTTCGTACGGCGAGGTCGTGTATCGGGTCTTCACCATGCTGTGGTTGCCGGCGATTATTACGAGGGGGATTTCTTTTTCGTGGAGTCTTTCCAATGCCTCTAGTACTGTCGTGTAGGCTTTGGTCTTCGGTTTCACCGTGTCGAAGAGGTCGCCGGCATGGACGAGTGCATCGGGTTTTTGTTGGATTATTGTGTCTATTGTTGCGAGGAAGTTCTCGTAGATTTGTTTTTCGCGGAGGTTCATGCCGGACTCTGGATCCAAGCGGCTGAATGCTGCTAAGCCTAGGTGGGTGTCGGCGATGTGGATGAGTTTCATTGTGGTTATGGTGTATGTGGATTTTTATCCGATATAAGGAGAGGGGGGAGGGGGTGAAACTAATAAAAAAGAACATGGCCTCGAATAATTGCCTGAAAACTTCATGAATTTTTTCAAAGGAGATCTTCGATCCTCCGGAGCAGGATCCCCGCATGAGTTACTGCGGATTGGGCCTCCGTCTCCGAGATAGAACCGGCCATATCATAGACCGAGCTGTTGCGCTTGCGTCGCATTCGGTCGAAGATGATTGCCTCCTCTTTGTCCAGAAAAAGTTCCGCGAATTTCACTACGGAGATATGCTGGCTGGCACCGTCCGGGCGGTAGCCTTTTGAAAACATCAGTGCCCGCCCGGCCTGGAGAACCGCATTATATGCTATGGTATATGCCCAGTCCTGATCCGCGGGAAGGATCGTATGGGCTGTATGGAGATCCCGGTGGGCGTGCGCTAGTGCATCATCCACCTTTTTCCTGTCATACGGGAGCTTTTTAATGAGACCTTCCCGTTCGATAAGTCGAAGACTTTCAGTCTTCTCCTCTCTCATCCTTTGGGATTCGGGATCCTCATCCATCACATGTTCCGCTGATCAGTATTTTTGCTTCCTGCATTACATTCTTTACGAATGGATCCTTGTTCTTTTTTCGTGTTTTAAGTTCCGCCGGAGTCATGATGGTGTAGTTGATCTCCCGGCCGGCTGCCCGCTCGCAGGAATGGATGATCGGAATGAGCTGGTCCTCATCCACATCTCCGACGATGAAAATGTCGATATCGCTTTTTGCTGCGGCAGTCCCTTTCGCATACGATCCATAGATGAACATGCAGGTGATCTCCTTTCCCGAAAGGGCATCTTTTATGATGCCGGCAATCCCTTCGGTTTTCAGCACGATCTTCTGGAGATCGGTATAGAGGAAATGGCTGGTATTAACTGTGTAATACTGCTGGTTTCCTTTCTTCTGCCCGGTGATGAGGCCGAAGGATTCGAGGTTTGCAAGTTCCCGGCGCACTGCGTTAATGTTCTCGCTTGTCGCCCTGGCTATCTCGCGGATATAGAACTCGCTCCCCGGGTTGAGCAGGAAGAGCGTGAGGAGCTTCACCCGGGTCTTTGATGGGATGAGCGCTTCCAGCATGAATACATAATGTATTCAATTGAGTAAAAAATGTATTCATTATCCTGCACAGGGAATGGCAATTCCCGGGCGATTAGTCTGCACGGCACAACACTCCGGTTCCCGGTATTATTTCCCGAAATATTCCGCAACTTTTTTCAGGTGCGACTGGATCGGGAGGCCCTGGGGACATTTCTCCTCGCATTCCCCGCATTCCTTGCAGAGTGAGGCAAAGTGGGGCTGGTTGTCGAAGAAACCTCCGCAGAGCATCATATAATGCTGCGTGGCCTGCTCTTTCGCTTCGTATATATTCCCCTTGTTAAACTCCTCGAAGCAGATCGGGATGTTCACGCCATTCGGGCAGGGCATGCAGTACCCGCAGTTGGTGCAGGGGATCATGACCCGCTGTTCCAGTTCTTTTTTCACCTTCCCGTACAGGGAGAGTTCCGCTTTCGTGAGCGAACCCGCATGCCCTGACTCTGCGAGGGCGACATTCTGCCGGACCTGCTCCATCTCTGACATGCCCGAGAGCACGACCGTCACTTCCGGGTGGTTCCAGACCCAGCGGAGCGCCCATTCGGCAGGGCTGCGGGGGGTTTTTGCCTTCTGCCAGATCTCCCGCACTCCCGCGATATCCCGGCCCAGCAGGCCGCCCCGGATCGGCTCCATGACAACGACCCCGAGCCCTTTCTTCGCTGCATAGTGCAGCCCCTCCGTCCCCGCCTGGTAGTGCTCGTCCATGAAATTGTACTGGATCTGGGCAAATGTCCAGTCGTACGCGTCCACGATTTTTTTGAAAGACGTCACGTTATCATGGAACGAGAACCCGGCATGGCGGATCCGGCCGTCGGCAATCGCATCGTTGAGGAAGTCCGTAATCCCAAGGCCCGAGAGGTTCTCCCAGAACCCCGCGTTGAGCCCGTGCACCAGGTAAAAATCAATGTGATCGGTTTTCAGCCGCACCAGCTGTTCATCGAGATATTTGTCCATGTCCTTGCGGGACGTGATCAGCCAGCTGGGGAGCTTGGTTGCGATGTGCACTTTCCCGCGATACCCGCCGGCAAGTGCCCGGCCGACAAAGGGCTCGCTCTCGCCATTATGATAAGGCCAGGCCGTATCGACATAATTCACGCCATGGTCGATGGCGTACCGGAGCATCTTCGTTGCATGGGGCTCATCGATCTTCCCTTCTGCCGTCACCGGCAGGCGCATGCAGCCGAAGCCGAGGATGGAGAGGTCCGGTGTTTTGTTGTTCATTTTCCGGTAGAGCATGGTTGTTCTCCCTTAGTTGTGGATACGGATGTGGTGGGGGATAAAGGTGATGGGGGATGGGGATGGGTATTGCCCGGGATTTGGTTCGCCGGTGAAATCGTGGTGGCTATGGGGAGTCTTATCTAATAATTAATACAATAGAATATCCCTAGGCTTTTAAATAAGGACATCAATAATTCCTTTATTCAATAATTTGAGGAGGGGCTAATAATAAATTCAAAGGAACGATTCTTTAAATCAATTAGCAAAGGGCCATCATTTCTTCTTATTGGACAAGGACATTTAAAAATCCAAACCGGCGAAGATTCATTCTTAAAACGAGCTACAGAAAAATTCTTAACTGATAAACAAAATGGCAATTTAACTTATTCTTCCCTTTTTGATATTTTCTCAAAAAGTAATCAAGATGATGGATTAATTTGGCTTCATAAATTATCCAGTAGTATTGCAACCCCCAAATGGCTAGAAATTGTTGCAAGTTATGAATGGAGTT
This sequence comes from Methanoregula sp., assembly GCF_049518935.1. GTDB lineage: Archaea > Halobacteriota > Methanomicrobia > Methanomicrobiales > Methanospirillaceae > Methanoregula. Next base: position 96,614 of record NZ_JBEKRH010000007.1, read on the forward strand.
CCGTTTATACTTCCGCAATTGATGATGTTATATTAAGATCGTTCCGTTCGGAATGGCGAAAAGTTTCTCGAATATCCAGTAAAAAAATAAACCCCATTGATTTATTAAATCGAAGAAATTTGCATTTAACCTATTTATTTGGATCAATTACAGATTCTGATGAGACCGAAATCCCTCCACTATCAGAAGACAAATATGAAGATCGACAATTCGATGAAGTTAACCCATTATTAACCAGGATTAATCAACATATCACACCCCTCGGAACGTTAGTGATTGAAGGATATAATCCGGATCAAGATTGGTTAAAGCCAAAGGATCTAAAGATAGTTATTAGAAAACTGATTAATGGTCAAACTTATCTTTTTAGTGCAAATGAAGAGATAAGAAAAAACCGGTATTTAGCTCCTTTAATTGACGAAGGAAAAATTATCGCGTTTAATGAACCTCTTTACAAAATTCTTACAGAAGGAAGTGAAACTGGTTCAATAACATTAGGAACAATTCCCGAAGATGAACAATCGAATATTTTTATTGATATCGGCGCTCATTCTTATGCAATTCCAATATCTCTTTGGCGAAGAGTGTCAAATTATGCAGAAATTTTAGATAGTCTAAAATTTGTTGAACCTCCAAAAATTTCTTTAAATGAAATGGAATTTGAATTTCAATATTTTTTGGCAAATTCCTCAAAAAATCCGATATGGACAGGATATGCCCGTAATTTTGCGTTTTCAAGGGAATACGGGAAAAAATTGATTAATCAAATATTATCCAAAATGAAAGGGAAGAAATTGGAGGACTGTCCGATTATTATTCATGGACAATCAGGTTCTGGAAAAACAATAGTAATGCAGCAATTAGCATATGAGATTGCCAAAACAAAACAACCCGTGCTTTTTATTGATGGAGCTCCTTCTCTTCTCGAAAATATGGGAGATATTCTCAACGAATTTTGTGAATGGGCTGAAAAAGATGGAGCAAATAAAGTTTTAATCGTTTGGGATGGGATGGTTTCACTTCCGACCTATCAACGTCTTTTTAATTTTCTCAGTAATAGAGGACGAAAAGTAATTTTAATCGGCAGCAGCTATAAAATTGATGAAGCAATTCTTACATCCCGTAAAGGAGAATTTAATTTCATTGAAGCACCTATAAAGTTGAACGATTCGGAGATTCAGAATTTATCGGATCATTTTTCGAAGTTTTATTTGGATTTTTTTGAAACAATAAAATTTTATAAAGCACAATGGACTAGTGACAATTTTCTGGTTCTTTTATATCGATTGCTTCCCTCTTCAAGGGGAATAATAAATTCTGGCATTGCCAATGAAATTGATTCTGCTGAAGAAAATATTCGAAAGAAAGCAAAAAGTAAAAAAATATCATTTGGTAATCTTTTATTTGAACAGGCTTTGAAAGATGCAGGCTATGTTTCTCAACACGATCATACCGAAGAATATTCTAAGAATGAATATTTAAATTCTGATGTTTTCACAAAAGTATTACAATTCGTGATGGTACCTGGAAGATTAGGTCAAAAAGTTCCTTTAGATCTTATTCAAAGAACCATTCAATCTAATGATTATTTAGAATTACAAAAGATTTTGGAACAAGAGGATATTTTTAGTATTGTAGAAGAAAAAGATGGAAATTACTTCGTATCTCCGAGGCATTCTTTTGAAGCAAAAATAATTTGTAATTGGAGATTCGGTGGACCAAGTGAAGAAATAAAACACTGTTTGGAATTATTCAATAATATTTATTGTTGGAATACAACTGGAATGCAATATTCACTAGAAGATGAAATTGAACTAAAATTTTTATTGGAATTGGTTAAAAAATTGGGACCTAATGGACCCGAAAAAACTAGATACCGGGCATATTATTATGAAATTTCAAATAAATTATCAGAATTACGGAAAATGCGGTCGATCAATGCACCTGGATTAATTTTACAAGAAGCAAATCTCGCAAGAGAATATGTAATTCATGATCCGGAAAATAAGGAAATTCTTAAGACTGCTGAAGAAATTCTAAATAAATCGATAAAGTTATTGGAAGATACGATTTTTTATTTGAAACATAATGATTACCATAATTTAAATATGATCGATCAAATGACTGTTGAATTGGTGGCAAATAAATCCACTAAAGCAAATCAATTATTAAAAACCGGTAAAATCGAAAAAATTGGGGATGATATAACATCTATTCAAGACGATCTGGACAAAGTTTTAAAACGAACTGTTAATGAGGAACACGCACTTGATACTTATGGCTGGAGTACGATAAATTTAGTAAAATCATCGTCATTGAAGCCTCTTAAGAAAACCGAATTAATAATGAGAGCATTAAAATCCATTGAGATTGGTGAATTTAGTGCTTTTGGAATTACAGATAGCATTTTAGATCGCAAACGAGAATTACTTACTTTGCTTGGAGAAAATCAATTATCAGATAAAATATTCAAACAACTTGAAAGCAAAGGTTCGAGAATCGGTTATTTAAGATGTTCTATTGAACGATTATCTAAAATATCAATGTATTCACAATACATTAATCAAAAAGAAAGAGAACTTTGTAAAGAAAATTATCTTTTTTTAGAAAATAGTAGAGATTTCATCAAAGGCGATCTTGGCTGCCTTTACCAATTATTAAAAAGTTGGTGGATGATGAAAACAGGAAAGCCTATTTTTAAGAAAGAAAATGAACGACAAGCAATCCCTTTCAATAAAAATGATTGGTTATATTGTGATGGAATATTTAACGATATGAGAACTATTGGTGGGTTTGAAAATAACCCGTCTCTCGTCTATCTGTATGCGATTACGCAATTCCATTTGGGATCCTACGAGACTGCGGATAAAGCGTTTAAATCTCTTGCTCAACAAGATATTATTTCAGGTATGGGTGGCGGTAGGAGGATAATAAAATATTATTTAGCAAGTTCTGATGAAGGGGAACCTATTGTTTATCACGGGAAAGTAGTATCTATTTCAGTAGAAGGGAATTCAGGATTTATTGAAGTTGAAGAATTACATAGAAAGATTAGATTTTTCCCCCGTGATTTTAGAGATCCGAATCTACGAGAAGGAAATGAAATTGAACCATTCCATATAGGTTTTAATTTCATAAACCCAGTTGCAGATCCAACAACTCATTATAAGTCTGTAAAACGGTGATGAACATGGAAACTGCAAAAAAAAAATTTTAGAGATTGAAGAATTGATTTCTAAGATAAATCAAAAAAATTTTGAACTATTTGGTAATAGCGAACCAATCGTATATCAGGAACCAATGATTTGTCCGAAATCCACTTGTTTTGAAGGTGAATTTTTTCAAGTTATAAGTTGGCTTTATCTCAAATATTATGATGATAAGAAAAGCAACCAAAATATAAAATTTTTAAGAATGAAAATAAAAGATTATGGAATAAACTATCCCGATGTGATGCATTTTAACGATGTTCGAAATATTCGTACTTATTTGCATCACTGTACCTCATCTATCACTAAAAGCAATAAATTGTTAAAAATGAGTGTTGCCCAATGGTTTCGAAATTGTTGTAAAAAGGAATTTCCGGAGGTTGAAAACGATTGGCAATCCGCATTAAGTAAAATTCTTGATGATTCAATTATTTTTTTTACGGCTTTGCACGAGTGTATTGATATCATATCACGGGATGCGTTTAAGAATAATATAATATCTGAATGGTTAAATTATATTTTCCCGTTTTCAGTATACGATATTCAACAAATTATTGGCAAAAATGCTAAAAATTTAGGAATTCATAATTTGAATTTTCATGATTATGCAGTTAAAAATTATTCTCAATGGAAAAATGAGTTGCAAATGTTTTCCGAAATTGATCAAATTATTTTGAATAATTTCATAAAAAATAAACTACGTTTAGAATTTTTCAAATAAAAACTCCATTTAATTGAACCTACTTATGAGAATCGCAATCAACTTCCGCCCGTACCCGCGTAATCTATGAGGATGAGCCCCTGCCTGGCTCAAAACCTTGTTCCGTGATATAATTTCTGACATTTATGCCCGGCTCTCTAATACTCAAATTTTTTTTAGAATCTTTAATTGTCGATGGCAACACGGTTCCGACACTTTCACACCGCGCAGCCCGATGGATTATATTCCGGGAGATGATACGATTCAATGACTAGGCGAACAATCCAAGTCCAATGAAGAACATGATCGAGGATGGAGAACCTTATGACCGAAAAAAAATTGCCTAATGCTGGAGATGAAAAAATCATAGCGCTGGAAGAGGAAATCTTGGAAGAACTCATCGAACTTGAAGAGTGGGTTAAAGCCAAAAAGAAACCTCGAAAAGCAAAGAAGTACATAATTCGCATCGACAAGGAAAAAATCACAGTCAGCGTTCATTCAATGACTGGGAGGGAAATATTGGCACTTGTCAACAAAACCCCCGACAAGTTTAAGCTTCATGAATGGTTCCCCGGTCACGTAGAGAAAGAAATCAAACCGGAAGAGATTGTCGAGTTCTACCGTTGCGAAGTAGAACGATTCATGACCAACCCAAGAGAGGCTACTGAAGGCTGATGCGCCGACAATTTCAACTCGCGGGAGAGGAAGAGGAACGACTCACGGGACGCGGACTTACTTGGGAAACTGTCATAGAAAATAATACGAGATGGATTATTTTCCTTCAGTACCCAATCCCCGCAGGATACAACTATCGCGTCGTAGATGCGGCGTTGATTATCCCCCCTTCATATCCTGATGAGCAAATCGATATGGTGTATTTCTTTCCAGCACTGGCTTTGACAAATGGTAAACCTGTTGGATCACTCTCACAATGTCCACTCGATGGAAAACAGTATCAGCGATGGTCACGACATAGGAAACAAGATGAATGGAGACTTGGTATCGACAATATCTACACGCATTTACTCCAAGTGGACAGTTGGCTTGAAAGAGAACTAAGCAAATAGTAGGCTCACGCATGCAGATCAAGCTGAGACTAACACAGACAATTCATTCGACACTCCAGCATCACCTTTTTCCTGGAGATGGCTTGGAAGCTATAGCGCTAGTTCTCTGTGGGAGGCGGAAAAGCGATTCGCATCATTGCCTCACTGCTCAATCCTTCATTCCTATATCTTATAATGAATGCAAAGTGCGCTCCCCCAACCAAGTGACATGGTCTACGGATAGTATAATTCCACTTCTCGCAAAAGCCACTCGTGAAGATCTAGCCATTCTGAAAGTTCATAGTCATCCTAATGGATTTCCGCAGTTTTCTACATTGGATGATAAATCAGACGGCGAATTGTTCGATTCAGTTTTTGGCTGGACCGATAGCACTTTTCCTCATGCCAGTGCCATAATGCTTCCCGATGAGGATGGCACAATGTTTGGACGGGCCATCTTACCAGATGGTACGTTTCAACAACTCGATTCTATTCTCGTTCCCGGAGATAACCTGCACTTTTGGACAGCAAATGACATTGGAAAACTTCCATCATTCACACAACGACATGCTCAACTCTTTGGATTAGGCACAACCCGGAAGCTGCGAGAGATGGCTGTTGCGGTTGTGGGTTGTTCGGGAACCGGAAGTCCTGTTATCGAGCAACTTGCTCGTCTTGGAGTAGGGCGCTTTGTACTCGTTGATCCGGACAAAGTAGAGGAGAAAAATCTGAATCGAATATTAAATTCGACACACGAGGATGCAGTTTTGGGGCGTCTTAAGGTTGAAGTTATGTCGCGTGCTATCACGGAAATGGGGTTTGGAACTGAAGTTGAAATTATTCCAGAGGATCTCGCAACCCCAGAAGCGGTGAAAAAAATTGCTGAGTGTGATGTCATTTTCGGATGTATGGACGGTGTAGAAGGACGCCATCGTCTTAATCGCCTCGCGTCTTTTTACGTATTACCCTACTTTGATCTCGGTGTAAGACTTGATGCTGATGGGGAAGGAGGAATAAATGGCGCATTTGGAGTGGTAAATTACATTAGACCAGACGGTACCACGTTGAATGATCGCGGCCTTTACACACTCGAACAGCTGAAGTCAGCCGGCCTTCTTCGGACAAATCCAAAAGCATATCGAGAGCAGGTAGAAGCTGGATATATCCGGGGTGTGGCTGTAGATCGGCCAGCGGTTATCAGTATTAACATGCAGATAGCAAGCACGGCTGTAAACGAGTTTCTTGCGCGACTTCATCCATATCGATCAGATGATAATAAGAATTTTGCAATGGCAAGTACAAGTTTTTTTCATGGCTTCACTAGGCGGGATGCGGAAGAATCTCCATCCGGTATGTTTTTCAATAATATTGGAAAAGGCGATGTGTATCCGCTTTTAGAAATGCCTTTACTCAGTGACGAGGGAATTACGTGAGCAAACCGAATTCATTTTGGCGAAAGACCCGGGAAATAATTTCATACCCTGTTCATTACTTCAGTCGTAGTCCCCAACCGAAACCCATATTATTCAAGTACGAGCAGGTAGATGAATTTCCTGATGTTTATGAACCTTTCAAGATCTATCTCATCCGTGAGAAAGATAATCTATGGGCCGGTGGCATGTTATGTCCCTGTGGCTGTGGGGATGTAATAACTCTTAATTTTTCAAAAAAATACAGACCTCGCTGGAGTGTTAAGGAGCATCCCGATGGTTCAGTAACACTTACACCATCAATTCGCCGTCGAGATGGTTGTCGAAGTCATTTCTTCGTACGCAATGGAAAGATAGATTGGGTCCCTCAATATAAACGTGGAACGTAGTGACTCTAAAGATATTGTGAATTTAGATTATCTCGAAGAAATTCTATATTTTTAAACTCACAAATTCTTATTCCACACTCGATACGCGTATCCTCAATTACTGGAGAAATTATTCCCCTTTCCCCTCAATAATTGCAACAACTTTTTTCCCGGTCTCGGTTATCCGGTAATACCGGCCCGTGTGTTCATCCGGGGTCAGGCATTCAACGAGTCCCTTTTCGGTAAGTTCAATCATAACTCTGCTGATCGTCGAACGGTCCATACCTAGTTGTTTGGCAAGATCTGTCGGTGAATTGGGTTTGTTAAGAGCTTTGAGTACTAGTCTCCTGGTCTTCCCCCTACCGACAAAACTCACGAGGTCAAACATTTAATGAAAAATGGGGAGATTAATTTGATGAATTGACGTAATGATGATGTTGCATTGATGTGGTAAATATTATCCCCTCCCGCCGCCAATATCTATCCGGTGCCTGGTGAAATAAATCAATAAAGTGGATGTGAAAAATTCCCGGAGTGGCCACCCCCGGCTTTAACAAAATGTTCTGACGTCGAACATTGTCACTTCGAAGGGCTTCACCAGACACCGGCGATTTTTGCGGGAGATCCCTGACGCTCGAAAGCGGGGTTCCTTTTGACCGGCTCTTCCCACACTCATCATCAGGAATGATCGGCCGCTGTATCCGGATTCCCAAAACCCGAATACGCACGGATACAGAAAAAAATGAAATAGAGTTTTCTTTAAAGAATGAAAAAATCCGGATTATTCATCGACGATCTTATTGATATCGACAACCATCTGCACGGTATCGTCACCTTCCGTTATCTTTACAAAACCCCCATACGTCTCATAGAACCTGATGGTCCGGGGATCCTTCTTCGCATCGACTTTCACGAACCTGCATCCGATCTGATCTGTGAGAATAAATGCAAGGGCAAAGACATGCTTCAGCATCTCATACCCGACCCCCTGCCCACGCATTCCGTCACGTGTTGCCATCCTCGCGAGAAGCAGGGCCGGATATTTCTGTGGCGGCTCCTCAACCGCTGGCAACATTTTCTTTACATGATCGGAAACAATACAACCCATTGACAAAGAAAAAAATCCGACAAGCTCGGTACCGGAATGGACGAGATAAGTTGTGCTGATTTTTTCATGCTGCCGGGTTTTTGCATCGTTTCTTAAAAAATCTTCAAGATCTTCCGAGTCAGAACACGTAAACATCGATACGTCTGAGTCATCAGTTAATTTTGAAAAAACGAGGGAGGTGAGATCGATATTCATGTTATTGTTTCGGCCAGGTTTTCGAGAGTTGCCGGGCTTCACGGAACAGCGTACGGCTCTCTGAAGTGAAGCATTGTTCCGGTGCTTTGACGTATTCGTTGAATGCCCGTGCCTCTTCACCTCGCAAAACTGTTTCCAGCTCAATGTGTTTCGCCATAATTGACAACCTTGTGTTCCATTTACTATACTACTATAATATTCTTTAATGTAACGGTGAAACCGTTAAGTCCTGCCTGTTTTCTAAACCCGTCGAATTGGACGGGATTAAAATCCGGGTTGTTGATTTGCTCCCAGATGCCAAGAAACTCAACCGTATTGCGGTTCCGGAGCCAGCTCCGGATAAGATCGTCAGTGTTCTAGGCATTCTTGTGGCGTGCGATATCGGTGATGCAGATGTAATCTTCATCATTCTCAACTACTACTCCCACTTCCCGGTCGAGCACATTGATCTTTGCCATGGTAAATCTCCCCGGCAACGTAAGAATTTCCGGAAAAATGTCTGTTAGCCGGTAATCTTCCCGGGTCGGTTATGAAGATAAGGCGTGAGTGGTGTGAAACTGTCCCTGAATGGACGAGTGAAAAAAACTTCAGAATCCTACCCGCGGGATTTCCCGGATTTCCTTTGTCACACTCTTTTTCTCGAAACTTCTTTCATAAAAAAAATTCCCAAAACCAGGGTGCTCTCACGCAAGCCAGGTGCCGGTTAGGGTAATTCGGTTCAGCACCGCCCTTGCTACGCTCCCTCTCCTGCACCCCATCCGGGAGATTCTTTGTCGAGGATCTCCCATTTTTTAGAAAACTCTCACATCCCTTATGGAAAATAAGAGTACCCCCCCAATCTCAATTATACGGGCTCCGATTCCCACTATTTCCGGAAACAGAGGTAATAATTCCGGAAAATGCGGTAATAATTCATCCCCTCCGGGTCATTTTCACGTCGAAAAATATGAGGTAATAATTAGCAGCATTTGGACGCGGAAAAATTAAGAGGGTCAGGTTTTCCCCTTCCCCTGCACATTTTCCCGAACCAAAGGGGCTCCATGACCGTTAATTTGGGATACCCGAATCCGGGCCCGTAATACGCTCCGTTTTGCCAATTCCGGGACCCGACCGTGTCCCAAATGCAAAAACGCGTGTCTTAAACGGATCTCAAATGACAGATTCTGGCAGTTTTCACGTCGTAAACCGACCGTGCTCCGGACCAAGCCCTAATGGGCCCTTTTGGGCGGGCGAAAAGAGGGTCGCACGGGTTTTGGATAAGGCATGTGTCCGGGCCGCCTGTAACGCTGCCGGTGAGGCTCGCCAAAACCCCCGCAGCCTCATCCTGACGCCCCCCGCTCTTTTGGGGCGCCCCCTCGTTTTTCCACCCTCCAAAAGGGAATAAAATACGCTGGTTTTTTCGCGTGGAAATCGCTCCGTTTCCCGTAATAACGGAGTATATCGGGAATTCCGGTGATGGGGTGGAAAAAAATGTGAATTCGGCCGGTCATAATTGATCTAAACCCGGAATCCGGGCTCGTACAGGGCCCGGATTGGGATCCACCGACACCCTGTCTGGTGCGAAACTCCTGGAAGTTTTTCACAAACAGGGGGTCCGGATGATCGTTTCACGTCGGTGCACGACAGAAAACACGTACTTTCCGACGTGATTTTGATCTTGAAAAACAGGGTTCCTTTCATCTGGCCTTGCCCCAGCATGTCTTCAGGGACGATCGGCTGCTGTAGCGTTGCTAAATGTGGTTTTTTCCGGACCCGCTTTATATGTCAGATCGGGATTCAGGGGCTGAAATGGCCGTTCCCGGAAAACAGGGTGCTTCTTTTTGGTGAAATGTTGTCTGTCCGGCATCCGGAAGAAGGAAACGGAGGCTGAAATGACCCCGGATGGGAGGTACTCTCACTGGCCATCAGGACTGTGAGAGTACGAGAAGAACTCGTAAGAGTTCTTCGAACTACTCCAGGTCGGGCTGTTTCTCCGGCGGCAGAGCAGGTGACTCCCTCACACCCCCATCTTCCCGGGCAGCTCCCGGCCCCAGGCCGAGATCGCATCCCAGTCGCGGAAATCCCCGACCGGTGAGTTCACCCTCTTTATGATCCAGCGCTGGAACCACGAGAGTTTCTCCGGCTCGAGCTTCCCTGCGAAGATCGTTTCCGCGACCGGCTGGGCCGGAGCAAGAGCCTTGCGGAGCGCTTTCTGTGCCCATGCCATTCCCTCCGGGTCCTTCGAAACCGCGGCAAGGCAGACGACGAACCCGGCGACCGGTAGCTTCGCAAGCTCGCCCGCATGGCGCTTCACGAATTTTCCCACCCGGGGATCGATATGCCCCATGTACATCGGCCCACCGATAACGACTCCTGCATATCCCGCAAGCGATACGACGCTCGCGACGTCTGCTGCATCAGCGCTGTGGCCGGCGGCCTGCAACTCTTTTGCTATCGCCTGCGCAATTTCCGCAGTCGACCCCTGTTTCGATGCATAGGCAACGAGGATTTTTGCCATTGGACTGGTCACCCTGCAAGGGGATAGGATGGTCGGGGTGATTAAGGGTTGGATGACCGACGCAGGGTATTCCTGAGTCCAAGGTGTGACGCAGAAGTACCCGGGCCGGAGATAGTGCTTCGTGAAGAGATCGCGGCTCAGGCACAGCACAATGCGCCCTTAGCATTCCTCGTCAAAACTCCAAAATGCCCCCGGTATATGAAAAAAATGAGAAACAGGGATACAGAATCAGGGAAATTTTTTTGAAAATAATTCGAGAACATACGAGATGATCATACCCCATAAAATGGACAAAAATATCACAATCTGTCCCAGTCTGGCATTCAGGCCGACAACAAACTTCCCCGCCATATTTGAAATGAAAATTATGCCAAAAAGAACTGCCAGCACCACAAAAAAGTCTGAGATTTAGTCATGGGGGATTTCCATCATTCATTATATCGACTCAACTGTGCATCGGAACCCTCTTCGGAGATTCGGAAATATACACGACAGAACGGTTCTCCATATCCACATATACGTCCACAACCCGGGATTCCGTATCAAAGATTACAACCGGCGTGCGAAAGGATTCTTCCCTCCCGTCATGGGCAAATGTTACTCCTGCATTAAGACTGACATCCGTGATCGTCCACGGCCCCGTCAGATGTGTCCTGACCGAACTATCGTTGAGAGCAATGCCGATCGCAACAGCAGTTTTATTTTCCGGTGGACTTGTGACAGGACTGCTCACATTTTGTTCTGTCAGTAAGCTCAGTTCAGGAACTGGGTCATCCCGCCCGATGTAAACAATCCGGTTTCCCCGATCGTCGTATAATCCAATGGAGCTGATGTTTCCTGTTAATGCCCCGTCTCTGAAGAATAGTTCGTCCCCGGTATTTGTCCCTGATTTATTCAGATATACCATCACCGATTTTTCCGGGGAGATCGAAAATCCGGGCAATATGAATTTCAGGTTGCTAGGTTCAGCGATCAGTTTCCACCCATACAGGGAAACGGGGATACTTCCGTTGTTCGAAATACTGACCGTATCTTTCCGGGGGAAAAAACCAGAAACGGAAATCCTGTAGAAATCTGAGGTGTGCGACGGGGGAGAGATGAATGTATGCTGGGGAACCACAGCAGTTTCACCCACCGATGAATTGCCAAAGATCTGAATAGTATCCGTACAACCGGAAAAAGAAGTCAACCCTGCTTTTTTCACATTCAGGCCGACACGGACACTCGGCTCCGGATCAGGCCACTGGTGATAATGCTCAGTACTTCCGGCATCCTTGTCAACCGGTTGACAGGGCCGGGGAATCCAGAGTACCATCAGCTCGTGAATGCCCTCATCATGTGGAACACGGACATTTACCGGGATCGCCATTTTCTGACCCGTGCCCAGGTTGAAAAATGCAACCTTGTCATCCGAATTGTTCATAAGCGGGACCTGGTAATAATCGAGCAGAGGGACTATGGCCACCGATACCGGATAGTTACTATCCGCTGCAATATTCACCGAATAATCATACATTTCGGAAGGGGTGACATTCGATGAGAGCAATGCCTTGTTGTCGCAGGGTTTTTCCGTGACGAGCATGCCATCGTTGAGAACGTAATCACGGCCGCATGACAGTGTCGGGCCGTCGTAGAGTCTGCATTGCGTCCCGGGAGATATGTCCTCATCCCCGACAAGAATATTTACCCGTTCGCTTCCGAGATATGCGTTGTCCGTACTCAGCCGGAATGCATTATTCAGTGAATGTTCACCGGGTTTCATCACAAGGAATATCTCGAAATCATGAAATCCCTCTTTCATCGGCGGTATTTTGAATCTATAGAATGATTCCTGGTATGGTTCGAGATGGATTGTCTGGTGAACGCTGGCGCTTGAATTTTCCAGTTCAAACGGGATTTGCTGGTAATCCAGAAGACAAAAAATCAGGAAATCGTTTCCGGTTTTCATCTGGTTACTGACGTAAAGGTAGTCCTGGTATGAATCGCCGGATGCAATTTTTCTTGTACCGGTCACATTTTTTTTCGTATCCATCACCGGGGACGGGAAGATACCTACGCCGAAACTTTCCGGAACTCTTGCCTCGTTATATGTTGTTGAGTACCGTGTATTGTTATCCGAAGAATTGATCGCCATGGTCCACAATGCGCTCCCCTCACCATGAGGAATATCGGCAATGATCAGGGAACAACACATAATAAAAAGACCAAAAAGAGCTATACAGGCATATACTTTCAGCCGGGTCCGCATTTTTTCACCTGAACATGAAAAAAAATTAGGTTAAGGTATCCGTTGTTACCGGATACCAGGATGTATATCCCGAGAGTTCGAACGTGTGATCTGACCTGGCATCCCAGGTACCCCCGGTATATAATCCGGCATATTCATAGCTCAGCTGTGCATCAGCCGAATTATAATTTGTCTGGGTCTGGTCATAATAGAGAGAACCGTCTCTCCAGACACGTCCTCTTATGCCAATTTTGTCAATATCATATGCAAGACCGGCACTTGTCCTCGACCGTGAATAACCTGTGTAATCTTTACTTGCTGTGAAGAACGGTACCCATAGATCCGTATAAGCACTCCATGAGGGTGCAGTCGATGCCAGAGCGGATGTTACACCGGACGGGAGAGCGGTTCGTGTGGTGAGCAATCCTCCGACACCAATATCTTTATCCGGATTTGCCCCGGTAATCTTTGCTCCTTCTTCCGGTGACAAATGTCTGGTCACAACTCCCGTATCCGGGCTTACTGCATTCACCATCGGTACCAGCGCCATCGCTGCCAGCAGCAGTGCCAGCAGGACGACGCTCCATTTGCGTAGTTGCATTTTTTCATACCTCCTTTCATATGCTACGCTCGATGGCATGGGAAAACCTTCATAGGAATGGAAGATAATGATCTCATGCCTACGGGCAGGATGCGGGCCATCTGACTTGTACGGTAGGTGGACCCGTCCTCTTCTTCTGTGGAACAACCTCCGGCT
>NZ_JBEKRH010000008.1:0-125569 GCF_049518935.1 Methanoregula sp.
GACGAGGATTTTTGCCCCGGTTTTCATGTCCTGTCCCTCAGTAGTCTGTTCATGCCGGCGATCATCGCCTCGACACTTGCCATGATGATGTCGGTGCGGGCGCCGCGTGAAGTAATTATCTTTCCGTCTTTACTTAATCTTACTGTCACATCGACAAGGGCGTCAGTGCCTCCCCGGATTGCGTCGACGTGGTATTCTTCGAGCCGGATATCCGCTACATCGGCCACGCATTTGCGCAGCACTTCCATTGCCGCATCGACCGGCCCGTCGCCCGTTGCAGCCCCGGTCATCTCCACCCCGTTTACAATCAGGGTGACTGATGCCGTGGGGAGCATGTTGCTTCCGGAGACCGCGGTGAACTGCCGCATTTTAATGATCGGTTTGCATTCGATCGCCATGACAGCATCGGCGATCGCCATCAGGTCAGTGTCCGTGATCCGTTTCCCGTCATCGCCCAGCTGCTTGATCCGCTTTACGATCTCCTTCATCTGGTTATCGTCAGCGGAATAGTTTAACTCGTGCAGGGCGGCCTCGACCGAGGCGGAACCGGAATGTTTGCCAAGTACGATCCTCCGCTTGCGGCCAACCTGCTCGGGTCTCACCGACTCATAGGTGGACGGTTCACGGATCACGCCGTGGGCATGGATGCCGCTCTCGTGCGTGAAGGCCATCTCGCCTACGATTGCCTTGTTTACCGCGAGCGGTACGCCCGTGTGCCGGGAGACAAGGCTCGAAAGCAGGTAGAGCTGTTCCTTTTTGATCCGGGTCGGGTACCCGTACAACACCTCAAGGGCCATCACCACCTCTTCAAGCGGCGTGTTGCCGGCCCGCTCGCCAAGTCCGTTGACGGTCACGTGGGCGCAGGAGGCACCGGCCTTCAGGGCGGCCATCGTGTTGGCCACGGCAAACCCGAGATCATCGTGGCAGTGGATAGAGAGCGGGGCGATCTTTGCAAGAGGCGGGATGAACGCTGCCACTTTCTCTGGTGTCAGCAGCCCGACCGTATCGCAGAAACAGAGCCGGTCGGCCCCGTGCTCAACCCCGTCCGAGAAGATCGACCGGAGAAATGCCTGGTCGGCCCGGGACGCATCCTCGCCCGAGAGCTCGACAATGAGCCCCCGGCTCTTCGCGTACTCCACAGCGCCCATTGCCATGGCAACGACCTCGTCGCGGGTCTTGCGCATCTTCTTGGCGATGTGCAGGTCGCTGACCGGGACTACGAGGTGGATTGCATCTACATTGCACTCTGCAGCATAATCGATATCAAGCCTGAGGGCCCGGACAAATGTGCAGATCTCTGCTTTCAGCCCGGCATCCGCGATCCGCCGGATTGCTTCACGCTCTCCGTCCGATGCAGCTGCAGAACCGGCTTCGATGACATCGATACCAATGTCCGCGAGCCTTGTGGCGATCTCGAACTTCTGGTCAGGATTCAGCGAGACTCCGGGTGTCTGTTCCCCGTCCCGTAATGTTGTATCTAAAAAGCGCAGGTTACTGGCGAATAAAACATTCACTCATGGCAATCACCATGAGTACACGTGGGGAAGGTGAATATAAATAAATTCGGATGCTCCGCGCCATGTTCTCGCGAGCTTCGCAAGTCAGGCCGGTCCTGCACCGACCGGGATCTCTGGAGCAGCCAATTATCTTAGAATAGGAACGGAGCGGCTGATTTATGCTCGGGATTGCCTATTGCAAATTCCGGATACGGAAAACCTTTTTCCAGCTTTACGAGTCTTCCCCGCCTCAGGGCCTCTCCGAGGCATGGCGGGGCAATGAATGTTTTTCTTTTGTCATGGGCATTCTTTTTCCGGTAATTGATCCGCCGCGGGGCGCTCTTCGGGGCGGCGGTCGTCCATCGCTCCCCTGGTTCCCTACCCCCCCATCCACCAACAAACATTTATCCAAAAATATCTTTCATTATATATCAAATGCATCGCACTCATTCAGTACCGCTGACGATACAGCCCCCGGGGACCCGCCGTACCCTGCACGGTGCAGACCGGGCCGCGTCCTTCCTGGCCGGTAGCATCACGAAAACCACTCCATGAAAAAGAAGGTGAAAGCATAGAAGAAAAAATTCTGCCGGCCCGGGTATTGCACAACGGGTCGGAATCTACGCACGAATCGTCGACCCGCCCGCAAGCCGACAGACTATCCGGGAAGTGCCCGCCATGAAACCGGGTCGCTGGTCGCCCCGGGCCCTGAAGGATGCAATACCCATCGCACAGATGCGGGGCCTCATCCAGTTGGCCGGGAAGGGACCCGACCGGCTCTTCGATATCAATATCGTCTCGAAAATTCCGATCGCGTTTATCCGGGTAAAGTTCGCGCCGGAAATCCTCGCGTCGCTTACTGAGATTGCTGATGATTTCCGCGAGGAGATCCGGAGGCTCCGGCTCATCGCCCGGGACGCGGCGGTCACGGCCGAGCTCTGGCTCCGGTCCAGGCACGGGACCTGGCGGTTTTTCCTGGTCACGGAAAAAGATCTCATCGAGCTGGACTGCCATGGATGGCCACTTAATGTCGGGTGACTGCGAGCTGAGCCGGGCCGATTTTTTTATTTTTTTGTGATTGTCCGGAAGTTTTCCCTGTGAAAATTTTTGTCCGGAATCTCCGGAATTTTTTCCCGCAAATCATCCGGAATACTCTGATACTCCGGGGTGTTCAAATCCGCCGGAATTGCGCCCCTGAATTGCGAAAGTGACGTGGGGATGATTTGGTAAACCGGATACATGGGGGTCGCGGAGGCACTCCGCTTTGGCTGCCTCCCCGGGGAAGGAGAGTGGGGGTCACCCTCATAATGTATACCGAAGGTGACACTCACCGTCGGAGAAATGGTCCCCTGGAGGGGTAGACCAATCCGGGCCCGTACAGAGCTCCGATTACCTGTTTTTCCGGTCCCGGGAGGTAACAAATCCGGAAAACGCGGAATTAAGACCGGAGTTAACGGGCATTTTTCGACGGGAATTAAGGAGGTAACTGACAGAAGCGTTTGCGGGGCCGAAAGAAGGGGTGGATGAGGTTGAATACGGGGGAATGCGTGGAGAGGCGGGTCCGGGATCTGGAATTTCAGAGGTTATTTTTTAGCAGCGGAATTTTCCCTCTTCATCGATCCGCTGCGGGGCGCCCTCTGGGGACCGCCAAAGGCTGTGGAAAAGATTTTCGCCGGTAAAATCCAGGACCCGGCGGACGTTTGTCTCAACCGGGGGTATGGGACAGCAAGCCCATATCGGCGATCGCAAAAAAAGCGAATGGGCCAACCTCCGCGGTCCGACCAGCCATTCACCGCTCCAAAATTTTGTCCGGAAAATCTTTCCGGACAGGCCCGACCCCTCAGCAAAAAATTGTGCCGAAAAATTCTTAGTCCGTTCTTTTTGCAACCAGCCAGCGCCCCGGAACAAAGAACCTATATTTCCCGGGTTCCAACTATCAGCCGGACCGTTCGTTCACACGATCGCCAGAATATATTCCATGTCGCTGTTTGGTAAAAAACCGGACCCTGCATCTGCTACCTGTGATGACATTGCCCGTCATTGCGCAGTGCTCAAAGGGACAAAGGCGCGGGGGGAACTCGGTGAACAGATCGCTAGTCTCGTGCTCACGTACTCACCGGCCGATATCCAGCGAATGAAACGGAACTTCGACAACAAGGTCCGGGACATCCCGCCCGAGTACCGTGACCGGCTCACACGGAAGATCACCGAACACCTCCTCGGGACCTGGCAGCGGATCCGGCTCGCTCAGCAGCAGGGAATCTTCAGGATTATGCACGAACCGGTGCCGCCCGGACTTGCAATGTACTGGGATATGGTTGCGGGGCAGTGCAAGGATAACGGCACGGGGGATGTCCCGAAGATCCGGTTCCTGAAGTTTCTCCTTGCCGGCTACTGCATGATCGTGTTGCAGGAACCGGGTCATCCGGTAGGGATGCCGTTTCCGGGCGGGGACCAGATCGAACTGACCGACGGGATCTACTACTGCCCGGTGCGGGAAAAAGCCGGAGATATGGACGCGGCGCTCTGCCCGTTCTGCCCTGCCCGCCAGACTCCGGAGATCGGGTACCTCCGTCCCCCAACGAACCCGGGCGAACACCGTAAGCAGGAGTTTATCGAGCACTGCCACCGGTTCCATAATTTCAATGGCTGATAATCTATTGAATCTCTATATTTTTAACAAAAGACGCCCGGATTCCGGGTATTTTTTCCCTGCCACGTCCTGTATCAGGGAAGGGTATATTTTATAGGAGACCTATCTTTGTTACAGACTATACCGTAAGTTCCTGTCATTTGCCGATATTTCCTGCGGGGCACGAGAATGGATACACCACAACTGCTTGCCGACAATCCGTCGCTCTATATCAACCGGGAACTGAGCTGGATCCGGTTCAACCGCCACGTGCTGGATGAAGCTCTCGATAGCAGCCACCCCCTGCTGGAGCGGGTGAAGTTCCTTTCGATTTACGCAAATAACCTGGACGAGTTCTTCATGATCCGTGTATCGGGTCTCCAGCGCCAGCTGGCAAAAGGCGTGCTCAGGGCCCCGCCGGATGGCATGACCCCGTCTCAGCAGCTGGACGCGATCCGGCAGATGCTTGACCCCGAGCTCCGGGCACAGAACGACTGCTGGCATAAGGAACTCCTCCCGAAACTGGCGGAAGCCGGTATTCATGTGTACAATTACGCGGATCTCTCGGTCCCGCAGATGGAAGCAATGCACCGCTTCTTCGTGGATGAGGTCTTCCCGGTACTCACTCCGCTCGCGTTCGACAGCTCTCACCCGTTCCCCTTCATCTCCAATCTTTCCCTCAATCTTGCGATTATCGTGAGGGACCAGAACCACAAGGAATTTTTCGCCCGGGTCAAGGTCCCGACGAACCTCTTCTCCCGCCTGATCCGGGTCCCCGAGCCGGACGGTACAACCCGGAACGATGACAGCGTGGTCCACTTCGTGTACCTGGAAGAGATCATCGCCGCCCACCTTGACATGCTCTTCCCGGGGCTCGAAACCGTGGCCTCGTTCCCCTTCCGGATTACCCGGGATGCAGATCTCGAGATCGAGGTCGACGAAGCTTCCGATCTGCTGACCACGGTTGAGGAGATCATGGAGCAGCGGGCCCGGGGCAAACCGGTCAGGATCGAAGTGGACTCCTGCATGAGGGAAGGGATCTGCCACATGCTGGAGCAGAAACTTGGCATCAGCACATCGATGCTTTACCTGGTCGGCCACCCGGTGGGGATGGCAGACCTCATGCAGATGATGTCACTTGACCGTCCCGATCTCAAGGACTCCCCGTTCGCACCTTCGCTTCCCCCGGACCTTGCAGATGACCGGGATATTTTCGCAGCTATCAAACGTCACGATATCCTGCTCTACCAGCCTTATGACAGTTTCTCTCCCGTTGTCAATTTTATACGACAGGCGGCTCATGACCCGGATGTTCTCGCTATCAAGATTACCCTTTACCGGGTGGGATCGAATTCCCCTATAGTCAATGCCCTCATGGAAGCCCGGGAGAATGGCAAGGCTGTCGCAGCCTTAATCGAACTCAAGGCACGGTTTGACGAAGAGAATAATATTGGCTGGGCCCGGGCCCTCGAACGTGAGGGTGTCCACGTGGTTTACGGTGTAGTAGGGCTCAAGGTGCATGCAAAGCTCTGTATGGTTGTCCGGCGTGAAAAAGACGGGATACGCAGGTATATGCATCTCGGTACCGGCAACTACAACGCGACCACAAGCCGGATCTACACGGACTTCGGGCTTCTCACCTGCGACAAAGAGATTGGCGAGGATGTGGCCAACCTCTTCAACTTCCTGACCGGCTATGCGCGTATTGAAAACTACAAGAAACTCCTTGTCGCGCCGGTCACCCTCCGCAGGATTCTTCTCGAGAAGATCGAACGGGAGGTTTCCCGGCAGAACGGTCACGGTGACGGCCATATCATCTTCAAGATGAATGCACTCGTCGATCCTGTCTCCATCGCTGCCTTGTACAAGGCCTCGCAGGCAGGTGTAAAAATCGACCTGCAGGTCCGGGGTATCTGCTGTCTCCGTCCGGGTATTCCCGGGTTCAGCGACACGATCCGGGTCACCGCAATTGTCGGCCGGTTTCTTGAACACGCCCGGATTTATTACTTCCGGAACGGTGGCAATGAGGAAGTCTTCCTCGGCAGTGCGGACCTGATGCCCCGGAATCTCGACCGTCGTGTCGAGATACTCTTCCCGGTCCAGGATCCTGCAATGAGGCGGGCGATCATTACCCTGATCCTCCCGGTGCAGCTCGGTGATAACGTCAAATCACGGGTGATGCAGGCCGACGGTACGTACGCACGGATCACACCCGTCCCGGATGAACAACCGATGAATGCCCAGACCTGGATGGTGGAGCACCGTGGAATCTGGTACGATACCCGGGCCTGATACGGTTGCACCGGAACGCGGGCTCTGCTGGTACGGTCTCCAGCGGCTGCCGGTCCTGCTGGACGCGTTTGCCCGTGAGATTGAGGGTGTCCGTGCTGCAGAGGACATCGAGTACATCCACCGGATGCGGGTGGCCACCCGCCGTCTCCGTGCAGCACTTCCGCTCTTCCGGGCCTGTTTTTCCGGGAAACAGTACTCGCGCTGGATGCAGGAGATGGCAAACATCACCCGTGCACTTGGAGAAGCACGGGATGCAGATGTCCAGATTGCATTTCTCCTGAAGTACCAGAAACGGTCCCGTTCTGCACAGAAGAAAAAGGCACAGCCCCCCGGTACCGGAATCCCGGTGAACCCGTACGATCCTGCCCTCCTTTATCTTCTCGCGGATCTCCGGAAACGCAGATCCCAGCTCCAGCAGAGGGTCCTCTCTGCACTCGGTGCCCTTGAAAAGAGCGGCGTGATCGGAGACATGCAGATATTATTTGCTGCCCGTAAATCCGCGGTCCGCAGGGTCCCGTGGAAGACCATGAGCTACGGTATCCCGACTGTTGCAGCACTGCGGATCGAGACCCGGCTTGTCACCATGCTCTCGTATGAACCCTGGGTACCGTATCCCGATGCGGTTGCCGAGCACCATGCAACCCGGATTGCAGCAAAAAAACTCCGGTACACCATGGAAATTTACGGCCCCGTATATCGCCTCAATCTGAAAAAACCCTTAATCCGGGTGAAGAAGATCCAGGAGGTTCTCGGTGATCTCCATGACTGCGATGTCTGGATCGATCATGTCACCCGCATTATGCTCCGCGAACGTTCCCACCTTCGCACCGAGAAGGAAGAGAAACGGCCGGACACTGCAACGCTGGCAAGTCTCCGGCTCTTCCTTAAGGAACGTGAACGGGCCCGGATCCTCCTCCACCGGCAGTTCGTGCGGTACTGGGAATCCCAGAAGCGGACACATCTCTGGGATGAACTCCGGCAGACCCTTCTTTACGGCAGGAAGAAGAAGTTCCAGCCGGACCCGGAGGTCAGGATTGAGGAGACCCGGCGGGTTGTCGGGGCTGTAGCTGCGCAGTTCCCGGAAGGTCTTGCCCATCACCGGCACGCAACGCATCTTGCCCTTATGCTGTTTGACAGCCTCCAGCCTGTCCATGGCATGACAAAACATGACCGTTTCCTCCTCGAATGTGCCGGGATGCTGCATGATATCGGCTGGATGACCCGGCAGAAGCGACATAACCATTTGAGCGCTGCCCGGATTTTTGCCGATGAGACCCTCCCCTTCGATCTCCCTGACCGCGTGACGGTCGGGCTCATTGCGCTTGCCCACCGCGGACAGGAAACACCGGAAACCCATGTCTTCTTCCCGCTTCTGCCGGAAGACCGGCAGAAGAAGATCCTGCAGCTTGCCGCGCTCCTCCGGGTAGCGGACGGGCTGGATTACCTCCACCTCGGTTCCGTGCAGGAGATCCACTGTATCATCGGCTCCGGGGAGATCAGCTGCGATATCGTATCCCCGGTTGATGTAACTCAGGAAAAGGAACGGGCGCGATCAAAAGCAGTGTTGTTTACCCGGGCATTTGGGCGTGAACTGGTGATCCGGTGAAACTCAAACCTCCCGGCCCGAACGGGCGCGTGGTCTCGTTCCTTGATCTGGGAACCAATTCCCTCCGTCTTCTCGTTGTCCGTCTCAACCCGAACCATTCCTACACGATCCTGACCCGGCAAAAACAACAGGTACGGCTTGGTGAAGGTGAGTTTGAGGACGAGGAGATCACCCCCCAGGCCATGGAACGGGCAGCGATCGTAGCAAAACGGTTCACTGATCTTGCCCGGACATTCAGTTCTGAAGAATTTGTTGCAGTAGCAACCTCTGCCGCCCGCGAGGCTGCCAACCAGAACGAACTCCTGCACCTGCTCCGGCAGGAAGCCCAGATCGATATCCGGGTCATCTCCGGTCGCGAAGAAGCCCGGCTTATCTATCTCGGGGTGGCGAGCGGTACGCACCTGACTGCAACCCCGGCATTCTTTATTGATATCGGGGGAGGCAGTACGGAAGTTGCTGTCGGGGATTCACGGGATTACCAGTACCTGGACAGTTTCAAGCTCGGGGCAATCCGGCTCTCGAACCTCTATACTGCTCCCGGAGATAATGGGCCGGTAACTCCCGAACAGTACAGGAAGATCCAGCAGCATATCAGGAACGTGATCTTCCACTCGCTGGAGAAACTCCGGAAACTCCGCCCTGCCCTTGCAATTGGCAGTTCCGGGTCGATCATGAACCTTGCCGAGATCGCCCAGAAGGCACTTCATTCCTCTTCGGGCTCATCTGATACCATGCTCACCTGCAAAGATCTCAGGAAGGTAACTGATCTGCTCTGTTCCCTTCCCCTCGAACAACGCCGTAAAGTGCCCGGGATCAACCCGGAACGTGCGGATATCATCATTGCCGGGGCAGCGATCCTTGAAACGTTTATGAAGGAGCTCTCGCTCGATGCCATAACAATCACCGGGCGCGGACTGCAGGATGGTCTCCTTGTCGATTACCTCTCCCGTATGGATAATTTTCCCCTGCTTGGGGAACTCTCATCCCGCCAGCGAAGCGTGCTCCAGCTTGGCCGTTCGTGTGGCATCAACGAGGTGCATGCAAGAACCGTGACGAGCCTGGTGCTCGAGATGTTCGATTCAGCCCGGGAACAGAAGCTCCACGACTTTTCCGATCTCGACCGGGAACTCCTCGAGTATGCCACCTTTCTCCATGATATCGGCTCATTCATCTCGTACACCAACCATCATGCACATTCGTATTACATTATAAAAAATTCAGAACTGCTTGGGTTCGACCAGAAGGAAGTTACATTCATGGCAACCCTGGCAAAATTCCACCGGAAAAAGACCCCAAAGAAAAAAGATCTCGACGTTGCGGATCTTGATGTCCGGGAGCGGGAAGCCCTAAAAGTACTCTCCACGTTCATCCGGCTGGGGGAAAGCCTGGACCGGAGTCATGCTGCCCTGATCCAGCATGTCCGGTTTGCCCGGGTCGACGAGGACGCTGTTCACCTGGAAGTAGTTGCCCGGGGTGACTGCCAGCTGGAGATATGGGGGATTGAAAGTGAACGGCGGACCTTTGAGAAGGTGTTCGGCAGGAACCTGGTCTTCGAAGTGATAAACCCGGCAGCCCCGTAATATCTCCGCCTTTTTTCAACAGTTCTGTATCCTGCCGGAAGGTGTGCGCAGGATCAGCGGATCTTTTTGAGGGCTTCTTCAGCAGCCAGATGGATGGTGCTGTTGCTGTCCGAGAGACGTTTCAGGAGTGGTGTTGAGGCCCGTGCATCTCCAATCTCACCAAGGGCCCATATTGCATACCCGGCAAGATCCCTGTCGGATTCCATAAGCCGGATGAGCGGATCTACAGATTCACGGGCCCGGATTGCACCGAGAATGAGAATCACGGAACCGACCAGCGGCCGGTGGGTATCGTCAAGTGCCTCTACAAGCGCGGTTACGGCCGGTGTACCGAGACTGATAAGGGCATCATATGCTGCAGATCGCACCTGCCATTGATCGTTTTCAAGGGTGCTTATCAGGAGAGGGAAGCACGCCGGATCACCGGTATCTGCCAGCCCCCTGACTGCCTCAAGCCTGGTGGCAGGCCGGTCGGATCCGAAATCGTCAGCCCACTGAGTCCTTTGATCTTCAGATACGGTACTTTTCCGGCGTACCGATGAAACGGCAGCCGGGGCAGGGTCCTGTTCCGGCCGTGCATCCGTGGTGGAGAGCCCGAGTGCTGCCGACCAGGTATCCACTGCCCACTGCGCTGCCTCGTCAGAGAATCCCAGTTCATCCTGGAGACGTTTTACCAGGAATCCCTTAAAAAGCGGGAACGGCAGCGAATGGCGCGGGGAGAGAAGATCGGCCGGTACCTGCTGGCGGACGGCATTGACGAGAACAAAGATCTCCCGGTTGCAATGCGTGCAGGTATCCCGGAGCAGTCCTTCGCACCGGAGGGGATCATACGCCAGGGAAGTACCGTACCGTGTGACAAGCGATGTGAGAATCCGGGCCGGCTCGTTGTTCATGGTGTCACTCCTGGTTCGGGGGCAAGTATCGTGAGCTCAATTCCCTCAATACGTATGGTCGTTCCGGGATGTAACGGAACAGCACGATCAGGAGGGACTTTTGTGGATCTTCCATCAGGGAACGTAATATTCCAGGATTCTTTTGACAGGTTACGGATACCGGCTGCGCCGGCAATGGACGGGTGTGGGACAACCTTTCCCACGACTTCCGCCCCGTCATCCAGGGGTGTGGCAGAGGAGATGTGACGTTTTCGCAGGGTTGTCCCGAGCGAAAGGAGTAGCGGAATATTCCCGGATGGGCGTCGGATACTGAGGACCGGGGGCGGAGTAATTGCAGCATTGCAGTGCCAGCAGGAACCGATCCTGCCGTTTTGCCCGGCAAAGTTTTCGGCCCTGCACCGCGGGCAGCAGGCAATGCGGTCCTTGATCCGGGAGAAGAGGCCCTGCCATTCACCCTCGGTCACGCGGCGGTCCGGGTCGCGGAGGCCATCCGAAAATGCGCGGGTGAATGTGTCCCGGAGCTCCCCGGGGCACCATGCCCATCGCTCGCGTGCGATCGCATAGTCGGGATCCTGCGGGAGCGTGTTGGAAAAGTCCAGCCGGTCAAATACAAAGACCGGGGTCTCGCCATACACTTTCTTCTTGGCCGGGATGTCCCAGCAGTGGAAACGGTACTCCATCTCGCCATGGAAGGGATGGTGCCAGACCCAGAGGTAGAAGAGGAGAATTGCAAGGGAATGCAGATCTGTCTGGGTGGAGGGATCGGCTGTCCCGCGGATGATCTCCGGTGCCATGTACTCCATCGTACCCCAGACCTGGCAGCGCGACTGGCGGTTCACGCCGACATTATCGTTGTCGCAGATCAGGATATCGCCGGTTACGGGATCGAACATCAGGTTCCCTGCCGAGATGTCCCGGTAGCAGTGGCCCGAGAGGTGGAGGGCCCGGTAACTGTTGGCAAGCTGGTAGGAGATTTCGCATAAGGCAGAGAAGTTGGGCACCGGTTTGAGATGGGCCCAGACTTCGCCGAGCTCGGCAAACCGCTTTGTGTCGATCCGCTGCATCAGGTACCCGAAATGGCCCGATGGTCCCGAGGTCACGAGGTCAAGAGGCCAGATAAACCGTTTCCCGGCAGCACCGAACGGCGGGCCGGTCCGGACCAGATAGAGGATCGCGGTCCGCTGTTCCGGTGTTGCCTGTTCAGGTTTGTACCATTTGACCGCCTGGTACCCGTCCGGTCCTTCCACGAGATAGACCTCTCCCTGGGTGCCTTCGCCCAGTTTTTTGATCACGTGAAGTTCTGCACCGGATAACTCTGCCTTTACCCGCTGGCCAATTGAAAGAGGCATCACCACACCCCCGAGAGCGTACCCTGCTGTGGCGGTGCGGTCTGCCGGTCAACCTCATCTTCCCGGGAAGAATCCGGCTCACAATTTTCTTCTGACGGGTTGATGCAGACAAATACCATAGTCATATCATCGCCGCTGGCGAGTTCTGAGTACCGGTCAAGCCACCCGTTGAGGGAACCTGCCACGTTCTCGATCCCGAATTCCCTGATACGCGCAGCAAGGCTTGTTATGAATTTTTTAAACTCTTCTCTTTCCGATCCATCAAAGGAATCCGAGATTCCGTCCGTTGCTGCAATGAGGATGCCCCCGGCTCCACGGTCCAGCGTTGCCGTACGCCAGAGCAGGTGGGCGTCCCGGGACGAGAGGGACCGGGTCTCCGCACCCATGAGGGTGGTATCGGCAGGGATCGGGATATCGAGAGTCCCGTCCGGGCGGACAAGGATCACGTCCCCGTCACCAATCTGCCCGATAAGGATCGTGTCTGCAAGGACCATGGAGGAAATCAGCGTAGTGCCGTACCGGGAAAAATCCCCGGAGCCACTGCCCTCCTGCGGTAAAATTTCGATCTTACGACGCACTGCATCCCCGAGCACTGCTTCGCGCCAGCGGCGGGTTGTACGGCGGGGAAAATCGGCCCGGAATTCCGAGCGGAGGACCACCCGGGAACCGGTTTCCCCGTGGATACGGTGGAATGAGACCAGTTCATCAATCGCTGCCTGAACGGCAAGGGCAGCCCCCGCCCGGCTCCTGTCGTGGCGGGAGTCTCCATGACCGTCTGCTATAGCTGCCGCAATGCAGGGGATTGCACCGGAGGCTCCGCTCCAGAGGGCGAATGCATCTTCGCAGGGCCTGCCGGAGCGGAGATGAGAGGCACCGGTCCGGCTGGAGCCGAATGCCCAGCCAAGGCCGGCATCACCGGAACAGAGGAATTGTCGTGAGGGGTGCATGCGACAGGACTAGAACAGGTCGGTGTTGGACGTGATCATAGGCGGCGGGGAGTCGAGCGTGACATTGGAGGTATCTTCCGTGATACCGGTACTGCGGCTCCTGCCCCGCGAGGAGGCGACCGAGGCCGAAACCGAGGCCCACTTAATGTAGGAGACGAGCTCTTCCGGCGAATGGGCCTTTAAGAGCCCGATCGCGTCCTGGTTCACGAATTTCAGGAGTTCGGGCTCGTTGTAATCTGATTCATCGCCGATCGCAATCGCGAGCCGGACTGCCTTTACGCCCCAGGGTATCTTTGCCAGTTCAGCGATTGAATTGTCATATTCTTCGCGGGGATCCGTGCAGAACCCATCGGAGACGAGGATGCAGACCGGGGGAAGTCCGCGCCGGGGCATCCGTTCGATCGAGAGCTCCCCCTCCAGCAGCTTCAGGGCTTTAGCCGTAGCGGTAAGACCGGAAGTCTCGAGTTCCGGCCAGGTAAACTGTTCGATCGGGACCGGGGCCGGACCCACATGCCATGCAGCTTCATCTGAGAACTTGATCGCCCGCATGAAGATCTCGACCTGCGGGTACGCAGCCACGGCCTTCTGGACTTCCGGTATTGCTTCCCGTATTGCCTGATTTAAGGTTGCTATCTTCTTGCCCCGCATGGAATCTGAGCAGTCGGCAATCCAGAAAAAGTGGAGTTTCTTACGGACAACCTGTCCATCCGGAATCGGGACGGTATCTTCTATGGTATAACCCCCTGCCTTACCATTGAATCTGGCAGATAACCATATAAGGTCACCGTTTTCCGGGCCAACCGGCGTGAAAAACCCGGCCGGTTCGGGAATTTAAAAAAAATGCGTTTTGAAAAAGAAAGGAAACCGGGAAAAATCCGTTTGTTCTTTCCGGAGCATCTCGTCGATCCCCTTTAAAGTGCCGCACGCCGGGAGACCGGCAGGGCCATTGCATCGGCCCGCCGGATTCTCGTGAAGCCTAGACCTTCTTGAGGGCCTGCACGAGCTTCCCTACTGTCTCCTGCGCGTCACCATAGAGCAGGCGTGTGTTATCCCGGTAGAACAGGTCGTTCTCTATTCCCGCGAAGCCCTTCCCCTGGCCACGCTTGAGGACGATGACGTTCTTCGCCTGCTCGACATCGAGGATAGGCATACCGAAGAGCGGGCTGCCCTGCCGATGCGCCGCCGGGTTGACGACGTCGTTTGCACCGATGACGAGGACGACGTCAGTGCCTGGGAACTCCGGGTTCACTTCATCCCGGTCGAAGAGGTGGTCGTAGTTGATCCCGGCTTCGGCCAAGAGGACGTTCATGTGCCCGGGCATCCGCCCGGCGACCGGGTGGATCGCGAACTTCACCTGGATGTTCTTGCTCTCGAGCATGTCGGTCAGCTCCTTGACCTTCTGCTGGGCCTGGGCGACCGCCATTCCGTAACCGGGAGCGATGATTACTTTGTTCGCATAGGCAAGCATAACCGCGACGTCATCAGCTTCGATCGACTTCATGCTGCCCTGGATCTCTACCCCTCTCTCTTCTGTCGCGCCGAACGCACCAAAGAAGACGTTCGAGATCGAGCGGTTCATCGCCTTTGCCATATTGAGCGTGAGCAGCGAACCCGCAGCGCCGACTATGATGCCAGCGATGACCATCGCGTAGTTGGGGGTAGCAAACGAGAACCCGTCGAGCGCGACGGCAAGGCCGGTGAAGGCGTTGTACATCGAGATCACGACGGGCATATCCGCCCCGCCGATCGGGAGCGTCATGAGAAGCCCGAAGCCGAGCGAGAGGACAAAGAACAGCGGAAGGTATATGGCAACTGTGAGCGGGATCCATGTTGGCTGCAGGACGACGAGTACGCCGGACACGATAGCGAGGGCCAGGAACGCGGTGTTTACGATCTGCTGGCCCGGGAAGGTGATCGGCCGCGGCCGCATCCAGCCCTGGAGTTTCAGGAACGCGATGATGCTCCCCGCAAACGAAACGGCCCCGATGAGGCCGCCGACGACCGCAAGGGAACCGGAGGTGGCGTTTGTCGTGCCAAGGAGCGCAACTGCCGAGATCCCGGCCGCTGCGCCGCCGCCCATCCCATTGTAGAGCGCAATCATCTGGGGCATGTCGGTCATCCCGACGCGCTTTGCGGCGATGTAGCCGAAGCCCCCGCCGATAACGATCGCGATCGCCATAAGGGCGAAGTTGGTGAGGCCCGGAGTAAGGAACGTGACGAGAGTTGCGATCAGCATCGCGGTGCCGGCCCAGACAATCCCGCTCCGGGCGGTGAGTGGGTGGCTCATCCGCTGGAGGCCGACGATGAAGAAGAAGATCGTAGCGATGTAGACCGGGTCGATTGCCCAGGAGAGGTCGATCATTTCAGGCCCCCTTTCCGGGCTTCTTCCCACTGCGGTCGAACATCTGGAGGATCCGCTCCGTGACCACGTAGCCGCCAGTGACGTTCGCTGCTCCGAGAATGACCGCTACAAAACCGATGGCCTGCTCAAGGGGCGTCGTCGCGAGGCCGAGCGCGACCATGGCGCCGACAAGCACGATCCCGTGGATGAAGTTCGAGCCGCTCATCAGTGGTGTATGGAGGATAACGGGGACCCGGCTGATGACGACGTAGCCGGTGAACGCGGCGAGCATTGCGATGTAGACTGCGGTCCAGAGGGTGGTTATGTCGGTCATGGTTTTCCTCCTATCAGGAGGTCACGTGTTGGCCCGTGGCGCACCTCTCCTGCGTGGACGAGAAGGCTCGCAACGAGGATCTCGTCTGTGAACTCTTTTATGAGCGCCCCGTCTTTGTCGACGAGGAGCACGAGAAACGACTGGAGGTTCTTTGCGTACATCTGGCTCGAATGGAATGGCACGCGGGCCGGGAGGTTCTGCGGGCCTATGATCGTGACGCCGTGTTCCCGTACGGTCTTGCCATACCGGGTCAGCTCACAGTTGCCGCCCGATTCTGCGGCCAGGTCGACGATGACGGCACCCGGACGCATCATCGCGACGGTCTCCTTGGTGACAAGGAGCGGGGCTCTCCGGCCGGGGATGGCTGCGGTCGTGATGACAATGTCTGCCCGCGCAACCGCGGTGGAGACCATCTGCTGCTCCTGTGCCTTCTCTTCGGGCGTGAGCTCGCGGGCGTAGCCGCCCTGGCCTTCAGCATTAATTTCAAGTTCGAGGAACTTTGCGCCGAGGCTCCTGACCTGCTCGCCAGCTGCACGCCGGACGTCATAGGCCTCGACAATGGCGCCGAGCCGTTTTGCCGTCGCGATCGCCATAAGACCGGCAACGCCGGCACCCAGGATGAGCACTGTTGCTGGTCGTATCGTGCCCGCGGCCGTCGTCAGCATCGGGAGGAACTTCGGGCAGTTATCGGCACCCAGGATTGCTGCCGTGTACCCGGCAGCCGTAGCCTGGGAACTGAGTGCATCCATGCTCTGAGCACGGGTGATCCGCGGGACAAGCTCGAGGGCGAAGGCAGTGACATTACGGTCGCGCATCCGGGCGATGGCTTCGAGGTTTGTTGTCGCGTTCATGAACCCGATGACGATCGTGCCCTCGGCGAGCTGGTCGACTTCGGCGACGGTCGGGGGCTGGACGCGCAGCACGATCCTGGCACCGTTCAACAGGTCGGTCCGGCTGGATGCAATTATTGCACCGGCGGCTGTGAAGAGATCGTCGGGATAGTACGCACTTGTCCCTGCATCGTGCTCGATCCGGACTTCGTAACCCGACTTCGTGAGCTTCTGGACGACCTCCGGTACAGTCGCCACGCGCTGTTCCCCTGGGGCCAGTTCCTTTGGAACGGCGATAACGATTGGCATAACTTTCGGGCCCTTCGAACCGGCCGGGATTATACCCTTTACTTCCTGTGCAATGACGGGGGTGCTCACAGTTCCCACCTCCCCGGTTCGGCTTTTTCGATACGGAACAACCTTTTCACTCCATGGATGATCTGCAATGTATCGTACTTGTTGAACCTACACCTTTTTTATCTTACGCACCCTGACGGCCACCCCGCGCTTCGATCGGGGGATATCTTCAGAGGGCAGCGCAGCCCGGCCGGTGCCGAGCGCACGCGCTCCGACAACGAGCACCTCATCGCCGTCCCGTATATCGGGATCGGTTTTTGTCACACCCGGCACCAGCACATCACCTTCCGGTATGAAATCGTCGATCCAGACCCGGTACCCTTCCGGTATCATCTTCCATCCATCGAATGTCGGGCGGAGCATGCCCGTTCCTGTGTCGATAGAAAAGAGCTGCGTATTTCCTTTGCTGTAAAAGAGCTCAGGGTAATGACCGCGCAGCGTGGTCCCTTTGGTGTCAACATCCACGTTGAACTGGTAGGAGATCATGCCATGGAGCCGGTCATCTTTTATCTTCCGTTCGCCCGCAAGCGAATCATCGAGAGCATTCAGTGATGCCGGGCTTACCGGGTTCCCGGTGCAGGAATATTCGAGTGTGATACCGCAGGCTTCGGCTGCCTGCCGGGCCACCTTCAGGGCTCCGCCTTCGAGATGGGCGATTATCCGCCGGTACTGGTGGCGCCGGAAGTAGCGTTCGAGTACCCCGGCAATGATCGCGCATTCTTCTGCATCCCAGTAACCGGTGACCGGAACATCGTAATGGCCGGCCGGGTAGATGGTCTCCAGTTCCCGCGGGACAAGACCAAGCGGGGAGGTAACGATCAGTTCGTGGGCCCGGCTCCCGACAGCCATCTGGAATTTACGGTGGCTCTGGGAGAGGGAGTACGGTTTCCGTGCCGAACAGGGAAGGAGCACTGCCACATCGCAGCGGGGCGGGATATACCGGCCCACAACCCGATCCGCAAATCTCCGCACTTCCACGCGCTGCATGGACTCGCCGGAGTTCGCCCGCATGATGCCGTTCCTTGCTATCGGCTGCTGCACTTCCATGAAAGCATACTTGTTGTCAAGATGGCGCATGATTGCTACCTGGGGTGCATCCATCCGGCACCGGGACTCGACCAGTTCACGGAGCTGCGCCTGTTCGATAAACCGGGTGACAAGGGCAATCTCCTGCCGGAGTGCCTGCCGGTTGTGCTCTTTGAGATTACCATCACGGCACCCTGCACAACCACACATGCCGGTCGCCATCACCTCCTTGGGGAAATCGCCTTCCGGCGTGCAGAACCGGCCCTGCGCGGTCATGAGATCCACGGCAACGTAATCGAACAGGTCAAACCCGGAATAGCAGAGGATTGCAGCTGTTGACGGGAGGGCAGCGGCAGGAGCATACCATGCCGTGTCGGCTGGTGTCTTCTCCTTGAGTTCAACCAGCCAGTCCACGTAGTTCCTGGGATTAGCATAAGCCGTATGCCATCCGGCAACCATTACGCAGTCACCGCTCTGTGCGGAATTATCGAGCCGTGGATGGATGGTAATCGGCTGACCGGTATTTGCCGGGGGAAACTGCAGCACGAGAGCTGCGGGTGCAGACAGGGGAATGTTGGTATATTTTTCTTCCCGGAGTGCGGGGAAAAGTTCTTCGCAATCGGCGGACGCAGGTAATTTCAGTGTTGTCGCTCCGTTCTCGAAAAGACCGGTACGGGCAAGGCCGTCCCGCTTCCGTATGTTATAGCGGGGCATGCCAGATCTCCATAGTGGCGAGTTCCTTCCGGACAACCGGCTCCCAGCGATGACTACAGGAGAGCACGATCCGGCTGTCAGGATGGCTATCAGCAAGAGATTTTATTCCCACACATCCCTGTCGCACCATATCCTCGTCCCACTCGGGGATTTCGCACGGTCCGATGGGAAATGTCTCTCTCAGTTCAGCCGGGTACGGGCCGAAAGGCGGTTTGAAGTGCAGGATATCATCAAATCCCTCTGCCCGGCTGCCGTCAAAAGATACAAGTACATTTTTTCCCAGATTAAGGCGTGAGAGCTGGCGCTGGTACCGCAGGACCTCGGTGCGCCGGCAACTCTCGCTGCCCCGGTAAAAGAACCGTCGTTTCGATACCCGGTCATGGGCTTCGAGTGCAGGAACATGACCGAGCAGGGCCCGGTAACCGGCAAGGAGCTGGGGGTGGCCGCGGCAGCGTTCGTCCACCAGTTCCCAGAGCGTGCCATCCGCGATTGCCTGCCGGATCCGTGCGATCTCCGCAAGGGTCACGTGGAGGTTGTGGAGAGCAAGCAGGCGCTCGCGATCGTTTGCTGTCCGGAGCTCTTCGGCCGTATGCGAACGGCAGACCGCACAGGCACAGGGAAGATCGGCAAGTTCCCCGATACGGTAACTGCCGTGCGAGGTGAGGTACCGGCCATCCTTTGCATAAAGAGCATAGGCTGCCGAGTCAAAGAGATCGCACCCCATCGCGGTGGCAAGGGCAAACATGGCCGGGTGACCGGCACCGAAAAGATGGACGCATGCGGATGGTGCGAGGGTTCGTTTTGCGGCCATAACGACGCTGACAAGATCCCGGTACCGGTATGATTCCATGAGTGGGACTACTGCACCCACCGGGCAGAACGAGAACCCGAGATCGCTCACCTCGCGGCCTGCCCGCTCCCGGAGATCTTCAAAGATACCTCCCTGGACAGGACCCGCGATTGGTGCATCGCTGCCGAACACATCCCGGGCTTCTTTGAGACGCTGCATGGTGACAGCGAGTTCCCGTTCCGTGGTCTCGCGGTCAGATGCGGGGGATGTCGGGATGTCGAGCGGAACCCATATATCACTCCCGATATCGCGCTGGAATGAGAGTGTCTCGGTATTAGTGATCGAGACCTGGCCATAGACCGAGAGCTGGAACGAGCCGGAGTCAGTCATGATCACGCCGTCAAAATCCAGGAGTTTGTGGAGCCCTTCCGCCAGCGCCAGTTCGCGGTACTGCTGGCTCTGGGAGAAGATGTAGGCATTTGTTATGAGCGCCTCGACGCCCATCTGCCTGAGTTCCTTTGGGGTGACCAGCTGGAGATGGGGGTTGATGACCGGGAGCAGCGCGGGTGTCCTGACCGTCTTTTTTCCGATTGTCAGCTTTCCTGCGCGTCCCGCACAATCACTGTCCAGACTTTCAAATGCAATTGCCATGGCGCACCGTATGTGCCCTTAAATAAGCTCTCTTCAGGTTAAACGGTTGCCCTCAGCGCATCAGGCCTTCTCGGAAAAGATCTGGCCCTCGAAAGTGAGAAATTCCACAGATTCGTTCTTCCAGCAGTGGTCCGGGAGGCCGGCTTTCATGCAGGTGTGTTCAAGAAATGTCGTGGCGTCCCAGCTGTATTCCGTGGCAACCTGGGGGAGCAGCAGGCCGCTGGTGCCCATGCCCCGGACGATCAACCCATGACGCCCGACCACAATCTTATGGGGGCGCTCTGACGGCTTGGCTTCCAGGGGAACCGGGACGGTCAGGATCGTGACCTCAAGGGAGATATCCCCCAGTTCCTCTTTTTTTACCGGGGGAAACCGGGGATCTTCCAGCGCAGCGGCGGCAGCGGCATGCTCGATTGCCTCCCCGAGAGGCATGACCGGATACGGGAGTCCTATGCAGCCACGCAACTCCCCGTGCTTGCTGATCGTGACAAACACCCCCCGTTTGTCCCGGAAAACCGGCGTCAGCTTCTGTACGGGTTTTGGTTTTTTAGCACAGACATGATCGATCGTGCCGCGTGCAGAGCGGACGGCCAGGTTTCCTTCATCAGCGGTGAGTAAATCCATGGTGTTCCCCCATGCTTGTGATGGTCTATAGTCCATCTTGGATAACAATCTATCGGATTTTTCAGATATTACGTAGTTTATTGCGCAGAATGGTAGTGTTCCGGTCTTCCGGCGCTGTGCTTATCTTCTTCAAAGTCGTATAATTACAGGAGAGGGAGAGAGCGGCCGACGGTGACTTCAGTGTCGCTGAGGAAAGTCCCCCCACCCACCGGTCACGCAGCCGTACGCAAGTACGGGTGGCGAGAGTCACGGCAATGGCACAGAAACGACCAAGTCAGAACAGGACATATGGATCGTCCGGTATCCGTCCGGGTTTGACGCATAGCTGAATGCCGCTAAAACAAAAGGAGGCTTACTCCTCCCACTCACTTCTTCTTATGGTTTTAGCGCACGAAAATCTTTTTCGATTTGGTTGTTTGTTTTCCGGATAGGAATTCAGATACCTGAAATCCCGGTAATGTTATCAGTTTGAATGGATATGTTGCCGGAACGTGCACCCAAAGGGATACATCTATCAGATACTCGCGGAAAACGTGGTACAAAAGATGGGAGGTTTTTGCATGTTTCATGCAGGTTTCTTTAAAATCCGGAAAATGATTCTTCTTACGCTCTGTATCAGTCTTCTCCTTGTAGCGGCACCGTCACAGGCGCTCGATCTGATGCCCGGGACGTCCCAGTCTTCCGTACCGGTGATCTCTAACGGAGATCCCGTAACAATTCATGGTATTGCCACCGGCCATCCCCGGAATGGGCTTATGGTCTGGGTTATCGGGTACAATTACCTTACCATTTCCAATATCCAGGTCAATGATGACAATACCTACAGTTATGAAATGAAATCCGCCGATACTGCAAATCTCGCATCCGGCCAGTATCTGGTGATCGTCCAGCACCCGATGATGAACGGTCAGTTTGACATAACCTACGACTCCTCGACCGGCAACGTAATTAACCGTCAGCTCGGCAATGGTATGGCAATATTCCAGCTCGGAAAGGCCGGAAGTCTCCAGAGCCCGGATGCGGCATCAGCCCTCATGAGCGCCATCAACAGCCAGAATATCGATGATACTTTTGCTACATCCTCATTTTCTGTCAGTCCTCCGGATGCATTTATCAACCCGATTGGCGACCATGCAGTAGGGGATAAATTTACCATTACCGGATCCACAAATCTTGCCGCCGGGGACAATCTCCAGGTGGATGTGTATTCGTCATCGTTCACACCTACCGGAAAGAACCAGGACAGTACGTTTTCCGGTGCGAGCGGAGTTGTCCAGGTTCAGCAAGGAACCAATGGGCATAACTTCTGGTCGTTTGATGTGGACGCGACGGGATTCAAACCCGATGAATATATCGTCATGGTGAAGGGCATTACCCAGGATGTCAGCGGGTCTGCCACGTTCAATATAGTGGAAACGCTCCCGACAACAGCGCCCGTGCTTTCAGTCATCCCGACAACAACCGCAATACCCTCGCAGACGGTGACTACCCTCCCGGTTTCTGCTATACCCACGACAAAAAAATCAGCGTTGCCAGCAGGTATCTGCATTGGGGCGACTGCCACAGCATTTATCGTACTGCTGATAAAAAAAGAAAATACCTGAAGTTTTATTTTTATTTACCAGCCAAGGAACAGCGTCTTTGTCTCCGAATACTGGTCAAGCGCATGGTGCCCGTTCTCCCGGCCGATTCCGCTCTCGTTTGTGCCCCCGAACGGAACTTCCGGCGGTACCGTAAGATGCCGGTTCACCCATATAATGCCCGCCCTGATCTCATCAAAAGCCCGCCGGGTTGTGGCGAGGTTTGAGGTCCAGATCGATGCACCGAGGCCAAATCGCGTGTTGTTTGCCTCGCGGATTGCGGTCTCAAGATCCGGCACGGTCATAACCGGGAGCACCGGGCCGAAGAGTTCGTCCGTGACAAGCCGGCTTCCCGGGACAACATCGGTTACCAGCGTCGGCTGATAGAAATAGCCCTGCTTATAGGTACCTTCCTGCAAGGTACACCCGCCTGTCAGGATAGTACCGTTATTCTTATCCCGGGTCTCATCGAGCATTCCCGCGATCTGTTCGCGCTGAATGGCGTTGTTCATCGGACCCATATCGATCGCCGGCATAAGGCCATTCCCGATACGCAGGGATTCGACCCGCTCCTTCATCTTCCTGATAAACGGTTCTGCAATACTCTCGTGGAGATACAGCCGTTTTACCGCAGTACAGGTCTGGCCTGCATTGTAAAACCTGCCCCTGACAGCGCCATCGACAGCCTTGTCGATATCCGCATCGTTCATCACAATCATCGGATCTGATCCCCCAAGCTCCAGCGTGATTACCTTGAGACCCTGATGTGCAAGGTCCCGGATCCGCAGGCCCGTAGTGACATTTCCGGTAAAGGAGATCTTCCGGACCGAAGGATGTTTTACGAGTGGCTCCCCGACAGATTCCCCGCTTCCTGTTACAATATTGAGGACTCCCGGAAGGAGCCCGGATTCGTCGAGAATTTTTCCAAGCCGGAGATTGGTAAGAGGGGTGGTGGAGGCAGGTTTGAGAACGAGGGTATTGCCCGCGAGGAGTGCAGGACCAACTTTCCATCCCATGATAAGTACAGGCATATTCCATGGAATGATTGCACCGCAGACCCCCAGGGGTTCGCGGGTCACCAGGCAATCGCCGGCCGCACCGAGACGAATCATCTCACCCTGCTGCTGTGCTGAGATCCCGGCATAAAATTCCAGGATGTTGGCAAATCCCCGTACTTCGTCAATGGCCTCGGCAAGGGGCTTGCCTTGTTCCGTTGTGAGAAGTGCGGCCAGATCTGTATGCTGCTTTCGTACGTTCTCCGCAGCATGGAAAAGGATCATGCCCCGGTCGCGCGGGGTTTTCTTCTTCCATGCCCTGAATGCAGTTTCGGCTGCATCCACTGCCCGTGCAACATCATCCGCGGATCCTGCCGGGATCCGATCGATCACCTCGCCCGTTGCCGGGTTTTTTACCTCAGTCCAGGCGTCATCAAGGGATGGAGATTCTTTTCCTCCGATTCTCATCAGCATCGTATTGTCACCCTTTTCGATCTCTTTGACTGTTCGGAACCATTATTTTCCGGACATAAAATTTACTGGTTAGTATCTTTATTCAGTTCCCCTATTTTACAACAAACTATATGGTCATATACCATAAAGTGAGCCTCTAGGGAATTCTCTATGATGGAAGATCCACAAAAAAACGGGAAGATACCCGCTGCTCCGGAGCCTGTTGTCACTCCGGTAATCCCGCAAAACGATGATCTGCTCATTGAGACTGATGAGCTTACATGGGAAAATACCGTGGAAAAATCCAAAAAACCCGTTGCCGTCATGTTCTACTCACCGACCTGTGCCTTCTGTCACCAGATGGAGCCGTATTTCAGAAGTTATGCCGGAGAGTATCAAGATTCAGTTATTTTTGTCCGCATCAATATCCTGACAAGCATGTGGACTGCAGAGCGGTATGGAGTTAAAAGCACTCCCACGTTCAAATTTTTCTGCAACGGGAAACCCGTCCATGAAATGGTTGGCGCAATATACCCTGCGATCCTGAAGAAGATGATCGACGAAGTTCTCATCCATGGCAAGGAATGTGCAAAGAACTCCACCCTGATCGATTACGATATTACCGGGTACGGATAGTTGTTCGGGAATTGCCCCGTTAGTCAACGCTGCGGCTGCAGCCACAGCTGATTGCCGCTTTTGTCACGGCTTTTGCGACAACTTTTGTGACGGTCTTGTCAAGGATGTTGGGCATTATACAATCGCTCTTTGGCTTTGGGACACAACCGGCGATCGCATGGGCTGCTGCAATCTTCATTTCATCCGTAATCCGCGTGGCCCGGGCATCGAGTGCCCCCCGGAATATTCCGGGAAATGCGAGGACATTGTTGATCTGGTTGGGAAAATCGCTCCTTCCGGTACCGACAACCATCGCCCCTGCATGCAGTGCTGCATCGGGCCAGATCTCCGGGACCGGATTCGCCATGGCAAATACGATGGCCTTTTTATTCATCGATCTGACCATCTCTTCGGTTACAAGACCCGGTGCTGAAACACCAATTAATACATCCGCCCCAATCATTGCATCCGAGAGCGAACCGGCAAGGGCCGGCCTATTGGTCTCTTCAGCGATAATGAATTTGTACTTGTTTTTATACAATCCCTGCCGTTCGCGGAATATGGTTCCCTGCGTATCGCAGACAATGATCTCATTTACCCGGGTGCATACCCGGGGATCGTAACCGATACACTTGAGCAGCCGGGTGATGGCAAATCCTGCAGCTCCCGCACCGCAGATGACGATATTAAGATCAGCATATTTTTTCCCGGTGACTTTGCAGGCATTGAGCAGAGCGGCAAGGACAACCACAGCTGTCCCGTGCTGGTCATCGTGCATCACCGGTATACCAATATCCTGAAGGGCGTCCTCTACCTCAAAACATTTCGGGGCTGCGATATCCTCGAGATTGATGCCACCGAAGACCGGGGCGATATTTTTTACCTGGTCGACGAAGTCTGTCTCATAGTTCTCAAAACAGATCGGGA
The DNA here is from genome assembly GCF_049518935.1 of Methanoregula sp. Lineage (GTDB taxonomy): Archaea > Halobacteriota > Methanomicrobia > Methanomicrobiales > Methanospirillaceae > Methanoregula. The sequence goes on from NZ_JBEKRH010000008.1 coordinate 25,033, forward strand.
ATGCATCCACACCGGCAAACTCCTTGAAGAGAATTGCTTTTCCCTCCATGACGGGAATTGCTGCATAGCCTCCGATATTTCCCAGGCCAAGGACGGCTGATCCATCCGTGACAATAGCGATCGTATTTGCTTTCAGGGTGTATTTGTACGCGAGATTCCGATCCCTTGCAATTTCCCGGCAGACTTCAGCAACACCCGGCGTATATGCCCGTGAAAGATCTGCCCTGGTCTTCAGTGGGATCTTGGAATGGATCTCCAGTTTTCCTTTATGCAGTGCATGGAGGGCAAGGGATTCCTTGTAGATCTCAATGCTGCCGGGTGAAAATACCATCCTGATCACTTCACATACGTCACAGTGAGGGGACAGGCAATGAAGTTAACGGTCGGTGTAAAGGATTCAGGGATGTCCTTACGGAGATCACTCCGGGATTATTGTGTAACTGATGATTCCTGCCGGAATGCTGTTCCCGAAAGGCAAATCTTAATAAATGAATGAACAAATGTATACATCAAGGTATAATTTGGTCACTACTGGGAATTTCTTGCAAATAATTTTCGGTAACCTGTAATCTCTGGATGTGCAAACCATGACCCTGAAATCAAAAGATATTGCTATTGTTGGAATCCTGCTCGCAATTGGTGCAATCCTCCGGTATTTCCTTGCGATGCTGCATACGCCCCTCACCCCGAACATGATCATCGCATTCTATTGTCTTGCGATCATCCTCATCGCACCGACAATGCTCGAGGCTGTGGGGATCGGCCTTGTTGCGGGAGTGTTGTCGATGCTGATTTCGGGATCGATATTTCCCCCGGCAAACCTGATCAGCGAACCTCTTGGGGCGCTGGTTTGCTTTGCGGTGTATGCCCTTATTAAAAACCGGTCAAAACTTGCGCCTACCGCAACGACCTTCCTTGTTACGCTGGTCAGTGGATTTTCCTTTGCTGCGATCGCACTCATTGCAGTAATGCCGACAATAGTCCAGAAATATCACACCCTGGATGCATTCATCATCGTATTTGTCCCCATCGTCGTCGTAACTGCGGTATTTAATGCCGTTATCGTCCAAATCCTCTACATACCTGCCAACCGGGTATTGTCACGAGGATAGTAATGATAGATCTCGAAAACGTCAGTTACACCTATCCCCATACCGTGCAGACCGCTCTGCACGATCTCTCTCTCTCTTTGCCGGAAGGAACCTGTATACTGGTTACCGGCCCGTCCGGAGCCGGAAAGACTACACTCTGCCTTGCTGCCGCCGGCATTCTTCACCATGAGTACGGTGGGAAAAAAGAGGGATCTGTCACGGTTGATGGAAAAAATGTATCCGAATATACCGGACTCTCGGCTCTTGCACAAAAGATCGGCATTGTTTTTGATGATCCTGAAGCGCAGATGATCTTCACCACGGTTGAAGAGGAGATCCTCTCGGCACTCGAGCACCGGGGACTGGAAGCAGCGGTCATTGAAGAACGTCTTGCATCGATCATGCAGGTTACCCACCTGTCAGAACTCCGCAACCGTTCGCCGCATAACCTTTCAGGGGGTCAGAAACAAAGAGTTGCCCTTGCTGCAACACTTGCGCTTGGCAATGATATCCTGATCCTTGATGAGCCGACTTCGGAACTGGATGAGCATGCTACCGGAAGAATTGTCTCGATACTGAAAAATCTCAAGGCACAGGGAAAAACAATTCTTCTTGTCGAACACAAGTTTTCGCATTTCAGGGAAATTGTCGATACTCTTGTTGTAATGGAAAACGGAAAGATCAGCGCGATGGGGACCCCGGCAGAAATATTTGCAGATGAACGACTGCGGAAGATCGTGCTTCCTGATTTTTCAGGAATTCGTGACCTGAAACCGATATCCGGCACCTCTGCTCTGTCACCGGTTGCCACTTCAGATCCGGTTATTTCCGTGCAAGATCTTTCATATTCCTATGGCGACATACTGGCAATTGACTCTCTGAACCTCTCAATTCATGCCGGTGAGTTTGTTGCAATAGTCGGTGAGAACGGATCCGGAAAGACCACCCTCGTCAAGCATTTCAACGGGCTCCTTGCACCTACCCATGGCAACGTGCTTATTGGCGGGAAAAATACCCGGCAAAGCACCATCACGGATCTTGCCCGTGATGTGGGCTTGGTATTCCAGAACCCCGATCATATGTTCTTTGCCGATACTGTCCGGGAAGAAGTCGAGTTCGGCCTGAAAAATATTGGATTTTCCGAGGGGAATTCTGTGATAGACAAAGCACTGGAAGATGTAGGGCTGACCCATACAAAAGATCTCTACCCCCGCTGGCTCTCCCGTGGCGAACGCCAGAGGCTCGCCATTGCCTGTGTTATCGCCATGAGGCCTCCTGCCATCGTCCTGGATGAACCCACTACCGGGCTCGATGGAATTGAAGCACGACTTGTCATGGAAATATTAAAGACGCTCCAACTGGCCGGACACACGATCATCGTCATCACTCATAACCGGGAAATTGCGCAGTATTGTGCAGACCGTGTTATCCTGATGGAGAAAGGAAGGATCATTTCCGATTCCGCTGGTGGTGCACGTTGATGGCTGAGATTCTCGCTTATGTCCATAAGGATGGTTTTTTTCACCGTCTGCACCCGGTAACCAAAATACTTTTCATTCTTGTCTTCGGAATGATGTCCATATTGTCAACGAATCTCGGGTTTCTTGCATTACTGGTAATTGTGATTCTCGTAATCTCCTATTGCGCAAACCTGGGTCCTGAAGTCCTGCACCAGTTCCGTCTTATCGCGATCATGAGTGTGATCCTCATCGGTATAACCATCATCACGATGCCTGGTGGTGATATCATTGGATACATTATCCCTTACGGGTCCCCTATCCTCGGAGGAAGTCTTCCGGTGACGACAGGTGCTGTCGAATTCGGGCTGGTCCTTACGCTCAGGTTCATGATCCTGATCTGTGCCTTCCAGCTTTTTGTCATCTCAACACAACCACGGGATATTGTTCATACTATGGACCGTATGAAAATTCCGATTGATTATTCACTCATGTTTCTTGTTGCCCTCAGATTTATCCCGACACTCCAGATTGAGGGTATTAGGATCCATGAAGCACAACTGGCGCGTGGATACAACCCCGGGACCGGGCTGATCGGAAAGATTCGTAGTGTTGCCCCGGTGGTTATCCCTCTCGTATCCAATGCATTATCCCGGGCAACCGTACTGGGACTGACAATAGATATCCGCGGCTACCGTACCGAAAAGCGAACCCGGTTGCGGGAATTCATTTTCCATGCGCGGGACTTCGGTGTGATAGTTGTGTTGGCGATCACAAGCTGCGTATATACGTTTCTTGTGCTGACACAGATCCTCGGATCGTGAATTTGCCTGACAATATCGGACACATTATTCCCATGCATATTAATCGAGAAAATCTTTTTCTCCAAATCCCGTTTTCACATTGATCCGGAATTACCGGATAAAAACCGTTATCACGTAAAAGATTCATGGGAAAATGTTCTCGGAGGTTCGAGATGATAAAACGAGACGCCCCGGCCGGGACTTGAACCCGGGTCAAAAGATCCGCAATCTTCTAGGATGTCCACTACCCCACCGGGACGCGTTTAATGCCTGCCTTACTTAAATTGCTTTTATCGCTTAAATATCTCACCGTTAAAAAAGGGATGTTATATCCTCGAAATAAAAATAAGAGTTATTCTTGGATAACTGATCCGGGTGTCCACGAAGGTGTCGTAGTTGCGGTTACCAAAGCAACTGCTGTGTTCGAACGAGGTGTTCCTTCCCAGTATGTGCAGGCATCAAAAGTCATATTATCGGGATCATCAAAATTGCCTTGCGGCTTTACCCAGAAGCTTACTGTTGCAGTAATCTTGTTGCCTTTCAACTCGATCAACATATCATCCGTATTTAATACTTTAAGTGTCCGGTCCAAGTACGTAGTATACTGAGGGCCGAAGCCGTCCTGAAGATAGATCTCCCCGGAGGTTTTGTTACGGACTGTGATCTCAAAATATGATTGAGGATCGTACGTGGAGAATTGGTAGGTCACATCCTCTTTTGATAAATATTGTGAAGTTGCCGCTTTGTTTACCGTAATATTCGTAGGGATAACTGTATAATTGATATACATCGGTGGATTTTTCAGGTCAAATGTGAATGCAGTTCCGTTATACATGAACGTCTGAGTAGTTGTTTTTATCAGGCAGCTTTTATCTGAAGGTGGGGGTGTCGGGGATACGAAGGTGGTAAATCCAAGTGTTGCAGTCTGGCATACACTTGAATCATGCGAGTTAATATACGGAGTAACTTCTGTTACATAGGAAGCACTCGTTGTATTCGTGGGTGTACCTCCATCGGGATTAAATGTGTAAGTCACTACGGCTGACGTATCTTTTGGCGGCGCAACACACCCAGTTGCCGCAATTATAAGGAGCAACGCGGTGCAACAGATCAGATACAGTTTTTTGTTTTTCATTAATCAGAGTACTGTTACTCCTAGTAATTAATGATTTCAAAACTTATAGAAAACAGGTGACCTCGTTTTAAAATTTTAAAAATCGTTATTAAGGTAATTATATTGTGCTATTATTGGAAAGTATCAAATTTTCGGAGTCTCTCTCAAAAAATTTAGGAGTTTATGAAAAACCGTGGAATTTTCCCGGATTTTTAGAAAAAATCGCCGTCCTCGTACATTTACAAGAATATTCTGGGGCATCTTGATATTTAAAAAGGGTTTTTCCCATATTCCCTCAACAGAATCCGGCAGATTGTAAATTTCGTGTTGTATTCATTAGTCATGCGATAAAACCCTGTTTAAAGAGGGTTCTTTTCTAATACTAGGTTCTGCTGACAAAGAATGCCCTGGAAGTACTGATTATCCTCTATTCAGGAATATCGGTTAACAGTAAAAAATATGATATCACCCCAGACTCATCGAATAATGTGAGACGACCGCTGACTTTACTTCTGATTCCTGAGGCACCTTCTACACGGAATGATATATCCGAAATTTTTTGCTTGTTCTCTTGACATTCCGAAAACTGTTTCCTGATGCAATCCCGGTCTTCCGGAATAATTCGTTCCATCAAATAGAAGAGTGGTATTCTCTGGCATGCGAGACCAAATAATTTTTCAATCTGCTTGTTTGCAAAGATAACATGCTCGTTTTTACAGATCAGAATTCCCTGATGGGGGCTATTGGATACAAGATTCAGAAGGGTGTTGTATTTAAGTTCCAGAAACACTGCATTTTTCTTGTCACTAATATCTTCCATCGAAACAGCAGTTCCTTTTGTGCCGTTACAGAAAACAATGGATATAGTTCTTATAAAATATGTTTTATGTATATCATTTTCTATAGTTATCTCGTGTTCAGAAATATCTGATTTAAGGCAGGATTGTATTGAATCCAGAATAGTTTGTGATGGAGATGGTGAAACGGAAAAATAAGAGAAATTTTTTCCCAGGATCGCCGCACGGGGGGTGTTCATGAGATCGAGAAAAAAATTGTTAACGTGGAGAATTCTGTTATCCTTATCAAGTAGGAGAATAAACTCATGAGAATAATTCATTAATAAATCCTGTGGGATTCTGCTGGCTACTGAAAAGACTTTGGCTTTCCCGAACGTTCGCATTTCAACTTGTCCGGAAACCTGTAATACTTCAAGATATCGTCCAACGGAATGTTTATTTTTTTGTATTGCACGCGCGATTTCCGTAATGCTCATACCGTGAGGAGAGTTTTTGAGAATTTCAAGTATTTTGAGAGTCTCGTTTTGAAAATTATCCATTCTTTAGAAATTAGGACTATTGTATAAATAGATTATGGTCATTTGTAACAATTATTTATTACAACTATATGTTACAATTAAAGTTAATCTACTACCTTTAAAATTAAATATTTGATTAGCTTTGATAATGGGGAAGTAATGTTGGACATTCTGAGAAACCCTTTTAATCTCAATCAATTGTGGGATATCGGACTTGATGCAACAATTGCAATCTTTGTTCTATTCGCTATGGGGCGTGAGTACAAAATCATCATGGAAACGATGATAGAGCTTGTGAAAAAGAATACATGATCTGAAAATGAGGCTTGAAAAAATTTTCATTACGATTATTTTTTTTGGTCAGGTTACGCAATAATGTAGAAAATGTGTTCTATTTAGGAACGTATAATCCCGCAGTTTAAATGTTTGAATTACAACCGAGGAACAACATGAGTGAAACAATCTGGAAACATGGAGAGAGAAAAAGATTGATACGCACCCGCGAAGGGCAGGAGATCCGTCTACCGGGTAGCATGAGGGGATACCTGTATGTATGCCTTGCCGTGGTAACCGTAATCCTGCTGGCCGTGCCGTCCCTAGCAGATGATTCCGGAAGCCGGTACATGACCGGAAGCCCGGAACTTTCAGCACACATATCCGGAACCAACGAGTTTTCACCCGGGGATGAAATCAACATACCAATCGCCATTGAAAACAGCGGGACTAACCAATACAAGATCGTCAAGTCCTCGATAATTAATCCCGGGGATCTTTCAAATACGGCCAAGCAGCTCAGCGTAAGCCTTGGAGCGGCCGATGCTCCTCTCCAGGTCAAATCTGATCCGCAGCTGGTGGGGGATCTCACCGGCAGTTCGGTTGTAACGGCCACGTTTCACATCACCATCAATCAGGATGCACCGTCAGGCACGTATAACCTGCCGGTCACGTTGAACTACACATATCTCTACACCGCCAACCAGTACGGTACCGATACGCTCATGTATACATATAAACCCATCAACCAGACCGTGACGATCCCGATAACCATCAAATCAGATGTCCAGATCACCGCGGTGTCGATCGATACGCAGGCTCTCAACGTGGGAAATGAAGGCTATGTCATCATCCATCTCAAGAATACCGGGTATGAGGATGGTCAGGATGCAGTGGTAATGATACAGCAGGTCGGCCAGAGCCCGCTCTCGCCCACAGAAGGGAACTTCTATATCGGGGATTACCCGGCCGGTGCAGTTGCAAACTGCACGTTCCGCCTCATGGTCTCAAGCGATGCCCAGCAGAAAACTTACCCGCTTGGCGTGGTGGTCAATTACAAGAACTCCAATGGCGTGTATGTTGATTCCGCAGCGGAGACCATTGGGGTGCCGGTCGGTGAAAAAATCCATTTCAATGTGACACCGGTCAAGGCCACCCTTTCGCCCGGAGCGAAATCCGTGATCACGGTCACGTTCCAGAACACCGGTGGCGCGACAGCGTATAATGCACAGGCGCGGATCAGCGCGGTCGACCCCTTCACCAGCAACGATGATACCGCGTTCCTCGGTACCATGGCCCCGGGCGATATCCGGCAGGCGTCCTATGAGGTCTCCCTTGATTCCGATGCAACGGTCAAGGAATACGGTCTTGATTCCGAGGTAATCTACCGGGATGCCCTCAATAACGAGATCACCTCCGACCCGCTCAAGGTCAACGTGCAGGTTGTGCCGGCCAGATCCTTTATCAATATGCTGGGCCTCCCCGTCCTGCTGGCGCTGATCGTTATCGGTATTCTTGGGATTCTAGGATACTTCGTCTATTCACGGCGGGTCAGGCAACAGTGAACTCCCGTTTTTTCCACGGTCGCGTTGCTTGTGAAAAAGGATTACTATGATCGATAAGGTCTTCAGTTCAATCGCACGGTTCGTAAACCACCGGCCCAGACTGGTAGTTGGCATCATCGGTCTGATCTTTATCATTGCCATTATTGGCATGACGATGATCACCATGCAGACCGGCAACGATACTTATATGGACAAGAATTCTCCGGAAGGTATCGTCAACAAACAGTATACCGAGACGTTCAACACGGATTCCATCATCCTGATCGTTGAGACAAGTGATCCGCTCAACCCGAACGTGCTCAATTATATCGACCGGCTCGAAGGCGATATCCGACAGCAGCAGCACATTGCCGGTGCAGCCAGTGTTGTCGATATCCTGAAAAGCGAGAACGGCGGGGTTCTGCCCCAGTCCAAAGGGGAGATCGATGCTCTCCTTAACAAGATCCCGCCCGCCACCCGCGCCACTGCGGTTCCCTCAAATGTCCTGACACTGGTGCAGGTAAACCTCGATAACGGCCTGACGAGTAATACCCAAACCATGGTATTGAATACGGTACAACAAATTGTCGACCATTCCGATCCACCGGCAGGCGTGACGGTAGAGGTGTCCGGTACTCCCGCATTCACTAAGCAGATGCAGGCAGAAATGAGCTCCTCCATGGGGGTGTTGATCGGTGGCGCAATGATCCTGATGATCATCGTCATGGGCCTGCTGTTCTCGTATGTCAGTCACCGTTTCCTGCCGGTTATATTTGTAGGCCTGGGTCTCACGACTGCTATCGGTCTCATGGGACTTGCCGGTATCCAACTCAACATGGCAGTGCTGGGGGCATTCCCCGTCATGATCGGCTTAGGGATCGACTATGCGATCCAGTTCCATGCACGACTTGATGAGGAGTCACGAAAAGGTTCACTTGACGATGCCGTGTTCATGACTATAACCCGGACCGGGCCTGCTGTAATGTATGCGATGCTTGCAACATCCCTTGGATTTTCCGCCATGTTCATCTCCACGGTCCCCATGATCCAGTCCTTTGGACTCGTGGCCATAATAGGTATCATGAGCTGTTACTGCATCTCGCTCGTAGGTATACCAGCGGTTGCCCACATCATCGGCTACAAACCCAAACAGCAGACTCCCGATGTCTGTTATGCGGTCGGCGAAGATGCCTGTGAGACGCTCCCGTTACCAAAGGCGAAGACATGGAATTATGGCCAGTTTCTCACTGATACCTCCGTCAAGATCGCAAAAAATCCGATCCCGATCCTCCTTATTGCAGCGCTCATTGCGGCGATCGGCTTCCAGCTCGATCCGTATATTCCCATTGAAGCGAACCAGAACAACTTTGTCCCAAGCGATATGCCGGCTTTGATCGAGATGAACAAGGTAACGAGTATCCTCGGGGCAACGAGTACAGCGGATTTCTACGTGGAAGGGGGACGGGTCACGGATCTCGATACGATACGCTGGCTCAAGGAGTTCCAGGATTATGAACTGGCCACCCACTCGGAACTTACCTCCGCAACCAGCATCGTCACCTACATCATGGACTATAACGGAGGGGTGATGCCACAGACCCAGAGCCAGCTCGATGCCGTACTTAAAAGAATTCCATCCTCGGTGAGAGACCAGTACATCAGCGGATCGATGCGGGGCGTTGTACACTTTGGAACGATCTCGCTCCAGATCCCCCAGGAGGAGGACCTCAAGAAAGAGATGGTCAATGATATCACATTCCTCCAACCCCCGCAGGGTATATCAGTTCAACCCATAGGAAACTTCGATATCATGACAGCGCTCATTGGAGGGTTGTCCTCATCAAAAGACGAGATGACCTATCTGGGTTTTGCCCTTATCTTCATCTTTCTGGTGCTGGTCTACCGGCATGTCCATGCGATCTCGCCCCTGTTTCCCATCATCCTTATTGTTGGGTGGAATTCGGTGGCGATGTACGTGATGGGCATCGCGTACTCGCCGCTGACCGCTACACTCGGATCGATGACCATTGGCGTAGCCGCTGAATACACCATCCTCGTGATGGAACGCTACTCCGAGGAAGAGGAACGGCTCCACGATCACATTGCCGCAATCCAGGAGAGTGTCAACAGGATTGGGACCGCTATCACCGTTTCCGGCCTTGCAACATTCTTTGGCTTCTCGGCCCTCTGCCTCTCCAATTTCCCCATCACCAGTAACTTCGGGGTCTCTACCCTTATTGCAGTCGGATTCTCCCTCTGCGGTGCCATCTTCATTATGCCTGCAGTGCTCTCCATCATGGGCAGTTTCACGGAATGGTGGGATACCAGAAAAGCGCACCCGGCAGCACATGATGATCCTCACCTCCCCCTTGGAATGGCAAACGAAAACACGAACCTACGGTAGGTAATTCAGATGAAACATTACACAGCATTGATTTTCCTGATCCTCATGGCAGCATTCTGTACGGTGCCGGTGATGGGAGTAGACCAATACGTCGGGGGAAGTCCCCAGATGACGGCGTACATATCCGGCGTCAATGAGTTTTCCCCGGGGCAGGACGCAACCATTTTGGTGGAGATCCAGAACGGCGGGACGAATGCGATGAAGTTTACCAGTCACGGCACGCTGCCTCAGGCAGACCTGCCGACGACCGCAAAGCTGGTAACGGCCGGACTCTCCGGAGACAATACCCCGATCATCATTAAGACCGACCCCCAGAACCTCGGCGATATCTACAGCCCGGGCATCGTCACCGCCACTTTTTCGGCAAAGATCACGTCAAATGCAACGCTGGGGGACTACCAGCTCCCGCTCACCCTCCACTGCAAGTATCTCTCAAACAGTAACAGTCCCCAGCCGTCCGCTGACACGCTCCAGTACCAGTATGACGATATGACTACGGTCATCCCGCTCACGATCAGGATCAAGCCGGAAGTCAAGATCGAGGTTCTCGATGTTGTCCCCGGAAACCTGATCGTGGGAACTGAAGGCTACGTCAACCTGACGATCAAAAATATCGGACCGGAGGACGGGAAGAGAGCGTCCGTTATCCTCCTCAGAAATGGCAACAGCGGCGTGATCCCCACTGACAGCAGTGTTTATATCGGGGATTTCCTGCAGAACCAGACGGTCAGCTGCCTGTACAAGGTCTCGGTCACGAACGATGCACAGCCACAGTCCTACTCAATTGATGTGATGGTCACCTACACAAACTCCGAAGGCGAGACGGTGAACTCCGTAATCGATACCGTAGGTGTACCTGTAGGAAGTAAACTCGGTTTTATGGTGATCTCCGCTCCGGCTTCTATTAACCCGGGACAATCTAAAATCATAGAGGTGGAATACAGGAACACAGGATCGATTACTGCATATCACGCGCTGGCCCGGCTGACGACCGTCAGCCCGCTTTCAAGCTCCGATACTATGGCATATCTCGGCGATATTGCCCCGGGTCAGAACGTCACTGCCCTGTATACGATCTCTGCCGACAGTATGGCGACCCCTGGTACATATAATCTCGATACCAATGTGAGATACCGCGATTCCCTCGATGACAGTCTCACATCCGATACTGTCAGTGCCCAGGTCGATGTCGTCGCGCCTACTCCCGGGAGGAGTCTGCTGCCAGTACTTGTAGTATCAGCCCTGATAGCGGCGATTCTTATCGGCGCAGGGTATTACGTATTGGTGATGAGGAGGAAGAGGTAATGACAGGGATGATGATGATTTTGGTAACAGATACACCGGGTGTGATGTGATGAGGTCAATCCAGACGCGTGCAACCCTCCTGATACTCATTATGGTCTGCATAGTTGCGCCGACAGTGCTTGCCGATACAAAATATATGGAAGGGAGTCCGAACCTGAGTGCGTATGTTTCAGGTTTAAATGAGTTTACGGCCGGCAGCGATATCACGATCCCGGTCGTAATAGAAAACTCCGGCCTCAACAAGTACGAGGAAGTAGCTCCAAATATCGTAGCCCGTGACGATCTTCCCAACACCGCAAAGTTTGTCACGGTAACCCTGTCTGCCGGAGATGCACCGATCAAGATAAAATCCGATCCCCAGATGATCGGTGACATCCAGGGCCAGACCACAGAAACGGTGGTCTTCTCGGCAACGGTCAATGCCGATGCCCCGGCCGGAACATATATGCTCCCGGTTGACATCAGCTACGCCACCCTGTCCTCGGTAGATGAGTACACTGCAGCGCCAATGTCCCAGAATCACTACACGCAGAACAACGTGACCCTCACGGTGCCGCTGGTCATAAAAGCGGAAGTGATTCCCCAGGTAATTTCGGTGATCCCGAATCATCTGATCGCCGGTGCTGACGGATATGTCAACCTCACGCTGAAAAATATCGGATCGCTGGACGGGGCAAAGGCAACTGTCACGATCCTTCAGGATGGCCAGAGCCCGATCGCTCCGGTCGATAGCAGTGTTTACATTGGTGATTTCCCGGTCGGCAGTACCGTGACCTGCCCGTTCAAGGTATTTGTCGACAAGACTGCAGTCAACAAATCCTACCCACTCAATGTGCTTGTTACCTACCAGAATAACGAAGGCAACTTTGTCAATTCACGGACCGAGACTGCTGGCGCGAGTGTAGGCAGCGAAGTGAATTTTGCGATCATCTCACCCACGATCACGATGAGTCCGGGCAGCAGCAAGACCATCCAAGTCGAATACAAAAATACCGGCGATTCAATGATCAAGAACGCCCAAGCCCTGATCAGCGTGGTCACGCCGTTCACGAGCTCTAACGCGGTGGCAGACCTCGGTGACATTGCCCCGGGACAGTCTGCTGTTGCCAGCTACCAGATCAGCGTGTCCGGCAATGCGGTGACCAAACTCTATGGCCTCGATTCCGAGATCCGGTACCGCGACGCTCTCGATGATACTTATATTTCCGACCCCATGAAGGTCTCGATCGATGTGGAAACTCTTACCGGTATTCAGGGTATTTTGTCCAACACAGTCATCCTCTCCATCATCGTCGCTGCTTTGATTGGTATCATCTATGCAATCTGGTACTTTAGGAAAAAGCAGAGATGAGCGGCGCTCAAGAGAGGCCAATAACGGTGTACCGTATAGGATGCTTTCGCTTGAAGAGTGCAATGCGCTCATCAACTTCATATTTGCTCCGTGTCGTCGCGGCCGTGCCCCTTGGCTATAGTATGGAGGAATCAAGGACCCCCAGTCATTGTAAATTGTTTTTAAGCATATTTGTTGACAATGTGTCATTTTAATAGTGTACCATGAGTGACCCGCGGGGTCTTTACCCAGATTGCTCCTGAATTATTTTTATCATGAATAAGGAAAATAGGAAATCCCTGAAAAATACATGTAGATCTAATCACCATTAAATACACAAGCCAAAATTACTAAGTATCTATGGAGAAATAACTGATGACAAGCATCGGAAGACTGACCTGTATAATTCTGATTTTCTGTGCATTCATGATAGTGCCTTCTATGGCAGGATCTAAATTCATGTCCGGAAGCCCGGAATTATCTGCATATATTTCAGGTACTAATGAATTCAATCCTGGTGATGATGTACAGTTACCTGTTGTTATCGAAAACACAGGACTCAACGAATTTGAATATGACCAACCAGGAATTATCAGTCGTGACGATCTGCCAAATACAGCAAAATTTTTAACCGTTACACTTTTACCCGGTGATGCCCCCATGGTAGTCAAATCAGATCCCCAGATGGTGGGAGATCTCGATGGTGGAAGCAGTGTGAATGCGGTTTTCACTACAAAAATAAATTCAGATGCCGCTGGCGGAACCTACCTTGTACCTGTCATACTAAATTATACTTACCTGTATACTGCTGATCAATATGGTGTTGACCTCATCCATTATACCTATAAAACCCAGAACCTCATCCTCAATATACCCGTTAAAATCAAGTCAGATGTATCAATCAATGTTCTTTCCGCCACATCCGATCATCTGAATGTGGGTACTGAAGGCTATATTGATATGCAGATCAAGAATATCGGATCCGAAAATGGTACAAAATCCATTGTGAAAATATTGCAGAGCGGCAACAGCCCGATCCTTCCCACAGACAGTAGTGTATATATCGGGGATTTCCCCTCAGGAAGCACAGCCAGCTGCCGGTACAAGGTATTTGTTTCGAGCGATGCGCAAAATCAGACTTATCCGGTTGATGTTGTAGTTATTTACCAGAACGACGAAGGCGATTTTGTCACGTCCCGCAGCGACACCGTTGGTATACCTGTGGGTGGAAAAATTGATTTCGATATCATTTCCCCGGCAGCAGAGATGAATCCCGGGAATAAACAAGTCATCAACGTTGAATACAAGAACACAGGCGATACTACGGTTTATAGTGCACAGGCCAGAATAAGTGCCGTGGACCCATTCACCAGCGACGATGATATTGCCTATATCGGGGACCTCCAGCCGGGCGAGTCAAGAACGGTCTCTTATATAATGACCGTGGACAAGTCAGCAACCATAAAAGAATATGGTCTGGATTCCGTGATCCTGTATAAGGATGCTCTTGATAATATATACACTTCGGATACCATGCAGGTAAAGGTGGATGTAACTGAACCCGTAGCACTTAACGCCATACTCACTAATCCCGTCTATCTGCTCATCGTTATTGCAGCGATAATCGGAATCCTGTATCTGGTGTTTCGTTACCGCAAGAAAAATAAATAATTCTTGAATGAGGGTTTTATTCCCACATTCTTGTTTTCTCTAAAAAAGATCTTCCGGTAAAATTACTTTGTTGAATCCCTCTATTTACTTGGTAAAATTCTAAAGATTACTTGGTAACGAAATATGATAAATGAGATTTTTACATAGCCAGTTTTTCGATCACCAGCTATTTCAGTATCAATACATTAATTGCGGTCGGTTTCTCCCTTGTGGGAGTCATCTTCACTATACCAGCAGTGCTTTCCGTTGTCGGTAAATTCAATGAATGGCTTGAAGAGAGAAAGTACCAGATATTTCCTGAACCCGCCAAGATGGAACTCTTTTTTAGGTTTGCTTTGTAGCAGTACCTATAGTCTTTTTGCGAATCTGGTAATAATTGTGTCTTGTACCAGTACTTTTGTAACGGGGGGAGAATCTATAAATATCGACGTGTTCTACAAATTATACAATAAAATTAGAGTTAAAGCAAGTATCCTTTAATTACTTTATTTCTGGTGATACAATGCACATAATGGAAGGATTTCTACCCCCGCAGTGGTGCGTCTTCTGGTACCTTGTATCGGCACCGTTCATTATCTACGGGGTTTACCGGTTGAACCGCCAGGTTAAGGAAAACCGTGAAACACTCTCACTGCTCGCAGTATCAGGAGCCTTTATCTTCCTTCTCTCCTCACTGAAAATGCCATCGCCTGTTGCGGGAAGTTGTTCCCATCCCACGGGCACCGGGCTTTCGACTGTCCTGTTTGGCCCGATCACCACTTGTGTTCTCAGTCTGATCGTGCTGATCTTCCAGGCGCTGTTCTTGGCCCATGGGGGGATCACCACACTCGGTGCCAATGTCTTCTCTATGGGAATTGCGGGACCGCTTCTCGGGTATGCTGTATACCGGCTGGGAAGAGCGGTACATCTGAACATATTTGTCAATATATTTCTCGTCACAGCAGTCGCGGACCTCTTCACCTATGTTGTCACGGCAATCGAGCTCGCCGCTGCAATCCCGTTGAATGGGGGGTTCATGTTCTCATTTGAAACATTCTTTGCAATCTACGCAGTAACGCAGGTCCCCCTTGCGATCCTTGAAGGCGTCCTTATTGCGCTCGTGTTCAAATACATTGTCCAGAGCCGGTCCGATATTCTCGTCAAACTCAAAGTGCTTACACCGGAGCAGGTGACAAAAATCATGGAGAGTTTCTCATGAACTTCAAGGTTGTCATTAAGTACAAACTTGAGATCATCTTTGCGGTCGTAGTCGTGGTCTTTGCGGCGGCCTTCCTTATCCAGAATGCCAATATCCAAGCAACCGCCAGACCCGGGCAGGAAACCTGGCAGGGATCAGATGATATGGGCAGCGCTGCGATTGAAGCCACAGGATATACTCCCTGGATATCCCCTATCTGGACGCCCCCCAGTACAGAAGTCGAGTCCCTGCTCTTCAGCATCCAGTCAGGCCTCGGAGCACTGGTGATCGGATACTTCTTCGGGTATTACCGGGGCAAACGGGAATGTCCAAAATCTTCATAACCCACCTCTTTAATTTACTGACGTTCGTGACATTTGAGGGTGTGTATCCACTATGACATTTATGGAAGAGAATCTGGATTACTATGCCCAGGCAAATGGCTTACGGGACGTTAACAGTTATCTCAAACTTATCCTTGGCATGGGAGCAATACTGATCTGTGTAGCATCCCCGGGGCTGCTGGCCCCCCTTTTCATTCTCGTTACCCTCTCTGCAATTACGCTCGTGTTCGCAAAGATCCCGGTGCGGGTTTACAGCGAACTTTTGCTCATACCGGCAACATTTGCGGGTCTCTCAGTAATCGTGATACTGTTTTTAAGCGGTGGGGGTCAGCCGCTCCTGACATTTTCCATCGCTGACTTCCCGCTGACCGTCACGACCGGCTCCGCAAATCTTGCGCTCCTTGAACTTGTCCGGACCTTTGGCGGGATGTGCGGGCTCTTTTTTATTGCCCTGACAACACCTATGGTAGAGATCTTTTCTGCAATGCACACGTTGCGCGTTCCTCCCGTCCTGATCGATCTTTCCATGCTGATCTATCATTTTATCTTCGTTTTTATCGGCCAGGCCATCGCGATCCACAATGCCCAGACCATCCGGCAGGGGTATACTTCATTCCGGCGATCTCTTGATTCAATGGCAATGCTCGGCGCGATGCTCTTCATCCGGGCATGGAAGGAGGCAGAAGACCTGATCATAGCTATGGACTCCCGGTGCTATGACGGCAAACTGGAATTGCCAGGGCGCCAGAACCCCCCGAAACCGGTCGCAATCGCGTCCACCGCATTGTATCTGGGACTTTGTATCTCCGTGGCAATCATGACCAGCACGATAGTGCCTTTCAGGTGAACGATGACTACTCTGCTTGAATTTGACCATATTCATTATGCCTACCCAAACTGCCCGGAATCACTTTCCGGTGTAACATTCTCGATACAGAAAGGAGCCCGGGTTGCACTGGTTGGTCCCAACGGTGCCGGAAAGACCACCCTGCTCCTGATGTGCAACGGGATTCTTGCACCCACACAGGGCCAGGTGCTTCTCAATGGTGAACCGCTCCGGTACGACAGCCGCTCTCTGCGCGAGGTGCGCAAGAAAGTCGGGCTGGTATTCCAGAACTCAGATACCCAGCTCTTCGCACCGACCGTATACCAGGATGTTGCATTCGGCCCTCTCAATCTCGGCATGACGCCGGACGAGATCCAAGCGACCGTCGCACGATCGCTTATGGCCGTGGGTCTCACCGGATACGAGAAGCGGCCTCCCCACCAGCTGAGTGGCGGTGAGAAGAAACGGGCCGCAATTGCCGGGACCCTTGCGATGGAGCCGGAGGTTCTTGTCTTTGACGAGCCTACAAGTTCACTTGATCCTGCCGGTGCCGCAGACCTCATGGAGCTGCTTGATGAACTCAATACCCGGGGAACGACCATCATTATCTCGACCCATGATGTGGAGCTCGCGTACCTTTGGGCAGATCAGATCATCCTCCTGAACAAAGGAACCGTACTTCATGCAGGCTTCCCTGAGGAGGTCTTTACCAATCCCTCACTTATCGCTGCGGCAAATCTCCGCATGCCTGCGGTACTGGAAGTGTATAGCGAACTTCTCTCCCGCCATATGCTGACATCAACAGTCTCACCAAAATCTGTTCTGCAGCTGGTCAATGCACTTGAACAGACGAACAAAAAATTCATTTCTGATGCACGTGATTATGGGAGTATCACTGTGTGCAATGTAGATGTGACGGCATTCAGTGATATATCACGGTGGCGTTCAGAACACCCGAAGGCAAAAACCGGAGTCATGGGAAGCAGAGCGAAAAACCTTGTTGAACAGGAAAACTTTATCCCGGATTTCACGTACGGCGTGATTGATAAATGCATCCTCCGGGCTTTGATGGGCGAATCCTCAATTATCATGACCAGTGAAGGTATGGTGGAGCGTGTATCCCGAAGAGTGATGGAATTTGACGAGGAGAGCAATATCCGGATACCAGTATGTCTTTTCGGCGGTGATCGATCCTGACAATTCCCTGTATAGTAATAGCCGGTACCCACAGCGGATGCGGGAAAACCACGATCGCAAGTGGGATCATGGCCGCCCTTACGGCGCGGGGAATGAAGGTACAGCCCTTCAAGGTCGGCCCTGATTTCATTGATCCCTCGTATCATACCCGGATTTGCGGCAGGATCTCCCGTAATCTTGATCCATTCATGATGGGTGAGGTGGGCTGCAGGGATACATTTCTCCGTGCTTCGGAAGGAGCCGATATAGCTGTCATTGAGGGTGTCATGGGATTATATGATGGCATTGACGGAGGCGATCTGGCAAGTACGGCCCATATTGCCCGGATTCTCAAAGCTCCGGTGATTCTTGTTGCAGATGCCAAAGGAATGTCGCGAAGCGTCCACGCTCTCATACAAGGTTTTCTGGCATTTGATCCCACAATCACGATTGCCGGAATTATTATCAATCGTATCGGCAGCCCGCGTCACCGGATCATGATTGAGCAATCAGGATCTATTTCCGTACTCGGATGGATTCCCAGAAACGATGAGATCGCGACAAAAAGCCGTCACCTGGGGCTTGTCATGGCTCACGAAACGGAATCTCTTGATGAGATTGGTTCCCTTGTGGAAGAATGCTGTAATCTCGACGAATTGTTATCGATTGCAACAAAAGCTCTGCCAATCGTTCTTGCATCCCGGGATGAACCCCCCTTATCATCCAGGGCCAGCATTGGCATTGCCCTGGATGAGGCATTTTGTTTTTATTACCAGGATAATTTTGACCGCCTCCGCCAGCAGGGAGCAGATCTTGTTTTTTTTAGCCCTATGAGAGATGCCCTGCCAGAGATTGATGCCCTGTACCTTGGAGGTGGATATCCGGAACTCCATCTCCCGGTTCTCGAGTCATCAGCCTGCACCCGGAAACTGAAAAAAGCCTCTGATAACGGGTTACCGGTATATGGTGAGTGTGGCGGGCTGATGTATCTCACCCGTGACATTCAGACTGACAAAACATATCGTATGGCCGGTATTCTCCCCGGCAGTGCACAAATGACTGATCGGATTCAGGGACTCGGATATGTGAAAGGCACCGCGACCGGATCGTCCCCTCTCATGGTCCCGGGACAAACAATAACCGGCCATGAATTTCACTATTCGCGGATAATCCCTGATACTGATGCCCGGTTTGCCGTTTCTCTCTCGCGAGGAAAAGGCATCAATGACGGAAATGACGGACTTCATTCGTCATGTGCATTGGGTTTGTATACCCATGCATATTTCACTACAGCATTCTGCAGGAACTTCATAGATCTGGCTGCGGCATTTTCGCACAAGTAACGTTTCCTCTTTTCCCGGTTCACAAGAGATAAACATGTGGAACACTTAAAAACTATCAGCAAGAGGCAGAAATGATGTCCCTGAGAAGCGATGAAATAAAAACCGGCTATCAGCGAGCACCCAACCGCTCACTTCTCCGGTCTCTTGGTGTAACAGATCGTGAGATGGGTCTTCCCTTTATCGGTATTGCCAACGCGTTCAACACCATCGTACCGGGACATATCCATCTCCGGCAACTGGGTGAGAAAGTACGGGAAGGTATTGCTGCAGCCGGTGGCGTCCCGTTCGAATTTGGCGTGATCGGGATCTGCGACGGTATTGCAATGGGACACGAGGGCATGCACTATTCTCTGCCATCCCGGGAAAACGTGGCCGATTCCATAGAACTGATGGTTCAGGCGCACAGGTTCGACGGCCTTGTCTGCATTGGAACCTGTGATAAAATTGTCCCGGGCATGCTGATGGCCGCGGTCCGTTGTAACATACCAACGGTGATCCTTACTGGCGGTGCAATGTTGTCCGGCCATCAGGATGGCAAAGATCTCTCCCTCATTGAAGTGTTTGAAGGTGTCGGCAAAGTTGCAGCAGGAACTATGAGTGAAGCTGCCCTGAATGAACTGGAAGGATGCGCAATGCCGGGATGTGGCAGCTGCCAGGGCCTGTATACTGCCAATACGATGGCCTGTATGACAGAGGCAATGGGAATGTCGCTTCCCGGGTGTGCTGCAATACCGGCGGTGGATGCAGCGAAACTGCGCATTGCACGTGAGAGCGGAGAAGCCGTTCTTACCCTGGTGAAGAAAAATACCCGGCCTAAGGATATCATAACCGATAAAAGCCTCCGGAATGCAATAAGGGTAGACATGGCCCTTGGTGGGTCTACCAACACCGTCCTTCACCTTATGGCACTGGCTACTGAGGCCGGAATTCCCCTCAGCCTTGAGGATTTCAATATTCTTGCGGATGTAATTCCCCATATCTGTCATATGCAGCCGTCTGGTCCACACTCGATGCAGACCCTGTATCGTGCGGGAGGAATTCCGGCGGTCCTGAAACAACTCGAGCGACTACTCGAATCATCACCAACCATATCCGGAAAGGACGTGCTCGATATCGCCCGGCATGCAGTAATAAAAAATTCATCCGTGATCAAAAGTATTGACGCGCCGGTCAGTTCAGCCGGTGGATTAAAGATCCTCTTTGGTTCCCTTGCCCCGGATGGAGCCGTGGTAAAATGTGCCGCAGTCCCGCAGGCCATGTGGAAACATACCGGTCCTGCCCGCGTCTTTGACAGTGAATCTGCTGCTATGAGCGCGATCCTTTCCAGAAAAATTGCTGAAGGTGATGTGCTCATCATCAGGAACGAAGGTCCCCGCGGGGCTCCGGGTATGCCGGAGATGCTCTCACCGACCTCAGCCCTCGTGGGCTTTGGTTATTCCCGTGTCGTGCTCATCACGGACGGCCGGTTTTCCGGGGGAACGCGGGGTCCGTGTATCGGCCATGTTGCCCCGGAAGCAGCCGTGGGTGGACCGATTGCGTTTGTCCGGGATCATGACCGGATAACAATCGATCTGTTCGAGAAGAGGATAGATCTCCTGATAGATCAGAGCGTGCTGGATGAGAGAAAGAAAGGATGGATCCCCCCCCATAAATCACTCACCGGAGTTCTCGCCCGATATGCCAAATCCGTTGAGCAGGCGAACCTTGGTGCAGTACAGAAATAGTACTCCAGTCAATCAGTACTTTTAAAAGCACGTTTTTTTAAAATAAATTTTAATCTGTCGTCAGTGATTATCTCATTCTTTACAATAACGGTCAGGATTTTCAATTCTGGTTTTTAATTACAGTGTAAAAAAAGCCCTGATAACTGTCAGGGAATTGTTTTAATCACGTAGGGAAAAAAAGTGTTGAGGGATTATGCCGCGCCGGCCGCATCATAGACCTGGCAGAGATACCGGGCTTCAAAGATTGACAGTGGGGCAATGAGGATGATCTCGATGATAATGCCCAGGAAGGGGATCATCGAGAGGATTCCGATTATGATACTGAAGATGATCTGGACGATGATCAGGACGATGAGGGCAATGATGTAACTGCCCCAGCCGATTTTCCCGATGGTTTCGAGGATAGCACCGAAGTTGAATGCCTCCCCCATACTGCCGGTCCGAGCGAACCGGATGATGCCGATGGTTGCAAAGAGTCCGGTGAGGATTGCAACGATCACAAAGACGATGAACCCAAAGAGCATCCCGCCGATTGCTCCCATCGCTGATGCGGGATCGCTGGCTAATGCAAAAAATCCTGCACCAATCGTTATGAAGAATATGATAAGCATGGGGATTGCCCAGATAAGTGCAACGATCGCGTACTTGATCCCGTCAATGAAAAGTGTCCCCCAGTCGGTAACTTCCGGCGCCGGCTTTTCGCCGCGGAAGACCTTAAGGGTGTAGCCAAGAAGCGGAATGCAGAGAATGATCGTTGCGATTACGAGCAACAGCCATTGCATCCACTTACCAATCACCGCATCCTTTGCATAAGCAAAGGAATCTCCAACCATCTTACCAAAATCCATTTGTTTCACCACAATGATACCATCAAAATTTCATAACCATTCATGACCAATCTTAGCCAAAAACGATTTAAGTACCGTATGATAACTTCGCAGAATATAAAATTATCGATTTTACTGACTTAAAATGAAAAAATGGGGAAAATATTCAGTGCCTGAAGTACCGGACGCCCGTAAAAACCATTGCCAGTTGAAGGCGGTTGGCAGCGTCGATTACTTCCTTATCGCGTATGGATCCACCCGGCTGGACCAGAGCTGTTGCCCCGGCTTTTGCTGCTACTTCAAGTGTATCGGGGAACGGCAGGAATGCATCCGAGGCAACAGCTGAGCCTTTCAGCGAGGCACAGGCCTTTTCTATCGCTATCTTTGCGGAATCCACCCGGCTCATCTGGCCAGCGCCGATGCCCAGTGTATGCCGGGAATCTGCAAAGATGATTGTGTTGCTCTTTGTGTGCTTGCAGACTTTCCACGCAAGCTGGAGGGCTTTCATCTCATGTGCAGAAGGATCGCGATCTGTAATCACTTCCCAGTGTTCCTTGTAGGACGGAGTCCGTTGTACAAGAACACCTCCGTCAATAGTTCTGATTTCATCAGCTCTGCATTCCGGCGGGAGAATAAGCACTCTCATATTCTCTTTTGTTTTCATAATATCCAGTGCTTCTCGTGAGAAGCATGGTGCGACAATAACTTCCACAAACGTTTTGCAGATTTCCTCTGCCAGTTTTTTTGTGACCTCCTTATTCACAGAAACAACAGACCCATATGCTGAAACGGGATCTACCTCTCGTGCAGTAATATATGCGTCAAAAAGATCATGGCCGATCGCTACCCCGCAGGGGTTGTTATGTTTGATGAATATCGCTGCAGGTTCTTCAAATTCCCGAAGGAGTGCGACTCCGGCATTGACATCTAGGTAGTTGTTGTAGGACATCTGTTTGCCCTGGATCGGTTCGGTGCCTGCTATCCCGTTCACACCGTAGACTGCTGCAATCTGGTGAGGGTTTTCCCCATACCTGAGTGCCCTGCCGTTGGTATACTGCATGGAAAGTGTTGTCGGGAACGGATTTGAGATGCTGTAGAGATAATTACTGATGGCTGCATCATAAGCAGCGGTGCGGGCAAATGCTTTCTTTGCCAGGTCGAAACGTTGTTCTGCTGAAATACCATCTTCCCGGATCATGTGAACGATCATCGGATAATCAGTTGGATCGACTACAACTGCAACATCCTTGTAATTTTTTGCTGCTGCACGGATCATTGCAGGCCCGCCAATGTCAATAAATTCTATCAGTTTTTCAAGATCCATCTGTTTTTGCGACATTGCTTCGAACGGGTACAGGTTGACGACAAGCAGGTCGATCTGGTCTATCCCATGGCGGGCCATGACCGCATCATCAATATGGCGGCGACCGAGCAATCCCCCGTGTATCTTGGGGTGGAGGGTTTTCACGCGGCCATCCATCATCTCGGGAAATCCGGTGTAGGAGGAGACTTCCGTATATTTTATGCCTGCCTGTGCCAGAGCCTTGCCGGTTCCTCCGGAACTCATGAGATTATACTTTTTTTCAGCCAGAGCCTGTGCAAGCTCCACGATGCCCGTCTTGTCCCAGACCGAAAGCAATGCCCACTTCATGGTCTAGTGTATGAAGAATGTGGGTGAAAAATGTATGCAGATTTCTTAAATTATCCTTGAACGGGATCAGGTTTTTGTATGTATAACTTTTATCAAATAACCTGTGCCATTAAGGAAACGTAAATATCTGTTAATATTGCTTTTGAAACCCAATTCATGAGACCGGGAGTCTATGATTTGGTAATTGGGGGAAATTCCAGAGGTTCTCTCCTGCGAACGAAGTAAATATTTATATAGAACTACAATGCAATAGATATTGGAACATCGAATGGGATGTACTATGGACGATGCAGAACGCGAAGCGGTTCAGGCCGGTACAAACGATTCCGGTACAATCGAAAAAACTTCCGGGGAATCAAAGCCCGGGAAGGCTGAATTGGATGAGCTGAAGAAAAACAATGCAGAGCTGAACGATCGGTTCCTCCGTCTTGCAGCGGATTTTGAAAATTTCAAAAAACGCACGGCACGCGAACGGGAAACGATTGTTGCTCTGGCAAATGAGCGGTTTGCAGTCGATATCCTTGAAGTCATGGACAACTTTGAACGTGCACTCAGGACAGATGACGCTCATCTTCGTAAGGGTGTTGAACAAATTCACCAGCTGTTCACTGCACAGTTGCAGCGTTACGGTATCTATCCCATAGATTCGCTGAAAAAACAATTCAACCCGGCTGAACATGAAGCGATTGCCCATATTCCATCGGGTGAGGCTACCGGCACTATTGTCGATGTTGTCTCCCCAGGGTATCGCATGAATGACAAGGTAATCAGGTACGCAAAAGTAGCAGTTTCAAACGGAAACCAGCAAAATCAGGAGGCATAACATCATGGCACATGAGAAAGTTCTGGGAATTGATCTGGGAA
Source organism: Methanoregula sp. (assembly GCF_049518935.1). Taxonomy (GTDB): domain Archaea; phylum Halobacteriota; class Methanomicrobia; order Methanomicrobiales; family Methanospirillaceae; genus Methanoregula. Next base: position 49,272 of record NZ_JBEKRH010000008.1, read on the forward strand.
CAACCTTTTCCTGCATGTCAATTATGGAAGCGGGAAAACCGATCGTTATTCCTAATTCCGAAGGCGGACGAACAACCGCGTCAGTAGTTGCATTTACCAAAGAGGGAGAACGTCTTGTTGGCAGCCTTGCCAAGCGGCAGGCTGTGACCAATCCCCAGCGCACGATCCAGTCCATCAAACGGAAGATGGGGACCAGTGAGAAAATTGTCATCGACGGGAAAGGCTTTTCGCCCCAGGAAATTTCTGCTATGATCCTGCAGAAACTCAAGATGGATGCGGAAGCATACCTGGGCGAGAAGATTACTAAGGCCGTAGTCACGGTTCCCGCCTACTTCAATGATGCCCAGCGACAGGCAACCAAGGATGCCGGACAGATCGCCGGTCTCGAAGTGATGCGTATTATCAACGAACCCACGGCAAGTGCCCTTGCCTATGGCATTGACAAAGAGAACGATGCAACAGTACTTGTCTATGACCTTGGTGGTGGAACATTCGATGTATCGATCCTGACGCTTGGCGATGGCGTGTTTGAGGTCAAATCCACGGCAGGAAACAACCATCTCGGCGGGGACGATTTCGACCAGAGAGTTACCGATTATCTGGTCGAAGAGTTCAAAAAGAAGGAAGGAATCGACCTTAGGAATGATCCCTATGCAATGCAGCGCCTGCGGGATGCTTCGGAGAATGCGAAGATCGAGCTTTCCCAGCGCCAGACCACGAACCTCAACCTGCCCTACATCACTACAGATGCGAGTGGCCCGAAGTTCCTGAATATCGATCTCTCCCGTTCAAAGCTCGAGCAGTTGATTGGTGACCTCATCGAATCAACCGTAGGGCCCGTCAAACAGGCACTGAGCGATGCAAAGCTTGAACCCAAGGACATCGATCACGTCCTTCTGGTCGGCGGATCAACCCGTGTCCCGCTGGTTCAGGATACCGTGCGGAAACTTCTTGGCAAGGAACCGGACAAGGGACTCAACCCTGATGAATGCGTTGCACTTGGCGCCGGAATCCAGGGAGCTGTTCTGACAGGCGAGACCAAGGATATTGTCCTGCTCGATGTCACACCACTCACGCTGGGTATAGAAACTCTTGGCGGTATCTCGACCAAGCTCATCGAACGCAACACCACCATCCCCACAAGAAAGAGCCAGATCTTCTCTACGGCGGCTGATGGTCAGACCAGTGTTGAGATCCATGTGGTCCAGGGAGAACGGGCGCTCGCCAAAGATAACTTCACGCTCGGAAAATTTCAGCTGACCGGCATACCCCCGGCACCCCGTGGCATACCGCAGATAGAGGTAACCTTCGATATCGACTCCAACGGTATCATCCACGTTTCGGCCAAGGATCTTGGCACCGGCAACCAGCAGGCAATCTCCATCAAGGGCGACAAGAAGCTCTCTGAAGACGATATCAAAAAGATGATGAATGCAGCCAAGCAGTTCGAGGCTGACGATAAGAAGAAGCGCGAAGAGATCGAGCTGCGCAACCAGGCCGACACCGCAGTCTTCACTGCCGAGAAGATGCTCAAAGAAAGTGGCGACAAGCTCGAAGCCACTGACAAGACCAAGGTGGAAGAAGGCATCGCAGCGGTCAAGAGCACACTGCCCGGGGAGAATCTCGACGAGATCAGGAAAGCGATGGAATCTCTCACCGAAGCAGTCTATGCAGCAACTACAAAAATTTACCAGAAGATACAGGCGGAACAGGCATCCCAGCAGCAGCCATCCGGCAGTGCCGGGCCCTCAGCAGAACCGGATAATAAAGACGATGACAATGTAGTCAATGCTGATTACAAGGTAAAAGAAGAGTGAGCCGGAAATGAGTGCGGGAGATTATTACGATACCTTAGGTGTTCCCCGGAGTGCGGACGATAAGGAGATCAAAAAGGCTTACCGGAATCTCGCACGGAAATATCACCCGGATGTCTGCAAAGATCCCGGTGCAGAGGAGAAGTTCAAGGAGATTAATGAGGCTTACAGTGTCCTCACTGATGACCAGAAGAAGGCGCAGTATGACAACATGGGTCACGAGACCTTCACCAATGCATCGAAAGGCTCCTATTCCGGAGCGGGAGGACAGAGTAATGGCGATTTCCATACCGACTTCTCCGGCTTTGGCGACATCTTCGATTTCTTTGGCGGTGGAGGGCAGCGGCGAGCCGGTCCCCAGCCCGGTGCCGATCTGCTGATGCGTATCCAGATCCGCCTCGAAGATGCAGTTGCTGGGATGGACCGGGAGATCGAGGTAATGCACTCTGAGCCCTGTGCAAGCTGCAGCGGTTCCGGCAGCGAGACCAAGCGCATGAATGTCTGTCCCCGGTGCGGTGGCAGTGGCCAGATGCGGCAGGCTACCAACTCCCCCTTTGGGCAGTTTGTCCGGATGTCGACCTGTACCCAGTGCGGCGGTAAAGGTAAAATCCCTGAAAAAACCTGTAAAGAGTGTCATGGTTCCGGTCACACACGGGTGAAACGAAAAGTCTCCGTCCATATCCCGGCAGGTATCGACAGCGGTATGCGCCTGCGTATGGAAGGATATGGCGAAGCCGGGGATTACGGGGCGGCCAACGGGAACCTGTTCCTTGAAGTGCATGTCCAGCCCCATAACCGGTTTGTCCGGTCCGGTGACAATCTTGAGACTTTTATCGAGATCAGCCCTGCCCAGGCTATCCTTGGAACGACCACGGAAATTGAGACGATCGATAAACGCCACATCGATCTCAAGATCCCTGCAGGAATCCAGTTTGGCACGGCGCTCAAGCTGGGCGGCGAAGGAGTGAAGCGTCGGGGCAAACATGGCGATCTTCTCGTACGCGTAAAGATCGTGACCCCCAAATCCCTCAGCGGGGAACAGAAAGAACTGTACCAGAAGATTGCCGAACTCGAGGGATCGCCAAGTGGCGGATCCGGTTTCTTCTCCGGTATTATGGGAAAGAAGAAGCCAAAAAAATAAATCTTTTTCTTTCCTGTTTTCCCACACGTATTTTTGAGTCTTCAGGTACCATCTATTCTGGATGAAACTGATCTTCGAGCTCTCCGGTGAAAATCCCACTCTCCCGTTTGCTGAGCTGGAATGCATCGGTTCCGTCCTGGATCAGCGTCTCCAGGTAGCAGTTGCCGAATGTCCGGATCCGGCAGAAGCGCACCGTCTTGCCATGACACAGGGTGTTCTTGAATATCTGGGAGAATGTGAGCCTGCGCTTCCGGCGTTTCGGGATCTGCTCAAAGATCTCAGCCTTGAAACAACCCGGCCGTTTGCCGGCAGGACAAAGAAAGTTCATGGCGGCTGTCATGAACGGAATCCCCAGTCCCAAAGGGAATTCGAGAACCTGATCGGTACGATGATCAATGGTCCGGTCTCACTAAAGCAGCCTGAAGTGGAGTACCGCGCGATCCTCTCCGAAGATAAATGTTATTTTGGACGGGTATTGTTTACGATAGATCGCTCTGCCTATGATATCCGCAATCCCGGGAAACGGGATTTCTTCCATCCCGGTGTGATGATGCCACGGATGGCGCGGACTCTGGTCAATCTTGCCTGTGCCCGTAAGGGGGACATTCTCCTTGACCCGTTCTGCGGCACCGGTGGCATTCTTATCGAGGCTGAGTTGCTTGACCTGTACGCGGTGGGCAGTGATTTCGATCCGTTCATGATCAAGGGAAGCATAAAAAATTCAAGGGAATCCGCGTTCCTGCAGGCTGATGCCACCTCACTGCCATTCCGTGACAGATCGATCGATACTATTGTCACGGATTTTCCCTATGGGCAGTCGGTCTGCATAAGGAAAACTGATACCATGGATCAGTTATACGCTGACGCGCTGGAGGAGATCCGAAGACTTATCAAACCCGGTCGTCGTGCAGTTATTGTTACGCACCGGGATATCGCAGATATTGCCTCTCAACACATGACAATTCTTCAGCACCATGATCAGCGCGTTCATAAAAGTCTCACCCGGCGTGTGCTGGTGCTGGGATTATAGTAAGGACGAACTCATGAAAATGAATTCTTTTATGGTGCATTCGCGCCAGATATAATCCGGTGAATATGATGACAAACAATGGTATTGCAGTTTCTGTAGTATTTTTTTTAGTTCTTCTCGCATTTGTCATTCCAGTATCCGCATATTCTGATGAAGCTGTTGCCTGGTATTCCCAGGGAAATGCGTTCCTGCAATCACAAAATTACACTCAGGCTGTTTCAGCATACGATCACGCTGTTGCACTTGAACCCCAGTACTTTGAGGCCATGAATGCAAAGGCTGATGCACTCAATCGTGACGGAAAGTTTGTTGACGCTCTGTCCGCTTCAGAACAGTCTCTTTCAGTCAACCCGGATTATGTCACCGGCTGGATTAACCGGGGACAGATCCTCTATAATATCGGGTACGAGTACGAAGATCAGGTCCACAATATGACCGAGGCTGACGAATATTATACCTACCAGTTGCAGGCCTTTGACAAAGCAATTGAACTCGATCCCACTAATGCCGAAGCATGGTTCAACAAGGCCTATGCCCTTGCCGGGATGAAGCGGTATGACGAAGCGATCGACGATTTTGATAAGGTCAGGGCACTCAATCCAAATTACCCGAATCTTGCAAAAAACCGTGAGATCGCCGTCCAGTTGCGGGATGCATCCACTCCCGTTTATGTGAAATATGCCGGGATCATTATTGGCGGTATTATCCTATGTGCAGGTGTTGCACTCTGGTTTTTCTTCCTTCGGGAAAAGACGGAATGATTACCCAATTTTTAAAATAACGATTAAACAGCTCTGTATAAAACCTGACAGCATTCATTATTTTCGTAAACTCCGATCAGGAACAATCGAACAATGGCGGAAAACTGCCCTTACCCGCGGCAAGAGGGGTTCGGGAAGATGCCGAACGCTTCTTCGCTGTGTCACCGTAGCGAGATGGAGGAGTGAAGTGTCGAAGAATCCATCGGTTTTTTCTCCAGCCAGCGTTTCACTTAAGGAACAACAGGCTCCCATAAGGGTGTCATTTTGGTTTTTCGAAAATTTTTTTAGAGCCGGTAAAAAACTAAACAAAATAAATTAATTAAAAAAATTATATTTACTTCCCCTTTTCGTAACAGATCTTTGCTTCCTCATGTTTGCCGATCTTGTCGAGGATATCACCGATATCATTCCAGATCTCCTTGCGACCCGGTTCGGTCTCCAGGGCGCGTTTGAATGATGTCAGCGCATCCTGGTACATTCCCATCTCCTGCAGTGCCCGTCCCTTGTGGATCCAGGCATCGACAAATTCCGGCTGGATTGTGATCATCGCATTGAAGGCCTCAACTGCTTCCTCATTGCGACCAAGGGCGATGAGTGCACTGCCCTTGGTAAAATAGGCGATAGAGAATGTGGGATCGATCTGCAGGGCCCTGTCATAAGATTCGAGAGCGGCATCGTATTTTTGCTCCGATGAGAGGACCATACCATAGCGGGTCCATGCTATCGCATTTTCCGGGTCCAGGGTAAGACCCCGGTCATAGGCAGTTTCCGCTTCGGAATATTTACCGAGATCGTAGAACGCGTTTCCTTTCCCCATCCAGGCTTCTGCCAGATCCTGATCCTGGTCAATTGCCTTGTCAAAGGCTTCGACAGCATCCCGTATCATTCCGAGTTCCGTAAGGGCAACGCCTTTATGTGCGAACACTTCCGGACGGTGATCGATCTCCAGTGCACGGTCATAGGACTGAATTGCTTCGCGGTATTGTTCCAGGGAAGCATATGCAAGTCCTTTCAGGTCATATAGTACCGACATGCGGGGCATGATCTCTATTGCCCGGTCAAATACGGTAATGGCAGCATCGAAACTTCCCTGTTCCGAGAGTGCCTGTCCTTTCCAGAAAAATGCCTGCCAGCAGGAGGGGTTGATATCGATTGCGCGATCCAACGCCGTTGTTGCGGCCGTGATATTACCGAGGGCGAGGAGGGCCCTTCCTTTCTCGTAAATAGCGTTCGCGGATCCGGGGTTCAGGTTAAGGACCTGATCAAAGGAAGTGATGGCATCCTTTTGTTTTCCGGTTTTCATGAGTGCACGTCCCCGCTCATAGATCGCGTCCGCATATTCCGGTTGGATTCCGAGCGCCATATTGAATGCGACGATCGCTTCATCGGACCGGTCTTTGCGTGCAAGAGCTACACCCTTGTTGTAATAGGCATCGGCATATCGTGTGTTGTTTTCTATGGCATTATCGAATGCGTTGATGGCCTCATCGTAGAGTGATTGCTGGAGAAGGGCGAGTCCCTTGTAATAATATGCCTCGGCATAATCGGGCTGAAGAGAGATCGCGTCGTCAAATGCCGTAATTGCTTCTTCGTACCGGTCCAGGTGGATCATGGCCACTCCCCGGAAGACATGGGGTGCGGCATAGGCTGCATGGAAAGCCAGCGCATGGTCGTAATCCCCGAGTGCCTGGTCATACTGACCGAGGCTGGCACGGGAGATACCCCGGTAGAGCCACGCTTCCGTAAAGTTCTCTTTCAGCGAGATTGCCTTGTCATAAACCACGATTGCCTCATGGTTCATGGAGAGCATGGCAAGAGCCCGGCCCTTCTGGTAGAATGCTTCCGCACAGTCGGACCGCTGTGCAAGGGCAGCTTCGAAGTTCTTTATGGCCTCATGGTATTTCCCGAGACGCAGCAGAGAGATGCCGATATGATAGTTTGCCAGGACATCTTTTGGATCGATGCCAAGGGCCTTGTGGAAGAAGCTGATGGCGTCCTGATCTCTTCCAAGATAGGAAAGGGCGATCCCTTTCCCCGTCCAGATATAACCGAAATTGGGGCGAATTTTCAGGGCCTGTTCAAACGAGACAATTGCTGCTTCGTATGAGGAGAGCTTTATCTGGGCATTTCCTTTGTGATACAGAGCCTCAACAAATTTTGGCTGGATGGAGAGGGCATTGTCATATGCCAGAACCGCCTCTTTGAACATTTTCATCCGGTAGAGTGCCCGGCCCTTGTCGTAGTACGCTGAGACATAGTCGGGTTTGATCTCCAGGGCTTTGTTGAACGCTTCGATCGCGTCGTCAAATCCCTCTATTGCAAAAATTGCACTGCCTTTGAGATACCAGGCATCGGCGTTGGTAGGATCAATTTCCAGCGTCCTGACATATGCCTCGACGGCATCATTGTATTTTCCTGTTGCAGCAAGTACCATGCCCTTATGGAGCCATGCATCAATCGATTTCGGATACAGCGTTATTACCTGATCGAAAGCTTGGATCGCATCCTTCTGGCGTCCCACTTCTGCAAGTGAGATTCCTTTATAGTACCATGCCTGCCAGTTACCGGCATCCAGATCCAGCGTCTTGTTAAGAGCGATGACAGCCTCGTCATGACGGCCCAGGTTCGCGAGGGCAAGGCCTTTATCGAAATAGACATCCGCATAATTTTTCTCGAGGCTGAGCACTTTGTCGAATGTTTTTACTGCTTCGCGGTACATGCCAAGAGAGGCAAGTGCCCGGCCCTTGTCATATATCGCTTCAATGTATGAAGGATCGATCTCAAGGGCCCGGTCGATGACTTTTACCGCATCCTCGAATTTTCCGGTCTTCATCAGTGCAGCACCCTTGAGATGAAGGGACGGGACATGCAGCGGCTGGATGGCGAGCGCCTGGTTATAGGCATCAATGGCATCTGCCGGCCGATCCAGTCTGTCAAGGGAGTGTGCACGGGCAAACAGGGCATCGAAATAATCGGATCTGATCTGGATTGCCTGGTTAAACGCAGAGACTGCGTCTGCATGGCGGTTGATAGAAGCAAGGGCGGTTCCCTGCTCGTACCAGGCTATGGCATTTTCCGGTGTCAGGGAGAGAAGGTGCTGGTAGGATTCAACTGCGTTTTCATACTTTTCGAGTGCCAGGTAAGATGCAGCTTCAAAATACATAGCCTCGTGATTTCCGGGATCGGATGCCAGTGCCTGTTCAAACGCGTCAATCGCCTTTTCATACTGTTTCAGCAGGAACAGCGCCAGCCCTTTCTCGTGCCATGCGGCAGCATGTCCGGAGGACCGCCCGATTACCTCGTCAAATGACCGGACTGCTTCACTGAACTTCCCCAGCGCATAGAGTGCACGTCCTTTGCCGAGATAGGCTTCCAGTTCGTCCGGGTGCTCGTTCAGCACCATGTCAAAGGCAGATATGGCCTGATCATATCGCTCCAGATGCGACAAGGCCATTCCTTTCTGGGACCAGATATCCGGGTTATCCGGTGTGAGGGCAAGGGCAGTATCAAATGCCGTAGCTGCCTCTTCGTACCGCTGCAGTTCCATCAATGAGAGGCCACGCAGGACAAAGGGCTCAGGCTGTTTTATCAGGTGTTCTCCTGCATCGCCAAGAATTGTTTCCGCTTCAGCATGGCGTCCCAGCCGGGCAAGGGCCATTCCCTTGTCCAGCAGTATCTCGCCATAGCCGGGTTCGATGCCGAGAGCAATATCGAACACCCGTATCGCGTCTTCCAGCCGGCCCAGCCTGGACAGGACTTTTCCTTCAGAGTAAATAATCCCGATATTACCCGGGTCCAGGTGCCGGGCCTTCTCGTACGCCTCAAACGCTTCCTCATCATTACCGACACGTTCTGATGCTGCGGCGCGGTGATGCCAGGCATCAGGATAATCCGGGACCCGGGAGATGAGTTCATCAAATGCCAGAATCGCCTCTTCAAATCGTTCCAGTTGTTCAAGGGCAATACCCTTATTGAAGCAGCCGTCAGCAAATCCGGGATCTAGTGCCAGGGCACGGGAAAACGCGGCAAGGGCATTTTCATGCTTCCCGAGCGCGGCATAGGCAAGGCCCTGGGCGTAATGGCAATCCCGTTTCTGATCATCGACATCCAGGGCACGGGTGAACTCAGCTATCGCCCCGGTATAATCAGCACGATCCGAAAGGACCAGCCCTTTCTCAAAGAGCGCATCATAAGAATGCGGGTTGATCCGGATAGCCTGGTCCAATGAAGCAATTGCCTCCTCCGGATTGCCAAGATGAACATAAGAAATTCCCTGAAGGTACCAGGCATCAAAAACCGAGGCATCCAGATCAAGAGCGGAGCCAAATGCCGAAGCTGCATCCTCAAACCGCTTGAGGTTAAAGAGGGCAAGTCCTTTATGATATAATGCCGGGATGTCAGATGGGCTGATTGAAAGTGCCATCTCAAAGGACGAGAGTGCATCTTTATACTGCCGGAGGCGTTCCAGGGCGAGACCCTTATCGTACAGGGCATTAATGAAATGTGGGTCGATTGCCGTTGCGCTTTCAAAGGATGCAATAGCATCCCGGTCACGGCCAAGACGTGCGAGGACAACCCCGCGGTCGTACCAGGCATTGGTATACTTCCGGTTGATCGCAATTGCGCGATCATACGAGGCAACCGCGTCTTCATCACGCCCTTCTTCCATGAGGGCAATGGCCCGATCATACCAGCCATTTGCTGCCTGGGGTTTCAGTTCGAGTGCCTGCGTCAGAGTATCCACTGCGGCTCCGAACTGTCCAAGCGAGAGAAGGGCGCTTCCCTTCTTGAGCCATGCCCCGGCACAGTCTCCATCGGTCAAAAGGACCTGATCAAAACAGGGGACTGCGTCAGCGTACCGTGAGAGATCGATGAGGGATTTTCCTTTCCGGTACCAGGCAATGCTGTTGTCTGGCGCAAGGGCAATGGCACGATCGAATGCCTCGAGGGATTCCCCGAACCTGCCTAATTCGTAGAGTGCACTTCCTTTCAGGATCCATACATCAGCCGAATTATTTTCAAGAAGGAGTGATGCATCCAGTGCCAGAAGTGCATCCTCAAACCGGAAGAGTCGGGAAAGTGATCTGCCTTTCTGGTACAGCACATTTGCATTGTCAGGAGTCAGTTCCAGCATCTTGTCAAAGGCTCTCAGCGCATTTTCATATTTCCCAAGTCCTGCATAACAAAGACCCGTCTCGTATACCGCGTCAAGGATCGAATTATCATGCGTAAGTGCCTGCTTGTAGGACCGGATCGCGTTTTCGTATTTTCCCAGGGCCTGGAGAGCAAGACCTTTATGGTAATGGGCTAGGGCATGATCGGGAACCGATTCAAGCACGTATTCAAAGGACTTTATCCCGCCGGCATAATCTTCAAGTCTCAGCTGGGCACAACCACGGTAATAAGCCGCATCATACCAGGTTGAATCTATGTCCAGTGCTGTATTATATGACTTGATTGCTTCCACGTCGTTTCCAAGTGCTGACAGGGCCTGTGCCCTGCTGAAGGAAGCCTGTGCGGATCCCGGGTTGAGGGACAGCGTCCTGTCAAATGCTTCGATTGCCCCGGTAAAGTTTTTCAGGTTCAGCAATGTCTGGCCCTTATCCAGCCATGCTGATGCATCTTCCGGTGAGAGGGAAAGGGTGTTGTTGAATGCATCAAGCGCATCTTCAAAACGGCCGAGATGCATGAGGGATTTTCCCCGGGAATAATGCAGCTCGCGGCTTCCCGGCCCCATAGTGAGTGCCTGGTCAAATGCAGCAACCGCCTCATCAGGCTGGTTCAGGATGGCAAGCGCCAGTCCCTTCCGGCATGCGGCTCCTTGAAGATCGGGTTTCAGTTCCAGGCTGCGATCAAAAGTATGGACGGCCTCTTCATAACGTTCGAGAGCACTCAGTTCACGGGCCTTATTGTACCAGGCAGCCGGGCATACCTCATCAAGAGTTACTGCCTGGTCAAATGCAGCAAGCGCATCCTTATGGAGCCCCATCCGGGAAAGTCCCACTCCTTTGTAATACCAGGCAGGGGCATTCTTCTGATCAAGGCTGATCAGTTTCTCAAGACTGGCAATGGCATCTTCCCACCGGCCGATCCTGATATATGCTTTTCCCCGGAAGAAGAGGGCACGGGGAGTGTGGGTTTTACGCTTGAGGGCCTTGCCAAACGCTTCAATTGCTTCTTTGTATCTCGTCAGGCGATAAAGGGAGTACCCCTTGCAGGTGAGAAGCTCGACATTGGCTGTATCCGATTCAATGGCATGGTCCAGGGCGATAACAGCATCTTCATATTTGCCAATCCGGACGAGTGAGGTCCCGCGTCCTTTATGCGCACGTTCATTCTCCGGATCCAGCAGGAGGGCTGCATCAAATGCGTCTATTGCATCAGGATAGCGCTGGAGTACTGCCAGCGATTCACCTTTTACCAGAAGGGATCGCAGGTCTTTATCCTCAAGAGCAAGGGCGCGGTTTACAGCATCTATCGCCTCCTCGTACCGGTTGAGGAGATACAGGCATTCTGCCTGCTCTGCATGGACTGCTCCTGTGTTAAGGCCAAGAGTGATAGACCGGTCAAATGCCACAAGTGCTTCTTCGGTTTTCCCGAGCTGGGTTAATGCAAGTCCTTTCCGGTAGATAATCTCTTCATTATCCGGCTTTACCGATAGGTAGCCATCAAACGCTTCGACCGCACTTTCATATTTTTCCAGGATGATGAGTGTCTTGCCTTTCTCCTGCCATGCTTCGCCGTTTGCCGGGTTAATTTCAAGTGTACTGGTGAACGATTCAACGGCTTCCTCATATCGCTGGGTAAGCATCAGGGCAAAGCCCTTGTAAAAGAATGCCCGCTCACAGTCCGGTGCAATTCTGTTGACCCCGTCATAGGCAGAAATGGCCTCGTTGTAAGATCCGAGATGATCCAATGAACGGGCAAGGCCGTACGCCGCAACAAGATCGTCGGGGCGGGCAGAAAGAACCCGTTCGAATGCCGTTATCGCTTCACGGTACCGCCCGAGCGCCGCAAGAGTTCTGCCATTTTCACGGGAAGCATCGACGAAATCCGGTATGATCCGGTTTGCCTCATCGAATGCGGCAGCAGCCTCCGGGAAGTTTTTCAAACGGAACAGCGCCACGCCTTTATAATAAAATGCCTCACCGAATTCCGGCATAATCGCAAGGGCACGGTCAAATGCGCTGACTGCTTCACCATCATTCCCGAGGCTGATATGAGCCCGGCCCTTGTAGAACCACGTGTGGGGATTATTCGTATCCAGTTCGAGGGCATGATCGTACGATATCACAGATTCCTGGAACTTCTCGACAGCGAACAGACAGAAACCACGTATGAGCCAGGCATTGGCAATCTTCGGGTTTCCATCAAGGGTCTGTGTCAGGATATCGATTGCATCACCGAACTCACCCAGTTCAGCAAGTGCAAGACCTTTATGATACAGGGCATCCCTGTTGTCGGGGCTGATGCTGAGCGTCTGAGTAAATGCGGAGGCTGCGTCGTCCTGACGCCCGAGTGCGGCGAGTGCAAGGCCCTTCTGGTATAATGCATCCGCATTGTTCTGATCAACAGCAGACGCTGCATCAAAGGCTGCAATTGCATCCTCAAAATTTTCAAGACGGGCAAGTGCGATCCCTTTCTGGAAGAGTACTGCCGGATCATCCGGATTTATTTCCAGGGCTATATTGTACGAGAGGACTGCTTCCTCAAACATGCCTACTTCCGCCAGGGCATTTCCCTTCTGGAAGAAAGCAGGGACATAATTGGGAATCAGGACAAGAACCCTGTCGAACGATTCCACTGCTTCAAGGAACCTGCCAAGCTTCGCGAGAGCAAGTCCGCGATCATAGTGGGTTTGCGCAATGTGAGGATCCTGTTCAATTGCCCGGTCAAATGCCTCGACAGCATCTGCAAACCGCGCGAGATCTGTAAGGGCGACTCCCTTGCTGCACCATGCATCAGGGAGGTCAGCATGGATTGAGATTGCTGCTTCGCTTGCAGACAGGGCCTCCTCGTAACGACCGAGATCGTGCAGGGCATAGGATTTGTACAGTGCAGCATCGGCATCAGCAGGATTATATTCAAGTGCGTGGTCAAACGCATCAACAGAATCCTGGTACAAGCCGATATCATAGAGGGATCTTCCCCGCTGGTAATGGGCTGGTGCATATGATGATGTGAGTGCGAGACATTTATCGAAGGCTGTTACCGCATCACGAGGGTGGTTGAGCCTGACCAGTGCGAGACCCCGGTGATAGTACGCCATTGCGTGTTCCGGCTGCAGGCTGAGGGCCAGATCGAATTCCACCAGCGCTTCTTCAAAGCGCGAGAGCTCAAAGAGGGAAAGACCGTTATAGAAATGTGCCTCGGAAGAATTAGCATCCAGTTCCAGGGCATGGGAATATTCTTCAACCGCGTCGGCAAACCGTGTCAGGTCAGCGAGTGCACGGGCTTTATAATAATGTGCCTGGAAATTGTTTGCATTCTCGAGAATGGCCCGGTCGAAATCATTGATCGCATCCGGGAATTTGCCAAGATTATAGAGCGCAATACCCTTGCGTAACCGTGCATCCGTATATTTCGGTTTGAGCTGGAGAGTCTTGTCGAATGCGAAGACTGCATCCGGATATCGTTTCAGTTCAGCATATGATTTCCCCTTGTGATAGAAGGCAAGGGAATTTTCCGGGTCATAGATCAGTGCCCGGTCAAATGCCTCCAGCGCTTCCTCATGCCTTCCCAGTTTCTCTAGCGCAAGGCCCCGGTTGAAATGACCGGGAGCGTTGCTGGTGTCTTTTGAAAGGTTCCTGTCAAATGCGTCGAGGGCCTGGGTATATTTACCGGTCTTTAAGAGCGCAAGGCCGAGATAGTAAAATGCTTCGGTATATGAGGGCTCTATTTCAAGGGCATGATTCAGGGTCAGGATCGCTTCGGGATACTTTCCGATCTCGATCAGGGATTTGCCCTTGTAATAGTAGGCCTGTGCAAACCCGGGAAGCAGTGCGATTGTCTTCTCAAAGGAGGTGATTGCATCCCGGTGATCACCCAGCCGGGCTAAGGCGAGTCCCTTGTGGTACTGGGCATCGCTGTTCTTTGGATCAATCTCGAGAAGGATCTCAAAGACGTGGATCGCGCCTTCCATCCGGTTGACTTTTTCGAGCGCTAATCCCTTGTAATAGAATGCCTCGATACTCCGCTGATTCAGGGTAATTGCATTGTCAAATGCATCAATCGCATCCTGGTAACGGCTGAGATCATAGAGAGCCCTGCCATTCTTGATCCAGCCGGCTTCCTGGTCGGGATCAATTTTCAGGGATTTCGCGTATGCCTGGATTGCATCATCCGACTTCCCGATCTGGTTGAGTGCATCCCCTTTCCGCATCCAGATATCGTGCAGGGAGGGGTTGATATCGAGGGCCCGGGTATAGGCGTTGATCGCATCCTGGATCTTGCCGAGATCGGCAAATGCATGACCTTTTTTAACCCAGCCTTCGGCAAGACCTGGCTGGATCTCGAGCGCCTTTGTATAGGCGTTGATAGATTCCTGTTTACGGGATAAGCCTGAAAGGGCATTGCCTTTCTGCATCCAGATATCGATAAGGGTTGGGTTGAGCGAGAGAATGCGATCGTCCGCTTCAACGGTTTCCTCATATTTCCCCAGAATATAGAGGGAATTTGCCCGGCAGATCATTGCTTCGATCAGGGAAGGATTGGCCGCAATACTCTTGTCAAGGAGCGGTATTGCCTCTTCATAGCGGGACAATGCAGCAAGCGCAATACCTTCGTACATGTACCCGTCTGTAAGGGACGGGTCCATCCTGGTTGCCTGCTCAAGGGTAGCGATGGCATCCCCGTACTGTTTTGCCTGGAGATAGGAGAGCCCCATGTAGTAATAAGAGGAGGCATTCTCCGGTTCGATCGTCAGTGCACTGGAAAATGCCTTCACTGCTTCGTCATACCGCTCCCGCTGGATGAGCGCAATTCCCTTGAAATGATAGGCCTGGCCATTGGAGGGATCCTGGGAGAGGGAACTCTCAAAGGCGCGGATCGCGTCATCATATCGCTCACGGCCGGCATAGGCAATACCTAAGTAATAAAAGCCGGCCGCATTGTCCGGTTCGATTGCAAGGGAGTTCTCAAATGCCGTAATCGCGTCATCATACCGCTCTTTCTGCGCGAGTGCAACCCCTTTGTGGTACAGGATTTTTGGATCATCAGGAGATATTTCCAATGCCTGATCATAGGAAACAACCGCTTCAAGGGGTTTTCCAAGGTTTGAGAGGGCATTGCCTTTTTCATAAAATGCCCTGGCACAACGGCGGTTAATCTCCAGGGTCTTGTCGAACGAACGGACCGCCTCATCATACCTTCCCAGTGCAACAAGGGCGAGCCCCTTGTAGCACCATGCATACACATCGCGCGTGTTGTCATCAAGCGCCCGGTTTAAGACCCCGATTGCGTCTTCATATTTTTTGAGTGTATAGAGGGCAATACCCTTCCGCATGGCGGCTTCCGAAAGTTTCGGGTTCAGCCCGAGGGATTTATCGAATGCCTGGATCGCATCGTCGAGCTGGCCAAGGTGTGCAAGCGAAATGCCGAGGTGGAGCCAGCCATCCGTGAGGGAGGGGTTCTGGTCGAGAGCCTCCTCGAAACTATGGACTGCCTCCTGGTAGCGCAGCAGTTTGAAGAGCGCCATTGCCTTTTCATACAGGGCATTGGTATTCTGGGGCGAAATTGCGAGCACCGCATCAAAAGCGGAGACCGCATCTGCATACCGGCCGAGCCGGACCAGAGCGGAACCCCGGTGATAGATGGAAAGGGTATGGGTTGGATCGATCTCGATTGCCCGGTCGAATGCAGAAATAGCATCATCACATCTGCCCAGCTGGACAAATGCGAGCCCGCGCTGGTAATGGGCATTGATATACCGGGGATTGATTGCAACAACCTGTCCGAATGCATCGAGTGCCTGATCGAAACGGCCAAGCTTCACAAGGGCAGCGCCCTTATCGTAGAATGCCTGGGCATATGCCGGTTTTAACGCGATGCTGCTGTCAAAGGATTCGAGCGCATCCTCATAACGGCCAAGCCGGAACAGCTGCAGCCCTTTCTGGTGGAATGCCTGTGCATTCGATGGATCGAATGCGATCGTGCGTTCGAATTCAACAACAGCATCTTCATTTTTGCCCAGTTTTGCAAGGGCAAAACCCTTGTGGTACAGGGCATCGGAAAAACCGGGGTTAATCCGGAGTGCACGGTCATAGGATTCAATAGCCTCCCGGAACCGTCCGAGACTGGCATACGAGATCCCTTCCTGGAATGCCGCGGATGAACAGTCCGGATCCAGCTGGAGTGCGGATTCAAAGGATTCAATGGCTTCCTTGTGTCGCCCGAGCCGAGTCAGGGCAATCCCGCTGTAATACCATGAGCCGGCATGGTCTTCCCTGAGTGTCAGCCCGTGCGAAAATGAGTCATAGGCATCTTCGTACCGGCTCAGGTTGATGCAGGCTACACCCCGGCGGAACCAGGCTTCAAAATTGTCCGGTTCGAACGAGAGCGTACGGTCCAGGTCCTGTACCGCTTCACGGAATTGTTTCAGCTGGTAGTATGCCAGTCCCCGCTGGAAATATGCGGTCGGATTTGTCGGTGTTGCCTCGATCGCACGGGAAAATGTATTTACCATGTCGGCATACAGGTTCAGCTTGCTCTGGGCGAGTCCCAGGTAATACCATGCATCGGCAAGCCCGGCATTGAGGTCTGTTGCCTGGTGGAGAGCGTCTGCGGCTTCCTCGTACTTCCCGAGCTTATAGAGAGAGATACCCTTTATTGCCCAGATGTCGCCATGACCGGTTTCCTGCTCTAGGAACAGATCCGCAGATATGACAGCGTCTTCGTGCCGTTCCTGTTTTGCGAGGATGAAACTCCGGTAATAGCAAGTCCAGATATCGGATGGATCGATCTCGTACGCTTTATCAAATGCGGCAAGGGCCTCATCGTATTTCCCGATATCGTACAGCGAGATGCCCTTGTTGTAATAGGCCCGGGCGTACGTGGGTACAATCTCGATTGCCTTGTTATACGAATAGATTGCTTCCTGGTGCCTGCCGAGATCGGCAAGGGCAATCCCCTTGTTATAATAGACTTTTGCGTGGCGGGGATCTACCATCAGGGCATGATCGTAGGCAGTAATTGCATCGGAAAACCGGCCGAGTTCATAGAGTGCGATACCCTTGAGGATCCATGCTTCGGCATTATCATACTGGATGGACAGGAGACGGTCGCAGGCAACGAGCGCCTCTTCGTTCCTGCCGAGTTGGGCAAGGGTGGCAGCCTTGTTATACCAGGTATTGGGATCCGCCGGATCGATGGTGATTGCCATGTCATAGGCAGCGATTGCGTCCTCGAATTTACCGAGATCGTACAGCGCGATGCCCTTGAAATAATGGGCTTTGGCCAGGTTGGGGTAGAGGGCGAGGCCGCGGTCGAACATGACGATCGCTTCCTGGAACCGCCCGAGTTCATAGAGTTCAATGCCCTGTCGCAACAATGCTTCTGCATCACTCTTGTTCATGGATAAAATCCCCTCGTAAACCTTGTCCCGGGTCTGCCATTATTCCCAATATCTGCCGCGCGTGCCGATCCTTTTTGCCGGTATTGTTGCTCAGGTATAAGGTTTCATAAAGGCGCCTTATACCCTTTCCGGTACATATGCATGTACTATGCGGATTAATGAATACTATTTTTATACTCCATCCGTATAAGGGAAATGGTCAGAAAAATGGATGCAGAACCGGCTCCGGGCTGGATCACCTCTTCTCAAGTGCATGGATGACGCAGGCAAGCCGCTCTATGCCGGTGCGTATCTTATCCGGTGTTGCATTGGAGAAATTGATCCGAAGAGTATTGTTGCCGCCGCCGTCCACATAGAAGGGTGTCCCCGGGAGGACCGCCACGTGATCGCGGATCGCGTTCTCAAAGACCTCCATGGATGAGACCTTCTCCGGCAGGGTCATCCAGACAAACATCCCTCCCTTGGGGTGTGTGCACGTCACCGACTCCGGCATCATTTCCTGTATCAGGGAAACCATCAGCCCGCTCTGCTGTTTATAGGCTTCACGGATACCAGCTATGCGTTCATCGATATCTTCATGGAGCAGGTATTCGTATGCAATTCTCTGGGAAAGGTAATTGGAATGGAGGTCCGAAGCCTGTTTTGCGATGATGAGCTGATCCATGATCGGTGGTGGTGCGACCACCCAGCCAAGGCGCATGCCCGGTGCCAGGATCTTGGAGAATGAACCGGTGATGATTGCCTGTTCAGGGAGAAATTGTCGCATCGAAGGAAGCGCAGTGCCATCAAACGAGAGTTCGCCGTACGCATCGTCTTCGATAAAGAGCGTGTCCCGGCCGGCCAGAAGCGCCCCTATCTCGCGTCGCCGGTTTTCTGAGTACGTGATCCCGGAGGGATTTTGTGAATTCGGAACCCCGTAGAATAACCGGATCGGATTTTTATCAAGCTCCTGGGCGAACTGTGCCATATCCGGGCCGTCTTCGTGAAGTATGATCGGATGGAACTGAGGTTCATAGAGCGAGAATGCCTGGATTGCCCCAAGGTATCCCGGGCGTTCGATGGCCACATGATCCCCGGGATTGATCAGCACCTTGCCAATCAGGTCAAGGCACTGCTGCGAGCCGTTCGTAATCAGGATCTCATCCGGAGAGATTGAGAGACCGAGACGTTTTTTGTACCGGTCTGCGATAAACTGCCGGAGCGGGAGATATCCTTCCGTAGTTGCATACTGGAGTGCGGAATGTCCGTCCTGTGCCAGCACGGATGCCGTTGCCCGGGCGATGCCATCGACATCGATCAGTCCCGGGTTCGGGAGACCCCCGGCAAAGGAGATGATCTGAGGATCTTCGGTTACCTTGAGGATCTCACGGATGAATGATTTGGGCGTCTTTGCCATCCGCGATGCAAACCTGTACTGCCGGCCGGAGCAGGCTCCGGGTCCGGTCACTGAATGTGTCTGCTGACTCATGGTTCACCAGGTTGTATGCATCAGTATTTTCCCGGAATATCCATAAATTCATCTCACGTTAACGGGGATTTGCCGGGAATCTGATAAAAATAATCCGGTTTCGCGCAGAAAAATGGCATTTATCCTCTAAAAACCCGGACTGGATGCTCGTTAAGAAACCGTCCAGTATATTTTTCCGGATAATTTTCTGGGATTACCTGTCCCTGTATTTCACTTTCACGCCCCGTTCACCACGGATTATTACCTGTTCCCGGAAATCACTGCTGCATGATGAAAGAAGCCGCACGTCAGGACTATTGTGAGGAACGGGATTTATTTTCACTTCAAAGGATCCGTCAGAAATTTCAGATCGTTTTCGGCAACCCCTGCACGATAGGGGATGATATTTTGATAAAACGCTACCGGGTTTCACCGGAGGGAGATCTTATCATGATTATTTCGTGAGCACACGTACGTGGGGTTGAGCAGGAAAATGGCGAACGAAATTATGACCTGAAGAAACGCGTGAAGCAAATAAATTGCAAAAAGAACCCGTGGCGGGAAAAAAGGAGGGAGCGGAGAATTATTTGCGGTTATTGGAATCCGCGACCGGACCATCCCGTAACGCTTCCCGTAACGTTTTACGGAATTCATCATCGTGACGGGCGAGATTGAAGAGTATGTTGCGCGTTGTTTCAGGAAATCGTTCACTGTTCATATCATGGAACTGGCAATAATAGGCACACGCATCAATAATAATATCATCACGGTTCAGGTACTTCTGTTTTGCAATCGTATCCAGTTTTTCGACCAATCCTGTCGGCATTTTCAGCGAGATGGCAGTTTCATCACGAGTCATACATCCGGGTTTTTTTTTAAGATATTTAATGAGACCGTTGCATAAATACCATACATTTCTGTGAGCAGGAGTGGGTGTCCAGGGTGGAAACAGATCGGCAGCAGTATCCCTACAGGGGGTCGAAGTCCATGAAGACAGATCTATCTTTGAAGTCTGAACATTAACCGTGCAATTGAAAAGGATACGCTCAACAAAAAAAGTTCAAAAATTTTCCTTTTTTACTGCAAGCCTGTGGCGAGATTTGAACTCGCGACTTCCTCCTTACCAAGGAGGCACACTGCCGGGCTGTGTCACACAGGCATTCATCTTACAATCCCGGATCGGGTTTACCGATGGGCATTCTCCCCAAAGAGTTCCTGATGCTGGTTGCCTAGTTACATTGAGATTAATTCTTATAAAACATTGCGGAGCACTTTGGGAATAAAGACGGGTTTCCTGAATAGCGCTCTGTCGGGATACTCCGAAAAATCCGGATCACGCCAGATCAAAGCGCATACACCCCACCAATACCGGTAACCGCGCCACTGCGCCACTACGGATTATTTCTTCCGGAAGAGAAAAGCACCTGAATCTGATATTTTTATAATCCCACACTACAGGGAAAAAAGAAAAAACTATTCTTTCTTCAGCCGCACTTCCATCTGCGGGAAGGGAATCTCGATACCTTCCGCAACGAACCGGGCAGCAATCCGTATATTTATCGCATCTTTTATTTCATCCGGGAGGTTGTACTTCCGCCCCCAGACATACAGGATAAATTTCAGGCTGGAATCAGCAAATTCCTGGAAAAAGACCGTGGGAGCCGGCTCTTCCAGCACGTAATCGGTGTTCTTTATCACATCGGCTGCAATCTCGCGAAGGATCTGTTTCACTTTTCCGGGATCTGTCCCATATGCAACGCTGACCGGTATGGTGATCCGGAGTTTTACATCCGGCTCTGCATAATTGACAATGTAACTGGAGGTGATCTTGTTGTTCGGTATCGTCACAATCTGGTAATCAAGAGTCTTGAGCCGCGTGCTCCGTGGACCGATATTGACGATATCACCATAATATGTATCGATTTTCACCCGGTCGCCCACCTTGAACGGTTTATCCATCGTGATGATGGCACCACCAAAAAAGTTGGAGATGATATCCTGGGCAGCGAGAGCAAAAGCCAGGCCTGCGATACCTGCACCAGCAAGGAACGGTGTGATGTTGATCTCAAGATTGACAAGGATCAGCATGATCCCGGCAAACCAGATGATGTACCGGGCGGCAAGTTCCAGGAATTCAACCAGCCGGTCGTCCCAATCTCCTTCGGTCTGCTCTGCAAGAGCGTGCCCGTAGATAGTGATGATATCCTGGACAAGGCTTGCGATGATCCAGGTCCCGATCAGGATGTAGATCGAGTTAAGAATCTTGTCGGAGATAATCCAGGCATACTGGGCAGGAACGACCCCGGGGAATTTCAGTGCAATATAGACCGAGACTGCGATGATCCCGACCTGCACGGGTGTGCCGATGGCAGCAACAATGATGTCGTCCCACTTGGTCTCGGTAGTCTCGGCAAATTTCTCCAGCCAGCGGACAATCCCCCGCGCAAGGCCGGCAATGAGAAGCCCGAGGATAATTGTGGCAATTGCAAACAGCAGATTGTCATCCATATACGTACTCTTATGTGATTTCACAGTAAATACTTTTGAGAGTTCTATGGCGACGGGAAAAGAGATGGCAGATATGCTGCATGAACTGGTGGACCGTGACATGACCTTCATGCATATCTGCGGTACTCACGAGGCTGCTATCGCCAGGACCGGACTGCGCAGCCTGCTTCCCGAACAGCTCAAAATTGTTATGGGCCCCGGCTGCCCGGTCTGCATTACCCCGCAGGGGGAGATAGATGCTGCGCTCGACCTGGTGGAGAAGGACTGCATCATCGCCACCTATGGCGACCTTCTCAGGGTCCCCGGTTCAAAAGGATCTCTTGAGTCCTGCGGCGGTGATATCCGCGTAGTTCAGGGTGTCCATAAAGCAGTCGAAATTGCGGAGAAGACCGACAAAGAAGTGGTCTTCATTTCTGTCGGTTTCGAGACCACCGCCCCGACCGTTGCCGCAAGCATCCTCACAAAACCCCCGAAAAATTTTTCCATCCTGTCCTGCCACCGCATTGTCCCGCCGGCAATGAAATGGCTGCTCGAACAGGGCGAGGCAAATCTGCACGGTTTCATGCTCCCGGGCCATGTCTGCACTATCATGGGATACGAGGAGTACGAAGTGTTCCCGGTACCGCAGGTCGTTGCCGGCTTTGAGGCCGAAGACATCCTGCTCGGTCTCCTGATGCTCGTGCGACAGGTCAGGGAGGGGACGCACCGGGTGGACAACGCCTATCCCCGTGCGGTCAGCCGGGAAGGTAATGTCAAGGCAAAGAAGATCATGTACGAGGTTTTCGAACCCTCCGATGTGGAATGGCGCGGGTTCCCGGTCATTCCCGGCTCCGGTCTCCGGCTGAAAAAGGAGTTCGAACAGTACGATGCGCAGAAGAAGTTCGGCATTGTCTTTAAACACGTCACCAAGCACTCAGCCTGTATCTGCGACAAGGTGCTGCGGGGGATCGCACAGCCTTCCGACTGTAAGCTCTTCAGCAAGGTGTGCTCCCCGCGGACTCCGGTCGGGCCGTGCATGGTCAGCCACGAGGGTGCCTGCAAGATCTGGCACCAGTACCATATGAAGAAACTCTGATTTTTTTCCAATCAACCGGACTCCCGTTACCGCTTTCTTGGTGAAGTATCATCGCGATTGATCTCAAATCCCGGTTAACACGACCAACGGTTTTCCGACATACATCTGTACCCCGGGGAACTGAGTTCCCATGACGGATAGTGTCCCGTTCAGAAACTGGAATCCAGCCGAAGGCTGTTGAACATGTATCCGGAGATCGTGGCCTTCACACCGGGATCGAGTGATGAGCTGTAGAATGTGAACACACCACGCCGGTTCTTTCCGGTGATGATGTATACTGTCCCGGTCCCCTCCGTGAAACCCGTTGCATTGATCTTTCCGAAATCGACCCGGATCGCTTTATAGGAAACACCTGCAAGGGGGGCGTCCGTGACATCTGAGATGGTGAACGCACCTATGGGAGTGTTTGCACAATAATCCGGGTCCCCGAGTATGGAATTGATGATATCCGCATAATCGATCTGCGTGTTGAGATCGCGGGGCCAGATGTCCCGTTGGGTATTCACGACCGAGGAATAGAAGAGCGTACTGTTATCCCCGGAATAATACATGCGAAGTTCCTGGTCCAGCTGCCAGGCGAGCGTGACCGAACACCCGTTCCAGGTATGATGATATTCCCGGAGCGGGAGTGTGGTGACATTGATACCCCACGTTGCCGGGTAGTCGAGGGAATAATCTGCACCGGTATAATGCAGGTAACCCCCGGGTATCACCGGTTCTGACAGAGTGGCAGCAGGAGTTGACTGCGCTTCAGGGCGGGTAACCGTGGTTGTATCAGAGGAACTGGTGGTGAAAGCAGTCTGCGTGAGGAGCGGCAATGGCGAGGCGGGAGTTTCGGACGTGATATTTACAGACACATTCACGGGAATATGTAATACGGTTTTGTCCGGCTGTGTGCATCCGGACAGAACGACCAGGAAGAGTACCAGCACCGTAATACCGGGATTTCCGCGTAATGGCATCAGCGGAATATTTCTGCAGGGAGTATTAATAATGCAGGTTTTGACTATCCTCCCTCTTTATATGGGTAGGCGAGAGAATAGATAAGGTAAAAGTTGCCTCGGTAGGGTAGTGGACATCCTAGAAGCCTCCGGAGCTTTTGACCCGGGTTCAAATCCCGGCCGAGGCGTTGTCTTTCTGATGATTATTTTTCTGACACCGAAGGCTATTTTAATAAAAAACCATCGTTGAAAATCATATTCCTTACGTTAGTGATCCTCTCTCTGGGGGGATTTTCCATTATCAGATATAAGCACCACAATACCTGATCCCGTGGTGCACTACATTCGTATCTTCCACAATATCTGGTGCACATTGCATTGATCTGTGCAAGGTATTTTTCTGTATTCCGGACCACATTTGATCGGGATCAAAATGCAAAAGTGATTGCGTTTGAAAAATTTTAAACGCTGTCAGTAGGGTTATTTAAAAATAATGAAGATCCCCCTCTCCCGGTCGCCGTGGTATATCATCGGCCTCTCCACTACAAGCCCCGTGCCCCTCAACCACCGGCAATGGCAATGCGATTTGTTCTCACCCCCTGCGGGGACCGACGCAGGAGGTTAAGAAGAATTCTTCAGAATTCTTCGAGGTCGCTCGGTCGCCTCGCCGGGCAGATTTCTGGCATCCGGATTTTTCCGGCAATTGATCCGCCGCGGGGCGCCCTTCGGGGCGGCGGCCGTTCATCGTTCAGGAAATTTTCCGGCAAATAATTTTCTATAACCAACCCGACCCTACCTGAAAATTTTTCAAGACCCTTCTATCCCTCTTAAAAAAATTAAAGATCCCCAAGGAAAAATTCCATACCTTCAGGAGCGGCCCCGGCCGGAAAACAGGGGTTTCCTTCACTGCCCCCTCCTGCACTCCATGGCCCCCTCAGTTCCGTGATGTAATTAAGCTCTATTTACATTTTACACCGCAACGCAAAATGCCCCGACTGGCCAGAATCCCACAAATATCGCGAATTCCCAAAACACTTGCACGAAATAGGGTGGTTTTTGCACTAAATTCCGAAAATGCCCTTCATGAAATGGCAATCCGGGCTCGTAAAAGGCCCGGATAGGATGAGTTGAAAGCAGGCCTCCAGGAAGCCACTCCGGTCCCGTTAAAGATGCAGGGCCTACCCAAAACCCGTTGCCCATCCTTTTCGCCCGCCCAAAAGGGCCCATTAGGGCATGGTCCGGAGCACGGCCATTCTACGACGTGAAAACCATAAAAATCCGCGCAATAAGAACCGTTTAAGACACGCATTTTCATGTTTGGGACACGGTTTTTCCCGGAAGGGGGTCAAAACGGAGCGTTTTACGGGCCCGGATGAAGGGACCCGGGAACGAGGTGCATTTCCTGGTCTCATAATACGACGAGCCTGGTGTATCGGAGGCTTCACGATCACCGGCCTTGGCGCCGCCAGCGATGCGGTGTCGCCCGGTCCGCGGTGAACCGGGACGTCCGGTGACGATAAAAAGTGGGGCTCGTTGAATGCCTGACGCCGGATGAAAAGATGAACCGGTATTACAAGACAACCGAGACCGGTAAAAAAGTTGCCGGGATTATTGAGGGGGAGGGGAAATAATTTTTCCGGGAGTTTAACATCCCCGGAAATTTCTTTAAAAAAAATAATTGCGACCGGTGTCCGGATAATTGAATTTGATCTGGTGCATCGGGACTTGAGTAAAGTGGTGCAGTTAAGTACCTTTAAAAAGTGTGTTAAAAAATTACAGCACTGGTTTCTGCTTCAGTGCAGCAACCAGCAGATTAACACCGGCCTCGAGATCCCGCATATCGATTACCTCAACGGGCGAGTGAATGTACCGGGACGGGATGCTAAGTGTGGTGCTGGGAATACCACCTTTGGTCAGGTGGATGGCCGTTGCATCGGTCGTGCCACCGCTGCCGACTTCGAGCTGTACCGGGATGCTGTTCCTGTCTGCTGCTTCCTTGAGCCAGCTCACGACTTTCCTGTTCGCGATGAGGCCGCGGCCGCTGCTGTCAACGATGGTGATAACAGGGCCTTTACCCATCTCGACCGGGGCGTCTTTCATCTCGATTCCGGGGTGATCGCCGGGGATCGTGACATCAGTGGCGATGGCACAGTCAGGGTCCAGGGCATAGGCACTCGTCCGCGCTCCTTTGAGCCCGACCTCTTCCTGCACAGTAAAAACACCGAAGATTGTGAGCGGGGAGTCCACATCCTTGAGAGTCTTGATCAGCATCGCAACGCCGGCGCGGTTGTCGAATGCCTTGCCGGAGACGCGGCCGTTTCCAAGTTCCACGAACTCGCGGTCGATTGTGACGGGCGTGCCGACATCGACTCCCAGCACTTCCACTTCCTGCCGGTTCGTGGCCCCGACATCGATGAACATGTCATCGATCTTGACACCCCGCTTGCGCTCCTCGTCATCCATCATATGCGGGGGCTTGCCACCGATCACACCGTAGACCGGTCCTTTGGTGGAATGGAGGATCACGCGCTGGTTGTAGAGCGTAGGGCCGTACCAGCCGCCGAGGGCTACGAACCGGAGGAATCCCTTCTCGTCCACGAACTTGACCATCAGGCCAATCTCATCCATGTGGGCGGCGAGCATCACCTTGAACTTGTTCCCCTTCTTGATCGCGATCAGGTTGCCCATCGCATCTTCGCGGATCTCGTCTACGTGACCTTTCAGTTCCTTCTTGATCACCGCGTAAACGCTGCCTTCACTGCCCGAGACGCCATGCGCATTGGATAATTTCTGTAACAGTTCTTTGACCATGGTAATCACTCAGTATGTCATTCATCCATTATCTTTCGTATCCTCTCAAGGGCAGTGTTCAGGTTCTGCCGGGACGTTGCATAGCTGAACCGTGCATACTCCGGTGCGTTGACGCCGAATGCCGTGCCGGGGACGATGACCACACCTGCATTGATAATCTTCTCCGTGAGTGCCGGCTTCATTGGGACAAAAGCGTAAAACGCGCCTTCGGGAACGGTAAACTTCAGCCCGATGTCGGAGAGTCCTTTCCAGATAATATCCCGGCGGACCCGGTACTCGTCGCGCATCGCACTTACCGGTGCCTGGTCTCCCTCGTACGCAGCAACCGCAGCATACTGGGAAATGGAGGTGGCGCAGGCCTGGCAGTACTGGTGTACCTTGAGGCACTGCCCGACAATCTCGGCCGGTGCGGCAAGGTACCCGAGTCGCCAGCCGGTCATTGCGTATGTCTTGCTCGTAGCATTGATCGTGACAACATTTTCGCCGAACGCCGCA
Source organism: Methanoregula sp. (assembly GCF_049518935.1). Classification (GTDB taxonomy): domain Archaea; phylum Halobacteriota; class Methanomicrobia; order Methanomicrobiales; family Methanospirillaceae; genus Methanoregula. The sequence goes on from NZ_JBEKRH010000008.1 coordinate 75,866, forward strand.
GCACTCCAGTGTTTCTTGCCATAGATGAAGTGCTCGTATACCTCGTCGGAAACAACAACGACACCCTTGTCATCCGCATACTCGACGATCGCCTTGATCGATTCGTTGTCTTCAACCGCACCGGTCGGGTTGCCCGGGGAGTTGATGACCATCAGTTTCGCACCATCCATCAGGGCCTTTGCCCTCTCGACATCGATATGGAGGCTCTTTGTAAGCGGAACACTGACCGGCCTGCCACCGGCGAGCGTGGCAAGGGATGCATAGGAAACAAACCCCGGGTCGGGGCAGAGCACACGGTCGCCGTTATCGACAAGCGCCTGCATCACGATATGCAAGGCCTCGCTGGCACCGGCGGTGACAATAAGCTGGTCAGGTGTGTACGAAAGACCGTTCTCGTCTTTGAACTTCTTACAGATCGCATTGCGGAGTTCCGGAATACCAGTTCCCGGCGTGTAACCGGTCTTCCCTTCGTTGATTGCACGTATCGCAGCGTCCTTGATATGCTGCGGGGTATCAAAATCAGGTTGCCCGAGCCCGAGGTTGATCGAATCCGGTCCCGCTGATTCGAAGATCTTCCGGATACCGGAGATCTCGATCCCGGTGACCCGTGGAGAGAATTTCAGCACCATAAAGACCACTCGGGGTTCATTCGATATTAGTGTGCCGGTTCTTGAGGGCACTCTCATCCGTTTTTGTGATCTCCATCAGCCGGGAGATCACAGCATCGCCAAAGATCATCGAAGCGGTCTCAAAAAGCGTGCCGAGCGGGGCAAAAGACTTGTGTTCGCCCATCATCTGCCGGATCTCGAATTCCTGGGCATCATCCTCCACCTCGTCCCGCTGGTGTTCGATGATCACGACGCAGTCGGAGATTTTCCCGATGCGCGAGTCTGCATTGGAGGTGATCAGGCAGATGTGCGCCCCTATATCCTTGGCCGTCTCGGCAATATCCGCAACGGTCTTTGTCCTGCCGGAACCGGAGAAGATCACCATTGCATCGCCGGCATTCATGGCCGGGGTGATAGTCTCACCGACAACATACGCCTGGAGCCCGAGGTGCATAAGGCGCATGGCAAACGCCTTTGCCACGAGTCCCGAGCGCCCTGCGCCAATGACATAGATGCGTTCTGCCCTGAGGAGTTCACCAAGGAGTTTCTCCACGTCTTCATCAGAGATCGTATTCGCAATCGCCCGGATCTTTGATGCCATCAACAGCATCATTTCCTGTACCCTGTGGCTTTCCATGCTTTCAGTAAAGGATGCTATCACATAGTAGATGAGAATATCGTAAACCACGATTATCCCTGTCATTTTTTCGTACCCTGACACGATTCACCTGATTCAGGGGATAGATCTATATGGAATGTACATGAAATTTTACAGGTGCACACATCCCGGACGCAATGCTCGCCATTCATAAAATGGGCAGGCGGAAAACGGCAGCTCCTCAGTGAACTCGACAAGCGGTTGCCGGCCAGATGGAATACCTATTTTGAGCCGTTTGTCGGCGGGGGAGCATTGCTGGTTCACCTGGAGAACAAAGGACAGATCTCGTCTGCAGTGATTGCTGACGCCAACCGGGAGCTGATCAATCTCTACCATATTGTCCAGCAGCACCCCTGCCAGCTGTTGTCTGCGGTCCTGAATGAAGAGTTCAGGAATGACAATGATTCGTTCAACCGGTGGAAACATGAGTTCAATGCAATCATGGGCGAACCGGGGTACGAAGTGGAACGGGCCGCCATTCTCATCTACCTGAACCGGTACGGGTTCAACGGCCTCTGGCGGGTGAACAACAAGGGGAAGTTCAATGTCCCGTTCGGGAGGCATGCCGACCGGACGCTCGCTTGCGAGACCTCACTCATGAAATTCAGTGCCCTGCTCTCAAAAGTTCTCATCCTCAATGCTGATTTCGAAACTGCGGTAAAGTCCGCGAAAAACGGGGACTTCGTATACTTCGATCCCCCCTACATGCCGGTATCAAAGACCGCGAATTTCACAGATTACAATTCCGGGGGTTTCGGATTCGAGGACCAGGAACGCCTGGCAAAACGGTTCCGGAAACTCTCAAAAAAGGGCGTGCTGCTGATGTTGAGTAATTCGAAGGTTGAGGAGATTGAAGAGCTCTATAGCGATTATCATATCGATACTGTTGAAGCCAAACGATATATCAATTGCAACGGACTGAGACGAAACGGGACGGAAGAGATCATAGTTACCAATTACGAATACTGACCATCTAATCGTATCATTTCCTCGGTAGAGGGTTTTTCAGGTTCAAAAAAATCCCCTTTTTCCCAATACATCTCTTTATCGTGTCACTCGCCAAGTAAGCAACTACCCTATGCAACATACTGAAAAGAAGATCAAAATAATCCGTGACAAGTTGAGCAGGATCGGTATCGGGGAAAAGATGCTTGACGATGAAGCCATCCTCGCATCATACAGCATCAACAAGTTCGGCAACCTGTGTGCGGTTCCCAGGATCCCGTAACTCCCTTTTCAACGATTTTCCACAGATTTGGGCTGTCCATGCCGCTGTAGTATCTTAAAGTGGTACGGTTCGGTCCGTCGAAATGTGCCGGTCTGTTCACTCTTTCTTCGCTACGTAGTGTTCAATATCTCCCAAAGGCGTGAGCTTCCCGTTCTCCAGCACGGAAACGGCCCCGTGCCCGCCGCAGATGAGGCAACGCTGTCCGGTACCCGCCAGCGCCCTGTCGGTCTCTTCAGCAAGGGCGAGGAGGGTTGTGCGTTCCTGTTTTGCGAGTTCGCTGTTGACGTTAACGCTGGTAACAAGGAATGCCGCGAGCGAACTGTAGTCCGCCCGCTCTTTTGTCAGGCTGGCAAAATTGATCACGCTGTCGGCGGCAAAGATCAGGCCATGGGTCGGGGAGTAAAGGAAGATCTGCCCGCAGGTATGGCCTCCAAGCCCTTCAAGCACCTCAAACGTAACCTCACCTGCATGGAATGTGCTGATCACCGGCAATGTTCCCCGTGAAAGTCCCACGGGATCAGGAAAAACCCGGATATCCTGCGGGGCATTGAACTCCGAGAAGAGATTGATCATCTTGGTGTAGAACTCCTCGAGCACCGATTCCTGGTTACGGGAGCCGTATGCCCGGTTGTTAGTCCGGATAATCTCAAGTGTATCCTTGTGCAGGAGGACCGGGACCGGGAAAAACCCGGCCGCACCGCAATGATCCGCATCTGCATGGGTAACGATGATGCGGGAGAGATTCCGGAGATTTCCGAGGCCATAATGAGAGAACATGGTCATAACGGCATCGTGGTAAATACCATATCCGGTATCGATCATGACGATCTCATCCGGGGTCTGGATAAGAAAGATGCTTCCCCCGCAGGGAAGCTGGAAACAGTACAGCGTGATACCCGGTGAGAGAGGGAACTGCTGGACATCCGCATAAAACCGGTCGCCTTTTGTCTCGTTGATGGTCCGTCCTGTGGTGAGGACGCAGTCAAAAGCCCTGCGGGGATCACATCCCCGGTCCATCAGCTCCTGGACGATATGATTGGTATCGGCAAGGAAGGAGAGCAGGAAGGTCTCCTCTGATTCACCGATAATATCCCGGACTTCCTGAGCGTACCGTACATAGAAGACCGTATCATCAAGGTGCCGGCCGGTCTTGTCGTACTCGATGATCTCAAGACGGTACCGGGACTTCAGCTGGTCGAGCAGCTGGTCGATTACCATGCTCTGTTCGAGATTCAGGCTTACGGTAAGCCGGTGGGGGTGCCGGCCCTTGTCATCAAAATCGATCAGGGCAATGTTGGCGCCAGCGGATGTGGTATAACTCAGGAATTCATAGAGTGCACCCGGCTGGTGCGGCAGGTAGACACAGAACTTTAAAAAATCGAGGGGTTTAATTGAGGACTGCAGGTACCCGATCTCCGCAAGTTTACCGGTAATTTTCCGGTATGATTCATCTGTTGCAGTAACCTCGTAGAAGACAGTTCCCGGGTCAATCCGGCGATCGAACTGGATACGGTTGATATTCCCATCATATTCTTTGATGATCTCCGCAGCCCGGTGTAATGAACCGGGTGCATCGGGCATATGAGCGATAAAAGAGAATTTTCGCATGGTTCACCGGTTGTGGCTTTAGCATTTTTCCCTGTGCGACAATATACGTTATGGTCGTAGCTGAAACATTCCGGAGGTAGATGGATCAAATAAGAGAGAGAAAATGATTAGATCTTTTTCCCGATAACCAGGATAAGCAACACTACCAGGGCCGCGATGATCAGGCCTGCAATGATTGCCAGGGGAGAGATTGAGACGGGTTCCGGGTTTTTGGTGGCTGCCGGTGTCGGGGTTACGGGTGTTCCAGCAGATGCAGGAGTTGACGTGAGACCGGGGCTCATGGCAGATGCCGGCACTGTTGTAATACCGGGCTGGCCCGCACCAGAGGCACCCGCGGTAGTTACTGGGGTTGGAATCTGTGGCGGGAGAACATGAATGATGGTCTGGAAAGAACTTTTCATCGAAGCACTGGAAATCGTAATCGGGTAATCTCCGGGAGGCATATCGATATGGAACCCGTAATTGAAGTACCCGCTGTTAGTGGCTGCCGTATCATAGACATGAAGAAGTGTGCCGCTCTGGTCCCGGATTTCGATCCGGATATCCGGTGCTCCCAGTTCAGCAGTTCCCAGAAGCTGTATGTAAGCTCCGGTCTCAACCGGGTTCGGTGTCGGGACAACATAGAATTCAGGTTTTTCCATCATGATAGATGTAGTGGCAGTCTTAGAAGGATTGCTGAGATCAAACGCAGTAATGTAATACCGTGCAGTCTGCATCTTCTCAACTCCATTGATATTGCCTGTATACCAGACAAACCTCCAGGAGCCATCTGAATTCACTCCAACCGGGTTTCCGCTCCCAGCCGGACCGTTGAGGTCATACACCGGGACACCCCCGGCGGGAAGGCCCGGGCCGGTCAGTTGGAGGACCGTCGTGTTGCTCACCGAATTGTACCCGTCAAAGATTATTGTATCCCCGATATAATTCCCGCCTGGTCCGCGATATGCAATCGAGACACTGGTATTGTCCGCAAGTACAGGGGAAAAACACCAGAGCACGGCAATAACCAGGGCAATGAATGAAAGAATTTTGTAACTCCGAAAAATCCCCATAATTTCAGCCTCTTTTAAAATATTATCATTTATAAGGAATATATATCTTTGTCATGAATGGGGATTTTTTCTGAAATTATGCCTTTTCCGGGGCGATTGAAAATTACCCGGTAACGAAACTATATCTATCTTACCGGGTAACCCATGATCAGAGGAAACCGGATAATGACCGACGTGGAATTGGCCAAAAAACATGGCGAAACCCTGCTGAAAGAAAGGATCACAACCATACAGAAGCCTTTTTCCTACGAGGAGACTGCATACCACCTCCCGATTTCTTTTGCGCTTACGGGTACGGCAGTACATGACAGGCAGGCAGCAGCCGATGTTTTTGCAAAGACCGGCAATAATCCCATAGTTGCTTCCGAATGCCTGCTCGCAGAAAGCACAGCAGTTTCCGGAAAAGAACCGGACCCGTATACAGGATTCATCAGCGACACGGTGATCCGTAAGCTGGGATATTCCCTTGTTGATGGCAGCATTCTTGGCCTGGCACTTGTCGTAGGTACACCCCGGAGTGCCGGGAGTGCTGCCGCAGTCTGCCGGGAACTGCAGGAAAAGTACATGCTGACATTCCTTGCCGGACCAGTGATTCCCAGGTTATCCGGAGCCGGGGTGAAACTCGGTCTCGAATACCGGCTCATTCCCCTCGGATCGACACCATTCCACGGGATCCATTTTGTTGACATCATTGCAAGGGTTGCGATGATGTTCGGAGGTGTCACTCCCGGAGACACCCAACGGCTTCTTACCTATGCAGCAGAGCGGGCAAAAGCGATCGTTATTGTTTTCCCGGGACTGACCGATGAAGAGATCGCACTTGTAGATGGCATGCGGGTACTCGGATTCCCCATCCTGTCTTTGGGGGAATACGAGGGAGGAACATGGATCTCCGCAACCCCGGAAGATGTGGTCCGGCTGGGCATGGAGCAGAAAGGCATCAAAGTCAACGTGACTGCGATCCCGATTCCGATGGGTTGTTCCCCGGCATTCGAAGGCAAGAGTATACGAAAGGAAGAGATGTACGTGGAGTTCGGCGGCGGCCGGTCGCCGGCATTTGAACTCCTTCGCATGCGATCTCCCGGGGAGATCACGGATGGTCAGGTTACCGTAATCGGGCCGGAAATCGATGCAATGAAAGAGGGATCGGCCAATCCGCTCGGGATCATCATCGAAGTAGCCGGTAAAACCATGAAGAAGGATTACGAGCCGGTGCTCGAACGGCGGATCCACAACTTTGTTAATTATGGCGAAGGTTCGTGGCACGTGGCCCAGCGGGACCTGATATGGGTGAGGCTTTCCAAGGAAGCCGTTGCCAAGGGAGTGAAGATCGAGCATATCGGCAAACTCCTTGCAAGCAAATTCAGGATGGATTTCCCGAACCTTCTCGATGCGGTGTCCGTTACACTCATCACAGATGCAGCCAAGGTGCTCGAAGCCAAAAAAACAGCTGATCAGGTATACGATGAGAGGGATGCCCGGATCAAGGGTATGCACGATAGCGACGTGAACCTGTATTACTCCTGTACGCTCTGCCAGACATTTGCCCCGAACCATGTCTGTATCATTACCCCGGAACGCCTTGCCCTCTGCGGTGCGATCAGCTGGCTTGACGGGAAGATCGCCTACGAAATGTCCCCGTCCGGTGCAAACCAGCCCGTAGAGAAAGGTGCCGTGATCAACGCCCAGACCGGAGAATATGAAGGGATCAACCGGTTCGTGAAGAAAGCAAGCCACGGCGAGATCGAGCGCTGTTCGCTCTACAGCGTAATGGAAGTCCCGATGACCTGCTGCGGCTGTTTCGAGGCAATCGCCCTTATGCTGCCGGAAGTAAACGGCATCATGGTCGTGAACCGGGAATTCAAGGGAATAACCCCCTCCGGAATGACGTTCTCCACACTCGCCGGAACGATTGGCGGGGGAGCCCAGACACCGGGCTTTGCCGGGATTTCAAAAAATTATATCCTGTCCGATAAGTTCCTCCAGGGGGATGGCGGGATCGAGCGCCTGGTCTGGATGCCCTCGCAGATCAAGGATGAACTGAAGGCCCGGCTGGAACCAAAACTTGCCGAACGGGGACTTACCGGGTTTTTTGAGAAGATCGGGGATGAAACTACGGCAACGACTATCGAAGACCTCATGGTATTCCTGGAACGTGTCGGGCATCCGGCACTGGCCATGAAACCCCTGGTGTGATGGTGTACCATGGTATTCGATGTAAATTTCGGCTGGACATCAACAATCGGTGACCTGGTGCTCGGAGCTACAAAAGCTGATGGCGGGACACGGAGAATTTCCTACAAGATGGGGGGCGGGACAACGCTCCCGTTCCTGGAGAAGGAGAATACTTCCCCCGCCCCGCTGATTGCGTTCGAGGTCTGTGACAACCCGGTCTTCTGGTCGCCTATCATCAAAAACTACTGCGGGGATCTTATCAATAATGTCGGGGAATGGACCAGAACTGCGGATGCCACATACGGTGCGGATCTTATCCGGCTGTACCTGACCAGCACCCGGCAGCGCAACTTCTCAGATATAGCTTCCGTGGGAAAAACAGTGGAGACCGTACTCTCGGCATCGAGCCTTCCCCTGATTATCGAGGGGAGCAATGAGCCGAAGATCGACAGCGAAGTTTTCCAGAAATGCGGCGAGACTGCACAGGGCGAGAAACTGCTCCTTGGCACTGCTGAAGCAGGCCGGTACCGCAGCATTGCCGCTGCCGTTCTCGCCTACAATCATTCGATCATCGCCCAGTCACCCATCGATATCAACCTGGCAAAACAACTTAACATCCTCCTGCGGGAGATTGGCGTCCCCCGGGACCGCATCCTTATCGATCCTTATACCGGGACGCTCGGGTACGGGTTCGAGTACTCATTCTCAGCAATGGAGAGGATCCGGTTCTCTGCTCTCAAAGGTGACACCGATCTTGCGATGCCGATGATCTGCTCGGCAATCGATTCCCTCACTATCAAGGAAGTCCGGGAAGCAGAGCCTGCAGTGCAGGACGAGATGGCAGTCCAGTGGGAATTCACCACGGGAATTGCCGCAGCGGCAGCAGGAGCCGAGATTATCTGTGTCAGGCACCCGAAGACTATCCCTCTCCTGAAGCAGGCATTTGCCGATCTCAAAAAGAGGACTCCTGTCCCGGAGGTGGCATGAGATGGCGCTCAAGGCCCTCGATATCTACAAGCTTCTGCCCAAGAAGAACTGCAAGGAATGCGGGGATCCGACCTGCCTCACGTTTGCCATGAAACTGGCCGGAGGGAAAGCGGATGTGGATCTCTGCCCGTACCTGGATGAGGAGGCAAAAGCCGTGCTCGGGGCCACAACCCGCCCGCCAATCCGGCTCGTGAAAATCGGTGTCGGGGAGCGTTCTTTTGCTGTGGGTGAAGAGTTCGTGCTGTACCGGCATGAGAAGACCTTCTACCACCCGCCGGGCATCCTCTTCAAAGTATCCGACACGCAGACTGCAGACGAGATCACCGCGGCAACCGTAAGGGTGCGGGATGAGACATTCACCCGGGTGGGTTCTGACCTCCGGTTCAATGGTATCGCTATTGAGAATACCAGCGCCTCGGCAGAGGCCTTTGCCCTGGCAGTTAAAGCGGTTGAGGATGCCGCCGATCTCCCTCTGGTCCTGATCGCGGAGAGCCCTGCATCATTTGCTGCGGCCCTCGTTCATTGTGGTTCGTACCGCCCGCTCCTGCATGCTGCAACAGGAACGAATTTCCGGGAGATGTGTGCCCTTGCAAAGCAACATGGCTGCCCACTGGTCATCAGGTCCGACAGTCTTGAAGGACTCGTGAACCTTGCAAAAGCCTGCAACGGGGAAGGCAGACAGAATCTTGTCATGGACCTTGCACCGGTCACTCTTGGAGATTTCATTATCAGATCCACTGCGATACGGCAGCTGGCGATCACCCGTACCATACCGGATCTCGGGTACCCGGTCTATCTTGATGCAGCAAAGACCGTCCAGCAGGATGCAGCCACCGCCCTTGGTATTGTGAAATATGCCTCGGTGATCATCACCACCCCGCTCACATCCGGCCCGACCAAAGCGGCCCTGACTCTCCGGCAGAATATCTACACGGACCCCCAGAAACCGATCCAGATGAACCCGGGGCTGTACCGGGTCGGTTCTCCTGACAAAAATGCACCGGTACTGATGACCGTAAACTTCTCGCTGACCTTCTTCACGCTCCAGGGTTATCTTGAGTCCTCCCGTATCCCCTGCTACATGCTGATCGTGGATACCGAAGGTCTTTCAGTACTGACAGCGGTGGCTGCCGGAAAACTGAGCGAGATGCTGGTCAGGGACTCTATCAGGAAATTCGGTGTTGAGGAAGAAGTCTCGCACCGGAAACTGATCATTCCCGGCTATGCTTCACCGCTCTCCGGGAGAATTGAGGAAGCGACCGGGTGGAAAGTCATGGTGGGTCCCCGCGATGCTGCCGAGATCGGGGAATACCTGCACGAGGAGTGGAAATAACCGATGCGAACCGTAACTTTTCTTCCCAGCTACCGCAAGATCGAGGTAGAAGGGGGAACAACAATTCTTGATGCTGCCCAGCGGGCCGGGCTGAACATAAACGTGATCTGTGGCGGACAGGGGAAATGCGGCAAGTGCGTGGTTTTTATCCAGTCCGGGAAAACGGAGTTCGATCGGCAGAAATACGGCCGGTTCTTCACGCAGGAAGAACTCGATAAAGGCGCCTGCCTGGCATGTGAAACTACGGTGCAGGGCGACATCCACGTGATCATCCCTGAGTACACGCTGATCCAGGAACAGAAGATTCTTATCGAAGGTCTCGAGAATAAAATCGATTTCCGGCCATCCGTAAAAAAATATTATGTCGAACTCCAGCCCCCAAGCCTCAGTGATCCATCACCGGATCTCTCGCGACTGCTCTGGGGTATCCAGAAGGCCGGGGGTCCGGTTGCCGAGAAAATGTATGCACCCCTTGAAGTGCTCCGGGAGATTCCCGGCATTCTCCGACACAGTGAATGGAAGGTGACCGGTACCATCGGCCTTGTGCCCGGCGGGTACCGTCTTCTCGACCTGCAGGAGAATGACACGGCAAAACGCATATACGGGGCGGCAGTTGACCTCGGGTCGACAACGATTGTCGTATACCTCTGGGATCTTGTCACCGGAACAGTTGTCTGCGTTGCCTCGAATTACAACAAGCAGATCAGCTGCGGGGAAGATATCCTTGCGCGGGTGAATTTTGCCCGGAAAAATGGTCTTACGAAACTTCAGGCACTTGCATCCGAGAGTATCAACCAGGCGCTGACCACCGCAGCCAACTCCGCAGGAATCGACCGGGAGGACATTTATGAAGTAGTCGTGGCCGGCAACACGGTGATGACCCATATGCTCCTTGGCATTGACCCGGCGTACATGATTGCCGAGCCCTATGTCCCGGTCGTCCGGAGGGCCCTCTCGGTTGCTGCCGGCCGGATCGGCATCACCTGTAACCCAAACGGGGGCGTCTTTGTCTTCCCGGCGGTCAGTGATTTCATCGGCGGCGACATCATCGCCGATATCCTTGCCTGCGGCATGAGCGAACGGGAAGAGATATCGCTCCTTGTCGATATTGGTACAAACTTCGAAGTGGTGCTGGGCAACAGGGAGTGGATGTTCTCCTGCGCCGGTGCTGCCGGGCCGGCACTGGAAGGTGGTGAAGTACTCTATGGTATGCGGGCAAACCCGGGGGCCATAGAGAAAATTACGATCGATCCTGAAACCCTTGATCCGAAATACTCCACTATCAACGGGATAAAACCCCGCGGCATCTGTGGTTCGGGTCTCATCGACCTGCTCGCCGGGCTTCTCTCGTCCTGCGTTATCGACCGCACCGGCCGGATCAATACGGAGATCACCAATCCCCGGATCCGGCACAACTCCCACTTCCCGGAATACGTCATCGCATGGGCAAAAGAGACCGAGATCAATAAGGACATCGTAATCACGGAAAACGATATCAAGAACCTCATCATGAGCAAGGCATCGATTCATGCTGCGTGCATCACCCTGATGAAGGAAGCCGGTGTCTCGCGCCACGAGATCTCGACCATCTATTTTGCCGGTGCATTCGGCAATTACCTGGATAAAGAAAACGCCACGACCATCGGCCTTATCCCGGAGATCCCGCTTGACCAGATAAAGAATATCGGGAATGGCGCAGTGGCCGGCGCAAACATTGCCCTGATCAACCGCCGGGCCAGGAAGACACTCGACGAAATTGCCTACAAGATTGCCTATATCGAGCTGAATGCAGAGAGTTCGTTTATGGACGAATATACATCGAGCACCTTCCTGCCGCACACGGATCTCGCCCTCTTCCCGGGCGTGCAGAAGATGCTTGACAGCTGCCGGATCAGAAAGGAGTGAGTGCCATGGCAAAGATGATCCCGTCCCCCCACTCACTCGCGACCGGTGTCGGCGCCCTGCCGCACACCGATCCGAAACAGGCCTGCGATGATGTCCTCTCGATCTTCCCGGAATTCCCTTATGTCCCGACACTCCCTGACCGGAGCCAGCTTGAGAGTATTGTCTTCAATGACTCGGAACAGCTCCCGGGCCGCATGATCCGTGAGGATCGTCTTCTGTTTGACAGTACACGGGACCAGACCGCGGCGATGGAGAAGGTGTACATGGATTATGTGGAAGGCAATTTTTCTGCGTACGGCCTCCACAAGGAATACGCTTCCGCATTTATCGAGATGATAACCCGGCACATGCCCAAGGTGCAGGTACTGAAATGCCAGGTGACCGGGCCCGTCACGTTCGGCATGCAGGTCGTGGACGCGGGCAAGCGGCCGATCTACTATGATGCGCAGCTTGCCGATGTGCTCTCCAAGATGATCGCCCTGAAAGCGCGATGGTGCGAGCAGGCACTCCGGGAGCATACGGGCATTAATGAGACCCTCATTGTCCTGAACGAACCATATTTTGCATCTCTGGGCTCCTCGGTCGTACCGGTCGATCGCGAGACCGTCCGGGCCGGGTGGGAAGACATCTCATCCATGGTTGAAGGCGGTCTCGGCATCCACTGCTGTTCCAACACGGACTGGGAGTTCGTCATCGGTCTTAATCCCGCAGTTATCTCGATGGATGCCTACACAACGGCAAAGGAATTCCTTCTCTATTCGGACTCGATTATCGGGTTCATGGAGCACGGCGGTGTAGTTGCCTGGGGCATTGTTCCTGCCGATTTCAAGCTCTTCTCTACGGAGACTACAAATTCGTTATACGAAAAGTATCTCGCAATCCGGACCCAGCTCACCGCACGGATGCCGGAAAAACTCTTCGATGCCCAGTCCCTGATTACCCCGAGCTGCGGCATCCGGTTTGCCGACCGGGCAGGTTCCCTTGCCATCATGGGCGCCGCTGCGGAGATATCGCACCGCATCCGGAAACAGGGGAGCTGATGCGATCAAAAACCAGAATCACCAGCATATTCCACGTCCCAGCGCTACAAACCACGTGATCACCATGCCAGTACATCCATTCACGATTGCCATCTCCGGTAAAGGCGGGACCGGCAAGACAACGCTCAGCTCGCTTCTTGTCAGGTCCTTCATCGAACTTGGCGATACGCCGGTGCTTGCCGTAGATGCCGACCCGAACGCGAACCTCCACGAAGCGCTTGGCGTTACGGTCAACGAGACCCTCGGGAGCATGCGGGAGGAGGCATTCTCCCGCAACATACCGCCCGGTATGAACCGGCACGATTATGTGCGGTTCCGGTTCCGGCAGGCGCTTGTGGAAGCCGAAGGATTCGATCTCGTGGCAATGGGCCGGCCTGAGGGCAGCGGATGCTACTGCTTTGCCAATGATCTGCTCTCTGAGTGTATGGTACAGCTCGAACGTGAGTACCATTTCATCATCATCGACTCGGAGGCGGGCATGGAGCATATCAGCCGGGGTACCATCGGGACTCCCGATATGCTCCTGATCGTCAGCGATCCCGGGGCACGGGGGCTACGGACTATCGCCCGCATCCGCGAGATCGCCACCCAGATGGGTCTCCCAAAAGAGAAGATCCACGTGATCTTCAACCAGTACAAGACCGGCGCAGCCCCCATCGACATTGGGGATGAATCTCCTCTTGCAATAATCCCTGATGACCCGGCCATTGAGAAGGCGGATCTTGCTGCTACGCCGGTCTCCCTGATCCCGGCCGGGAGCCCGGCGCGGGAGGCAGTGCGGGCGCTGGCGGAGAAAATCCGGGAGATTGCGCGGGCACGGAAGCTTGAATAAAAACCTTTTTTATCAGCGTGTATTGATAATTCCGGGAATGCAGGACAAGTTCTGCATCAGAAAAATGAGTTTTTCAAAGGAAGACCGCGACCGCGATTGTCGTAGTCCAGAGGCCGTTCTTGTCGCCCTCTGCTGACTGGCAGATGTTCTTGGTCTTGATGATCTTGCCACTTGCCTTGTAGGTCTGTTCCCGCTCCGACCATGCAGCATTCACATCGAATTCGATACCAAGGGTAGTGGCGAGCATGGTGGCCGCGAGATCTTCTGCATATTCACCGGTTTTCTTCTCTGTCTCACCGTACGCATGGTGTTCGGAAAGGTACCCGTATTCTTCGGGAACACTGGGAAGGGCAAGACCGATTGCCGAGGAGGCAAGCCGGTTGGGTTCATTGGTATCATTCCGTGCCATGACACAATAGGTGATGCCGCCCGGCTGGAGCTGCCTGAGCCCTTCGGCCCGGGAGATCTGCCGGCAGTTGGGGGGAAATATACTGGAGACATAGACCAGGTTACATTTCTCGATTCCCGCCTTTCTCAATGCAAGCTCAAACGAAGCAAGACGATCTTTATGGACACCAACACCTTTGGTGAAAAAGATCTTGGACGGAACAAACATAGCTGTTATTACATTCGTTTTATTTTTTAAGTTTCGGTCAGAACATAAGAGAAAACCACATAATCCATAGTTTTTCAGAGAAAAATCACAATCGCGCCCGATTATGTGGGCCGGGAGGTTCGCAGGCAATGGCATTCAAAGGTTGTCAAGAATTGCGGGAAGCTCTTCCATCGCATCGATGATAAAATCAGCCTCCTTAAAATCACGGGTTGACGAGAAACGGTCCCCGTATCGTGCGTACACAGTGCGTATCCCGAGCTTTGTGCAGGGCTCAATATCCCGGCGCGGGCTGTCACCGATGATGAGGGTATCTCCCGGCCCGGCCTGCATCATATCGAGTGCCACAAGAAACGGCTCGGGAGACGGCTTTTTTGCCCCGGCCAGATCCCATGAAACCATGCCACAGAAAAATGGCAACAATCCGGCTTTTTCCATACGAAGGGTGGCATCGCGGGAATGGGCGTCAGTCACGATGCACATCGGGTAATCCAGATCACGTAATGCCCGTAGGGTGTCAGTAACACCGGGATAGGGAGTAATGTGCGCGAGTTTTTCGTTCTCGTAGAGATGACATGCAACGGTAAAGTTCCCGTCAACCGGGATATCCCGTTCCTGCATATACTGCCGGATATTCTCATGGGACTCAAAGCCATGGAATGGTTTGAGAAAATAGGAGAACAGGTCGTCCCCGTCATCCTGACCGAGATACTGTACAACTTTATGGCAGGATGCGATCTGTGCCCCGACAAGGTCGAAGAGCGTATTGTCCATATCAAAAAGAAGTATTTTAGCCGGTTGGCGGGTTGTATTCATGACTGTCTATCATATTTTGGTTGTAACCCTATGAGCGTATTGATAGCGGTAAGCCTGTTTTCCCGTTTGGGGGATAGTGAAAAGAGAATCTGTATATATGACCGGTGATTACTTATCAGATACGACATGGAGATACTCTGATGGCAGAACCGGTAATGGGACCTGTGATGACAATGCTGATTGGTGGGCTCCTGATTGCCGCAGGTCTCATCTTTGCATCCCGGCTTCCTCCCTGGATAGGTATTATCCTTGCGATTGCCGGGGTTGCCACCCTTCTGGTTGGCATGATCATGCTGTTTGGTCTGGCCCATGAAAAAAAATAATCCGCAACGATCCGGTCCGGAGGATCGGCCTTTCCATGGAGGAAGGGTTGATCAGATAAAAGATGTACGCTGCCTCTAACCCAGTTATCACTGACACCGCTCTTTATGGAAGACACCTATCTTGTTGAGATCCGGCTTGGCAGGACCAGGTGGAGGGTCAAACAGCTGATCTACTCCCTGGCCGGGTCGTTCGGCATTGAGCAGTTCCTGGAGCCTCACCCGCATGTTACGCTTTTTGGCCCGCTTATCCTTAATGAGGGGATTCACCACGAGCAGCTCCTTGATGCCATTGAACGTGTAGCTTCGTTGTATGATCCCGTCCTGTTCCTGCTGGACGGCTTTGAGAAACGGGAAGGCCTGCACGGGGGGGTAATTGCCATTGCGGTCCGGCCATCCGATGCGCTGAAGTCCCTCTCGGCCAATCTTGCAACGGCGCTCCTCCCGCTCTGCCAGAGCCTTAATGCATGGGATGCCGAACCTGAACAGAAATGGTTCCACGTTACGATAGCCAACCGGCTGGATCTCAGGAGAGCCTCGACTGTCTTCTTGGCAATCACCGGAAAGGCCCGGCCCGGGAGAACACCGCAGGACGGATCTCGTTCAATAATTGCACGCTTTCGGCACTGGCTCGATCGGTTCTTCCCGGTCAGGCAACCGGATTTTGAGCCCCCCCTGCTCGATGAGGCCGGACTTCGGATCACGGTCATGCATGGCGAGGAGATCCTTGCAGAATACGATCTTTCCGGTAAACGCTGGATCTATGATGATCTCCTCCACGACGGCCCCGGCTGGCAGAATACCTTTGCCGCATTCCGGAAAAATGCAGGATTTGAAAGAGATCTGCATGCCCCGGCCGAATCTGATGATATCTTCCTGATCGCAGATCTTCACCTTGGCCATGCCAATATTATCCGTTACTGCTCACGCCCGTTCCTGTTCACGGATGTAGCAGAGATGGACCGGGTGCTCATCGGCAACTGGAATTCCGTGGTGAACCGTAACACGCAGGTGTATCACGTGGGAGATCTGAGCTACGGCCGGGATGCCCTGCCATATTGGAGTTATGCCGGACAACTGAACGGCAAGATCATGTTCATTACCGGCAACCATGATGAGCAGGAAGAGGGGGCGGTCTTCTCCCGTACGATCGATTTTGACGGGGAACAATTTCTCCTTGTTCATGATCCCGCTGATGCGCCTTCGTCGTTTGACGGTTGGGTGATCCATGGTCACCACCATAACAACGATCTCCGCCACTTCCCGTTCATCAGTTTTGACAACCACAGAATCAATGTCAGTTCAGAGGTTGTCGGATATGTCCCGGTCAACCTCAAGGACATTTGTGCAGTCATACGTTACCACCGCGAACGGGGAAACACGAAACCTGTTCTCTTCAATTATCCCTATGTTCAATAATCTGGCTCAAAGATCGGATCATCTTCTCATATAACACAACGTATTTACGAGAGCCCGTGAAAGTCCACGGTAGAGGTGTTCTGCCAATGTTGTTCGAACGAATAGTTGCCGAAGGTCTTGCCCATAACTCGTACATGGTTGGATCCGGCAGCCGGGCTGCGGTGATCGATCCACGCAGGGATTGCGAAGTGTATACCGGAATCGCCCGCAGGAACAACATGACCATCACGCATATCTTCGAGACCCACCGGAACGAGGATTACGTGATCGGTTCCCTGGAACTGAAAGCGAGAACCGGTGCGGAGATCTTCCATGGGGCTCATACAGCATTTGCGTACGGTTCTCCGGTAAAGGAGGGGGACCTGTTCACCATCGGCACACTGGAACTTGAAATCCGGGAAACCCCGGGGCATACGGAAGAGAGCATCTCCATTATTCTGCGGGACAGGGAAGTCTCCGGTAATCCGTTCATGGTCTTTTGCGGGGATACACTTTTTGCCGGGGATATTGCCCGCACGGATTTCTATGGCATCGATCGGAAGGCCGAGATGGCAGGGAAGATCTTTGATTCCATCACGGAAAAGATCCTCCCGCTTGGGGATGGTGTCATCGTATCTCCTGCGCATGGGGCGGGATCCGTGTGCGGCGGGGATATCGCAGATCACCCGTTCTCCACCGTGGGTTACGAGAAGCAGACCAATCCGTTCCTGCAAAAAGGGCGCGATGTATTTGTTGCTTCGAGAAAAGATGAGTCCCCGTATGTTCCCCCGTATTTCCGGAAGATGGAGCAGTATAATCTGGAGGGGGCGCCGCTGTTACCCCGTGAGATATTCCCGGGTTATATCAGCATCAATGAAGTGAATAAAATCCGTAAAGAAGGGTGCCAGATCGTGGACATCCGGGCACCGACCTCATTTGGCGCCGGTCACATCCCGGAAAGTATCTCTATCTGGCGTGAAGGGCTGCCCTCCTTTGCCGGCTGGTTCCTTGACTACGAAACCCCGATCGTCATTGTCGATGATTTCAACCAGAATCTTGACCCGGTCTTCCGTCACTTCATCCGGCTCGGGTACGACAATCTTGCAGGCGTACTGCTCGGAGGGTTCCCGGCCTGGACAAAAAATGCACAGGAGATCGCTACGATCCCAACCTGCTCTGTGCAGGAACTCAAAAGCCGGCTCGATACAGAATCCCCGTTCCTGCTCGACGTCCGGGACATAAAAAACTGGCGCGCTGTCGGCCATATACGGGGAGCGCTCCACATCTATATCGGTGAACTGCCCCGGTATATCAGCGGGATCCCGGAGGACGAGCCGGTGGTTATCTGCTGCGACGCGGGGTACAAGGGCAGTCTTGGTGCAAGCCTCCTTGCCCGTCACCACTACCACAACGTTACAAATGTACTCGGAGGGATGACCGCGTGGAAACAGGCCGGATACCTTGTTGAACGGTAGGGGTCTCTCTTTTTTATATAAGCGATAATTGAAAAGATTTATCTTGTCCCATTGGGAACGCAGAATGAGAATTTATGGACATTATCAGGATCCCGCGGGCAGACAAAGCCGAATATGACAGACTGATCGAGAAAGGGTACATCTGCCGGATCGCGTTCCAGGGGGAGAAATATCCCTACATCGCCCCGTTCCTGTACGTCTTCGACGGTTCGTTCCTCTACTTCCTTTCAACAAAATACGGCAAGAAGATCGAACACTTCCGGAAAAGCCCCTATGCATCAGTGGAGATCGAGAAATATACCAAGGATCTCTCCTCGTACACGTTTGTTACCCTGCAGGGCTATCTTGAGGAAGTGGAAGACTCGATTGAGAAAAAGATCATACGCGAGAAATTCGTTGATCTCATCGTTGAGAGAAACCTGTCCTGCAACATCCTTGCGGCTCTCGGGCACTCACCAATGGATGCACCGGTCAAAATTGCTGAAGAGGATCGATCGCTTGTCTGGAAGCTTGCCGGTGTGAAAGATATCGTCTCGCTCAAGAATCTCTGATTTTTTTCCTTCAGGGTTTATGGCCCTCCAGGAATGCAACAAGTTTTTTCGGATCCGTGATGGGTGCGGAGCAGGCATTTCCGGAGCAGGCATATGCCGCAGCTTTGCCATCCTGCAGGGTCATGGCAGCAGTGAAAGGAGCGATCTTGTCCAGTACGGGCCTGTTTCCGGATGCTGGCCGGTACAGCACCGTATTGAAAGGAAGGTAGCGTGCACGGAATGCATCAATCAGCCCTTTGGTATCTTCAGCACCGGAATAACCGACAATAACGATCCCGGTTGTTGGCCCAAGAGTAAAGTACAGGGATGATAAAAAACCGGTATATGCTGAGGGAGAGCGGCGGACAACCGGGGCTGCATCCCGGGAGAGTGCCGTTGCCCGGGATTCATACGCGGGATCGCCGGTCAGCCGGAAGAGCCGGAGCAGGTTGCCGAATTCCACGGAGTTTGCGGAAGGAATAGCACCGTCGTACCATTCTTTTTTGCGGAAAAGGGTTACTTCTGAGGTATCGGCGACCGAGAAGAGACCGCCATGACGAGGATCGCCGAAGTGGGAGAGAAAATACCGGTTCAGTTCAAGAGCCGATGCGAGATACGCATCATCAAAACTGCTCTCGTAGAGCTCTATGAGGGCAAGGATGACAAAGGCATAATCATCGGCAAATCCCGGAATCGCAGACTCACCGTCCCGGTACCTGTGGAGGAGAGCACCTTCTGGAGTGCGCAGGTTCCGGAGAAGGAACTGCATTGCACGCTGTGCCGCGGTAAGGTTACGGGCATTGCCCGAGGTCCTGGCTTCCAGTGCCAGAGCGGCAATAAAAAGTCCGTTCCAGTCCGCGAGCACCTTGTCGTCCCGGAAAGGGCGGGCACGCTGCTCACGGGCAGTAAACAGCCGGGCCCTGATGGATGCCACCCGTGCTTCCGGAAAAGGATCTGCGGGCACACGTGATCTCCAGAGGATATTTTTCCCGGCTCTTGTTTCCATGCCGGGCCCGGAAAAATTCCCGGCCCGTGTTGCACTGAATACGCTGGCTGCATACTCCCCATCTTCCTGGCCGAGCACATCGACGAGATCTGCTGCAGACCAGAGATAGAATGCACCTTCACCCCCGGGACTATCAGCATCCTCGGCCGAGTAAAATGCACCATCCGGCGAGGTAAGATCCCGCAGCACGTACGTGATGATCCCGTCCGCTGTTTCCCGGTATGCCGGATTACCTGTTGCCTGGAAGGCTTCGGTATACGCCATCAGGAGCAGGGCCTGGTCATAGAGCATCTTCTCAAAATGCGGCACCCTCCATTGTACATCGGTCGAGTACCGGTGAAATCCGCCGCCAATCTGGTCGCAGATGCCGCCATCCCGGATCGCGCTGAGTGTGCGTTCCACCATTGCCAGTGCGCGTTTCTTACCTGTATGGTGCCAGTACCGGAGAAGAAAGAGCAGCGTATGGGGAGTGGGGAATTTCGGGGCATGTCCAAAACCCCCGTAATCCGGATCGAAGCGGACAGCAAGTTCCTCAAAACCCTCTTCCAGTAATCCTGCATCCGGTTCGTGGGAAGGTACTCCCGTTTCCTGAGCATTGAGTTCCTGAAGAATCCTGCCCGATGAGAAAAGAACGTGATCGCGCTGTTCCCGCCAGATTTCAGCGATCCGGGGCAGGAGTTCCCGGAGGCCGGGCACCGGGCCCCTGCGCTCCTTTGGAAGGTAGGTTGCGGCATAAAATGGAATCCGGTCCGGGGTCATGATGATCGTGAGAGGCCACCCGCCCTGACCTGTCATCAACTGGCAGGCACTCATGTATACGCTGTCAAGGTCGGGACGCTCTTCCCGGTCCACTTTGATGCAGACAAAATCCCGGTTAAGCAGGGCTGCCACATCCTCATCTTCAAACGATTCGTGCGCCATCACGTGGCACCAGTGGCAGGTAGCATACCCGACAGAGAGGAAAACCGGTTTATCCTCACGGGAAGCACGTGCAAAGGCTTCCCCGCCCCACGGGTACCAATCGACCGGGTTTTCCGCATGCTGGAGGAGATAGGGACTCTTTTCAAAGGCCAGCCGGTTCCGGTTTTTTATGTCGGGCTCCGGCAATGTGCCTGAAGACCGTTTTTCCGGGGGCATACCCGTCCATAGGTTATGGGACTATATCAGTCTATCAGAAGTGCCATTCCCCTTTTTCACCCGGACATCGATCCTTATCTCTCATGCAGGAGCAGATCTCTGTACCAGTTTCAGTCCGGTATGCAGGCACTTTCCTTTCTCCTGATCATCGCAACGGGAATCGTGGTGATGCTTCTCTCGCTCATGCTCGATTACCTCTGGGCGCTGGTCCTGCCCATACGGAGCCTCTACTACATCCTCAGGTTTCCCGGCGTGGTGATCCATGAGTGCTCCCATATCCTCGGTTGCCTCCTCACCGGGGCTGAGATCCAGAAGGTTGTTCTTTTCTCTGAAGGCGGAGGTTCTGTCACGTATGCCCGCCCGAAGATCCCCGTTCTTGGCGATGTGATTATCAGCACAGCACCAATCTTTGGTATCCCGCTCGTACTCGCGCTCTGCACATGGGTATTCGCACAGTACCTGGGATGCACATTTCCGGTGTTCCCGTTTCCTCTTGACTCCGTAAACATGCTTGGCGGACTTATCCCCGGTATTGTCGGGATGTTTGAAATCAATCTTGTAATCCGGTTCAACCCATGGTTTCTTCTCTATCTCTACCTTACACTCAGCCTCATCCTTTCTGTTGCACCGAGCCTGCAGGATCTCAGGAATGCTGCCGTGGGTATCATCCTTATCTCCATAACCGGAATCCTCGTCTCCATGAGCGGCATACCAGCCGCGATCGGCATCCTTGACGATGTAACCTATGTAATCGGGATCGGCTTTTCACTCTGCCTTGTCCCCGGTATCATTGCCCTCCTCATATCTTTGCCGCCAATTTTCTGGTACAGTTATACCCACCGTCACGGGTAATTGGAAGCCTGGGGTACTGAGCCGGCTATTGAGAGATCCTGACAGGTTCCCTGCCGGATAAGATCGGTATTAATTGGTCCGGAAGCGATCTTTCTTCAGCAATGGCACAGGAAACCGGATCGAACGGGATCGATGAGACAGGAGCTGGCACCCGCCACACTCCGGTCATGCGCCAGTACCTCGAACTCAAGGAGCAGTACCCGGACACAATCCTCCTCTTCCGGATCGGGGATTTTTACGAAACGTTCAATGCCGATGCCGAGCTGATATCACGGGAACTCGAGATCGTCCTGACCTCCCGGTCGAAGAGCGGCGACAACCGTATCCCCCTCGCGGGCGTCCCCTATCATGCGGCCGACGGCTATATCGCAAAACTGATCGGAAAAGGCTACAAGGTGGCGATCTGCGAACAGGTTGAAGATCCAAAAAATGCCAAAGGCATTGTCCGGAGGGAGATCGCCCGGGTCATCACCCCCGGTACGGTGATCGATTCCACGCTCCTTCCCTCGTCAGCCGCAACCTATCTTATGGCAGTCTGTCCCGATGCAAAACAGCGGGAATGGGGAATTGCGCTGCTGGATATTTCTACCGGTGAGTTTTTTATTGCAACCATCGATCACGATCCATTGCTTGAAAACCTCCGGTCGGAGATCGCCCGGTACAACCCGGCCGAATGTCTCGTCCCCCCTTCATTCCCTGAACCCTTCCGGCAGACCATCCGGGATCGCGGTGTTGTCGTATCGATCGGCCGCGACGGGTTGTTCGATGAGGCACGGGCCCGCCAGCTGCTCTGCAGCCACTTTACTACCGGAACGCTTGCAGGGTTCGGCTGCGAGGAGATGCCGGCAGCGGTTGCAGCAGCCGGGGCAGCACTTGCCTATGCACAGGAAACACAACATGACCCGCTCTCTCATATCAGCAGTATCTCTACCCGGTCCTCTTCGCAGGGAATGACCCTCGACGCGGTTACGCTGCGCAACCTTGAAATCCGGGAGAGTATTCGTGGCGGGACCCGGGGAGCCACGCTCTTCTCCTCGCTGGACCTGACCATGACCCCGATGGGCAGCCGGCTCCTGAACCGGCACATTACACGCCCGCTCACGGACATTCCTGCAATCAACAAGCGGCTCGATGCGGTCGGGTTTCTTTCAGGAAAAACCCAGGTGCGGCTTTCCTTACGGGAGCAGCTCCGGTCCTGTGCCGATATCGAGCGGATCGCTGCCCGTATCGCGTACGGGAATGCCGGCCCGCGCGACCTTGTCGCCCTGGCAAATTTCCTTACAGTCCTGCCGGAACTGAAGGGTTCCCTTGCCGGGAACAAACCGGCCGATCTCCCGGAGATTGTGAAAAACGCCCGTGATTCCCTCCACGATCTGCCCGATGTGATCCATCTCATCCGTACAGCGCTCGTGGATGACCCTCCCGCAATCGCCCGCAACGGGGGAGTCATCCGTGAGAGCTATGCCCCGGCACTCGATGAGATTCGCGGAGTGCTCCATTCCGGCAGGGACTGGATCGTAGAGCTCCAGGCAAGCGAGCGGGAGTCAACCGGCATAAGGTCCCTGAAGATCGGGTATAACCGGATCTTCGGGTATTATATCGATATCACAAAACCGAACCTCCATCTCGTGCCTCCGCGGTATGAACGTAAACAAACCACGGCGACGGGTGAGCGGTTCACGATCCCGACCCTGCGGGAAAAGGAAGCGCTCATCACGAATGCCGATGAACGCGTGCTGGCACTTGAGCGCGAACTCTACACCGGGCTTCTCGACATCCTGAAGAAACGAATCCCGGAATTCCAGGAGATTGCTGCCGGCATTGCCGCCCTTGACGTGGCCGCTGCACTGGGTGAAGTTGCGATCACCCGGGATTACGTGCGCCCGCAGTTGAACGACAGCACCGCAATCATGATCCGGGACGGCCGTCACCCGGTGGTCGAGCGGGGAGTTGCCGGGGGATTTGTTCCTAATGATACGGCACTGGACAGTACCGGAAACCAGATCCTGATTATCACCGGTGCCAACATGGCCGGTAAATCCACGTATATGCGGGCCACAGCACTCACCTGCATCATGGCGCAGGCCGGCAGTTTTGTCCCGGCACGGCACGCAAGTATCGGGATCATCGACCGGGTCTTCACCCGGGTCGGGGCCTTCGACGACCTGGCGAGCGGCCAGAGCACGTTCTTTGTCGAGATGCTGGAACTGGCAAACATCCTTAACAATATCACACCGCGGAGTCTGGTGATCCTCGACGAGATCGGCAGGGGGACAAGCACGGTCGACGGCTGCTCGATCGCACGTGCCGTGCTCGAATTCCTGCATGGAAAATCTGCGGCAGGGCCAAAGACACTTTTTGCCACCCATTTCCATGAACTGATCACCATGGAAGAGAACCTGAAACGGGTCAGGAACTATCATTTCGCAGTCAGGGAGACGCAGTCTGAGGTGGTCTTCCTCCGGAAGCTCATCCCCGGCGCAACCGACAAGAGCTATGGTATCCATGTCGCCCGACTTGCAGGAATTCCAAAGAAGGTGACTGACCGGGCTGAAGTGCTGCTTGGCGAGACCATGGATCGGCCGGCAACGCCGGGAGCCCGACCCCAGCGGTATACCCAGATCCTTCTCGTTGATGAACCTTCATCCGGTATGAATCACACCCGTCACCCGGTTCTCGATGACCTGGCGTCGATCAACCCGGATGAGATGACCCCGATTCAGGCCCTTGCAAAGATCGCAGAACTGAAACGGGCGCTTGAACCCCGCAAAGGAGGGGCATGAGCCAGCAGGAGGCCCCGGTAATCCGGGTGCTCGACCAGGCCACGGTCAACCAGATCGCGGCAGGGGAAGTAATTGAGCGTCCAGCGTCTGTTGTCAAGGAACTCGTGGAGAACGCGGTCGATGCCGGTGCCCGATCCATCCGGATCGAGATCACTTCATCCCCGGGGGGAATTTCCACTATCCGGGTCATTGATGATGGCAGTGGCATGTCCCCCGCCGATGCCGGGCTTGCTTTCACTCCCCATGCCACGAGCAAGATTGCCTCCATTGCCGATCTCGACCATGTCCTGACCCTCGGGTTCCGGGGGGAGGCGCTGGCAAGTATCGCTTCGGTCTCCCGTATCACGCTCATCACGAAACCGCGGGAAAATCTGTCAGGGCCGGGCACAAAGATCATCATTGCGGGGGGCAGGATTATAACGAACACAACTGTCGGGGCCCCTGAGGGTACCAGCATCCTTGTGGAAGATCTCTTCTATAATACCCCGGCCCGGAAGAAATTCCAGAAAACCCGGAATACGGAACTTGCCCATATCCATGGACTGCTCGAAGGTATCGTCCTCGCCCATCCGTCTATCGCGTTCCGGCTCTATCATAACGGTATGGAAAACCTGCTCACCGACCGGGATGCAACCCTGCCCGATACCATCGCCCGGGTTTATGGGGCGGAGCTCGCCCGCAGCCTCATCCCGGTCATAGCGACCTCGTTGCTTGTGCAGATCCACGGGTACATCTCCCTTCCCGCGCAGTCCCGCAAGGATCACTCCCGCATCCGCATCGCCGTCAACCAGAGATATGTTTCTTCTCCTGCAATCGTCAATGCCATCAAGGAAGGCTATGGCACCCTCCTCGCAAAAGACCGGTTTCCGGTCGCGTTCCTTTCAATTGCTGTTGATACTACTCTCGTGGATGTGAACGTCCACCCTACCAAAAAACTGGTGCGGATCTCCCGCGAGCCGGAGATCCTGCATGAGATCCGGGATATCATACACGCCACGCTCTTCCAGGCCGATCTCATCCCGGGTGCTGGATCACCCTCACAGGAACTTCTGCCGGAAGATAACGCAGAAATCATTGGTGAGAGGAAAGCAGTACCGCATCCCGTCAGTGGGGACTACTGCATTACTGATATACAGCCAGGCATCGTGAGCGAACCCACGCATGCAGGGAATCTCATGACGGACCGTCAGCTCCGCCAGACCGAACTGGGCTCCGGGGTTCCTCCGGTAACCCTCCATATTCCGCCCCTGCAGGTGATCGGCCAGTTCGGAGGAATTTACATCCTCGCAACCACCGATACCGGTGAACTGGTGGTGATCGACCAGCACGCAGCCCACGAGAGGATCCTCTATGAGATGGTCAGCACACACGGCGAAGAAGACCAGCTGCTGCAGGAGCTGATCGTCCCGGTCGTCCTTCACCGCACGCCACGGGAGAGCGCAATACTCCGGGAACTCCTTCCCGCACTCTCCCGGGAAGGCTTCATCATAGAGGATTTTGGCAGGGACTCGTTCCTTGTCCGCGCCATCCCGGTCTTTCTCGGGAAGCCGGAGGACCTGAGCCTTATTGATGAAATCATCAGCGACCTGACTAGCCCGGAGAGCGGGCAGCGGGTTGATAACCGGGAGCGGATCACCCGGATCATTGCCTGCCGGGGTGCGGTCAAGGCCGGCACGGTCTGTTCACAGGAGCAGTGCCAGCGGGTGGCAAACCAGCTGCGCCTCGCAAAAAATCCGTTCACCTGCCCCCACGGGCGCCCGACCCTGATCCGGTTCTCAAAAGAGGATCTGGATGGCATGTTCAAAAGAACGTGATTGATCGTTATGGACGGGTACAAAGGTTTTGCAGAGCATTATCTCAAATATTCCGTCTGATGCTAAAATTTTTCAGCTAACATTCAATAAATGTTCAACTCCCACGCCGGATTTGTCCATTACTCCTTGCCCTGACCTGAACGATTAATATGCGGGTTATCACATCACACAGTACGACTTCCAAACCACCCTCGTCCAGACCTTCCCGGAAGAACTCCCGTCAGGAGAATCTCATCCCGGGTGAAACCCGCTATTCTGCCGACAACAAAAACCCTCCTGGGATCGAAGAGTTCCGGCAGATGGTGCTTGCATTTTACCGGGACCATAAGCGACCGATGGCATGGCGTGAGACCACAGATCCTTACCGTATCCTTGTCTCGGAGATCATGCTCCAGCAGACGCAGGTCGAACGGGTTTCCCTCAAGTACCCGGAATTCATTACCCGGTTCCCGGATTTTCCTGCACTTTCCCATGCATCCCTCGCCGACATCCTGCCGGTCTGGCAGGGCCTGGGCTACAACCGCCGGGCCATCGCCCTGCAGAAATGCGCAGTACGGGTGATGGAGGACTTTGCCGGATGCCTGCCCTGCGATGTGGATACACTCGCCACGTTCCCGGGCATCGGCAGGGCAACTGCTTCCTCTGTCGTTGCGTTTGCCTTCAACCTGCCGGTTGTCTTTATCGAGACCAATATCCGCAGGGTATTTATTCACTTTTTCTTCAGGGACGGGGACAAGGTGAGCGATGAAGAGATCCTTCCCCTTGTCGAACGTTCACTGGACCGGGAAAATCCCCGGGAATGGTACTGGGCCCTCATGGATCTTGGGACCTCGCTGAAAAAAAGCGTGCCAAACCCCAACCGCCGGAGCGTCCATTACACGAAACAATCCGCGTTTGAAGGATCTGACCGGAAGATTCGGGGGGAGATACTCAGGTTGCTGGTGGCGCAAAACCGGATGACTGCTGTACAGATTATTCATGCATGTGAAAAAGACACAGAGCGTGTGACAAAGATTCTTGGGGCACTGGAATCGGAGGGATTCATTCGGAAGAACGGGAAGTATTTTGAAATTGTCTCCTGAGGGGAAAGTGCAAAAACAATTCAACAAACGGAGTGTGTCCCCTCAGGGTAACCGGATTGTGCCAATCCAAGAATTGATATGACGCAATTTCCCATATTCCGATAAGGCAACCGGGAAGTGGATAATGACTGAACTCAAGGAGATCCCCGAAGAGGTCCGGTGGCGGCTGGCTGCGGAGTTTGCAGCACGGCTGCCGGCCATCTATGAGGCGGCATTCCGCCCTCTCGTGGGAGAGAAATATGACGAGATCGAGCAGGAGGTCTGGATGGAACTCTCCCGCACGGCCGTTGAGATCGCCCGGTATCTCTCCCTGCCGGTTGGGAATGCAAAGCAGCTTGCCGGGACCATGCGCATCGTGCTCATGATCCTTTTCGGGCCCGGCTTTTCCGGCGAAGCTCTTGAGGTTTCGTCCGATCGCTCTGTCATCATTATGAAGCGGTGCCCGCTCATTGAGCACAATGCCGGTGTAGGCCTACCAGTTAATCCGGCGTTCCGTAAGTGTATGGCATTCACCCTCACTGCCGTTCCCCTGCTCAACAAAAACTATTCTGCCCGGTTTGTCCGGACCATGTGTTCCGGGGATCGCCAGTGCGAGATAAAGATTGCAGCAGCACAAGAGCCGCAAGCGGAAGCAAAGAAGAAAAAGTAATTTTTTGCATTATTGCTTCTCTCCCGGACCTGTTCCATTTCAACGGCGGGAGCCTACAGTGACTGCAACCGCACCAAAAAAGATACCGCTGCCGTTTTGTTACAATTATTTCAGGTAATATCCGATAATGACCAGCAACAACCCAAGGTAGAACATGAGACTGAAGTACTGGGTTATTCCCGGGACAACGGAACCGAAATCTTTCAAATAGGGGATAAACAGCATGATCAGACCAATGACAAATGATACGATACTGATTTGGGTTTTTGTTGCCTTATCCATGAGATATACTCCTGACAGAACTATCTGATCCTATCGGAAAAAAGCTTTCTTATATCAATCCATCCTTCCTTGGGGTACTGCAAGGAATCAGAAATTTCCGATAACCACGGAGATATGAAGCGCTGCCACATCAAGATTACAAAAGATAAAGTTCAATCCTGGAGTGCGATACCCTGGCAGTACTGCCCGGAATGTAAGATGATGCTGGTGGATTAATTCCAGCATACACCAACCGAAGCTCCGCATGCATTTCTTTAGACAATTCCCATGAATGATTATATCACCTCATAAAAAAGGCAAGGTATAATACGATTCTCGAACAATACCGGAGAATTACAACGTGGTCCCAACATATCATATACTTTACGTCGATGATGAACCTGGCCTTCTTGAGGTAGGCAAACTCTTTCTTGAGCAAAGCGGGCAGTTCAGCGTTGACACTATCGCGTCCGCCCCGGATGCATTTGCCCTGCTAAATTCGAAGATCTACGATGCCATTGTCTCCGATTACCAGATGCCGGGCATGGACGGTATCGAGTTTCTGAAGACCGTAAGAACGTCGGGAAACACCATTCCGTTTATTCTGTTCACCGGAAGAGGGCGGGAAGAGGTGGTTATCCAGGCCATCAACTCCGGTGCGGATTTCTATCTCCAGAAAGGTGGCGACCCAAAAGCCCAGTTCGCCGAGCTGGAACACAAGATCCGCCAGGCAGTACAGAAACATCTGGCTGAGGCAAGCATCCGTGACCTTGAGCGCGAGCAGGCAGATATCATAAACTTCCTGCCAGACGCCACGTTCGCTATTGATAATAAGGGAGTGGTGATAGCCTGGAATCATTCCATGGAAGAGATGACCGGTGTGGCTGCCGCAGAAATACTGGGAAAAGGGAATTATGAATACGCGATCCCCGGTTACCATGAAAGACAACCGGTTCTCATTGACTTAGTCCTCCATGAAGATCCAGACCTTGAGGCAAAATATCCCCTCCTGAAAAGGGACGGGCGAACTCTGACTGCCGAAACTACAAGCCCGTTCCTTTACAATGGCAGGGGGGCAACGATATGGATTATCGCCACCCCGCTCTACAATACACAGGGCACACTGATAGGTGCTATTCAATCCATCCGCGATATCACCGACCAGAGGCATTTTGAAGAAGAACTCCTTAAGAAAAACGAGGAAATCCATGCCTCCTATGAGCAGATTGCAGCAGCTGAAAAGGAACTCGGAGCAAATTTAGATGAACTGACCCGTAAAGAGCTGGAGCTCCGAAAAAGTGAGGAAAAATACCGTAGTGTTATCGACAACATCCAGGATATGTTCTACCGGAGTGACCTGGCGGGAAACCTCATCATGGCAAGCCCGAGCTGCCTCAGGACGCTGGGTTATGAGTCCTTTGATGACATCTTAAACAAACCCATCTCAGAGACATTCTACTTTTCACCGGAAAAACGTGAAGAACTGCTTCGGATCCTTACTGAAAATGGATCTATTGCGGACTACGAGGTACAGCTGAAATGCAGGGACGGCACTCCGCTCTGGGTCTCAACATACAGTCATTATTATCGTGACGAAAACGGTACGATCGCCGGCATCGAGGGAATTTTCCGGGATATTACACGGCACAGGGCAGATGAGGATGCGCTGAAGCGTGACGCTGCCCAGCTCAAGCAGATCATCGACCTTGTGCCCCATATGATCTTTGCAAAGGACTGGAATGGGAATTATCTCCTCGCAAACCGGGCGGTCGCCGAAGGGTACAACACGACCGTCGCCGGGATCGTGGGGAAACCCCAGGCCCGGTTCCACGGGGACACGGCCGAACTCCGGCACATGCTCGAAGACGACCGTGAAGTCATGACTACGGGGACGACCAAGTTTATTCCGGAGGAACCCTATATTGACGCATTCGGAAAACAGCATATCCTCCAGACCACCAAGGTCCCCTTTACTACGCTCGGCAACAACCAGCAGGCTGTGCTCGGTGTTGCTATCGATATCACCGAACACAAGCGTGTTGAAGAAGAACTCCTCAAGAAAAACGAGGAACTCAACGCTTCCTATGAGCAGATTACAGCGGCAGAAGAAGAACTGCGTTCCAGTTTTGATGCATTGACCCTGCGGGAACAGGCACTGAAGGAAAGCGAGGAGCGGTACCGGAATGTCGTTGAGGACCAGACCGAATTCATCTCCCGGTGTTTACCGGACAGCACCCATGTCTTTGTCAATGACGCCTACTGCCGATATTTCGGCCTGAAAAGTGACGAGATCCTCGGACACCGGTTCCGTCCCAGGATTCCTGGTGAAGACCGGGATCGCGTGAAACAGTTCTTTGCATCATTAACGCCAGACCACCCGGTTGATGTCATCGAACACCGGATCATCATGCCCGACGGCACAATACGGTGGCAGCGGTGGAGCGACCGGGCGATCTTCGATCCTTCCGGAAAGGTTACCGAATACCAGTCGGTAGGTCAGGATATTACCGACCGAAAACTGGAGGAGCAGGCACTGCATGAAAACGAACAACGCTTGACTTCCATCTATAATACTGTCGGAGACGTCATCTTTCAGCTAACCGTCGAACCTCATGAGCAGTACCGCTTTACTTCAGTCAACTCGACCTTTAGCAGGATCACCGGATTGCCTTCCGGGCAGGTGATTGGCATGAAGGTGAACGAGATCATCCCCGAACCGTCCCTCTCCATGGTTCTGGAAAAATACCGGCAGGCCATTGAAGAAAAGGCCATTGTTCGTTGGGAGGAAACCTCCAATTACCCCAGTGGGCAGCTGATCGGAGAAGTTAGTATCGCTCCCATCTTTGATAATGCAAATACCTGTACACACCTGATCGGATCGGTGCATGACATCACTGAACGCAAGCGGTCTGAAAATGCGCTGCGGGAAAGTGAGAGGCGATATCGTTTCCTTGCCGAGTGTATGAAAGATGTTGTCTGGCAGATGGATGCGGATATGACCTTTACCTATGTCAGCCCATCCGTTCTTCATCAGTGTGGATTCACCCCGGAAGAAGTTGTAGGAAAACGACTTTTTGATTTTATCACACCGGCATCTGAGAAAAATGTACGGTGCCAGATGGCAAAGCGTATTGAACAGAATCCGGGTCGTTTCTTCCGGGGGAGTGCCACATACCTCCTCGAACAGGTTTGCCGGGGTGGCAGTACCCTGATGACTGAAGTCGTCACGAACACGGTGTTTGATGAAGAGGAGAGATTTATGGGATGGCGGGGAATTACCCGTGACATCTCCGAGCGTAAGCTATCGGAAGAAGCACTTCGCCTCGCGAACAGGAAACTAAAACTCCTTTCTGGTATCACACGGCACGACATCAACAATCAGGTGACGGTGCTGCAGAGTTACATCGCCCTGCTGGATATGAAGCAGTCCGATCCCTCATATAAAAAATATTTACTGGAAGCCGAAACCGCTGCACAACGTATCTCTGCCATGATCCGGTTCACCAAAGAATACGAGTTGATCGGGGTCAATGCTCCTGTCTGGCAGGAATGCCGTAAGCTTATCGAAACTGCGGCAAAGCAAGCCCGGCTTGGAAATGTCACGGTTAAAAATGATATTCCTGCTAAAACAGAATTG
Organism: Methanoregula sp.; assembly: GCF_049518935.1. Classification (GTDB taxonomy): domain Archaea; phylum Halobacteriota; class Methanomicrobia; order Methanomicrobiales; family Methanospirillaceae; genus Methanoregula. Next base: position 107,665 of record NZ_JBEKRH010000008.1, read on the forward strand.
TTCGCTGACCCGTTGATTGTCAAGGTCTTTTACAATCTGATGGATAATGCAGTCCAGCACGGGGGGACGATTACGACAATGCGGTTCTCTGCGCAGGAATCTGGGGCTGACCACCTTATCGTATGCGAGGATGATGGCTACGGCATCCCGGTGGACGTAAAGGAAAAGATCTTCGATCGTGGGTTTGGAAAGAACACCGGGCTCGGGCTTTTCCTCTCCCGGGAAATTCTTTCAATCACCGGTATCAGGATCCGGGAGACCGGGGAGCCGGGCAAAGGCGCACGGTTTGAGATTATCGTGCCTCAAGGTTCATTCCGTTTATAGACAATACGCCTCGCAATTGCGTTTTTGTTGCCTTATCAACGAGGTTTGCACCTGGCAGAACTGTCTGATCCTTTTCGGAAAAAAGCGTTCTTATATCAATCCATTCTTCCCGGGGGTACTTCCCGGGATCAGAAATTTCCGATGACCACGGAGTACAGGTCTGCGGATTTCACCGGCGGAAACTGGATCGGGGCCGTGGTAATCTTCTCATCCTTGTATCCCAGGTTCTCGCAGAGCGATAGCTGCAAGGGCATCTGGAGGCCGGCAAGACGCCGGTATAATTCTGCAAGGTCGAACTTGGGATCTGCCAGGAGAAAGACGATCTTCCCCCGCCGCACCTCATCGAGCGTCTCCTGCATCCCCTTTTCATGACCCCTGCCGTGGGCGACAACAATCGCTACCCGGGACTGGGGTATGTGGAGCCGGGAGAGGGCCAGCTGGCACGAAGAGATGCCGGGAATAACCTCCCCGGTAAGATAGCCAAGGCCGGCAAGCATGGGATCACCGGTCGATAAGACAACGGCATCTGCGGGAAGCTTATGCAGGGCCTTGAAGTCATCAATCGATTTGACACTTGCCTGGGTGGCAAGGTAGGGGCGGGCCAGATCAATCGCCCGGCCCGAGCCGTAGACATTCCGGGCTTTCCGGAGTTCCTTTATTGCCTGTTCTGTCATAAGCCCCGGGCCGCAGCCCACACCGATGATCTTCATGCACGCTCTCCTATGATAGTTCCTTCGCGGTCGATCAGGATAACGGTTACCCCGGGATTTGTCCTCGCAAAGCCTGCGAGTGTTTCCTTCACGATCGGGCCAAAGGCAGGGGATACTGACAATTCCTCAACGGTACCGTAACCGGTTCCCTCCAGTATCCCGGGACGGATAAACCGGAGTATGAGGGCCGGCAGGCCGAAGAGGATCGCCTCGTCTTTAACCGCGGCCAGGGATTCACCGATCTTCCCGCCAACCAGGATCACCTCGTCTTCAGGGAACCGGAGCCGGGCAAACCGGAGCCCGACCCGTCCCGTGGTAAGGACCGGTCTCCGTGCAGCACTGATCCGGCTGAGTGAGGATTCGGTGAGGTGATCGTCCCAGGGTTCGACCAGCCCGGTGCTGCCGAGAATTGAGATCCCGCCCAAGACGCCGACCCTGGGGTTCAGGGTCTTCTCTCCCACAGCCCGGCCTTCAGGAACAGAGAGCTCGATCCGGACGCCCGGGAGACCCGCGGACTCCATTGCTTCACGGACGGATTCCTCAATACAGGCAAGTGCCGGCGGGCTGACTGCCGGCGCATCCTTTTTGTATCGCGGGGTATCCCGCGAAAACCGGCCGACCCCCTCACCAAAGCGGATTTGGATCCCTTCCGCTGCGGGGAGAACGCTTGCCACGAACTCAATCCCGGCCGTGACATCGTCCGGGTAGTCGCCGGCAAACTTCCGGGCCGTGGCCCGGCCGCCATCCGCATTGACCGGCACGTCCACGACCAGGCCGCATGGCAGCGTGACGGGGACCGAGAGGGCCGGCGGGCCGTCTGTGGTGAGGACCGCGGCCATGCAGGCAGCGGCCGCCGTAGTCCCGGTCGTGTAGCCCCGGACGAGTACCGTGCCCGAAGCCGTGAGAACCGCGAGACCTTCCTCTGCGAGATGCAGCCGGTACGGATCCTGGCAGCGCTCCACCCACGCATCCGGGTACACAAAACCGGTGACCGGGTCTCTCATCCTTTCAGCCTTCAATGAAGATGGTGATGCACTCGTTGATCGCCGCAACTGCCACCGGTGTCCCGCCCCGGGTCCCTTCCGTGGAGATGGAAGGGATTGTGAGAGTCCGCAAAACCTCCTTGGATTCTGCGGCATTGACAAACCCGACCGGCACACCGATGATCGCAGCGGGCTGTATGCCTTCTTTCACCATCTCCGCAAGGGAGAGAAGCGCTGAGGGGGCATTCCCGATAACGACAATGGACCCGGGGAGTTTTTCCCTGAGGGCGATGAACCCGGCCGAACTCCTCGTGATCTCCCGCTCGCGGACGATCTCTGCACCATAATCCAGCGCACAGAGCACTTCGCTCGTATGCCCTTTTTTCTGGATACCGATCTGGACCATCCGGATATCCGTGATGACGGGAGCGCCCCGCGAAAGGGCCTCGAGAACCGCGGGCACCGGGTCGTGCCGGAAACGCATGAGTGCTGCCATGGCAAAGTCCCCGACTGCGATTGAGCAGCGCTGGCGGATCCGATCTTCCGGGGTCTCGTTGCCTACTGCTTTCCGGGCAAGTGCCCGGGACTTCTGCGAGATCGCGTATCCTTCCTTTGTGTCTGCACCGGGATCAATATATGTATTTCCGGTGGTAACCGCGTGGTGTGATGATTCCTTTGACATCGTCTCCCCTCCTCCAGATCCTGCTCTCGCTGCCGCCAATGATCACTGTTGTATGCATATCGATGGCAGGTATATGTTCTTCAATCTCCCCCAGCGTCGTAATGATCGTTTCTTCATGCTCGCGCAGCGCATTTTTTACGATTCCTATGGGGGTTTCTTTCCCGAGGTGCTTCCGTGCATGCTCAACGGCCAGCGCAAAGTTGTGCGGCCTGCCCCGGCTCTTCGGGTTGTACAGGACAACCGGGATGCCAAGCGAGAAGATTGCGTCAAGACGCTTCTCGATGATCTCCAGCGGCGTGAGCAGGTCGGAGAGGCTGATCACGGCAAAATCACCGGAGAGCGGAGAGCCGACCCTTGATGCTGCTGCATTTGCCGCTGTTATGCCCGGGATTACCTCGACTTTGATTTCTGCCCCGTCATGCTCGAGCACCTCAAGTACGATGCTTGCCATGCCATAGACACCGGCATCGCCACCGGAGACGATGGCAACCGCATGGGTTTTGGCCAGGTCGATCGCCTGCTGTGCCCGGTCCACCTCTTTTCCCATGGAACTGCTGATCACGGTCTTGCCGTTCAGCAACGGTTCCAGCGGCTCAAGGTACATGGAATGCCCGAGCACGTATTCGGCGCTGGCGATGGCCTTCAGGGCCCGGGCGGTCATGTACTCCCGTTTGCCCGGCCCAAGACCGACAATGGCAAGACTTCCTGTATTTTCAGTGTGCGATGGCAACCGTTACGCTCCCGTAGACTTTCTTTCCCATGACGAGCTCTTTTCTCTTTGCCGTTGCAAGGGCACAGGGTTCCGCAACGCCAAGGAGTCCGATCCGGGATGCCCGCGAAGGCGAGAGGCCCGTCTGTGCGTTTATTGTTTTATCATCAAGGAATATTAAATTCCCGGAAAGGACACCCACTGCCTCGACAAGGCCGGTCTCGCCCAGTTTTTTGGTTGTTGTCGCATAGACCAGCACATCCGTCTCCGGGATCCCGTTTTCTGCCAGGGCAACACGAACTGCATCCACGACATCACCGGACCTGACACCTTTCCGGCACCCGATACCGACCGTATATTCCCCTTTTTTCACGAGTATGGAAACATCAGGGCCGGCGAGCACGATGGCCGGCCCCTGCACGGCATGGACCGGGACATCGGCGTTCAACAGAGCTGCATTCACCTGCCGGGTGGAGTCCCGGTTGAGTACCTCAGTACCCGTCCGCTCCGCAAGGGTCTCGACAGAATCCCGGCCCCGCGACTCCGTTGCGGTAGTGATGACCGGCTGCATTCCGAGCCCGGCCAGTTCCTTTGCCAGTTCGTTTGCCCCATGATGACCGCCAAGCAGGGGTACCGCGTACCGGAGATCAGGGCTGACGACAACCACTGCCGGATCTGTCCACTTGTCCTCCAGCAGCGGAGCGATCTTCCGCACGACGATGCCCATCGACATCAGCGCAACGATCCGTTTCCGTCCCGGGAAGACCGTAGCGAAAATATCCCGCGTGTATTCCGCTACATCCGCCCCGAGGAATGCGGCTATGCGTTCTGCTTCCCCGCGGGAGTACGGAAACGTGATGACGACAGTATCGTTCATGAGTAGAGATGCGACCGCTGGTAACCGGAATCAATGCCCCGGACAGATCTGCCGACAATGAGGAGGGCGGAGCGGGTGATACCGGCGTCTTCTGCTTTTTCTGCAATGTCAGCAACGGTGCCGGTGATGATCTGCTGGTCGGGCCAGGACGCATGGAAGATCACTGCTGCCGGAGTATCTTTCGGACATGCCAGTTTTGCCGTTATATCGGCAAAGTGTCCGCTGCCGAGGAAGAACGCCATGGTGGCAGGGTACCGGGAGAGTTCGGCGATGTAATCCTTCTCAAGCGTCTTTCCTGCAGGGCGGGTGATGATCAGGGTCTCTGAAACACCACGGGGCGTGTACTCCGTGGTTAAGGCTGCTGCTGCTGCAAAAACCGATGAAACTCCCGGGACGATCTTAACCATGATGTCCAGATTCCGGAGTTCGGCTATCTGTTCAACAATGGATCCGTAGAGCGCCGGGTCACCAGAGTGGAGCCGGACAACGGTCTTACCCTGCCGCACACGATCTGCCATCAGGGCGATTATATCCTCGAGGTGCATGCCCCAACTGTCTACTTTCTCCGCAGCGGGGCTTGAGGCGACGAGGGCCGGGTTGACCAGCGAACCCGCGTAGAGCAGTACGTCGGCCCGGTCGAGCAGACCTTTTCCTTTTACCGTAATCAGTTCCGGGTCACCAGGGCCAGCCCCGACAAACCAGATCACCCTGTCAGGATTATTTCCGGGCATACATCACGCTCATGTAATCACTTTTCTCCGGCAGACCGGCATTCCGGTACACTTTCATATCCGGGAAGAACATCCGTTCGACCAGCACGAATTCCCGGTAGCCTTCGGACCGGAGCTGGTCAGCCCGTTCTTTTGGCCTGCGTACTTTCATGAGTATCTTTGTGTCCGAGAAGGTTCCGTCAGAAACCGTGAACCCTTCGTTGAGGGAAACACCGGCAGCCGCGGCAAATGCGGTGATGGAGCTGATCCCGGGTTCGGTCCGGCACCCGATACCGGGATGGGTTTTTGCAATGACATCGCAGAGCCGTGAGAAGGTGGAGAAGAAGTTCGGGTCTCCAAGGATACCAAAAACTGCAAGACCCGCTTCCGCAACAGGTGCGATCTTTATTGCATTTGCCTTGAGGCACTCACGGATCTTCGCTTCGTCATCAGTCATCGGAAAGTCCAGCATGACGGGTTCCCGGTAGGGTGCAACGAGATCGTGGGCGATCCTTCCCGGGACAAAAACTGCATCCGCTTCCTTCAGGAGCCGGACCGCCCGGAGCGTGAGGAGCTCCGGGTTGCCCGGCCCAAGGCCGAGTCCTACGAGCATGCGGCACCCCGTGCAACAATAATATAGACAGGATCTATTGGTTTGAACATGATACTGCCGGCAATGTCATACGACCGCGAGACCTGAACCTGTACGACTTCAGTAAAGATCCCGAGCCCCTTGAGGGTAGTCACCGCACGTTCGAGGGTGCTCACCATCACCGCGTTGATAACGATCGTCCGCTTCACCTTCTTTGCAAGTACCGGGAGGATCTCTGCAATATGCTGCGTTCCGCCAAGGAATGCGCAGTCGAACACGTGATCTTCTTTGAGAAAATCCACCGCGTCAAGGCAGAAAAATTCGATATTGTGCATCCTTGCTTCCCGTGCGGTTTCCGTTGCAAGCGAGATCGCGTCCGGGCGCTTGTCAAGCGAATACACTTTTTTTGCGGTCTTTGCCATAGCGACCGAGACCGTGCCGGTACCGCAGCCGATCTCAAGGACGGTGTCCGTACCAAGCAGTCCCAGTTTGGTAAGCGTGACCGCCATGATCTCGCCCTGGGTCGGGCCGCCGGCAAGTTTTGTCCCGTTCATCTGCACAAGTTTGGTTGCGTTATGGTATTAAGGATTGTTTTGACGGAGGATTAAAATTTTTATTATCGGTGAAAAATAGCCCATCGTATGCGATGGTTCGCCTTCCTGCTTCGCGGAGATTCGGCGCTCCGCATTCCGGGTCGCGTCTGGGCGAAGTTCACAAGAGATACGGAAACTCCTGTGGGACCCTCTCGACTCCCCACGTGCCCTGCACGGGCCTGCATGCATGAGAGTGTGGTTTTCTGATAAGATTTTGTGCAGAGGAAATGAATCGGGGGGTCGGTGTCACAAAGTGTGCGACCCCTATGACCCCTTATGGGGGTGACCTGCTTTTGGAGTGTGACCCCCTTCCCTTTCATCACGGACTTGCATGCGTGAGGAAGGTTTATGACGGGAATTTGTTCGGACGAGGGTCGATCTCATTAAAGGTACGACCCCTCCGACCCCCATCATTCCTGTCCTGGTTAAACTGCATCAGTCAGCGGGTTTATTCTTCTCACCCGGAAAATCCCAAACACATTTCATCTCCCCTGCCAAAATCCAGTACAAGATATCATGAAATACGAGATCGTTGGCGATAACCTGCAGATGGTGAAGATCGACCTCTCCCCGGGAGAGGGCGTCTATGCCGAAGCCGGGTCCATGGTAAACATGACGGGGTCCTTCCTGATGGAGAGCCAGCTCAAGGGCGGGATCATCTCCGGCCTGAAGCGGGCCGTTACCGGCGAATCCATCTTCCTGACCCGGTTCACCCCGGGTTCCGGGGCAGGATTTGTCTCGTTTGCCGGCACCATGCCTGGCAGGATCTTCCCGGTGACGATTGCCGACCAGAAGGAATTCATCGCCCGTAAAGAGTCCTTCCTCTGCTGCGACGAAGGGGTGGAACTCGACGTTGCTTTCATCGACAAGATCCGGGCCGGACTTTTCGGCGGCGGGGGTTTCATCCTCCAGCGGATGACCGGGCAGGGCACGGTTTTCCTCCACTGCTGCGGCGATATCATCGAGATGACGCTGCTGCCGGGTGAAGTAATCAAGGTCCAGACCGGTCTGGTTGTCGGGTTCGATCTCACGGTTGGCTACGATATCGCGCTCGCCGGCGGAATCACCACTGCGCTCTTTGGCGGCGAGGGGCTCTTTGTCACCACCCTCACCGGCCCGGGCCGGGTTGTGTTGCAGTCAATGGATATTGCAAAGATCGCAGCCTCCATCATCCCGTTCCTGCCCAAGCCGGAAGTGAAGGTCAGGCCGGTCTGAGAAAGAGCTGCGCATTTTTTTAAGACAGATTTTTTTATCCTATTTTTCCGATCGGTTCTTTTCTTCGGGAACCCATCCGAGTTTCTCAAGCAGGTACCGGGTCTCGTCCTGTGCCTTAAACCCCGGACTTCGTGGCTGGACAACGAGCGTGATCGCGTCCTTCAAAAGGATGTTCTTTCCTTTCATCTTGCAGAGAGGATAATCCCCGTTGAACCGTTTGAGGGCCTTGACGAACGCATCAAGAATCTTTTTCCGGTCCTTGAGATCGATCTTCCGGAGTTTCATGAGATGCTCGAAGATCGAGACATCGATGAGCGTGCTTGCCATCCAGCCGATCTCGCAGGTATAGCCGAAAATCCAGGCAATATGCGAATTCTTCGTTGTCGAGATGAAGTCGTCGATATTGTTGCCCACGCTGCAGGAGCCGATCAGGACGCCTTCGATATTGGAATAGTTTGCCGCACTCTTTACCGCTTTGAACATCGCCGGCAGTTTCATGCCGGTCTTTGCCTTGAGCCCGCCGATCCGCTTTCCCGTTCCGTGGGCGGCGACATACAGGAAGAGCCGGTCCTCCCGGGTGTTGGTCAGGTCGTCCTCAAGTGCCCTGCGGAAGCCTGTCTTCTCATAGAAGTTCGCATAGTAGATGTTGAAATCACCACGATAACTTTCAAGACCTTCCAGAAAGAGGAGAACGGACGGACGTTTGGGTTTCTGCTCCGGTGTCCACCAGAGACCTTCGATAACAAGCAGGGCAGTACTGGACAAAAGGATCACGCTGGTGCCGGTGCGTATGGCAAAAAGGAGATGGCTCCAAACGGCATAAACCTTTGTGGTCGTAACGGTATACAAAAGGATAAATCCCTGCGGGCAGAAGCTGTTCCGGTTAGCAAATACCGGCAGATCGGGGAGAGGGAAAATCCTGCCGGTAAAAGAGAGATTGAACGATAGCTATGGACGAATACAATACCCGCACTTCCCGGGAGAACATGCCGCAGGATCCCTGCGCACCAGATTCCCATACGGATCCATTCACCGGCGAAGTCCCGGCCGGTATGACGCTTGAAGGTATTATTGGACGGACGGACGAGCTCGGGCACCTCAACGAGCTGGTCGTGCTGCATCTGGAACAGGCCGGGGGATTCACCAGCCCGGCATCCTATTTTACGATCGTCACGCCGGTTCTCGATATGCTGGAAGTGGAGATCCGGCTCCGGTACCGGGCGGGCATGTCAAGGGACCAGGTGAAACTGATTGTACAGGACTGGATTGACAAGGAGATTGCTGAACTGAAAGGCCGCGTCCCGGCCGGTGCGCCCGCAACAGATCCGGAAAAATACCGGTAACCCAGGCGTACATCAAGCGTTAAAAAAAGTGATTGGCAAAAAGGGGCATTATCAGACCAGCCCGGTGAACCATGTCCACATGTTATGGACACCGGTAGAGATCACATACCCGGGATCAATCTTGAGGAGCGGGAAGACGAAGATGAAGTACAGGATGGTTCCAAGGATGCTCCCGAGATTGGCAAGCGCTGCGACTAAGACTACCTTGAAGAGGGGTATCTTTGCCATATCGGAAAGCGACTCGGTCTCGTAGATCTTCCGGAAATCCGTGAGTGGCGGTTTCCTGACCCGGGCTTCTACATACGCGGCAATCCAGCCGGCGTGGAGCATCGGGTTGAGCGAGGTCATCCATGCCACGCAGAAGCAGGTGAGCGCTGAATACGGGTGCCCGCCTGCTGCGAGCGTGAATACTGCGGCGAGCGTGCCATGGATGATCACCCAGAAGAGGAACGCGTAGAGCAGGACATTCCAGCCAACCCCCGAGAACGCGATCGCGGCAAGCAGGAAGGCAAAGAGGAAGGTGACGACAAACCCGAAGATCTTTGCCCAGGGGAACGATTTTGGTTCCCGGGTGAGGGAATCAAAGGGAGGGAGCGATGCCGGGTTATCAAGATGATTCGTGATTCCCTGGCGGTGACCGGCGCCGACTACGGCAAGTACACGTCCTTCCGGCCGCTGGACTTTGAGGAGAATAAGCTGGTGGGCAATGAACGCATCCCGTTCATCGATGAGGGTCCGGGCACCGTTGGGAGAGAACTTGCGGAACTCTTCCATGACCATGTCGATGACGTCCTGATCCTTGAGCGACTCGATATCGATCTTCTCGCCATTGTCTACTTCGGCAATGGAGACGATCAGGGCCCAAACCATCTTGATCTTCTCAAAGATTCCAAGGGAATTCCAGAACCGCAGGAGCGTGACCCGGATGTCCCGGTCCACAAGAGCGATCGGGATTCCCCGCTTCTCCGCTTCCTCAATGGCGGCCTTCATTTCCGCACCGGGCTCGACCCCGACATCGAACCCGATCTTTCTCTGGAGATAGGCGAGCAGCCACTGGACGAGAAGCGAGTTGAAATTCTTGACCTCGAGAACGTCATTGACGGTCGGGTCGCGGGCCTGTTTTTTGAGGGCGGCAAAACGCGATGGATCGAGTTCTATTGCAACAATATCGGGTTTATATTCTTCAATTGCGGTCCTGACCTCGTCCACACTGTGCTGCGAGACATGGGCTGTGCCGACTATCCTGATCTCTGCCATCTGTCACCGTTGTTCTCACTATATATGCAGTACACCAAGATAAGGGAGTGCGGTGCAGGGCAGATACCATTCACCGGTAACTCCTGAATCAGTGATATTCACTTCCATCCGGTTTATTCGCATCTGCATCGCGCGCTATGTCATCCTTGATCTCCTTGCCGATACCCATGGCAATGATAATGACGGGAACGATCTCAAGCCGGCCAAGCCACATGAGCACAATGAAGATCGCCTTGATGGGAACCGGGCTTTCCGGGCCGATGAAACCAACCGTCATGCCGGAGTTGCTCAGCGCCGAGACGATCTCAAACACTACCTCATCCAGCCTGAATGACGTGATATAGAGGTGAAGCGTGACGATGGTCGCAAGGAAGATGGTCAGTACATAGATCACGATGACCAGCAGGTTCTTGGAGATCGCAATATCGGAAATCTCCCGGGAGATCGTTTTTCCCCCGAGCCGCAGGGGCACGATCACACGGCTGCTGACAAAGAACCGCCGGAACCACCACCGCACACCCTCGTATGCGAGTGCCAGCCGGTTCACTTTGACGCCCCCGGCCGTGCTCCCCATCGCTCCCCCGATAAAGACCATCATCGTTAACACCGCAAGGGGAACCGTGGCCCAGTGGTGGATGTCAGAATTCTGCAGACCGCAGGTACAGATCCCGGAGACTGCCGTAAACGTGCCCTGCCTGAACGCGGATCCGAGGGTGATATCCCCAAAGATGTAGAGATCGCCTGAGATGATGAGCGATCCCAGGAACGCGATCAGGAGAAGGATCCTGACGGTATGGTCCCGGAACATGTCACGGACTTTCCCATGGTAGAGCAGGAAAAAAATCTTGAATGGCACTGCCCCGGCAATCATTACCGGGATGAGAAGGATCTCCAGAAGAGGATTATTGTAATAGGCAAGCCCGGACGAATGCAGCGTAAACCCGCCGGTCGCAATGGTTGTCATGACGAGGTTAAGCGAATCCCATAACGGGATGCCAATGAGCATGATAAGGCCGGTGAAGGCAAAGGTGAGGACAAGGTAGATCATCCACACCCTCCGGCTGGTGGAGACGGTAGCCGATACCAGCTCGTCTGCCCGGCCTTCGGCCCGGTACATGCGGAAAAGGGAGGCCCGGGTCTTGCGGCGGAGCGAGATCCCAAAGACAATGATCCCGACCCCTCCGATCCATTGCATGAACGATCGCCAGAAAAGAAGGGTCTTTGGCGCGAGGTCCAGGGAAGGGATCATGGTAAATGCCGTACCGGTCCACCCGGACATCGCCTCAAAGATGCTGTCGAGGTAGGTCATGTGAAGCCCGAACACAAACGGCAGCGCACCGATGAAAGCAATCGCAAGCCAGGAGAGCGCAACGGCAGAAAGGGTAGCAGAGAAGGAGGGTTCGAGATCCTTGTAAGGCACCTGCGAGATGAGGAATCCCAGGACAAGGAAGGTCAGGGGGACAGTTGCCATGGGCAGGATGAGATTCCATTCGTGGAAGACGATAAGAACAAGGAAGGGTACCAGTGATGCGATGCCGAGGAACTCGAAGATGAGCCCCATATCGTGAGCGATCATGGCAAAATGCTCGATCCGCTTCATCTGATCACCACGTGCTGGATAATGTTATATGGTTATTGTTATCGTTCTTTCTTTCCCCCGCACACTTCCTGCACAGGCACCCTTTTAATTCCGGGCCCCGAACACTAGATAACCAGATATGTACGTGTTCCGCAACGACCAGTTTCCGTTTATTCTCATGGTCATCCTGACCCTTGCCGCCATCATCTTCTTCTGGTCGATCATGGACATGGTCCTGCTCGGGGCATCCCTTGCCATCGTCATCCTGCCGGTACACCATTACCTGTCGCGGCATGTCCGCCCGGTCTTCTCGGCAATCCTTGTTACTGCCGGCGTGATCTGTGCCTCCGGGATATTCGCCTATTGTACGCTTGCCATCCTTTCGTCCAATGCCACGACTCTCGCCGGGATATTCTCTACCATCGGCACCTGGCTTAACAGTGCCTCAACCCAGCCCGAGATTTTCGGGTTTCCCTTAAAAACAAGCCTTATCAGCTTACTGAACACGGGGAATGCCATCTTCCTCGATTACCGTGCAACGCTCATCGATGACCTGACCTTCATTGCGTTCAAAGCATTCATCTTCTTCTTTACCTTGTCCATCCTGCTCTACCACGGGGAAGAACTTAAAAAGAAGATCATGGATCGTCTTCCGTCCGCAGTCAGCCAGTACGTAAACCGGCTTTCATCCGTGACGGTCGATACGCTGTATGCGATCTATATTGTCCAGATCGCGATAGCGGTGCTGACATTCTTCATCTCACTTCCGGTCTTCTACCTGCTCGGCTATGGGAATATTGTCTTTTACTCATTCCTGGCCGCTCTCTGCGAGCTGGTACCGGTTATGGGAGCATCCGTTGCCTTCCTCCTTGTCGGCGCATATGCCCTTGCGATTGGCGATCTTCGCGGAGTCCTGATCCTCTTTGTTCTCGGGTATATCGCCGTCTCCTGCCTGCCGGAGATCTTCATCAGGCCGGTAATCGTGGGCAAACGCGTCAGGATCAACCCGGTGCTCATGTTCATCGGCATTATCGGGGGCCTCCTGACCATGAAACTTGCGGGTTTTGTGCTCGGGCCGGTGATAGTTGTCCTGCTCATCACCAGCTACCGGATGTATATCAAGGATCGACAGATCCCTGCAGACATTACGGTACTTGGGGAATAACCAGTAACAGGAGTGGCAACTCAAGCCTGAAAGAGAAAGCATTATCCATCTTTCTGATGAGAGGTAAAGAAGCAATGCTCAAAGACTATTTTGCCATGCCGGGACTTGTCAAGTCGATGGGACTGGTATTTGGCGATATCGGTACCAGTCCGATTTACACGCTGACGGCAATCTTTCTCCTGATACCCCCTACCCCCCAGAATATCATGGGCATCCTGTCTTTGATCATCTGGACCCTCACCACACTCGTAACGGTGGAATACACGTACCTTGCCATGCACCTTGGTAAGAAAGGTGAAGGCGGGACAATCGTGCTCAAAGAGATCCTCCTTCCCCTCCTGAAATCCGGAAACCAGGTGGCGTTTGTTTCCCTGCTGGCGATAGTCGGCATCTCCCTCTTTATCGGAGACGGCGTAATCACGCCGGCAATCAGCATCCTGTCGGCAGTTGAGGGGATCCTCCTCATCCCGGGATTCGAAAACACCACGCAGATTCTCCTGATGTCCCTCGCTGCCCTGATCGCCATCGGCCTCTTTGCCCTTCAGGCCAAGGGATCGGAGAAGGTTGCATGGGCATTTGGCCCGGTGATGGTCGTCTGGTTCATCACCCTTGCGGCTACCGGGTTCATTGCCCTGTCTGCGGCACCAGGTGTGCTGCTCTCACTTAACCCGATGTACGGGATCAACTACCTGCTTCACAACGGGCTTGAAGGATTTCTCATTCTCTCTTCCGTGATCCTGTGTGCCACCGGGGGCGAAGCCCTGTATGCCGATATGGGCCATCTCGGCCGCGAACCGATCATCCGTGCATGGTATCTCGTATTTGTCGCCCTCACCATCAACTATCTTGGCCAGGGTGCCTTCATCATGACCCATCCCGGAACCCAGAATGTCCTTTTTGAGATGGTCTTCTCGGAATTTTCATTTCTCTATATCCCGTTCCTGATCCTGAGTATCGCCGCTACGGTTATCGCGTCACAGGCAATGATCTCCGGGATATTTTCCATCGTATACCAGGGAATCACTACCCGGATCATGCCACTCCTGCGGATCGAATATACGTCACCCCAGCTCCGGTCACAGATCTACATCGATGTAGTCAACTGGATGCTCCTCGGCGCCGTTCTGCTGGTTATTTTCATATTCCGGTCTTCCAATAACCTCACCCATGCCTATGGCCTTGCGGTGAGCGGGACAATGGCAATCACCGGCGTGATGATCCTCTGGATCTTCCTCCTGAGGGGCGAGATCCTCAAGAGCCTGATCGCGTTTGTTGTGCTGCTGGTCAATGTCATCTTCCTGGCCTCGAACTTCCACAAGATACCGTACGGCGGGTACGTGTCGCTGTTGATCGCGTTTATCCCGCTCTGCATTATTCTCATCTACGTCAAAGGGCAGAGCAAGCTCGCCAATGCATTAAGCCCGGTCCCGCTTGAGGAGTTCCTCCCGAAATTCAACGAGATTTACCCCACGGTAAACCGGATCTCGGGATCTGCACTCTTCTTTGCCCGGGATTTCCGGAAGCTGCCCCAGTACATCCAGCGGATCATGTTCACCAACAACATTATTTACGACGACAACATCATCATCTCGATCATACGGACGGAACAGCCGTTCGGGGTCACGTGGGGCGTCACCCGGGAGATCACCCCGGGCCTTTCCATCTTCGAGATCTATCTCGGGTACATGGAGATTGTCGATATCGGGCATATCCTTAAAGAGGCCGAGATCGATGAGAAGACGATCTTCTACGGCATGGAGGATATCATCACCACGCACATGATCTGGCGGATCTTCGGGGCGCTCAAACGCCTCTCCCCCTCCGTTGTGCAGTTCTACAAGCTGCCATCGGACAAGATCCACGGGGTCGTGACCCGTGTCGATATGTAATAGGATTCAATACGGGCCGGACCGGCGATATGCTCTTATCAGTTCCTGACAAATAGTCCGGATACGCGGGAATATCCCGGAGAGATTTCCAATTATTTTTTCCCGCATAAAAACTGGCGTGGATATCCGAGTCTGGTCAAAGGAGCGGGATTTAGGGTCCCGTCGCGCAGGCGTTCGCAGGTTCAACTCCTGCTCCACGCATTTTATTCATGGATCATGGTCAGGATCATCTTAAACCGCTTTTTTGCAAGGACCGCGTGCGGGATTTTTGCCGGCATGATGATCATCTGGCAGACCGGAAGGACGAGAGCACGTTTTTAGCTCCGTGTTACGTGCACTGAAAAGTTGATGAGCAAGTCCAGAATATATCTACCTAGGGAAGTTTTATGGGAATATATGAAAGCAGCGAGATTATTTTCATTGTCGAGGAATCTCCGGAAGGAGGATATGAGGCACGATCGCTTAACCATTCTATTTTTACCGAAGCAGATACGTTCGAAGAATTAAAAAAAATGGTTCATGATGCTGTCTCCTGCCATTTCACCAGCGAGAATCGTCCCCGGGTGATACGGCTTCACCTGGTAAAAGATGAACTGATGCCGGTATGAAGCTGCCAAGAAATATTAACGGCGACGAACTCACCCGTCGCCTTTCACGGTACGGGTACCGGGTGGCCCACCAGACCGGCAGTCATCAGCGTCTTACTGCGAATGTTGACGGCCGAGACCATGACATTACCATTCCCCGGCACAAACCTCTTCGTGTCGGTACACTCCATGCGATCCTTACGGATGTTGCCAGGCACCAGAAAATAAGCCGTGAACAGATTATTGCAGAATTGTTCGGATGATCCTCCGGGGAAGCAACAATACGCCTGTTTCACGCATTTTACTCATGGATCATGGTCAGGATCATCTTAAACCGCTTTTCTGCAAGGACTGCGTGGGGGATTTTTGCCGGCATGATGATCATCTGGCCTTCATGGAGCACATAAGCGGTTTTATCGATCGTAATCTCTGCTTCCCCGTCAATGATGGAAGCGATCGCATCGAAGGGAGCGGTATGTTCTGACAGCCCTTCCCCGGCATCAAAGGCAAAGAGCGTGATGGTGCCGGTCTTTTTGTACACGAGCATGCGGCTGACCACGGAGCCATCCTGGTATGCGATGAGATCGGCCGGGGTGAGGACCTGGCTTGCGAGGGATTCATTCTTTTTATCGGTCATGGGGTATCACACAGGATAGGTGGGGAGGAGATCAGATATAAGGCCATGGCAGGGAATGGGATCCGCTACCGGAAACTATTCTCCGGAGCAGGATGTGATATGCGATCATTGTCCCGGGTTCGTCAACTTGTATGAAATAATCAAATTGTCTGTTTAATCTTCAAGAAAAATGATCAGAATGTGCTATTTAGTCATTTTTATCGATTTTTAACCTGGCATTTTTTATCTCATGACAAGGTAACAGAACCTTGTCCCGGATCAGGGAGAGCAAAATCACGATTATTATTCCCTATACGCAGGAATAATCCCGGCATTTGTATTGCTGAGTCTTATTGAGCTATTTTCAAAAACCAATAAATTTATCCCGTTTCTTGATAAATTACAGATGTGCGAACGTGGATTATTGCAGTGGTTCTCTGCATTTTTTGGCTTATTCTTCCTCTCCAGTGTTTTGTCATCGGGGATAACCTGGCATTTGGGGTACAGGGTTCGGTGTTCCGGTACCAGATGTACTCGGAGGGTAATTCCCTGATCCCCTTAAACCATGAAATTAATTTTATTCTCGCAGGAGTCTATAAGGGGAGGACCGCACTATCAGTGATTCTCTGGACATTGGGAACCGTTGTATTCACCCTGACGACTATCTGCTCGCTTGGTTATTGGAACCGGTTACCCCGGAAGTATCTTCGGTATATAATTGCAGGGATTACAGGGGCGGGAGTCCTGTACCTGGCGTCCTGTGTTGCTCAATATGGTCTATTCTTGCATGGGCCTGCCGGAGTATCCATGCCAATTGGGGTTCTTATCCTGTTCCTATTCGGGGTATTTTTATATGTTTACCAGGATTTTCTGTACTCTGAAGAAAAAATTTCCATGTATTTTTCCCATAAGGAATAACAAAATTAGTCCGGCCGGATGAATTTTATTATGAGTTTTATCGGATTTATACCATTTTTCTGGGGCTCTCGCATTCAACGGTACTGAAATGTGTCTTGAAATATCGTGATAAATTACAATATGAGGGCCTAATAAATACGGGTACAATCAATGTTGGTGATCAGGTAAAACCTGATCAGAGCTGCCGATGAAGCTGTCATGCGATCAATTAAAACAGAGAATCTTTTGCGTTTCCAAACTGAAAAAAGGAGTGTTGGATTAAAGATATGTGTTTAACAATACCTGATTCGTTCCGTCACTGAATGTACCGACAACCATGATCTGGGTTCTTACGGTATATCCATCAGCACTGGTTATCAATTGGAGTGTGGACCCAACTGGGGGTTTCAAATATTGACAGATTCCTCCCGTAAGAGCGGGAGTAACGATGTCTCCATTAATAGAACAACTTATCGCAGGATTCGGGCTTGTGGTTGCATTAATTGCACTTAATGATCCTTGATCCTGACCACCCTGATCTGTCAAAGTAATACCCGATGAACCCTGTTTCGTCACAGTTACTGCAACAACCCTTGTTTTACTGATGTTTCCTGCCATACCAAAGACGAACGCGGCGATAACCGCTGCAAGGATCACCGTGATTGCGACCATTAAGATCACACCAATCACCGGGGACACCCCGTCATCATTTTTCTTTGCAAATACCATTGTTTCAAACACCTAAAATTGCCCGATGACAGGCAACACAATGTAATATGACGTTATACTAAGTGGCCATATATAAATATTATTACCTGGATTTTTGAGAGAGAATAAGACGAACAAAGAAATCTGCAATGAATTTTAGAGTGTTCACATCACAGAAGGACAGGTATGCTTTATAATTTTGTTCCATTATGACCGAGAAAGAATTGCTTATATAAAACCAAGAATCGAATATCAATTTAGATTTGGATACATCAGATATATTGGGAAATTGCAAAAAAGGTTATTGAAGTTAGATATAGGTATCTAATACCACCTGATTGGTTCCATCATTGAACGTACCAATAACCGTAACTTCGGTTCTTCCAGCGTAACCACCAGCAGCAGATGTCACTTTAATAGTGGATCCAACTGGAGGATTAGTTACGGCGGCTGTAGTCCCACAATAAGT
>NZ_JBEKRH010000009.1:0-75930 GCF_049518935.1 Methanoregula sp.
TCATATGTACGTCATATCCCTGGAGAACGCCCCGTATTTCTCTCCCGCCTTTGAGAGATACAATAACGGGCTGACGGTTCAGCACCAGATCCAAAATATCCAACGGCCTTTTGGTCATAATAATACCCTGTTACCATCGCTCTGGAGTAACATATATGTGCGAGCGGTTTACTTAAACATACCGTAGATCCCTTGAGGGCAATAAGGTTTCCTGCTGCCGGGGAAGAACGGGGATAATGCGAATTGCTGCGGATACCCGGTGCGCATGGACGGGCCCTGAAATGCATTTGGGATGCATATTTTTTTCAGGCCTGCGCTCTGAATATTGAAGCAGAACGATGAAAAAGATTGTCGTAAAGAAACGCCATTCGATCCGCAAGAGCCAGGCACAGGAATTGCTGACGCGGCTTGAAGCCCAGATCGGACCGTCGGCAAACCTCTTCCATGCGGAGATGATCGAGGTACTGGAAACGAACGCAAATGTCTCACTCTTCATGGTCGGCAAGAAACCGCTCCTGATGGCCACAGACGACTGGGTCTTTCCGACGCTTAAGGGCGCGGTCCAGTTACCATTTCCTGAGCGCCGGGTGGTAGTCGATGCCGGGGCAATCCCCTACGTAGTGAACGGAGCGGACATCATGCGGCCCGGTATTGTCTCGTGCACGGATGACGTGAAGGCGGGCAGCCCCGTGCAGATCGTGGATGAGCGGCACGGTAAGCCGCTTGCGATCGGTATTGCTCTCATGGATGCGCCCGATCTGCGTGCCAGTACGGCAGGAAAAATGGTAAAAAAGTTCCATCACGTCGGTGACGAGATCTGGACCATGGAAATCTGATCGTTACCTTCCTCTTTTCACGTGCGGGAAACGGGCAGTTTTGCCCATTTTTTTTGCATAAAAGCACCCAAGACGGCTTCAAAATAGATACTATTAAATAAGTTTCATCATACAGTTTTTTTATGGTTAAGATCATAGACACCCTTCTTGGCAAGAGTTCCGCGAACTCGGACGACGATTACATGGAACTTGACCTCGCATCGTACGAGGAACATGGGGGATCATCCCCGGCACTGCTCGTAAAGATTGCTACCATCACCGACCTCAAGGACACTCCCCGCGTCAAGGACGAGGTATACTCCGGCAACATCGTGATCGTGGATATCTCCCGCCTGAAAATGGACAAGATCTCCTACGAGCGTGTGCTCAAGGACTTAAAAGAAGTGGCAAAGGATGTCAACGGCGATATCATCGGTCTCGGCGACCAGCGCTACGTAGTGCTGACCCCTATGTCGGTGAAGATCTCGCGCGACAAGATCGGTGGAGCATAAGTGCAGGCAGAAATCAAGACAGTCGTCCCGGGTCCGTGTCCCTGTTGTAATACTGAAATCGAATACCTGTATAAGACGGAAAATATTCCCTATTTTTCTGATATCCTCATTATTTCGGCGGTCTGCCCCTCCTGCGGGTACAAATTCGTTGATACCCAGCTCCTCAAACAGGCCGATCCCGCACGGTACAGCATGGCAGTCGGGACGGTCGACGATCTCTCGGTCCGTGTTGTGCGGAGCATGAGCGCTGCCATCGAGATCCCGGAGCTAGGCGTAAGGATCGATCCCGGTCCATCGTGCCAGGGATTCGTGTCGAACGTGGAAGGTGTGCTTGACCGGATCGAGACGGTCGTGAAGGGAGCACTCACATGGGGAACGGACGTGGAGAAGGAGAATGCAGCGGCACTCCTCGCAGATATTGTCCGGGTGAAGGCCGGGACGTTCCCGCTCACGCTTATCCTCGAAGATCCGTGCGGGAATAGCGGAATTATTTCTGAGAAGGCTGAGAAAGAGGCGTACGTACCGGAAGAGGATTATCCTCAGCAGGGGTAAGTTTTGAGCTTTTTTCGGAATCTTTTTCAGGAAATGTATTGATGGAGCATATTTTTTACGCTCCCGGGGGCTCCGCCCCCGCCGCTGCTTCTCCCCCGATTGCGATAGTGCCGTATTACCGAAGAAGATCTATAGAAAAATGAGAATGGATAATTCCTGTTCTAGGCTATCATAATTGTGCCCCGTCCCCCAATGGGGGACTGGTGGCACAAGAGGGGGGCGAAAGATTCTCGTTACCCTTTGAAATTCCCAATAAGTCTGAATTTCCCAAAAAAATTACGTAATCTCCGTCTTCCCAAGCCATGCCCCAGGCTCCTTCACGACCCTGCCGACAATGTGCGCTCCCTTTACCATCTTAAAGACGCAGTCAACGCTGCCCTTCGGCACGACATACGCATAGCCCATACCCATGTTGAACGTGCGGTACATCTCGACCGCAGAGATATCGCCGGCTTTCTGGATCCACGTGAAGATCTCCGGCGGAGTGATGGGGGTGTCGAACCGGAACCCGTACTTGCTGAGCCGGGTGAAGTTGAGGAGGCCGCCGCCGGTGACGTGGCACATGCCATGCACCGTGCAGGATGCCGCGACTTTCAGGCTCTCGGAATAGATCCGGGTCGGGGTGAGGAGTTCCTCGCCGAAGGTTTTCTTCCCTTTGAACTTCTTGTTGTAGCCGGCATACTTCTCCACCACGCGGCGGGCAAGGGAGAGACCGTTGCTGTGGACACCGGTCGATGAGACGCCGATGATCACATCGCCCGGCTTGATCTTGTCACCGGCGATGATCTTATCCTTCTTCTGCATCCCGAGGCAGGTGCCGGCAAGGTCGAGGCCGTTCACGAGGCCTTTGAGGGACGCGGTTTCGCCACCCACAATATCGATGTTCGCCTGCTTTGCTCCCTCGTTGAGGCCGATACCGATCTGGGCCATCTTCTCAATCGAGAGTTTGTCGGTTGCTATGTAATCGACGAACGCAATCGGTTCCACGTTCATCACGTAGAGGTCGTTGACGTTCATCGCTATGCAGTCGATACCCACCGTGCTCCAGTCTCCCTGCTGATCGGCAACGAGCATCTTCGTCCCGACTCCATCCGTGGTCAGGGCAAGGGCCATGTCGCCGAAGTCGATCAGGCCGGCGAAATGCCCGACGGATCCCATCATCTTTGTGGTTCCCTTGCGCTTGTAGCCAAGGTTGCTGATCAGCGCTTTTATAGCCGTTGCTTCGAGATCGATATCCACGCCGGCTTCTGCATAGGTATTCTTACTCATCGCTTTCCTCCGA
Source organism: Methanoregula sp. (assembly GCF_049518935.1). Lineage (GTDB taxonomy): Archaea > Halobacteriota > Methanomicrobia > Methanomicrobiales > Methanospirillaceae > Methanoregula. The sequence continues at coordinate 3,162 of NZ_JBEKRH010000009.1, forward strand.
GAGACGGAACTCGTCATGGAGCACACGGACCGCCCGGGGCCCGTCGTTCTGGCTTACGACAAACGAGATGTTCGCCTCGCTCGACCCCTGCGAGATCATCATCACGTTCACTTCAGCATGGCCGAGCGCTGTGAAGATTCTCCCCCCGGTGCCCGGGGCACCCGCCATGCCGGCCCCGACTACCGCGACAGCACAGACATCGTGGTTGTGGGAGACTTCCCGCACCACACCCTGCTTCATGAGCTCGGACAGTGCTTTTACCGCGGCTGATAAGTGCGATTCGTCTACGATCAGCGAGATGTTCGCCTCACTCGATCCCTGCGAGATCATCATCACGTTCACTTCATGGTCGGCAAGGATCGTGAAGATCGCCTTTGCCACGCCGGGTCGCCCGATCATCTGGGCGCCGTTGATATTGATGGCCGCAACCTTGTCGATGTAGGTCAGGGCTTTTACCACGCGGTTGTCCCGCTTGCCGTTGCGTACGATGACCGTTCCGGGATGGGAGGGGTTGAAGGTGTTCTTGACCCGAACGAGGATGTTCTTACGCATCGCGGGCTCGATTGAACGGGGATGCATTACCTTTGCACCGAAATACGAGAGTTCCATCACTTCGAGATACGAGAGTGAAGGCATCACCCGGGCATCGTTGATCACGCGGGGATCGCACGTCATGATGCCATCGACATCGGTCCAGATCCAGATCTCATCTGCATCGATACCGGCTCCGAGGATGGAAGCCGAGTAGTCCGAGCCGCTCCGCCCGAGCGTGGTGAGGACACCCTCCCGGGTGCAGCCCATGAACCCCATGATCACCGGGATCTCTTTCCCGAGCAGGGGACCGATCCGGCGCATGATTCGTTCGTCGCTCTCAGGAAGTGACGTGGATTCCCCGTGCTGGGAGGTGGTGAGGATGCCGGCTTCGCAACCATCCATCACAGTCGAAGCAATGCCCCGCTGCCTGATGGCCGCGGAGAGGATGGGGGCGAGAAGGCGCTCTCCGAACGAGATGACATAGTCCTTTGAGCGGGGAGTGAGTTCCCGCAGGTTGTAGATCGCAAAGAGAATATTCTGGAGCCTTATGAGCTGCTCTTCCATCTCCGCACCGACCTCTCCCACGAAATCGGGCGCCGCCCCTTCGAGTGTGGTGATATGACGTTTGCTGAGTGCCTGGATCAGGGGGGCTATGGCAGTGTCATCCTTTGCGGTCGGGAGGGTTGTGGCGATCTGGATGAGCTGGTCGGTAACACCGCGCTGGGCCGATACGACAACGGCGAGTTCATCTCCTGCTTTGTGGTGTTTCTCAAGGATATCGACAACACGCTGGATACACTGGGCATCGGCAACGGATGTCCCACCGAATTTCATCAGGAATCTCATTCTTTCGCTCACTTCTGGCCGTCTTCGCTTCCGGACGGGCCATTTATTTATGTAACTATACGATCCACAAAATAATAAGATGCTTGCAGATGAGGTTTGTGACTGCCACGTGCTCGTGATCGGGAGCGGCGGGGCAGGGGTCCGCGCAGCGATCGAGGCTTCGAAGCATGGCGCGACCGTCCTCATCTCCAAGACCATCGTGGGAAAAGGCGGATGCACCCCGATGGCGGAAGGGGGATACAACGCGGTCCTGCAGGAAGGGGATGCCTGCGGGATCCACTTCGAGGACACCCTGAAAGGCGGGGCGTACCTCAACAATCCGGAACTGGTCAACCACCTTGTCAGGGAATCGCCGCTCCGCATGGGAGACCTCGTGAAGTGGGGCGCTGTCTTTGACGTTACCGAGGCTGACGAACTGGCCCAGCGGCCGTTCGGGGGCCAGCGGTTCCCGCGCACCTGCTATGCCGGTGACCGGACCGGCCACGAGATGATGGTGACCCTGGTCGAGCGGCTCGACAGCACGGATGTCACGACCCTCCAGGAATACACGGTTATCGACTTGCTGAAAGACAAAGACGGGAAGGCTGTGATCGGGGCGATGGCGCTGGACGAGAAAGGCGACCTCGTCCTCCTGAAAGCGGACAGCACGATCCTAGCCACAGGAGGGGGTGCGAAGATCTACGATATCTCCACCAACTCCGCGAGCGGCACCGGCGACGGGTTCGCGATGGGCTACCGGGCCGGCGCGGAGCTGATCGACATGGAGATGGTCCAGTTCCACCCGACCGGTGCGGTCTATCCTTACGATGCCCGGGGCCGGCTCGTGACCGAAGCGGTCCGGGGCGAGGGCGGGATCCTGAAGAACGTGAAGGGCGAGCGGTTCATGAAGAACTACGATCCCGCACGGATGGAACTCTCCACCCGGGACGTGGTTGCCCGGGCGATCGCAACCGAGATCCTGCAGGGCCGGGGCACACCGCACGGCGGGGTGTACCTTGACGTGACCCACCTCCCCCGGGAGCAGATCGAGACACGCCTCCCGGTGATGCTCGAGCAGTTCCTCCGGTTCGGTGTGGATATCCGGACCACGCCCATGGAAGTCGCCCCCACTGCCCACCACGTCATGGGAGGCCTCCGTATCACGCCCCACGGGCAGACCACGCTCCCCGGGCTCTTTGCCTGCGGGGAGGTGGCGGGAGGGGTCCACGGCGCAAACAGGCTCGGCGGCAATGCTCTCGCCGACACCCAGGTATTCGGGAAGCGGGCCGGTGAGGCTGCAGGAAAGGCCGGTAAGCGGAAGAAAACCGTTGACAGAGACCAGGTCGGGGCCCAGCTGGGGCGGCTTGCCGGCTTCTGTGCCGGGAACACGAACCCGGCACTCGTGAAGAGGGACCTCCAGCTTGCGATGTGGCAGGGGGCCGGCATCTTCCGGACCGCCGGGGATCTCGAAGAGACACTGGCCACGGCGACACAGCTGGCGGCTGTCCATCTCCAGGCAGTCTCGGACCGGAACCTCGCCGAGTGCTGCATTGTCCAGAACATGTGCTGCACAGCATCACTCGTCTGCCGCAGCGCCCTGCTCCGGCCCGAGTCCCGGGGGGCGCACGTCCGTACCGACATCACGCAGGCGCATGACGCTGAGCATTCGCCCTTCGGCCACACGTTCATCTCGCAGTCCCGCGAAGGGATCGAGCCCCGCGAGGTGCAGCCATGAAGGAGTTCACGGTCCGGGTCTCCCGGTTCGATCCGGAAGAGGACAAGGCCCCGCATATGGAGACGTATACCGTGAAGGTCAATGAAGGCGCCCGGGTCCTCAACGTGCTCCACGCGATCCACGATGAGATTGATCCGACCCTCTCGTACCGCTACTCCTGCTCTTCGGGCCAGTGCGGGTCCTGTGCGGTCCGGGTGAACGGCGAGCCGGTCCTGGCCTGCATGGAGGAGGCAAGGGACGGGATCACGATCGAGCCCCTGAAACTTGACGTCAAGAAGGACCTCGTCACCGACCTCGTGCCGCGCCTCGAACAGATCGCCTCGCTCGTGCCGAAGAAGGAGACCGTGCTCCCGAAGAAGGCGGATATTGATGCGATGAAACCGCTCAAGGACTGCATCGAGTGCCTCTGCTGCGTCTCGGTCTGCCCAGCGGTGGACGTGACGAAGTTCCTCGGCCCGACCGCGATGCGGCAGGAGATGCGCCTTGTCCTCGATCCCCGGGACAGCGGCGACCGGGTTCCCGACGCAGTCTGTGACGGGCTTTTCACGTGCACCAGCTGCCAGGCCTGCTGGAAGGTCTGCCCCAAGGAGATCGAGATCCCGGCAAAGGCGATCGAGAAGCTCCGGGCCCACGCGAACCGGAAGGGGCTCACCCTCCCCCGGCATCTCGAAGTCGCGGCCCTTATTAAGGAAACGGGACGGAGCGTTCCCCGCACAGCGGAATCGTTCCTCGAAAAAGCTGGCGGGACCATCGAGCCGTACGGCCCCGTGAAGGCCACGGTCGGGTTCTTCGTGGGTTGCATGTACAACCTCCGGCAGCAGCAGTCGGCCCTTGACGCAATGGAGGTGCTCAGGAGGAATGGCATCCGCGTCATCATCCCCAAAGAGCAGATCTGCTGCGGCTCGCCCCTGATACGTACCGGGCAGCTCGATTACGTGGACACGCTCAGGAAGCGGAATATCGAAACCTACCAATCCCGGGGCATCGACACGGTCCTCACCATGTGCGCCGGCTGCGGCTCCACGCTCAAGAACGATTACAAAACACCATTCAAGGTAATTGACATCAACGAGCTCCTCACGCAGTACGGCATCGAGCCCCCGGCAAAGCTCCCGGTCAAAGCCACGTACCACGACCCCTGCCACCTCCTGCGGGGCCAGGGCATCCGCGACCAGCCCCGGGAGCTGATCCGGCAGGTCGTGGACCTTGTGGAGATGCCATCCATCTGCTGCGGCAGCGGCGGCGGTGTCCGGGCCGGCAACCCGGACGAGGCGGCAGCGCTCGGAAAGCGCCGGGGCGAGGAGATCAAAAAGACCGGCGCTGAAGTGGTCATCACCTCCTGCCCGTTCTGTGAGTTCCACATTGCCGGCCACACGGACAAGCCGGTGAAGCATGTGGCGACCGTGCTGCTGGAAGGGTACCGGGAGAAGGACCGTAAGAGCGGGAAGAAGTGAGAGGAGCATTACAGTTTGGTAGAAATTTTCTAATAGTTTACTTTCTAGTCTTATTTCAGAAAGGAGAATAGAGAATAAATTTTAGTTTTGATTCGGAGGTCCTGCATTAGGGTCCGAGAAATCAGAATACTTAAAAGTTTTAATCGTCTTCCATTCTTCATCAATTAATTTTTTCACATTTAATTTGATGGCCTCAGTTATTGAATCGGGAATGACCTCGCAAAACAACACAATTGAATCCGGAAATTTACTATACTGAATAATTTCTTCCTTCTGCCATCTTTCGAATTTTGCACTTTTTCCGGTCTTTACTTCAACATAAACGAACTTTTTTGGATTAAATTCATACTTTAATTCACCAGGATCCGGATTGGAAAATACTTGGAAAACAGCATCCGGAATCCAACTGTTCATTGAATTTAAGGTTTTTTCACATCTTCTTGTGAGAATACATTCTTCGATTAACAGATTTTCGTTTTTCAATTCTGGAAAGAATGAAGATCGATCCATGTAGAGAAGACGTTCAGTGAAAATATTTCCTAATGCTTCGCCAATCTGCCCACGTTCAAAAGGAGACAATTGATTGAAATCTGAGTTACTTGAATAAATCTGAGTCATTATTTTTTTCCAACCAAAATCCGGTTGTAAATAATAAAACTGAAAACTTAGTTTTGATTGATCAAAATCTGAATGAACAAAACAAGAAAATACAAGGTCATCCTGCCGCTTACTGACATAATTCATGATATCCATTTTTGCTTTATCAAAAGCAGCTTCCTCACCCACCAGGATATCTAACCAGACTGCAACATATCGATCATTCTGAAAATTTGAAGAATCGGATCTTGTAAAAACTTTAAATTTTTCGTCGGCAATCCAACCATAAGGCATATACGACGGGCCAGGTATTGTGAAATTTTCGGGAAGGCCTCGTTCAATCCTGTCTACAGTCTCACCATTTTTAAGATATAAGGGATTCAGATTTTAAAAAGCGTTTTGCAAATATTTTCGCGAGGGTTTTGCATAAAATTTTTTTCTCTTTGCAATTTAAATTTTCAAAAAAAACCAAATCTGAAAAATTAACTTTCATATTTTCCAATTCACTTACTAGACCATATTTGTATTTTATAAAATGAACATAGTCGGTTTCATTCAATAATGACCCAGGATTCCGCGATCACCCCCCATGGCACGTCCTGAAACCCGTTTCCCTGCCCGATCGCCTCACCAAATACTGCCAGATACTGTCTCCCTCCTCCGGCGTAAAATTCACACTATTGCCTCACTTATTACCCTGTTCTCCGGAATTATTGCCTCATGATCCGCAAAAAGGGGTAAACGGAGCCCTTACAGGGCCCGGATTTGCCTATCCCCAAAATGAGGTGTTTCTCCGACGGAGGAGTGAACCGGAATGGACATTCCCGACGATGGGAATCCCGTTGGTCCGCTTGTCAGTGATCAGGAAAACGGCTCCTGTGACCAAAAGAGCCCGGCAACCTGGCTCATCCTTCTATAATTCAATTGCCCCGAAAATAATTCCGGACATTCAGAAAAATTTTCACGAACGCTTACAAAAATTAAAAAAAAAGAATTTTTCTATCCGCAGCTTCCCGTTACTGCTTCACGAGATACTCGAACGCCTCAAGTGCCGCCTTCGCCCCGTCACCGGCTGCGATGATTATCTGCTTGCTCTTCGCGCTCGTGATATCACCGGCCGCAAAGATGCCGGGGGCGCTGGTGCAGCCGTTGATATCCACCACTACCTCCTTTTTATCGTTCATATCGACCAAGCCTTCGAGCATCTCGCTGTTGGGGAGCCAGCCGATCTCGATGAAGACCCCGTCAAGACTTATCTTCTGCTCAGTACCCAATTCATCCTTTATGGTGACACCGGAAAGGAACTTCTCTCCATGCAGGGCTGTGATCATGGTGTTCTTGTGCACCGTGATATTCTTCCTGGTGTTCAGCTTCTCAACGTAGACCGGGTCGGCCCGGATCGAGCTCCGGACGATCAGGCTTACCGACTTTGCAATATCACTCATCTCAAGAGCGGTCTGGAGTGCGGAGTTGCCGCCGCCGACCACTGCTACCATCTTGCCCTTGTAAAGCGGACCGTCGCAGGTGGAGCAGATCGAGAGGCCGCGGCCAAGGTAATGTTCCTCGTTTGCCACTCCCAGCTTTTTCGGCCGGTTCCCCTGAGTAAGGATCACTACCCTGGCCCGGATTGTATTGTCCGAGAGGGTTTTAACAACGAATACATCCTCCTCCCGGGTGATGGACACGACCTTGTCCAGCTCCAGGCGAATGTTGAGGGTCCTGACGTGCTCCTCGAACTTCTTCATCAGATCCTCGCCGGAGATCATCCGGTAGCCCATGTAGTTCTCGATCGCCCACGATTCCAGCGCCTGCCCGCCGATATTCTCGCTGATGACCATGGTATTAAGCATCTTCCGTGCGCAGTAGACGGCCGCCGTCAGTCCTGCCGGGCCTGCACCTACGATCAGGACCCCATAGATATCCGTGGCCTCGGTCTCCCCGAAGAGCTCATTGAGTCGGGGTGCATCGAACCCGACAATCACTTCGTTATCAACCATGATGACCGGGACCCCGCGCTGGCCCGACAGTTCGATCATCTTCAGTGCCGCATTCTCATCCGTGCCGACATCGATGCTTTCGTACGGGACGCCATATTTCTCCAGGAAGGCCTTGGCCATCCGGCAGTACGGGCAGTTTTTCGTCGAGTATACGGTGACTTTGGTCATTAAGCCGTAAACGTTCCGGAAAAATATAAACATGTTGACTGGGACAACCGGCACCATTTTTATCCGGTCAAACGCAATCTTCTTTTTGGACTACTCCCTATACACCACTAGAGATACCCGTATGAGTCCCCCGCACCCGACACCGAGGTTGCACCGGTACGTCATCATATGCCTTGCTCTGCTGGTCCTTGCCGGGTGTGTTCATGCCGTTCCCACCAGTACCACAACAAGCACACAGGCAGAACCTGGGGTTTACCTGGACTTCAATGAAGGAAGTGGAAATATTGCGCTCGATGAATCGGGCCACGGGAATGCGGGAACCCTCTATGGTCCCACACGTATCGAAAGTGGGGGATGCGGGAGCGCATTAGTATTCAGCGGCGAGAATGCGTATGTCAGCATTCCCCCGGGCACCCTGAACCACCCGACAAAGGAGATCACGGTATCAACATGGTTTTACGTAGATAACCTCGAACCCCAGACATTGATCTCAAGCTACAGGGATGGGGGGTACCAGCTGGGATTTGACGATGGCAACGACCTGTACTGGACAGTGAACCTCGAGGGGACCGGGGATGTCTCGGTTGCGGTCCTGCACGAGGGGATCACTCCCCGCCAGTGGCACTATGTTACCGGCACGTATGATGGGACGACCGCCAGGATCTACCTTGATGGCGTGCTGAGGAACCAAGTCAATGCATCGGGCACGATTCATTACGAATACAATAATTATGTCATTCTCGGAGCCGATGCCGGTACGGATTCAACGCCGGACACACCCTGTCCGCACTACCTGAAAGGGGGACTTGACGAGGTCAAGATCTACGATGTGGCGTTGGGATACAGCCAGGTGATGGACGACCGGTTCCGGTGCTCGGCAGAGCCGGGGGTCCTATCGCAGGAGGTCCCGGATACAACTGCCATTTCACCTGCATGCACAGTTAATTCCGGATCGGTCCAGCTCAAAAACGATGAAACGATTGCGCGGACCCTCGTTTTTACCGACAAAAACCAGAACGGGACCTGGCAGGTCTCTGTTCCGCCGGGTTCCAGGCTGGTTGTGGGGGCAGACGATCGCTATTCGACAGCAAGTCCCGATTCGTGGTATATCGAGATCGCAGATTCCAAAGGAAGGATCGATCGGTCGGTGGCCTTCCCCAACACCCACAATACCCCGATTGAAGGAGTTATACCGTCAGGGAACGCAACCGTTACGGTCCGCTATTTCGATGGCGGGTACCGGTTCCCGGCCAGCGTTGCGGTCTGGTTCCAGTCGGTCCAGACCCCCGTACTTCCACCGGTAATCACCCCTCAGAACATCCTGGCCAACCCCATCATCGTGATCTATTCGGCCTCATGGGCGACCCTTATCGCGGTCCTGTTCGTGGTCATCTGGCTGCACAGGCGCAGGTCACAACGCCGGAAAGAAGCAGCAGAGACCGGTGACGGGATACAGAAAGAGTAAAAGAGGATTATAGGGTAATTTCCCGGAACTGCTTGCCAAATACCCCGCAGATCGGGCACTTGTCGGGTGCTTTGCCAAATTCGATATTGCCACAGACCGGACAGAGGAAGATCTTCTCCCTCCCGAGGTCATGGCCTGCCTTGATCGCATCGAGGGCCTTCTTGTAGAGTGCCGCATGCACCTGCTCCGCCTTCATGGCATGGGTGAATGCGAGGATCGCATCGGTCTTCTTCTCATCCTCTGCTACCTTGATGAAACCGGGATACATGGAGGTAAATTCGTGGGTTTCTCCTGCAATGCTCACGTCCAGGTTCTTCTCGGTCGGGCCGATCATAGCGAGCACTTTTAACAGCTTTTTCGCATGGATCATCTCAGCTTCAGACGCTGCTTTGAAGAGCGTAGCCACGTTCTTGAATCCTTCCTCGGCAGCTTTCTCAGAGAAAGCCTGGTATTTCCGGCTTGCCTGCGATTCCCCGGCAAACGCCTCCTTTGCATTGTCACTTGTTGCCATAAGGGAATGGTATGGCGGGATTTTAATTTAAAGATTCTTCATGGGGCACCAGGGAACAATTGCATGTTATGGAGAGACCGGATCCCGGGAACTTTCACATACGGTAAATAGAATAATTTAAAATAGATAAAAAAGAGAATAAAACTACTGCAGATGCACGTCCAGTTGGTTCGTACCACCCGGGCGTTGATCCGGAAGCCATCCAGCAACAGCCAGGAAAAAGACAGGGAATGCCCCCGGGAGGCCATGACAGGATACCATGCGAAAGATGAAAGACGTGCCCCTGCAGGATCGGCCGCGGGAGAAGATTGCAAAACGAGGTGTATCCGCTCTCTCAGATAACGAGCTGATCGAGGCGATCATCGGCAGAGGGACGCGGGCAAAGGATGTGCGGATGATCTCGCAGGAGATCTGCGGGATCCTCAGGGACCGTCGGCAGGGTATCCGGTACGAGGACCTGTGCGCAATCGGGGGGATCGGTCCCGGCAAGGCATCCCAGATCATGGCCTGCTTCGAGATGGGACGGCGCTACTTTGAGACAGCACCAGCGAGCCGTGTCACAAAACCGGAAGATATCCTCCCGCTGGTCGCCCATCTCCGGGACAAGCGGCAGGAGCACTTCATCTGCATCACCCTCAACGGTGCGGGGGAAGTGCTGGGGAACCGGGTCATTACCGTCGGCCTCTTAAACCACAGCCTCGTCCATCCGCGGGAGGTATTTGCCGACGCAATCACGGACAGGGCGGCGTCGGTTATCTGTGTCCACAACCATCCTTCGGGTTCCCTTGAGCCGAGCAGCCAGGACATCGCAATCACTGCCCAGCTTAAAGAGGCCGGGTCCCTCATTGGCATCCAGCTGGTAGACCACGTGATCGTGACAAAGACCGGGCACCTGAGCCTGCGGGAACGCGGGCTGATCTGACATTTCTTCATGTAATAACCGGGCCTCAGGGATTCTGCATCTTCCCGAGTGCGAACCCTTTTGTATATGCGGCTTTGAGGAGCCCGGGCTGCGTTGCAATATCCCGGATGGTGTCCATATCGCTCACCAGCAGCTCGTCCCCGAAACGACAGTCGATGATATCCAGGAACGCCCGTACGGTGAGTTTCGGGCCTACGAACACTTCCGGGACATTCATGCCGGAGATGCAGATGAACAGAGCGCTCCTTGATCCCCTCTTCTCCGGTGCTACAAGCGAGTCCTTGCGCAGGTACTTCGCCATGAAAAAGATCTGGCAGCGGTCCATGAATGACTTGAGCTTCCCCGGAATCCCCATGCACATCACGGGAGTGGCAATGATGAACGCGTCTGCTTCCCGGACCTTCGGGTACAGCTGCTGCATATCATCGTCCATGATGCAGGTCTCGTGGTCCCTGCAGAACATCATCTCCTGGCACGCTTCAAAACAGAGGTTAGTCACCTGAATTTTCTCAACTGTACAGCCGGCATCCTCTGCACCTTTGAGTGCCTGCTCGAACAAATGTGCCGTATTCCCGTCAGCCAGCGGGCTGCCGAGAATTCCGAGGACCCTGCCTGTCATAATACAACTTGAGGGAGGCAGGCGATAATAGTTGTGCAGAAAACGGGAGCCCGGCGGGGGTTCGATACGACCCGGATTACCAGAAAGAGGACCCGTTATTTCAGGTGTGCACGAACACAATCCATATATATCTTTGACGTGAATGTGAGTTCTGGTGAATCATTTGACCGAACAGAAGTCCTACAGTGCAGGGCAGAAAGTGGGCCCGGGCAAATACGTCTGTCTCGATTGCGGAAAGGAACTTACTCTCGACAAGAGCGAGCAGGACCTCAGGAAGTGCCCTGCCTGCTCCTGTGCCGAATACCAGTGTTTCCCGATGACCCACATCCGGCCGGATGTAAAGACCCCGGAAGATGCCAAGAACCCGCCAAAACGCGGGAAGAGCTTCCAGTAATTCCTTATTTTTTCCAGGCACCGTACCGTCATTGCGACTACTGGTGTTGAACACCACGGGCAGCCAGTGAACGCTTAAATCAGCCGGCGTTCAGCTCCAGGAATACCCAGTATGTGGAGAAGGCTACCATGGTTAATGTATCCAAGGAAGGGCAGGTCTTCAAATGCGAGATCTGCGGAAATGTTGTGATCGTGAAAGAAGCCGGCGGCGGAGAACTGATCTGCTGCGGGGAACCAATGCAACTTGTGGAGTGAAAAGAATATGGCAAAAACTGTAACAAAGAAAGTACCGGTAACCAGGAACGTTCCTGCTGCAAAGAAAGCAGCAACAAAGAAGAGCCTCAATGACCTTGAAAAGAAGATCGGTAAAGTACCGAAATTCTTCAAAGAACTGACCACGAACGATCCTGAGATGTTCGAGCTCGTGATGAAGTTCGAGCAGCACATATGGGATGATGGCAAGCTTACGAAGAAGACCAAGAAGCTGATCGCGATCGCGATCGCCGCTGCCCTCCGGGACCAGCACGCGGTCAGGGCCCAGCTTATGGGTGCTGCAAACCTCGGTGTCACCAAGGCGGAAGTGGAAGAAGCGCTCCGCGTCACGTTCCTGCTCTCGGGCATGCCGGCGTATGTGTACGGGAAGGCCCAGCTCGACGAAGTGATGAAGAAGTAAGGAGGAATCTGCGATGGACATCGAAAGTTGCATCTCGTTTCCGGTCCTCGGGGAACCAGCACCGGATTTCGAAGCGGAGACCACCCAGGGGCCCATTACCCTTTCAGGACTGAAGGGAAAGTGGGTGGTGATGTTCTCCCATCCGGCGGATTTCACACCGGTCTGTACAACGGAGTTCATGGCTTTCGCATCGATCTACGATGAACTCAAGGCCCTGAATGTCCAGCTGCTCGGGCTCTCGGTTGACAGCATCTCCGCCCACCTTGCCTGGATCCATGACATCAAAGAGAAGATGGGTGTCCAGATCCCATTCCCGGTCATTGCGGACCTGAACATGAAAGTCGCCCACAAGTACGGGATGATCCATCCGGGCCAGAGCTCGACTGCCACGGTCCGCTGCGTCTTCTTCATCGATGACAAAGGGGTCATGCGGGCGATGATCTACTATCCCCTGCAGAACGGCCGGTTCATGCCGGAGATCATCAGGCTTGTCAAGGCACTCCAGACCACGGACAAGTACAAGGTCTCGACCCCGGCCAACTGGCAGCCGGGTGACAAGGTTGTCATCCCGGCGCCCAAGACTGCAGCCGAGATGGAGAAGCGGCCAACCGAGGGGTACGAGTGCAAAGACTGGTACCTCTGTTTCAAGAAAGTATAGCGTCCGGTCAAGACCCGGGAGGCCCGGTAAACCCTTACCGGAAATCCTTTTTTCAACCATCATACAATCCCGGAATGACTTCGCTAATAACCCGGCGGATATCAGTACGATTGGCAATGCGATCCGCGGGCGGTTGGTTCATGTGATCCCGGGACGATCTGATATGGAAGACGATGGCAGACAATGGACCGGAAGATAAAAATGCAGGCTCACAACCGATTCTCACCGATCCCCCGTTCTACCTTCCGGAATTTGAGCAGTCGTACCGGTATATCATCGATGAGTATGACGTGGCTCCCAAAGATATTGCCATTTTCATGCCCTGTGCAGTCAGGAAACCCTACAGTGCAAGCCCCAGTCACCAGTTGATCCGGATGATCATCGGGCAGGTCTTTGACGAATCACAGTACCATGTCGTTATCTTCGGCACCTGCGGGATCGTCCCCGCAGAACTCGAGGAGATGTACCCATACGCCCATTACAAGTACATGCTCGGGAAGTGCAAAGATCACAAAATCCTCGAGGACTTCCTCCGCATCGAGACAGACCGTGTCGCCGGGTATCTCGAAAAGACCCGGCATACCTACACCTACCGGATCGGGTACTGCATCGGGCTCTTCCGTGAAGCACTGATCCGGGGTTCGGAAAAGTCCGGTGTGAAGATCGATCTGATCCTCCCCACCCGGGACATGATCAACAAGGTCGTGGAGGAAGGTGACTGCGTATTCGAGGAGGGCAGCCTGTCGATGGACGAGTACCTGGGTGAGTTCTGCAATGAGCTGATCCGGTTCCGCAATGTGCATTACGGCCAGAGCCGGGAGAGCTAGAACATCCGGATATTGCAGCATATCCAAACGGATCCTTAACAAAAGTCCTGGCCGTTTTATGAAAAGTGCATACTCCCGGTATCCCGCATCCAATTATTTTTCAACGAGGATGACATAGAACAGTGTAATGACGATCAAGGTTCTCGCCTTTGCCGGAAGCCCGCGCCGGAACGGGAACTCGGAGACACTGCTCGACTGGATTCTTGCATCAATGGCCGAAGACCCGGAGGTATCCATCCAGAAAGTCCCCCTCACCGAGGCAAATATAAATATATGCCGGGGGTGCAATGCCTGCGAGAAGCTCAACAAGTGTGTCCAGCGAGACGGGATGGACGTCTACCACGACAAGATCATCGAGGCCGACTGCATCATCCTCTCCTCACCGATCTACTGCATGGGGATCGCCGCTCTCCCCAAGGCGCTGATCGACCGGGCACAGGTATTCCGGTCCCGGAAGTACGTACTCAAGCTTCCGGTTATTCCTCCAGAACGGAAGGGAAAGCGGCTCGGGGTCTTCCTCGCGAGCGCCGGCCAGACCTGGAGCTATGTCTTCGATGCGGCCGTTCCATCAGTGAAGTGCTTCTACCATGTGATTGATATCAAAAACGAGGATATCAGCTACCTGATGATCAATGGCGTGGATGAGAAAGGGGCGATTGAGCGGCACCCTACCGCAAAAGCCGATGCAACGAAACTCGGCAAGACCGTGATCGCCGAGTTGAAGAAGCGGCTCGTTACCTGAGGATACCATGGTTGTTACGGTTCTGGGAATATCGGGAAGTCCGCACCGGCACGGGAACACCGAGACGTTGCTGGACAGCTTCCTTGACGGCGCACGATCGGCCGGGGCGTCCGTGGAGAAAGTTGTACTTAAAGATCTAACCTATACACCATGCCGGGGATGTAATGCCTGCCATAAAACCGGGGAGTGCGTTGTGAAAGACGATGCAATATCCCTTTTTGAGAAAATACTGGCTGTGGATTGTATCGCAGTAGCATCTCCGATCTATACGATGGGTATCACCGCAGAACTCAAAGGGTTGATCGACAGGGGACAATATCTCTGGGCCCGGAAATTTATATTGAAAACCCTGTATTTTTCCAATGACCATATCAGGCGCCATAAGGCGCTGTTTGTCTCAACAGCCGGGCAGAACTGGGATCATGTGTTCGACGGAGCATTTCCCGCAATTACGGCGATTTTCAATGGCACGGGTTTTGAATATTACGACAATATCATCGCCAACAACATGGATGAGTACAAGGGAATCAAAAACCACCCGACCGCACTGAAAGACGCCTACGCCAAGGGGCAGGATGTAGTCAGGGTTCTTGAGAGATTAAAAACACAATAATCGTTGACGCGATCCACAGTATTTGCTAAAAAAGAGATTGCCTGAGTTCAGAGCAGGTAGAACGAGGCAAGGAGCGTCCCAAAGGACGCAACGATCAGTACCAGGAATACCGGTATATTCCACGCGAACACCTTTCTCCCGTCGAGGATACTGATCGGCAGGAGATTGAATGCGGCGATCATCGCGTTGATCTGAATCCCGAAGATCCCGATGACCCTGAGCAGGTATGTCGGGGAATCAAAGGATATTCCACCAAGGAATACCATAATCAAAAACGGGATGCAGAGCAGGAGGTTCACTACCGGGCCGGAGGCGGAGATGATCCCGTTCTGCTCCCGGGTCATGATTCTGCCGTCGCCGGTATTGGAATAGATGACAGTTGCTCCGGGTGCAGCAAAGACAAAACCCACGAGCGCAGCCATCACGATTGCGATCATGAGCATGATATTATCTTTCCGGAATTCCGCCCAGTACCCGTACCGGATCGCGGTAAACTTGTGGGCCATCTCATGGAGGATGAACCCGATACCGACCGTGATTAAGGAGATCCCGAAATAGAGCAGCATGACCACGGGGTCAAGGCGCGAGACCGGACCGGTTATTCCATAGGGAGCAATTTTGATGATAGTAAAGGAGATTGCGATGGCCATCCAGGCCACAAACAGGTCGGCTTCTTCACGCCGGGTAATTCGTTCAAACATACTAAAATTCACCAGAGAGAATGTTCTGCCTTATAGGTTGGGTGTCCCTGCTCGTAAGGATTACGTTTATGCAAATGCGAAAGGAATGTATATGATATGTCCCTTGAACAGGTGCGCACCGAGATCTCCCGGGTGGACGCCGGGATCATCCGGTTGATTGCAGAGCGGCAGGAGCTGGCAAACCAGGTCGCGCATATCAAGATTAAAAACGGGATTGCTGTCCATGATGAGAAGCGAAGTGCAGAAGTGCTGTCCTTGGTCTTTGACCAAGCGGTCGAGCGTAAGATCGACCCTGTTGCCGTCAGGAAGATCTTTGAGATCCTTATCACCATGAGCGAAGAACGCCAGAAAGAATTCACCGACGACGGGGATCTGCCGTAATACTTTTTTAATCCGTTTTGAAATTCGTTTCAAAAAAAAATTTACCCAAGCCACCCGAGGAAGATCACCGCACCGAGCGTGATCATAATAAGGCCGATGACCAGCCGGAGGATCCGCTTGTTATCGCTTCTCCACTGCTCTGCCCGCTCCGGGGGAATCCCGTAGGCCACGAGGAGCGTTACGAGCACGAGAGGCAGGACAAAGACGATATTATACAGGATCAGGTATGGAAGCCCTTCTGCAAGGCTCAGACTCCTGCCCATGAGACCCAGGATGCTGATGTAGATCCCGCCGGTGCAGGAGAACCCGAACAGCCCGGCAAGGATACCGAGGGCAAATGCAGCGGGAAGGGAGGCCTGCCGGATATACCGGCCGATGAGCCCTTTTCCTGCATTGGGAATAGAGAGGAGGTAGTGCTCTTTGTTCCGGGCCACATCAATGATCGTGATCAGGCCAAGGATGAGCGCGACTGCTCCCCCGAGGAGGGAGAAGATTTTTGAGAGACCGGACAGGGAGACCACTGAGAAGAGACCGATTCCCATGAAGAGATGGAAGAGGAAGACGGCGGACACATACGTGCCGCCAATAAGAAGGAGGCGTTTCCGGTTCTCTGCCGCGGCCATGGAGATCAGGAGGAAGATCAGGACCGACAATGCACAGGGATTTGCGCTGTCGGCCAGGGCAGAGAGGATGACCAGGCCGGGTGACAGGGAGAGCGGGGCGGTAGTACAACTGGGCTGTGAGGGGGCGGGGGCAGCAGTTGTGTTACATCCGTTGCGCTGCAGTTCTGCACGGATCTGTTCCTCAAAATGATCCCGGATCTGATCTTCCCCCACAAGAGCAGTGTCCCCGATGAACACGATCGGGATACCGGAGTTTCCCGTGGTATACTGGCGGTTCATCTCGATGAACCGCTGCTGGTTCGTGGTATTATGGTAGACTTCCAGGGATTCAAGGTGAAGTGCAGGATAACGCACCTGAAGATCTGCAATGAGGGGTTTCAGCCGTTCGCAGTGCTCACACCCGTCGCCATAAAAATAAACGGCACTAACGGTGACATTGGAGGAAGTGAGGTTTCCCGGGGTGGTATTCCCCGGTAGCGGGGACGGAGGGGGGGGATTATTTACTGTTTTTTTTTGAGGTAATCCTGAACCAGTGCCTCGAGCTTGTCGGGGATATCCTTTTCTCCCACAAGTACCGTCTTGCCGATGACTACTTCAGGTACGCCGGGCGGTGTGGATAATCCAGCTGCAGCGTTTGCCTGAGTGTAGATATTCTGGTTGGTCTGGTTTTTCCAGACTTCGAGAACCTGGATATTGGCATCCGGATATTTCTGTGTGAGATTGTCTATGAATGGCTTGATAGCTTCACAGTGAGGACATCCGTCTCCCCAGAAATAATAGATGGTCGTGGAGGATATGATCGTAGGTGAAGCGGAGGGGACTGCCGCCTGGGGGGAACCGGCAAGGAATAATACGAGACTCGCGACAACAACGGCAACGAACAATCCGGCGGCAATCTTGATGGTCTTGTCCATAAATAAGAAACCTGTTACTTATTTTGAAAACTCCTGATTTAATAAAATGCCTATACCGGCAAGCTTCAAAAAAATGTGGAATCAGGTGAGGGAGATCATCGTCCCGACGCCGTCATGCGTGAAGAGTTCGAGAATAAGGTTGTGCTCGATGTTCCCGTTGATAATATGGGCATAGCTGACACCGTTCTCCACGGCCTTTGTTATAGACATGACCTTTGGGATCATCCCTTCTCCGATCGCCCCGGACTTCTGCAGATCATTCGCCTCGCGGATGGTCAGTTTCCGGAAGACCTGCGTGCGGGCTTTGTCCATGACCCCATCGACATCGGTCATATTAACGAGCTTGTATGCATGGAGCGCGATCGCAATGTCCCCGGCCGCGGTATCGGCATTGATATTCAGGCTGCCACCGTACTTATCGATTGCAATGGGTGACACTACCGGAATGTAGTCCTTGTCGAGGAGGGTGTTAAGGATCGTGGGATCGATCCACTCAATTTCGCCCACGTGCCCGAGGTCCACTTCCTTCTGGACGCCTTCGATCTCGACCTTCTGGAGATCCATCTTCTTTGCGAGGATCAGGTTCCCGTCGCTGCCGGAGAGGCCGACCCCCCGGGCGCCGCACTTGGCGATCAGGGAGACGATACCCTTGTTGATCTTGCCGACGAGCACCATCTGGGCGATCTCGAGGGTCTCCTCATCGGTCACCCGCAGGCCCCCGACAAAGACTGATTCCTTGCCCATCTGTTTCATCTTCTCGCTGATCTCCGGGCCGCCGCCATGGACCAGCACCACCCGGATGCCAACGTAGTGGAGGAGGACCGCGTCCCGTATCGCGTTTTCCAGGACCACGGGATCCACCATCGCGTGGCCGCCGAGTTTGATCACGATGGTCTTTCCATGGAACTGCTGGATGTACGGCAGCGCCTCCATCAGGACGTCCTCTCGTTTCATCATGTGGTGTACCTCCCGTTGATCTCCACGTAGCGCTCGGTGAGATCGCAGCCCCAGGCAGTTGCTTCCTCTTTGCCGGTTGCGAGGTCGAGGATAAAGATCACTTTCCTGCCATGCATCGCTTTCTTTGCCGCATCCAGGTCAGCGATGATCTCTCCGGATTTCACGAGCGGGTGTTTCTTTTTGCCATCGCTGATCCACAGGGAGACGGCATTCGGATCGAACTTCACGCCGGCCCGTCCTGCTGCCGCGACAACCCGGCCCCAGTTGGGGTCTTCACCATATACCGCAGTCTTCACGAGAGGAGATTCGATGACCGTGCGGGCTACTTTCGCCGCATCTTCCTCTTTCTTAGCACTCCTGACCGTCACTTCGATCAGTTTCGTTGCCCCTTCACCATCGGTAGCGATCTGCTCTGCAAGGGACCGACAGCACGCTTCAAGCGCTGCAGAGAACTCCGCGTGCTTCACTTTTCCTGCTGAGCCGGTGGCGGTGCAAAGGGCAATGTCGTTGGTGCTGGTATCGCCATCCACCACGACCCGGTTGAAGGACCGTCGGGTAGCCTGCTTCAGGGAGTCCGCCAGAGATTTTGCGTCGATCTCAACATCGGTATAGATGAATGCGAGCATGGTGCCCATGTTCGGGGCGATCATGCCGCTGCCCTTGGCTATGCCCCCGACCCGGAAGGTTTCCTTCTCGATGAGGGCGTGTTTGGGAAATGTGTCCGTTGTCATAATCGCTTGGGCCGCGAGGATCTCTGCTTCCGGCGTGTGATCGATCTTCGGAGCAACAGTCTCGCACTGGCGCTTTATCAGCGGGAGATCTAGATACCGCCCTATGACACCGGTGCTTGCAACACCGACATGCCTGGGTTTCACGCCAAGAGCCGATCCCGCGTACTCGGTCATAGTAACGGCATCGTCGTACCCCCTCTTCCCGGTATAGGCATTTGCACAACCGCTGTTCACGATGACCGCTTCGAGCTTCCCCGCCTTGATCTGTTTGCGCATCAGTTCAACGGGTGCAGCCCGGGCCAAGTTCCGGGTGAAGACGCCGGCTGCGGTTCCACGGGCTTCGATCAGGGCGAGGCCGAACTTACTTTCCTTCATTCCCCAGGTTTTTACGCCTTCGATAGCACAGATACTTTTGAATGTCATTTATGCACCAGTTTCCCCTTCACCGGCATAGGTTGCACCTACGGCGTTAATGATATCGGCCCGGGTGATGATTCCTGCGATCTTTTTTTCCTTGAGGACCGGCAGGCGTGAGATCCCTTCCCTGAGCATGAGGGCTGCCGCGGCTTCGACAGTCATCTCTTCTGTCGCCGTGATCACCCGGTGGGTCATCACTTTTTTCACCGGCATGTCGCCGATATTCGTCAGCGCCTCCTTTGTCTTTTCCCAGTTGATGAATTCGCGGATGGGAACCTCGATGATCTCAAACGGGGACGGGAGCCAGAGATCGTCGGAGATCCGCTCTGTCCTGAGGAGGGAGATGAGATCGGACTCCGTGACCATGCCGACGAGTTCTTTTCCTTCCATGACCGGCAGACCACCGATATGGTGTTTCCGGAAGAGCGCAACTACATCCCGGAGGGGGGTGGTTGCCATGCAGACCACCGGATCTTTTGTCATTGCATCTTTTACAAGCATAATTGTCCACACCTCAGGGAAGCATCCCGGCTCCGACAAGGCCGTCATTCTCGGGATACCCGCACATCAGGTTCATGTTCTGGATGGCCTGGCCGCTGGCACCTTTCACAAGATTGTCGATTGCAGATACCGCAACGACCCGCAGCCCTTCGCTCTCCACCATCAGGTCGCAGAAGTTACTCCCGCGGACCGCGGCGAGCGAGGGTTTCTGGTAGCGGACGAAGTACTCGTCCTTGTAGAAGTCCCTGTAGATCTTCTCCACATCTTTTTGTTCGAGAGACTCATTGAGCAGGATGTGGGCGGTGGTCAGGATACCGCGGTTGACCGGGACAAGGTGAGGGGTGAAGTAGCATTTCGCCTTCGAGCCAAGGAACGCGAGCTCCTGCTTCATCTCGGCAAGATGGCGATGGCTCGTCCACTTGTACGGCCCGACATTGTCACCCACATTCGGATAGTGTGTTGTCGCAGAGGGGTTGTCACCCGCTCCGCTGACACCGGTCTTGGAGTCGAATATCACGGTATGGGCATATTTTGCTAGCGGGGCAGCGGCAAGGGTTGCCCCGGTCGGGAAACAGCCGGGGTTTGCCACAAATTTTGCATTCATGCAGTCTTTGCGGTGAAGTTCCGGGATGCCGTAGGGTGCAGGGAAAAAGTCGGTATGGGGAACACCGTAGACTTTCTCGAAAACGTCTTTTGGCAGACGGTAGTCCGCACTCAGGTCGACCACTTTTATGCCCCGGGAGAGTAGTTTCCCGGCGTAGGTCATCGCCGCGGTATGGGGGACGGCGAGGAAGGCAACGTCAGCATCGATGTCATCGATGGCAGGGTTCTCGAACCGGAGATCAGTGAAGCCCTTGAGATGGGGATGGATCTGGTCGAGAGGTGTCCCTGCAAGTGTGCGCGATGTGGCGCAGGTAACCTTTGCTGCAGAGTGGTGAACGAGGAGGCGAATCAGCTCGCCTCCGGCATAACCGGAGGCCCCGACAATCGCAACTTTCATACACTCATATCCGGCTGTAAAAATTTAATCCTTTTTAACCCGTCTTTCCGGCAGTGAGGGCGTTTAATAAAAGTATATTGTAATTCCGGGCCGTATTTACTCGAGTTTCCGGCAACAGACGTTATAGAGGCGCTGCCCGAGCAGCTCGATCCGGTCCCGGTCCTCGAGGCCCTCAAGCAGGTCCTGCGGGAGTGCATCCATTCCCCGGGTCACCCCAAGATAAGCGCCGCAGAGGAACGCGATGGTATCGGTGTTACCTCCCGTATTTGCGGATACGGTGAGAAGATCCGGCGGGTGGGTGTAGCGGCTGATCAGGAAGAACGCGATGGGTAAGGTCTGGAATACTGATACGTCGTTGCCGATCTTGAGGAGTGCCGTTTCCGTTTCCATGCCATCTTTCTCAAGGGCGAGCGCATTCCGGATTTTTCCCCCCAGCACTTCATCTTCCACAAGTGCCTTCTGCACTGCCCGCTCGATGGCATCGGGGGTTTCGTGGAGCGAGTGGTAGAGCAGGGTGACAAATGTGGAGACCGCCGCATGGGCCGCAGGATGGGTGTGGGTGACGTTTGCTGCCCGGACTGCACGCTCACAGGCTTCATTCATATCGGGGAAGGCAAGAGCGAAAGGGGCTGCAAGGGGGAGACAGCCCGAAGTTGTAGACTTGACGCCTTTCTGGCCAGCCGCGTTCTTCACCAAGTGCTCGCAGGCCGCAGAAATCGATCCATCGGGAAAACGCATCGCTCCACGGGTATAGAGCTCCTTAAGTGCTGTGGCATAGCGGTCCTCATTGTATTTGCCGTCAGCGAGAAGTGTTCCCGCGAGAATCATCATCTGGGTATCATCAGTATATTGCCCCGGGTTCAGTCCCTCGTTGGGATGCCCCTTGTACGGGCGGCGGTACCCGTATTTCATTTTATTCAGGTTGGGAGAGGTACTCTCATTGGGCATACCCAGTGCATCGCCAATCGCCGCACCCAGCAGGCACCCCTTGAATTTCTTGAGCATCGATCTTATATTGAAAAACCCGGATAGATAACCCTTCGTATATCGACCTCATTTTGATAAAGCAGCAGAAGCCCGAAGAGCCTCGTTTCACAATTCAGAAGGTGTCAGCCATAAATATGCCGGATTCACGGGAAACTGATCTATTTTATTTTTACAAATTTGCAACCAGCGTAATTTTTATATAGAATGTTTAACATGATTAATAATGTAAAATGGGAGGACCATGACAGAGAACTTCGATGTCAAACTGGTTGAGAGTACCGTTCGCTATATACCGGGCCCGGAATACAAACAGAATTCTTGGCTGGGTGACTATGAAACAGCATACCGGGAGTTCCTTGCCGATCCTGATGCCTTCTGGAGCAGGATTGCCCACGACCTAGACTGGATCCGTTCATGGGATGCAGTGAAGGAATGGAATTATCCTTATGCAAAATGGTTCGTGAACGCGAAACTCAACATAACGGCCAACTGTCTCGATCGCCATGTGAAGTCCCACCGGCGCAACAAGGTAGCACTCATCTGGAGAGGTGAGGGGGGTGCGGAGAGAATCTACACGTACCAGAAACTTCTCTCGGACGTGATGCGGTTTGCGAGTGGCTTGAAGAAGATCGGCGTGAAGAAAGGTGACCGGGTATGCATCTACATGCCAATGGTACCCGAGCAGATCATCGCGATGCTGGCATGCGCCCGGATCGGTGCCATCCATAGCGTGGTCTTCGCCGGGTTCGGCGTGACCGCATTGAATATGCGTATCCGGGAGGCGGAGGCAAAAGTTGTCATCACAGCGGATATCTCGATTCGCAGAGGTAAGGCAATCCCGCTCATTACAACCGTCCAGGAGTCGATCCTTCACGCCCCGAGCGTCGAACATCTCATTATCTACCGGCGAAGGAGAGAGCCGCCTGTCGAGATCCGGGCCGACTTCGAGATCGACTTCTACGGCTTGATGGAAGGAGCTCCCGCGGTCTGCGAACCGGAGGTCATGGATGCGGAAGATCCTTTGTTCATGCTCTACACGAGCGGATCCACGGGATCTCCCAAGGGTATCGTGCATACCTGCGCCGGTTACATGGTCGGGACCTACTATACAACAAAGTACGTCTTCGATCTCAAGGAGAACGACATCTTCTGGTGCACGGCCGATCCCGGCTGGATCACCGGCCACAGTTACATCGTCTACGGCCCTCTCGCGGTAGGAGCCACGATATTTGTCACCGAGATGACACCCGACCACCCGGATCCCGGAATCTGGTGGAAATTAATCGAGGAGCAGAAGATCAATATCTTCTATACGGCCCCGACTGCGATCCGGATGTTCATGAAGATGGGAGAGGAATGGCCAAAGAAGTACGACCTCAGCTCCCTCCGTGTGATCGGATCCGTTGGTGAGCCCCTCAATCCCGAGGCCTTCGTATGGTATCACCACGCAATCGGTGGAGATCGGTGCCCCATTGTTGATACCTGGTGGCAGACCGAAACCGGAATGCAGATGATTACGACCATGGTAGGGGAATCCATGCGTCCCGGGTTTGCCGGAAAGGCAATACCTGGTGTGATTGCCGATGTAGTAGACAAGGATGGGAATTCCGTGCCACCCGGCACTGGAGGGTTCCTTGTGATAAAAGCACCCTGGCCGGCCATGTTCCGCACCGTGTATAACAATGATGAGCGGTACCAGAAATATTGGTACACGATAAAGGACTGTTATGCTGCAGGTGACCTTGCTGTCAAGGGAAAAGACGGGTACATCATGGTGCTGGGCAGGTCTGACGACATCATCATTGTCGCCGGGCATAACATCGGCACCGCGGAGGTGGAAAGTGCGTTAGTCTCCCACCAGGCCGTTGCAGAAGCGGCGGTCATCGGCAAGCCGGATGCGGTGAAAGGAAACTCCATCAAGGCATTCGTCATCCTGAGGGTTGGTAACAAGCCAACCGACAAGCTCCTGCAGGAGCTGATCTACCATGTCCGGATGACACTCGGGCCCATCGCAGTTCCACACGAGATCGAATTCGTGGAGAAACTACCCAAGACACGCAGCGGCAAGATCATGCGCCGGGTCCTCAAGGCAAAAGAGATGGGCATAGATCCAGGCGACATCTCGACACTGGAAGAGTAAGGCGCAAAAGAACTATAAACAACGGATTCACTGGAAGATCCGAAAGTGGAAACTGTAAACAAACAAGGAGATGAAAAACCATGGAAACAAAAGAAACAACCGCAACTACTGTAAAAAATCTCGACCTGACTGCAAACCCGGCACCCCTCGGACTGACAGCGTTCGGGATAACTACGGTTCTCCTGAACCTGCACAATGCCGGGTTCTTTGAACTGGGATCGATGATCCTCGCCATGGGGATCTTCTACGGGGGACTCGCCCAGATCGTTGCAGGGATCATGGAGTGGAAAAAGAACAACACATTTGGGATGACCGCATTCCTCTCGTATGGGTTCTTTTGGCTCTCCCTTGTTGCCCTGATCATGCTCCCGAAGATGGGACTTGCCGATGCCACTTCGAAGGACGCGATGGCTGCCTACCTCCTCATGTGGGGGCTCTTCACCGCGGTCATGTTCATCGGGACCCTCCGGGCGAACAGGGCACTGCAGTTCGTCTTTGGCTCGCTGACAATCCTGTTCATCCTCCTCGCGCTTGGGGAGGCAACGGGTAATGGGACCGTCACCATGATCGCTGGATACGAAGGGCTCCTCTGCGGCTTCTCCGCGATCTATGCCGGACTTGCACAGGTGCTCAACGAGATGTACAAATGGACGGTTGCACCGCTCGGATAATCACCTTCTCAGGTAATTAAAAATTAACTCTTTTTCCGGATCAATACCGAAAAATATCCTGTAGATCCTAAAAAAATCAGGTTTATCGTGTTCACATACAAGAGACTGCTGACGCTCAGGATAGTTGTCGGATCCTTTTTCGCTGCGCAATCCTGTATCCCGAAATTACCTGGATCGAATCCCCAAATTCCCGGTCGAGCTCACTGTCACCGGTATCCACCAGCAGTTCCGGTGTCTCCTGGAGCTTGTGCGGTGTGGCAACGACGATAATATTCTGTATTCCCGCACTCCTGACGATCGCTGCGCTGATCTGCTGGTTCCCCCGTCCGAGAATGAACCCCTGAGCCCCGATAGGGCTGATGATGATCCGGATGTCCTTCTCTGTTTCCACCAGTTTACGGAGAGTTTTTTCATTGGCATCCTGAGTTACAACCGCTCCGTTTTTTATCACGTCAACGCCAAGGAGGGTTTTTGGAACCCCAAGGTTCCGCGCAATCGCTTCTGTTGTCGTACCGGCCCCAAGAATGTAGAGCGTGTCCGGTAACATCACTTCGCGGATGAACCGGGCGATCTCGTTCTTTGCACGCTCCTCGTCCGCCTCTTCAAACACCTGCTTGGAAACCTGGACCATACCGGCGAGGGTGGGGACCCGGGCGACACCAAACAGCCGGGTAGTGAGGAGCCCGGACCGGTAAGCCTCTTCGTCCACATCCATGATCTCTGCATCCCGCAAGGTAGTCATTCCTGACCCGGCGACCAATTCGGATGCCGCAGCGGGAGTGATCGCAAAAATTCCCGAGTACATCTTCACGCCGGCGGGTATTCCGAGCATGGGTAATGTCCTTCCTGCGACAGAAAAAACATCCCGTGCCGTCCCGTCTCCCCCGCAGAAAAGGACGAGATCCACACCCTCAACGAGGAACTTTTGCACGGCAGCTTTTGTATCATCCGCGGAACTCTCGTTCTTACCGGTAAAAACTACCCTGAAGCCGGGTATCCCGGCCTCTTTGAGGATCGTCTCTCCCATATCACCCGAGCAGGTCAAAAAGAGCAGATCCTGATCCGTTTTCAGCAGGTCGATGGTCATCTTCGCACGGTTCCCCGCCTGCGGTATCGCTCCCAGCGATCTGGCCTCGCCGACCCTGCCATCGGTTCCCTTGAGGCCGACTGCTCCTCCCATGCCAGCTACGGGATTGATGACAAAACCGATCCGGTACATAAAAAAGATCTAGATTTTGGGGATCCGTCCGATGGCCTGTTTGATCAGCTCGTCCGGGTATTCATAGTCCACCAGCTTGCCGGCATAGTAGGCATCATACGCCGACATGTCGAAATTGCCATGGCCCGAGCAGTTGAAGAGGATCGTCTTCTCCTCCCCACTCTTTTTGCACTTCAGCGCCTCGTCAATCGCGGATCTGACCGCGTGGGAGGTCTCGGGTGCAACGATGATCCCTTCCGTCCGGGCAAAGGTCTGGGCCGCCTCAAAGACTTCGCTCTGGTGATAGGCTACTGCCCGCATTACACCGTCATGAACAAGACGTGAGACAATCGGGGAATCCCCATGGTAGCGGAGGCCCCCGGCATGAATTGACGGTGGGACGAAATCATGGCCCAGCGTGAACATCTTCATGAGCGGCGTGAGACCGGCCACATCGCCGAAATCGTACGTGTAGAGCCCCTTCGTGAGCGTGGGGCACGAAGCGGGTTCGACACCGATGAGATCCACATCCTTGTGCTTTCCGGTCATCTTGTCACCTGCGAACGGGAACGAGATCCCGGCAAAGTTTGAACCGCCACCGACACAGCCGATCACCACATCGGGATACTCATCCACCATCGCCAGCTGCTCGCGGCATTCGAGCCCGATCACGGTCTGGTGGAGGCAGACATGGTTCAGCACGGAGCCCAGAGCATAGTTGGTGTTGTCATGCGTTGCCGCGTCTTCAACTGCCTCGGAGATAGCGATACCCAGCGCACCCGGTGTATCCGGATCTTTTTCAAGTACCGCACGCCCGGCATTCGTTGTGGTGCTGGGGCTCGGGATGCACTCCGCTCCCCAGACCTGCATCATCGATTTCCGGTAGGGTTTCTGGGTATAGCTTGACCTTACCATGTAGATCGTACACTCGATATCGTAGAGCATCGTGGCAAAGGCAAGCGCCGATCCCCACTGCCCTGCGCCGGTCTCGGTGGCGATCCTCTCGATCCCGGCCTTCATGTTATAATATGCCTGGGGTATGGAGGTGTTGGTCTTGTGGCTCCCTGCAGGGCTGACTCCTTCCCACTTGTAGAAGATTTTCGCCGGGGTCTTGAGAAATTTCTCCAGGCGGTGGGCACGGTACAGGGGGCTGGGCCTCCAGAGGTGCAGGACATCCTGCACCTCTTCGGGGATATCGATATGACGATCCGTGGTCACTTCCTGCCGGATCAGTTCCATTGGGAATATTGCCTTCAGGTCGTCAGGGCCTATGGGCTTGTGCGTGGCGGGATGAAGCGGGGGATCGAGCGGGGAGGGCAGATCTGCCTGGACATTATACCATTTCTTTGGCATCTGCTCCTCATCGAGGAGGATTTTTGTCTGCATATACAATACTTACTTTGTATAAATAAATACATTGTGGAACAGAATTGCGTATTAACGTGGATTGTTATACATTTTTTCGTTCTCACTCGATCGGGAAAATCAGGAAAGGATTTCAGAATTATGCCAAATATATTATCAGAAGGACCAATATTGCCATTCGGCGAAATCGGTCACAGGATAACAGAGTCGGGATTCTGAAACTTCTGAATCCGGGATATTCCCAGCAACTACCTGATATGATCTCGGTTTTAAGACAGCCATCCATAGAATTATCGCCATACTGCACCAACATAAGTGAAATTTGCTGAAAAAATCACAGCAGATCCTGCGCGTCGGGAAATATTGTAACAAAAAACCCTGCCGAAAACGCTGGAACAACCTTCAATCTGCAGCTTATATTCCAATGACGCATATTTCACCAGAAAAATTTTAGTGCAGCACTTTCAAAGAGCTGACAGGAAATACGGGAAACGAGAAAAACCAGATGCGTTCTTACGGAGAATCCATGAATAATTCCATATTGTCCATTCTCATAAATCCGGATGCATTTTTCCAGGAAAAGGTCAACAGTAAAGAAGATCTCAGGATACCTGCCCTTATCGTACTTGTTGCGGGAGTCGTGGGTGCTATCTATGCAGTACTGATGGCACAGCTCTCCGCAAGGATGATGTCAACGATGATGCCGGGGATTGAATCGATCATCCTGATCGCCGCCCTCGCGGGAGCCCTGATTGGCACATTCATATTATGGCTCATCTGGGCAGGATTGATCTATGGTATTTCGTCGGCTTTTAAAGGAGAGGGGTCGTTCCGGAGGACCCTGGAATTCATTGGATACGGATTCCTTCCTCAGGTGATCGGTTCGGTGATCACCCTCGGTGCAGCACTTGAGTACCTGCCAAAAGTCCATGTAACTGCAATTTCGACTGCGGGTGTTTCCGCTGATCAACTTGGCCAAGTAGTCCAGGACGCCACAAACGCAATGATGCACGATCCTGCCATGGCAGAGTTCATCCAGATCACGAGCCTCGTTACCATCGTCTTCCTGCTCTGGAGTGCCCACATCTGGATCTTCGGTATAAAGCACGCGCGGAAATTATCACCCCGGGACGCGGCTCTCTGTGTTGGCATTCCTGTCGTATTATATGTTATTTTCCTAATCTACAAACTCGGAGCACAATAAATGAAAGTCAGCCGTATTGTTATCTTCACCTGCATACTCCTATCACTATGCGCCATCCTCGGAACAGCAAGCGCGTACGAGACGCCTGAATCCATTGTTGCCGCGAGCAAAGTCTACATCTCCTCGATCACATTCGATCCGGGGGCATTTTTCACCGGTGATACCGGGACGGTCAATGTAGCGGTCACCAACAGCAACAACAACATCAGCTCTGTGGTGAATCACGCCTCCTTCGGGGACCAGAATATCAAGATGACCAGCAAACAGTACGACAGCACTACCAACATCGGACCGCTCCAGACACAGCCGTTCGTGTTCTCCGTCACTGCGGATGCTCTTGAGGGTACGTATTACCCCACGTTCTCCATGAACTTCCGGGACGCCGACAGCTTCTATTACCGGGCTACGGTGGAGATCGATAACCGGCCGCTGGAGCTGACCGTTGTTGACCAGCCGGATGCCTTCACGCACGGAAAGAAGAAGACGATCTACCTGAAGGTCTCAAATCCCCGGAAAAATGATGTCAGGAATGTCGTACTGGAGGTGTCAGGTGACGGGATCACCGCAATACCATCACGGACCTTTATCGGTGACCTCGACCAGGGTGAAAGCATACCGGTGAATGTATCCATGACACCGGATAAGGAGACGACCCTTGACCTGACCCTTAACTACGACAACGGTAACAATCCCCACACAGTCACCCTGAATATCCCGATCGCATTTGGAACTGACAAGATGCTGGCAAACCCGGTCATGAGCAATGTCCTCGTCAAGAATGACGGGACTGTTATTCATGTGACCGGCGATGTGAACAACGCAGGCCTTGAAAACGCAAATACGGTAACCGTCTCTGCACTCTCACCCGCGGTTCCGCAGGACCCCTACAAAACCTACGTGGTCGGGGCGCTCAAGCCCGATGACTTCGGGAGTTTTGAAGTGACGTTCACGGCAGATCCGGCAGTGACGAGCGTTCCCATCCAGCTCTCCTACAAGGACGATGACGGTAACATCTACAATGCGAGCCAGGACGTGAATATCGCCTCGGCCGGGCTCACCCAGCAGAAGAACAGCGATCCCCCCACGGTCCCGGTTATTGCCGGTATCGTTATCCTTGTAGTATTCATCGGTGGCTGGTTCGTTTACCTCAGGAAGAAAAAGCAGTGAGCCCTCCCATGGAAACCCAGCCGGTCATGCTCTTCCGGGACGTGACCAAGGTGTACCCCCTCCCGGCCGGGGACGTAACGGCACTGGACGGAGTCTCGTTCCAGGTGGACCGGGGGGAGTTCATCTCGGTGATGGGACCCTCCGGCTCAGGGAAGTCAACACTCCTCAACCTGATGGGATGCCTCGATACCCCGACTACCGGCGATATCTTCATCAGCGGAACTCATATCGGGGATATGCCCGACACGGAACTTACGAGCCTCCGCAGGGACCGGATCGGGTTCATCTTCCAGTACTTCAACCTCTTCCCCCTCCTCAACATCATCGAGAACGTGACGTTCCCCATGATGCTCAAGTCCCAGAGGGCCGTGGACCCGGAGAGAGGCAGGGAAGTGCTCCGGTCAGTCCAGCTGGACGATGCGCTCTTTACCCATACTCCCACCGAGCTCTCCGGCGGTCAGCAGCAGCGCGTCGCGATCGCCCGGGCCCTCATTAATGATCCGGATATTCTTCTGTGCGATGAACCGACCGGGAACCTCGATTCAAAGACCGGCGCCGGTATCATGGACCTGATGACCGAGCTCAACCGGAAAGGAACCACCATCATCATGGTCACCCATGATCCGCATATCGCTGAATACTCGCGGCGGACGATCCGCATTGCTGACGGGAGGATCGTCCCATGATCTTCTGGGAGATCGCGAAACGGAATATCAGGATCAACGTGCTTCGATCTTCCCTCGCTATGCTGGGGATTGTCATCGGCGTGGTTGCCATTGCATCCATGGGAATCTTAGGTAACAGCCTGGTTGCCTCAGTCGCCGACAGCCTGAGTTCTGTCGGTGACAGCGTAATTGTTACCCCCTATAGTGGCGGGGGAGGGCAGGGTTTCAGTTCTGCAGGCAGTTCCGACAGCCTGAAGATCACCGACCAGAATTTCCAGCAGATCAAACGGGTCGTTGCACCGAACGTGGCAATACCCGTGTACCAGACTGCCGAACATATGAAGATCGGTGTCGGTGGCGATGACATTGTAGCAGTCATCTATGGTCTTCCCTCAGAAGACGTCCCGGACCTGCTGAAACTCCAGGACGGGGTTTACAACAACGGGAATTCCGGCTGTCTCATTGGGCCCACCTTTGCCAAAGATCACAATCTCAAAGTGGGATCCCGGATCTCGATCGGTACCGATGGCGAGAAGGGCACGCTGAGGGTCACGGGGATTATTGAGGAGCGGGGCATGAGTTTCGATATAAGCACTGATAGTGCCGTTGTCGTTACCAAAGAGTGGTTTGAAAATACGTATAACCGGAATGCCGATTACGACGAAGTTGTCGTGAAAGTCAAGAATGGTGACACAGCGGGCATGAAAACCGCCATAGAGAATCAGCTCAACAAGCGAAAGGACCAGAAGATCGTCACCGTGATGGACAGCAAAGCAACGCTGGCGACCATTTATTCTACATTTGGTATGGTAACGACATTCGTCACTGCTATTGGCGGTATCTCCATGGTTGTCGCGGGCGTCTCGATCTTCAACGTCATGATGATGTCCGTGACTGAACGGATTAAAGAGATCGGCATCATGCGGAGCATCGGCACGCAGAAAAAAGAGGTGATGAGTATGTTCATCTACGAGGCTGCGATTATCGGGGTCGTCGGCAGCACTATCGGGGGAGTCCTGAGTGTCATGGCCGGCTATGCGATCAGCGCCCTGGTCCTGAACACCACCAAGCACCTGTTCACGGTTGCAAATGCCTTGTCTGTCGCCGAAGGCATGGGATTCGGGATCATGATCTGCCTTGCCTGTGGTCTTTACCCGGCCTGGCGGGCGGCAAACCTGAATCCCATCGATGCACTCAGGCACGAGTGACCGGACTCCCCCTCCCCGGATGGGGGGTAATTCCCCCTCTTTTTCGCGACATTTCTGGTTTTCAAAGAGGAACAGATCCCGTTCCGGTAGTGTTTTCTCTCCATTCCTCTTGGAAAACAACTATTACCGGCCAGAGGGATACTCAGTGTGATGAGCCGCACTCCCGGACATGAATGTGCCGAACCCGACTGGAACGAGATCTGGAAGTGTCGCCAGGCCAACCATGAAATCTCCAAAGTTACTGAGGACAAAACCCACAACTGGGACAAGCGGGAGAATGCAGAGCGGTATGATGCGAATTCCCGTGGCGAGTACGATGCCCGCATCCGCATGACTCTCAACGGGCTCGCGGTTACCCGGGATTCACGGGTACTGGACATCGGCGCCGGGCCGGGCACGCTCGCGATCCCGCTTGCACCCAGGGTGAAGAGCGTTACAGCTGTCGAACCCGGCTCCGGCATGGTGTCCATCATGCAGGAGCGGGCTGCACGTGAGAGGATCACGAACATCAGCTGCGTACAAAAACAGTGGGAGGACGTCGATCCAGCCCGGAATCTCTTCGGTCCCTATGACGTCGTGATCGCCTCTCTCTCATTGACTATGGAAGATATCCAGGCAGCCCTCGAAAAGATGGACTCTGTGGCGAAAGGTTTCGTCTGCCTCTACTGGTTTGTGGACATGCCGTTCTGGGAGCGGATGTATGCGGATCTCTGGGAGCCCCTCCACGGGAGCCTGTATTATTCCGGCCCGAAGGCAGACTGTCTCTTCAATGTCCTGTACCAGATGGGGATCTATGCTAACGTGGAGATGATGCCGCTCTCAAAGGAGTACCGGTTCTCTTCTCGGGATGAGATGAGTGCTTTCTTCAACCAGCGGTTCAATGCACAGTCCGCGGAGCAGCAGAAGGTCGTGAAAAAATACCTCACGCCGCTGATCCGGGAGGTGGGGCACGAGATTGTGATCTCCGGGGACTCCACATTCGCGAAGATCTGGTGGAAAAAGCAGTAAAAAAAGATATTTTAATGTGCGTCGATCTTACGGATCCGGTCCATCGCTTCCTTTAACCGTTCCATCGAAGTGGCGTAAGACAGCCTGAGCCATCCCGGCGCATCGAACGCACTGCCGGGGGTAACCGCCACATGGGCCTTCTCAAGCCAGCGGGTGGCAATCTCCGTGTCATCTCCCGCCACTTTGACGAAGGCATAGAACGCCCCGTCTGCGGGTGCAGTCTCGTATCCCATCGCGTTCAGTTCGGAGATCACGTATTTCCGCCGCCGATCAAACTCCTTCCGCATTTCCTCAACGCACAGCTGGTCACCCCTGAGCGCGGCGACCCCGCCAAACATAGCAAAGGTCGTGGCCTGACTGATGGAGTGCTGCTGAACCTTGGACATCGCTTTGATGATCTCGACCGGGGCCACCGCGTAACCAAGCCTCCACCCGGTCATTGCATAGGATTTCGAGAAACCGTTGATGGTAATCGTGCGCTGCGCCATGTCCCCGATGGACGCGAGCGAAATGTGTTCCTTCCCGTACACCAGTTTCTCATAAATCTCGTCGGACATCGCGTAGATATCCTTGTCCAGGCAGAGATCGGCCACGAGCTTCAGCGAGCCCTTATCCAAGACAGCCCCCGAGGGATTGGACGGGGAGTTGACCACGATCATCTTGGTCTTTGCCGTGACCCATTCGAGGATCGAATCGTCAAGCTGGAACGTCTTCTGGTTGACGGCGTGCTTGACAACTTTCCCGCCTGCGATCTGGACGCAGGGCTCATAAGAGACCCACGCCGGGGTAAGCAGGATCGTCTCGTCTCCGGGATTCAGGACGGCTTCCATCGCCTCATAGATCGCGTCCTTTGCCCCGCAGGCAACGATCACCTGCTGGGGAGTGCAGGGGAAGCCGTTCTCGCGGTTGATCTTCTCGCTGATCGCACTGAGCAGTTCGGGGATCCCGTTGCTCGGGGCGTAATGGGTCTCCCCCCGCTTCAGGGCATCGATGCAGGCATCGGTGATGTGTTTCGGGGTATCGAAATCCGGCTCGCCGATCGACATGCTGATGACGTCGATGCCTTCCCGCTCCATCTTTTTTGCCTTATCGGAGATGGCGATAGTGGCGGATGGTGCCACGGCCGCGATCTTTGCCGAGAGGGACTTCATTTCAATCGCTTGACAAGTTTGATGGCGGATTCAACGGCCCGCTTCGCGTAATCGATCCGCTCGTTCGCTTCGAGCCGGGTCATGCCGGGCCCTGATATGCCGAGCGTGACCGGCTTGCCGAACTCAAGCGAGAGGTCGATGATCTTCCGGGCCGCATGCTGGACCACGATCTCGTCGTGCTGGGTCGATCCCTCGATAACGCAGCCGATCGTCACGACCGCGTCCACCTTGCCGCCAGTCAGCATCTTCTTTATCGCAAGCGGCATGTCGTATGCCCCGGGGACATACAGGGTCTCGGTCACTTCCGCGCCGAGGAATGCTGCATGTTCGCGGCCTTCAATCTCCATCATGTACGTGATGTCGCGGTTGAACTCCGCGACCACGAATCCCAGTTTTATCGGGTTTGTATCACACATAGCAGATCATCTCTTGTGAATGGTCATAAATCCGTACGCCCGGTCATGAGCGAACGGTCAGCGGCGGGCTGGACCGGCGTCGGCAAATCCCTGCCGCTGGCCGGTACCAGCCTCCTTTTCCAGGTCTTTTGGGTGGAGCACCAGTTTGATCGCGTTGACCGCGTGCTCCCGGGTGCGCTGCTCGGCAAGCCATGCCAGCTCCTTGCCGTCCTTTGCCTCGTCCTCGTGCACGAACACTTCGATGATATGGGTGTTCGTCATGAGCTGGCACATGATAAGGCCCTGCGAGGCCTCGTGGGCGCACATCCGGTCCTTGTCTTTTCCCCCGGGCATGCCGAGCGCCAACACGATATCGCACCTGCGCTCTTCGATCAGTTTCTTGCAGGCTACCGGCAGGTCTTTGATACCGGGCACGGTCACCCGTTCAATCGCAATACTTGCATGTTTTTTGAGCTCGTCTATGGCAACAGCTCCCATGTTGACGCGTGAGAAGGTGGTATCGGCCACGCCCACCTTCATACCAGCACCTCGCCGGCTGCCAGGACACCGTCGCCTTTTGGCGTGTATCCCGACTTTTTCAGCGCGATCTGGGTCGCGGCGAGGGTGGCAAGTATCTCGGGTGCGCTCACTGCGCCCATGTTCCCGATCCGGAAGATCTTCCCGTTCAGGTGGTCCTGGCCGCCCGCGATGATGATGCCCATCTTCTTGATGTGTCCCCTCATATCGGCGTCCTTGACTCCCGCGGGGTACTCCACTGCCGTCACGGTTGTCGAATATCCGTGCAGCGTATCGGTCTTCGGGAAGAGGGAGAGGCCCCATGCCTTTGCTGCTGCCTGGACTGCCTGCGACATCTTCTGGTGGCGGGCGATCCGTGCGGGGAGGCCTTCCTCCTCGATGATCAGGCACGCCTCGCGAAGCGCGAGGAAGAGCGGCACGGCAGGGGTGTATGGCGTCTCCATCGGGGTACCTGCGGCGCTCTTCCGGTATGCGGCAAGATCGAGGTAATAGGGCGGGTTCTTCGTGAGTCGTTCCCATGCCCGGTTGCTCACCGAGACCATCGCAAGGCCGGCGGGTGCTGCAAGGCACTTCTGAGAGCCGGTGATGGTGATATCAACACCCCACTTGTCGGCTTCGACCAGATCGCCGCCGATGGAGGTGATACCGTCCATGATGAAGAGCGCATCGTGCTTCCGGGCGAGCCTGCCGACTTCCTGCGCCGGGTTTTTGATACCCGCCGAGGTCTCGTTGTGGACGAGCGTGACGACTTCTGCTCCTTTCTCGAGCTGCGCTTCAAGGGCCGCGAGATCGAGCGGGGTGCCCCACTCGGACTTGATCTCGTGCGCCTTGCCATAGCGCTGGCTGATCTTGAAGAGCCGCTCGCCGAACTTACCGTTCACGAGGCAGGCGATCTCCTTGTCCTTTCCCACATTTCCGACCGCGGCTTCCATGCCGGCCGTGCCGGACCCGCTGATGACAAAAAGATCGTTTGCGGTCCCAAACGTGGTCTTCAGTACCCGAACACAGTCGGCATATGCAGCGCCGAACTCGGCGCTGCGGTGGTTTATTGCCTGACGCGACATCGCGAATCTGACCCGTTCCGGCATCGGCACCGGGCCCGGCAGCATCAGGAGTGGTTCTTTTTCCATGTGGATCTGCTCATAGTATATCTGGATAAGCACAATATATGTTTGGATGGCTAGTATGGCTGACGTTGCAGTTATTTCAGGATCCGCTTCTGACGCTAAGATCACGGACAAAGTAACCAAAGTCCTTGAAGAGAACAATGTGTCGTACGACGCCCAGATCATCTCGGCCCACCGTGATCCCGATAAGCTCGATGCATACCTAAAGGGCAGTAAGGCGAAGGTTTTTATCGCGATTGCGGGACTTTCCGCCGCCCTGCCCGGCGTGATCGCCTCAAAGACCGATAAACCCGTCATCGGCGTTCCTGTCAGCGGGACACTGAACGGGCTCGATGCACTCCTCGCGATCGCCCAGATGCCAAAAGGCGTGCCGGTCGCCTGCGTGGGCGTGGACAACGGGGACAATGCCGCGTGGCTGGCGATCCGGATACTGAAACTGAAATAATACTGCACCATTTTTACAGGAAGACAACGTGCAACGGGCGGGGAAATCATTCGGAGCATGGACAGGATTATGAACACATTCGTCGAACTTCCTAACAATGCCCGTCCTGCACGAACCGGTCGTCAGCCTTGAAGACGTGAAGCTCCGGACCCTCTCGCTCTCGTCCCTTGAGCTGGACGTGGCGATCCGGGTGCAGAACGCAAATCCTCTTGGCGTGACCCTGCGGGAACTGCCGTTCACCGTACTATGCTATGCTGGCGACCGGGAATTGCAGATCGCTGCCGGGAATATGGGCCGGGTGAAGATCGCTGCCCGGGACAGCACCCTGCTTCATGTCCCGGTCAGGTCGCAGAACGCGGCACTCATCGGGGCGCTTGCCGCCTTCGTGACCCGGGGAAGCGTGCAGGTCACGATCACGGGGACAGCGATCATCGACTGCCTCCTGTTCGGCTGGTCGGTACTTTTTTCAAAATCCCTGCCGGTCACGATTGAGCAGATTGCAGATTCCCTTGCCGGGCAGACGAAGAAAGAGTGAGTGCCGGCCCGGCGCACCCGTGAAGGGGGGTATGCCGGTAACCCCCACTACCTGTACCAGGGGAAGGGAATCTGAGATGCATTCAACAGAGCCCATTTCAGCCTCCGATTACCCCCTCCGGGAGTCCGGCAGACAACATTTCAGCGAAATGACGCCCTCTGATTTCAGGAAACGGCCATTTCAGCCGCGTATTGGCGATCTGAATGCCTTTATGGGCAGAGAAATAGCCACATTTAGCAACGATACAGTGGCAGATATCCAGAAATACGGGCTGGAGGTTGATCCATGGGGGACAGATCATCCGATCTAGGGGCGACCCGGGACTCCGGGAACGAGCGGTTCACGGCCACCTTGTGGTGCCACGATGCCAATGACGAGATCTACTTCGTGAACTTCAGTCGCAGGCAGGTGACCCTCACCTCATTCTCGGACGAGGCGATCTTATCACCTATAGGGATCGCACGATGAACAAACGGGGCGGAGAATTCCCCTGCTCTATCCTTTTAATCAGCCGCAGGTTGACGGAGGGGACAGTGCCTGTCCCCCCGCACCGCCCCTGCGCTTTGCGATGCTGCGGGAGTTACCTGTTCGGGCGTTATCGCAATCGGGGGATGCCACAGCGGCGGGGATGAAGCTCCCGAGAGCGTCCGGATTGCCATCGGACATTTAAGATCTGATAAAAAAATATTCTGCATTACCCAAATCAAAAAATTACTTCTTCCCCTTCTTTTTCGCTCCAGTCCCGAACAGCTCATTCACCATCTTGACCGCACAGAGGTCCCCACACATCGAACAGGTATCCGTCTCCCCATCCCGCTCGTGGATCTTCCGGGCATGCTCCCCATACAAAGCAAGCCGGAACTGTTCGTCCCAGTCGAGGTTGTGCCGGGCCTCCGCCATCTCCACCTCGCGTTCCATCCGGAACCCTTCCGGCCTGCGTACGGTATCGCCGACATGCGCCGCGATCTTCGCGATCCGGGTGCCTTCGATGATATCCGAAACGTCAGGGAGGGCGAGGTGTTCGCTCGGCGAGACCATGCAGAGGAAGTCGGCGCCGTTCAGGCAGGCCGTTGCCCCGCCGATCGCCGCGACCACGTGGTCATAGCCCGGCGCGATATCAGTGACGAGCGGGCCGAGCAGGTAGAGCGGGGCGTGATCGGTGATCTCCTTGATCATCCGCACATTGTAGCCCACCTGGTCGAGGGGCATGTGACCGGGACCCTCGATCATCCGCTGGACACCGGCGGCTTGCGCCCGCTTGGCCAGAAGGCCGAGGGTATTGTATTCCACCGATTTCGCCAGTTTCTCCGCGTCCTGCAAACAACCGGGCCGCATCCCGTCGCCGAGACTGACTGTGACGTCATACTCCGCCAAGATCTCCAGCAGGTAGTCGTACTCGGCATAGAGCGGGTTCTCCTCCTCCCGCTGCATCATCATCGCGCAGTGGAACGACCCCCCCCTGCTCACGACACCCATCAGCCGGGGGTCAGCCTTGAGCGCATCGAGCGCCTGCCGGTTCACGCCGCAGTGGAGGGTGAGGAAGTCCACGCCCTGTTTGCAATGCTCCCGTATGACCTTAAAGAGCAGATCCGCGGTCACGTCGCCGGCATTGCCCGCCCTGCGGACTGCCTCGTATACGGGGACCGTACCGACCGTGGTATCGAGCTTCAGGATCTTTTTCCGGATTGCGACAAGATCGCCTCCCGTGGAGAG
The DNA here is from genome assembly GCF_049518935.1 of Methanoregula sp. Classification (GTDB taxonomy): domain Archaea; phylum Halobacteriota; class Methanomicrobia; order Methanomicrobiales; family Methanospirillaceae; genus Methanoregula. The sequence continues at coordinate 41,636 of NZ_JBEKRH010000009.1, forward strand.
GTCCATGAGCGCGTCGGCGCCGTTGTCGAGCGCGGCCTGCGCCTTCTTCATCTCGAGCGCGGGATCGCAGCGGGAGCCCGAGGTCCCGATATTGATATTGATCTTGACCGTGCATCCCTCGCCGATCGCGCAGGGCTTGTGCTTCCGGCCAGGGTTGTGCGGAACAACGATCCGTCCGTCCGCGATGCCCCGGGCAAGCTGTGCCGTTTCCATTCCTTCCGCCCGTGCCACTGCCTCCAGTTCCCGGGGAAGCCCCTTACGGCACCTGCGGATGAGCAAATCCATAAGAAACATCTGTCGGGAGTCCTTATTATTGTGCATGCAGGTCAGGTGGATTGCCGGTGAATCGGCATTTGCCAACGCGTACCTTTACGGGAGCGTGCTCGTGGACGCGGGGGTGATGCCGATGGCAGTGGCTCCGTACAAGGAACAGATCGAGACGATCGTTCTCTCGCACTGCCATTTCGATCATATTGCACGGGTAAAGGAGATCGCGCACATGTGCAAGGCCAAGGTCGCCATTCATGCAAACGATGCAGCCGGCCTTGTCGAGGATGCCCGGAGCCTCTCGATGCATTTCGGGGCGCGATCGCCGGGAATCCTGCCCGACATCAAACTGGCAGATGGGGATACGGTAGGTGACCTCCTGGTCATCCATACCCCGGGCCATACTCCGGGAAGTATCTGCCTCTGGTCGGAGGCTGACCATGTCCTCATATCAGGAGACACGGTCTTTGCCGATGGCTACTTCGGGAGGTACGACTTCCCTGGCGGGAGCAGAACCGAGCTGGCCCGGTCGCTCGACCGTCTCTCGGTGCTCGATGTAGAGGGCTTATACGCGGGCCACGGGGATCCGACGGATGAAGGCGGGAGCCGGTGCATTGCCGCGGCTCAGGGCCTGATGAAGAGCGGGTATGGATAAGGGAATTTACTGCCTCATTTTTGAGAACCCGACCTGCACGATCGGGATCGGCGCACTCGGTCCGGTCCCGTTCCCTGCCGGCTGGCACATCTATATCGGTTCAGCACTCGGGAGCGGCGGCCTTGCCCGGCTCTTCCGCCATGTTACCCTCTCAAGAGGAAAAGACAGGACGCCGACGTGGCATGTTGATTATCTTTCAACAAACAACCACTTTGTGCTCAGGTATACAATCCACGCGGTAAAGGATAACCGGTTCGAGTGCCGGCTCGCAGAGGCACTCGGGGGCCCGGGCATCCCCCGCTTTGGGTGCAGCGACTGCACATGCCCATCGCACCTCCTCTCCCGAAGAACGGATCCCAATCAAGAGATTCTCTCCGCGTTCCGGGGTCTCGGCCTTGTCCCGGTCACCAAAACCATCATCAGCCCATAATGCAGTAAGGGTAACCTATGAAAGTCCTGGGTTTGTCGGGAAGCATGCGGAGGAACGGGAATACTGCGATCCTTGTCAGGGAGATCCTCAGGCGCTGCGAGGACGGGGGTGTGAAGACCGAGTTCGTCTCGCTGGCCGGTATGAAGATCCACCCCTGCCTTGGCTGCGAGAAGTGCAAAGAGAAGAAGTGGTGCATCATCGAGAACGATGACTGGAACGAGATCATCGCGAAGGTCATGGAGTGCGATGTACTCGTCATCGGGTCGCCAACATATTATTACGATGTCAGCGGCCATCTGAAGAACTTTATCGACCGCACGTACTCCCTCTACCATGACCGGAAACTGGCAGGGAAGAAGGGAGTCGCGGTGGCCGTGCACGCCAACAAGGGAGCAAGCCGGACCGTCCAGACGATCGAAGGATTCCTCTCCACCCATGAGTTCTCGTCTCTCGGGTCGGTGAAGGGGACCGGGTACCACGAAGGGGACATACTAAATGATGATGAGGCATTAAAGCGGGCCCGGAAGATCGGAGACCGTATCGTGAGGCTTCTCAAGCCTCACCATGATTGAATCTCCTGGCGGCTTTTAATCGCCGTCAGTACCCGTGCTTCTTCCCGGTCATCTCCCCGATCGATATTTTGATGACGTAGACCCGCTCCAGCTCCTTTTCCGTGAACTGGTGGTCGTTCTCCCCGTAATGCCGGATAATACAGTTGAGCGCCCGGTTCTTCTCTTCTGGATCAGACAGCATGCGTGCAGTCCCGGTGCAGACGACACTTTTGTACCGGAATTCCCAGCTGCAGGGATTTTTGTCCGGAAGGGGGCCGCCGCAGATATCCACCTCGACGCAGCAGCGCGGGTTCTGTGCGAGCATGGCGATCTTCTTTCCCTCCCTCGCGGAGTGGAAATAGATTGCATTATCCTCGTAACCGAAACAGAGAGGGACAACATAGGGCTCTCCCTCGTCAGCCATTGCCACCCGGCAGACCGGTGCCTCTGCAAGAATCGCTTCCATCTCTGCCCGGCCCGTGATCTCCCGGTCTTTTCTCCTCATGATCGCACGTATTCCTGCCCTTCCATTTATACGAGATCGTAAAGCGTCGTGCGCCTGCGCAGGGGCCGGCCTATGTCTTCTGCCACCCGCTGCATCTCGGCAGGATCGAGGTAGTCGGTATTTGTGGCTCCCGCACCCTTGGAGATGCTCTCCTCGAACATCGTGCCCCCGAGATCATTGGCACCCGCAATCAGCCCAAGCTGGGCCATCTTGATCCCTTCCTTCACCCAGCTCACCTGGATGTTCCGGAAGTTGTCGAGGAAGAGCCGTGCTACGGCGACCATCAGGAGGTCCTGCCTGCCCGTAGCCCCTGCCCGGGCTTTGCCTGCCCGGAAGATCGGCGTGTTCATGTGGATGAATGAGAGAGGGACAAACTCAGTAAACCCCTGTGTCTCATCCTGGATCTTCCGCAGGATCGCAAGGTGCGCCACAATATCCGTATCGGTCTCGCAATGCCCGTACATGATGGTTGCCGTGGTCTTGATCCCCATCGTATGGGCCTCACGGACGATGCGGATCCACTCTTGTGTCGGGATCTTCTCTTTGCAGATCCGGTCCCGGACCGTGTCCACGAGGATCTCGGCGGCAGTCCCGCACATCGAGTCGAGCCCTGCCATCTTCATCGCCGCCAGCACCTCCCCGCTCGTCATCCTGCTCTTCCGGGCCGCGTAGGCCACTTCCATCGGATTACTCGCATGGAGGTGCACTCCGGGGGCTGCCTCGTGAATCCAGCGGTACACGTCGATATAGGATTGTGCGGTGAAGGCCGGGTGAAGGCCGCTCACCGTGCAGATCTCCGTGACCTGCCGTTCCTTTGCCATCCGGGCCTTCCTCTGGATCTCCTCCCTGTCATGGAAGTAGATCCCCTCGTCCCCGGGTTTCTTTGAGAAACCACAGAAGCCGCAGGCGTTCACGCAGAGGTTGGTGACGTTGATGTTCTGGTTCCGGACCCAGGTTACGTCATTGCCTACCCGTTTCTCCCGCACCTCGTCTGCGGCGGCAGCAACTGCCCAGACATGCCGGTCCCGGGTCGAGAAAAGAGCAAGTGCCTCCTCTTCCCCCAGCCGGTAGCCGGCCCTCGCATCGTCCAGTATCCGCCTGAGTGTCTGATCCATGACTGCTCCCCCGGTTCTCTTACGCAGTGTAGCCCCGCAGATGAGGTAAAGCTATCGAACCCTGTGTCGTACCCGGGGAATCCGCATGCCGCAGGATTATAATCCTGTGCGTCAACTATATCTGTGGGAGCTATGCATCAGGTAGATATTCAACTGAATAACAAGAAAGCGGTCGGATTTGTCGTTCCCCTTGGCCCGGCAAATCTTGTTGCAATCAAGACCGATATAGGAATGGTGGGATGCGGGGCGTTCGATGTGGCAGCCCTCGACTCATTCAGCTACCCGGCAGTGAAAGTGCGGCCGGTGCTCGGGCCGTCAATCGTGGATACGAACGATATCCTCATGGGTATCGTAAAGGAAGCGAACCGCTCCGCCATGGGACGCGGGATTAAAACCGGTATGACCGGCCGGCAGGCGCTGGAACTGCTCTGATTATCCGGCCTCTGTTTCGTCTTCTTTTTATTCAAACCCTTTTTACAGGTGCACACAGGACTGAGCTGTGTTTAGATCAGCTCGTACAGCGTACTCCGCTGCCGGAGCTTTCGCACAAGATCGGTGACGATACGTTCCATATCTTTGGGATCCAGGTAATCGGAACCCGCAGCCCCTGCGTCGCCGGTCACATCATCCGTGAACATGGTTCCCGCAAGATCATTGGCCCCCGAAAGAAGGGCCAGCTGGGTCATCTTCAGCCCGACTTTTCCCCACGCTACCTGGATATTGTCAAAGTTATCAAGGAACAGCCGGGACACCGCAATCATCAGGAGGTCCTCGCGCCCGGTGGGCCCGGCCCGGGCAATACCCTGCTGGAAGAGCGGGGTGTTTGTGTGGACAAACGGCAGGGTTACCAGCTCCGTGAACCCGTGCGTATCATCCTGGAGATCTCTCAGGAGTCCCAGGTGCTCAGCCTGGTCCGCCGGTGACTCGTACGAGCCGTACATGATGGTCGCCGTGGACTTCAGGCCCATCCTGTGCGCCTCCTTAATGATCCGAACCCAGTCGGCAGTGGGCACTTTGCGGGGGCAGATCACTTCCCTGACGGAATCGACAAGGATCTCCGCTGCCGTGCCCTGGATGGTCCCGAGCCCCTCGTCTTTCAACCGGGCAAGCACGTCCGTTGTGGGGCAGTGCAGTTTCTTTGCCACAAAGGCTACCTCGTCGGGGCTGAATGCATGGATATGGACACCAGGTGCCGCTGCATGCACCCAGTGGATCAGATCAACGAAGGTATCGATGGTGAACGCGGGGTGGACCCCGGAGAGGAGACAGATTTCTGTCACCTTCCGCTCGTACGCAAGCCGGGCCTGCGCCTGGATCCCGTCTTTGTCATGGCAGTACGCCCCGGGATCGGTCGTCTTCCTGCCAAAGCCGCAGAACCCGCAGAGGTTCTTGCAGATGTTAGTCACATGCAGGTTCTGGTTCCTGACATACGTGACGACATCCCCTGCCCGGCGCTCCCGCATTTCGTCAGCGGCCGCAGTGATATTCCAGACGTCCCTCCCCCGGGCTTTGAGCAGGAGTTCTGCTTCGCCTTCCGTAAGCCGGTGGCCACTGAGCACATCCGCGAGAAGTTCTTGTATCGTGGTCATGGCCCGTGTTCCTGCATCATCTCTCTTCCTTTAACTTCTGCCATGGGCCGGTCCAATTCCATCTGAGTTTTCCTTAATTTTTCTTCTTTCCGGCCTTCTTTTTCTGTTTGCCGCCGGTTTCTTCCGTTCCCTTGTTCTCGCGGGACCGCAGATAGAGCTCGTGGAGGATCATGATCACGACAACAACAATGACCACGTCCACGATGTGAAGGGGGAGATACCCGACCAGTGGGATGGTAAAGAGTGCCTTGCCCACGATCCACTCATCCTTTACCGGTTCCGGTGTACCTATTCCCTCGTATGAGGCGAACTGGTCCGGGATCGGATTATTGTCACCCCACGTGATGTACCCGTCATGGGCGACCGTATAGTTCTCCTTGAGCTGGTTGCCACGGATCTCGGTCAGAGGGGTGGTGGTTGTGGCATACGCTACTGCCCGGTGGATGATCGGGTGGACCGAGGTCATCCCGTTGGGCTTGTAGATGATCACGTCACCGTAGCTGTTGAACCTGGTGACGTTCGCCTGCTTCCCTTGCTCCCATGTCATGAACTCCCCGTACCGGTCCTTCTGGACCACGACCACGAGGTCGCCGATGTTCATGTTGGGTGTCATGCTTCCCGACTCGATAGTGACCACGGCGGGCCACGTGCCGCAGACGAGGAAGAGGATGAGCGCGATGGTGCCGACAACGCCGGCTACCCATAGGAGGTCGCGGGCAAGCGAGACCACCCAGTTGTCACTGGTCCTGAACTGTGCGATCAGCGTGCGGATATCCCGGGATTTTTCCTTGTCTGCCATAGCGAGCCTGTAATGCCTGTATAGTGTTAATCCTGTTCCACATTAACCATGCGGCATCGTACGGGTGCTGATAAGGGGGCGTACGCGAAACTGGGACCCATGATGGGGCGCCGGATCAACGGGGAACAAAGACCCCCGAGAAGTAATAGAGGCCAAAGAGGATGAGGAAGATCCCACAGCCCGCCATGATCCGGTGGTAGGTCGTGTCGGGAATAACAGTCTTTCCCCGGGAGACGCCGGTCGATACAAACGTGAACCACCCGGTATCGGCACACCAGTGACCGATCATGAAGACGAAAGCGAGCAGGATGCCCCCCTCGAGGGTTTTAATTACGAGAGCACTCCCGACAGAGAGCCACCAGATCCAGAAGAAGGGGTTCGCTGCACTGGTCAGGAACCCGGCCATGTAGGGACTGGACACGGTACGGGATGGCGCAGCACCAAGTGTCGCGGTCCTGCTTCCCAGAATGGTCATGATGCCGAAGATCACGAGAGCGATCCCGCCTACCGCTGCAATAACGGTCGTATACGGACCGGCCATGCTTGCGAGGCCGAGGATAATTAACAGGAAGATAACGAGTTCCGCAACGATGTGCCCAAGGGACACCTTGAGTCCCGCAGTCCAGTTCCCGGCAAGGGCGGCATTGATGGTGGCTACCAGCGTGGGGCCGGGCGCGAGCGCCCCGGTGAGCCCGATCAGAAATCCCAGCGCCAGCGTGGAAGCAATCTCGTACATTGTGCGTAGTCCATCCGGGTGAGGCCGTACCAGATATCGCCGCCCTCCAATATCAACCTGCACGCCGCACATGCTCCCGCGGGGGGAATCGTGCAGGAAGGGCAGGCTATATTTTACCGGCCGCCCATGATCTGGTATGTTGGATGCGCAGGAGATCACCCACCGGTTCCTCGATACCAAACTGCAGGTTCACCCGGAGGTGGTCCGCTATATCCTGGAAAATAACGAACCGGATCTGATCGAGCGCATCCTCGCTTCGGTACCAAGGGACGCGATTGTCGTCTCCGCAAAACATATCCCGGGCATCCGACCCACCCGGGACGGGACCCGGTTCCTTGTCGACCCCGAAGTCGAAGTGGTCGCGGGTTCCGCCGGTACCTCTGGCGCAATAAACGGGACAAGCGACTACCTCCATTATTTCCGGGACCGGTATGCCCGGCTCGGTGGGATGATCCGGAGCAGGGCCGGCTCTATGCCTATAGAGGGACTGATCAGGAACACCCGGTACCGGCAGGAGGAGTGCACGGTCATCGGGATGGTCGTGGAGGTGAAAACCACCACAAACGGCCACCGAATCGCCGAGATCGAGGACTCCTCAGGCACCATTCCGGTGCTCTTCCGCAAGGACAGGCCGGCCTTTGCCGATGCCGAGCGGATCATTCCCGACGAGGTAATCGGGGTCAAGGGAAAACTCTCAAGCGATGGCAGGCTCTTTTTTGCCGAGATCCTCTACCGCCCCGATATCCGGATCGACAACGCCCCGTTTAAAAGCGAACAGCCGGGAAAAGCCGTGTTCATCTCCGATGTCCACGTGGGCAGCGACACTTTCCTTGAAACATGCTGGAACAAGTTCGCGGACTGGCTCTCGGACTCCGATTACTCCTATCTTCTCATTGCTGGCGATCTCGTGGACGGTATCGGCATATACCCGGGGCAGGAAACGGAGCTGACCATCAGGAACATCTATGAACAGTACGATGCGTTTGCAACAATGATGCGAAATCTTCCCTCCCGCATGAAGATCATCGTCGCGCCCGGTAACCACGATGTGGTAAGGGGTGCAGAGCCGCAGCCGGTCCTCCCCGAGCAGTTCACGCGGAGGTTTCCCTCCAACTGCGTGCTCGTCGAGAACCCGGCGCTCGTGCGCCTGCAGGGTGTCCGTGTCCTGATGTACCATGGACGGTCTATAGACGACATGATCGGCCTGATCCCGGGAGCATCCTACGACCAGAGCGGGCTTATGATGGAGGAGATGCTCCAGCGCCGCCACCTTGCTCCCGCGTACGGTCGCAGGACCCCGATTGCCGCCAGCAAGACCGACCGGCTTATCATCGATCCCCTGCCCGAGATCCTGCATACCGGTCATGTCCACATCAAGGGCATAACCACGTACCGGGGCGTGCTCGGGATCAATGCGGGGACCTGGCAGTCACAGACCAAGTTCCAGAAGCAGATGAACGTGAATCCCACACCGGCGCTTGCGGTGACGGTTGACCTGCAGACGCTGATACCGGAGACGTTCAGTTTCGCGTGAGACTGTATTCAGTTGCTCCCGGGGGTTTCACGGTCCAGGATTTCTGATGAAAATCTTCTCCACTGCAGTCAGCAGTCCCTGTCGCTGTTGCTTCCCCAAGGGTGATTACACCCTATTACTTTTCCGGGAATTGGTCATCGTAATTGCATAACGATATCATACGTGGAAATAGGGGGATTACTTACTTCGCTGCCCAGCAAGGCCCCGAAATATAGCCGGGTGACCCCGTAAGGTGTGGGAAATGTCACGACGTGATCAGACACCCCAAAAATGAGCGGAGAGAAGGATTACTCCTTATTCTCAGCAACCGGCTCCTTCTTCTTCGGCCCTGCCACGGTATACATCTCTTTCCCGCCCCGGGCAGTCAGGGGCGCACGGTACTGGGTCTCCATGGTAAGGCACTTGGTGGGGCAGACATCCACGCACGCAGAGCAGACCACGCAGCGCATATTGTCGATCTGCCAGGTCTTTTCCTTCACTTCCACGCAGATCGCCCCTGTCGGGCATTTCCGCTGGCAGGACCGGCAGGTGATGCACCCTGCCGGGTTGATGGATACATGGCCCCGGGTGAGGTTTGTCTTCTTGGCCGGTCTGGCCGGGTACATGAGCGTTGACGGGCGGGAGAACAGACTTTTTATGACGGTCTTGGTCATCTGGAAGAAAGTCATCGTGTTCACCGCTCCGCACAGCCGATACAGGGATCGATGGACAGGACGATCACCGGCACGTCCGCAAGCTCGCAACCCTTGAGGAGCCTGACGAGCGGCGGGATGTTCGTGAACGTCGGAGTCCGTACCCGGTGCCGCACAAGGTTCTTCTTCCCGTTACCCTTAATGTAATGGATCACTTCACCCCGGGGCTGCTCGGTCCGGGAGAAGTATTCTCCGTCAGGCGCACCGGTCACTTTCACATCTATGGGGCCGTCGGGGATCTTTTTAACACACTGATCGATAATATCAATCGAGGTGAACATCTCCTTTGCCCTGACTGCGCAGCGGGCATAGCAGTCGCCGCCGTGTTCGACAACCGGTTTGAAATTGATCTTCCCGAATGCCGCGTAACCGGTCTCACGGATATCGATGGCGACGCCACTGCCCCTCGCTGTTGGTCCAACAGCCCCGAGGTAATAGGCGTCCTCTTTCCCCAGTACGCCAACACCCTTTAGCCGGTGGCTGACCGATTTATCGTGGAGGAAGACGTTCGTGAGATCGTGGAGATCTTTCTCCATTCCCTTGAGCCCCTTCACCATCTCATCCAGTTTCCCGGGAGAGATGTCCCTGCGAACGCCACCAACCTTGTTAACTCCCTGGATAACACGTCCTCCCGTGGTTGCTTCGAGGTCGTCGAGGATATGCTCGCGCAGGCGCCACGCGTTCATGAAGACGCTCTCGAATCCCATGCTGTCCGCAAAGAGTCCTAACCAGAGAAGGTGCGAGTGCAGCCTCGAGTACTCCGACCAGATAGTCCTGAGGTACTGGGTCCGCTCCGGCACCTCGATACCCATGATCGCCTCGATGCCCTGCACATAGGTCTGGCTATGGATGTAACTGCAGATCCCGCAGATCCGCTCCGCGATATAGACATATTCTGTATATTCCCGCTTCTCCACGAGCTTCTCGAGCCCGCGGTGCACGTAGCCGATCGTGGGGATCACATCCACCACAGTCTCGTCCTCAAGCACAAGGTCGAGGTGGATGGGCTCTGGAAGGACGGGGTGTTGCGGGCCGAACGGAACAATTATTTGTTTTGACATGCGTCGTCCTCCTTCGTTATGGTCACAGAAAACGGATGTTTGATTGCCGTCTTGTAGAACGTGCCCTTGAAATCAATGTTGATGCCGCTGACGTGAAGGCCATAGAGGTCGTGGATCTCGTTCTCGTACACAAATGCTCCCCAGTACACCCCGCTGATGCTCGGGATCGTCTCGTCGTGCTTCACGGTGATCCGGTAGTTCAGCAACTGGTAGTCCTTGTCATACACATAGATGATCTCGTAATCATCCCCGATCTTCGTGCACCCGATCTGGACGAGCCGGTGACCATCCTTCTTTGCCTGTGCGGCCTTTGCCACCACTTCACTAACGCTAATCGGGGTAATAACCTGTGCTGCCTTTCCTGTCGTCATTCTGCGCCTCCGGTCTGCGAGATATGTTCAGGACGCAATCCTGCATGCCGGTGGTCTTCCTTTGCATCGGTATCGAGCACCATCTTCGTCCGTTTCTTCTCGAGGATCCCGAGTGCCGTTACGATCCCATCGATGATGGATTCGGGACGGCACGCGCAGCCCATCACATACACATCGACCGGGATCACCTTGTCAATCCCGCCGGCAACATTGTAGCACTCCCGGAAAACCCCTCCTGATGTGGCACAGATACCAACGGCTACAACTACGTTCGGGCGGGGCATCTGGTCGTAGATGTTCTTTACTACCTCCCGGTTCTGCTCGTTGATCGAGCCGGTCACGACAAAGATGTCGGCATGTTTCGGGTTGCCGGTGTTGATGATACCGAACCGCTCAACGTCATACATCGGGGTCAGACAGGCCAGCACCTCGATATCGCAGCCATTACAACTCGACGCATCGTAGTGGATGATCCAGGGGGATTTTGCCATGAAGGTCATGAGATGCCTCCGTTCAGGAAGTAGAGGGCGGCAAGGTTGAGGATACCCATAACTGCCGCGATCGCCCACGAGCTCTTCACGGCGAGCTGCCACTTGACGCGGGCATTCGTGTTGTCGATGAGGATCTCGAAGAGATAAATGACGATTACCGCGATTGCGGCAATGACCGGGCTGAACGCAAAGAAGAGCCAGACGAACCCCAGCAGGAAAACCGTCTCGTACCAGTGGGTGATCTCGATCCAGCCGAGCGAGGGGCCGGAGAACTCCGTGGTCACGCCCTTGACGATCTCCTGGTGGGCATGGTGGGAGGTGGAGATATCGAACGGGGACTTCCGGAGCTTGATGGTCAGCACATAGATGAAGCCGAGGAAGATCCCCGGGATGAGGAGAACCACCGGCGTGGTCGCTGCAGCGATATCACTTACGTTGAAGCTCTTCGTTGCCGCGTACATGCCGACTGCCGTCAGGATCACCATCGGCTCATAAGCCATGATCTGGAGGAGCTCGCGTTCCGCTCCGACATAACTGTAGGGGGAATTCGCTGAATAGGCACCGAGCACGAGGAAGATCTGGGCAAGCGTGAGAGCGAAGATCACGAGCAGAAGGTCCCCGCCGGCAAAGAAGAGTGCTCCCGTGAATGCCATGAAGAGCACGTAGCAGATTGCATAGAAGATTTGCGTCTCATTCACGACCGCATTCTCTTTCTCGAAGAGCTTCCCCACGTCCCAAAACGGCTGGAGGATGGACGGACCTACCCTGCCCTGCATGTGGGCGGTGATCTTCCGGTCGATACCGGCAATGAGGCCCCCAAGAACTGGAGCAACGAGGACAAAGACGAGGCCCCAGACGAGGTTGATCACATGACCACCCCCCGTAAGACCGTAGCGATGAGCATGATGCCAATCAGGGCCGAACAGATCCAGACCCCGAGGGGCCGGAGTTTCGCCTCACCAAAGTAAGGGATGAGGTAGTAGTTAGACATGATCGCTTTTTTCTGGACTCCCAGCGAGCCCGAGAAGCGCAGGTCCTGCGTGGTTGTCCTGCCGCCCATGTAAGGCGCAAGGTGCCGGTGCTGCCGGTGGGGGAGCAGGATCGAGAGCGGCAGGAGTAGGATCAGGAAGAGCATCAGGATCATGATGAGGATATTGTCCTGTGATAACTGGGCCACCTGCCCGTAGTTCTCCATCAGGAACGGCTCGAGGAGTTTAACCGAAACCAGCGGGAAGACGAGCGTAGTGATGAACGAGAGTCCCGCCAGCGAGACGAGAGCTGCCCACTCGCTCCTGTCCACCTCCCCTTCGATCCGCTTGCTGTCGGACGTGACAGTCAGGAGCTTTCCCATCCACTTTGCCCAGAAAAAGACCGTCATTGCGCTGCCGAACACTAGGATGACTACGAAAATAAAGCCGAACGGGGCATCGATGAACGCCCGTATCGCCGCCCACTTCGAGATCAGCATACCGAACGGGGCAAGGAACATGCCGGCGATACCGATCACCATCATCGCAGCGATCTTCGGCATCCGCACGATCAGGCCGTTCATATCGTCGATCTCACGGCTCCTGATCCGGTGCTCCACGGTTCCCACGGCAAGGAAGAGGAGTGACTTGGAGATCGCATGGAATACAATCAGGAGGATAGCAGCCCAAATTGCCTCGTAGGTGCCGATACCGGCGCAGGCCGTGATCAGGCCGAGGTTGGCGATCGTTGAATATGCAAGCACCCGTTTCGCATTACTCTGCGATATGGCAATCCCCGATGCGATCAGGAAGGTGAGTGCCCCTACCAGGGCGAGCATATAGCCGGTGACGGTCCCGTGGAAGACAGGTGCCAGCCGGACAAGGATATAGACACCGGCCTTCACCATGGTGCTGGAGTGGAGGAGTGCCGATACCGGTGTGGGTGCAACCATCGCCCCAACCAGCCAGGACGAGAAGGGCATCTGGGCCGCTTTCGTCAGGCCGGCAAACCCGATAAGCGCTGCGGGAATCAGAGCGATTGCCTTGCCGGAGATCAGGAGCTGGTCAATGCCCATCACGCCGTTGCCTGCCATACCGAGCCAGAGGATGGCGCCGGCAAAGGCAATTCCGCCCAGCAGGTTCATCCAGAGGGCATCGAACGCATTGTTGGTTGCCTCCTCAGTCTTCGTATAACCAATGAGCAGGAACGAACAGAGAGTGGTCACTTCCCAGAAGAAGTAGACCCAGAGAATATTATTGGCAAAGACGAGGCCGAACATTGCGGAGATGAAGACGAACATCACAAAGAAGAAGATGTTTCGTTTGTCAGGAATTGTGGCGTGGTGCTCGTGGAAGTGCTTCATGTAGCCGAGCGAGTACACGCAGATGAGGCTTCCGATGATACCGATGATCAGTGCCAGGATATTGGAGAACTCGTCCACGAACAGGTTTGACGTGATATCGGCAGAGTGGGCGTACGTCAGCTCGAAGAAGATCATCATCACGGATTGCACGAGGATGAGAGCGACTACATGGTACTTCCGGTGCCGGATACCAAGATAGAGGATGAAAACCGCGATCAGCATCTCGAGGATGAACATGACGAGCCCCACCGGCTCGGCGGGAATAGCAGGCGAATAGAGCGCCCCTTTGTCAAACGTGGTAATGAGAAGCCAAACCGTGACCAGTATGACGGCCACTGCAGACAGTTTCACGATCCATGTGCGCTCGATCTCTTTCTTTGCAACGAGCATGAACAGCGCCGTTACGAGCGGAAACAGGATCAGGAATATTAACAGCTGTACGAATTGCACCAGATACCCTCCCTCTCTGAATATGGGAATTTTTCATTATTAATCATATTGAATTGTGCACGATTCTTCTTTCTGCAGGAAATCACCGGGGTGCAGGAGATAGTGTGGAGAATAGTACGGGAACCGGGGAAATTTTCCATAAAAACCTTCCAGGGACAGTAAAAACACGAAGTTCGGGGAGAATTCCATGGGATTATCCCTGCCCGCAGATCCGGTGGCGTGACAGGGGAGCGCATCAGGAGTAAAAGTTTAATGGTTCAAGAATGCACTATTGATCTCTTAGGATGGGTTATGTTCGGTGCAGGGCGATCCCCGGAGCCATGAGAACCCTCCTTTGGGTCATTTGAGCAGGTCTCTGCTGATGCCAATCTAGTATACCTGATGTGGTGCTGGCATCCTGACCGGCCGTTATTTGCCTGTGCGCCAAAAAACGGTCCCGGTGTTCTCAGGGGTCTTCACGCAGCAGGGAGGTCAAGGAATGTACGAACTCGTTATAGTAATTGGAATAAGTATTCTCGCACTGATCCTCGCAGCGATCCTGGCGCGCAATGTCCTCGCACAGGATGAGGGCACACCCAAGATGCGCGAAGTATCCGACGCGATCCGGGTGGGTGCAGAAGCATTCATCAAACGACAGTACTCGACTATCGCTATCCTGGCAATCGTGCTTGCCGTTGTCATCTTCGGGGTATATACCCTCACGGGACAACAGGGTCTCGCGACCTTCACGGCTCTCGCATTCATTGTCGGGGCGACCTGTAGTGCGCTCGCCGGTGTCATCGGTATGTCTGTTGCCGTCAGGACGAACATCCGGACGGCCGCAGCAGCCCAGACCAGCGATGGAAAAGCACTTGACATTTCGTTCAGGGGCGGTGCAGTCTCCGGTCTTATCATCACGTCGATGTCGCTTCTCGGTGTCTCGCTCACCTACTATGCGCTCGGTGCAAACCCGCAGACAACACCCTTCATCATTGTCGGGTTCGCGTTCGGTGCCTCGTTTGTCGCCCTCTTCGCCCAGCTCGGTGGCGGTATCTACACCAAGGCCGCCGATGTCGGTGCAGACCTTGTCGGTAAAGTCGAAGCCGGTATCCCAGAAGATGACGTCCGGAACCCTGCTACCATCGCAGACCTTGTCGGGGACAATGTCGGGGACTGTGCCGGCCGTGGCGCTGACCTCTTCGAATCCACCGCAGCCGAGAACATCGGTGCGATGATCCTCGGTGTCGCCCTCTTCCCGGTTTTTGGTGCCGCCGGCGTTCTCTTCCCGCTTGTCATGTGTGCACTGGGTCTCCTTGCCAGTATGATCGGTATCCTCTGTGTCCGCGGAAAGGATAACGCAGACCCGATGAATGCCATGAACCTGGGATACTATATCACGGCAGTCATCTCGGCGGTGTTCTTCTACTTTGGCACCATGTGGATGCTCGGGAATATCTGGTTCTTCTATGCAGGTCTCGTCGGTATCGTATTATCCGTCGCATTCCTCCGGGTGACCCTCTATTACACCGATCACCACTACCGCCCTGTGCAGGAAATTGCCGATGCCTCGGAAACAGGACCGGCTACCAACATCATTACCGGTTTCTCGGTCGCCCTTGAGACCACCGCAATGCCGGCAATCCTGATCGGCGCATCCTTACTCCTCTCCTTCTGGCTCGGATCCCAAAGTGGCATCCAGTTCGGCGGCCTCTACGGAACTGCCTCAGCAACCATCGGTATGCTGATGGTCTGTGCCTACGTACTTGCCATGGACTCCTTCGGCCCTATCGCCGACAACGCCGGCGGTATCGTCGAGATGAGCCAGGCTCCTGAATCCGTCCGCAAGCGGATGGACAGCCTCGACGCTGCCGGTAACACAACCAAGGCCCTGACAAAAGGATATGCGATCGGCAGTGCATCGCTCGCAGTCTTCCTGCTCTTCAATGCCTACATGTCCGATATCAGCCGTCTTATCGGTAAGGCCTTCACCGTTGTCAATATTGCAGCAGTCCCGGTATTTGTGGGCGCACTGCTCGGTGCAATGCTCATCTTCGTCTTTGCCGGCCTTGCAATCCGTGCAGTCTCCAAGACCGCACAGTATGTGATTGAAGAGGTCCGCATCCAGTTCAAGGACCCGGCCATTATGGCAGGGACCAAGAAACCTGACTATGCCCGTGTGATTGACATCACCACGCTCGGCGCACTCAAGAACATGGTGCTGCCCGGTGCAATTGCCATCGCCTTCCCTATCTTTATCGGTGTGACCATGAAATACGAAGCCCTCGCAGGTTTCCTGATGGTCGGCACAATCACCGGTATCCTGATGGCACTGATCCTCAACAACGGTGGCGGTGCATGGGACAATGCCAAGAAATACATCGAATCCGGTGTCCACGGCGGCAAAGGCAGCGTAGCCCACAAGGCAGCCGTCATCGGTGACACGCTCGGCGACCCGTTCAAGGACACTGCCGGCCCGTCACTCCACGTGCTCATCAAGCTGCTCGCCACACTCTCGCTCGTGCTCGCGCCGCTCTTTATCTGAAACATCTTTTTTCTTTGCAGAGCGTTCCGGTTTTCTGAAGCGGGATAAAAATAAAAGAGAAACTTCTCACCGTAGCAGGCACGGGAATGTGGCGAGTCACAGATCCCGACAATCTAATCCTGATGGATTTCATGGTGCAATACGTCGCACCGTCCTTATCAACGAGATCCGGACAGAAGAGATCAGGAGCCATGGCGGGGATTTCCTTATAATATACCACGTTCGGATCTGTTACCGGACATTCTCTTTCCAGTAACGGATCTGGCCCCAAGGGACGGAATAAAGACCGTACGGGTTATCGGGAATGCATCCGGAAAAAAGAATTGCTTTTTTGGGCGCAGTACTGCATCAGATCTGCTTGAACGGGACGAGCACGTCAACCGTCTTGTACGCCTTACCGTCGTCAAGAGTAACGGAGACGATCGCACGGTCTGTGTCCTTCGTACCTTCGAGCGTTGCTGTGGAGTCAACGGTTATGCCGAGTGTACCGGTTTCCGTTGTCCCGTCAGCCCGGTTCAGGGTGATGTCGATCTTCTTTACATGGATGAGGCCTGCACCACCCTGGAACGTGTAGATGACATTCCCGAGGTAATCCTTTTCAACATTGATATTCACCTGACGGGCATCGACCACGGAATCCGTTGGCGAGGGAACAAGGCTTGTTCCTGATACGGAAGGTGCGGACACGGGGGCCGCCCCGACTGGACCGGATGACTGGGTCGCAGGAGCGGCAGGGGACTGGGTTCCCGTGCAGCCGGCGAATGCGATGATGACGCTCAGAAGCAGGACAAGAGAGAGAACAGCTTTCAATTGCATACTGTTAGTAAACAACTGAGTCCTATTAGAATTTTACCCCGGATAAGCAAACGCTTAAACCAGGACGTCCGGATAGTGTACCTGTCGGATTGCAAACCTTCCCCCGCTACAGACTACGACACCCGGTATCGTTTCCGGCTGCATAAATAACAGCAACAATGGTATTACGCCCCGTCAGATCCTGCAGATTGTTCAGAAAATACTGCACCCCGGCATCGCGGGGGAAACCATTAAGCAAAACCGCCGTTCATTGTCTGGTACTGATGTCCCCGACCATACGCGAAGACTGCCCCTGCCCGAAGGTAACGTGCAGCCGCCACACGCTCTGCGACGAGTGCGAGGCTGCCCATGCGGGAAAAAACGGGCTGCCGTTCTGCAGGCGGCCGAAACGGTCATTCTGGAGCCGGATCCGGAAATGGCTCGGGATCGGCCGGTAATCCTTTTTGACAGCAGGTTGCAGGAGGTTATGTCCCGCCCAGCGTCCGTTCGTCCTCCTCGATCCACTTCTCGAGTTTTTGCATACCTTCAGCAATATCCCGGATCCTTGCCTGTGTTTCCTCTAACCGGGCGGTTGCCCGTGCCGTCTCTTCTGCACTCCCGCAGGAATCGATAATTGCTCGCAACTGGGCTGCACCAATCTGGAAATTTTCAAGTGCAGATGCTGCTTTCCGGTACCGTTCATAATTAGTCTCGAGATTCTTCCGGACCCGTAACTCAAATGCCATCTTCTGCGGTGGCTTTTCCGGTGTTAAAATCCCCCATATCGCATCATGCGTCCGCCGGACTTCCTGGATCCGTTCAAAACAGGTTTTTTTGTGTTTTGCTATCATCTCATGTTTGAATTTTGCCAGCAGATCTGCGGCATTTTTGAGCGCGTGCCCCCGTTCCAGGAGTGTTTGGACATCGGGAGTGGTGAGGCCTGCGGGAAGCCGGGCCAGTTCCAGCTGTTTGATGATCTCGTCCGCATGCCCGTGAGACACGGATTCAAGCATCCCGTACCCGGTCTTCTGGTGCTCCTTTACTTCCCGGCAGAGGGCGTTGAACTGTTTCCAGAGCAGATCCCGGTCGTTCCTTGCAAGCGGTTTCAGCTCACGGAATAACGTGGAGACCGATTTTGCCAGGGCCCAGAAATCCTGGTATTTGGTAACAATCGGGAAGTTTGACCTGATGGGAGTGGTTAACGAGGAGAGTTTCTTGATCTCCAGGTCCAGGTGTTCTGCGTTGGCATGGGCATCCCTGAGCCAGGGATCATCTTCAGGTTTCATGAAATTTCCCGATCATTACATTCAATGGAGTGGTTTATGTGTTTTGGCCGGCTGGTCTTTATGATGTCCTGCCCGGCAGGTTCCCCGGGGGACTTCACGCAAGGCCTGCAGGAAACCGGCCGTCACGCTGGTGCACCCGCCCGGGCATCATCGTTCAGCTGGTTTCTTTCAAGTTAACACTGACATCGTGCGAAATGCGCGAATGTCTCTTCGGGTTCTCTTCGAACTGTTTTTTGCACCAGTTGCAGCAGAAATAATACTTCTGGTCTTTGTACGTGCTGGTGAATTCAGCGTTTTCCTCATCAACGATTGCCAGACAAACGGGATCGGTCGCCATCGTAATATACCTCGGTATCCTGTACTAGAATCGTGGTTATTTCCTTAAGAGTTATCGCCTTTGCATTCCGGAAGTACAGGAGAGCGGAGGTACCGGAGAGATTCATCCGGGTTTTCCTGTTACGCATATCCGGTGGGATGGGCATAGTATCGGATCCGGTCCTTGAGGAGGCACCTGCATCAGCACCGTCATCGACAGTTCGATCCCGGATACCCGCGGGGGGAACACCACCGTCCTGCCGGTAAAAAAAGCGGGCGCTTCACAGGGTTGTGGATCACCTGGATTCGAGCGGGAAATATAACAATGTTATGTACCGCGGGCAACAGACGGCAGAAAATAAACTCTGGCCGTACGAATGTTCATAACATCGCAGGAAAAATCACCATACTGAATGTACTGATGTCCGGCAGGGTAGCTCCGGGCGGAGTTTGAGACCATGTGGGCACCCGATATCAGGACACTTTTTCTGATCATATTTCTGGTCAACGCATCTCTGGCCCTGATGATGTTCGTATACGGGAAGACCCAGAAGACTTACGACGGATTCATGACGTGGACGATTAGCCTGCTCATCTTCGCCTCTGGATATTTCCTGTTCCTGCTCCGGGGTTCTATCCCCGATCTCCTCTCCATTGTCATTGCCAATAACCTGCTTATCCTCTCGGTCATAATGAGGGTAGACAGTCTCCGGAGATTCATATCATCGAAGGCCCTGCCTGCCTGTATCTACGGAATACTCCTGCCGGTCTTCATTCTTTTCCTGTATTTTACTTTCGTATTCGATTCGATCATGATCCGGTACCTGATCTCCATTCTTATTATATCCGCCTGTACCGTTACCGCCATTGTCTTTATCATAACCGCACTATATCCGGAAAACCGGTCGCTGCGGTTTGCCATTGCGGCTATACTCCTTCTCATAACAATCCTGTTTATCTTCAGAATGGTATTCTGGCTGATCGTTCCCGCTGACAACTCACTTTTCAGCACAAGTATCACGAACACCTCCTTTTTCATCGTTACCGTTATCACGGATATCCTCTTTACGGGGACTTTCCTGATGCTGAATATGGCCAGGTCCCAGGCAGAGGTTCGTTCCAGCGAGGAACGGTACCGGAACCTCACCGAAAACCTGCCGGATTATATCATCATTCATGACGGGGAGTTTATCCGGTACGTCAACCCGGCGATAGCAAGGCTCGTGGGAATCGCCCCGGAATCACTCGCCGGCCAATCGATATACTCGCTCCTCTCCCCTTCAGGTGCGACCGTTGTCCGGGAATCCATCCAGAAGACACATACCGGGAATTCCCCGGCTGCGTACAGTGAGATCGATCTCCAGTTCCGTGATAGTACGATCCACCACTGCATTGTAAAGACGGTGAGAATCCATGACCGGAGGGAATTATCATTCCTATCAGTCATTACAGATATCACTGAACGGAAGGCGGCAGAGAATGCCCTGTTCCAGACCAACAGGAAACTCAATATCCTCTCTTCTATCACCCGCCATGACATCATGAACCAGCTCCTCGGCCTTAAGGGATATCTGGAACTTTCCAAAGAGTCACTGGATGACCGGTCCGTTACAGAGGAGTATATCCGGTGGGAAGAACAGATCGCGGATACCATCGGACGCCAGATCGAGTTTACGAGGGTATACGAGGATATGGGTGTCAGTGCACCTGTATGGCAGAATGTGGAGATCATGGTCCGGAACGCGGTTGCCTCCCTGCCTTCAGGGAAAGTCGGGGTGATTGTTGACCGGTCGGATCTCGAAGTTTACGCCGACCCGCTGGTGGAGAAGGTCTTCTACAACCTGATCGACAATACCCTCAGGTATGGTGGCGGGAGGATGACAACAATCCGTTTCTCCTCCTATGAAACGGATGCAGGGCTCATCCTTGCCTGCGAGGATGATGGGGAAGGGATCCGCGGGGAGGACAAAACGCATCTCTTCGAGCAGGGATATGGAAAAAATACCGGCCTCGGTCTCTTCCTCTCCCGCGAGATCCTCTCGATTACCGGGATCGCCATTGCCGAAACCAGCGAACCCGGCAACGGTGCCAGGTTCGAGATGCTCGTGCCAAAAGGTGCATACCGGTTTGTCCAATCCTGAACTAATCCCCGGTAATTTCTAAAAAACAGGAGCCGGGCCGGCGGGTGCTGCCCCGGTCGTACATCTTCAACCAGCTCGCGGGGTTCTACGTGCCGGTGCGGAAGAAAGGGGTGAAGGTTGCCGAAAACAAGGCTGGGAAGACGGATTTGTATACCGGGAAGAAGGCGGTGATCCACGAGCTGAGTCAGGGGACGTGCTCCAGCTTCCTGAACACACTTGCCGGTTGGGATCTGATTCAGAAAATGCCAGGCCCGGCAGGCAACCTGAAGGAAAAAAATTACACTATCACCCCAGCGGGAGAGCTCTCTTTAGAGCTTGCTCTGATCAAAACGCGTAAACCGTGAGTAAGATGTGCGTCTGATAATCAGGTGTACAATTGATTATCAAATGTACAATTGACAAAAATCCCTCCACTTACGCCGGACGAGTTCACAAAGGGGAGGGGGGTACCACTTCGGGACAACAGGAGGGGGCGGACGGAGCGAAGGTGCCACCCGTTATGATCTTCTCAAGAATGGCATCGGGAATCTGTCGCTTCCCGAACCTCCTGACACTGCGGTGTGTCATGATCGCGTCGATCGCTTCCAGGGTACAGATCTCTCCTTTGACTCTTACACGTTGGCAGTAATCAAAAGCCTGTCCCTTATCATCTCAGCAGATCCTTCCCCAGCCGGTACGCGGTATCCATGAGCTCCTTCTTTTCCGTCACAGGGGGCTTGTACCCGGCATCGAGATCGCAGGCAATAAGGTTATCCTTCACCGTCAGGCCTGACAACCCGACCGCGAACATGAATGCCGCGATCCCGCCTTTAAACAGCCTTTCATCCGGCTGGTTCTGCGTGAAGATGAACGAGACCTTCTTGGACTTTGGCAGTTTCGGGACCAGGTTCATGCTGACGTACGGGAACATCCGGTCGAGCCAGGCCTTGGTCTGGGCCGTAACACCGGAGAAATAGATAGGTGAGGCCACGATGAGACCGTCGGATTCCAGTATCAGCTGGTGGATCTTCTGCATATCGTCCCTGACCGCACATTCTGCCACGTCATTTTTCTTGCAGTAGTAGCAGGCTTGGCAGCCTTTGATCTTCAGGTCGTTCAGGAACACGGTCTCCGTTGCAACACCCTCATCCTTCAGGCCCCGTTCAGCTTCCGCTGCAAGGAGGCTGGTGCTGCCGTTTCTACGGGGACTTCCGATGAGTATGGTCACTTTTTTCATGATTGCACGAGCCTTACTCCCAGTTCAAAGGCCCGTTTGCAGTCCTGCGGGAAGACCGTCTTCCACCGCTCTCTGCGCTCCTCCGGATCGAAGTAGCTGAAGACCACCTTATCGTAGTCCTCGAACTGGAGCGTCTCGTTCGCAAAGAGGGATTCCGCATGTCCGAACATCCGTGCGAGCACCTGCTCGTTTGCACCTATAAGAGTGCCATAGTTCTCGTTCATCAGCTGCTCTGAGACGTTCATCGTATAGACGAACGCGGTGGGGATCTTCCCTGGGAAGAGCGAGACGGGGGGCCGGGTGTAGGTCAGGTACGGGAAGAACAGCCGCTCCATGAAACACCGCATCATACCGGTCACATCGCCGAAATAGATCGGTGAGCCGAGGATGAGCGCATCGACATCCGGTATCTTTTCAAGAACCGGGGTCAGCTCATCCCGCACGGCACATTTCCCGTAACTCTTCCCATCTTTCAGTTTGCAGGCAAAACAGCTGGTGCAGCCGGTATACGTAAGGTCGTAGAGATGGACCAGTTCCGTCTCCGCTCCCTTTGAAGCCGCGCCGTCAAGGGTGTTCTGGAGCAGGGTCGCAGTATTCCACTTCTTTCGCGGGCTTCCGTTGATTGCAAGGACGTTCATTGTCGTGTTCTCCTGTTTTCTCAAAGGCAGGGTTACCGCCACGCTACCTCAATAGATTTCCGGCGGGGGATCCCGTAGACATTGTACTGAGGGTAACCGAACATCATCGCGTACGCAGATTTCCGTCCCGCTGGCAGACCAAGTTCTTTCTGCAGCGGTTCATAGGACGTGGCGGCCATGGCAACAAATCCTGCCCAGCAGGTGCCGATACCGAACGCCGGTGCAGCAACATCGAAATGCGTGAGGGCGATGATGGCATCAACAGAGGCAACCGGGTTGTCCTCTGGTATAGAGGCGAAGAGCAGGTGCGGGGCGCCACGGCAGACAACGTCGTGTCCCGCTTCCCACGCCCCGATCAGCCCGGGTATGTAGCCGCTCATCGGGTGGTTCGTATTCTGCAGGGTCTTCATCCACCCGATGGTCAGCCCCGCGATCTTTTTGACCCTCTCCGTGTCGTGGACAACGATCCACTGTACAGGCTGCCCGTTGCCACCCGAGGCAGCGTACCTGGCAATATCGAGCACCTGCTCAATCTTCTCCTTTGGTACGGGATCTTTCGTGAAGTGCCGTACGGACCGGCGTTTTTTGAGATAGAATGCTATGTTGTCGGAAGAGATTGCGCCGGCACCGGCCGGCAGGGACACCTTCTCGTCAGGACGGACGTTCAGGAGGAGTGCCTGCGACGGGCAGGAGACCTCACAGTGCCCGCACTGGATGCACATACCGGCTCTGGTATCCTGGACCCGGGGCAGGGTGTTCTCATCAGCGGGATCAACGATTGACGTCGGGCAGACGACAGAGCAGATCCCGCACCGGGTGCAGAGATCCTGGTCAACAAGTATCGTGGTCATAATAGTTTTCCTGAATGTAGTATTCCTGACAATGGTCAGTGTTTTTTTGATGTTTTGATCGGCACGTCTGACTTTTTCATCAGTTCCAGCAGCCATGCCATGCTCTTACCGGTCTCCCGTGCCCAGGCCATGCCCTCGTCATCATTCATGACATCGCCGATATTCTTCCCGACTCCGATCGGGGGCAGGCCCGGTACAACCATCCCGCTGATCAGCAGGAAATGGAGGAGCGAGTCAAGCGTATGCATGGCCCCGGCACGCCTGACCGAGATGGCCGCGGATCCCACCTTGCGCCGGAACAGCCCGCCATTTGCCATAGAGACAAAACCGGCCCGGTCGATGAGCGCCTTCAACTCAGCCGTAACATCCGTGAAATAGACCGGGGAGCCAAGGATGATCCCGTCAGCCTCCGCCATCTTCCCGACACAGTCGTTCAGGATATCATCATCGAAGATGCATCGCTTGTCCCGGTTCTCGAAACATTTCATGCACGCGGTGCACCCGCGGATTTTCTTTCCGCCAACCTGCACGAGTTCCGTGGTGATACCATTCTTTTCGAGTTCCTGCAGCACCTGACCTATCAGGAGCCGGGTGTTCCCTTCCGGTCGCGGGCTCCCGTTGAATGCAACTACCTTCATCATCTCATCTCTCCGTTATCAGATTCTTCCCGGCACTCCAGGCATCGCCGGCGTACTTTCCGAGCGTCCAGTAGCGGTTGTCCGGCATGGTAAGGAAGAGCGGATCGATCTCCGGGAAGTCCGGCTTTTGGTCCTTGATCACCCTGCCATCCGCATATGCTCCTGCAATCTCACCGATGAAGAGCGTGTTGGTCGGCAACGGGACGGTCTCGACGAGCCGGCACTCAAGGGTGACCGGGCATTCCCGGATCATCGGTGCCGTTTTCAACGAACCGTAGAACACCTCGAACACGTGGGATTTATCGGTCTTTTCACCGGATACGATCCCGCAGTAATCGGTCTTCTCCAGGAGAGCCGAAGACGGGATATTCACCGAGAAGGTCTTTGTCTCTGCTATACCCTTCGAAGTATAGTGATGGTTCCCAATCCCGCAGAGGATCATCGGCGGGTTCGCGTTGGCCCGTGCGCACCAGCCCACAGTCATGAAGTTATCCTTCCCCGCAACCTGTGTCCCTACAAGGACCACCGGCATAGGGATGAAAAAGTTCTGTCCGATTTGTATCTTTTCCATGTTTTCCTCACTCCCCGCAACATGCGGAGGAGCCTGACAGAAAGCCATAAGCGGGAAGCATACATACTATTCTTCTGCAAGGGCAATCCGAACCATTGGGTTAAAATCTGCCTTAACTGAATATATAGGCAATACAGGTAAATCAGAAACATACTTTCATTGGAGTAACTGTGACCTATACGAAAAACGGGAAGACCTATCACTGCCCGGTCGAGGCAGCACTGGACGTGATCGGCGGCAAATGGAAACCTCTCATCCTCTGGGCTCTCGGGGACAACGTATTGCGTTTCAATGAACTACAGAAGGGGTTGCCAGGAGTCAATGCCAAGATGCTCACCAAACAGCTCCGCGAGCTCGAGGAGGACGGGGTTATTACGCGAACCATCTATCCCGAAGTCCCGCCCCGGGTAGAATACACCATCACCGATTTCGGGAAAACTCTGATTCCGATCCTACGGGAGCTCTGCAACTGGGGGGCACACTACCTCGGGATCGAGGATGCATCTGCATACCAGTGCCCAACGAAAGCAGGCCGGAAAAAGAAATAAGATCTGTTTGGAATGGGATCGTTCTGCCGGCCGGACCGTATTCGCAGCCGTTTCTTTTTTATCCCGCCCGGCACCCGTTGGTAACCCACCCTTTATTCTCCAGTAATTCCCACGTTTAAGAGAACATGACACGCTACGGGTTCATCGGCACGGGTTCCATGGGCAGCATGCTGATCAGGCACTTCATCCGGACGGGTGTTACCGCACCGCAGGATATAGCAGCGTGCAGTAAGACGGGGGTATCCGCACGGGCCCTTGCCACCGGGACCGGCATTGCAGTAAAGGATTCCGGCCGTGATGTGGCACAGGGTGCTGATGTGTTGTTCATCTGTGTCAGGCCTCTCGATGTTCATGGTGTGCTGGCAGAGATCCGGGACGTGCTTTCCAAGGATACGCTTATTGTTTCGATTGCCGGATGTGTTACACTCGCAGACCTTGCTTCGTGGTCCGTGCCGGGCGCACGGTGTGTCAAGATCATCCCCAGCGTGACCGCAGAGGAGCACTCGGGGGTCTCCCTCGTGGCATGGGGCAGCTGGGTGACACCGGAAGACAAGGAGCTGGTCTTCTCGCTCTTCTCGGCAATCGGAACGCCCGTAGAGATCGAGGAGAAGCATATCGAAGTGTACTCCGATCTCACGAGCTGTGCGCCGGCACTGTTTGCGGCCATGATGCAGGAATATGCAGCAGCTGCAGTGAGGAAGGAGGGCGTCCCCCCGGCCCTCGCGGAGTACCTTGTCCGGCATACGCTGATTGGAACCGCGTGGCTCCTCGCATCGAAAGAGACTGGGTTCGATACTATCATCAGCCGGGTAGCGACCCGGGGTGGCATCACCGAAGAGGGCGTGAAGGTGCTGCGCAGCAGGCTGCCGGCAGTATATGATGAACTGCTCGACGCAACGCTTGCCAAGCACGAGCTCGTGAAGCAGACCATCGCCCGACAGGAAAAAGACCACTGACAAGGTAAGGCACGGGATGCGGCAGGAAGCACATTCACCTTCCGCATGCCACAGCCCTTATCCCCGATCCATCCCCACCCTCTCCTATGGACCCGGTCATTATATGCATCCGGCAGGAACTCGAAGCTCAGGCAGATCCCGAGATCCAAAGAACCTCAAAGCGGTTTTTCAAAGAGGATATCACCTGCTACGGCCTGAAGACTCCGACTGTAATGAGTATAGCGAAAAAGTACTGGAAGGAGATCAGGGCCCGGGACAAGCAGGAGATCTTCGCGCTCTGCGAGGAACTCTACCAGTCGGGCTACATTGAGGAATCCTTCATCGTCTCGAACTGGGCCTACGCCATCTCGGGAAAGTATGAGCGGGAAGATTTCGCGATGTTCCGGCGCTGGATTGACACATATATCACCAACTGGGCATCCTGCGACGGGTTCTGCAACCATACGATGGGCAATTTCATCGAACAATACCCGGAATATACCGGGGAACTCAAATGCTGGACGCAGTCGGAGAACCGCTGGATGCGGCGGGCTGCGGCTGTCTCGCTCATCGTCCCGGCCAAACACGGGAAGTTCCTTTCCGAGGCCATGGACATTGCCAGCCTTCTGCTGACTGACGGAGACGATATGGTGCAGAAAGGTTACGGGTGGCTCCTCAAGGAGGCGAGCCGGAAGCATACGGACGAGATCTTCACCTACGTTATGAAGAATAAGAAGGCGATGCCCCGGACCGCACTGCGCTATGCGATAGAGCTGATGCCAAAGGATCTGAAGGCCGAGGCAATGAAGAAGGACTGGTAATCCCTAAAAAAAATTTCATTTTTACGCTGGCGTTGCAGGATCTTCGAGCAGGTATTTCCATACCAGCGCAGCGATTAATGCCCCGATAATCGGAGCAACAATGAACAGCCAGAGCTGTGCAAGCGCTGTCCCTCCCACCACCAGCGCAGGCCCGAGGCTGCGGGCCGGATTTACGGAAGTACCGGTGATCGGGATGCCCACCATATGGATGATTGCAAGCGACAGTCCGATAGGAATCCCGGCGAACCCGACGGGGGCTTTACTGCTCGTCGCCCCGAAGATCACCAGCAGGAAGATAAAGGTCAGAATGACTTCCGCGATAAACCCGGACATCATGGAATAATTTGCCGGTGACGCCGCCCCGTACCCGTTCTGTCCCAGCCCGTTTGTGGCAAGGTTGTATCCCGGGTGGCCGGTCATGATCGATAACAATACAATCGAGGCAAGAACAGCGCCAACACACTGTACGACAATATAGACGGCCGCGTCCTTCGCGGATATTTTTCCGCCGGCAAGCATCGCGATGGTGATCGCGGGATTGATGTGACAACCGGAGATCGGCCCGATGGCATAGACCATAACGAGAACGGACAAGCCGAATGCAAGAGCGATCCCAAGAAAACCGATATAGGTACCCGCCACGACTGCGCTTCCGGTGCCGATGAGCACGAGCACAAAGGTACCCAGAAGTTCGGCAAGATATTTTTTCCCGTCATCCATACGTGAACCACTCCGTTCCGGCCATACTGCCAGTGATTGATTGTCGATGTCGTGGTTTATAGAAGTGTTGTATAGGGGGGATGAGTTGTGTGCGTGGCACGTTTGAACGCTACCATAACTGCGAAAAAAGCTGCATTTATCGCCACATTTACATCAGCCGGCGGCAATTTCTCCCCATGGAAAAAAATGGAATGGCAGTGCTGGCATGCTCCCTCCTCCTGGTTCTCGGGATAGCACTCGCGGGATGCACCGGCACGCCGGGAAAAAACGGGGAGATGATCTCGTCATCCCCCACCCTGTCACCTGTAGTTACCTCCTCCACTCCGGGATTCACTGTTTCCGGGCCAGAAAACACTACTGGTGTGAGTGAGGCAAACAACCGGTTCTCATACGATCTCTACCAACAGCTGGCAACCGGGCCGGGCGCTTCCGGAGGAAATATCTTCTTCTCCCCGTATTCCATATCGTCCGCCCTTGCTATTACGTATGAGGGCGCCCGCGGGATAACTGCCGATGAGATCCGTTCGGTCTTTCACTTCCCGCAGGACGATACCCGGCGGAGGCAGGGATTTGCTTCCATCAACGAAGTAATCAACAACAGGGATACCGGTTACAGCCTCAATACTGCAAATGCCCTCTGGGCGGACAAGGCGTTTACGTTCCTTCCGGAATACACCGGCATTGCCGAACAGTGGTATAATGCCAACACTACCACCCTCGACTTTGCCGGTCAGCCGGACAACTCCCGCCTCACGATTAACAGCTGGGTCGGGGAGAAGACGAACAACAAAATACCGGATCTCCTGCCGCCGGGTTCTGTCACTTCCCTGACCCGGCTCGTGATCACGAACGCGGTTTACTTTAAAGGTACGTGGGAGAAGCAGTTCGATGCAAACATGACGCAGGATGCCGGGTTCCGGGTATCTTCCGATAAAACAACCACCGCCAGGATGATGCAGAGAACGGATGATGATGCCAGGTATCCCTATGCCGAGAACGGGGATGTGCAGATGCTGGAGATACCCTATGCACACAGCAGCGGGGCGGGCCTGTCCATGATCGTCCTCCTCCCCAAGGGAGATAACCTGAGTGCCGCTGAGCAGTATCTCAACCCGGAAAATCTCTCGGTGATAGAACAGTCTGCTTCGACTCAACAGGTTAAGGTATTCTTCCCGAGATTCCATCTTGAGACCCAGTACTCACTCCCGACAGTCCTCGGAGCAATGGGGATGCCAACTGCGTTTACCAGTTCGGCGGACTTCTCCGGGATGGATGGGAGACAGGATCTCCTGATCAGTGACGTGGTTCATAAGGCGTATGTGGATGTGAACGAGGAAGGCACAGAAGCAGCTGCGGCAACGGGTGTTGTCATGAACCTGGCGGCAGTCAGGGAAGAGAGTCCGGTCCCGGTATTCCGGGCAGATCACCCGTTCGTCTTCCTGATCCGGGATAATAATACCGGCACTATCCTGTTCGCCGGGCGGGTCACGGACCCTGGGGAGTCCTAGCACGGAGCGGGGACGGGCCACGGGTCGCTCCCAAAAAACCCGCCTTTTTCATACCCCCCTCTGTTCCTGCTTACGGGATCGGTGAAAGACGCTGCTGCAGGAAGCCGATAAGATCCTCGAGCTCCCTGCACCGGTTCAGCTCGTCGGTGCTGACCAGCACCGCAAGACCCTTGCCGGACCTGATCAGCACGGCCGGGAATGTCGTGATCCCAGGACCAAACTCGGCGCGGAATTCATTCCGGTCAAGGACCCGTGATGTGATCTTCTGCTCCCTGATGAACCGTTTCCATTCCTTTTTCATTCCGAGCGGGCTGTAGATGATCGCAGACAGGTTGCAGATATCCGCACGTGATGTCGCTGTGACAGAGGAATAATTTTTGATCTCTGGCAACACCCCGCTGTCGCTGTTACAGACGAACAGGATGGTCTCTTCCTGAGGCATGAAATTTCCACTCTTTTTTTCCTGCCATATAATTTGAGATGATGGTTCGGGTTCTGCATAGGGGATATCAGCACAATACCCGGACGACATGCAGAGAGCAGCCCCCCGGGCACACAAGCCCGCGCACCCATTCATATTTCCGGCTTTCTTCACCACAACCCTTATCGATACCTGTTCCTGACTACTATCCGGACGTGGCAGGTATGATGAAGACACTCTCCCAGAACGAAGCGTTTGCCCGCTCTGCACCGATGGTATATACGGTAGTTACGAGCCTGGATGAACAGGGAAAGCCCAACGCTCTTGGTGTATCGTGGGTGATACGGACCTCCTTTGAGCCGTTCCTCATACTCATTTCTATCGACCACAGCCGGTATTCCCATGCCGGGATACGGAAGAACCGGGAGTTCGTCATCAACTATCCCGGTCCCGACCAGAAGAAAGGGGCATGGATCTGCGGGACAACAACGGGACGCAACAGCGACAAGACAAAAACGTCCGGTCTCTCATTCATCAAATCCGAAAAAGTCAGGCCACCGACAATTGACGGGGCTGCAGTTGCATTGGAGTGCCAGGTGATCAACGAATTCGAGACCGGTGATCACACGGTCTTTGTCGGGAGAGTCGTCGCTACACGGGGAAACCCGGAAGATGAACGGCACCTCTATGTGACGGCCCGGTTCCAGCTCTATCCTCTCGACAATACGCTTGAGGAGTCGGAGCCGTAACGCGCATCCCTTTTGTTACCCGGATAGATTCCTACCAGCGCCCTGACCGTTACAAAAGGCTGGTTGAGATCAACTGCAGCCGGTCCAGCCGCAGTTCTTGCAAATTCCCTTGTTACAGCCTTCCCCAAAGTCCAGGGGCTCGTTACACTCGGGGCAGGGATTCTTCACTCCCACTTCGCGTATGTCCCAGTCCCTCAGGGTCGTGATGCTCTGGTTCCTGGCCGAGAGCTCGATACAGCGTCCAACCACATCTGCGCAGGAATGGCCCTCCGATGACGAATTCTTGATGGCAGAGATACAGTTGACCTTGGCAAACTGCTTGACGAATTTTTGGTAGGGAACGCCGTTCTGTAGCCCGGTGCTGATCGCACGGCCGAGCGCGCTGCTGTTGGCGTCGCAGCCTCCGCTCCCGACAGTCCTGATGAAGACCTCCATGGGTTTTCCTTCGTGAAGGTTCACGGTCACGTAGAGCCGGCAGCACCCGGACTGGCAGAGATAGGTCCTTCCGGACAGTTCCCGGGGCCGGTCGATTGAGAGGGAGGGGATCTTCTCCGGCAGGTTCCTGCCAGCAACCGGCACGGATTCGGGAGAGGGTGCCGGCACGGGTGCAGCCTCCTTGAGGGAAAGGACCACGTCCTCCCTGCTTCCGGTCCGGTATATGGTGATACCCTTGAGTTTTAAGGACCAGGCCATGAGGAGGGCTTCTGCACAGTCGTCTTTTGTGGCCGAAGACGGCATGTTGATGGTCTTGCTGATCGAGGCATGGACATGTTTCTGGAACGCGGCCTGCATCAGGATGTGGTCCTTCCAGCTGATGTCGAGAGCCGTCTTGAAGAGCGCCCGGAATTCCTGCGGGAGCCAGTGCAGGTCCTGCACGGTCCCGGTCTCGTGGACATGGGCCAGGACTTCATCACATTTCTTCTGCAGCTCTGCACCGGCAAGCCCCAGGCATGAGAGGGTGCTCTTCAACCGGTCCTGGAAAACCGGGTTTACGATGACAAAGGTCTTGCCGACCGTGTTCTTCCGGGTGTAGGCAAACGAGAAGATCGGTTCGATCCCGCTCGAGCACCCGGCAAGGAGGGAGATCGTGCCCGTTGGGGCGATTGTGGTCATTGCTGCGTTCCTGACCGGGAACTCCTTCCAGATACTTCCCTGCCATGCCGGGAACGGGCCGACTTTTTCAGCACGCCGTCGTGATTCGTCTACTGCGGTCTCGGTCACGATCTGCATGATTCGTTCGCACCAGGCCCGACCCCCGGCCGAGTCGTAGGCAAGACCTGCCATCAGGAGGGCATCGTGGACTCCCATGAGGCCGAGGCCGATCTTCCGGGTCCTCCGTGTAGCTTCCCCGATCTGCGGGATGGGGAAGACGTTCCGCTCGATGACGAGATCGAGGAACCGGGTGGCCATGCGCGCTGTCTCACGAAGTTTGTTCTCGTCAAGGGTACCGTTGTGCACGCAGGCTGCGAGGTTGATGCTGCCGAGAACACAGCTCTCGTACGGGAGCAACGGCTGTTCGCCGCAGGGATTGGTGGTGTCGATCTCGCCGAGCTGCGGGGTCGGGTTCCGCCGGTTGATCTCATCAAAGAAGAGGAGGCCCGGCTCGCCATTTTTCCATATCCCGTCAACGACTCCACTCCAGATCTGGCCGACCGTGACCGTTTCCCCGGTATGCGGATGGGTAATCCATACCATTTCAAACTGCTTGCGGGAGACAAGATCCATGAACTTGTCATTGACCATGACAGAGATATTGAAGTTGGAAAACTCGCCTTCCTTCGTCTTTGCCATGATGAAGGGGAGGATGTCGGGGTGCCAGACATCAAGGATCCCCATGTTCGCCCCGCGACGACGGCCTCCCTGCTTGATGACCTCGGTCGCAGCATTGAATACCCGCATGAACGAGACGGGACCTGAGGCCACACCGTCAGTCGATTGGACAGGTGATCCCTCAGGACGGAGGTGCGAAAAATTATACCCGGTTCCCCCGCCGGTCTTGTGGATGATTGCGCCCTGTTTCATGGCATCAAAAATGCCGTCAATCGAATCCGTGACCGGCAGCGTGAAGCAGGCGGAGAGCTGGCCAAGTTCGGTGCCTGCATTCATCAGGGTCGGGGAGTTGGGAAGGAAGCGCAGTGACTGCATGGCCTCAAAAAAGCGGTCTTCTTCCTCCCTGTTATCGGCAAGGGCGGACGCAACACGGTGGCAGATGTCCTCAAACGACTGTTCCCCTTTCCGGAGGTAGCGTGCGGAGAGGATGCTGTCAACAACAGATGATGCACTCATAAATATCCCGGACTGTTCCTTTGGCTCTCTATGAATTTCCAAGGCAGATTGGTATATCTTATTCCTTTTTGAAAATGAACGCTTGTATCCTGCCCGCCGATTGGATCTTCTCTTGTGAGTGGTATCCCTAAGTTAAAAACCGTTTCCAATCAGGCATTTCAGGTTAAGAAAGTTGTGCCCGGGGCAGGTGATAGAGGGGGCCAGTATTCCCTTCATATCGTACCGGCTGAAATGCGGTTGCCTGAAAATGTGAAAATTATTTTCTCTGCCCGGTGATCCCGAGTTTATGCAGGAACCGTTCGTGAAGCCGCGTGTCATTACCCAGTTCCGGGTGGAACGAGAACGCCACGTGCTTTCCGTGTTCAAGAGCAACAATGCCCTGCTCAACGCGGAAAAGCACCCTGACATCCTTTCCGACTGATGTAACAACCGGGGCCCTGATGAAGACTGCATGAAACGGATTTCCCTGAAGGCCTTCAATCACAAGATCAGCTTCGAAAGATTCCCGCTGCCTGCCAAATGCGTTCCGGTCAACGGCCATATCGATGAGCCCGAGCGGGTGGACCCGGGGATCTTCTACGGTTGTTGCCATCAGCACCATGCCGGCGCAGGTCGCGAAGATGCCGCCGTTGAAGCTGCGGATCGGCTCGTAGAGACCGTTTTTATCAATGAGGCGGGAGATGGTAGTGGACTCCCCGCCCGGAATGGCGAGGGCCTGGCAATCCACCAGATCCACCGGGCTCCGGACCTCAAAGACTTCCGATGACGGCCCGTGGCCCATCCGCTCGAGAGCAAGCAGGAACGCGTCGATATGTTCGCTTACGTTTCCCTGGAGCGCCAGTACGCCGATCTTAGCGTCCACGGGTCTGGAGCACCTCGTCTTCCCTGAGCTTGTGGATATCGAGTCCGGGCATCGCGTCGCCAAGGCCGTTGCTGACTTTCGCGATCACGTTTGGATCATCGAAATGGTTGACCGCTTCCACTATCGCTTTTGCCATCCGTTCGGGGCTCGAGGACTTGAAGATCCCGGATCCCACAAAGACGCCGTCAGCACCCAGCTGCATCATCATGGCTGCATCTGAGGGAGTGGCGATACCACCGGCCGAGAAGTTGACGACCGGCAGCCGGCCGCGCTCTGCACACTCAAAGACCAGGTCCGCAGTGGCTTCGATCTCGCGGGCATAATCCGCCATTTCCTGCTTGTCGAGGCCACGTAGCATCCGGATCTCGCCCATGATCGTGCGCATGTGCCGGACTGCTTCGACAACATTACCGGTGCCAGCCTCACCCTTGGTACGGATCATTGCCGCGCCTTCGTTGATCCTGCGGAGCGCTTCGCCGAGATCGCGGGCACCGCAGACAAAGGGGACCTTGAACTGTTTTTTATCTATGTGGTATTGCTCGTCCGCGGGGGTCAGGACTTCGCTCTCATCGATCATATCCACGCCGAGGACTTCCAGAACCTGGGCTTCGACGAAGTGACCGATCCGGACTTTACCCATGACGGGGATGGAAACTGCCTCGATGATCTCGATGACCTTCTCGGGATCGGCCATACGGGCGACGCCGCCCGCTTTCCTGATATCGGAAGGCACGCGTTCGAGCGACATGACTGCGACTGCCCCGGCTTCCTCGGCGATCTTCGCCTGTTCGGCATTCACTACATCCATAATGACGCCCCCCTTCTGCATGGATGCAAAGCCGCGCTTGAGAAGCTCAGTGCCAAATCTCAGTTCTTCCAGTTTCATATGCCAATA
>NZ_JBEKRH010000010.1:0-71842 GCF_049518935.1 Methanoregula sp.
TTCGTGTCTCAGAATCCATCTCCGGGCTCTTGCTCCCACAACCCGTACCGATTACAGGCTTGTTGGGCCGTTACCCCAACAACAACCTAATCGGCCGCAGACCCATCCTATGGCGGCGGACCATTTCGACTACAAAGCATTCCAGCATCCATAGTCTATGGGGTATTATCCCCAGTTTCCCGGGGTTATCCCCCTCCATAGGTTAGATTGTCCACGTGTTACTGAGCAGTATGCCGAGGTCTTGCACCTCTCGACTCGCATGGCTTAATCGAACTCCGATAGCAGTGGCCTCTGGCAGGATCAACCAGAATTAATTTGTACAATGTACGCACACGTATCTGAACTTGTTCTAAGGAATTAGCGGTTACTAAACAAATTTCCGCATTGCCAGTATCAACGTCAGAACCAACTCCGGTCAAGCCGGGTCTCGTTGGATCTCCATCAAAGAAATCTTCTTCAAGATTTCGTAATTGTTTCGTCGTGTTGCTTGATTGAACACGGGCTATTACTGTATGTTTCAAGGTTATTTATACCTTGTCACATGCATCGTTTTCCCGTCGGAACCAAGGCAGGTAAAGCCTGCATGTCTGGTTCTTCATCAAGGGCATCTGATCTGTGAATCTTCGTCGTGTTGTTTGACGCATTCACGGGCTTACAATATAGGATTCAGGGTTATTTATACCTTGTTGCCTGCATTGTTTTTCCCTCGGAACCAACACCTGCCCGGAAGGGCGGTTTCGTCGGATCGTCATCAAATTTTGTGGATCTACATATAACACAGTCAACCATTTAAAGATGATCTCGCCTGCACGCCAGTATATTTTGGCAGGAACTATTGCTGAAAAAATATTCAACTTGCTGATAATCTGGAAACGGATTCCGAAACCGCATTGGTTACAATAATTCCCGTTTCCGGAGCCACTACAATCACACTGCGCGAACCGGGCAATCATATCCGGAAGACCCGGGAACGTGCAGTATTTTTTGGCGGGCGCGAACCGGGGAAAATCTGATTCACGTCGTAATCAACCCTCATTTTGCAGATCCTGCCCGGAACCTTGCCGCAATCGCGCATGCTCAGGAAACTCCCGGAAACGGGATCCCGGAGAGTGTCAGATCTATGATATGTGGCTCTGATCCGCGCAATCGCGCATGAATCTCCGGGCCCGGGGCGGAATGGGTGGGGAGGTGCGGCACGGTCGGTGTGAAAGTGGGACGAGTTCAAATTTTTTAATATTGTACTAACGAGGGAGAATTAAGAATGTAGTTTGAACTTTTGGAGATTTCGAATACCCTTCGTGATGGCGATCTAAATGAACCTTATATTACAAAGATAAATAGTATAATATAATTAGGAAAATGTGGAAGTCTTTGGATGTCGGGTGATCCAGAAAAGCAAAAGCTGCTGGCAGAGCAACGTAAAACCAACCTTTTAAAAAAATGCGTAAGACGGGAAATCCAACAAGGAAGAATAAAACATGGTCGTGACGGGATCATCGCAGTTCCTGAACCGTTTCGAAATCTACTTGAATTCGAAACGTGGCTGCATCAGAAAGTCTGCCTGAAACCGAGTGCCATACCCCGGGAATATGTCGGATATTTCACTAAAGGGGGGGGGAATATCAAGGATACCTGCGAATCGATCCGGATGAACTTACAGGAAAGATTGAATGGAGAATAACCCTTTCAATGGAGAGACATTTACATGAAAAAATTGTCACACATAATCACCCCTCTGGAAATACATTTTCTTATAAGGAAGTTTTGACTTGTATCAATTTGGAATATAGTGAATTTAGAGTCATCACTGAACATTATTCATATTCCTTGAAACCCAGAACCGGGGGCTGGCCACCATTGGAAAAAATGATAGCGATATTTACGAAGGAGACAGTTCAAGATGGGGATGCTCGGCATAAATGCTATGAGACATTAGCAGAGCAAGGCAACATCGAATATCAAAGAAATCCTCTTTTCTACTAATGTGATTAGTAATGCAGGCCTCATTACCCCCTCCTGTTCAAGGGGTCATCAGGATCATCACTCATCAGTGAATTTCTCGTCATATCGTCATATAATCCCACCCGGTTTTATGTCACCTGGACACTATCAATGGAGGGGGGTCACACCACTTTTTTTGAATTTGCGGAACCTCATCACAGTTGTACCAGGATGTCGGAATGTCTGTGCTCGACCGGATTTATATGATGGCAAATCTGGAAATGCCGGACAGAAACCACATCCCCGTGACGGCAGATCGCGGGATCAAAATACACTGCCCGACCCCCCCCTCAACATTCCCGTCAATCCAAACCAGGTGCGATGAGATTCCATCGTCGTGTTTTTCCTGAAAATTACATCAAAATACCTAATTCAAAACAAAGTGGTTGGGGGGGGTCGGACCACTTTTTTTCAACGGGAGCAGCCCCGGGCACACGCCCCATTACCTGCAATAATCCTGTCCCAACTCACATTTAAACGACTGCAAAGCCGAAAGATCCGACCGGTTGTATTACTATAACCATGGATCGGCTCTGTACGATTTTTCGCTGCCCGACCCCCTTCGTACCCCGTGCGAGCCACCACCAAGGATTTATCGGGACCGTTTCAATTGTCCATAATAGAATGAAGGCGTTCCTCCCCACCCCATTATCACCGGTGGAGAGGAAACGGGCGTCGCGGAATGAGAGCATTTAATGAGAGCATTTCATTGCCGTTTCTGCGACTGCGTTCAAATCACATGAGGATACCATGGCAGTTTTCAAGGAAAGAACCGGTGCAAAGAGTGCCTCCCGGCACCTGAAGAACCCGTTCCCGGACCTGGCCGCGTTCGATGCGGTCGTCCGGTTGCTCATCATGAAGAATCCGCTCGGGTGCACATCCTATATGATGAGGAAAAAGAACCACCGGCCGGTCGAAAAAGTGCGGGAGATGTACACCGCGAAATTCGTGTACAGGAATCCTGATGGGAAGCGGATCGGTATTGGCTTAGATATGTACAACTCTATCGAAGGATACGAGAATGGTATTGCCGCTGTCATCTCGAACATGGCAAACCTTGCGGCGCATGGAGGAAAAGTCCGTCGTGTACCGGACGCCGATCTCTTCTCCGTCACGCTGAAGTGCCATGATCCGGAACGGGGGTTCTACTTCATCAGTATCGCCCGGGACCGGGTGACGGTGTCATCATACAACGATGATGCGATCCGGCAGCGGGTCGAAGCGTGGAGCGCCGGGATTCCGGCGCTGGTGTAAGACGAATCACGAAGTGATGAGTCTGGAGAAGAACGAAGTTCTTCGACTTGCGGAACTCCGGTCACCGCACGAAGAAACCGCTGACAGAACCGATCACCAGTGCCAGCGGCGTGAAGCAGAGCACAAAGAGCACGGCCACGATGAGAAGCCAAGCGAGGATCTCCGGTATCATGCCACGTGCAGGCACCCGGGCCGGGACAGAGACTCCCCCCGCACCCGGCTTCCCGCCCGGAGGTGCCATGTCCTCATCGCAGAAATGTGCCATGAACCGGACGCAGAATACCACCAGGGGCGGCCAGAGACAGAGTGCAATAATCCCCCCGATGTACGGCACGAGCGAGAGCGCATGGAGACCAAAGGAGAATGCTACGTAGACGATGATGATGATCCCGAGCGCAAGGTAATAGTTCACTATTCCGATCCGCCTGAGGGTTGCATAGATTGCCCTCAGGGAAAACGCCTCCAGGACGCTTCCCGTCCGGGCGAACCGTATGGCGCCGACGATCCCGTACTGCACTGCGATGAACAGGATCACGAGCTGGATGGCGAGAAGGATAAGGATCAGGATCGATCCAAGGGTCGTTCCCCACGGGCTTGCGGGAAGCAGTCCGCTGGACGCTACGTTATACTCGATGAGGGCAAGAACGGAAGGCACCAGGATCCAGACGAGCGGGATGACTTGGACTTTTATCCCGACGAGGCCGAGCCCGGGCAGGTTGTCAAACTCCGGCGGGACTGGATCGCCTTCCAGCAGGCGCACGATATATCCCGAGATGAAAAAATTGCAAAGGATGCCGGTGAGAATCAGCAACCCCGCTTCTTCCCAGGGGATCAGCTTCCAGTGAATGGTCGTGCCTTCAAGGATCCTGCTGCTTTCCATGAGCGAGGAGAGGAGCATCCAGGGCAGGCCGAGCAGGACGAGGATCAGCCAGCGGGACCATCTCCCGGTAAGCGTTGCCCGGGTGAAAGCCGCAGACTCCCGGACAAAATGGCTGACATTCATCGCGTATCCGGTCAATAATCTGTGACGCCCGGTACAAAAGACACGCGGGTTCCGGTGGCTGTGCTTCAACAGGTCAAAGCGCCCGGAACCTGTTGACCAGCCGTACCGGATCTCCCGCGGAAAAACCCATATCATCCCGGACCGACACCCTACTTAGTATGTGGAGAATGGGTACGAAACCGGTAACAGGGAAAACCGGGCTTTCCGTACTGGCAGCTCTTTTCATGATCGCCCTCCTGTGTAGTCTCGCGCTTCCTCCAGCAGCCGCAGCTGACAACAATTCCGGTGCAGCAGCCCCGGATTTCCTGCAGGGCATCCTCTCGGCAATCCGAAACCTGCTCGGCATGGGCTCCGGGACACCGGCTGCTGCTCCGTCCGGCAAACGGGAAGATCTCCGCCGCCTACTTATTCATCCTCGACAACGCCTATGATGCCGCGATGGTGGACAAAGACACGATCCCGTGGAAGAAGGTCAACCGCGTGTACATTGCTTTTGCCACGGTGCACGACGGCGTACTGACCGATTTCCCTTCGGGAAGCTCGCCGGAGAACAGCGCGGCACGCAACGGGAACGGGAAAAAGATCCAGAACGTCGTTGCACTGGTCAGGCAGGGCAACCCGGACGCTGATATCCTCATATCGTCCAATTTCGGCGAGGACATGGACAACGAATACCTTCGGGCAGCACAGGATCCCCAGAGATTTGCCGACAGCGTCGTGACCTACATGAAGAAGTACGGTCTTGACGGCTACGATATGGACTGGGAGAGCCACCAGATCAATGAGGATGCACCCCAGCTGACGGCGCTCCTCTCGACCTGCCATGCCACATTCGCCGCGGCGGGGAACAACCCGCACGGTCACCCCTATCTCCTGACCCACACCGTCTGGCCCGGGGTCGAATCGCCCGAGACGGTCGCCGGCCTGAAGGACAGCGTGGACCAGATCAATATCATGTCGTACGGTTCCGGGGACACCTATGACCTCGTCTCCTACGCTGACTCGTATGCTCAGGCGAGTTTCCCCTATGGCCAGATGATCGGCGGTCTGGAGAGCGAGGACGGGTACACCGATAGCGGGGGACCGGATACGCAGAGTTCGGTGGCTGTCAAATGCGCATACATGAAGGAGCACAATCTCGCGGGTCTCTTCGAGTGGCGCATGGACAATGATATGCGAAACGGAGACGGCCCGCCGACATTCCAGGTCACCGGGTGGATGTCTGAATGCATGACGGGGTAATTATTCCTTTTTTTGAATCAAATCTCTAAAGGACAATATCCTTTCCATCCATCGACTTCTTCACGTCGATCAGGAGCGCGAGCACTGCCGCTATCACCAGGATGATGGAGCCGATGAGGAAGACCGTGCGGTACGCAAGGATCTGTGCATCGAGGTACATCAGGGAGGATGCAACCTGTATCACCGCGGGGGTGTGCACATTTATCACCGAGTGTGCCGAGAGGGCGAGCATATTGTTCTCGACCGAGATGTTGAGGATGGTGGCAAAGATGGCGATCCCGAACGCACCGGCAACATTCCGGACCAAGGCAAGCACTGCCGAGGCACTGCCGATCTCCTCGTTGGGTACTATCGCGGCGATGACGCCCGTGCGCTGGGACATGCCAAAGCCCATCCCGAACATCATGATGACGAGCGGAATCACAACATCCAACGGGCCGGAACGGACGTCGAGACGGGTGAACAGGAACAACCCGATCCCCGCCACAAGGGTGCTCAGGGCGATCACGTAGCGTGGCTGGAGTCTGCCTACGAGCGCGGCCCCGATCGGTGCCGCGAGCATGATGCAGAAGGCCATAGGGATGAACTGGAGACCGGTCTCGGTCGCGGTCAGGCCGAGGAAGGTCTGGTCGAAGATGGGGATTAAGAACATCCCGCCCATCAGGGCCATGAAGATCAGGAAGTTGTTGACCAGGGAGAAGACGAAGGCCGGGATCCGGAAGAACCGGAAATCGATGATCGGTTCGGGATGCCGTGAATCGATCAGGTAGAATATGTACATGAAGAACCCGGAGCCTGCGAAGGCACACACGATGGGCAGTGAAGTCCAGCCCCAGTCATAGCCCCGGTCCAGACCGAAGACGAGGAGAGCGAGTGATATGCCCAGCGTGATGGCGCCGTACCAGTCGAAGGAGACGCTTTTCCTGTCGCTCACCGATTCCGGGATGAAGGTGAGGGCCATCGCTATCCCGATCAGGCCGATGGGGAGATTGATCAGGAAGACCGAGCGCCAGCCGAAGGTATCGATGAGCGGGCCGCCGATGAGGGGGCCGAATACGATGGCGAGGGCGAAGGCCGAGGACCAGATACCGAGGGCCTGGGCCCGTTCCTTCCCGTTGCTGAAATTTACCGCTATGATCGCCATGGCGGTGGGATAGTCAGCAGAGCTCGCGACCGCCTGGATAACGCGGAAGAGGATCATCGAGCCGAGATCCCAGGAGAGGCCGGCAAGGATCGAGCCGACGATGAAGATCGAGAAACCCCAGACGTAGACTTTCTTCCTGCCGATCGTGTCCCCGAGCTTGCCCCAGACCGGCACGAAGACCGCGTTCGCCAGGATGTACGCGGTGGCGATCCAGCCGGCATCCGAAGTGAGGATATTGAAATCCAGCATGATCTTCGGTACTGCAAGGGAGACCACCGTCTGGTCCATGCTCCCCAGGAAGGTGCCCACGATGACCGTGAGAAGGATCAGCCACCGGTTCCGGTTATTTTCTGCCATGATAGGGAAATTATTTTGAGATCCACATCTTCGCAGACATGCCGTTCTTCAGTTCAGGATAAGCGGTTACATCATAAGTGACCGTGACATCGAATTCCTGCTCCTGCCGCTTGTCCGATATGCTGAAGACGATGTCCCCCACCCGGGAAGACGGTGCGACTTTTTCGACCACCCCCTGGTACTGGTTGGACGGGTAAGCATCCACCGTAAACTCCACATGCTGGCCGGGGGAGATATCCTTGAGGCCTTTATCTTCCTGCACCCTCCCGGTAACACGGAGCTCCCGCGGGTCGATCATGGAGATTACAGGAGTGGGGTCCAGGGCCGGGTTTACCAGCTGACCCGGCGTATTTTCGACGCCCGTGATTATACCGCTGGTTTTCGCGAGAAGATTCTCATTTCCGACCTTCGCGAGAATCTGATCCTTTCTTACCTGATCTCCCACCGAAACATCCAGCTCATCGATGATACCCGGATTCGTGGGACTGATAGAGATCACCGGAGCCGTAATCTGGGAATTCTCGACGTAAACCTTACTCTGAAGGTCGTTCCAGTAGAGGAGTCCGGCAATGGCAACCAGGATGATGAGGACGATCAATCCTCCAAGTACCCATGGATTGCCGCGTATCCTCTTTATGAGGTCGCCAACCTTTCCACCTTTATCCGGCGATGCTTCTCTGTTTGTATCAGGAACCATCACGGTTTGTTCATCCGTGGCTGTCATATCTTCATCCTCAAGTCGCGGTTGCCGGGGTTCGTCATGGAGTCGTGTCATTCGTAAGACCCGGTTTTATTGCTTCTTCAGTTTCGATGTGATCCATTTCCGCTTCATGTACAGGACGATACCGGCAAGTACGATGATGACACCCGCTATGACGAGATTGAACGAATTGAGACCGGTAGTGCTGCCGGTTGCTGAGCTGAGTATCCCCCCCGGAGACCCTTCCGCCAGCGTATGAAGATCAAGCGTAATTGTCGATGACTGAGTGTTTCCCTCTGAGTCTTTCCACCGGATCTGTACCGGCACTGAGGTGAGATCAGAAGAGACAAATGTCAGGGTAAATCTCGAAAAATCATTCGATGCCAGCGAACCGATCTGATAGTCCGGGTACGGCCCCACCGGTTTTTCCGGTGCACCGACAGAGACGACCATCCCCTGGGCGTCGGTGATACCGGCGTTTCCGATCTCGCCGGTCATCGTGTAGGTTCCGGCATTGCCGACAAGTGCGACATTACTGATAAGCGGGATTGCCGCAGACTTGTC
Organism: Methanoregula sp.; assembly: GCF_049518935.1. Lineage (GTDB taxonomy): Archaea > Halobacteriota > Methanomicrobia > Methanomicrobiales > Methanospirillaceae > Methanoregula. The sequence continues at coordinate 8,266 of NZ_JBEKRH010000010.1, forward strand.
CTCGCCGATGTTCAGGGGCAGGACAACCGTAGTTGTATGAACATTGTCCCCGTTACGGAAACTGACATTGAAGGTTACATCGGATTGCTGGTGCGGGGTGATGGCAAACGGAACTTTCACCGAGGTACCGGCCGGGATAGACACAACATTCTCCTCGGACGGGGATATGTCGCTTCCCGGGGAAGATGCGACGATCAGGACATCGGATATATCACCGAGCCGCGGGTTCATGACAGTGACGTTCACGGTATCGGTCTTTTCAAGGGAGAAGGTATTGGGTTTGTTCGAGACACTTGCCCTCACGTCGGTCGAGTCGACTTTGAGCTTGATCTGGGCATGGATCGCGAAGGTACCCCATGCGTTTGTGGAAACGGAGAAGAGCGGGAGATACGTCCCGTCGGGACCGTCGGCCCGTATCACGAACGTATAATCGGTCGTTGCTCCCGGTCCGATTAACGTGGTGGTGGCAAATGCACCTTTGTTCACGATGTCGACGTGGGGATCCATAAGATCCGGCTGGGATACAGCCACGGAAGCATTCGCAGCATTGGTGACATGAACCGTCAGGGTGCCGGTCTCACCTGGGTAAAAAACACCGGGGTTGAGATCATAGCCGGATACATAGACAAGCGCTGCGGCATCCTGGGGATTCATTACTGAGACGGTACTGGTGGCCGCTCCCGCAACGGTGATCAAACATGCCAACGCGATAATACTGAAAACAATCAATATTCGTTTCATTTTATTACATTCCTCTCAATCTTGCATAGCGGGTAACCAGAATCAGACATCAGGAGTCCGACTTCACGTATACCACAAGCTTCGACGGATTCCTCAATCGCGACTGATTGTATTCGTTCTCGCGCTGTCAGAGTCTCGTATGAAATTATCTCCGGCCGCTATTAATACTTACCATTGAGTCATTTTTATTACTCCATCGTCAGACTTATTACTTATGCGGTATCAGATAAGAGCAAGATGCCCAAGGTAGTCCCGGAATATAAGGAAGAAGCGAAGAAGAAGATCCTGTCCGCGGGCCGCGAGGTGATGAGCAGGAAAGGATACCGGGCTACGACAATGGACGACATAGCCGAGTATATCGGCGTAAGCAAGGCTGCGCTCTACCAGTACTTCAGCAGCAAAGACGAACTTGTCATCGAGATCGTGAAAGCGTACCCCGAGCAGATCCGCGAGAAGACGATGTCGATGTACCCTGCTGCGACCCCGCTCGATGCCTGGATCGCAGTTCTCGATTTCTACCTGGAAAATGATGCTGAACAGAACGCCCTGTTTTTCGAGCTGCTTTCCATGATCCCCGGGAACCCCGAGATCGCAAAGAGTTTCTCCGAGAACATGCAGCTCGGACTCCAGAAAGCTACCCAGGGAGTAGCGGAACAGCAGAGACTGGGACTCTCCTGCCCGGGGGGCGATCCCCGCACGATAGCTCTTGCTATCCTGAGCCTCTTCCACGGCCTCCGGGTTCTCTCTCTGGTTGGCGTCGAACGTGACGAGCTCCGCGAGCGCTGGATAGAGATTGGGAAGATCCTGCTCGGGGAAACGATGGCATCTACGGAAAGGAGCGGGAAGAGAAAGAAGGGTGAACGAAAGCAAGTGTAAAAAATGCACGGGAAAAAACAGCGGGCAGAATCGTGCGAGCAAAAAAACCGACCGGTTACTCAGCCAGCGAGCCGGCCGGGGGCTCTGCCTCATCCGGATGCCGGATCTGCACCCAGATATCCCCGAAGAACTCTTCCTGCCGCAGGGAGCACCTGCCGTCCAGCGCAAGGAAGAGGAGCGGGATGTAGACCTCAGGAACGTTCCACTCCATTCTCGTGCATAATTCCCGCAGGGTCATCTCCTCATCGATCTCCAGCCCTTCGAGATACTCCGCAAGCCGGGTCATCGAGGACTCCTGGAACCCCTCCTCATGCGCAATTCCCACGACATCGTCCGCGTCGATCAGGTAGACCTCGGCCGGGTCCGACGCCATGCGCCTGCGGCGGCGCTCCTCTTTCTCGATGTTCTTCAGCTCGGTGATCAGCTCGAAAAGCGTGATCGGGCTCTTGCGCTGGGTCTTGCGATCCAGACGGCGCTGGATCTCGTGTTCCAGCCGCTCGATAGGCCCAAGCCTGCCTTCGTAGGCAACATCAGAGTCCAGTGCGAGGTCGAAGTCCTCACCGAACCCTTCGTCCCCGTCTTCCCCGACCTCGTCCTCTCCAGTGGACTGGTCGAGCTGCTCGGACTTCATCCGGAGGAGGGTGGCCGCATAGAAGAGCGTCCTGCCCGAGAGCTGGAGATTGAGTTCCCTGCGTCGCTCGAGCTCTGAGAGGAACCTGTCAGTGACCTCGATGATGTCGATATTCCAGGGATCGATCTCGCCGCGCTCGGCAAGGCCGACCAGGATCTCAACCGGGTCCTCCATGAGGCCTGCCGGGGCCGGGGTGGCCTGAGGATCCTGCTGGTTTTGCGACTCACCGGGGGATGTAGGGGTGAGGGAGGAACTCCCGGACAGCGTTTCATCATGTGCGACGTGAGAGGAGTCGGTAGAACCAAAAACCGGGATGGCTGGCAGGATCCCGGATGGCCGGGCAACCTGCGGGACTTCCGGGTTGCCCACGGCATCTGCCGGTGCTGGCAGGTGATTCACGCCCGGCTCCACACTATTCTCTTTCTGCGTGTCGATAGTTTGCGGCGTAAGCGGGGCCGGCTCCTCTGTTTTACCCCTGCCCTTCTTCCTGCCGGTCCCGTTCTGTTCAGCCATTCACTTTTACCCCGGTAACAAGGGTGCTCTTGTCTGGCCGGATGGTGACCCCCATGATCCGCTGGGCCGCGTCGATCATCGGTTTCCTGAGGGAAACAATCACGAACTGCGAGCTGGGAGCCAGATCGGTGACCATCGATGCGATCCTTTCGACATTCGCCCCGTCGAGTGACATGTCCACTTCGTCAAACGCATAGAACGGTGCCGGGATGTAGTGCTGGATCGAGAAGATGAAGGCAAGCGTAGTGAGGGACTTCTCGCCGCCTGATAGGGAACTGAGCAGGTGCACCTTCTTGTCCCGGGGCTGCACGGCAAAAGTCATCCCGCCGGCAAACGGGTCCTCCTCGTTCTCCAGCACCAGGTGGCCGGTGCCGCTCGTGAGCCGGGCGAAGATCTGCCGGAAGTTCGTATCGATCGCCTTGAAGGCAGTAGCAAACGCCTCGTACTTCATCTGCTCGAACTGCTCGATCCGCTCGATTAAACTCGCCCGCTCGGTCGAGAGAGTCTCCTTGCGCTCCGTCCGCTCGGTCACCTGCCGCTGCACCTTGTCGTACTCCTCGATCGCGAGCATGTTCACGGCCCCGATCTTCCGCAGAGCGGCATCGGCTTCCGCGATCCTGCCCTCGATCTCCGAGAGGGTGAGCTGGGTATCCATCTCGCCAACCTGGTGCCTGAGCATGTCGATCTCGATCCCGAGTGTCCGGGTCCGCTCCTCGATGGCTCCCATCTGGATCGTGATCCGCTCCTTCTCGGCATCGAACTTCATCAGTTTCAGTTCGGAGTCCTGGAGGTGCTGGGTGACCTCGGCCCGTTTTGTCCGGAGCTCGTCGAGTTCGCCCGAAAACTCCTTCTGCCGCTCCTCGAGCCCTGCAATCTGCGCCCTGATGGTGGCGATCTGCTCGTTTGCGGCCGCAATATCCCCATCGATCTGCCGGTTGCGCTCCTCCTGCCGGTTGCGCTCATCGGCCAGTTCGCCGAGCCGGGCTGTGAAGTGCTGGCGTTCACGCTGGGCATCATTGATATCCGCGTCCTTGTTCCGGAGGCGACGCTCGGACTCCTCGATCTCCTTGCGCTTCTTCTCGATCTGTTCCGTGAGCGCGGGGATGTTGGTGTTGTCCAGCCGTTTCTTGATCTCCTCCATCTGGCCGTTCAGCCCGTTGATGACTTCCGTGGTCCGGTCCAGCTCCGCCTCGAGGGCCGAGAGCTCGGCCGCCCCGTTCCGGGTCTCCTCGGTCTGGCGGGCAACGGCGGCCTCGATAGTCTGCTTCTCGACCGTGATCGCGTCGAACCTGCGCGAGAATTCCTCGGTGAACATCCCGAACCGGGCCACCTTCTGGTCGATCTCGTTGCGGGCGGTCCTTTTGGCGTCCACCTCATCGGTCAGGCGCTTGACGCCGGCCTCGATTGTGGAGGCCTCGCCCTGCAGTTCGCCAAGCCGGGACCGGATCCGCAGGATCTCGTTGTCTACGGCAGCGCCAAAGCCGCGGGGGCCGCCCTGCTTCCTGGAGGAGCCGCCGGTCATCGCCCCGCTCTTCTCGATGATCTCTCCTTCGAGCGTGACCATGCGGTACTTCCCGATCAGCTTCCGGGCCCGCTCCAGCGTATCGACTACGACCGTGCTGCCGAATACAACCGCAAAGGCACGATCGTACTTCGGGTCATAATCGAGCAGGTTCACTGCATAATCGATGACTCCGGGCTCCTTGAGAGGGGGCAGGGACGGGGGTTTGAGCTTGTTCAGTGGGAGGAATGTTACCCGCCCGAGCCGTTCCTCCTTGAGGTACCGGATCGCATCCGACGCAATCTGGTCGTCATCGCAGACTGCGAACTGGAGCCGGTTTCCCGCCGCGATATTCAGCGCCACGGTGTACTCCGCCGGGGCCTTCCCGAGATCAGCGATGGTGCCGTGCACGCCCTCCAGTGCAAGGACCGCTTCGAGAGCCCTGCCGCCGGACTCGCCCCGGGCCTGCTGGGCCGCCTCGAGCCGGATCGCGTCCTGTTCGTGCTCCCGGATTTCGGCTTTCAGGCGCTCAAGGGTCGAGCGCTGGGCAAAGAGCGAGCTCTCCAGTTCCGAGAGGTTCCGGTCGAGCTCCTTCTTACTGGCGGTAAGGTCCCCTACACCCTTCTCGCTCTCGGAAAGCTGCACCTGCTTTGCCCCGTACTCCTCGTCCAGCGACCGGAGGAGGCCGGTGAGGCGTTCGAGCTCGGTAGTCCGCATCCGGCTCTTCTCGATGAACATGTCCTGCTGGTGCAGGATACCGGACCGCTGCCCTTTTTTCTCCTCGATCTCTTTCATGAGCGCAAAGAGCTTGTCCCGGGCGCCTTCCGTGTCCTCGCTGTGCTGTTTGATCTCGGTCTCGAACTTCTCAAGCAGGGTCCGGGCCGCGGCCACTTCCATCGCGATGTTCGTCCGGTCAATGGTGAGCGTACGCATCTGCTCGGTGCACTCGGCCACCCTCGCCTCCGCCCGTTTCGTGTCCATGTACACGCGGTTGATCGTCTCGAGGTTGCCTTCCTTCTCCTTGCGCAGCCGGACGATCGTCTGCTCGGCGAGCTTGATCCCGCTCTTCGCTTCTTCGAGTTCCGCGATCAGCTTCAGGTAATCGGCGCCGCTCTTCTTGTTGATCAGGTCGTCGATATCCCTGAGGTCCGCCTTGAAGTAGGAGAGCTCGTTCTCCTCAAGGCTCCGGTCGGAGGCAATGCGGCCGAGCTGGATCCTGTGATCTTCGGTCGAGCGGATGAGGGAAGTCATTTCCTTCTCCCGCTCGTGGAGATGGGCGGCGGCACGGCAGTTCTGGTAGAACGTGAGATCGGTCTGCAATTTCTGGTACTCCAGAGCATGCGTCCGTTCCCGTTTCAGCTCGTTTGCCCGCTTGCCCAGTTCGAGCAGGAGCAGCTCCTCGCGCTCGATCCGCTCCCGGACCACGTCAAGCTCGGAGAGCGACTGCGCCTTCTTGGTATCGAACTCCGCCACCCCTGCAATCTCATCGATGATCTTCCGGCGCTCGAAGTCGCTCATCTCCATGATGCGGGTGACATCACCCTGCATCACGACATTGTAGCCATGGGGCTTGATCCCGTGCTTTGCCAGGTGGTCCACGATATCGCTCTGCTTGCAGAGCCGTTCGTTGAGATAATTGTAGCTGTAATACCCGTTGCCCGTCCTCTTGATCCTGCGCCGGATTCTGGTGCCATCGGAGAACGCGAGCGCTACCTCAGCAGTGTTCCTGCCGGAGTTCAGGTTGATAAGGTCGGTGAGTTTCTCAGCCCGGAGATTCCGGGAGCTCGATAGGGCAAGGACAAAAAGGATAGAATCTATGATATTGGACTTGCCGGACCCGTTGGGTCCGGAGATGACGGTGAACCCCTCAAGAAATGGAATTTTTGTCTTTTTTGAAAAAGACTTGAAATTATCGATCTCCAGTTCTGTGATATGCAAAGACCGGGCCCCTTACTTCTTTGCAGAGTCTGACTTGTCTTCCTCAGCAGCGTAGATCAGGTCGCTCTGTTTGCCCTTGACGGAGGTCCCCTTCTTATTGCGCCCGTATCCCGCGGATGCAACGATATAGTTCTTGTCACCGCGCCGGGGCTCGAGTTTCATGGTCCCGTCCTGCTGCATGATCATGTCCATTGCGGGCTCTGCCGGTTCCGCCGGGACATCCGGCTGGCGTGCTCCCTTGGGACGGATCACCGTGCTGCCACCGGAGGGGGCGGCAACGGACGGGGATGATGACGGGCCCGCCTGCACCGGGGCTGCTGCGCCCTGCACGATCGGACCCCGCACGAGCTGCTGCCGGCTGCGTTCCTCGGTCTGCTTGGACATCTTCATGGCGATTGACTTGAGGTCGAGCAGCTCCTGAGTCAGTCCCTTGACCAGCGCTTCCATATCCCGTACCTTCTTTTCAAGCAATGCGATCCGATCTTCTGATACACCGGTTCCTGAAGTTTCCATCATCTTAATCAGTTTCTCCTGTTGATCGAGTTCGTGCTCAAGATATTTGATCTTTGCATCAGACTGCGCCATACCGTAACACTTACTGGTACTGGTGCGACGCATTCCTTATTAATAATAATAGTAATGATCGGCGGATTAGGAAAAAAGGTTTGCGCTCCGAAAGGTTCATCAGAACCTTGAGGACGAGAAGAATTCGCAAGGATTCTTCGCTGTCCCGAAAGTCCATCAGGACTTGAGGATGGGAGCGGTTTGACGAACCGCGAGCGGGAGAAGAATCCGCAAGGATTCTTCGACCAGACTCCCGCATTTTCCCGGACATGAACATTCTGAAGGAATTCCCCGGGTTGCGAGTGGTCCTAACATACCATTCCCCCTCAAGTCCTTCGGATTTTCGGGAACTCGAAGAATTGCTGTGCAATTCCTCTCCTGCTCGCGGTTCCGTCAGGCCCGTCGGACGCTCGAAGAATTGCTGCGCAATTCTTCTCCTCCTCAAGGTTCTTCGAACCTTTCGGAAAGAAAACCTATTACCTCTCAAGCGCCTACCCTTCTCCATATGTCATATCTGTCCAAAACGGATCCAGAAATTGCAGATATCATCGAAAAGGAACGGCTCCGCCAGACCAACGGCCTTGAGCTGATCGCATCGGAAAATCTGGTCTCCCACGCTGTACTCGAAGCAATGGGGTCCATCATGACCAACAAATATGCCGAGGGATACCCGGGCAAGCGATACTATGGCGGCTGCGAGTTCCACGACGAGGCAGAGAACCTCGCCCGGGACCGGCTGAAGAAATTGTTCGGCGCGGAATACGCAAACGTCCAGCCGCACTCGGGCACCCAGGCAAACATGGCGGTTTATTTTGCGTTCATGAACCTGGGAGACACCCTCATGAGCATGAAGCTGACGCAGGGCGGCCATCTTTCCCACGGTTCACCGGTCAGCTTCACCGGGAAGTTCTACAAGGTCGCCCAGTACAGCCTCGACCCCAAGACCGAGATGCTCGATTACGGCACGATCGAGGAGATGGCGCGCAAAGAGAAGCCGAAAATGCTGGTCTGCGGCGCCTCTGCCTACCCGAGGACTATCGACTTCAAGGCATTCCAGGAGATCGCTGACAGTGTGGGCGCATATTGTATGGCCGATATCGCCCACATCGCCGGCCTCTGTGCCACCGGCGTCCATCCGAACTCGGTCGGTGTGGTAAACTTCACCACCACCACCACCCACAAGACCCTCCGCGGCCCCCGTGGCGGTGCGATCATGGCCAATGCCGAGTACGGCCCGGCAATCGACAAGGCGGTCTTCCCCGGCATGCAGGGCGGCCCCCTGATGCACACCATTACAGCAAAGGCAGTCTGTTTCGAGGAGGCGCTCCGGCCCTCGTTCACGGAATACAATAAACAGATCGTGAAGAACGCAAAGGTCCTCGCCGAGACCCTGATGGCAAACGGCCTCCGGCTCGTCTCCGGTGGTACCGACAACCACCTGATGCTCCTCGACCTGACGGCACAGGGCATCACCGGCCTCGAGGCGGAAACCGCACTCGGCAAGGCAGCCATCACGGTCAACAAGAACACGATTCCGAACGAAACCAAGAGCCCGTTCATCACGAGCGGTCTCCGGGTCGGTACACCGGCCGTCACCTCGCGGGGCATGAAAGAGTCCGAGATGCGCATGATCGGCAACTGGATTGCAACCGTAGTCAAGGACGTTAAGAACGAAGCGGCAATCAGGGATGTCCGGGCAAAGGTTGAAGCCATGGCCGGAAAATTCCCGATCTACCCGGAATAATCAGTATACACAGGGCTGAACATCCCCATGGTCACCATCCTCGACGGGAAAAAAACGGCAGAGAAGCGCCTCGAACTCCTCAAGGAGAAGATCGAGGACGCAAAGCTTTACCCCAGGCTCGCAACGGTCATCGTGGGGAACGACCCTGCGTCCCAGATGTATGTCCGGATGAAGCACCGGGCCTGCGAGCAGGTGGGGATCGGATCCGTGGGAATCGAACTGCCTGCAGAGGCAACCACCCGCATGGTGGTGGACGAGGTGCGGAGGCTGAACCGGGACGAAGATATCGACGGTATCCTGGTCCAGCTCCCGCTGCCAGCACAGGTGGACACGGAGCGGGTGATCGGGGCGATCCGGCCGGACAAGGACGTGGACGGGTACCATCCCGAGAACATGGGCCTCCTCTTCTCGGGCAGGCCGAAGTTCTCCTCCTGCACACCCACGGGGATCATGACCATCCTTGCTGAATACACTATTCCGATCGCGGGTAAGCGGGCCGTTATTGCGGGGCGCAGCATCGATGTGGGGCGGCCTATGGCGGCGCTCCTCCTGAACGCCGACGCCACAGTTACGATCTGCCACAGCAAGACTGCGGATATAGCCGAGGAACTGAAGCGGGCGGACATCCTCGTCTCCGCGGTCGGCAAAGCGCATTTCATCACGGCTGAAATGGTGAAGCCCGGCGCTGTCGTTATCGATGTAGGCATCAACCAGCTGGAGGGGAAACTGGTCGGGGACGTGGACTTCGAGGCGGTCAAAGAGATAGCCTCAGCGATCACCCCGGTACCGGGCGGCGTGGGCCCGATGACAATCGCCACCCTGATGGAGAACACCTTCCGGTCGGCACAGGAGAGAGCATGCGACCGTGTATTATAAACAAGCTCACGATCGGCGGTGACGCCCCGCCCCGCGTGATGGGCGTGATCAACTGTAGCTATGAGTCCTTCTACCACGACTCCTATATCCCGACCAACGAGATCCATAAAACAGCGGTCGGGATGGCGGAGGCAGGGGCAGATATCCTTGACGTGGGGGCCCGGAGCACGGCGCCCAATGCGCAGGCGATCAGCGGCTCCGAGGAAGCGAGCCGGATCGATGCTGCGCTGAAGGAACTGGACGGGACCGGGTTCACGATCTCGGTCGATACCATGAATCCATGGGTGCTGGACACCTGCCTGAAGCACGAGATCCACGCAGTGAACGACATTGCGGGATTCGCTTCAGATGCCTATGCCCGGCGCGTGGCCGATGCCGGCCTGCCCGCGTTCGTGATGGCCACGGATTACACCCCTGGCGATGCCGTTGGTCTTGACGCCACGGAAAAGACGCTTCAGACCGTGGTCGCCCGGTGCGAGGCGGCAGGGATCGACAATTACGTGCTCGACCCTGGCGTAGGCCTCTGGACACCGTTCCGCTCGTTCGATGACGACTGGGAACTCTGCCGGCACTTTGACCGGTTCGGGAAGTTCGACCGGCCGCTGCTCGCTGCCATTTCGCGCAAGAGCTTCATTGGCAATCTCGTGAACCGCGAGCCCGAGCAGCGCCTCGCGGGCAGTCTTGCAGTTACCATGTATCTACTCCAGAAAGGGGCCGCGATCGTGCGGACGCACGATGTGAAAGAGACCGTCGATGCAATAAGGGTGTACAACCGGATGGTGAAGGCCCCGTGAACTCCTCGTTCGAGGTTTTCGGGCTCTCGACTGGCATTATTCACAGCGGCGACCCCATCACAGACCGGGTCCTTGCCGCAGCAGATGCAACCTGCGGGGGGTTCGGGGAGGGCGACATCCTCGTCCTCGCCGAGACCGCAGTGGCCACCTCCGAAGGCAATGTGATCAATCTCTCAACCATCTCCCCCTCGCCGGAAGCACAGGATCTCGCGGAGAAATACCACATGGACCCCTGCATTGCAGAGGTGGTCCTGCGGGAGAGCGATTCGATTGTCGGTGGCATCCCGGGATTCCTGCTCTGCATGAAAGGCGGCACGCTCCTTCCCAATGCCGGCGTTGATGCCTCCAATGCCCCGCTTGGTTGTGTCACCCCTCTCCCCGCCGATCCCGACCAGAGCGCAATCCGGATCAAGGCTGCCATCGAGGCAAAAGCCTGCGTGCAGATCGGGGTCATCATCGCCGACAGCCGCACCCATGCAATGCGTCTCGGGTGCAGCGGCGTTGCCATCGGTTCGGCCGGTATCCCCTCGGTTATCGATGATCGTGGGCGCACGGATCTATTCGGGCGCAAACTCGAAGTAACCAAACGGGCGGTGGCCGACAACATTGCCTCCGCCGCAGAGCTCGTCATGGGCGAGGCAGACGAGTGCACGCCCGCAGCCATAATACGAGGCATCGGCCTCCCCATAGGGAACCATGTGGGTGTCGAGACGATCGATGCCACGGAATGCCTGTTTATGGGAGCGTTTGCGAAGGACCGCATGCAGTGGTAGGAGTTTGCGCAGGTTTATTGCGTGAAGATTCTTCAAAGTCTATTCAGTTCTTTTTTTAAACAACACATAGTCAACTGTTGAAAAAGGAAAAAAGGATAGGATTTCTATCAGTCGTTATTACAATTCTCAAGAGGCTGCCTTAAGTGGAACGTCGTTTACTTACCTAGCAAAGCTGCTTACTCTCTGAGGGGTTAGTCTCATTGAGAAGACCCGAATAAAGGTTACAGAATCAATCTCGGTTATTGTTATGTTTGAAGACATGCAATCAGGAAATATGAGTGTAGACGATCCTTTCCTTATTCCTGATAGTTCTGGTGAAGATTGGAAAAAAATGACTTCGGAAAAACAAAATCGATACAATCAAAAAGTCGCTGCAAAAAACGAATATATCGAAACAAAAGAAAATTATGATACGTCAATTACCAATCTGATCTCTCCTGTGCCAATTATAGCGATAGGGATTATATTCGCAATCTTCCTGCACGGAGGAATAATTTTAGATATTATAATTATACTTATTGGGATATTATGGGCAATATTACGGATTGCAGCTTACTTGTATGCATATGAACGACATAAACGTGCAAAAGCGGCACTTAAGAATGTAATTGCAGAGCTGTCGTTATATTAATCTGTTTTTCCAATTAGCATAATTTCATAAAATTCTGGAATAAGACAAATTTTTCTCTGAGGTATTCTTTATATTTTAATTATTTCGCAGTCACCAGTGTGTTATTTAATCAAAATGATCCTTCTGAAGAAATGCCATGAACAGATAATGTTCCGTCCGGAACCATCCGAGTTCTCCGTAACTGAATTTGTGAGAGTCCCCCGCCCCAGGGCCTCTCCGAGGAGGCAATCGTCGCTTCAGCGAGGATTGACTGGAGAAGAATACGCAAGGATTCTTCGACTTGCTGAATCTCATGAGAGATGAGGCACGGCGGGGTAGTAAGGGCTATTATTTTTGCTTCTGGTCACTGATCCGCCACCGGGCTCCCCGCCGGGGGCGGCCCCCATAGAGTGATACCGCCCGAAGAGGTTATCCCACAGCATCGTAATACGCAGGGGCTGTCCAGAGGGACGGACACTGTCCTCTCCTCTCCAAAAAATATAATCTGATAACAATCCGGTTGGGGTTGCCACAGAACCTTTTTACCAGAAAAACCCGTTACTATCCACAAGGTTAGTAAGTGCGGTACTGCACTGTATCCCTTATACATGGTAATACTCTCAAAATGGTAGGAGACAACGGACACCTTCATGCAGCGTGTCTTCAATCCTGAAAAATATGGTGAATACCTTGGAAACTTCCCCGCAACCGGGCGAAACCGCCCAGGATAACAGTCTTCCCTCCGAAGGCCTCCACTACAAGTGGGTAGCCCTCTCCAATACAACCATCGCCACGTTCATGGCCACGGTCAACGGCAGCATCATCCTGATCTCCCTGCCGGCGATCTTCAACGGCATCAGCATCAACCCGCTCACCTCCTTCCAGTACCTGCTCTGGATGCTGATGGGCTACGGAGTCGTTACGGCCACGCTCCTGCTCAGTTTTGGCAGGCTCTCCGATATGTACGGCCGGGTCAGGCTCTACAATATCGGGTTTGCGATCTTCACCGCAGGATCCCTCCTGCTCTTCCTCACGCCCGATAAAGGTGATGCCGGCGCGATCGAGATGATCTTCTTCCGGCTCATACAGGCAGTCGGCGCCGCGTTCATTTTCTCCAACAGTGCCGCGATCCTCACCGATGCCTTCCCGCCGGACGAGCGGGGCAAGGCGCTTGGCCTGAACATGGTTGCCGCCCTCTCCGGCCAGTTTATCGGGCTGCTGATCGGGGGCATCCTCGCAGTTTACAACTGGCGGTATGTCTTCCTGATCAGTGTGCCGTTCGGGGTCATCGGAACCATCTGGGCATTCATGAAGCTCAGGGAGCCCACGTACCCGACAAAGGCCCGGAAGATCGATATCGGGGGCAACCTCACCTTCATCGGGGGGCTGACCATCTTCCTGATCGGGATCACCTATGCACTCCTCCCGTACGGGAACGATTCGATGGGCTGGGGAAGCCCGCTCGTCATCGGGTGCATGGTCGTCGGGCTGCTCCTGCTTGCCGCATTCCCCATCATCGAGAGCAGGGTAAAAGACCCGATGTTCGACATGGCCCTCTTCCGGAACCGGAACTTTGCTTTTGGCAACGCAGCCGGCTTCCTCTCGGCAATCGCGAGGGGCGGCGTGATGATCATCCTGATCATGCTCCTGCAGGGCATCTGGCTCCCGCTCCACGGCTACAGCTTCGAATCAACGCCGTTCTGGGCAGGCGTCTACATGCTGCCCCTTACGATCGGCTTTGTGATCATGGGCCCGATCTCGGGACTCTTCTCGGACAAGTACGGCCCCCGCTGGATCAGCACCATTGGCATGCTCCTCGTGGCGGTCTCGTTTGTCCTGCTCGCCCTGCTACCCTACAACTTCGACTACCTCACCTTTGCCGTCGCTCTCTTTATCATGGGCATCGGAAACGGCATGTTTGCCTCGCCGAACTCGGCTGCGATCATGAACTCGGTCCCGCCATCCGAGCGTGGTGTGGCGTCCGGTATGATGTCGACCCTGATGAACTCGGGGTTCGTCATAAGCATGGGAATGTTCTTCACCATCATCGTCTTCGGCCTGACAAAGGAGTTCCCGGCGGCACTCTCTGCCTCCCTGACAAGCGCCGGTGCTGCCCATCTCATCCCGGCAATGAGCGCCATTCCCCCGACCGGTGCACTCTTTGCCGCGTTCCTCGGGTACAACCCGGTCCAGATGATCCTCGCAGGACTGCCGGTCGCCGCAACCGCAGGGATTGCCCCTGCAACTCTTGCCATCCTGACCGGGGTCACGTGGTTCCCAACAACGCTGGCACAGGCATTTATGCCCTCGCTCGCCCTCACGTTCTATGTCGGGGCAGCGATCTCGGTGATATCCGCGGTGCTCTGCGCCATGAGAGGGGAGATGTACGTCTATGAGACCCATGGCAGGGATGCAGCCACTGCGGATCCGCAAGAAGTATCAGGAAAGAGCGAGAGATGATCGCTTTGTCAAAGGTGGAACCATGACAACGGGGCTGTTTACCAAGATCCTGATCGCAACCGACGGGTCAGAGAGGAACAAGGCTGCGGTGGAAGAGGGCTTGCGCATTGGCCGGGCCTGCGTATCGCCGGTCCATGCCATTTATGTGGCCGACATCAGCACACTCGAATCCGCATCCCCTGAAGTGATGATCGGGGATACCTGGGAACTGGTGCAGCGCGAAGGGGAGAAAGCACTGGACCGTATCCGGAATATGGCAGGCAGTGTACAGCTTGAGACCGTGATCCTTGAGGGAAAACCCGCAACAGAGATCGTGAAGTACGCCCGGGAACAGGATATCGACCTCATCGTGATCGGCACGCAGGGAAAGCGGGGGATCGAACGCTTCCTTCTCGGGAGTGTAGCGGAGAGCATCATACGGTCTGCGCCCTGCAAGATCCTCGTTGTAAAATAAGTGTTATTGAAAGGATTATCGCCTTCGCCGTTTGGCAAAGGCGATCTTTGCTTCCAGTGCCTTTTCTTTCTCTTTCAGGAGACCCGGGGCTGCGCCATCCACCCGGAGGGACGCAATCTCGGCAAAATCCCGGATCATGTCGGTCAGTTCCTCATACGAAAACTTTTCGTCAGAGATCCGCTCCATAAAATCAGCTTCACCGTCAACCGGCTTCTCCAGGATCGGGAAACTGACCCGGAATTTTGCCCGGCAGTACCTGCAGCGCGTGTGATATTCGCCGCTCGCCCGCTGCCCCCGGGTGAGGATCCGGAAATTTATCCCAACGCATGCCGGGCACGGCCATTCAAGCGTGAGGGCTTTCACTATGCCCTGTGCCTCCCGTTCAAAGAACCGCTCAAGCATCCGTGCCTCCGTAGGTGTTATTTTACCGGTATACCATTGATCCTCATTAATGTGCTGAACGGGGCAGGGAACCGGGGGGTCTGCCTGAGGAGGGGATCGCCTCAGCGTTTCCCGGCTTTGAACCGGAGAAGGTTGTCCTCCTGGAAACGCTCCTCGTTCCGGATCTCTTCTTCGATGTCCAGCCGGACTTTCCGGGCGGAGAGCAGGGGCCTCTTTGTATCCCCGGTCTCCACATCATCTGGTTGAGGGGCCATATCAGTTCCCTCCCCGGAATGTGAACCTGCTCTGCCCGTAATAACTCCAGCAGAATGCGCAAGCTGTGGCAATCACTTTGGCTGGAAGATAGTTGAGGGCATACATCTCCACGGCAATCCAGATGATACAGAGGTTCACGAACAGGCAGCTGACAGAGATCGCGGCAAACCTGGTGAACTGCGTGACGTAATCGGTTGTCCCGTCGTGGAACGTTATATACTTGTTCATACCATAATTGACCAGGATCCCGCAGCAGTACGAGATGGCTGCGGCGGGAAGGTACCACAGGCCAAGGCTGGTAACAAGCACCCAGAGGAGCCCGATATCGACGAGAGAAGACACGGCCCCGGCACAGAAGAACCAGAGGATCGTAGTCCTGTGGGAGGCAGTCGTGCTGCTGGTCATCCCCGCATCCCCACAGGCATATCCTGACGGCCTCATGCTCCCGCCTGCCTCGTATACCCGGAGCAGTCATACAGGCTGTTCATGCCACCCATGCCGGGCTGGCTGGTCCTCATGTCCGATACGGTACTATTGGTGCGCGATGATGCGGATGGAATGCCCGGTGCCGTGGATTCGCTTGTTGTGCTTCCGCTCCAGTCTGAAGAGGAGACCGCCTTGCAGTGGTCCTGTACCCAGGTGTAGAGCAGCGGGTTGCCCATGATCATGCCGGTGCTCCCGGATCCCGATCCGTTGGTAGACGTGGAAGGTATGGAGAAGAACCTGATCTCGCCGTCACTCACCATCCGGCTCAGCGAATCCACGGTCAGTACCTGGTCGCTGCCGGAGAACCCTCCCAGCGCCATCACCGGTTTCCCGGTCGCTAGGATCAGTTCGGCAGCACCGTCCATGCTGTCCGGCACGGCAACGAGGAACTTTTCACCGGTCGAATGGGAGATGAGATATTCCGCAAGTCCCGACACATTCTCCAGTCCCTGCGATCCGGGCATCCCCATCCCGCCACCCCCGTTCCCGCTGCTCTGGGCAAGCTGCGGCCCGGCAACCGGCAGGACGTTCCCGGTCCCGTACAGGAAGGGCGTGCAGGACCAGATGAACGGGCAGACAAAGAGCAGCCCTATGGCAAGGAAGGCAGCAGTCTTCGGTAGTATCCCGGTACCGGTGCTGGTCTTTATCTTCAGGACGGCGAGCAGGATCGCAAGCACGATAGTCCCGGCTGCAAGGATGACCGGGAGAACTCCCGACCATGCTGCGGTATAGAGCAGGACGAAGACCTGCACAAGACCGGTCACCAGCACAGCTGCAATCAGGATCCATCCCGCGGATCCCCCGGTGCGCCAGGCATCGTACATGGCAACGGCACCTATCCCGGCAACGGCTGCAAGCGGCGGCGCGATCGTTGCCAGGTAGTAGGTATGCCAGAACCCTGTCGTGAAGCTGAAGTACAGGAGCCCGGGCAGGAGCCAGAGACCAAAGGCAGCCAGCGTAAGGCCCCGTTCACCAAAGAGCCCGGTCTCCGTGAGCCCGTTGAGGGGGAGAGATGATGGCCGTCTCCAGAGTACGGCAAGGCTGATCAGGGCGAAGGGCAGCAGCCAGCTGATCTGGCCGGCAAGCCCCTGACCAAGGAGGCGGAGCAGGCCGGGCGACCCTTCGTTATCCATACCCCCGCCACCATTGCCCCCGGACCTGCTGCCAACGCCGGTTCCGGCACCGGGCATTCCACCGGTTCCACCTTCAGGCCCGGTTCCCATACCGGGTCCCTGGCCCATCGCATCCGTCGGGGCACCCGGCGGGGTATCCCGGTCGGCCGGTTCACCGCTTCCGAACTGTCCGGCGGTACGGTTTGCCGACATTCCCGGCCCTGGCGAAGTTCCGTCACCCGATGCCTGCATTATGCCGGTTGGGGGGGAACCCGCAGTTCCGCCCTGCGCCATTATCCCGTTCTCGATCCGGTGAATACCGTTGTAATTGACGATCAGGCCAAGAACAGTATTGTCCCCACTTCCCCCGATATACGGGCGCTGGTCCGCGGGTACCATGTCCACCGCGACAGCCCAGGAAAGGGAGACTGCCACGAGAACGCCAATGGCAAGGAGCACGTGAACCAGCCTCTTTTTCACCGGCAGGCCCCCGGCCCCTATCAGGTAGATCGCGGTGATGGCTGGCACAACAATGAAGGCCTGGATCATCTTGATATTGAACCCGAGGCCGACGAGGATTGCTGAGACGAGCAGCCGGGGCAGCGACTGCTCGCGGGCCGCCCTGAGTGCCATCCAGAGGGCAAGGAGCAGGACGAAGATAAGGGTACCGTCCATAGTGCCGTTCCGCGATACCGCCACAAAGATTGGGGTGACTGCAAGCGCAAAGGCTGATACCAGTCCCGCAGGTTTCCCGAACGGCCGTGAGACGATCAGGTAGACAAGCGCAACGGATCCGACACCGGCGAGGGCCTGCGGGAGTACGAGCGCCCAGCCGGAGAACCCGAGCAGCACTGCGCTGAGGCACTGCACCCAGAGCCCGAACGGGGGTTTATCCACCGTGATGAATCCGCCCGGGTCAAACGAGTTGTAGACAAGGAGAGAGGGGTTTCCGAGCATGCTCCTGACGGCAGCCGCGTAATAGGTATTCGTAATACCCGCGTTCCAGATGTTCCAGATATTCAGGAAGCCGGAGAGGAGCAGGATGCCTATAAGGAGCAGTTCGGCAGCATGGGTTTTTACAAACGGTATCTCTTTCATGGGCGGCGATCCCGGACATCGTCGAGGAGCTGGAGTATCTTCCCAATCCGGTCCTCACTTATGAATAGAGATGCACCTGTGCCCTGCAGAGATTCTTTGATGATATCGATCTCGTCGGACGTGATCAGGTACCACGGATTTTTCGGGGGCATCCGGTCATGCCTCCCGTGCGGGCTTAAGTCCACGGGATAGGGGCCTGCTCCCGTATGAACCGATTATAATTGTACAGGTTCTTTCTGTCATGGGAAGGGGCATAGAGAGCCGGACAAGATATATTGATGATACGGTACAAGTCAGAGGATAGAACTGCAAAGGCAAGTATTGAACCGGACGGGATCATATATCCGCGTTCCCTGCATAGTCGCACCCGGATACCAGACGGGCAGAACTGCAAAAAACACTAACTTATTTCACCCCATGCACTATATGTATCATAAAGCGTACTCGGACAATCCAGTACGGATTTATTCTGGACAAGGGTGCTTCATGTCTGACAAAGAGACCGTAACAATCTCAACGGATCCCGCATTTTTACAGGAGTTGTCGGAATACCTGGAGGTACTCTCCAACCCGGTCCGGCTGAAGATCCTCAAGGTGATCGAGAAGGAACCAAAGGAGATCAGCGAGATCGCCTCCCGGATCGACACCAGTTATGCCAACACGAAGAAACACATCGACCAACTCGTCGTGATCGGCCTCGTAAAAAAGGAGGCGGGATTCGGACGGGAGACGGTCAAGGGCATCCACCCGGTCTGGAAGTTCTCCCTCATCGAAGGAGGGATGGAGATGCTGATACGGAATATCGGGGTCTTCTCAAGAATCAACATCCCTATGGGGTACGGTGACCTCCATGCCCGGCTCGAGCCGGTGAAAAAAGCGATCATGGCAGAGTCCGGGGAAAATTTCCCGGCCCTTCACCTGGTGGAGGGGCCTGCAGCAGGGACTACGTATCTCCTCAAAAAGGACCGGATCGGCATCGGGCGCAGGGATCCTGATTTCCCGGCGTCTGCAAAAGAGGGGGATATTACCCTGCCGGTGGAGTATGGTGCGGTTACCCGGATCACAAAACCACACGCGATCGTATTCCGGTCGGGAAAGGAGTGGTTCATCGAAGACCGGGGAAGTTCGAGCGGGACCTACATCAACGCCGGCCTGATCACCCCCATGACCCGGACACCAATCAATAATGGCGACGTCATCGATCTTGCAATCGGGGATAGTTCGGCACGGTTTCTCTTTGTGATGAACGGGTAGTACGTATAGGGAGGTATGCATACGGGATCGCGGGGAAGGCGTTGGGGCAGGCGGCTATTTTTCCCCGTGATATTTGTATTTCTCCTGATCATCCTGACCGGCCCACAGGCATCCGCACAGGTCTTCATCTATAATGGCACCGGGGGTACGGTGCAGGACCTGATTAACAGCTCGGCAAACGGCGATTCCATCTTCCTCCCGGCGGGCATCTATACCGGGAACCTCATTATCGACCGACCCCTCGTTTTTGGTGCGCTCGATACCAGCCACCCCCCGGAGATCGTCTCCGTTGAAGGGCCGGCCGGGATCACCCTTGCCGCGGATGGCGTTACGCTCAACGGCGTCGTCATCTCCGGCACGGCACAGACCGGCCTTACCATACTCTCGAGCAACAACCGGGTCGGCGGGATAACGGCAGATGGATTCCAGCAGGGGATTGAGCTGAGAAACGCGGCCAACAATATTATCTCGGGCAACACGATCACGAACAACAGCATCGGTATTGTTGTGGACCGGTCCTCGCATACCAATACGTTCTTCCTGAACGAGATCGGGAATACCGCGGACGTTACTGTCCAGTCCGCGGACAATACCTGGTTCTCATCCCGACAGGATTACCAGTACCTGGGGAAAGCCTGGTCCGGCCCGCTGGGGAACTACTGGAAGAGGTATACCGGGCAGGACACCAACGGAAACGGGGTAATTGACGCGGCCTATACATTCCAGACCAGCTTCCAGGGTGACGGCCAGAGCGTGGCGATCGCGCAGGTGACCGATCGGGCACCCCTGGCAGGCCCACCATCCGCCTACACGCTCGTTCGATCCTCTCCACCGTTCAATGCCACGCAGGTGAGCGACCTTGTCGGCTCCCCGGGTTTTCTCTCAGGAACGCAGCTTCCGGAACTTCCGGCAGGAAGTTCAGAGGGAGGCCAGTCCCCCGATGCCGGTGGGTTTTCGACAGCTCCCGGCACGTCTGGATTACCGCCCCCGGCACCCTTCCCGGGGATCCTCATCCAGTTCTGGTGGGTAATCGCGATCATCATAGGACTGTCCCTGGTTGCGGGAGTCTGGTACGAGCGGTTCCGCAGGAAGACAGCGCCGGTACAGGCTGACATGTTCCCGCAGACGGCTTCCCCGCGGAATGTAACGATGGTGAAAAAACCCGGGCTGGCTACACCCGCCGGCACAGGCCAGCCGGAACACTCGTACTATACCGCCCACCTTCCCCCCGCGCTGGAAAAACGATATCCCGAAGCGGATTATATGGGCGAGGGAGGAGTCGGGCGGGTGTTCCGGGTCTTTGACAAGGATGAAAACCGCTATATTGCAGTAAAAATCCCTATCCGGTTTGATGAGGTGACGGGCCAGCAGTTCACGCGGGAACTCCATGTCTGGCAGGGGCTCCACCACAAAAATATCGTTGAGATTTACGCGGCAAACGTCTTTCCCATGCCGTACATCGAGATGGAATATATCGAACGCTCGCTCGCAGACCTGAAATTCCCCCTCCCCCCGGCAAAGGCGACCGCCATAATCCGGGGAATTGCCGAGGGGCTCCGCTATGCGCACGAGCGGGGCATCGTCCACAGGGACATCAAGCCGGAAAACATCCTGATCACGGTCGACGGGACACCCAAGATTACGGACTGGGGGCTCGCCAAGGCCATGACGGACACAAAGAAGACGGGGATGATCAGTTTCTCCCTGAATTATGCAGCGCCGGAGCAACTCGCGCCGAACATTTACGGTGACGCCGGGGAATGGACCGATATCTACCAGCTCGGGGTCCTCTACTACGAGATGGTGACCGGCCGGTTGCCATTTTGCGGGTCCGGGATGGGGGAGATTACCCAGGCGATCCTCCACAATGCGCCACAGACCCCGGAACTGGAGGGGGCCGATGCACCTGCAATCAGCAGGATCATTCTCAGGTGTCTTGCAAAAAAGCCCGCAGATCGTTACCCTGCTGTCAGGGATATCATCACCGACCTGGAAATCATAGCTGCGCCGGAGTGACCCCGGGCGTACTTTTTTCAGACAGGTTCTCCCATCCGTTCACAGAGAGGGAATAAACCGGGTCATTCAGGGGTAGACTTCCGCAGGACCGGGACATAAAAAAATTCAGGATTTTTACCCACAGGGCAACCGGGTCATGACGACACGGTGTAACGAGCCGGACGAGGATTAACTCGTGGGCGGTGTACCTGACGGGGCTGTACCGGACGGAGGTGTGCCACCGGTGCCACCTGACGGGGGTGTACCGGATGGGCGTGTCCCGTTCATCTGCATACCCGCCGGAGGAGTGCCCGAAGGCCGGGTGCCGTTCATCTGCAGACCTGCTGACGGTGTGCCGGAGGGATGGGTCGTGTTACCCTGCATATCGGCAGGTTGTGTGCCTGAAGGGGTTCCGGCAGTTGAGCCGGAAGATGCGTCGGTTGCCTGCTGGCCCGAGGGGTTTGCTGCCTGTGCCGTGGCAGTGGCCTGCGCCTGGCCCGAGGATGCGGACGTACTGCCGCTATCCTGCGTGCAGCCTGCAATAAATATTCCTGCCACAAGGATCGCTGATGCGATGATCATGATGATAGTACTTTTTTTCATGAGATGCGTTTCTCCTTATCTTTTCTGGTGAACACCAATGTGGTGCCTGTGAACCGGGGATCCGGTGCAGGTGCAGTCCGGCCCGGTTCCGGGCCCTCCTTCCCGTGGGGCACCTGCCTGCAGATTCCGCCGGCAGGGCCAGAAGGCGGTATCACACCGCGTTACGGGGAGATGTAACCGCACCTGTACCGTATATCACCGGTTCAGTGCGATCCCTTTCGGGGTCATCATCCGGTATCCGAATTACCGCGGACTCTTTTATATTCGCAGTATGAGCAAAGGGCAATAATGAATGGGTACCGACATAAATTACACCGCGGAGTAAACATAATCCCTGTCGCCAAAAAGCCGCAGGATTGAACCAGTAACAATGATCATCTGCCCGCAACACAGGGGACAATAATCCATATACCTGACAGCCGGGTAATGAAGGAGGTAAAAAAGGTTTGGAAGGGGGATAGAATTGTTTCCTTCCGGGGATTTTCCGGTGAGCGGAAGGGCGCTGCGGGTTCCGCCGCATTCCCGTTCCCGGGGATCGAACAGGCTGTTGAACGCCATTGGTGCCTGTTGACGGGGGAGGATCTCCATGTACTGCTTCCCCCCGCGGATAAACCTGCTCGTGGAATATTGTATAACCCTGTCCTTCTCTCGGGTTTTCCTGTACTTCTCCTGAACCTTGTGCATCATTTTTTGCTGTCCTTTGTGCCAGCATCTGGTATATCCCCGCAGTACCGGCCCTTGCCGCAGGAGAGATTTTCCCCCTGTAAAAGGAAGAACTCCCCCTTGAGTCAGCGGGCCGGGTAGTGGTTTTCTTATGATATGCCGTCCCTTGCAATCACCTCCTTTTCCTGATGATCACCCGTGGCGGGGTAATCATCCTGCATCCCCATCTTCCCGGACTATTGTTATATTCACGCCATGGGAGTCGTGAAATATAGCGCCTGCACCGGCATTAATTGAACCAGCCGGTGTACTATTCCCCAGCTCCATTACGACAGGCCCGGATTTCCCGCCGGGATCGTGTTGCTATAATGAGAGAGTGGGTGAACACGTGAGTGAGAGGCGGGGAGGGGGGAGGGGGGGATCCTGTTCAGGGATTCGGAGGGATATCTGCACCGGGGTTTTCGCGCTTGCGGGATGGGGCGGTTGGCACAGCCTGATAATTGGAGGTGGCGGTGCCTGCACGGGAAAAAGGATCAGTCTTTCGATCGCTTCTTATCCGGAGTCGTTTTCTGCTGCCGGAACTTAGGGGCGATGATCTTCGTCATCACTTTCTGCACATAGAATTTCAGTAACATAGACATCTGCATTCCTCCGTAGTATTGGATGCCGACGGGCTCCGGGAACGAAATACCCCCGGAGCCGGGCCGCATCGGTTTTTGCCCAGGGTCAGTCGCTCCTCAGCGCATCGATCGGATCCATGTTCGAAGCCCGCCATGCGGGATAGAGACCCGAGATCACACAGACCACCATACCGATCAGCATGCTGATCGGAACATAGGCGATGCTTGCAGGGAGGAAGAAGAACGCCGTCGTACCGATCATGGCGTTCACCACACAATACCCGATAACCAGACTCATGAACCCTCCTATAAGGGCACCGAGGATCCCGAGGACCAGTGCCTCATAGAGGAACATGCGCCGCACTTCTCCCGTCTCCGTTCCGATGGAGAGCAGGATACCGATCTCCTGCACCCGTTCGTTCACCGACATCATCATCACGTTGAAGATACTGACGGCCGCGACAAGGAGAGAGATACCGCCGATCGCCATGATAAACGTGGTGACCGTACTGAGCGTTGACGAGATCGTGTCAAGCTGGGAACTTGCATCCCGGATCCGGATGGCGGGTGTCTTCGCGTCGGTATTGATCTTGTTCCCGATCGCGGTCTCTATATCTGAGATATAGTCCGTGTTCTTGACAATCACGTTCACCTGGGGGTAGACATCCTTGCCGCCGTACTGGTTGGTGTACCAGTCCTTGGAGACAACTATCGCGTTATCGGTACTGACACCATCCGCCACAGTTCCCCGTGCCTTGAGGATCCCGACAATCCTGACCTCTGGGCGGGAAGTGGACGATGTAGATCCGATCCTCACCCGGCTGCCGATCTTCAGATTGAAGTTGGTGGCGATGGAAGAGCCGACGAGGACTTCATTGATCCCGCCGATGTTCGTCCCGTTGTCGATCGTGAGGAACCTGGTGACATCACTGGGGTCCATGCCGTACACCATACCCTGGCCGGCAACTGACGAAATTGTGAACTGGCTATTTGTATCATAGATAGGGATGACCGTCCCGTTGGATCCCACCACCTGTTTGATCTTGGCCAGTTGTATCTTTGTGATCCCTGTAGCGGTGGTCGTGGTAGATGTCGACGGGTTGAATCCCGGCGGACCCATCCGGACTGCATCTGCAGAGAGGACGATGGTGTTGGCGCTCGATGCAAGCTGGTCCTTGACCTCAAGCTGCATGTTCGTCCCGAGCATTCCCATGGAGGAGATGGCGACGACACCGATCACAATGCCTATGGAGGCAAGGATGGAACGCGTGAAGTTCAGCCTGACACTCCGGACCGCGAGTTCAAAGAAGATGTCCATCATGATGGAGCGATCCTGCCATCTTCAAGGCGTATGGTGCGCTTGGCATACTCGGCAACCTTGGGGTCGTGAGTGACAAGGATCACCGTCTTACCCTTTGCGTGCAGGTCAACGAGTATGTCCATGATCTGGTACCCGGTCTTCCGGTCGAGATTGCCGGTCGGTTCATCGCAGAGCAGGATCTTCGGGTCGTTGACGAGCGCCCTGGCGATCGCCACCCGCTGCTGCTGCCCGCCCGAGAGCTGGTTCGGGCGGTGGGTGGCCTTCTCCTTGTCGATGCCCACGGCATCGAGCATCTCTGTAGCCCTGCCGGTGGTATCCCGTTTCTTGTACTTGAGGATGAGCGGGTATTCCACGTTCTCGTAGGCCGAGAGGAGGGGGATCAGGTAGAACTTCTGGAAGATATACCCGATCGCGTCCCGGCGGAGATGCGTCCGCTCAAGGGCGTTCATGGCTGCCACGTCTTTTCCGTCAAGATACAGCTTTCCGGTTGTGGGGACATCGAGGATCCCCAGCTGGTTCATAATGGTCGATTTCCCGGAACCCGATGGTCCCATGATCGCGACAAAGTCGTTCTCCAGGATATCGAGCGAGACACAGTTGAGCGCCATGAAGTCCCCGCTCTCGAGATGGTAGGTTTTTGTCACATCCACCAGGCTGATAAGGGGGGTATCGGTCATATCCGGCCCCTTACTGCTTCTTCAGCTTCGCCATAATCCATTTCCGCTTCTTGTATCCGACGATTCCGGCTACAAGGAGAATGACTACGGCAACCAACGGGTAAAATGAACTGGCTCCTCCACCATTTGAGGTCGTGATACCGAGCAGGCTGCTGCTGGAAGAGCCACCGGGTCCACCCATATCACCGCTGGGTCCGCCGCTTCCGCCGGGCCCGCCCATGCTGGAGCTCGAGCGGGTCTTGCTTGTTTTGTTGCCTGACGTTGTGCCGCCGGCACTTGAGGACGAACTGAGATCAACCGTTTTGATGTCCTCGTATGAGTTCCCGGTTGAATCCTTCCAGGTGATGACGATCGGGACCGCTGAAAGATCCTGGGTTGTGAAGGTCAGCTCGAAACTGTTGGAATCATCCGATGCCAGGCTGCCGATCGCATACTCCGGGTAGGTTTCCGTTCCCTGTGCCGGGGATCCCACCGACACGACAAGCCCTTTTGCATCGGAGATCCCCGCGTTGGTGATATCGCCGGTGATGTCATAGTAGGAGCCTTTGGAGGTCAGCGCTACATTATTGACAACCGGTGCGGCAGCCGTCTTGTCATTGCCGATCGTTACAGGGAGGACGACATCCTTGGTATGAATGTTGTCACCGTTCTGGTAACTGATGTGGAAAGTGAGGTTCCCCGCCCTGGTAGCCGAAACGGTAAAGGGGACGTCAACAGAACTTTCCGCAGCAAGGGATGAGACATACTTCTCTTCCGGGCTGATCTGCATGCCATCCCCGTACGCCGTGATCTCGATATTCTTCAGCTCGCCGGACCGGGGATTGATCAGGGTCAGGTTGACACTCTTGTCAACGGACGCAGGGAAAGAATCGGGTTTGTCTGAGACCACGGCCTTGAGGTCTTTTGAATCCACAACTACTTTGATCTGCGAGTGAATAGGAATTGAGCCCCAGTCCTTGGGTGAGACCGTGAACAGAGGGTAGTAGGTCCCGTCCGTAGCATCCATGGTGAAGGTGAAGGAGTAATCCACCGTAGAACCTGATCCGACCGTGGTCACCGTGGAGAATGAATTCTTGTTCGTGACTATGACGTTATTCCCGATGAGGTCGGGCATGCAAAGCCCCACGGTGGTGTTCGAAGGGTTAGTGACATGAACCGTGACCGTACCGGTCTCATAGGGATAGAAGACCGCGGGGTCGAGATCATAGGACGATATAATAATCTGCGAAGCAGGATCCGTTGAGGTCTGGGAACTTGCACTCTGGGCTGCGGCGGGTACAACTGACAGGATCAGCAGCACCAGGATACAGCCGATTATTTTATAAGGTTTCTTCATGGTCTCTCCAACTTTGAGTAGTATCATAAAGCCAGCGGGAAGGGATCAGGTAACAACCCATTTTCGACACTACCGGCTCCCTGGTTTCCAGGGATGATCTCCATGACGATGCCTCCGGGAGCTATTATATTTGCATCATGGCGAGCGCCCAATTATTGGCTAAAACGGGGAAGAATTCAACCGGGCGGTTCAATATATAGTTCCCGGGGGGAACGTGATGATATTTCGCCGGAACCTGGACCTGGCAGGCGTCTGGTCTAAGGGTCCTGTTCAGCCTTATATGCAGGCGTTCAGTTTATCCTCTCCCGCATACGAACCGGTTACTACAGGAAGTGCCGTGTCGTTCCGGTGCCGGTTGTGCGGGGAGTGCTGCAGCTCCATGGGAGAGATCATCGAGATCCGGGAGCAGACCGGCCCTTCGGCATTCCGGATCGGGTTTAAGGTCACAGGAGAGGAGCAGATGGTCACGATCGATCCGGACAAGCAGGTACTCTGTTCCCGGCAGGACATCCGGATGACGCGTCCCATGGCCTGTCCGTTTCTCCGGGAGGAGGACACGGGGGCAGTGATCTGTACGGTCCACCGCTCGAGGCCGGATCTCTGCCGCCAGTACTCCTGCTTCCGGATCCTCGTGCTCGACGGGGAGGGTAAAAAGATCGGGCGGGTGATGGATGGCACCCGGTATTTCGTTTCCCGGGATGCCGGACTCAAAAAGACCTGGGACCGGGAGTGCTCAAAACTGGATAAAGCTGACGAAGCCTGCTGGGAAGAAGAGGCGGGAGCCCGCCTGGCATCGGCAGGGTACCGGGTCGTGCGGTGAGGGGGGGCGCCGGGACCCCGGTTACCGGTTCAGTACGGATCCCGCCCGAGAGTATCGAGCGCCCGCTTTGCCGCTGCCTGTTTTGCCTGCCGGGCGGTCTCTCCGCTGCCCTCGCCGAGGATCTCACCATTGCAGAGTACCTGGAACGTAAAGGATGGTTTGTGATCCGGCCCGGTGCGCACGACCTCCCGGTACTCCGGAAGGGACTGGTCCTTTTTCTGGAAATACTCCTGGAGGGCACCGATCGCATTCCCGTCAGGGTCGTGCGCGGCAAGGACATCTCCCATGATCGTATTCACGAAATAGGCCACATCATCCAGCCCCACCTCGCAGTACAGGGCCCCGATGAATGCCTCAAACGCTCCGCCCGTGATCCGTTCGCCGTAGGGATTTTCTCCGATCGCTCTCGGGATGAGGCGGGCAAAGGCCGTCTTCCCGTGCTGCCGGGTCAGTGCGTCGAGCGCATGGTTCGAGACCGCCCCGCTGAGGATCTTCGTCATCCGGCCCTCGTCGAGCACCCCGGCCCGCTGGGTAAAAAGCGACTGGGCAACGATCAGGTTGAGAACCCGGTCACCGAGGAACTCGTACCGCTGCCAGTCCTCCTTCGTTATATCCCACCGGTCGGTCCCGGGGATCCCGTAGGCATTGTTGAAACGGGTCACAAACGTATTGATGATCCGGCTGACATCCGGATCCGGCGTACTGAGGAGTTCGATGAGCGATAGCCCGGACGATCCCGTCATATGATGGCAATCTGTAGATTGAATTGATAATGCTATCGTTTACGGGTGATTCCTACCCGGCCCTTGTCCGTTGCAAGTGCAAACCCGAGTCCTTCCAGGTACGCCCTGCTCTTGCCGGCACCGTGGATCAGCAGCTCCACAAGATCCTCTTCCTCGTCGATATCTGTGTGCAGCCGGAACGAGTCGATCACATCAACCGAGAGCCCGGCCTGCTCCGCGATCGCCATATGCTTTGAAAAACTGCCCCCGTAATAATCGACATGGAACTTCTGCGGTTCCTTAAGGTAGATTACGTTCGTCCCGCCGCCACGCCCGGGCACGATTGCCACATCTTTCTGGGTAGTGACAGCCCGCCGGATCGAGGCCGCATCGGCCAGCGGGAGATCGGCCATGATAATGATGACACTGTTCTCGGCCCGCGGGAGAATTTCGTTGAGGGTCTGGTTCAGGTCGGCGTCCTGCACCGTGATCTGGACAAGCTCGCTTTCGAAGAGTTCCGTACTGACGATGACCGGCATGCAGTTTGCGTCTTTCACCGCAAAGAGCACGTCCTCCAGCATTGCCTCGGCAAACTGTTCCCGCTCCTCCTGCGAGAGAAGGGCGGAGAGGCGGGTCTTCGGGTTCTTGGTCTTATAGGGAATCAGAGCGTGCGGACACATCAGCTAGCAGGTACGCGGGGAAATAAAAAAAAGGTGCTGATATGCTCGTCGCCACAGCACCGCGAGATATAAAAGAACGGTTTAACATCTCAGCCGCATTACGTTTTTTACGAGATGGATGGCCTGAAATTTGCGATAAAGAAGCTGCCTGCGCGGACTATCGTCGGGATCGCCCGCCGCACCCGGAACGCGGATGCGCAGGAGAGCATCCCCGGCTGCTGGCAGGAGTTCCTCACACAGAACGCAGCGGCAAAGATCCCGCACCGGGTCACACCCCCGGTTATGTACGCTGTCTACTCGGACTACGAGAAGGACTGGACCGGATGGTACTCCTACCTGCTCGGGTGCGGGGTCACCCGGGCCGATACCGTGCCGGACGGGATGGAGGTCCGGCGGATTTCCCCGCAGACCTACGCAGTCTTCCGGGCAAAAGGCCGGATGCCGGACGAAATCGTCGGGGTCTGGGCAAATATCTGGGCTTCCGAACTCCCGCGGACCTACACGTATGATTTCGAGCTCTATGACAAGCGGTTCACCCGGCCGTCTGCAAAAGAAGCGGAAGTCTGGGTGGCCGTGAACCCGGAGAAACTGGAACAGGGCGCCTGATCCTCTTACAACCATTCCATGTTCATCCGCACCTGCTGGTGCAGAGAGTGGGGGATCAAATCAGCGGGAGAACCCGGAATGAATTGCCTGCGGTCGCACTCCGCGGATACCTGTCCGGAACAGGTCATCCATCCCGCGTGGCTGCGGAAAAAATAACGCTTTTTTGACGGGAGAAAAAGGGACTTATTCCCCGCCGCCGTTCCGGAACGTACCCGGAGGCAGCCGGATCAGGAACCGGGCCCCTTTGCCCGGTTCGCCGTTCTCGGTGATAGTGGCCCCCGTGGCTGCAAGGATATCCCGGGCAAGGAAGAGCCCCCAGCCGGTGCCTTTCCCGTACCCCCGTTCAAAGATCCGCTCCTTGTCTCCGGGAGGGATGCCGGTCCCGTTGTCTTCAACAATCACCTGCAGGAATTCCCCGTCCGGATGCAGGCTTATGCGGATTCCGGTCGCCGTGCTGCCGTGGCGGACCGTGTTCTCGAACAGGTGGATGAACACTTTCTCAAAGAGGGAATCCGCGTACACGGCCGTATCACCGGTCTCTGCCGTGATCGTGATTGCCTTGAGATCGATGTGCTCCCGGACGCGGTGGAGGGTGTTGTTCAGGTTCTGCCAGCGGGGCGGCTCGGTCGCGATATTCTGGTAATCCTTGGCAAACTGGAACTGCCGCTGGATCTTGTTGACTGCCTGGGTCTCCTTCTCAAGGAACGATTTCAGGTTCTCATCCTCGACCATCATCCCCAGCAGTTCAGTGTATCCGACAATCGCAGTCAGCTGGTTGAGGACATCGTGCCGGGTGACGCTGCCCACGATGTTGAGTTTCTTCTCCAGGAAATCGATCTTTGCCTGGAATTTTTCTATTTCCGCTGGGTCCTCTGCTGAGTGTGGCCCGGTCCCGGCCGCTTCTTTTCCATCTGGTTCGCTGTGGTCTTCCGGCACCGTCATCGGTCTCCAAAACAATCGGGGTTCCCGCATGGGACGTTCCTGTAGGGCAAGGTTGGTCTGCCCGGTTGATTATGCTTATCCTCCGGGCCTGCCCGGGTCTCTAATCCTGCGCGCCGGTCCGTGATCATACCTTAACGTTCAATAGATACGAGGACGAACAATTCTCATGCAGCGCCGCACGATCACGTTCTCCCGGAATGTCTTCCTCCCGCTCACGACCGCCTGCCGGAACCGGTGCGGGTACTGCAGCTTCAGGACACCGGTGCAGGAGGGGTGCATCATGGCGCAGGACAACGTGGAGAAGACCCTGCGGAACGGGGCGGCGCTCGGGTGCACCGAGGCGCTCTTCACCTTCGGGGAGCGGCCGGAATCGGAGCCGGGCTTTACCGCCCTCCTTGCCCCGCTCGGATACAAAACAATTCTCGACTACTGCGAGGCGATGTGCAGGAAGGGGATCGGGTATGGCATCCTCCCCCACACCAATGCCGGCATCCTCACGTACGAGGAGATGGAGCGGCTGCGTCCGGTGAACGCGAGCATGGGGCTGATGCTCGAGACCACGGCCGAGATCCCGGCCCACGCAACGTCTGTCGGCAAGTCGCCGGACGTCCGGCTTAAGATGATGGAGGATGCGGGAAAACTGAAGATCCCGTTCACGACGGGACTCCTGCTTGGCATCGGGGAGACAATGGCCGACCGCGAGGATTCGCTCTTTGCGATCCGCGACCTCCACAAGCGGTACGGCCACATCCAGGAGATCATCGTCCAGAACTTCTGCCCGAAGCCCGGCACCCCACTCGCACAGAGCCCGGTGCCGACAACGGACGAGGTCTGCGCCACGATCCAGCTGGCGCGGGACATACTCCAGCCCGATATCGCGATCCAGATCCCGCCGAACCTGATCGATGCACGCCTGCTGATCGCGTGTGGCGTGGATGACCTCGGCGGCGTCTCCCCGCTCACGATCGATTACGTGAACCCCGAGCACCCGTGGCCCGCATTCGATGAACTCAAAATAATTGCCGGCGATGCCCGGCTCGTGGAGCGGCTCTGCATCTACCCGAAGTACATAGAACGCGGCTGGTTCCACTCCGATCTGCAACCCCTAATAAACCGGCTCGCACAAAGAGTACAGGCTAAGGAGCACTAAGGAGCAGTTGACGTGAAGCAGAAGAACCTCCTCTATACCGGCAAGGCGAAGTCCGTGTACCGCACCGACGTCAAGGGTCAGTTCATTGTGGAGTTCCGCGACGACATCACAGCATTTGACGGCGGGAAGAAAGACGTCCTCAAGAACAAGGGCAGTTACAATGCGGAAGTGTCGGCCTTCATCTTCGAGTACCTGGAGAAGCACGGCGTGAAGACCCACTTTGTGGAGATGCTCGACCCGCGCCGGATGGTGGTGCGGGAACTCGGGATGATCCCGCTCGAAGTGATCGTGCGCAACATCGCTGCCGGCTCGATTATCCGGAACTACCCGTTCAAAGAGGGCACGAAGCTCGACCCGCCGGTCATCGTGATCGACTTCAAGGACGACTCCCGGCACGACCCGATGCTCAACGACGACCTGGTCGTGGCGCTGAAGCTGGCGACCCCGAAAGAACTCGCGGAGATCAAGAAGATCGCCCTGAAGATCAACACCCTCCTTGCAAAGCTCCTCGCCTCGCAGGGCATCACCCTCGTGGACTTCAAGATGGAGTTCGGCCGGGGCGGGAAGACGATCTATCTCGGCGACGAGATCAGCATGGACTCGATGCGCCTCTGGGATAAAGAGACGGGCGAGTCGCTCGATAAGGACGTGTACCGGTTCAACAAGGGCGACGTGATGGCGACCTACAACCGTGTCACCGCACGGATCACGAAGAAGCCGGCAGCAAAGGCACCGGCAAAAAAAAAAGGCCGAACAGAAACCGGTGACGGTGGCTCCTGCAAAGAAGGCAAAGGCCGTGGCAAAGAAAGCGTCGGCTAAGGCAGCGGCAAAATCAAAGCCGAAATCAGCACCGGCAAAAAAGCGCTGAACAGCGCCGGGGATTCCCGACCCCTGCGGACGGGACCCCGTTCCTTCCACGGAGCAAAAAGGCTAATGATATGGATGCGCAATGTATCCACAATACTTCCTGAAACGATCATGACAGAAAATTCCCTAGCAGAAGCGGATATGCTCAAGTGGGCAAAGGCCTATGCGCACAAGCAGGGCTGGTCCCTCAATACCGATGAGAAGCAGCTCGGCACCGTGATCAGGGGGCTCGTGCGCAACAAGACGAAGTTCGGGCGGCCCTTCTGCCCCTGCCGGCTCCGGAGCGGCGACGAGGAGAAAGACCGGGACATCGAGTGCCCCTGCATCTACCACAAGGACGAGATTTCAAAGCAGGGCCACTGCCACTGCAACCTCTATTTCAAAGAATCTCCCTGAACTTTTTTTTATGAACGGCCCTTCGCACCATTCGAGTCTGCGGGCGCCCGGCCTCAGCCCGGTTGCGGGATGCGATCCCCGTGTGCTCATCCTCGGGAGTTTTCCGAGCGCTCTCTCCCTTGCGCACAGCGAGTATTACGGGAACCCGAGGAACCAGTTCTGGCGGATCATGGAAGAGCACTTCGCGATTCCCGAGGGTCTCCCGTATCCCGACCGCATTGCCCGGCTCGCGGATCGCGGCGTGGCGCTCTGGGACGTGATCGGTGCGTGCGAACGGCCGGGCAGTGCCGACAGCCGGATCCGGGACCCGGTGCAGAACGATATTGCCGGGTTTGTCCGGGCGCACCCGACCGTCCGGCTCGTGGCGCTGAACGGGAGCACGGCCGGCCGGCTCTACCGGAAATTTTCAGAAATTCCCGGTCTTGCGGCCGTGACGCTTCCTTCCACGAGCCCGGCGAATGCGGCGGTCTCTTTTACGGAGAAGGTCCGGGCCTGGGGCGTGGTTGCGGAATCCGGGAACCGTGAGTACTGAATCTTTTCGAATCACCTGACACGGGGGTTTCCGGGGCTTGATTGCCTGATCACGAAAACAGGGGTTTCCTTCATCAGCAGGGTCTTTCGTGCAGCCGGAAAAACGGGGCTGTCCAAAAGCCGCTATTTTGCAGGTTTAAAATCGCCGTAATGAACAGGTTTTTCAAAAATATCCACAATTTGCAGACTTTTTCAATGGCGTGGACATCGTTTCCTGTGCAGAAAAAGATCGATTGCCCGGATTGGCAAACGGGGCCTTTTACGGGCCCGGAATAGTACTGCTTTCCCATACGGGGATATGGCCAGCCGGGAACCGGATTTAATACCGGACCCGTCATCTGCTTTTCGGAACCGGAAGTATCCGGGGGTGGAGTTACGGGATGCGACAAACAGAGGCCATTTCTGCCTCCGATTGTCCGTTCCGGGGGTCCGGGAGACAACATTTCAGCAAAAAGACGCACCCTGCTTCCGGGAAGCAGCCGTTTCACCCTCTGATTCACGAAATGACTCATATATGTGCCCGGAATAAGCAACATTTAGCAACGATACAGCGACCGATATTTGGAAAGACGGGCTGGAGGAGGGGCAAAACGGAAAGAACCCCTGTTTTGGCAATCGGGATTCGGTCAGTTATAGGGGATCTCTCCTTCGGAAGGGCGCCGGAACGGGGGCGGTCGGGAATGATCTTGGAGCCTGATTCCAGGGAATTTTTTTCGTGGCCCGGGCTGGACCGGGGAATATTCCGGTGCGAGCGAGTCCAGCCAAAAAAATATTTAAAGAAACTCAAAGTAAAAGACTCCAAACTTTGTCTTTTTGTGTTAACATCTGAAAGTGCATATATCTACATTATTTTAAAAAAAGGGGGATTATTGCACTACGGAATCGATTTTTATTTCAATTACACTAACAACGAAATATCCATATACGACAAGACACGCGCCAAAGACAATAAGTATTGCACCAATTCCAGTTTGACCAAAATATGACAGATCAGAAGAATTTGGAGATAATAGCATTAGGATACCAATTGCACATAGGAAAAGCCCATACAGAAGACCAAATCCAGCACCTACATAGATCTGAACCCACAATAAAGGTTTCACAATCTTGCGAATTACCTTAAATAAATATCCATGTTTGGTTTGATTTGGTTGTACTTCCTCAGATTCTATTTGTGTCATCCATATACCATCTCTTAAAATTGTAATTTCTTACACTTTGTTTTGTTATCACGTGGATAAATAAAACAATCGTCTCAATCAAATTTTCATTTCTGTCAATTGAAAATAATACATTGTTAACTGTGAAAAATAACAAAATGGCCATTAGAATAACACATACAATTATTAATATTCATCAAGCAATAGAAAAAAGTATGACAATTCCAACAGATGAATTAGGATTTTCTCTTTTTATTTTAGGAATAAGTCTTATTGGTAGTTTATTGGGTAATTTCATTGCAAACACTATGAATGAGATTAAGGAGAAAGCTGAAACAAAATATCCTGATTTAAAAGAACCTCTCCCCGATATTTATAATCGTCTAAAATTTATGTTCATCAGTTTAATAATATTTTTAGTAGTTCTGATAGTGGGTGGACTATTTTTAATGATTCAACACTGATGAGAGCATCATGCATCATCTTACCGGATTTCTTTCATTTTTTTTAGCGGGATTCGTCTTATTTGCCGGATGTACTGGAATCGGATTTTTACACAGTAATGAACTTACAGTTACAAATGTCAGTTTCACTTCGGGTCAACCCCACCCAATCGGACCGGGTGTATTTAGTCCACCGCTTGCTGCTTTTAATCCCTCTTTTGTTAAGGTCACGATAACTAATAACGACAATAAAAACTTGCCTACACTAATGATAAGTACAAATGTCTATGATGAAAGTAACAATCGCATCGCGAGTTCAGATCATTGTGATGTTGACCCACACAGCCTCTTTGCTATAGGAGTAACTGGTCTTGAACCTAGTGAGAGTCGAACTGTATATTGCACAATTCAAGACGGAACCGATATTTATCCATACACCTTGACTGATTATGAAGGAGTTAAAGTTAGTAAAATTGAAGTTGTATTTGAGTCTCCCGGACAAATTCAGGTAGATGCACTTGGAGGGAGTGCTAGGAAAGTGTATACCTTCAACTATTAATCTCATCATGCTGTGACTTATTCTATATGAGCTTAATTTTATTTTGCGCGTTCACAAATTTTTAGTGCGTCTCCAATTCGAATTGCATTAGAAACTCGCTTTCCATCAATCTGAATAAGATATTTCAATGATTTGACCTTGCTTTTTAGATACGGATTAGTGCACAAAAATGATCCTGATGTTTCAGTTCTCCCACCGTCATGTACAATTGTCACATTATTGTGATTAGTGTAATATTCACAGCCCGAGCAAGGATCGTAACTATTCATAAAACCACTTGAAAAGTAATTGTTAATCTTACAAATAATACCTTGTTAACTGTAGAAAAAATATCAATTAGGGATGAGGACTTTACAAATATATCCCCCAATTACAGCACCAATTACACCCGCTCCTGCGTTACCCATATAGTCAGAGTTTGGCTGAATCCACCAAGACGCAAACATCCACAGAACCACCATTATACCAATAAAGAGAATGACTGCGAGAGCTTTCTGTCCTTCGGGCCAATCACTGAATAATACATATAAAATACCGAAGACTAAAAGAGGGGTAAAAAATGCCATTGAATACATTGAAATTGTTAGAAACAAAGGATTAGACGACGTTAGAGACGCTCTTAAAACGATCCCACTAATTATAATAATTGCTACATTGATTACCAAAGCAATGGTTAAAGCTCGTGAAGGTCTCGCGGGTATTTTCATACAATTCCATATAACTCCGATAATAATATTTTTTTCGATTTAGTTTATTCTTGAATGACTCTGCCCAGAAAAATTTGACTTTATAATATTCTTTCCTCATCTGGGGAAGCTTTTTTTATTTCTCGATACACCCGTGTATGATTCAACCACCCCGTAGGCTCTCTGCGCAGCCACATCACGTTATCAGTACCATTCTTGTGGTGTAATTCCGTCGCATAATAGAGCGGCTTGTTAGTGAGCGGTTTCGGTGTATATTTCATCACCATTACCAGGTCTCGTGTAGCCCCGAACAACCGCCAGCGATATTTTTTCACGAGAGAGTAAAAAACAAGTTCTCCCGTTGTCCAATCGTCAGGTTCCCCGTATTTGCTCCCTGATTTTCTGAATCCTTTTACCATGTATTTCATAAGATAGTTCCGAATGGATTTTACAGGTGGTTCGGTGAATATGGCTCCATGTTCCTTATCAGAGGTTCCGTATTTGTCCGCCCAAAAGGCGATTATCCGATTTTTCTCGTCTTCGGTCAGTTTTCCCAAAATTACGACGTGCATATGAGGATATCCCGTTTCGTGAGGTTCCATGATCCAGACGTAAGGATGATGAATATGCTGTTTCAGTAACCGCCAATTGGTTTTCAGCAGGTCGAAACTTTCAAGGATTGAGATAAGGTGTCCTTTCTGGTCAATGCAATTTTGGCTTTCCTGTCGAAACTTGTTCCAGCCGTGAAAAGTCGTAAGGGTGAGCATTGTTATTTGTGTGGGATTATCGACAAGATACTTTTCAAGTTGGTAAAATTTGGCGAGAACTCCCCGGCGATAAATCTTTGACCATCGGTGTTTGTAGGGCATTTTGCTGGTAATGTCATCCATTCCCCCTTCAGCCAATTGTTCACCGTGAAATGTGAAGGACAGGTTTTCCGTTTCGCGGAGGTATCGGCGGAACTCTATTACTTCTTTGATGTAGGAAGCCCAAGCAGGATTCTCCTTCATCTGGGCTATAGTTCCGGTTCTCACGTCTCACACCGTCCTTTTTTTAACATTATATTATATGAGCCAAGCAGGATTCTCCTTCATCTGGGCTATAGTTCCGGTTCTCACGTCTCACACCGTCCTTTTTTTAACATTATATTATATGAGCCTAGAAGGGGGGTCGCGAGCCCCTGCGGGGCTCCAACCCACCCGACGCCCCTTATGGGGCTCATGGGTTACAAGTTACGAGATTATGGAGGGCTAGCGCGTTGTCGAACGCCCTCCAAACCACCCGCTCCCGTTGGTCGCACGAATTGCGATAGCCCTCTGATGAGGGCGCGAGGTCGGTTGACGGGTGGGAGTCATCGACGATCCGAACTTTCCCCGTTTCCTGTAAAGCAAGAGCGGCAAGTTGGTAGAGTCGGCTCAGTTTCAAAAAATCCGAGCGGGTGATCGTGTAGGGCAGCGGATGAAAATAATTTCCACTATGCATATTTTCCATGCATAAATGTTACTGCCAGTAATAGATAAAGCCCTATGATTGTGAGTAATAATACTCATCTTTTCAGGGTTTAATAATATGGGTAAATTAAAGCGCGCAAGAAAAATAGAAGGAAATTCCTTTAGATTTGTGTGAGTTGATCTTTTATGAGTCTTAATAATACCTTATGAGTTTCGGGGTCATTTTCCATTAATGTATCAAACACACTCTTTTGGGTTCTTATTCGTGCCTGTTCATCCTCGATTTTTGAAATTTTTTCTTCTAATTCCATATTGTGGCCTTCTAACTTCACCATCTGTGAGGCGAGTTTCTCATTCATCGCCCGAAGTCCTTCAATACTCTCACCCTGTATCTTCAATTTGCTGTTTAATTCGGTCGCCCGTTCTCGGAACTCTGGGGGTATCCCGATTGTAAGAACGTGCTGAACGGCAAGGTAAGCCTTTCCTGCGGCCTCTTCATCAATTCTACGATATGAACCATCCAGATAGCCGGTATGCCCTGCCAGGTGCTCTGCTAGGGTTTTTTGGCCTGCCATACTTAACTGGCTGATGAAAAATTTTCGGAAAGAATGTATCCGGTATTGATTGCGCCCGGTCTGTTGATCCTGTGAATACAGGGCAGCCGCCTTTAGCGCATTTTCCCAGAGTGCATTTACGGCGGAATCGGTCAGGGGAAAGAGAAGATCCGAATCCTTGTCTTTCTCTCCGCATATGCCAGCCCGCACAAGCCCGGCATTTCTGCGGGATGCACCGACAAGGTATTGATCACGCTTGTCTAACCACGCCTTAACACATTGCGTCGCTTCGGTGCTGATGAATGTGAATCGTGTTTGTTTGTTCTTGGTATTTCGCAGAGTGAGTTTTACGGGGTGGCTTTCAAAGTCAATTTCGGAGAGTTTCAGGGAGAGAATTTCGTTCAAACGGGCTCCTGAACTGGCGAGGGTAAGAACAAGAGCCCGCCCTTTTACATCGAGTTCTTTCAGAGCGGAATCAATTACTTTCGCCGTCATAACCTTGTCAACAGTACCGGCCCCGCCCTTCATCTCCCGCTTCAAATCCCGAACAGTCTTACCCTTGAATTTTGCACCATTGTCTTCGAGGATACGTCGTGCAAATGTCATTCTCTGCCGTGCTGAAAGGAGACTCGCGCACTCTGCCTTCAGGCAGTTGGCAAATTTCGTGAAGTCCTCATCGTGGTCCCGTTTTTTATCTGCGAGGTATTGGTCAAAGAGAACTTCATAGTCATAGTTCCCTTTTGTGCCATCCTCGCTTTTTTTCGGGAGATCGTTCATGCACCGAAGAAAAGATTCGATTGCGTTTTTGTAACCGTTCCCCGTGCCAGTATTCGAGTATGAACTGACAAATGAGGCGATTCTTCCCCCGGATTGACTCTGCGATTTTTTCGCCATAATCTTATGTTACGTCGAAGGATTATATACCTATTGTAAAAAGACAAAGTGTACATTTACTTTCTTTAAAAAAATCTGACGCATTAATCCGAAATGCAAAATTTCACACGGAATTTTCTTTACTATCCTTCATTCACCCGCACCTTCTTCATTACCGCATCACTCCCGCTTTATTCCACGGAGTGAGCGTGACATGAAGCCACCGGATCCGTAAGATTCCTCTCACGCCCCGCTCTCCCGGCTCCAGTGATCCCAGATCACGATCACGACCCCCGCGGCGAAGAGCGGCAGCGCGATCCAGAACCGGAGATCGAGCGGCTCGGAAAAGACCAGGAGCGAGACCATGCACCCGATGAACGGGGCGGCAGCGTACACTGCCCCGGCCCGGGCGGCCCCCATGGCCCGCAGCGCCTGGATGAAGAGGACGAGCCCGAGCCCGAACGACACGAAGCCGGTCAGCAGGGCGAGAACCGCAAGATCCCACGGAGGGAGGGAATCGTGGAGCAGGATGACCAGCACCCATGCGATGCACCCGCCGAATCCCGCCTTGGCGACCCCGATCATTTCCGGGGGAAAGGCGGTGATATGCGCCATGAAGTTGTTGTCCAGCCCCCAGAAGAACCCGGCAAGGATGATGCCCGCGGCACCGGGAGAGAAATCAAAGACAGAAGTGCCGTTCCAGCTCAGCAGCAGGCTGCCGGCAAGGATAACAGCGATCGCGGCCCCGATATTCCGGTCTTCCGGTTCATGGAAGACGAGGAACGCGACAAGGACGGTAGCAACAATCTCGAAGTTCAGCAGCAGGGACGCGGTCGCAGCCGGCGTGAAGGGGAGGGAGAGGATCTGGATAAACGGGGCGAGCAGGCCACCGACCACAACGGTCCCGAGGAAGAGGGCCCACTCCCGCCTGTCCGGGATCAGGCATGTCCCGGTCACCGGGCGGGTCCCGGACAGGAGCCACCAGCAGGCCACTCCTGAACAGGACCCGATCCCGAGCAGGCCGAGGAGGACGAGCGGCGTCATCCCCGATACCAGGATCTTCAGTACCGGTGTGGCCGAACCAAAGAGCACGGTCGCTGTAATGATGGCAATAAGAGGAGCCGGGATCTTTTTTACGGAGGGGCTGAACATGGTCTCACCGGGGATAAAGAAAATATCCACGATCGCCGGGCATCCGGTGCATCAATCCGAACGCGCCGGGCCGGTGCACATACCTGAACTTCCTGACTGCTGCGCACGGGGGATACGGAGCAGTCACATCGCGGGCGATAAAATGCGGGGATCCCCCGGATGCACTACCGCCCTCACCGCTCCATCCGGAACTTCAGGAACACGACATGGTAAACCGCGTAGAACCCGGTCAGCACAGCAGCGGTGAAGGCCCCGATCGCGATCCACGTGACTTCCTTGGGCAGCGTGAAGGAGGCGGACTGGAGCACGAGCGACGACCCGATCACGAGCGATGCGACCACAAGACCGATCATGACCTTGTCGCTCGCCCGGTCGAGTGCCATCTGGAGCTTCTGGAGATCGGTATCCACGATCTCCAGTTTGAAGGTACCGGTCGAGAGCCGGCGCAACATGAGGTTCACGTTGCGCGGCATATCGAGGATCGCGTCCGCGGCCTCGAGAAGGGTCATCGAGGCCCGCTTCACGTAACCCGCCGAGAGCGTGTTGGTGTCGGCGAGTTTTGTCAGGTACGGCGTGACTTCCGTACCGAAGTTGAAATTCGGGTCGAGCCGCAGGCCGATATCCAGCACCATCATGAAGACTTTTAAGAGGAGCATCAGGTTCATCGGTACCTTGAGCCGGTACCTGCGCATCGAGTCCGTCAGCTCGTTGACCATCAGCCCGAAATCAAAATGCGAAACGCCCTCCCCGCCACCCGAGAAGTCGTGCATCATGATGTAGAGATCGTCCCGAAGGCCCTCACGGTCCTCTTCGGCAATCACGATGCCGAAGCCCTCGAGCGACCGGATCATCAGCTCGATATCATCGTTGACGAGAGCGAAGAGGAGGTTGATGAAGTTCTGCCGCTTCTCGGGCCGGAGGATGCCCACGACCCCGAAATCCAGGAAGACGATGTCACCCTCCTTTGTCACGAACAGGTTGCCCGGGTGCGGGTCGCCATGGAAGAACCCATCCTCGAAGATCATCTTGAGGTACGCGTGGAATCCCCGGACCCCGATCTCGTGCGGGTCGAGGCCCATCTGCACCATCGCCTCGGGATCATCGATCCGTACCCCTTCGATAAACTCCATCACGAGCACATGGGGAGTCGAGAACTCCCAGTAGATCTTCGGGAACTTTATGCCCGGCACGTCACGGAAGTTCCGGGCCATGCGGTCGGCATTCCGGGCATCGTGCATGAAGTCGAGTTCTTTGACGATCTGGTGGGCGAAATCGTCCACCATCCCGGTCGGGTTATAGAGCCGGGTCTCGGGGAAGACCATCTCCATCCGTTCGGCCATCGATTCAAGGATCTGGAGATCCGTCTCGATGATCTCATCGATGCGCGGGCGACGGACCTTGAGCGCTACCTTGGTCCCATCCTTGAGGTATGCCCGGTGCACCTGACCAATCGATGCAGATGCGACCGGTGTCTCCTCGATGTCGCAGAAGCAGTCCTGCCAGTCCGGGCAGTTCTCCTCGATCACCGCCATGACTTCGGAGAACGGTATGGGTTTTGCATGGTCCTGCAGTTTCTTGAGCTGCTCGATCATCTCCGGTGGCAGCAGTTCGGTCCTCGTGCTCATGATCTGGCCGAACTTCACAAACGTAGGTCCGAGTTCCTCAAGGGCAAGCCGTATCCGTTCGTAGATGGTCGAGGCATCGGATTTGGTGCCGGTCTGCGGGAGGCGGAACCGGGCCCTGCCGGGGAAGATCTTCTCCAGGCCGATACCAAAACCATACTTGCTGAGGACGTCCACGATCTGCGCATACCGGACGATACGGGTGACCATGAATACAACTTGGATGTCGGGCTACTTAATGCGTACTAAAATCCCGTTTTCACCGGGGGGGCGTAACGGGATGAAAGCAGACCACCGGAACCAATCCGCCAACCCGTCCCGTGCGGCAATTCCATGTACCGGATTTCCGGAATCCGGGATTGCAGAAACGTTTACCGTGCGGGAGGTGATATGAGGCCATGAGGATAAAAGAGAACGTCCCGTCCGCTGGCGGATCAGGGTGTGATGCTGCCGGGATTGTCGTCCAGGTTAAGTGAGAGATCGAGGGGGGGGATGGTTATTGTGGCATTCGCAGGTGCGGTATTCCCGCTCCCGATCGCCACAGGATTTTTTGAACAGCAGCTGAACGAATCGGTGGCAGGAAGATAGCCCGCTGTGCACTTTTGGCCCGGGGAGACAATGGTGCCGCCCTGTGCTGCACAGCTGCTGGTCTCATAACCGGGCGCCTGCGTCGTGGTCACCGGGACCGGTTTCGTTGTTGGCGCGGTTCTTATCGTTTTCTGCGGGGTTACCAAGGGGGGTGCGGGCGTTGCTGTAACAGGGGTCACCGCCGGGGTCTTTGGCGCGTCCCCCGGTCCCGGGATCGACATGCATCCTGAGGCGAGCAGGGCAAGGATAACCAGTACGACCGCAGCTGCCATGGGGCGGGATACGCCACAACTCACAGAGCTGCCCCCATCTGGTCTGCCGTATTGTCAAGCCGGATTGCCATCGAGTTGAGTTCCGCCGAGAGGGCAGGAGGAAGAGCAGCGCTGTGGGCCACGTCCCGATAGGCCTGCGCAAGATCCACCAGGTCCTTCTGT
Source organism: Methanoregula sp. (assembly GCF_049518935.1). GTDB lineage: Archaea > Halobacteriota > Methanomicrobia > Methanomicrobiales > Methanospirillaceae > Methanoregula. Next base: position 50,799 of record NZ_JBEKRH010000010.1, read on the forward strand.
ACAAGCCGAAGCGGGGTTCTGGCCGCTTCGAGATTGCCGGTGCTGAGCACGTTCTGGGACGAGGCGAGATCGATCTTGGTCTGGGTGAGGGCAGGGTCCGCGGGACCGATATCGATCAGGATCATGGTGAGATTATTGTTGATCTTATCCGCCCGTTCGACCACCCGGTAGCCCTGGTCGATGAAGAACTGCTGCTGCCGGCCCTCCGGGACCTGCCCCTGCACTGCGATCACCTGCCCCGAGAAGGCCTGCGTCTGCGGGAGGATCTGCTGGTTGATGGTCGCGAGAGCGATCTCTGATCGGGATTCAAGGGCCGACTGGATATCCGGCCTGCGGGAGGAGATGACATCGAGCGTCCGCTGTGGGGTCGCCGTATCGTATCCCTTTGCCTTCAGGCCATCGAGCACCTGCTGGCTGTTCCGCACCCATAAATCGAAATCCGCAAGCGTGCCGGTCCTCCGGGTGTTCCAGTACGCGTTCTGCGCATTGGTAATGTAAGGGCTGTTCGCGGTCGCTGCACTGATCTGCCGTCCGAGCTCGTCCCATTTCCCCTGCCCTGCGATCATCTGCGCAAGGGTCTCACCCCGGAACAGGGTGGTAGTATTTTTCATGTCATCAAGGAGGGTTGAAAGATCGACGTCGGAAGCGGCTGAAGGGATACGTGTCTCCTCTGCCTGAAATGCAGCGAGGTCTGCACTCATGTTCGTTGTGTCCGTGCTGAAAAGCGTGGTGACGTAGTAGATCGCGGTCTTCATCTCAGTCTCCTTCTCCAGCGAGGTCCATGCAAGATGGGCCTGGCGGATCGCAATCCCGTTTGTCGAAGAAACCGGCACATTACCGGCAGCGCTCACGGTACAACACAGTAATGCCAGGAGAAGGACACCTGCAATAACGGGAATACAGGAGACTGCGTGGCGTTTCACTGACATCGCCGGTTCTCCATCAGATTCCCACTGCCGGCGCCCGTGCATTCCGTATCCCGCATTCCCGTAGTCACTCACAGCAGGTTGGCGCCGTCAAAATATCAAGATTTGCAGTTTTTCGCGGGAAGCAGGTGCAGATTTTTCAGAGATGGTGCACCGGGGCCCGCAACGGGTTGTCACGATCAGGGTTTCCTGAACACTACGATCCGGTTCGTGTTGGTGCCGCAGGTGTTATTGTCTACACCCCAGATATTGGAGGTCTTGGTGAAGGCCTGCTGGTTGATCAGCACGCACTCGCAGGCAAAACCGGCCCGAAGGCCGAGCGGGATCACGTGCTCCTCGAGCCGGATCGTCTTCTTGCGCACTTCCCCCACCTCAAACGCAACATATCCCCCGGGGCGGGTGATCCGCAGGAGCTCATCAAAGACCCGGCCCATCACCGCAGTCCACTCGTCCACGGTCCGTGCCATGGTGATCCGCCGCCCGATGGCATCGCTGTCGAGGCCGTTGAACCAGCAGCGGAGCCAGTTGTCCCCGCTGTACTGCACGATGTCGAGGAAGGGCGGGGAGGTGACCGTGAGATGCACACATTCGTCCGGGATATCCCGTGTCTCCCTCGCATCCCCGGTCAGGAGCCGGGCGCCCTTTCCGGCCCGCAGGAGGTTCTTCTTCATGTCATCAGGGAGTGTGCGGGTGAGGCTCTTTGTCTTTGTAAGAATGAGAGCACGCGTGTCCCGGTACTCCGGGGCCTGCCTGCGTTTCCGGTTGATCCGTTCCTGGCTCTGAGGGGAGACCGCCTGGTTGGGTGGGAGGGTGTAGACCGAGAAGAACCCTTTCGAATGCCCCGTAAGCCGGTTGGTGGCGACCATCGCGATCCAGCGGTCAATGTGGTCTTCCCGCGCTGCCGTTTTCCTGCCGAGCAGGTACTCCCGCAGGGCCACGATCTCCTTTTCAGTATCGGGATGGTAGAACATCGAAAGGTCAATGTCTGCCTTTCCCCCGTCCCGCGGGATTGCGAGCATGCGCTTCTCCACGGAGGCGGCATCGGGAGGGAAGAAACGTGGTTCGGTCATGATCCGGGACAGGGGGTTTGCATCGTTTGCGATCACATTCCGGCCCAGGAGACCTGCCTCGATCACGGTCGTACCCCGGCCGCTGAACGGATCGTAGACTACGTCACCCTTTCGGGTCAGGCGTTCGATGAAGAACCGGGGGAGCTGCGGCTTGAAGCAGGCCCGGTATGAGACCTCGTGGACAGAGCCGGCCTGCCGTTGTTTTGATGTCCAGAACTCTCCCGTGTATTTCGTGACGGTGACGGGGCCGACCGCAACCGGTTCCTGATCCACAGGTTTACCTGCGGGAGGGGCATATGCCTGCAGGTACCTGATCAGGTTGCTTCCGTGGGGGGATAACGAGGGGGAGCCGGTCGTCATGGCGTATACTCTAGGATTGGCGAGAAGAGGCTATAATGCTGGGGGGTACGACCGTGGGAAAACAGGAGTGAGAGGAAGGAGGGATCGGGCAGGACTGTGGTTCCCAGCTACGAGGTATGGGCGCCTGTCGTATCAAATGCGACCGGATATTCGACCATCCCGGAGATCCCGTCCAGCGCAGAGTCGGAGAGGCCGAGCGCCATGAACGCCTCGTCCGGGCAGGGGAACGGTGCATGGATGCCACTCTCCCGGGCCAGGGTGAAGCCGAACCGCGGATAGTATCCCGGGTGGCCGACCACGATCACGATCCGGTGGCCGAGCCTCCGGCACTCGGCGAGACCGTCCTGCACCAGGGCTGCGCCGATTCCCAGTCCCTGGTAATCCTGGTGGACCGAGAGCGGGGCAAGGGCCAGCGCGGGGGTTGTCGCCTTATCTGAAACGATATTGATCGGGGGGAAGAGGATATGGCCGACTATTTTGCCGTCATGAACGGCAATGAGCGAGAGCTCGGGATCATAGTCCCCGTCATCCCGCAGTGCGCTCACCAGCCGGGCTTCGCCATCCTGGCCGAATGCCTGCCGGTTCACCTCGTATATAGCGGGAAAATCGCCGGGAGATTCCGGGCAGATATAGAAGGAACCCATTCCCATTCTATTAGATGGCTGACCAGATAAGGGAGTGTTTTCTGCCACCATTCTTCAATCCACCCAAAAGACGCCCGGCCATGAAAGTTTGAAAAAGGAAGCAGCGCCAAACTCCTATGAATGGACGCGACCCTTCGGGCCTGGATAGATCTCCTGCGGCTCCGGTTCTTCTTTGCCTGGCCGCTGCTCTTCTGCTCGGGATACCTGCTTGCCACGGAAACGTATGGCGGTTTCTCCTGGCTCATCCTCGGGAAAGTCGCCCTGATCGGCTTTCTCGGGTTCGAGGCCGGGCTCGTGCTGAACGATTACATGGACCGGGAGTTCGATAAGCGGGATGTAGATCCGACCCGGCTGACGAAGTACTGGCGCTCTTACGGGACCCGGCCGATCCCGGCCGGGCTCATCTCCCCCCTGCTGGCTGCCGGGCTCGTCATCGGGCTTGTACTCATCACGGCCGGCCTCGTGATGACCCTGCCTTATCCCAACTCGGTCTTCGTGCTGCTCATCATGCTCTTCTGCTACGCGATCGAGATCTTTTACCAAGAGGAGAAGCGGCAGCAGAAGCACCCGTTCGCCCAGCTCATCGGCCGGCTCGATTTCGCCCTCTTCCCCGTAGCAGGATACCTCTGTGCCGGGAAGCCGGACATGCCCGCATTCTTCTACTTCATCTTCTTCTACCCGTTCGCCCTCGCTCATCTTGGGGCAAACGACCTCATCGATATCGAGAACGACCGGGCGAGGGATATGAAAACGATCCCGATCCTCTTCGGCCTGCCGGGCACTGCATACTGGATCGCCGGGTTTACCGCGGCCCACATCGTGGCGGCCTGCTTCTTCATGGCAAAACTCGGCTGGATCGCCCGGGCAGGAATCGTTGCCGGCCTCGTCCTGATGGTGTATGCCAGTGCCGTCATCCTGAAGCACCGGGATGAGGATGAGGCACCGGACACAGCCCTCCGGGTGCTCCCCTGCTTCCACGTGGCGATGATCTTCTATGCTGCCGGCATCGCGCTCGGGGCGCTCGCGGCGATCGTATAAGAGGCGTCCCTCAACATTTTTATCCACGGCTCCCGTAAGAAAAATCTATGAAACTTCTCGCATTCAACGGAAGCCCCCGTAAGGCATGGAATACTGCAACTCTCCTTGAGCATGCCATGAAGGGCGCGGAATCCGCGGGAGCAGAGACCGAACTCTTCCATCTCTACGATCAGGATTTCAAGGGCTGCCGGAGCTGCTTTGCCTGCAAGCGGATCGGCGGGGCGAGCTATGGGCATTGCGCACAAAATGATGGACTATCACCTTTACTCAAGGCAGCTGAATCGGCTGACGCGATCCTCATCGGATCCCCGATCTATTATGGGATCACGACCGGGGAGACCCGTTCGTTCCTCGAACGACTTATGTTTCCGTTTTCGGTCTATGACCCCCAGCGGTCCAGCCTGTTTGGCAGGAAGATCAGGACCGCGTTCATCTACACGGCGGGCGCTCCCGAGCCGATGGTGAAGGAACGGGGCTTCGACCGGAACGCACAGCTGACGGAGATGGCAATGGAGCGGATCTTCGGGTCCTGCGAGTCGTTCTTTGTCACCGACACGTACCAGTTCGACGACTACTCGAAATACATGTCCACGCTGTTCGACCCGGTGGCGAAGAAGAAGCGCCGGGACGAGCAGTTCCCCAAAGACTGCGGGAAAGCATATGAGCTCGGGGCACGGCTTGTCCGCAAAACACCATGAACGCTGAAATCTCCGCGGACCCGGCCCGGCTCCGGACGGATGATATCCAGGGCATGCTCGCGGCTACCTACTGGAGCCCGGGCATAACAAAGAACGAGATTGCAAAGGGGATCCGCAACTCCGCTCTCGTTGTCGGGGCATACGATGAGAACGGGAGGCAGGTCGGGTTCTGCCGGGTCATCTCCGACAAGACCCGGTTTGCATACCTCCTTGACGTGATCGTTGCCCCGGATTATCGCCACCGGGGAATCGGGCAGGCGATGGTCAGGTTCGCGATGTCGCACCCTGACCTGAAGGACGTGTACCAGTGGATCCTGAAGACGAGCGATGCCCATGGGGTGTACGGGAAGTGCGGGTTTGCGCCGCTCGCGGAGACGGAGAAGTGGATGGGGAATATGAAGCCGCGGCCGGAGAGGCGGGAGTTTGAAGGGTAATACATCAGTTGGATCCGGAAGAAATTTTTACTCGGCCCCCCCTTATGCCACCAGCCCCGTGGGGGACGGGGCACAAATGTGATAGCCTCAGAACAGGTAATTCCCGCACCATCGTAATGCGCAGGGGTGGGCTTGGGAGGGGCAGCATACCTGCCCGAAAGGCTGGTGTGATGTGCAGAAGATTTCCATCCGGAAATCTTCGAAGAGGCATTGTCCCCCTCCCAATTTATATCCTCAGCAGCCGCTCGTTCTCCCTCAGCCACTTCCGGCGCGCCTCATAGTCCGGCATGATCTCCCTGACCTTCGCCCAGAACTTCCGGGAATGGTCCGGCTGGACAAGGTGGACGAGCTCGTGCACCACCACGTAATCGATGATCCCGGGCGGGGCCTGGACCAGGCGCCAGCTGAAGTTGAGGCCGCCCGTGTGGGTGCATGAGCCCCAGCGCTGCTGTGCATCGGAGATCCGGATCGAAGTGGGAGTATGGCCTGTGATCATCGAGAACCACGCACATCGTTCCCTGAGGATCGCACCCGCTTCGTGCATGTACCAGCGTTTCAGCCGGTGCCGGAGATCGGGCGCAAGGTTACGGGAGATATAGATCCGGTCCGTGCGCTCGATCTTCCCGTCGTCATTGTCCATGAACTGCAGCGGGTACGGGTTGCCGAGAAAAAGGAACTGCTCCCCTTCCACGTATTCGTGGATATGGGTGGCCGGGCGCTGCCGCATCTCCGCCATCTTCCGGAGGATCCATGACCGCTTCTCCTCGATCATCTCCTCGATGAAGCTGGCAGAAACCCGGACCGGCGCCCGGACGATGAGGGTTGCATCGTGGGTTACTTCGAGCGCTATGGTCCTGCGGTGCGAGCGGATCACTTTTTCAATGCGGATCGTGTTCATGGGTTGCCATACAGTATCGATCCTCCGGGATAAGTACCCGCGCCACGGGGCAGGCTGTGGCACCTCACCCGGCGCAACCGGCCCGTCAGATCTCCCCGGTGGATCTTTTACCGCTCTCATTTAAAAGCGCCCTTCACTCCCCGCTCTTCCCGTCGCTTACCACCTTCCCGTCCTGGAGACGGATGATCCGGTGGAAATAATCCTTGTGCCAGTCCTCGTGCGAGACCATCACAATCGTCTGCTGCATCTCCTCGTTGATCTCCCGGAAGAGGTCGAGCACCATCCGGGAGTTCTCAGTGTCGAGGTTCGCGCACGGCTCATCGGCAAAGAGGATATCCGGTTTGTTCACGATCGCCCGTGCGATCGAGACCCGCTGCTGCTGGCCGCCCGAGAGTTCCCGCGGGAGGTGGTCCCGCCGGTCAAGCATACCGATCTTCGTGAGAAAGTCGATGCTCGCTGCATGGTACTGCTCATCGGTCCGGTCCTTCCGGAGCATTGCCGGGAGGGAGACATTCTCCATCACGGTGAGATCGGGGACCAGTGCATAGTCCTGGAAGACATACCCGAGCTTGTAGAGCCGGAACATCGTCTTCTCGTAGTCGTTCAGGCGGGAGATATCCGTCCCGTCAATCATGATCCTGCCGGAGGTGGGCTCATCCAGCAGGCCGAGCATGTGCAGGAGCGTGGTCTTGCCGCTCCCGCTGGGCCCCATGATACCAAGGAACTCCCCCTTTGCAATATCGAGCGTCACGCCGTCGAGCGCCCTGACTTCCACATTTCCCATCCGGTAGATCTTCTGGAGGTTTTCAATCCCAATCATCGTATCAGGACCTCATTGCTGTCTGGATATCCTCACGCGATACCTGGTAGGCCGGGACGTACCCGGCAACGATGGCGGCGACAAAGAGGATCAGGGAGTTCATGACGATGTCCGTGGGTGTCAGGTACAGGGTTGCCGACCATGAGGGGGTCACAACCGGGTGAATTGCCATGTACACCGAGAGCAGCGTCGTGAGGATGATCCCGAGGATGATCCCGAGGATGGCGAGGATGATCACCTGGAAACCATAGTTGTGCATGATCACTTCCTTGTCCACGCCGATTGCCTTGAGGATCCCGATCTGCCGGCGGTTGTTGAGGGTCTTGATCGTGATGACGATGAAAAGGACGACCGTCGTGATAATGATGCTCACGATCAGGGAGACCAGGTTGATGATCGCAAAACTCTGGAACGCCGTCCCCAGGCTCTTGGAGAGCAGGTCCGAGGTGGTCTGGACCTTGTCCGCCACGCCGTACTGGATCAGCTCGTTCTTGACGAAGGTCTCGGTGTAGCCGGGTTGTGCCTTGACCGTGATGTCCTGCGCCTTGTCGAGCGGCTGCTGTCCCAGCACCTGCTCCATATCCGTCCAGGAGACATACGCGGCGCTGTCCGCCTCGCTCCACCCGGTGGAGTAGATGCCCTTCACCCGGTAGTTCCGTGTGAAGCCGTTTGCGTACGTAACCGTGACTGAGTCCCCGACCCGGACCCCGCCGAGCGAGGGCTGATACTCGTCTTCCTCCCGGATTGTCGGGTCGCCGGCCACGGGCTTTCCGATGATGATCTCTCCCGTATCGCTGTCACCAAGGTAGCTGCCGGCGATCATTTTCGTGTACAGGGGAGAGACGTACTTCTCGTCATCGGGCTTTATCGCCCGCACCGAGACTCCGAGGATACGCTGGCGGTATGTGAATGTCGCCCCCTCCGTATAATGGGGAGTGGCCCGTGCCACGCCGGGCATGCCGTTGATGAGGTCCAGCGTTGCACCAAGATCCGTCACATACTGGTCACCCGACTTCGGGCTGACAAACACGTTCCCGACCTCGTAGTCCACGAGCTGCTTCGTTATGCTCTGCTCGATCCCGCTGAACAGGGCGGGGAGGAAGATCATGTTGGTGAAACACATCCCGATGATAAGTACGGTCAGGATCACGCTCGACCTGCTCCCCCGCTGGAGCGACCGCAGGGCGAGCAGGAACGCGACCTTCAGTTCTTTTTTACCCATGGGAATGTTCCGTCCCCGTTCTTTGAAGGCAGGTACCAGTACCGGTAGGCAAGGAACCCGAGGATGCCAAGGATGATGAGCATGAGGATGATATTCCCGGAATTGTCAGACGGGGGGACCCGCATGTTCATCTGCCGGGTGAGTGTATGGGCGCCCATATCGTCCGTATAAGAGATTGTCAGGTTGTACGGGTAGTCACCGCCTTTCATACCTTCAAGGAGGAAGAGCGCCGGGGCATCGTTGCCCGGCGTGATCTTGCCTATGAACGCCTCCTTTGTCCCTTCGACAGGAAGGTCGACCGTTGCCGAGACCTGTTTTGCATCGCCTGTACCGGTGTTCTCTATCCGGATCGTGAGATCGAAGGGTCCGTTTTCCGTAAGCCGCGAGGGGTTGGTGTCCACTGATACGAAGCCCAGTTCCGCCTTGCCCTTCAGCATCATGTCAATTCCTGTAGGCTGGGTGATGGGGGTACCGTCAATCGAGGTGTAGCCGATCGTTACCGGGACCCGTACCAGGCCGGGATTTGCGGTCTTATCAGTGAGCAGGACCAGACTGATAGTCTCCTGCCCGCCGGGTCCGATCGTCCCGAGATGATAGAGGTCACTCGTCTTCGGGGCCACGCTCCCGCTTACGTTTGCTATGCTGATCGTGACATCATCCGCAAGGATCTGGCCTGCGTTGCTGACCGTGAGGGTCACGGGGACCTCCTCACCGGGATTGACGCTGCCGGTGAGCGAGCTGTCCATGATCAGGATCGCCTGTTTCTGGATGCCCATCGGGGTGTCGACATTGACAGGGATCGGGTATTTCGTGCTCCGCCCTCCTTCGGTGTCGATCCAGACTTCAGGATAATACATCCCGCTCTTGTCGGGGGCCTGGATCGAGAAGGTGATGGGGAGGGACTGGCCGGGACCGATCTCCCCTACCTGGTCAAAGTCCTTTGTTACTACGTTGATGCCGTTTCCTTCCAGGTGGATGTTCTGGAGATTGACATTGATGTCTGTGGTTTTGACTACGGCATACACATCCGGCGACAACTGCCCGGACTTCTCGCTGACCGAGGCAGTGGATGCAGTATTCTTCACGGTGATCGAGATGGTCCCGAGGCTGCCCGGCATCATGACCGGGGGCGAGACCTTGTAGTCGGTGATCGTGACGGTCGGTGCGTCGTCCGCATGGGCCGGCGGGATGACCAGGACCATAATGGCGAACAGGATGATACATGCGATGATCGAACTGCCAAATCTCATAATTTCGTTCCGGTTGTTTCTGTATTCATTCATATTGCCTCCAGGAAGATAGAGCCCATGCCCTGCCTGATCTGGATCGTGATCTGCGGGGCATCCTTCCGTTCCGGACGGGTTACATAGGTATCCCCTTCGATAATGAGGCCGCGTACTTCCGTGTCGCCGATCCCGCGGTGGACGCGTATCCGCAGCGGGTATTCCTTCGGTACGCGGATGACCATGTGCCCGACACCGTTCCTGATCTCGCCATCGAAACCGGGTCCGGCATACCCTGCAAGATCGACGTAGGTCTCTCCGGCCCCGTTCCTGACACGGAGGCCGGTAAGGTTAAGGGCCCCCAGTGCCAGGGTTGTTCTCCCTGCTTTATTCAGGACATCGAGCGCCACGGGGACTTCCCGGGTGATCCCGATCTCCAGTGCAGGAGAGGATTCATCGGACCACCAGGAGGTGGCAAGCGCGTGCCGTCCCCGGATCCTGACCCGTTTGCCCTTCCCGTCGGCAGATGCTAAGACGGACGGATGGGCACAGGCCGTGCCGTGCGCGGCGAATTCGGCCAGATTGTTGTCACCGGTCCCTTCCCTGACGCTCAGATCGCCGGCCCCGAGCCGTACCTGGAGCTCCAGGTTCTGCGCACCGTCACGGGGAATGGCAGCGGTGGAGAGGCAGGGCTCCCCATCCCGGTCCGGTCCCTCTCCTCCCCGTATGATCCGGATATTCCATTTGAGGTATCGGATTCCCACCCGGTAGAAGAACTTCCCGAGCCCCAATGCCGCCACGATCAGGAAGATTCCTGCGACCGAGATCCCTACAGAGATGACGATCCCGGCCAGGGGCGACGCCCATGGCGTGGAGACCGTTATCCCCAGCATCTGGACGATCGAGACGAGAAGCAGGAGCGGCCCGAGAATAACGAGGACCACACCCGCCACAAAGATCACCGTGAGCAGGGCGATAAGGAGGATGAACGGGACCAGGACAACGGCAAGGTTGAAGAGCCCGAGGCCGAGGGTGGCCACAACCGCACTCCAGATATTTCTGGCCCCGCAGGACTGCTCTGCTTTCTTCACCAGGTACGATGCCCTGATCTCCCGGGCCACGTCGTCCGGAGAGCCGAGGGCCCGGCACAGGTCTTCCTCGCTGCGTCCTTCAGATTTCCCGATACTGAAATGCTCGGCATAATCCGACAGGATGTCGTCGAGATCCTCCCGGCTGACATGCCCGGTGAGCCGATCTTTTAAGGTATTCAGATAGTCCTGTTCATTCCGCTGCATGCGAAACTCCTTCCAGCAGTGCATTCACCGATGCTGCAAACTGTATCCATTCTTCACGCTGTTCCTGTTCTTTTGTCCGTCCCGTTTCTGTCAGCCGGTAATATTTCCGGGGGGGTCCCTCGCCGGACTCCTGAAGGTAGGTGGTGACCAGCCCTTCGTCCTTGAGACGCCGGAGGAGCGGGTAGATCGTGCCTTCCGAGATGTCAATCATTTTGGAGATCTCGTTCACCAGCTCGTACCCATAACACTCCTTGCGGGCAAGGACAGACAGGACGCAGATTTCAAGTACGCCTTTTTTGAACTGGATATTCATGGGATCTCCAAAGCCCGTGGCATGCCCGGGGCACGATCTGCGAAACCGGGGAAGAATGCAGAGAGTGGATTGCCAGGCCAGTGTGTCAAGTGTTTAACACAGTATCTTGTTATGCAAGGTACTTACTATTATTGAGAATGGCAGGTATATAATTCAATCGTTTGCTGGGTTTTTGCTCCATCCCGGGATCCGGAACACCACATCATAAACGTTTTTCCAGGAGTGCCGGGCCTGCCCCGCCCGAACTTTATAAAAAATCACGGTATATGCTGGCACTAGGCCGCAGAACGGGGATCTTTTTCGCTTGTGGGAATAATGCTCACGACACTACCGGGAATCAGCGCCTCAAGAGATCTTTTTAAGGAATCGATGAAATCCTGGACCTCCCCCACCTTCTGTTCCGGATCAAACCCGAGGAAGATCTCGATGTATATCCTGCTCCCGGACCGACGCGAGCGGACGCCATGGAATTCATAGTACTTGTCGAACGAACCAGCCAGTTCCCGGAGGATCACGAACTGGAGCTCCTCCTCAAGGGTCTTGTCGAAGAGGTCCGGAAGGGAGGCGTTGATCTCCCGGTATCCCGCGAGCAGCAGGAACCCGATGATGAGGACTGAAACGACCGGATCGATATACTCTGCCCAGCTGTACTGGACAAGGAGGACAGATAGTACCAGTGCCAGAAGAATCAATACATCGGAGAAGGTCTTGGCACGCCGGAGCCGCCACTGGGCTTCCATGATGGGGGTGGGCTCTTTCTGCGCCAGACGGTAGTTTTTCTTCCAGTGGTACGAGTCCGCGATACTGGCAAGGACCATCAGGGGGATACCGATGATCGCAGCGTCCATGTCGAACCGTTCGGGTTCGATAAGCCTGTGGAAGGTGAAGAAGAGGAGGATACAAAGGGATACGAACATCACGCCGCCTGTGATGATTCTTGTTAAGGATTCGAATTTGCCCATCCCGTAATCGTAGGTGAATTTCCCGCCCAGCGTCACCCGCCGTATGATCAGGAGGGCAAAGAAGGTGGCGAGCACTTCGTTTGCGCACTTGATCACATCGGCAAAGAGGGTGGCAGACCCGGAAAGGATGACCGCGGCAGTCTCCGGGATCAGGATGAGGAGATCGATGCAGAGCCCGGTTAAAACCAGGTCATGCCGGGATTCTTCGGCTGCGTCTGTTTCCTGTTTGATCTCTTCACCGGACATGTATACATGTACATGTAGGGCAGGAACGATAAAAAGAGTTCAGGGGGTGGTTGTTGGGAGGGGAATACAAGAACCAGGTTGACGGAGGGGACAGTGCCTGTCCCCCCGGACCGCCCCTGCGCTTGGCGATAGTGTCATATTACCTGTTCCAGCGCTATCGCATTGTGCCCCGCTCCCTGTAGGGAACTGGTGGCACAAGGGGGGGTTAACATTGTATTGCCTCCCCACCACGGACGTGGGGTGGCTGATTATTTGCCAAATTTGCTTTAGTTCCATTGGAGGCATTATTTGGATCCCATGGGTAGGTGCACCCAGAAATTACTATAAAAATGATAATTATTCCTGCCACAATTACAAAGGTTTGCGAATTCTCAAAATTGAACACAAAAATACCTCCTAAAAGGGAGAATGTGAGATATGTTTATAAAAATTCGTAAAACTGGATATAATTAGTTAGCTAACTATTTTTCGATTTTTCTTTTTACTCGATTAACAGTCATCAATGAATCATCAAAAAACGGAAAAAAAATTTCATTTGTGCGTGAAGTACGCCCGTACGCCATCAGCACCGGCCGCGTCGATCTTCACGAACCCGACCCGCTCGAACTGGAGGACCTTCCCGAGCTCCGATTTCACGGCCGGTTCGCAGGCTCCTTTCATCTCCCCTTCCTGCGTGAGGAGCGTGCAGGGCACGGTTGCCTGTGCCGGCAGCCACTGGATGATGTGGGCTTTTGACGCCCGGGCATCGGCAAGCGAGTCCCCGCCGTACGAGAACGAGGGGGTGTCGCCATCCCAGGCGATCTTCACGTTGAAGAGGTCCTTGAGACGGAGCATCGTGGTGCCGGGCACGAGCTCGCCCTTCGGGAGGAGTACGGTGCCGGTGAACTCCAGCGTGCGTGACCCGCGGGTCGCGTCGCTGGGATGAAGGAGGGCGTGGGCGGTGTGATTGGGTGCACCTTCGATGGTTGCCGTAACCGGGTCCGGCACGAAGAAGTACCGGTTCGCGATCGGGTCGACGAGCTTCTTGTTCTCCGCATAGAGGTTGTCCCACGAGAACGAGATGTCCACGTCCCCGATGCCGATCGCGATCATCGCGTTCTTCACGGCCTCGGGCAGGATCCCGCGACGGGCAAGGGCCCGGAGGGTGCCGAGGTGGATGTCGTCCCAGCCGGTATAGGTGCCCTCGTTGATCCCGAGGCGCATCTGCGAGGTTGAGAGGACGACCCCCTCGATCCCCATCCGGCCGTAATGCCGGTAGACCGGCACCTTCCAGCCGTAGTGGTCGTAGATATAGCGCTGCCTGCGGGTGTTTGCTATGTGGTCCTTGCCCCGGATCACGTGCGTCACGCCGAGCAGGTGGTCGTCTGCAACCACCGAGAAGTTCATCAGCGGATAGACGTGGGCCTTCACTTTCGGGTGGGGCGGAGCGTCGAGGATCCGGAACGCGGGGAAGTCACGCATGGCCGGGTCCGGGTGGGTGAGATCGGTCTTGATCCGGACCGAAGCCTCGCCTTCGCGAAACCCGTGGTCGAGCATCTTCTGCCAGAGTTCGAGATTCTTTGCCACAGGCAGGTCCCGGCACGGGCAGGCGGTCTTGTGCTGCTTGAGTTCCTTGAAGTGCTCGTTGTCGCAGGTGCAGACGTACGCCCCGCCCCGCTCGATCAACTGTTTGCAGAGATCGTAGTATATCGGGAGCCGGTCGCTCTGGGTGACGATCCCGGTGATCCCGAGGCCGAGCCATTTGATGTCCTCTTTTACCGTATCGTAGGCCTCGGGGTCCACGCGTTTCGGGTCGGTGTCCTCGATCCGGAGAATGTACCGGCCACCGTACTGCTTCACGTAAGCGTCATTGAGGGCTGCTGCCCGGGCGTGCCCGATGTGGAGCGGGCCCGAGGGGTTCGGGGCGAACCGCATGACAACCCCGTTCTCTGCTCCCTCAAGATCGGGGAGCACCTTCTTGTGTTCGTGTTTCACCAGGAGAGCGGCAAACATCTCCGGCGCACGGGCCTGGAGGGTGGTGATCCGTTCCCCGGGGGAAAGTTTCGCCACGTCCGCAATCGCATCCTTTGCCAGGCCTGATACTTCCTTTGCTTTTGCCCGGAGTTCCGGGTGGGCTCCCATCACCATGCCGATCACGGCGCCGGCCTGCGGTACCCCGCCATGTTTAACGGCATTCTGGAGTGCACACAGGAACAGGAGTTCTTTTGGATCGTCCCCTGCCATCCTAATAACTCCGGGTGACGAAGTACTCGCCGATGTCCATGAGGAGCTGGCGTTCTCTGGAGGCCGGCAGGAGGGAGAGGTGCCTGTTGCTCGCGGTGACGAGATCGGTGGCTATCTTCTTCACTTCATCGAGCACGCCGGCATCTGTCAGTTCCTTTATCGCAGTGTTGATATCGGCTTCGGAAAGTTCGTGCCTGTACTTCAGCAGATCGAGGCCCTTCTCCCGGGCCTTGATCATGATGATCGTCTGCTTGCCTTCCCTTAGATCCGAGGCCCGGTCCTTCCCGCTCTTCTCCGAGGGGGTGAGGAGGTCAATCAGGTCGTCCTGGATCTGGAACGCGATCCCGGTATTGAGCCCGAAACTGTAGAGCGCCTTCACCTGGACGGCATTCCCGCCGGCAAGGACCGCCCCGATCCCTGCGGCTGCTGCATAGAGGACGCCGGTCTTCTTCCTCACCATCTCCATGTATTCTCCTTCCGACACGTCGGTGCGGTGCTCAAAGGACATGTCCATGTGCTGGCCCTCGCAGATATCGGCGCAGGCCTTAGCAAGCATCTGCACGGCTTTGACTTTTGCCTCGTCCGTCGACTTCGCCAGGCAGATGTGCTCGAAGGCGCGGGCATAGAGCACGTCCCCAGCAAGGATACCGGTCGGCATATCCCATTTCGTGTGGACGGTCTGGACGCCACGGCGCAGGTTGTCGTCATCCATGATATCATCATGGATCAGGGTAAAGGTGTGGGTCACTTCGAGAGCAAGGGCCGCATGCATGATGTCGTCCGAGCTCCCGTGTTTCACCGCATCCGCTGCAAGCATGACCACCGCGGGGCGGAGCCTCTTGCCGCCCGCTGCGAGGAGGTGGGCGGAGGCCTTGTTCAGTTCGCCGGCCTTATCGACAAAGTAGCGGTCGATCATGCGGTCGATCTCTTTTGCAACCGATTCCAGATACGGTGAAAGTTCCGACATGGTTTCCCTCATCCTTAATTGATCTTGATCCGCTGTCCGTTCTTCATCAGGTGGACTGTGGAGTGGGCGGTATAACCCAGTTCGCTTGCAAAATCCGTGTAGCTTGCCGTCATCTTCAGGTTGCCGTGGGCAGGGATGATGTGCTGCGGGTTCAGCAGCTGGATAAACTCGTAGTGGTCCTCGCGGTACGCATGGCCGCTCACGTGCAGGTCCTCAAAGATGCGGGCACCTGCCAGCCTGAGGTGCTGCTCAACCAGGTAGCGCTGGCCAAAGTTCAGCGGGTTCGGGATGACCTTTGCTGAGAAGATCACCTTGTCGCCCTTGGTCAGCTGGTAGGGGGTATCCCCGAGTGCCAGCCGGGTCAGGATCGAACCTGGTTCTCCCTGGTGGCCGGTGACGATTGGCAGGAACTTCTCTTTTCCGGCCTTCATCATCCTGCGCATGGTCCGGTCAACGGTCCGACGGTTCCCGAAGACGCTCGTGGTCTCCGGGAACGACACGAGCTTCATCTGCTCAGCAGTGACCGAGTACTTCTCCATGGAGCGGCCGAGCAGCACGGGCTTCCGGCCGATCTCGTGGGCACATTCCGCGATCGTCTTGACACGGGCGATATGCGACGAGAAGGTCGAGACGATGATCGCGTTCTTGTCGTCCTCGTAGCTCGTAATCGTATCCCGGACAAGGTCCTTTGCGATCCGCTCGCTCGGGGCCCTTCCCGCCATATCGATGTTGGTGCTCTCGACGATCAGGACAAGAACACCTTCCTTGCCGATCTGGCGGAACCGGGCAAAGTCCGGGGGTTCGCCAATGACCGGGGTCCGGTCGAGCTTGAAGTCGCAGGCGTACACGATCGCGCCATGGGGCGTGTGGAGGACCGGGGTGACCGTGTCGATGATCGAGTGCTGGGTCCTGACAAACTCAAGGATCAGGTTCTGGGAGAGGGTGTACCGCTGCCCGGCCTTGAGCGCAAAGAGCTTGTTGTTGACGCCGAACTTCTGTTCGCCGGAGATCTGCTGCCGGATCAGCTCGGTGGTGTACGGCGTCGAGATGATCGGGCAGCTGTACCGGTGCGCCAGTTTCGGGATCGCCCCGATATGGTCGAGGTGCCCGTGCGAGCAGACGATCGCCTTGACGGATCCTTCGATCCCGTTCATCAGCGTATCGTCCGGGATCGCCTTGATCTTGATGAGATCAAGGGAGTGCATATTCTCAACCTCCGCGTCTTCGTGGATCATTACCTGATCCAAGCGGAGTCCCATGTCAAAGATGACAATTTCCTTTCCGCAGCGGACCGCGGTCATATTCCGCCCGACTTCATCGTATCCGCCCACTGCGATAATTTCTATATCCATAATCTTCTCCGTATGTCTCGTCCGGGTATTTTTGTGTAAAAATTCCCCGTGATGTTCCGCTTGTTAGGCTGTATGACCCGGTTAGGGTGAACGCCGGACCTGTGCGGGATTATCCTTATCGAACATCTGCCGTGTCCTGCCCGTGAGGTAAACCGGTGCCTTCCTGAGATCGGCAATGCGGGCCGACCCGGTCAGGAACATGGCTACTGCCAGTTCCCGGTGGATCGCCCCGATGGTGCGGGCGAGCGCTTCATCGCTCTCCATTGCCGGCTTCAGGAGCGGGAGCGCCATGCCGCAGAGAGCTGCACCGAAAGCCAGTCCCCTGGCGATATCAAGGCCGCTCCTTACGCCGCCGGATGCGATGACTGGTCCGCCGGTAGCAACCACCTCGGCAAGGCTGACGACCGTGGGGATGCCCCAGCCGGCAAAGTCCTTCCCGAGGGACTGCAGCGCCTTGTCCTCGTTCCTCGCACTTTCAGCCGCCCTGACGGCCTCGACCGCAGCCCAGGACGTACCTCCCCAGCCACCGGTGTCGATTGCACTGGCCCCGGCGCCCCAGCACTGTCGTGCCGTGGCCGCCGAGATCCCGCAGCCGGTCTCCTTGATGATGACCGGCGTTTTGAACTCCTTGCAAAGCGTTTCGATGGCAGCAAGGCAGCCGGTGGCATTATGATCACCTTCCGGCTGGATTGCTTCCTGCAGGAAGTTGAGGTGGACGGCAAGGGCATCGGCCTCTATCATCTCCACTGCCTTCTCGGCCCATGCGGTCCCATGGTCGCGGAGCTGGACTGCACCTATGTTTGCCGCGAGGAACGCGTGGGGTGCTTCGTCGCGGACTACGGCAAACGTGTCCGCGAGCTTCGGGTTCTCGAGGGCAGCCCGCTGGGACCCGACCCCCATGCCGATGCCGAAGCGCTCAGCTGCCCGGGCAAGCCGGGCGTTCACGTCCTTTGTACCGGGGTGACCACCGGTCATCGCCGATATGAAGAGGGGGGAGGAGACTGCATGGTCCAGGAACCGGGTGGCAAGGCTGACCTTACCCATGTCGCATTCCGGCAGGGCGTTGTGTACGAACCTGATATCCGAAAACCCGGTATCGCCGCTCTCGACCGGCTCCTCTGCACAGATGCGCAGGTGATCCAGTTTCCGCGATGACGTGAACCGCTGCTTGTCTCCCATGTTTCTTACTTCCCCCTGACCCGTGTCCCGCCGGTCGCGGCTCCTGCAAGGAAGTCGCGGACCCGCGAGACATGGAAGATCTCTGATTCAGTCCCTGCATCGGCAAGGGCGAGCAGCTCATCAATTTTCCCTCTCATTCCACCGGTGACATCGGTATGCTTTGAGTCGCCGATATGGAGTGTCGGCATCGTCTGCCGGGTAATCTCCGGCACCACGTGCCCTCCATCCAGCACTCCCGGTACATCGGTGGCGAGCCCGACACGGCTGATCTGCAGTGCAGCCGCGAGATACCGCACGAGCTGGTCGCCCGATACGATACAGGCTCCGCGTGAGAGGTCCATCACCACGTCACCGTGGATCACAGGGACCATGCCCAGCGCAAGCATCGTCTCAAGATGCCGGTGTTCAAATCCTATAAGCCTGCCGTTATCTGCAGCGGCGGCATGAAGCGGGTGGACGCCGATTGCCGCTACACCCTTGCTCCGGAGAGCCACGACCACCGCTTCGTTGAGCCCGCTGACCGCCCGGTGGGTCATGTAGACCCCTTCGGTCTTCCCGGCCGACGCACCCTTGTCGAGATGGTACCGCTTCGCCTCGGGATGCCCGCAGGAGCCGGCCCCGTGGATGATCACGATCCCGTCATGCCGGGCGCCGGCAATCGCTGTCGCAAGGGTCTCAAGACCCGCACGGTTGATCGCACAGTCCGCACTCTTGTCGGTGATGACGCTCCCGCCAAGCTTCAGGATGACGCGTTCAGGGGGTGTGCCGGGCGAATCAGGCATGCTTCTCCTTCCTGACCCCTTCCGTATCGATGCCGGTTACGATCGCCCGGGCATCGCAGGCCTCGATGGCGCTTGCGACCCGGTTCTTGAGCTGCTTGGGGCAGAGGGCGACCATGCTCCCGCCGCCACCGGCACCCGTGATCTTGGCGCCGAACGCTCCCGCCGACCGGGCGGCAAGCACGAGCCGGGAGAGCTGCGGGTGGCCGACACCGAGCACTTCGAGCAGGGAGTGGTTCATGTTCATGTACCTCCCCAGTTCCTTGGGATTGTTGAGATGGTGGATCGCGCTCATGCTCACTCCCTCGATCGCATCCAGCACCGGGTCCACGATCGCCGGGCTCTTCTTCTTGAACTCCGCCACCTGCTCGACCATCTTCGAAGTGTTGTGCGAGACGAGCGAGTCCCCGATCACGAGGTGCATGTGCTGGGGCGGGAGGCGCCTCCGCGAACCCCCGCTGATCAGCACAATCCCGCCGTACGCGGAGACCGTGGTATCCGTGGGGCTTGCCCGCCCCTTCTGCACGGTCTTCTCGATCTCGAAGGCCATGTTCGCGATATCCTCGCGGGTCTTGTTGAGGCCGAACTCGTCATTGATCGCCGAGAGCGTGGCAACGGTAACGGCAGCGGACGACCCGAGTCCCGAGGAACTGGGGATCTGGGAGTTGATATACACGCTGCCCACCACGCCCATCGCATCAAAACACCCGTCGATGTAGGGGGATTTGGCCTTCGCTGCCCGTTTCGTGTTTCGGACCGTGACAAACACGCGGGGTTTTATCGCCATTGCTATGCCAGGCTTGCCGTATACTACCGCATGCTCGCCGAACAAAAACACCTTGCCCGGCGCACTCCATGTCGCCAACCTAGATCACCGCAATACCCGCGTACCCCACTACCTCGCGATAGTCCCCGGTCACATCACCGCTCGTGGCGTACCGGATCAGCCGGCCTGCCTTTGCACCGAGACGGTTGCAGGCGGTTACCATTGCCGTGATGGGGCCGTACCCGCAGGCAGTTACCTGCCGTTCAGCAATCCTCCGGTAAAACTCTTTGGTATCGAGAGTTTCCAGGGCTTTGATCGCATAGAGGTCGTCTGATTTGGCCTTCTCTTCCGGCACATAGTGCGAGAAATCGCTCGAGGCCACGATCCGGACATCGCGTTTTGTCTGCCGGATCGCGTGGAGGATTTTCTCGCCCAGCCGTATCGCTCCTGCATAGTCCTGCTCTCCCATCATCACCGGCGCGATCCGGGCCCGCGGGAACCGGTACTTGATGAACGGTACCTGGACCTCGATCGAATGTTCGTCCTGGTGGGAAAATTCATCGACTTCGACATCGAGAGCACGGACAAACTCAGCGTCCGTGTCAACGACACCCAGCGGCGTCTCCCAGGGAACTTCGGAAGCACAGGTCATGTATCCCCGGTGGGATGGACCAACGATGATAAAAGTGCCGGAGAAATCGCCTGCAATCGCTGCAAAGGAATCGGCTGCTACCTGTCCCGAGTAGATATACCCGGCATGAGGTGAGACGATGCCGAGCGGGCTAGCTGTCACCGGCGACGTGCCCGAGAAGAACTTCCCGAGCAGCTGCTCCAGGTGGGAGGGCTCGCGCGGGTAAAACATGCCAGCCACTGCGCATGCACGCATCTTCATCGGATCAACCCTCTGGTCGTACTATTATATCTAACGATCGGTCGCCCTGAAAAAAAAGGAACCGCATCAGACCGCGATCAGAACTCGGTTTCGAAGTCCTCGGGGGTGAGAGCCGTTGAGATACCGCGGAGCCTGAGCATTTCGCGGGTCAGGAGGAAATAGATCATCGAGAGTGCCTTGCGACCCTTGTTGTTGGTCGGGATGACAAGGTCGACGAACTTCGTCATGTTGTTGGTATCGCAGAGCGCAACAACGGGGATACCGCACTGGACTGCCTCGTTGATCACCTGTGCATCGCCGATCGGGTCGGTGACGACGATGACCTGGGGCTCGATGTAGCCATTAAGCACGGGGTTGGTCAGGAGGCCCGGGATGAACCGGCCGGTCGCAGACATGGAGCCGATCGTGTCAGAGAACTTCTTGGCCGGGTACTGGCCGTACTGCCGGGAGGTGACAACGAGGATATTCGGGGCCTCGTACTGGTTTAAGAACTTGGCAGCGGTCTTGATCCGGGCATCGGTCTCGCGGATATCGAGGATGTAGAGGCCGTCTCCGCGTACGCGGTAGATGAACTTCTTCATGTCCTCGCTCTTCTGCTGGGTGCCGATGTGGACACCGGCGGCAAGGTATTCCTCGACGGGGATGAGCGGTTCTTTCAGTTCGATTTCCATTTCATTTACTTGGGTCATAGCTGTTCCTCTATGCGGATAAGTTCATTCAGTTTTGCAATGCGTTCC
>NZ_JBEKRH010000011.1:0-57643 GCF_049518935.1 Methanoregula sp.
CCTTTTTTACATCTGACCACCAACATATGGAGCATTGCCGGGGTAGTCTAGTCCGGGAAGGCGGTAGCCTTGAAAGCTACTGGTGCCCTGCACCTCAAGAGTTCAAATCTCTTCCCCGGCGTCACATTTTTCCCGTTTTACATTTTCCTGTCAATGCAATAAGTACCAGAAAATGGTCTGTCATTCAGATCCATCAGGAATATTTTACAGCAATAATCCGGAATAACGGTTCTGTTCACGCGTCATATCACTGTTTTTATGTGGTTGAACCGCTCACAGTA
This sequence comes from Methanoregula sp., assembly GCF_049518935.1. Classification (GTDB taxonomy): domain Archaea; phylum Halobacteriota; class Methanomicrobia; order Methanomicrobiales; family Methanospirillaceae; genus Methanoregula. The sequence continues at coordinate 282 of NZ_JBEKRH010000011.1, forward strand.
CAGGTTAGAGATACCAGAGGATCATCGATGTGTGTTGCAGTTCCCGCGGAAGTAATTGAAATAAAAGAGGGAAATATCGGTCTCGTGGACTATGGTGACCTCCGACAGGAGGTCAGGCTCGATCTCGTGGATGTAAAGGTCGGTGAGTTTGTCCTTGTCCACGTCGGATATGCAATCCAGCGGCTCTCCCGGGAAGAGGGGCTTGAGACCCGCGAAATTTTCAAACAGGTTTATGCAGCGCTGGAGAACTGATGCACGAGTACTCTATCGCATATGACCTGTACGCCACCGCACGTACCGCAGCGCACGAGCACAAAGCAACAAAAGTAAAAAAAATCAGTGTTGAAGTCGGGAAAATGGCGATGGTGAATCCGGACCAGGTGGTCTTCCTCTTCGATACTATCAAGGATGAGGATCCTCTGTTCCGGCAGGCTGTACTTGAGTGCCGTGAGGTATCGCCAAAAACGAAATGCCCTTGCGGATACGCCGGGGATGAGATCTATATCTGCCCAATCTGCGGGGCACTACCGGAACTTGTTAGGGGACGGGAAATCGTAGTAACAAATGTAGAGATCGAGGTGGAGGACTAACATGAAAGTCAACATGATGCATGGTGCCGGAGGGGAAGTAATGGGTGAACTGCTCCAGACACTTACAAAGTTCCGGCACAACAATGCCGGCGGGATTGGTCTTGAAGCGATGGATGATGGCGCGGTCATCCCATTCAATGGTGAGAACCTTGTCTTCACCACCGATTCCCATGTGGTCCGCCCCATATTTTTCCCCGGCGGGGATATCGGCAGGATTTCCGTCTGCGGGACGGTTAATGATCTCGCGATGATGGGGGGCAGGCCCATCGCTCTTTCCTGCGGGATGATCATTGAGGAAGGCTTCGAGATCGATGATCTTGCACGGATTGTCGCTTCCATGGACGAAGCGCTGGGTGAGGCGGGTGCCAGCCTTGTCACCGGTGATACCAAAGTGGTTGAACGTGGTGCCCTTGACGGTATTGCAATAAACACATCCGGTATAGGGATTGCGAAAACCGTTGTTAGAGACAATGGTCTAGTTCCCGGCGATGTGATCATCGCATCCGGGACACTCGGCGATCATGGTATTGCAATCATGGCTCACCGGGAAGGATTTGATCTCGGAGAACAGATCCTCTCTGATGTCTCCCCGCTCTGGAAGATGATGGAAAAAGTACTTGAAGCAGGTACCATTCATGCCATGAAAGACCCGACCCGCGGCGGCTTTGCCAGCGCAATCAATGAGATGGCCCGCAAAAGCGGTATATGTGTCCGGATACGGGAAGAAACCATACCCGTGCGGAAGAGCGTGAAAAGTGCTGCCGGAATGCTGGGGATTGACCCGCTTGAAGTGGCTAATGAGGGCAAGGTCATTATGGGAGTACCGGCAGTGGACGCAGAGAATATCCTTGCTGCACTTCACTCCCACAAGTACGGGAAGGATGCAGCCATTATAGGTACCGTCGTGAAAGGTGCCCATGTGATCATGGAAACGAAAATTGGTGGAGAACGCTTTATTGAACCCCCTATGGGTGATCCGGTTCCCCGTGTCTGCTGATCCAATGATCATCAGCATGCCCATTATCTAAATAAGAAGTTTTTTTATCTTTTGCAATTTTTAAAATTGTTCATTCCAAGGTTCTCGGAGTCAGCCAACGAAATCAGATCTGCAGAAAAACGAGGATTACCTATTATTCATTGCTGCAATCTGCATCCGGTGTCACCAGTGATCGATATGCTTCGCGAGGCACATGAATTACAAACCGGGCACCGTTCCCGTATTTCCCGGTCTCTTTTATCGAAAGATTCGTAATTGCCAGGATTTCCCGCGAGAGGAAAAGGCCAAAACCGGTGTTTTTGAAATACTCTCTTCGGAAAATCCGTTCTTTTTCCTTGTCAGGGACCCCCATCCCATTGTCTTCCACGATAATATCCCGGCTGTCATCGGATTCTTCTGATCTGATAGTGATCTCGCGGACCTGTTCTCCATGCCGGATTGAATTGTCTATAAGGTTATAGAAGACTTTTTCGAGGAGGGGATCCGCATAGATCTCGAGAGGTGGCATTTTGACATTCACCAGTACTTGATGGAGGTCGATGCTTGCCATTGCAAGCGATACAATCTCCGCGATGTTCTGCCACTGAGGGGAGTGGACTCCGATGTTCTGGTAATCCCGGGTGAACAGGATCTGGTTCCGGATCGCATTTGCCGCCTGTTCTTCCTTCATCAGGTACTTGAGAAGGTGGGGATCCTTGGTATCCTGTTTGGATAATTCGAGATACCCAAGGAGTGCGGTGAGCTGATTGAGGATATCATGCCGTGTCACGTTGTTGAGCAGGTTGAGTTTCTTATTCGCCTGCGTCAGGGCCTCTTGGGAGAGCTTGTTGTCGGTGATGTCAACAACCGTGCATATGATGCCGGGCTCACCGGTTTCTGCCGCAGACACAAGGGCCCACCGCATGCTGCCATCCCATGCCCGGAACCTGACTTCGATATCCCCGACCCTGTGCAGGTCCCTGACTTTGGCGATAAAACTCTCCCGTTCAACCCGGTCAGGGATGAGGTCCGGCAGGGATTTCTGCATCAGCTCATCACATTCGTACCGGATTATATGAGCGAACTTTTTGTTGGCATCTGTTATTTTGAGGCTCCGGCGATCGTAACTAAATACACCTGCCTGTGAGTTGTAATAAGCCCCGCAACTCTTCTCGCCTTCCCTGCGGTAGACCTGAGAGTAGGTGGAGATCAAGACCCCGAGGGAGACGAATATATAAAACCATACCGTCGCTACCGCGTACAACCGGGTATTGGGAAGCCCGATCACAAATACCAGTGCAAGGTACAGCCACCCAACAAGCACCGTACCATAGATACTCATATTGGGACGCGAGAAGGCAATCAGGATGATCGGGATCAGATAAAAATATGGAAATACGTCGTATATCCCTGAAGTCAGACTGAAATAGGTGATAACAATTGCTGCAAGAATGCTGGAGATGCTACAGACATCGTAGAGCATCTGCTTTTTCCGGGATAATGGCCGCATCGTCATGGTAGCCTCAGACACCGGTTCATGGATGGACTGGTCTGTGATCAACAGTAGTAACGATCAGTGATAAATATATAGATCCGTGGTGAGAACAAAAACTCAAGATATTTACCTGCTTGTTATGTAATGTGGTGCATCAGCAGGTCAAGGGCCGCCAGTTCCCGTTTCCCCCCGCACTTTCTGATAATCCCGGCATGGTAATCGATCAGCTGCTTCAATGCCTGGTCCCGGTTTTCCACATATCTGGTGGCGTGGACTGTTGCATCGATTATGTTACAGAAACCCCGGTTGACAGGGTGAAAGATAAGATCCTCGATAATTTCTTTCCTGAGTGAGAGCGACACGATCATGGATTCGGATGTTGTCCTTTCGATGGTAGTTGTGAATGCGGCCCATGCATCAGCCCCGGTTAGCCGCTGCATGGTCAGATCTCCGACAGTCTCATCGACAAACGATTCCGGGGTTAGGTCCTCAAAAGCAGTCTTCACATATATGATCGGATCCTGAACAAAATTCGCCACGACCCAGCCGTCCCGCTGGATATTCTCAAACGTGTGGCTTCCCCGGAAGAGTATCATGTGTGCCGTGTTATTCCGGAAATGAATGCCGATAGGTGCTGCATTGAAGGTGGTGGTAGCGATAACCTCATTGATGCCCGGTTTTAAGAGTCCCATGACCATCCCTCGCCGAGTGCGATATAAATGGATGCAATAACAATATCCGCTATAGATCCCGGGTTGATATTCCTTCTAATACATTCTGCATCCAAATTCTCGGCAGTTCGTTTTCCATCGAGGACATCTCGAGCTGCCCTCATAATCTCCGTGGCTACCGCAGAACCGTGTTTTTTAATAATGAACGTGTCTGGCTCGGTCGCAAGGAGATACAGGAACATCTGGACAATTGCATCCCGTCCTGGGCCGGTCCGGATAAGTATATCAGCACCCCTCCGTGTTAACGGAAAGCCGGTTACCCATTCCCTGGCTATCATATCATAGCCAGCAGAATGGGTCATCACATCCATCAGTGTCATTTCGCGGTCACGGATCACCGTGAGGGTATGCGGATCATTGACATCGAGCTCATCCGTGGCGTTCATCCGGACGGTTGTCATGGCAAAGGCCTTGTAGAATGCTATTGCATCGGACACATCCGTTTTTTCAATGGCTTTCATGGCGCCCGGAATATCATTGCCGTATACGAGCGGAATAAGGAGAATAAATGCGCCAAAATGTGTATTGCCTCCCCCGTGTGTATTTGTATCCCTGACGGCATGCTTGATAATTTCACCGATACGGCCTGTTCCCGTCTCTGCTTCTTCAAGAGCTGTACGCGAAAGAATGGTTGACGCAAGGAAGTGTTCAAGCCGGGTGTCGGGATAATCATGGCAGCGATCCACGTTGCCCGGCTTTGGGTACGCGCAGACCTCGAGCATCATGGCGAGTTGCGCACGTTCAACTGGCTTCATCCGGAGTGTTGTCATGGAATACCCGGCTCATTAACGTATTAGAGAGATCGCGTTTTAGGCGCATATACTCTTTCTTGGAAATCCCAGCATGTTTAAGAGTCATGTCCCGGAACATGCAGGGAGATGAGATTTTGCAGCACCAGGAAAGGCTGCCAAAGCAGGTCTGTTTACCGTCATCGAGCTGTGTACCGCGAACCGCCTCGAGTTTCATTTTAATGTATGTTTCTTTGGGCATGTTGATTCGTGAGAGGGCTGGAATAAGCGGGCACTCTTTTACCGGCATGCAACAGAACGTTAGGGACCGGATATCGCCGCCCCGGCAGAGCTGTTTTGGGGCGTTATACCATCCCTCTTCGTCAGCGTACCTCGAAATGGCTGCATCAAGCCCGGCAAGGGTCCTGATATCCGACTGGCGTGCGAGGGAGACGAGATCCGCCCCATGGGAGAGCATGTCCTTCATGCGATCGAATGTGGTGATGGAATTGTTGGCGATCAGCATGAGCGGGCATGTATTCCTGATCTGCCGGAGCTTTGCCGTGCCAAAATCCATGAGATCCACGTGGAGAATATCAGCTCCCGCTTTCCAGAGTTCGCCCACAATCTTGCGGTCATCGTCAGCAACTCCGGCCCGTATCTTGACTGATACGGTCACGCTTTCGGATTTCAGGGCACGAACAACGGCGATAAGCTTTTCTGGATGTTTCAGGTAAAATTCCCCGGAACCGGCTGCTACCATTGCCGGTTGCCGGCAATGAGCATCGACCTCATACACTACGCTGTCGCCCAGCGCCCGGGCTATGCCGCCAAATGATTCCGGCGAACTGCCACGGAGATTGATCCCCAGGATGACGTCGCTCTTTGCCATCTGATCGATCTGGTTTTTGAGTTCGATCACCGGGTCGTCATAGACAAATTCCTTCCTCTCACCGGAAGAAGCGATCTCCCGTGCTGCTTCCATTGTCGGACCATCAATGGAATATCCCCCGATGAATGCGATGCCGATATGATTCGCCCGTTCGAGCACATAGCCCGCATCGACAATCCCCGCCATGGACGCGATGGCCACGGGTGTCCGGACGACCCGATCGTTGATGAGCAACCCAAAGCGCTCAAATGCATCCATCATAAGTTGATATTTGTTGACGATGCTCAAACAAATTACTTTGGGTTTGCTCCGGCACATGCGCACGATTAATCCCGTGGCGAGCAGGGTGGGCACCGGGATAGACTTGGAGAGAAGCATGTACCGGAGCAGGAGAAGACTGAACGCGAAGCGCGAGGTCTTCGATTGTTCAACCGGATGTACCGGTATATCACAAGCCTTCGAGCACGTACCCGTCTTTGGAACGCGTAAGTACGATACAGGCCCGGGCATCTTCAATACTGATCCCCTTGTTGTTCCGGAAGTGCTCGATAACACTCGTCCACGGGATGAGATATGCTTCGCTGGCTTTGCCCGGTCCCTGACGGAACTCCACTGCAAGGAACCCAATTCGCCCGGTCTTGCTGAGGAAATCCGAAATAGCGTCAATCTGGTGAACACTCTTCTTGTCAGAGTGGAAGTGCTGGGAGAAGTAGAGTTTCTTGTCGATGATGGACTTGCATTCGATCGAGAGATAATAGGTAGGGTTGAGGGAGTCTGCAAGTACGTCCACGTACTGGCTGGTGAACTTATACTGTTTAAGCCGGTAGGCAAACCCCTGGATGTGGCGGGTCTTGAAAAAACGGTTGAGGCAGTGGACAATCTCCCGCTCAAAATCACTCATTTATTACCAATTGGCTGCAATCGCTAAAAAAACCATTTCGTAATAATTTTTAATCTGCCCGGTAATACTTAATGCTATATGAGTAAGAAGGGAATGTTACTCGTAGGTCATGGAAGCACGATGCCCTACAATCAGGAACTTATCGAGACTACAGCAGCTTTTATCCGAAATCAGAATACGGATTTTATCGTGAAATGCGGGTTCATGAACATGAACAAGCCTACCATCAGGGAATCACTCGAGGCCTTTCGGCAGGAACCGATCGATGCGCTTGTTGTCGTTCCCCTGTTCCTTGCACGGGGAGTCCACATTGAAAAAGACATTCCCGGCGAGATTGGACTGCCCGAGGGGTCCAGGAAAGGAAGTTTCGTGATGAACGGGAAGACGATCCCTCTCCTGTATGCAGGTCCAATCGGCAGCGATCCCCTGCTTGCCGATCTCATGATCAAGAATGCCAACAAAGCCCTCTCCAATCTCTGATTTTTTTATGCATATCCTGGTACTGGACACAATCCACGGTGGGAAACTGCTCAGTGAAGCCTTTGCATCCCGCGGTGACCAGGTGGATCTTGTTGACGTGTACCGGGGAGATAGCTGCGTGGATGTCCGGGCCGCGCTCTTACGAACCTATGATCTTATCGTTGCGCCGGTCCATCTCGATCCGGATCATCCGCTCCTGAAACATGCACAGGTACCGGTGATCACACATCATGAGGCAGTACGGCAGCTTCTCGGCTCTGATCTACCTCAACCCATGATTGAGATCACGGGCGCCCGGGGCAAAACGACAACAGCACACGCGCTGGCCTCGCTGCTACCGGGAAACGGCATCCTGCATACTTCTACAGGTACCTTCCGTTTCCCGGAAAAGAACTGGATATCGAGAACCAGCATCACCCCGGGATCGGTTCTTGCAGCGGTAAAACTCGCACGGGAGATCCATGGCTGGCTGATTGTTGAGGAATCGCTGGGAGTCACCGGAGCTGGCACACTTGCGATACTCACATCTGATGAGGATTATACCTTTGCTGCTGGGAAGAAACATGCGATCACTGCAAAGCTTGCCTCGGCCAGACACTGCAGGCACCTGCTTCTTGCAGAAGGAATCCGGGCAGAGTTCCGGGATAGTGTGATCCATATTGAGGATGTGGCATCGTGTGACGGTACGGAATGCACCCTCACGCTCGATGGTAAAACCCATCGTTTCACCAACCCCCTGCTGGCTCTCCCGGCTTACAATGCTCCACTCCAGCTTGCCGCTACCGCTGCACAGATCATTGGCATCGATCCCTCACCGCTGACCTCGTTTGCCGCGCTCATCGGCAGGATGTCGGTCTCGTATGAGAATACCATTCTTGTACTGGACAACTCAAACAGCGGTACAAATCTCGTCACTACAATAGATGCAGCCCGGTACGCCCGTAGTACTACCGGTAGTGAGGAATTGACGCTTGTGATCGGGCAGCAGGAGGGGGATGGAGCAGTATGTGAAGGCTTCACGCCTGATCAGGTGCTTGCAGCAGTTGAAGCGATAAGACCGGTACACCTGATTTGGGTCGGCCGGTTCCCTGATCCCGGGACACCCGAATATATCCGTCTTGGCCCGCTTGTCACCGCTCACGTGCAGACTCTCGATGAGGGACTCGCCCTCGCAAAGAGCAGAACTCCCTCGGGATCCATTGTCCTCGCGGTTAAAACATGGAGATGATACCTGTGAAATATATGCACCCCCGACCAAGCTCGATTGTCGCAGCCCTGTACACGGCCCGTGATCTTAACGTGGATGTTGCAATCCTGCACGGGCCTTCCGGCTGCTCGTTCAAGCACGCCCGCTTGCTCGAAGAGGATGGAATGCGTGTCCTGACAACCTCGCTTGCCGACAATGAGTTCATCTTCGGTGGCCAGAAACCGCTGGAGGATGTGTTGCGGTATGCCGAGGATCACTTCAAACCCCGGCGAATGGCTGTTGTAGGTACCTGCGTTTCCATGATCATCGGAGAAGATCTCCAGTCAGCAATTGACGGGGCGGGTGTGATAACTCCCACAATTGCAGTGGATATTCACGCGGGTTATCTCGAGAATATTGCCGGCGTCCTCTCAACCCTTGAGGCTGCGGAGAAGGCCGGCTGGCTCTCTCCCGAGGAACTTTCCCGGCAGCGTTTTATGATGGAGAAGGCCAACGAAATCGAGCGCGTCAGGGGGGCGGCCTCAAAATCATATATCGAGGCCTCCCGCGGGGATCTCAAGCATAAAACCGCTCAGGATCTCCTGCAATGCGCACGAAGCGGGGCAAAGGGTGTTGCTATCCTGAATGCGAAGAAAGAGACCGCTTACATGTTTGCTGATGAATTACTCGCGCTCCATGACGTCTGCCCGGATGCGGACATCACTTATATTGTCAACCTCGAACAACGTGGCCTGCCCAAGACCAGGGCCGATGCGCAGCGGATCTCTGACGATCTGGCAAAACGCGGGTTAGAGCCGGAATTCATCGGTGCACTTGATGAATATGGAGCGAATGGTGACAAGCTTGGCAAACGGCTCCGTGAGCTTGCCCCCTCATTCGCGCTCATTGCCGGTGTTCCGCATGCGATTCCACCTGAATTCACGGACGGGATCGAGTGCTTCTCAATCACCAATGGTCCAAGGCAGGTTGCTCCTCTTCGGGAGATCGGCCATAAACATGTGATTGTGGAGATCGATCTCCATCCTAAAACTCTCGGTGTACGCGAGATCGTTGAGAGTGAATTCGGGGCTGTGCTCCGGAGTCTCCCATGAAGGCAATCCTTATCACCGGCGACCGGTCCGGCAGCGGCAAGACCAGTATCACCCTCGCCCTTGCCGCGCTTCTTGCAAAAGGACAGAACGTCCAGACCTTCAAAGTCGGGATGGATTATATCGATCCCTCCTACCTTGCGGCGGTTTCGGGCAGGCCCTGCCGGAACCTCGACAGTTTTACGCTCGACAACCATCAGATTCGCGATATCTTCCGGTTCGGGTGCAGGGGAGCAGATATTGCGCTCGTTGAAGGTGTCCGTGGGCTATACGAAGGTGCCGAGGCTCTTACCGATACCGGGAGCACGGCTGCCATAGCAAAGGAACTGGATCTCCCCGTGATTCTCGTTGTTTCGGCGCAGAGTATCACGCGGAGCGCGGCAGCCATCGTGAAGGGCTTCCAGTCCTTTGATCCCGGGATCCGTATCGCCGGGGTTATCCTCAATAATATCAAGGGAGGATCGCATAAGGCCAAAGCGGTGACCGCGATCGAACATTACTGTAATGTTCCCGTTATCGGTGCTATCCCGCGAATGGAGGAGATGCAGCTCGCTATGCGCCATCTGGGTCTCGTACCCTATCGCGAAGGGTCCGGCCGGGGTGACTTCGATGCCCGTATCGCCACGGTCACGGATATCATCGGCCGGTACGTGGACCTTGACCGGCTCCGGTCCCTGATGAAGGAGATCCCGGATTCCAGGAATGAACCGACGCTTTTTGACCTGGTCCCCTCTCGTGACGTAAAGATCGGCGTTGCGTTTGATGAGGCATTCAACTTTTATTATGCTGACCTGTTCGATATCCTTGCAACGCTTGGCGCTGAGACAGTTCCTTTCAGCCCCATTCATGACTGTCTGCCGGATGCTGACGGGTATATCATTGGTGGTGGATATCCCGAACTCTTTACCCGTGAACTCGAAGCAAATAACCGTATGCGTGAAGCCCTGCGTGAGACCTCCCGGAACGGGACCCCTGTCTATGCAGAATGCGGCGGGCTGATGTACCTCACGGAACGCATGCTGCTGAAGGAAGGCTGGCAGGGAAGAGATAAGGATTGCAGCTCAGAGATGTGTGGCGTATTTACCGGTGAAACCCGGATGCCTGCCCGTCGTGTTGTCAGTTATGTTGAAGGAACCTGTGATGTGGATTCTCCCTTGGGCGGTGCACAGTTCCGCGGGCATGAGTTCCATTACTCAGAAGTGGTGCTCCCCCGTGAAACCCGGTTTTCCTACCGGCTTTCCCGTGGTGTCGGTATCCTTGACAACCGCGATGGCGCTGTCATTAACAATACGCTCGGGAGTTATACACATCTTCACCCGGTGGCAAGCGCCGGGATGTTCCGGCATTTTGTTGACCTGTGCCGGCAACAAAAACGTTCGGGATGATTTTTTTCTTCAAAAGAAAAAACTACAAAACCCACAACACCCCATCATCATCTATGATCATTTACTTTGATGGCAAGTATCTCCCGGATGACCAGGCACGTGTCTCGGTCTTCGATCACGGGTTTCTGTACGGCGACGGGGTGTTTGAGGGCATCCGCGCTTACCATGGAAGGATCTTCCGGTTGAAAGAACATCTGGACCGGCTCTTTGATTCGGCAAAGACGATTGATCTCCATCCCCCCATAACTAAGGAAGAGATGGCCGATGCGATCTGCGAGACTCTGCGCAGGAACAACCTGACTGACGCATACATCCGGCCGATCATCACCCGCGGTGTCGGTGACCTGGGCCTCGACCCGCGCAAGTGCCCGAAGGCCTCGGTTGTTATCATTGCGGTTTCCTGGGGCGCGATGTATGGCGACCTGTATGAGAAAGGCCTTAAAGCGGTGACCGTTTCAGTACGTCGAAACCCGGCAGAATGCATGCCCCCGAATGTCAAGAGCCTCAACTATCTTAACAACATTCTCGCCAAGATCGAGGCGAACTATAAGGGTGGGGATGAGGCGATCTTTTTTGATACGAACGGATATATCTCGGAAGGATCCGGTGACAACCTCTACATTGTCAAGAATGGCGAGATCATCACGCCCCCGACCCTCAACAACCTCCGGGGGATCACCCGCATGGTTGTGTTAGAGATTTCAAAATCCCTTGGCATCACGGTAAAAGAACAGAATATCGGGTACTTCGATCTGTACACCGCAGATGAGATGATCTGCACCGGTACCGCAGCAGAAGTAGCACCGATTACCTGGGTTGACGGGCGAACTATCGGGTCCGGGAAACCCGGCCCGGTGACCCGGCAGCTGATGGCGGCATTCAAGGCAGTGACAGAAAAAGAAGGTTACCCGATCAATAAAAAATAGGGCTCTCTTTTTTGCATCAGGAGCCAAACTATGATCTTACTGTTCAAAGAAGAGTAAACAAACGCCCCGACTATTCAATCCGCAGTATCTCCGGGAAGAAAAGCCTGAGCAGTTGATCGAGATGGATAAATGCCATCTTGTGATCGATATATACCCTGAACGACTCCCTGCTGCGGGTCTTGAAACTTATATGCCCGGCAAAAAGCAGGGGCTTTTTCATCTCGATGGTAACGATATCCTTTCTCCAGATCTCAAACACCTTATCTTTTTCGAGTTCCGGGATGGATCGTGGCCGCGTGTCGACTGTTGTGCCAAAAAGTTCATCCATGATGAAGGCTCCGAACTGAACGCCGTGCGGGTGTTCTGCATCGAGTTCATGGTTGTGGATGATGAAGAGCCGCTGGTCTGTGGCATAGACACCATATCCTCCTGTGGAAGATCCGATGGCTCCGGCAATGGCTCCGGCTACGCCGTCCCCCGGTACTTTCACTGTAATACTGGATATCCCACCGATATAGGTCTCCTCCTCGTAAATCCCCATGATCGCCTTCATACTGGGCTGTTCACTCACCAGGATTGACTGGATGGACCCTATGATCGCACCCTTTGGATCGTAAATGCCCGTCCCTTTACCCAAGAGCAGCATAGACTTGTCACGAATCGTGACACTCTCAAGGCTCCCTATGAATGTATCTCCTTCGCGTGTGATGGCAGGAAGTTCGCCCGGACTCGTTGTGTCCGGGGGCATGATGATATAATCGATCAGCATGGGTTTTCGTGTGCCATAGAATGGGAGGGAGTACTCATAATCTCCCTTCCCAATCATTTCCGTGGCAGGGATACCTGTCAGAGCGCTGATTGCATCATTCCAGGCGATCACTTTCCCGGTCATATCAATGGCAAAGATCGGGTAATGGACCTTTTTGATGGATGCCGAAAGGTCATTCCATTTTCCGGCACTGGTTTTGGCAGTGGGGAATAGTGAAGGAGCTGCAGGCAGGGGTGGAAGTTTCGGGAGGCTGCTATTCAGGTTACGGGAGATGCCCTTGAGAGGATCATCCAGTTGAAGTTTGCCAACCAGTTCGAAGGTGCGGACTTCGTCGAGCCATTCCATATCGGCAGTATCGATCTCGGTTGTTTCGCCCCGGAGGATATCCGGGTAGAAAAGTTTGAGCAGCTGTTCGAGATGGACAAAGGCCTTCTTGTGATCTACGTAAATCCGGAAGGATCCCCCGGCTTTTGTCCGGATGATGAGAAACCCTGAGAGGAACCGGGGTGTTTTCAGCTCAATGGTTGCGATATCCCTGCGCCAGACTTCGAATACCTTGTTTTCCTCCAGTTCGGCAATCGATCGTGGTCGCATATCTACATTGGTGCCGAAGAGCTCGTTCATGAGGAAATCGGAGAACTGCATCTCTTTGGAACGCGATGCATCAAGGTTGGGATTGTGGACAACAAAGAGACGTTGATCTGTGGCATAGACCCCGTATCCTCCGGTGGCGGATCCGATTGCACCAGCGATCGCTCCCGAGAATCCTTCGCCCGCAACCTTGAGGATAATGCTTGAGATGCCGCCTATGTAATGCTCCGTGTCCTCATCATCGTCTGCACCGGCATCAGGGAATTGCCCGCTGACGAGAAGCGACTGGATTGCAGCAATAGCGTTTCCGGAATTGTCATGGATCGTGGTCCCCATGCTTCCGATCTTCATCGGTTTTCCGCGGATAGTGACCTCTTCCACGTCCCCGCTGAAACTATCCCCATCCCGTGTGATTGTTGGTAGACGGGAGGTATCAACATGCGCGGGATTGAGGATGAAGTCGATCAGCATGGGTCGTGCTTCGCTATAGATTGGGAATGCATAAGCGTAATTGCCCTGCCCAATCATGGTCATGGCGCTAATACCGGTTAATTCCGCGATGGCATGGTTCCATGCTATCACCTTCCCGTCAAGATCGATCGCGAAGATCGGGTACTGGACCATTTCAATGGAATCACCAAGATCGCATAATTCTGCCGGTTTCACGACACCGGTTGCAGTGGCAGTGTTGACAGCGGCCTCCACCGATCCGCATTCTGTACTGACCGTGCCTTTGGGAAGAATATCCCCCAGACGGACAATGTAGGAGAGGTCCCTGCCTTGTGCAAGGTATTCGGTTATCTCCCGTGATTCGCCAAAAAATCCACGGTATCCCCACTGATAGAGATGTCTCTTTCCCTGCTGGTCCAGCACATCATGCTCTATGTATGTGCCGGCATTCTCCGGTGTCAGGGATTCAAGAAGTTTCCGGATTTCCTCTCGCTCTTCTTCCGGGATTATTGCAAGGAAATTACCCGGTGTGGCGCTACCGGTAAAGTGGTTGAAGGCCTCGTTTGCGAGCGTGCAGGTCCCGTCCGGTGAAAAACAGCAGAGCAGGTCCTGTTGCTGCTCGACCAGTGAACGATATCGTTTATCCTGTTCCGCAACCGGGACCGTGCGGGGATGATCGCGGCGCCGGACCCGGACTGAATTCCGGATGAAGTCCCTGACCTTCGGGAGCTCCTGCAGGATCTCGATGCCTTTCTGGACGTAATAATTACCGCCGTTGTTCAGGGTTTCGATTGCTACCTGGGCAAGGTGACGGCCGGTGAACATGATGAACAGCGCCGGATCGTTCTGTGACCGGATTTCTTTGAGGAGTGTGATTCCGTCAATTTCCGGCATTGTGTAATCTGCGATGATAGCATCGAACTGGTACTGGCTGACAAGGGACAGGGCTTCTGACCCACTGCTGCAGGTGAAAAGAGAGAAGTCCGGTTCCCGTTCAAAAAAAATTTTCAGCGCATCCAGTACCCATGGGTCGTCATCGACACAGAGAAGTGATATTGGTTGCGTATCAGTCGGTACCGTGCTCATGAAATGATCGTTCCTGTGTCTGGTTCTGCCAGATATGAGAGTGTGTCGATATAAGATACTATATTGCCTGCCCGAGAAATCAACGGGACGCGAAGCAAACATCTTTACTTCACAGTGAAGATCACTCATTGCCGATACTATTTATGATTTGCCAAAATGAGCCCGGATTAAAATCCATGTTCTGACGTTTATTTGCTGGTATCTTTATAAATTATTTAATTGCAGCATATATCAAAACACACGTACCCCTGGGGAGATGAAGTATCGGATTCCAGTTCTTCCATAATCTATTTATGACGTGACGAGAAAGTAAATAGAGCAACGTGCTGCTATAGTGTAGTCCGGCCAATCATGCGGGCCTTTCACGCCCGCGACTGGGGTTCGAATCCCCATAGCAGCACTTAAGCGCAGACGGTCCTATTCTCCAAATCAATTTCCAGATAGTGATAGCGCCAAAAAAATTCCCGCTTTCCTCCTAGCAGCATCTCGTTTCCGTGCAGCATCAATTGGTCGGAAATTTTCGGATTTGTGAAATCAGCAGCCGATGCGGATTATATTCCGGGAAAAAAACCGCATTAAAAAAAGAAAAAGATTATGGTGTTGTCGTTGCGCTGGTGTTGGCAGTGTCTGTGGTTGCTACGGGAATGGGGGCCTTTGTTGGCGTGGGCGAGGGCGTTGGAGTCGGGGCTGGTTTCAGGTCAGCCTGTACCTCGACGATGCCTTTCGGGGTGACCGTGGATTTTTGCATCACCAGGTTGCCGTTCTTGTATACTTCAACGGTCAGTTTGTCAGATGATCCGTCTACTTTCTGGATGCTTGCAACAACAATCCCCTCGCTTGTCGGGACCTGATAGAACTGGTCACCAGTACCTTCGACATCGGCCTGATTGCCGGGTGTGCCGACAGTACCGGAGAACCCGTTAGTATAGATCACATGGACCCATACTCCCTGGGGCGGGATGCGCGTCTGGGCTGGAGTAACGTACGTCTGGACTGGTACAACTGTTGCGACCGGCGACGGCGTGGCTGTGTGGGTCGGAATGATGGTAGCAATCGTTGTTATTGCTGTCGTTGGTACAGGAGTTGCAATACTGTTATTTCCTCCCCCAAGAGGGTTGGCAAACACGAATACTACGGCAATGATTGCAAGGATCACGATCACAATCACGCCAGCAATGACGAATTTCGGCATTCGTGAAGTTGCCTGGGGAACCGGGTAATGCGGCGCCGGGGTTGGGGGTGACGGGGGCTCATTGCCCGGGATGGATGGTGACGGAGAATCCGTAGAATGTGGGATCACCGGCCACTTGATCTCCCGGACGGGGGAAGATTCAGGTCCGGTTGTGGTTTGTGCAGCGGGTTCCGGTACCGGCGATTCTTCTGCTGGCTGGGAGGTTGCATAATGTTTTGGTACCAGGGGTGCAGGTGCGGTACGGGGTACTGAATCCTCGATGAGCGGCTCGATGGAATGAATCACGTCTTCGATCGGGCGCTCTTTCTTATCCGCTGCATTCCCGAATACCGGTGGCGATGACATCTGTACCTGGGGGGCCGTCGGCGAGAGTTGCTCAGCGACCGGTGCTGCATCCATTGCACCAAGATCGGCATCTCTTACAACGGCCGTCCCGCATTTGTTGCAGAATACCGATTCCGGAGGAACTCGATTACCACAGCGGTTGCAGAATGATCCGGTTGGAAGGGTGGTGACTTCAACAGGTTTTGGCATAGCCGGGGCGGTCTCAACAATCTTTTTAATCGGACGGGCAATCTCGATCTTCTTCTTGGGGGCGGGTACCACAGGAGTATTAATCACTTCCATGCGGGGATGTGCTGGCATGGTATCAGCGGGGGCAGAGTCTTCAGACCGGGCAATATCCGGCATAATGGGGTGCTGGAATGTGGAGGATGTGTGCTGGCGGAGCACTTTTGCCCATTCGTCGCACTCCCGCTTGCGTTCGCCACCGCTGGTCTTGGAGAACGTGAGGATCATCTGGCGGGTTGCGCCAGTGTTGGTGATGATCGAGAGCATGATGGTCGGATCGCGGATGGCATTTTCCCCCACCTCGATGTCCCGGAGCGTAGCGAGAAGGATCTCCTGGGGGGCGATAAGATGCTTCTTGCTATCGACGAGGATCAGCCGCCGCGTGGTAAGAACTGCCTCGAATGAAACTGATTTAACCTTGATGTTTTGCGTGTTCAGGACGACAGATTCGTCGCTGTAGAGATCAGGATATGCCATGCAACCACTTTCCGTTATCTATCTTCGTCATCTGAATAAAATAAGTGTTTGTAAGGCCGGGCTCAAAATTCCGGCCCGATCACAGCATTTCGCGGCCGTTCATGTACGGGCGGATCGCTTCCGGCAGGACAACAGACCCGTTTTCCTGCTGGTAATTCTCAAGAATTGCGCGAAGTACCCGTGAGGTAGCGATCGCCGTGGAGTTGAGCGTGTGCACCCACTGCTTTGATTCAAAGTCACTCTTGTCGCGCACACGGATATTGAGCCGTACTGCCTGGTATGCCGTGCAGTTGGAACAGGAGACTACTTCCTTGTATGCATTCTCCCGCGGCATCCAGGCCTCGATATCGTATTTTTTCGACGCCACGGTCCCAATATCCCCGGTGCAGATATTCACAACGCGGTAGGGAAGCCCGAGACCTTTGAACACGTCCTCGGCATTCGCGAGGAGCTCCTCGTGGATCTGCCATGAGTCCTCGGGTTTACAATAGACGAACTGCTCGACTTTGGTAAACTGGTGGACCCGGAACAGGCCCTTGGTATCGAGGCCATGCGCGCCGATCTCGCGCCGGAAACAGGGTGAGATTCCGGCCAGCCTGAGGGGGAGATCTTTTTCTTCAAAGATCTCGTTCTGGTACATCGCACCGATAGGGTGCTCGCTCGTTGCGATCAGGTAGGCATCGTCCCCATCGATCTTATACATGACTTTCTCGAAATCCGCGAGGTCTGTCACCCCTTCGTACGATGTCCGGTTGATCATGTAAGGTGGAATGATTGGCGTGAACCCTTTCTGCACCAACAGGTCGATTGCATACCGCTGGAGTGCCATGTCAAGGAGGACCAGGTTTCCCTTGAGAAAATAGAAACCGGCGCCGGAGGTTTTTGCGGCCCGCTCGAAATCTGCCCATCCCTGCTCAGTAGCAAGCTGTCCGTGGTTCCTGATCTCGTAGGAAAAAGTCTTTGGGGTTCCGATCTGCTTGAGCTCGACATTCTCCGTATCGTCTTTTCCTGCCGGGACGCTCTCATGCAGGATGTTGGGGAGGCGCATCAGGTACGATCGCGTGGTGTTTTTGATCTCTTCCTGCTCTGCATCACAATCTTTTATTTTCTGGGGAAGCGCGGCTGCTTCTGCCATAAGTGCAGATGCATCCTGCCCCGCCTTCTTTGCCGCATTGATATCGCGGGCAATCGTGTTCCTGCGCTGACGGAGCTGGTCGGTTGCCCCTTTGAGTTCGCGGGACCGGGCATCCTTTATAAGCAGGTCATCAACCCAGGCAATCTTCTCCGGGTCATTGCGTTTCCTGAGATCGGCCTTCACTATATCCGGGCTGGCCCGTACGAACCTGATGTCGAGCATTCGTTATTCCTCAAAGTCCTTCGCGGTTTATACTTCTATATTATGCGTTTTCTCATTTATCGCCTTCCCCATGCAATTGAAACACTTTTTTTATGCCTAAATCGGAGACACAGGTTCCTGCCATAGTGCACATTCTTAAGGAGCTATCATATCGTGGTATCGCTTGAATACTTATGATGAGAGAGAAAAGAATATCCGGTTGACCGACAACATCTCAGGAGAGTCATTTCTCAAAATGATCGGACCTGCATTTCTCTTATTACGTGTTGAAAGCGCGTTGTTTTCCACTTGGAATTCTGACAATTCTTTATCTGGAATAAGTTGTTATACGGAAGATGAGACTCTATGGCAGATTTTTCCTATATCTGTAAAAATTTGGCCGGGTCAGATCCCGGAAAAGGCAATGAAGCGGGAATCCCGACATGTTCAAAGAAGCTGGAGACCGGCACCTATTGTTCCCCTGATTCTGCCGAGAAGGCTGCTGCTGCAAAGACCGAATGCCCGGCCGCGGATTTCCTCAAGATCCTGCTGGTACGGAAGAAAAAATGGTAATTACGGCGTCTCCCTGCTTCGATACCCGATCACATTTCAGATAATTGTGGATTTTTCATTCCGGATAAAAGATGAGTATTTCCGGTAGAACCCTATTTTTCCCAATTCCACGAGGAGTACATAGCCTATAACGAGCCCTACCAGTACGCCGAAGAATGAAAGTGGCGGCAGTACAAAACCGAAGAAACTATCCAGGACCGTAAGCGGGATGAGGATACCGGCAGCTGTTATTATGATCGCGCTTACCAGCAGCAGGTTGCTTGGTTTACTCCGGTAAAACGGCACGACACCTTGTCCTGATGACGAATATGATCAGCATCTGCGTGCAAATCGATTCGATGAACCAGGAGGGTACCTGAAATGTGCCAGACAGAGGCCATTTTGGATTCCGATTCACCAGTTCCGGGGATCAAACCACGGTGTTTCAACGGAAAACCACGGAGTAGTTCCGGGAGACGCTCATTCTGGCCTCCAACTGGCGGGAATGAGCGGTTTCCATGCCCCAAAATCACGGGCAACAGCAGGACTACAGCAGTGGATCGGCAAAAACACTGGCTGGAGGGCTGGCAGGGCCCCGGTCACATTCCGGGAAGATCCCCTTTCTGGAGGGGTAACCCTCGTTCGGGCTGGGGTTCCCGAGGATCGGACACGACAGATGAATCGTGTATTGGGAAAAATTTCAGACAACCAGGAACAAGAAAAATTTCAGGAAAATTTGTGATGACAGAAAAACATGGTGAAAGAAAAATGGAACAAGAAGAGATCATTCCTGGCGGTACCGGGATCCATGCGACGAGCCCGGAAACTCATGACGGACGGGTGCCGCAATGAAACTGGTGAGGCGCTCCGCCCCGCGGCGCGGAAGGACCTGACCCGGTACGGTATTATCGAGCTCCTATCCGTGACCGTGAAGGCCGGACCATGAGCGGCCGGAGGACCGGATCGCCATGAAAATTTTTGCGGAAGTTAAACGATAATTTCCAGCCCGGGATTCCCGCAATCGAACTCGAGCTCGATAAAGCCGATAGGATCTGTTCCACATCGGGCGACGACCTCTCGTTTTCCTGCTGGATGAACTACTCGTCACATTCGACACGCACCGCAGGGAACTCGCCGGGTTATGGGAAGGGATGGTCGACGGCCGACCGGCTGCCTGCCTTTCGGACCCGGAGATCGCGGCGCTGATCAGGCCCCCCTTGAGAATCCGGATAGTTATGCCCTCATCTGGTGTGTGGGATCGTCCTGGCGGCAGGATGTTCCAGTCACTCTTCATCCTCACTAACCAGTAATCCTGCAGTAATCCCGGAAAATACCACTGCCGCTCCGGAAGGTACGATGGATTTATCGTTAAACCTGATGGGTGCGCCTGCTAAGGAAACCACGGTACTTCCGGTTGTTAATATGACGAGCAGTAATCCCTCTAACGGGACTTTCCCTGACAACCAGTATTAATATGGCGCCTGTTCTCATTCTGATAATTATTGGTAAGAATAAAGAAAAAGGATCTCCCTCTATATTCTCAATAGAAAAATTAAAATCATCCAATTTTGGATTCCATTTGAATAAATAAGGCAAATCCTTACCCGTGATGAAAATCCGTGCCCCTGAACGTCAACAATAACGAAAAAAAGCCCGCCGTGAACGGTAATTATATATGATTCCGGCGTCCACCTGTTTAATGGTAGGATATGGTCCCGGTATTCAGGGAAAACTTTCTTCAACTGCCGTCCGATCGAATGGGATCGAATGGGGGGATGACAGACACAATGGACTAAAAACAAACCAGGAAAGGAAGGCATACCATGGATCTCTTCTCGAAAATATACTTCAATTACAGCAAGATCGTCAAGACCATCAAGATCTACCTGCTGCTTGCCGGACCAGGCCTCATTGTCATGATCGCTGACAACGATGCCGGCGGTATCACGACCTACGCTGCAACCGGTGCAAAATTCGGGTACGGCCTCATCTGGTTCCTGATCCTGCTCGGGCCTGTTGCATATTTTGTACAGGAAATGACGGTACGGCTGGGGGCCGTAACCAAACACGGGCACGCAGAGGCGATCTTCAGTGCGTTCGGCTCGTTCTGGGGCTGGTTCTCTCTTCTTGACTTAACTGTCGTCAACTGGCTGACAATGGTCACCGAGTTTATCGGCATGACAGCAGCTCTCAGCATCTTCGGCGTCCGCCCTGTCATAACCGTAATGATCGTTATCCTCGTGATGCTCGGCATCGTCATGTCGGGACGGTACTGGACCTGGGAGAAGATCACGATGGGGTTCTGTCTCGTCAATCTTATTTATATCCCTGCGGCGATACTCGTCCACCCCTCAATCCCCGATATCCTCCGGAACGGGTTTGTCCCCAACTTCCCGGGAGGATTCAATGGTGAACTCTTCTTCCTGCTGATGGCAAACATCGGGACGACGATCGCTCCGTGGATGATCTTCTTCCAGCAAAGCGCCGTTGTCGATAAGAACATGAAAGAGAAGGATATCCCATGGGGCAAGTTCGATACCGTTGTCGGTGCCTTCTTTACCGTTCTCGTCGCGGTCTTTATTATTATCGTGACCGGGACCCTGCTCTATGGTATGAACATCGATAGCGCCGCCCAGGCCGCCCAGGTCATGATGGGTGTTCACCCGTGGGTGGGGACGCTTATCGCTATCGGCCTCTTCGATGCCGGTTTCCTTGGGGCAATCTGTATCGCGCTCACGAACTCATGGGCATTCGGGGAGGTATTCGGGTGGGCGCACTCGCTGAACTACAAGGTGAAAGAGGCGTTCTGGTTCTACATATTCTATTTCCTGGGTCTTATCACCGCCGGTGGAGTCGTACTCATCCCGGGAGCCCCGTTAGTACTGATTACCCTTTTTGTGCAGGTTATAGCGGTCACCCTTTTGCCAGCGGCATTGGTATTTTTGATTATACTCCTCAATAACGAGGAGATCATGGGGAAATACAAAAATACCCGCTTTGACAATATCGCAAACATAACAATAGTGGTGTGCATCATCGTCGTGTCTTCATTGTACGGTATCAGCACACTATTCCCGAATCTGTTCGGGTGAGGAGAAAGGAGGTACATGAATGGTAGCAATTGAGAGAGTCTTTGGGGAGCGGATTGGGACCATCATCCATGAATCGACCGGAAAGATCCGCAGCATCAACCAGAAATATGCAACGCCCAAGATCAAATTATCGGGAGGAGCGAAATTCGCCCTTCTCTTTCTCAGGATATACCTCATCTTTCTCGTTGTCCTTCTGGTGTACAAGTTCTGGACGATCATTCATGGGGGTGCATGAAGATGCAGCAGGATAATGCGAACAACACTGCAATGGCTGGAGACCTCCAGATCCTCCTCTCCGATATCCTGAATGTCCCCGTCCTCCGCTCCGGGAAAAAGATCGGATCACTCAACGATCTGGTCATCGTTGAGACTGCAAAGATACCGGAGGTACGGTCGCTGTATGTCTCCCGGTCGTTCGGCAAACCGAGCCTTCTCATCCCGTGGGAGTACATCCATACCCTGACCGGGAGAGGTATCGAAGTCACTATCGGTGAGACCGGACAATTCGAGGCAGAACCGGCCGAGGATGTCATCCTCCTCCGTGACTATGTCCTCGACAAGAAGGTCATCGATCTCGAAGAGAACGAGGTTGAGATTGTGTACGACATAAGGCTCGTCCTCCGGAACAAAAAACTGTATGTGACGGATGTCGATACCGGAAAGGCAGCACGCCTGCGGAGGCTTGGGTTCGGGTTCCTCGCAAAGATCCTCTATTCAGCAGCGGACCCTGAGGCAGAGCAGATGATTCCGTGGACATGTATCCAGCCACTTCCGACGAATATCGACAGGTTCAAGGGCAACGTCAAGTTGAATGTCCTCAAAGAGAATCTTTCAGAAATCCATCCCGTCGATCTCGCAGATATTCTCGAAGAGATGGACCACGACCAGCGGGTCATGGTTTTCGCGAGCCTCGATCGCGAGCACGCGAGCGATACACTTGAGGAGATCGAACCGAAGGTGCAGCGTGAGATCATCTCCTCACTCTCCACGGAGAAGGTCGTCCAACTCATCAACGATATGACTCCCGGGCAGGCGGCTGATATCCTCTCGGTCCTGCCGTCATCAGAGGCCCATGTCATCCTCGATGCCATGAACGCCGAGAGTGCACGGAAGGTCCAGGCCATCATCAACCGGCAGGAAGAGAAGGTCATCCACTATACCACCCAGAAGATCCTGAAGTTCCCGCCCGATACGATGGTCGAGTACGTCCAGAATGACTACCCGCGTCATGCCCGGGACAAAGATGTCATCATGTACATCTATGTTGTTGACGAGAGCGACAACCTGCTTGGCGTCATTGATTTAAAGGAGCTCCTTCAGGCCGATGACAAGGCATTCCTCCGGGACGTTATGGTCGAGAACGTGATCACTCTATCGACGGTGAACACTCTTAAGGAAGCGGCGCAGGAATTTGCACGGTACGGATTCCGTGCCCTCCCGGTTGTGGATGAAGAGAACCACCTTATGGGGGTGATCCCGTACCGGGACGTAATGAACCTCACCCATCACTTTGTTGAGTGAACCAGATCCGGCACGGTCGGGTGCATCCTGGTCCGGATCACAACTGTTTTTTCCATGCAAATGTTCGGTCGATGACCGTGTACGTATCGCCGGTATAGTAGTGCACGATCACCTCAACGCGATCCACTTTTTCGGTCCCCGGGAGTTCTACGCCACTGCCTACCTGGATGGGCTTGAAACTCCCGGTGAGTACCTGCCCGTCTGAACGGGTGAGCCGGACAAAAACATCCCGGACGCCGGCCTGCCCTTTTCCTCCCATAAACAGGACCGAGACAATTTTGGTGATAGGGTCCCGTTCGGCCTGGAAATAGACGAGGAGATTGTCCGGAGGTACCTGGGTCGGACCGGGCGTAAGGTTGATGACAGGGGGAACAATAGTGTCTGTCGTTACAACCTGTTCCGGACCAGGTACTACCGATGATTCCAGCGTGGATTGCGCTCCTTCCGCGGAGAGATTCGCCCCGGCTCCGGAAGAAGAATCCGGGGCTGGTAACCGTAGTATACCAAACGCTGCCATGCTGGCGATGACCACGACTGCAATGAGGATGAGGACCAGGTATTTGTGCGAGGCAATCCCTGCAACCGGGATCCTGGAAAATACTGTACTGATCTGTGCGTCCGGCTCAGATACGATCGTAACCGCAGAGCGTTTTACACGCCCGGCCTTCCGGTTTCCGGTCGGTTTGCTGATAGCAGGGACTTGGATGGAGTTCTCCGGTATGGCCGGAAGTCTCTGTTCACTGGAGTCAGCTGCACATTCCGGTACTTTTGCTTCTGCTCCGTCTTTGCGGGGAGGTACGGCAACGCCGGAACGTTCCGGTGAGGGATTTACAGAATCCTCCGTTCGTTCCGGATTCGCGGGGACCGGTGTCCCACAGGAAGAACAGAACCGGGAATCTGGTGCAAGGAGAGTACCGCAGAGCGAGCATGACGGCGGGTGGGCAACACGTGCACCACAGGATTCACAAAATACCGTCTTTGCAGGAACCGGTTTTTTGCATCTCGGGCAGATAGTCTGCTTTTTTTTATTCATGCCGGGAATTCACCTGCCTCCAGGGATCTGGTCATTGTGGACCTGAGCATTATACGGTATTTTACCGGAGGATAAAAAACCCCTGTATGATTTTATGCATCCCGGAACTGGCAATGCGACCCGGCACCGGGACCCCAAAAACCAATCACTGGATGAAGAAGAATGTCCGCGATGCAATAATCTATCATCCAGGAAAACGGTACCTGATGGCAGGGCGCTGGGGATGAAGATCGCAGTCTGTGGAAAAGGTGGTGTGGGAAAGACCTTCTTTGCCGGCAGCCTTGCCGGGGAGTTCGTGCTCGCAGGCCACCCGGTAATCGCCATCGATGCCGATTCATCTCCCAACCTTGCCCTGACCCTTGGGCTATCTGCGGAACAGGCGAAAGCGATCGTCCCGGTTGCAGAGAACGAAGAACTGGTACGGCTGAAGACCGGTACCAACTATTCCGGGGTCTTCCGGCTCTCGTTCACGGTGGACGATATCATCAGCAGGTACGCGGTTCCCACTCCGTCCGGTGCCAGCCTCCTGGTCATGGGGACGGTGAAAGCGATGGGGTCCGGCTGTGCATGCCCGGCGCACTCCGTAGTCAGGGCATTGATGCGCCACCTTGTGGTGGAGCGTGATGAGGTGGTGATTCTCGATATGGAGGCCGGGATCGAACACCTGGGCCGGGGAACGGCGGAGCATGTTGAGATCCTCCTTGTCGTGACGGATGCGAACCTGAAATCCCTTGAGACTGCCGCGAACATCTGCCGGCTGGCGCAGGAATCCGGGATCCGGACCATCGGGCTTGTCTCCAACCGGATCGCGGACGATCGGCAGGAAGCAGCAGTCCGGCTATTCGCTGAACAGCACAACCTCAACGTGATTGCACAGCTGCCGTTTGACCCGCTGGTGGCTGATGCCGGTATGACCGGAGAACCGCTGGATCGATCCGCCTCCTCTGCGATCAAAGCGATCGGGGAACTTGCAAAGAAACTGCGGGGGCTGGCATGATGCCGGGTTGCCCCGCAATCCTGATGAGACGAGATCCGTCATGACAAAGACCTTTGTAACCATGGGCAGGGGCGGTACCGGCAAAACGAGTTTTGTCTCTCTCATGGCCCGGTACTTCATCGATACAGGGGCGACACCCCTGCTTCTTGTGGATGCCGACCCTGACCAGAACCTGGCAGAGATGGTGGGTGTAGACCTGGATGCTGTCGGGAAGAAGACCATTGCGGAACTGCTCTCGGAGACATTTATCACAACCGGTGGCACTACTATCGGCATCCCCCCGTCAACCCGGATCGAGAACCGGATCTGGCAGGAGGGGCTCTATGAGGGAAAGCAGTTCGATCTCCTGTCGGTGGGGACGAAATGGATCGAAGGATGTTACTGCATGCCGGATGCTGCGCTCAAGAACGCACTCTCTTCCATTACCCGGCAGTACCGGTATATCCTGATCGACTCTCCTGGCGGGCTCGAGCATCTGAACCGGAAGATCGCAAGTGACGTGGACACGATCTTCGATGTGATGGGCCCTTCGAATAAATCCTTTGCCCATGTGCGCCGGGCGCACCGTGTCATCGGGGAAGTGGGAATCCGGTTCAACCGGCTCTATGTGGTCGGGGGTTATGGGTTCCCGGCAGAACTCGATTCCCGTGCCGCTGCCGAGACCGGCCTCCCCTACCTGGGAAAAATTGCCGCAGACCCCCGTGTGGCAGAACAGGTCCTTGCCGGCAAATCCCTGCTGGATCTTCCCTTGGATCTCCCAGCCTACCGCTCAATCGCCGCCATGCTCGATTCTCTTGCCGGCACCCTGTAAACGGGTAAATAAAAAATGCGCCCACCCGCATCGGATGTCACGGTTGAACAATTAATTCTCCCTGCCCACTTCACAAACCTTATTTTGCTTATCCCTCAATGTATAGATGAATTCAAAGGGTGGCATCGTAGTGAACAGAAAGGGAGTCCATTTCAGGATCAAGGAGATCAAATCCGATCTTGCACAGTTCCGGGATCTCAGCATCACGATCGGTGCGATCAACCAGGAGCGATGGGACGAACCGATGGGCCCGACACCGTTCCCTTCTCTCACTACCCTGCGGCCCTGGGACCAGAAACTCCTAGCCCGGTATAAACCGTTTTACATGCCCTTTTGTGACCTTTGCTGCCTCTGCACGTACGGCAAATGCGACCTGACGGGAACAAAACGCGGGGCCTGCGGGATCTCGATGCCTGCCCAGCAGTCCCGGACCGTGCTCATCACGGCCTGCATCGGGGCTGCCACCCACACCAGCCATGCCCGGGATTTGCTCAACTATGTGATCGAGCGGTCCGGCCGGGACTGCCCTATCAATGTTGGCGGGGTTGGCGTGGAAGTGGAAGCACCGATCACCCGGCTTGTCACCGGTATCAAACCGGAGACCCTTGGTGACCTTGAGCCAGTGCTGGATTACTGTGAGAACCAGATCACCCAGCTTCTTGCGGTGACTCACACCGGCCAGGAAGGCAACAACCTTGATTTTGAATCCAAGGTTTTCCACGCGGGCATGATCGACCATCTTGGCATGGAAGTTGCGGATATCGCACAGGTATCAGCCCTTGGTTTTCCCCGGGCCGAGCCGGAAACCCCGCTCGCCGATCTTGGTCTGGGAACTGTCGATATATCAAAGCCCGTTATCCTTGTCATCGGCCATAACGTACCCCCTGCTGCCGCGATCATTGATTACCTGAGGGACAATGGGCTCTCTTCCTCGGTCGAAGTGACTGGTATCTGCTGCACAGCCCTCGATCTCACGCGCTATTCGGACAAGGCAAAGATCATCGGTCCCATCTCATGGCAGCTGCGCTATATCCGGAGCGGCGTGCCGGATGTGATTGTTGTCGATGAGCAGTGTGTACGGACCGATACCCTGCAGGAAGCGGCACACATCCATACCCCGCTCATCGCGACGAGCGAAAAAAATTGTCTCGGGCTGCCCGATCGCACTGCGGATGCGGTTGACGATATCGTGGAAGGATTCGTGAACGGGACCGTTCCCGGCGCCCTTATCCTTGATACGGTGAAGGTCGGGGAGGTTGCAACCAGGGTTGCACAGGCCATTGCACCGAAGCGGAAGAAGCATTCGGCCCTGCCTACCTCCCACCAGCTGACCGACTGGGCAAAGAAATGCACCCAGTGCATGCTCTGCCGGCGGGCATGTCCCAATGACCTCCCGGTCGCCCAGGCCGTAAAAGCCGCAGCCGGGGGAAATCTCTCCCTGCTCGATGAACTGTACGATGACTGTCTTGGCTGCGGGAGATGCGAGCCGGCCTGTACCCAGAAGATCCCAATACACAGTCTCATTGTAGCCGCTGCAGACCGGAAGACCCGGGAAGAGACCTACTGCATCCGGACCGGACGGGGTGCGATCCAGGATGTCGAGATCCGCAAGGTCGGCGGACCGATTGTTCTTGGAGAGATCCCCGGTATCGTTGCCTTTGTCGGCTGTGCGAATTACCCGAAGGGCTCACGGGAAGTAGCTGAGATGTGCATGGAGTTTGCCAAGCGCCGTTATATTGTCTGTACTTCCGGCTGCTCCGCAATGTCAGCGGGTATGTACCGCAATGAAGATGGCAAGACTGCCTACGAGCAGTATTCGGGAGCTTTTGAAGCAGGCGGCATTGTGAATGTCGGCTCCTGCGTATCCAATGCCCATATCGCTGGTGCGGCTATCAAGATTGCCAGCATCTTTGCAAAGCGTCCCCTGCGGGGTAATTACGAGGAGATTGCCGACTATGTCCATAACCGGGTCGGTGCGGTCGGCGTAGCATGGGGCGCGATGTCCCAGAAGGCATTGGCGATCGCAGCCGGGTTCTGGCGCCTTGGGATCCCCGTGGTTGTCGGCCCCCACGGTACAAAATACCGGCGCATGCTCCTTGGCCGTGCCGATAAAGATGCCGACTGGTTTGTTACCGACGCCCGGACCGGCGAGAGCGTCTATGGCGGACCTGTGCCCGAGCACCTCTTCTTTGCGGCGGAGACCAAGGAAGAAGCAATGGTCATGGTGGCAAAACTGACTATGCGCCCCAATGACACGGGCAAGGGCCGGGCCAATAAGCTGGCCAATTATATCGATCTCCACAAGCGACTGGTCGGTGGTATCCCCCCGGATGTGTACCGGCTTGTCCGGACCCCGTCTGATATCCCTCTGACCATGAAGGACGAAATTGTCATCCACCTTGACGAGCATGGCTGGAAAGAGGGTATGATTCCTGACCCGACGCTCCTGACCCGCATGGTTCATAAGAAGAAGGTGTGATCGCAATGCCCCTGAACGAATCCTGGCAGACCGCGGAGATCCCCGGGCCGAAGAAGGCCTCCCTCATCATCAAGCCGGATATTGCCGATGCGATGATCCGCAGGGCAAAACGCCCTATCATGATCGTGGGCCACGGCATAATCGAGTATGAGGTCGAGGGCAACTACCTGATCGATTGCCTTATCGAACTTGCCCGTAAAGGAAAGATCCCGATCGTTGTCAGTGCCAGCACCAACAAGGAGTTCCTTGCCCGGGAATATGAACCGGCTGCGATCATGTCGGCGATCGATATCAGCAACCGGCTGACCGATCCCGAATGGAAAGGCCTTGACGGGAAAGAATCCTATGATCTTGCGATCTTTGTCGGCCTTCCCTATTCCATGGAATGGACCATCCTCTCCGGGCTCAAGCACTTTGCGCCCGGGGTCAAGACCATGACTCTCGATTGCGTGTACCAGCCCAATGCGAGCTGGTCATTCCCGAATAGTACGATAAAAGACTGGGCGGCAAACCTCAAGGGGATCGTCACGAACCTCGGGGACTAACGGAGCACACCATGTTTGAGCATATCCCGGTCGAAGTAGGCCTTGTCCATGAAGGGGAGCGCGTCCGCAAGAACGACATGCAGATCGAACTCGGCGGCCCTGCAGAGAAAGAGAAGTTCGAGATTGTCCGTGTACGGCCTGCCGATCAGATCACGGATGGTGCCATCACTATCATCGGTCCTGATCTTTCCTCAATGGAAGAAGGAAAACATTACCCTCTCGGGATCCTCGTCGAGATTGCCGGTGCGAAAGTCGAGCCTGATCTCGAAGGCGTGGTAGAGCGCAGGATCCATGAATACTGCAATTACATCGAAGGGTTCATGCACCTCAACCAGCGGTACGACATCTGGATGCGGCTCTCGAAAAAATCCTATAAGAAAGGGCTCACATCTTTCCGGCTTGTTGGCGAAGTGATGCAGGAACTTTTCCGGAACGAACTGCCTATCATCGAGAAGATCCAGATCAGCTTCATCACCGACTCCGGGGCGATCCATCCCCTGTACGAGGATGCAATGCGGACCTACGAGACCCGGGATGCCCGTGCCCGGGGCCTATCCGACGAGGAAGTAGACACGTTTTACGGCTGTGCTCTCTGCCAGTCGTTTGCCCCTACCCATGTCTGCGTCATCACTCCCCAGCGCTATGCGAACTGCGGTGCAATCAGCTGGTTTGACGGCAGGGCTGCTGCCGGTATCGATCCCAAGGGGCCGATCTTTGCCATCGACAAGGGCCAGTGCATCGATCCGGAGAGAGGGGAGTACACGGGCATCAATGAGAGCGCCAAGAAGCGCTCCATGGGCGAGGTGAACCGGGTCTACCTGTATTCAGCCTTCGGCTACCCGCATACATCCTGCGGATGTTTCGAGGGTATCGCGTTCTATATCCCGGAAGTAGATGGCTTCGGGCTTGTTCTCCGCGGGTTCCGGGACGTGACCGTGAACGGCCTTGCTTTTTCCACCATGGCCGACTCCACTGCCGGCGGTCGGCAGATCGACGGCTTTCACGGGATCTCGATCGAGTACATGCGTTCCACGAAGTTTATGCATGCCGACGGGGGCTGGGAGCGGGTGGTCTGGATGCCGCACGAAATAAAAGAGCGGCTGAAGGATTATATCCCGTCCTCGGTCTACCAGTCAATCGCCACAGAAAAAGACGTGGGAACGATCGAGGAGCTGCGGGTCTTTCTCAAGGATCACCGCCACCCGGTCACGGCCCGGTGGGATGCTGAAGCAAAGCCCACCGGTGCAACGGGATCCCCCATTTCCGTCTTCTCCGGTGGCGACATCCCCATTACAGCCGGCGGGTTCCGGATCATCCTCAAGAACGCGAAGATCACGGCTGAAAAAGTGATCATACAACCCATAAAACCGGCATCGCCGCAAGGAGGTGGACACCATGACGGGAAAAAACAGTAAACCGGCGATCACTGCCGACCAGATAATAGCGTTTGCGCCCCATCTTCGTGAACTCCTCAACGGTGTTCACCAGGTCGAGCTGGACAATTTCTCCATGGAGATCGGGGACCTCGAGCTCTTCATCCCCACGTCCGGCTTTGGTACACCGAATCATGGACATGCAGTCCCGGCACATCCCGTCCCGGCAAAACCCGTCGAGCTGATCCGGGAACCCTATACGCCAAAGTCATATTCCTTTCCCGGGAAGATCCGCGAGGTCACCCTCGGGGCAACGCGGGCCGAGGGCGGCAGCCGGTCGCACTCCGTTACCATTGGGGGCGCGACAACGCCTGCCTACTTCGATCGCTCACACCCTCCGCTTCACGCCCCGGTCATCTCGCTTGACGTCTTCGACATGCCGGTTAACCTCCCCAAGGTGCTCCGCGAGAACGTGGCCGAGGTGATGGACGACCCGGCTGAATGGGCGAAGATGAACGTGAAGAAGTTCGGGGCTGATGTGGTGACCATCCATCTGATGAGCACCGACCCCCTCTTCCGGAATGCATCCCCTGCCACGGCCGTGAAGACCGTTGAAGACATTCTCCAGGCCGTCGACGTCCCGCTCATCATCGGTGGGTGCGGCGATCCGAAAAAGGATGCCGAGGTCTTCAGGGCCGTGGCCGCAATGGCAGAAGGCGAACGGCTGCTTATCAACTCCGTGACACTTGATATGGCCACATCAAAAACCCTTGGCCCGGTTGCCACGGCCGCAAAGGATCACGGCCACGTGCTCCTCGCCTTCACGGGTCTTGACCTGAACAATGCCAAGGAACTCAACCGGCGTCTTTACGAGTTCATCCCCCCGGAGCAGGTCGTGATGGACCTGACCACCGTGGCCCTCGGCTACGGTCTTGAATACTCGTTCACCATTCACGAGCGGGCCCGGTACGCAGCGCTCATGGGTGACAACGAGCTCGCTCACCCCGTGATATCCGCTGCCACCAACGCCTGGGCGGCACGGGAGGCATGGATGAAGATGCCCCCGGTATTCGGCTCAAGGGAGCTCCGCGGACCGGTCTGGGAGACGATCAATGCCTTAACCCTTCTCCTAGCAGGGATCGATCTCTTCCTGATGATGCACCCGGCAGCAGTCCTGACCCTCAGGGACCTGATCCCCCGTCTCGGCAAGACCGGCACCGCATCGCCGGACCAGATTGCGGACTGGGTGGGGGTACGCCTGTGAGCCCTGACACTACGACTCATGAGAAGAAACGCAAGAGCATCAAGGAGATCAGCCCGATCGATGCCTACAAGCTGCTGCCGAAGACGAACTGCGGGGAGTGCCGGGAGGCAAACTGCATGGCGTTTGCCACGCGTCTCGTCAATGGCGAACTGATGCTTGCGGACTGCCCGCCGCTCCATACCCTCGAGTACCAGGATGCCCTCGAGAACCTTTCTCACCTGATGGCCCCGCCCGTACGCACGGTCACGATAGGGACCGGCGACCGTGCTATTATGCTCGGAGGAAAGTACGTGCTCCAGAGACACGACTTCACCTACCATAACCCGTCGCCCATCGCAATCGACGTGCACGATCTCATGCCGGAAGCGGAACTGCTCGAACGGATCCGGCATATCGAGCAGTTCTCCTATAATTACATAGGCCGCACGCTCGTACTGAACGCGATTGCCATCCGCTCGGTATCCGGAGATCCTGCGACATTCAGCCGGGCGGTTCAGCGCGTTGCGGCGACAAGCACCCTGCCCCTGATCCTCTGCACGCTGGATCCTGCAGTTATGCAGGCCGGCCTCTCCGAAGTGAGCCGACGGCGTCCGTTGATGTATGCGGCAACGGAAACGAACTGGAAGCAGATGGCCGAGATCGCGCTTGCCCACAAGGTGCCACTTGCCGTCTTTGCCCCGGGTAACCCTGCCCTGCTCCGTTCTCTTGTCCGGACCCTCATGGAGTACGGCCTGCACGATCTCGTCCTCGACCCGGGTACGTTCCCTGACGACGGGCTGTCAGATACGGTATCGAATTTCACGGAGATCCGGGCCGCTGCCTGCAAACAGTTCGACGAACTGTTCGGGTTCCCGCTGCTGGGCGTGCCGCTCACGGTCTGGACCGGTGCAGAACTATCGGAAGACGTGCTCAAGTGGAAAGAAGCGATCACTGCCTCTATCCTCCTCTCCCGGTACGCGGACATGCTCATCATGCACAGTATGGATGGCTGGGTGCTCCTGCCACAGTTGATCTGGCGCTTCAACCTCTACACGGACCCGCGAAAACCGGTCACTGTTGAGGCCGGCGTGAAGACCTTTGGCCGGCCCGACCCGCACTCACCGGTTCTCATCACTACCAATTATGCCCTGACGTACTTCACTGTTGAGTCAGATATCAAGGCAGCAAATCTTGACTGTTACCTGATCGTAGTCGACACCGGGGGGATGAGCGTGGAAAGTGCCGTGGCAGGCCGGTATTTTACCGCCGATTCGATCTCCCATGCACTGAAAAATTACGATGTCGGCAGCCTGGTCAGTCACACGACCCTGATCATACCGGGTCTTGCTGCCCGGCTGAGTGGGGAGACTGAGGAAGCCACCGGCTGGAAGATCCTGGTAGGCCCCAAGGATTCGTCCGGGATCCCGCAGTTTCTCAGGGAACGCTGGCTGCCTGAAAACGAATATACATAGTGTCGGCGGATGAAATCATCTGCAATGGCTGATGGGCCGCACTCTTAAAAGAAGAGATGCCGCGGCACCGGTAACAAAAGGATGAATAATGGCTGATCTGATCCGTGTGCTCTTCCACCCGATGGAAAAAGATGCGTTGGTTACCGGGAGAACCACGGTCCTTGAGGCAATCCGGTCCGCGGGGATACAGGTCGAGAGTATCTGTGGGGGGAAAGGGGAGTGCAACAAGTGCAGGGTGATTCATGTTCTGGGGGATTGCGATGCCGGGTCCCCGGAATCCCTGAAGGGTCTCACGCCCGAAGAAATTTCCCGGCACTACTGTCGTGCCTGCCAGACTCATGTGCTCGGTCCCTGCGAGTTCATCATTCCTGTCGAGAGCCGGATCGATTCCCCGAAGATCCTGCTGACATACGTTGGTGGATCACGTGATCTCTCTCTCTCGGTCACAAAACATCTGCTCGTCACTGCCCCGGCCGGCTACGAATCTTCCGGCCAACGATCCCTGAAACTTGCGGACTATACCGGCCCGCGTCCTCATATGACCCGGGAGCAGCACGATCTCATGGCAGGAAGTACCGAACCCATGACGGTTACGATCACCCGGTCCACTGGCTACCCGGAAGTAATGAAGATCGAACCCGGCGACACGACCGGGAGAAATTATGGTCTTGCCGTC
This sequence comes from Methanoregula sp., assembly GCF_049518935.1. GTDB lineage: Archaea > Halobacteriota > Methanomicrobia > Methanomicrobiales > Methanospirillaceae > Methanoregula. The sequence continues at coordinate 33,946 of NZ_JBEKRH010000011.1, forward strand.
GATCTTGGCACCACGACGGTTGTCGGCCTCCTCGTCAACCTTCTCACGGGAGAGGCCTGTGGAGAGGCCTCGGCACTGAACCGGCAGATCACCTATGGCGAAGAACTGCTGACCCGGATTGCTGCTGCCAAGCGGCCCGGGGGGCGTGCCCAGCTCCAGCTCGCGGCAACCGAGAGCATCAATGCAGTCATCAGCCAGCTGGTCTCGGCAGCCGGTATTCAACAGGATGAGATCAACGATGTCTGTGTTGCAGGAAACACGGTAATGCATTATCTCCTGCTTGGATATGAGCCGGGTATCCTTGAGATCGCGAATGCCGATATTCCCCGCACCCCTTCAGTTGTGAAAGCCCGGACGCTTGGCCTGCGGGTCCATAAAGAAGCCTGTGTCTGGTGCCTTCCTGACGTCAGCCGGTTCATCGGAGGCGATGCGGTCGGGGATACTGTGGCCTCCGGCATGTATGCATCCCATGAACTGTCACTTGTCGTGGACCTCGGTACCAATGGCGAGGTGATCCTTGGCAATGCTGAGTGGATGGCATCGGTATCCTGTGCATCGGGCCCCGCATTCGAAGGTGCCGGGATATCATCCGGTCTCCGGGCGATGAAGGGTGCTATCGATCATGTCACGATCGATCCCGACACGGGGAATGTCTCATGGACTACGATTGGCAATGAACCTCCAAAAGGGATTTGTGGATCCGGCATCATCGATGCCGCGGCTGCGATGGTCGGGGCCGGTATACTGGATTTTACCGGCAAGCTGGTAGATGGACGACCCGGTGTCCGGCAGCGTGCGGGGAATGAAACCGGGACCGGGGATGATGGTCTTGAATTTGTCCTTGTGGGCAAAGGACAGACAGCCACGGGCCGGGATATCGTGATCACCCGCGATGATATGGCGTACCTGATGGATTCCAAGGCGGCTGTCTGCGGTTCCATTGGTGTACTCCTGAATAAATACCGGGTCCGCGTCGGCGATGTGCGGCACGTATACCTTGCCGGGGCGTTTGGTGCCTATGCAGATACGGCAAAAATTGTGAAGTTCGGTATCATCCCGGATTTTTTCCAGGCCACATTCCACCAGATTGGCAACGGGTCTCTTTCCGGGGCAGCAGCGGTTCTTGTCTCCCGGATGAAACGGCAGGATGCACAGAACGTCGCACGGAAGATGGTCTACATCGACCTGCTGGTGGATGCGGACTTTATCGAGGAATACGCATCGGCCCTGTACATCCCGGGCAGGCCGGAGTATTTCCCCCGTTAAAACAGTTATTCAAAGAGCCAGCCGAGGTCCTGGAGCTCTTCGATATGCGAGATCTGGCTGCTGATATCGGTCTTTGCCGGGATCTCGATTTTCGCCACGATCTTGTTGGACCCGCCAAAGGTGTCCAGGGTTGCCCCGAGTGCGACGAGGTCCCGCAGGATCTCGTCCTGCATCTTCTTACGGTCTCCTTCGCCGAGTTCTGCGATCAGCTGGAATTCGGGATGCTTTAATATCGCGGTCTTGTTGATGGTGATACCGCTCTGGCTCTCGATGACCGCATCGAAAGCTTCACGTCGCATCCGCTGGTTCTCCATGTGGGAATAAACCCTGTACCCGGTCTTGATAGAGGTGGCGATCTCATCGATCTTCCCGACGATCTGGTCCACCATCATGTCAAGCTGGTCCTGAGCATGCGTGATAGCGAAGAGATGAAAATCATCGGTGTAGATCCATTGGATCTCCGTAGTATTGGCTTTTTTATAGATCCGCTCGGCGATGTGCCAGTCTCCCCGCTTCAGTGTCAGGCCAAGAATCTTAAAATCGGGTGCCCTGAACGCCATCACCGGGTACACCTGGAGATCATCGATAAGGGAGGTTTCGCCTTCCCGGAACTCCTTGATCATAAGTTCGAAGAAACGGGTTTTCGGGTGGGGTGGTTTTAAGATAACACTGTCGAAGACTTTCCACTTGTATTCCATGACCTGCTGGATCTCGATCTCGTCGCCGACATCCACGAGGTACGAATGATCGATATGATTCTTGTCCACCTTCTGGTACTCGTGATAGACCACTTCCGTCATGGCTCTGCCCCGTCAACGGTTTTTTTGCAGTAAAAGAATCCGAGCAGCAAGGATATCCCGTGAATTGTTCGTCTGAACGTCAGTCTTAGTATATGTTATCATATGCAGTTATATGAGTGCTTTGGTAGATTTGCCTGTAAAGACCGTACGTTTTTTTGGGATAAAAAATTCACTATTCCTTGTCATAACGGCTCTCCCACGTCGATACATGTATTTGCCGGGATTACCTATGTTAAGAGGACAGGTAGGGTAGGGTCGGGATGCCGGGAGGTGAGGAACGTTGGGAGGAGAATTATTCCGCACGGGGGGCCCTCTGGGGAGGGGCAGTGCACTCCCTGCCGGTACTCCCTATCCATGCACAGGTCCTGGAACTCGGATGTGGCAATGGCAAGACGCTGTCCGCTATGAGCCATCAGGGATGGAACGTGACCGGGATTGACCTGTCGCCTCACGCAACACACCTGGCACAGCAGGTATTCCCCGGGATGCAGGAAGGCAACCTTGCCGTCGCGGATGTCCGGCAGATGCCGTTTTGTTCCGGATCATTTGATGCCATGTTCGCGTTCCATGTGCTCGGTCACCAGTCCGTTGCGGACAGGGCCATTGCCCTCCAGGAACTCTGCCGTGTGATCCGGGCCGGGGGGCAGATCTTTTTCCGGGATTTTTCCACCCACGACTTCCGGTATGGCCGGGGGAGGGAGACTGAGCCCGGGACGTTTTTACGGGGAACCGGGATCCAGACCCACTATTTTACCGTGCTGGAAGTTGTGGATCTCTTCAAAGGGTTTGTTGCAGAATCCGTGGATACCTGTACCTGGCCGATGCGGGTGATGGGAACGGCGTATGTACGATCGGAGATCAATGCCGTCTTTGTCAAAAAAACCTGATTCTTTTTCGCATTTTGAAATCTTTTATCATCCACGCACTGATGTGCTCCATGAAAAACAACGACCACATGAACTACGCAAAGAGTGATCCTGCTCCTGTGCATGTCTGCCGTTCTCCTGGTACAGGTTACACCAGCACCCAGGCCAATACTCCTTGTGGTGCTTATCTTAACAGCGCTGGCAGGTGCCAGAAGAGTAGCAAGCAGAGTAGCAAGCGGGAAATTCCGGTAATTTTTCAATAGCATCAATTCATGGCAAGTCAGCCCATTCTCTTAGGAGGCCTCCGCACCGCTTCGTCGTGGGGGCGTTGCTCTTTAGAAAACGTGAGAATTCTGAACCACTGTTCCTGCACATGGAAAAAGGGAAATTTTTAATTATTTTTTCAAAACGGACTAACTATCCGGAAAATGATTTCTTCCTCTTCTATCTTTTCATCCGCACTATTACGCAGATTGCCAGGGCAACTCCTGCAAGAATACCTGGAAACCCGGGGGCGTTGGGCGTCGGGGTCGTTGGGATCGTGGCAAGGAAGACCGAGATCTGGAGGGTCTGCCCACCGGTGATATTGATCGTTTCTGTCACGGGGGTATACCCATCCTTCTGGAAGTTCAGGGAGTGCGTACCCGGGGCGATATCGGAAAATGTGGCGGGTGCATCACCGGTATAGGTGCCGTCCATGTATACCTTGATGGTTGATGGTGATGAGATGACCTTTACCGCACCATATTTTAACCGGTCCGCGACTGCCTGCTGTTTTGAGGGATCGATGATGATATGAGTGATTGCCGGGAGATCATTGACATTATCCAGCTCCTTGGTATAATTGTCCGGGAAGGTCACCGTGACAACTGCCGGGGAGAAATCCGCAGTGATTACGCTGCTGACCGCGGAATTTTTCAGGGCAATCTCCGCTTTTGTGAAGTCCATGGTGGCGGTCTGGTACTGTGTTCCGGTAGGGACATCTGATACATCCGAGAAATTTTTTAAGAGGAGGGTGGCGCTGGACCGGTCCATCGAGATGAGTTGGGGGGGATCATTGCTGGTCGTAAGTCCTTTCTGCAGCTGATCCTGCAGAACGGACTGGGGGATCGCATTCTCAATCAGGCCATCGAGCGTGAAACGGAAGATGGCAACAGCATCGCCATTCTTATCGACCGTGATATCCAGTGAACTGGCAGTAAATGCATGGACCGGACCGGCAAGCAGCAGCGCCATGCAGACAAGAATAAGTGCACAGCGCGGGGTGCGTGAATGTGTCAGTGTCATGAAGTATATTCCCTCCTGTACATATTCGGACTGTTGAACGCGGCCGGTGTATTTCATGCCGGATATTATCAGATATCTGTACGATACGGGAGTCGTTAAGTATTTTCTCTTTGCCCTGTCACGACAAAAACCCGCCTATCTCCTCAGGTTAATATATGCCCGGGGTGCATAGTACCGGAAGATATGATCGAATCCATTATACCCCTTATGTTGCATCTTGATCGGCATTTCACCGCCGTTGTGCATGAGTACGGGATGTGGACGTATCTTCTCCTGTTCTGTATCATATTCCTGGAAACCGGTTTTGTCATCATGCCGTTCCTGCCCGGTGACTCACTGCTGTTTGTTGCCGGTGCGGCTGCCGCGAGCGGGATCCTCGACCTCTGGTGGCTGGTTGTCGCAATTATTGCCGGTGCTGTACTTGGCGATACCATCAATTACTGGATCGGCAACTACGTCGGGATCCATGTCTTTCTCGAACGGTTCCCGGACCTGGTAAAAAAGGAGTACATTGACAAAACCTACGGTTTCTATGAAAAATACGGTGGCACTACCATCTTCGTTTCCCGGTTCGTGCCGGTCGTGCGGAGCTTTGCACCCTTCCTTGCCGGTGTGGGGTCAATGCAATACTACCGGTTCCTGTTCTATAATATTCTCGGCGCAACGGCATGGACGCTCGTGGTGGTGCTTGCCGGGTACTATATAGGAATGTTTCCTGTCGTGCAGGAGAATATGGGTTTCCTGCTGATCGGGGTCCTTATCGTCACTGCTGTAACCGCGCTTTTCATTGCATGGGGTATAATCTCTTCTTATTGCTGCAGAAAACCTGCTGAAGAAGATAAGGAATAAGGGCCCTCAGGTTTACTTTATTTCTCCGGGTTCTCGCCGTCCTGCCGGCGGGATCAGGGTCCTCAGATAAAAAAATTATTTCTTCCTCGTGATGACAAGTCCCTTGTTGTCAACTTCGGTGGCGATGGCAATTTTGAGGCCGAGCGGTTTGATCAGCTTCTCCACGGCTTTCCTGTCCAGTTCCGTGACCACGGCGATTGACGGGCCAACTGAACTCATCCCGACAAATTCCAGTTTCTTCTCCCGAAGCTGGCTCATGTGATGGTAGATCTCGAAACTATGGTGCTCCACCTCGGCCCGCTTCGAACCCCGGAACTCTATCTCCCAGATCACGTCGCCAGCTTTCCTGAGATCGTCTTTCTCCAGTGCAGGGACGAGATCCATGAGGAAGAGGTAGGCCTTGAGCTCGCGGTCCCGGTAATCGAGGGTGCGGGCCTTGTTCATCAGGAGATCGAACTCCTGCGTGCCGGCAGAGGAGATGTCCGTGGGCGGGATGATGATGAAGACGTTCCTGCCTTCCGCGAACGGGTGGTGGTAAGCGAGGGAGAGTTCGTCGCCCATCACTGCCATCCCGCCATGAACACTCACGGCCGGCCCTACGCCGGTTTCAAACCCGAAGGCGATCCTGCCGTCCGCGGTCTCCTCTACGTAATTGTGCCCGATCAGGTGGCGGAGCTGCGTGGTGGAGAGCGGGCAACCGACCGCTTCGTTCATTGCGGTCGCAACGGCGATCATCACCGTGCTGGTTGAGCCGAGTCCTACGTGTTTGTGCTCATGGTCTGTAATTTTTATCCGGAACCCCCCGGTATATCCCACAGCTTTCCTGAAAACCGCCACGAAGTTCCGGACAATCGGCGCCCGGTTATAGTCGATGACGATCTCCTTTTTCGTGCATTCGGCTTCTGCCGTGCAGTAGCACTGGATTGCAAACCCGATGCCACCCCCGCCCGGGTGATCCGGCGCAAACCTGTTCATGTCAAGCACCGTAAGGTGGATACGGGCGGGTGCCCTGACATGAACGGTTCCTGTCACTGGTTTTAAGGCAAACTTCTTCTTCTCAAGCCCCAGTGTCTTGAGATCTGTTCCCGGGGCAAACGCCTTGAACTCGTACTCTACGAGATCGAGATCGCCGCCACGTATCTTCATGATCGGCATAGATACATTCACTGTCAGGGGCCGGAGATAAAATGGTTGTGATCTTTTGTTCCGGAAGAATCCGGCAAGACAATTACAGGGATCACTTTTAGTCAGGCACCGGCCCGTGTTCCCTTCCGGCAACGGATCATGAAACGCACCCTCCGGTCTTTTTCAGGGTCACATGAATAGATGGTTCGGTGTATGCCGGAAACGTCAGTACAAAAAGAGACCGGGAATTTATTTCTTCAGTTCCCGGTCAAAGAAGATGTTCTTGCCCGTAGCCGAGAGTGGGATCGCATAAGCGACTGTGCATTCCTCGCCAAAGAAGCCGAGGTACAGCGCTGCCACGCCGCCGGTGAACATGAGCCGGTTGTCCACGTTGTGGATCTGGGCAGTCTTCACGGCCGAACCTGCGGCAATCCCGAGATCGGTCATCCGGACCGCACAGTTCGGACCTGTGTAATCGGTACCAGGATGTTTCCTTTTCGCGTAATCCTTTGTGTACTCTGTGCAGGTTCCAAAACCGCACGCACCGCAGTTGATGCCGACCGGTTCATTTCCTTTCACCCCGATGAGCACGCAGGCTTCCGACCCGGCAAAGTTCTTTGAGTCCCGGATAAAGAAGGCAAGATCCCGTGCCTTTCCCTCTTTTGCAAGCCAGGCAGAGATTGCCGCGATCTCCCCGGTCGTGAGCACTTTATACAGGAGGGTATCCTGGCCTCTCGCTTTTGGAGCTGTGCGGGCCGCAAGGATCATCAGTCCGGCTACTGTGTCGAGAGCATCTTTTTCTACAGTCATACCGGAGTATCTGGCAGTCCCGGTGAATAAAAGGCCGGTATTCCGGTACTATCAAAAAAGGGAATTAAGGATATTCCGGAGAATCCCGGCCTGCATCAGTCGTCATCTGTGTCGTCTGGCTCTCCTGGTTCCTCTGCTTCTGTTGGCGGCGTGACCAGGACAAGGTGGACAAACCATCCGATACTGGCCAGAATGAAGATGACGAGCAGGATCACGCTCGTTATATTTTCGAGAGCCAGCAGGTTGAGCGGGATGTTCATTCCCATGCTGTTGTTGAAGAACCCGATGATCAAAGCGACAATGAGAAAGAGGATTACGCCGACCATGCCGCCAAGGAGTACTGCAGAGGCGAGCCGGAGCGGGTCTGGTTTTTGCCGGACTTCTGTCATGAAATGACTGTTGGTGCATGCCCGATAAAAGAATTGCTATGATGGCAGGAAATCTGAAAAAACGAAGAATTTGCAGAGGGTGTGAGGTTATGCCGAGACCATGAGCGCAACGCCATCGAATGCGGCGACCATCCTCTCGCCGTCGTATACGATGACCCGGTACGTGGAGTACTTCCCGTTGTCAGCTACCCGGTTCGCAACTGCCACGAGGTCCCCGGTTGCAGGGACGAGGTACTGGATGTGCACTGAGACTGCAACCCGGTCGATCCCATTACAGTTTGCTGCAACCCCGAACGCATGATCCGCGAGCGAGAAGATTGCCCCCCCGTGGGCAACGCCGTGGGCATTATTCTTGCCAGAACATGGCATGGTGACCCGCGCGTAGCCATCGCGGGCCTCGGTGACCTGCATGCCCAGCAAAAGAGCGAAGGCACTCCGGTCAAATGCCTCGATCTGCCTCTTCACCGTGCTGTCCGGTGCGATGCCGGGGGAATCGGATTTCTGTGTCATGGAGGGGGAGATCGTTCCGGGAACCGGGGGATGCAGATCATTTGTATTTCTTCTGGGTATAGGAGTATTTCGCGCTCTCGCCACCATCAGAAACTATGGAGATCCATTCGTAAATGGACTGCATGGTGCCAAACTGCTTATAGCGGCGCATAGAGAACCCGACCTTGAGTTTCTCGTCGAACTTAATCGAACCGAGATCCTTGAGCCGCATCGCGATCTCGAGATCGTCACCGGCATCGATGCAGCGGTACATGCCCGCCCTGAGAAACGCGTCTTTCCGGAACGCGGTGTTGCACCCGAGCGTGTAATAGAAAGTCTGGCTGTAGTAGCCGATCCGGGAGAAGCTGTTTGCGAGGAAGAGCGAGAATTTGTTCCTGAGCCCCTCTTCGATCGGGTATACCGGGCCGTACAGCTGCACCAGTGCGGGGTTTTTGAAATCTTCGCCGATCCGCTTGATCCAGTGAGACGGGAGGATGCAGTCCGCATCCGTTGTTGCAATAATTTCGCCTTTGGCCGCGTTCACGCCATCGTTCCGGGCCCCGCCAACCTTCCTGCTGGTCTGGGTGAAGACCAGGTCCGCATATTTCCGGGCTATCTCACAGGTGGCGTCCTTTGAACCGCCATCGACAACGATGATCTCGTACTCGCTCCGGGGAACGGTCTGGTGGCAGAGCGAGACCAGGCACTGCGCGATATTCTCCTCCTCGTTAAAAGTCGGGATGACCACCGATATCATGGGAATTCTGGACTCCTCTCTCATTTTTGGGCTTGAGTGATATTAAGCGTGATGCACAAAAACGGCTCAGGAATTGTTGTTCTGTGCAACAAAATCGAAGACGGATCGAATGACCCCGTCCATGTTCAGGTACTCAAACTGGGAGAACCGGCCTACGAGAGGGATGCCGATTGCGGTGCAATAGTCTTTGACAACTGCGATATTCTGCTGGTATGCGAGGTCATATACCACATATGCAAATGGCTGGCGTTCTACTGAGGAGAAGACGATTTTGTCCGGGGTGCAGACCTGCATGGACGCGAGCATTCCCGTTACTTCCCGGACGAGTTCCTCATCAGAGATGCCGGAGAGCTCGTCTCCCGGCTGGTGGGTGATCTCTGCAAGAACGGAGCTGCAGCCTTCCGGGGCCGCATGATCGCTGAAGTTCGAGGGGAACGAGACCCGGTTGGCCATGCCGAGGGTCTTGTCAGGAATGTACATCCAGGATATTGCCGGAATGGGTCCTTTGATACCTATGTTGACGCAGATGAGGGAGTTGTAGGTCAGTGCCTGGCATGCCTCGCGGACCGGGGCAGGGACGCTCTCGAGGCAGGGCAGCAGGTGCTGGACCGGTATCGTGCTGATCACCCGGTCGGCCCGGAGAGTTTCTGTTCCGTTGCTGATAAGCCAGGTGCCGCCGTTTTTTTTCACGGATCTGACCCTGAACCCGGTGCGGATGAATTTTTCTACCGGTCGGGCAATGGACCGGACGAGCGCCTCAATCCCACCTTCGAGCGGGTACGAGAAGACTGCCTGGTGCGTATAGCCCTCGGTCTCGATTCCAATCGCGGATTTGAGGATGTCCTCGACAGGTGGTCGGGGGATCCGCCCGTCCACCCAGTGGAGCGACATCTTCTCCGTGGGATATTTCCAGATCTTTTCGTTGTAGGGCACCATGTAGCACTCGGCGATGCCTGGGCCAAAGGTATAGTAAATCCACTCCCGGAAGTTCTCCGGCTTCCGGGCATCCCCTTTCTCGACTGCGATCAGGTTCCTGACAAACCCGTGGAGGCAGGCAAACCGGTCTTCATGGGGGAGCTCGTATAACCCGTTCTCGAACGGGTACTTGACGTGCCGGTTCTTGTAGAAGATCTTTGTGTTCCGTTTGTTGCGCTGCTCGTTCTCGGCGATCATCCGGCGCATGAATGCAAGGACTTCGTTGTCCCGCGAGAAGATGATGTGGGACCCGCCGATATCGAACGTGAACCCCTCCCGGATCTTCGAGCGACAGAGCCCGCCATACTCCGGCTCTGCTTCAAGGATGATTATTTCTTCACCCTTCTCGTGCAGGAGCCGGGCAAGAGTCAGGCCGGCAAGACCGGCACCAAGAATCGCTGTCGTCACTGCACATACGTTGGCGTGCAGGATTTATATGGTTCACCGTAACGGCGTGGCCGGGAAAAGAAGGAAGGAATTATTGTTTTGAGAAGCACCAGCTGGTCTGTGTCTCGTCAGGGACCTTGTCCGGAGTCTTCTTTGTAATGTGGCAGGAGTTACGAAATATCAGATCATAACAAATATCGTATCGGAAAAAATACCGGAAATATGATGAAAGGCAATGCAGGTACCGCCACCGGAAAATGCTTGCCGCTGCCCGGTGTGCCGGGCATCCGGGCATCCGGCGCAGGAATACCGGCTCACGTCACCGGGCCGTCACTTCAGAAGCTGCAGCCATGACCCCCCCGGTCTCCCTGCTCGTTTTCCTCTTTGTGGCCATCTACCTGGTCTCCGGTACAATCACGCTGTACTTTGCCATTGCCGGCTGGCGCCACCGGAACATCCCGATCTCGCTCCCGTTCACTCTCCTTATGGCGAGCCTCACGATCTGGACCTACGCGTATATTTTTGAGATCCTGAGCCCGGACCTCGATACCGGCCTGTTCTTCAATAATATCGAAGTCCCCTGCATGCTGGTCGTCCCGGTCGCGTTTCTCCTTCTCGTGCTGTACTTTACCCGGTGCGAACGGTACGTGAACCTGAGGACCCTTCCGCTCTTCTTTGCCGCCCCGGCCGTGCTCTGCCTCATGGAGTTCACCAATCCGCTCCATCACCTGTACTACCCGGATTTCACGCCGGTGATATACGACGGGACCGTTATCTGGCTCCACGGGCACGGGCCGTTCTTCTGGCTGGCGGTCGCCTTCACCTACCTCGTGTCGATCCTTGCTCTCGTCCTGATCATCTCCCATCTGTCTGCTACTGGTGGACACCACCGGCGCCCCATCCTCCTGATGCTTATCGCCGCTGAGGTTCCCCTTGCCTGCAATATCCTGAGCACCTTCCGGATCTCTCCCCTGCCGGCCCTCGACTTCACTCCCATCGCGTTCATGATCTCGGGTCTCATCCTCGCGTTCGGGCTCTTCAGGTACCTGTTCACTTCCGTCCCGGTCGCGTATACGCAGGTCATTGCCACGATGCAGGACGGCGTGATCGTGACGAACGGGTCATCACGGGTGATCGATCTCAATCCCGCGGCCGAGCAGATTACCGGGGTGCCGCTGCGGGACGCGATAGGCCGGGAGATCGGGGAGATCCTGCCCATGCTTCCCGAAGGCCTGTGGGGAACGAACCTGCCGGACGAGGGAAGACGGGCCGAGTGCCGGATTGCACCCGGGGGCCGGCAGCCGCGGTATTTCGACGTGATTGCGATGCCCCTTGGCGAGGCGGGGATCGGTTCCGAGGGAGGCCTCTTCGTCCTGCGGGACATCACGGAACGCAAGCAGGCCGAGTTTGCGCTTGCGGAGGCAAACCGGAAGATCAACCTCCTCTCCAGCATCACCCGGCACGATATCCGGAACCAGCTGATGGGGCTCAAGGCATATCTCCTCCTTAGTGAAGAAGTTGGTGACGACCCCCGGGCACGTGCGGATTATCTCGTTAAAGAGCAGGCGATCGCCGACACGATCTCACGCCAGATCGACTTCACTAAAGTCTACGAGGACCTGGGGGTGAAGGCCCCGGCCTGGCAGCGCGTGGATGCCTGTATCAGGATGGCGATAGCGGAACTCCCCCTGCGGGGCATACGCGTGGAGGCTGGCCCGGCCGGCCTCGAAGTGTCTGCCGACCCTTTGCTGGAGAAGGTCTTCTACAACCTGATCGACAATGCGCTGCGGTATGGGGGCGACACCCTCTCCGCGATCACGGTCAGTGCCGATACGGTCCCGGACGGTATCCTTGCACTCGTCTTTGCCGACAACGGCGCGGGTATCGCTGCGGAGGACAAGGCGCTGATCTTCGAGCGGGGGTTCGGGAAGAACACCGGCCTCGGCCTCTTCCTCTCCCGCGAGATCCTCTCGATCACCGGGATAACGATCACGGAGGACGGGGAGCCGGGTCACGGCGCCCGGTTTGAGATCCGTGTGCCGGCCGGGGCGTGGCGGTATAATGGGAGCCGGGGCGATGACTGACCGGCATGCAGGGAACACGCCATCCGGGTACCATGCCGTCCCTCTTCCGGTACGTGTCCTGCGGGAGGTACACGGTTCCGGGTGCGGACAATCAAAACGATAATGTTATGCTATAGCATAGCAGAAATATTTTTCATACCCCGGAGGGTAGATCAAAGTGGATCTCATTGTTCAGTTTATTCTTGCAATCCTGCCCATCATCCTGATCTTTATCGGGCTTGTGTTTCTGAAGCAGTCGGGAACGCTCATGGGCGTTGTCGGCTGGCTGCTGACCGTCATCCTGGCGATCCTGTTCTTCCAGACCTCGCCGGACATTGCGGTGTATGCGTCATGGAGCGGCGTACTCTCATCGTTTGGCATATCGCTGATGGTGCTCTTTACCATCCTGCAGGTGACGATGATGGACGTGACCGGTGCGATTACCCGGATCACCGCGTACATCAAGTCCATTGCAGCCGAGCGGTACGAACAGATCATGATCCTGAACGTTGGGTTCGGGTCATTCCTTGTGTCGATCGGTGCAACACCGGTAACGATGCTGCCGCCGATCATGCTGGCACTCGGTTTCTCCCCGATTGCGGCGGTTGCCCTGCCCTGTCTCGGCTATGACCCGCTTACCTCTTTCTCACTCCTCGCGGTTCCGATCACGATCCCCGCATCGGTTTTCAACTTTGACCCTAAACTCCTCGGCACCACGGTCGCCCTCTTCCTGCCGGTCATTTCGACCGGTATTGCGCTGGGTATGCTCTGGGTCGCTGACGGGTTCGAAGGTGTGAAGAAAGGATTCTCCACGGCGCTGATTGCGGGCCTGACGCTCGGTTTCTCCGCGATCATCTTTGTCAATATCCTCCCGGCCTCTGCGATAGGCCTTGTCGGGGTTTTCTCAGGTCTTGTAACGATCGCGGTCCTCTTCCTCCTGCGGGCCCTCCGGGGAAAACCCCTCAATGCCCCCGCCCCTGTCGATACCTCCTCAACGGATGCCGGCATGCCACTCTGGAAGGCGGCCTTCCCCTGGATCCTGCTCGTCACCTTTGCGATCATCATCAGCATCCCGTTCATCCAGTCGGGTCTCTACAACTTCCTCGGGCCGATCCAGAAGATCCCCGTCGTGGCCAACAAATTTGTTGACCTGAAGCTCCTGAACCAGGCCTACTTCTGGGTGCTCATCAGCACCATCATTGCCGCCCCGCTCCTGATCCGGACCGGTGAAGAGGCAAAGCATATCCTCTCTCTCTGGGTGAAGCGGGCCTGGAGTCCGACGCTCGCCGCAATGGTCTTCTTTGCGATAGCCTATGTCATGGACTGGTCCGGCCAGTCGGTGGTCAACGGTGCTGTGACCTTTGCCCCCGGGGCAAATGCCTTCAACATGAACGTGGTGATCGGACTTTCGCTCGCCCTCTTCTTTGGTGTAGCATTCCCGCTCTTCAGCCCGATGTTGGGCCTTTTTGGTGCCTTCGTCTCCGGCAGCGAATCATCTTCGAACGTCATGTTCTACGGGATCCTCAAGAAATCCACGGATGTCCTGAACCTGAACTTCATGCAGGTCTATGCTGCGCACGCGGTTGCCGGTGGTATTGCTTCGGGAGTGGCCGTGGCGAAGATCATCAACGCGGCAGCAGTCGTGGACAAGCTGGGCATTGAAGGTGAAGTCATCCGCAAGGTTGCACCGGTTGCGATCGTGCTGACGATCCTGACCGGCGTCATGCTTGTTGTGATGCTGATCTTCTGATCCTTTTTTTAGCAGAATCCCGTTACGCGCTTTATCATACCCGCTTTTTCAACTGTTTAAAACCGGGCATATAAGATGCGGGCATGGACGGGTATGGACCAATCCGTGTCCTGCAGGAAATATGGCTGCCTTGTCCAGCTGATGGATATTGAACCCGGTATCTGCACAAATTCGCTTATGACGAACGAGTCTTTTTATTTTCCGTGGATCAATCTCCCTCAAGAGTACCTGTATGGCCAATACCTGTCCGCACTGTGGCAAGGATTCAAACGAGGAGTTCCCGAGGTTCTGCAGCGGATGCGGCGCCCGGATGGACGGGACCATCACGGCCGGGTTCCCGTTCAGTGCCGGCCCGCCCCGGCCGCAGAAGAGCACCATGATCGCGGGGTTCTGCTCGTCGATCCTTCCCGGTCTCGGGCAGGTCTACAATGGCGAGACAAGGAAAGGGTTTGCCCTCTTTATCCTGGCGCTCGTGGGACTGGTCGTCTTCATCATACCCGGCCTCATCGTCTGGCTCTATGCAATGTACGATGCGTACGCCGTGGCAACAAAGATGAACTCCGGGGAGATGGATTTCATCGAGATCAATACCCTGCACATGGTGGGCTTCATTGTCTTTGCCGCGATCGTGATTGTTGCGGTCCTCCTGATCATCATCGCGATGGTGATGGCGAGCCTGATGTCCGAGCTCGGTCCGCTCGGTTCGCCGGATATGGCCAGCTACAACCGGATGTTCAAAACGATCGGGTTGTTCTGACCGGCACAGCCGAAGTCTCTCTCAAGTGACCATGCGCAGTTCCCGCGCTCGCCCGTCCCTCAAAATGTTTCATGAGGTTAAGGTACAGAAAAGCAGTGCAGGCCATATAACGATCACCGGAAGCCCGGGATCGTGGGAGTCGCATGAATGTCCCGGCGGAACGGGGGTAGGGAGATGAGCGGGAGTCTGACTACCGGCTCCCCTTTTCCGGGGGTCCTATCGAAAAACTGTCTGAAGACCGTTCTTCTCCTGGCATGATTTGCGCATCACCTGCAAAGAAGATCCGTGAATCTCTTCGTGTATCTCATGAGGAGCGAAAACCATTGCCACGTCGGAGGGAGAGTTGTTTTGGGAGTACCTCCTGACCGGGCCCGTATAGGGCTCCATTTGCTCATTTCGGGAAAAAACCAGGTTTTATTCGTGAAAACGCGTGTCTTTCTCCGTGCATCCCCGGGGGTAATTTTCCGCAGTTTTCACGTCGTGAAAGATCCATGTCTCAGACCATGTCCATATGGGCTCTTTGGGGCGGGCAAAACGGGGGTAAGATGAAGTTTGGGACGTTGTCATCATGGTGGGAGATCCGGGACGCACTCGCTCAGATTCTGGAGAACAACCCAGATTATTTCGTGCCGGAAATGCATACAGAATGTATTGCATTTACTCCGGAAAATTTCCTGAACTATTACCCTGAGACTGGTGGACTGGATTTTGTTCAATGGTGTGAAAAATGACCCGCTACCTGATCGATATCCGTCTGATGGGTTCCGTGAAGCACCAGCTTCGCACGTTGAGCGATCAGCTACAGGAAAAATTTAATCCCGGGGAAAAACTGGTCGTCCCGCATATCACCCTTGCCGGGCCTTTTTCTACAGACAATGAAGAAAAACTCGTGGAAGATTTCACACGAATATGTACGAACCAGAAGGTGACGCCAAAATATGAGCTGGGGAGTTACGGATTTTTTGACGATACAAAGGTGGTCTATGTCACTATTACACCGGACGAGAACCTGAAACAGTTCCGCTATCAGCTCTCCCGGGCAATCTCCCCGTACTGCTCGTTACGGAACTATGATCTCGATTCTGCCGACGAATTCAGGTTCCATGCTACGCTCGCCATGAAACTTGACTGGCTCACCTTCCAGAGAATAAAATGGTATTTCAGAGGACCGGAGAGTGTCATCTACCGGCACCATCCGATCCGGGCAACACTGCTCCGTAACTCAAAAATTCTCTGCGAATATGATTTTATTCAAGGGAGGATGCTGAGCCGGGCACAGGCACTGAGCAAGGCGACAAGGATGCGGGATTTTGATATTCTTAAGACGTGGGCTGACGGAAACTGGGAACGGGAGTAAGATCGTGCGGGGACAACTCACCAGACCCGGCGTGGTCCGGATACGGAATGCCCGGGGCTTCGACCGGAGCGGTGAGATGCATGACTGATCGAACCGTCGAATTGCAGAAAACTTTACACAAAAGGATTTCATCTCTTGTTATAAGATCAGTTTATGCCGGCCTACTATTTCGCTTTGGAAGGATATCAAGCCGGGGAAAAACCCGATCCCGCAGTTGATTCATTAATCACCATCCAATACCAGAAGATCGATCTGACCTCCGGTGAACCGCTGGAGAAGTTAACTGTTCTCAAAGGATGGGAGAGTTCCGAAAAAGATATCGTGACCCGGTTTTACAACGAGTTTCTCAGGCCCGGGATGCCGGTCACGCATTTTATTCCGGTAGGGATGAATCTCGATTATGCCTTCGAGATGCTCATCGCGAAATGCAAACAATATACTCTGCCGGAACTTACCAGTCGCCAGCTGTATTACCAGCGACCCCGTTTTGATCTCGCGCCCGTCATCGTTCTTCTGAATGACGGCCGGTTCAAAGGAGCCACACTCGATACGTTCACCTCGAAAAAATCTGATGCCGGTCGTATCAACAAGTGGTATGTCAACAAGGAGTTCAAGAAGATCGAGTACACTCTTCAGGACGAAGCAGAAATCTTTCTCAAACTGCTGCAATACTTAAGCAAATACAAGACCCGGCTGGGAGTTGCAAGAAAAGGAGAGACCGCTCACAGGAAACCTGCACAGACGATCCCCTCCTCAAGTACGGAAAAGGCACATCCCTCTCATCCGGAATTCCCGGCAGCGTCTATGGAGACACCAAAGAAACGGGCAGATCCGGGAACACCTGCTCCCCAAAAAAATCCGGCACAACTCCTGAAAGCATCATCTCCCACTCCCCGGAAATCTCCTGCCGAATCGAAACCCGCAGGTCAGCGTTCATCCGTACCGCTTAACCAGTTCCGCAAACATACGCCAACGAAAAAGAATGAGGGAAAAAGAGGATAGGCAGGAATTTTCGTCTTCCTTTTTTGAGTACTACCGTTTCAGGTGGATCCAACGAATTCCCCACAGAACCCCCTCAACGAATGCTGAAGCATTCTTCTCAAGCATTCCCTGTGGATAATTTTCCAGAGAATCCACTCTGCATCACTTCGAAGATGCCTTCATCATCTTCTCTCTCACCCCCCGCACCCGGGTATTTATCATCCGATAAACGGGTGATAAGACCGGGGAATAAGAATGGCAAATATCCGTGTGCTGGAAACCGAAATTTCCATTTATTCACTCAATGATGAGGACTATATCTGCATCACCGACATCGCACGATACAAGGATCCGGAAAATACTGATGATTTAATCCGGAACTGGATACGGAACCGTAATACCGTAGAATTTTTGGGAATCCGGGAGCGTCCCAACAATCCGGATTTTAAACCCGTGGAATTCGACGGGTTTAGAAAACTTGCCGGGCTCAACAGTTTTACCCTCACTCATAAGCAATGGATTGAGAAGACCCACGCAGTCGGCCTCATCTCAAAATCGGGCCGGAAAGCCGGTTTTCCCCCCTGCCTCACCAGGGATAATCCCGTAATTTCCTTACCAGGGCAAGCCGGTCGCTCGCCTCTGTTCTCTTCTCGTTCTCGATTGCATTCAGGATCCCGGTTATAGGTTTTATCAGCCGGTAGATTTTCCTTGGCCGGCCCTTGTTCACGGGGAGGTTCTTTTCGCTCTTAACCCAGCCCTGGTCCATCAGGTATTTCATTGCTGCGCTCACTTCAGGTTGGCGCATGTCGGCTCCGCGCTCAATTGCCACGGAAGTGGTCTCCGGTGTGCTCGCGAGAAACACCAGCACCTTGGCAATCTTTTTCTGTATTCCAACCTGTACGAGAAGATTGACAAATTCCTCTTCCTTATCAGTGAAATATTGTAATATCTCTTGTCTCAAAAGTATCACCTGGTGTATTTTTTGGTTGTTCTCATGTAATTTTTATTTGAATTAATAAATAGTTTATGGTTATATTTTTAAAAAGTTTTTCAGAAAAAAAATTTCCTGCATTCATCCTTTGTGCACTGCTGGATACCGGGCCGCCATGCGGATCATCGTAACCAGCTGATGCAACTGGCCGTGTATGGTACATCCTTTAACAAGAATCCAGGCAAACGGATATCGGTTCACTGCCTTTCCAATCACCTCAGCCTCTTCCATACCGGTAAAAAGAATGAATGGTGTCAGGTCTCCCCGCGATCGCAGCGTAGCCAGAAGGTCAATCCCGTTTATCCCCGGCATGTCATAATCCGATATGATGACTTCAACCGGAGAATGTGAAATTATGTCAAGCATCTCCTGCCCTGAGGCGTATCCATGCATCGTGATCCCGCCCTGTCTCTGGCAGAGCAGGCAGACCATGAGCGCAATATGGGGATCATCATCCACATAGGCCACGGAGATCATCATTTCTCTCCGGAAGCGGCAGGAGATACGGATACCCGCCCGGATTTTTCAACGACAGGGGAACGAATGGGGTACCTATCCGGATCCGCATCGCTATACATGCCCCTCATCATACCTGCCCTCATGTCTCCCTCTCCCGCCTGCTCAGGGCCTCCGTGCTTTTAGATTAATGAATTGAGTAGCGACTGAAGCCTGCTCACGAGGTCTGAGATAGTGCCTGCGGAAGACTGACTGGTCTGGCCCTGGCCTGGGCCGGGAGTCGGTGTCCCGTTCGCTTGCCATCCGTTCTGTCCGTTGCCCGGGGCCGTCGAATTACCGGCACTCCAGTTTCCAGGTGGTGGTGACGTCATGTTCCCGTTCCCCAGCAAGTCACCAGGTCCGTTGCCCGGAAAGGTGGCATTGTCCGCACTCCAGTTTCCGGGAGCATGGCGGGTCATGTTCCCCCGCAACCCGTTCTGACCATTGCCTGAGGCAGTCATATTACCGGAATCCTGGTTCCGGAGATCAGGACGTGTCATGTTCCCGCTTCCCTGCCAGTTACCTGGTCCGCCCGTATCGGTTGTATTACCGGACCCGCCGGAAGGCGGTTCCGGCATTGTCAGGTTCCCGATGTCCTGCGAACCCCCGGGACCTCCGAAGGAGTTTGCATTACCATCACCTCCTGACGGTTGCTGGGGCATTGTCATATTTCCTCTATCCTGCGAGCCACCCGGTGGTCCGCCCGGGGCATTGGAGTTTCCCGTGCCGCCCATCGGCCGGGCAGGCATCGCGTTCATATTCCCGGAGGCTGGTCCGGGACCAGATCCTCCCGATCCGGGCATGCTGCCAGGGCCGGACTGTGCAAAGGCAATCGGTGCGAGCATAACGGCTGCACACCACAGTAATGCAACGATAAGGTATGGATGTCTGAATAGTTTCATCGGGTGTTTTCACCTTCCGGCAACTGCTGCTAATCAGTTGACCTTCACCACCCCTCTTCCCATGACATGATAAATTGAAATCATACGGCCGGTGCGATATTCCCCGGGAGGTGCGAATAATTGAACTCTGGAGTTACAATAATCCCATCGCCAGTCCATGCCGGTTGTTAAAACCCGGGATTGTTTATGCTATACCAGATATGCGGACTGCTCCACGGATGTAATAACCGGGCTGTGTGGAAGTTGTACAGAATCTGAAAAACAAAGAGGCAGACCCGTCACGGTCTGGAGATCTGCCCCAGGCTCTATTTCGGCAGGATGAAGCAACGCGTTTACCGGTGTTACTCCACCCCCCCTTCAATCGTCACCGTCTTCTCTTCAACCGGGATCTTCACCCCGGCCATTTCGAGCGCCTTATCCACAACATACCTGACACCGCCACAACACGGGACTTCCATGTGGAGGAGTGTGATCGATTTGATCGTGTGCTGCTTGAAGATCGCGGCGAGCTTCGCGATATACCCGTCGATATCCGAATCCAGTTTCGGGCAGAAGATGATCAAAATCCTGCCCCGCAGGAATTCCGCGTGGAACCCGGGGTACGCGAACGGGACGCAGTCCGCGGAGACGAGGAGGTCGGCGTTGTCGAAGTACGGGGCCGCAGGATTCAGGAGTGCAAGCTGGACCGGCCATTGCCGGAGCTCGGAGCCGGTCGTCCCGCCGGTGGGCTGGCGCGGCATTCCACTACGGCCGTTGCGGGGTATACTCATGGCTGCTGAGCCGGGGCAGACTGCAGGCAGGTGCGGAGCATGTGGCTCGGGAGGGCAGACACCTTCCCCCATCCTGCCAGCCATGGGATGTACCCCGCAGGGAGGTGGAGTGGCTTTCCTGCGTTCAGGTGCTGTATGATCGGGAATGGCAATGTCGTACTCGATCAAGTACTCGATCGCCTGGTTGTAGAATGCGGTCTGCCCGTGTCCCACGAGGTGTTCGAGATGGGCCTTGATCACGGACGAGCCCTGCTTTACAATATTTTCCATTACGATCTTCTCGTCGTACGGTACGGCCTCGCGCTCGATCACCGAGATCGCTCCCTCCGGGCAGGTGCCGATGCAGGCCCCGAGGCCATCGCAGAAAATGTCACTGACAAGCCGGGCCTTTCCCTCGATCAGCTGGAGAGCCCCCTCCGGGCAGTCCGGGATGCACTGGCCGCATCCAGTACATTTCCTGTCGTCAATGCTGATGATCTTCCGTTTCATGGCAGGTCTCCCGCGTTGGATATTATCGGATCAGGCTATGAAGCTTCCGGAGAGGGAATCCGGAGCATGGTGTTTTATTGTCTTCCATGAAATTTTTTTAGAAAACCCGAAAATTTTTTCGGAAATTTTTTTTGAAAATTTTTTACCGGGCCGTAATAATTCTGAAAATTGTGATGACCGGCCGCCGCCCCGAAAGGCGCCCCGCGGCGGATTAACAACCGTACAAATTCCATGAAACAGGAACTCTGGACTGAGGCCTGGGCCGTTCTTGCAGAAAGGTACAACGCCTGCTCTGGAGACCATCCTTTCGTCGGAGACACCCCGGTTTCAGAGTACCTCCGAAATACACCCTGTGCGGGCTCCGATTCCCCTGTTTTCCGGAAAAATTTTTAATGAGCAAATTTTTTTTTTGAAAACAATTCCGCCGGGTCCGCGAGGTCGCAGAAAAAATTTCAGGCAGGATTTGAGGGGTCCGGGAAAATTTTTGATGAGGGAGTAGAGAGGTCATTAAAAATTTTTCAAGAGGGATGATATCCCGGCCGGGTCCGGTCCCCGTCACCTTATTGCACTTGAACCCACTGTTTCATCCACGGGATTTTTGCATCCATCGCGCCCGGGTCGAGACCGTGATGAAAAAATGTCGAGGAGGGGTCATTGGGGTCTTGAAAATATTTTGTGCAAGGGTTGGGGGTTTTTGAGAATTTTTGAGAATGGTGTGGTTTATTGAATTTTTTTCCGGGCCGTAGGTGCGTGCCAACTGCCTGAACCGGGGTCCACCCGGGCAGCGGGCCTGGCCGGTCGGGCATGGTGGTGAAGCCGTGAGCTGTCCGGTGGGTGATGCGTGGGAAGAGGAATCCTGCACGTCCTACCCGTTACCGGATCATTCCCCGTGCATAAATGAAAATTTTATGGGATGATACCGGAGAAAATACTAACGCTTCTCATCAAAAAAAGTTACTTCCCGCCCGACACGGCCTTTGACCCGCGGAGAATCCCCACAGTCCCGGTCCGGACAAACTCCTTGACGCCGTACTGGCGCAGCAGTTTCTCCAGCGCCTCAATCTTTTCCGTCTCCCCGATTACCTGGAGGATCAGGGACTTGGGGCTGACGTCTACGATTTGTGCCCGGAAGATCTCGGCGATCTGCATGATCTCGGACCGGGAAGTGCCCGTATCCGCGGTCACCTTGATCAGAGCCAGTTCGCGCTCAACCCGTTCATTGTCCGAGAGATCGGAGACCTTGATCACGTCGATCAGCTTATTCAGCTGCTTCATGATCTGCTCGACTTTCTCATCATCGCCTACTACGACGATGGTGATCCGGCTCATGCCCGGCTCCTCGCAGGGCCCCACCGCGAGGCTCTCAATGTTGAATCCGCGCCGGGAGAAGAGCCCGGTGACCCGTGACAGGACACCAGCCCGGTTCTCAACCAGCACGGAGAGCGTGTGCGGCTTCATCGCGGGTGCCCCCCGATCATCTCGTTGATCGCGGCACCTGCCGGCACCATCGGGAAGACGTTCTCTTCCCGCTCAACGCGGAAGTCCATGACGAACGGGCCGTCGCAGTCGATAGCGGCTTTGAGGGCCGGCATGACGTCTTCCGGTGATTCCACCTTGATGCCATCGATACCGTACGCATTTGCAATCTTGACAAACTCCACGGGCGGCAGCTCGGTGTACGAGTAGCGCCGGTCATAGAAGAGTTCCTGCCACTGCCGGACCATGCCGAGGAACATGTTGTTCAGGATCACAATCTTCACCGGAATATTGTACTGGGCAGCCGTCCCCATCTCCTGGATGTTCATCTGGATGCTGCCGTCTCCTGCCACATCGAAGACCGGCACATCAGGCCGGGCAAAGGTTGCGCCAATCGCTGCCGGGAACCCGTAGCCCATGGTGCCAAGGCCGCCGGACGTGATCCATGAACGGGGGTGCCTGAAGCAGAAGTGCTGGGCGGTCCACATCTGGTTCTGGCCGACTTCCGAGACGACCACCGCATTGCCGTCCACGAGTTCGTTCATCTGCCGGATGATGTACTGCGGGTGGAGCCCGCCGTCGTCCGGGCACTTGAGCGGGTGGTGCTGCTTCCAGTGTTTAATCTTCTTGATCCAGGCTTCGTGCAGGCCGTTCTTTTTGAGGAAGTTGAGCATATCGGTCAGCACGGACTTTATATCGCCGACAATCGGGACGTCGACCCGCTTGTTCTTGCCAATCTCAGCCGGGTCGATATCGATGTGGATGATCTTCGCGTGGGGAGCGAACGTATCCGTTTTCCCGGTGACCCGGTCATCGAACCGGACACCAATCGCGATCAGGAGATCGCTTTCCGTGATCGCAAAGTTTGCGTATTCGGTGCCGTGCATGCCGAGCATCCCGAGGTTGAGCGGGTGATCGCCCGGGATTGCGCCAAGCCCCATCAGCGTCGTGGTGACCGGGATACCGAGCTCGGTAGCGATCCGGACCAGTTCTGCCGAGGCATTGGAGAGGATTACACCTCCGCCGGCATAGATCACTGGCCGCTCGGCTGCTGCGATCAGCTGGAGCGCCTTCTCGATCTGGCGCTTGTGGCCCGTGTAGGTCGGATTGTATCCCCGCAGAACCACTTTATCCGGCAGCGGCGTTTCCTTAATCGAGGTTGTGCTGACATCCTTCGGGATATCGACAAGCACCGGCCCGGGCCGTCCCGTCCCCGCGATATAGAATGCCTCCTGGATGACACGACTGAGGTCTTCGGTTTTCTTCACGAGATAGTTGTGCTTCGTGATCGGCATCGTTATGCCGGTGATGTCGGACTCCTGGAAGGCGTCGTTGCCCAGCAGGTTCGTCGGCACCTGCCCGGTCAGTGCTACTATGGGGATCGAATCCATGTAGGCCGTGGCAATGCCAGTAACAAGGTTACAGGCACCGGGCCCTGACGTGGCGAGGCATACGCCTACACGACCGCTTGCCCTCGCATAGCCGTCCGCGGCATGCGCTGCAGCCTGTTCGTGCCGTACAAGGATGTGCCGCAATGACGAGTCGTAGAGTTCATCATAGATCGGCAGCACCACTCCGCCCGGGTACCCGAAGATGATCTCGGTCCCTTCGCGCTGGAGTGATTCGACGAGGATTTTTGCCCCGGTTTTCATGTCCTGTCCCTCAGT
>NZ_JBEKRH010000012.1:0-64326 GCF_049518935.1 Methanoregula sp.
GGGAAGAGATTTGAACTCTTGAGGTGCAGGGCACCAGTAGCTTTCAAGGCTACCGCCTTCCCGGACTAGACTACCCCGGCAATGCTCCATATGTTGGTGGTCAGATGTAAAAAAGGCTTCTTCGGGCGAAATGTGGTACTGAGTGGATCTCCGGTCTGCCAGACAACCGACGTAGTGTTTTAATGATTTTTTCGTATCCTCACAAGAGCAACTGCGAAACAGACTACAGCAATACTTGCAGCAGGCAAGATTGGGGATGAAGGCGCAGGTGTCGCGGTTTGTGGTGGTTCACTTGCCGCAAACGGGGTGGAAACTGAGGGGAACGCAGTTGTTTGCGTCACAATTGAGGAGGAAGCAGGGGAAAGTTGCTCGACAACAGAGATCGTACGGGTACCAATGAACCCTCGTGCATCGGTGAAACTCACGTCATAATCACCTGTCTGGGAAATCGGGATATCAGCAGCAAAATTTCCTGCATTGTTCGTATTTACGTATTGGGGCCCGAACACTAATAGGCCGTCAGTATCCGTTACTTCTATCTGGACCCCGGCGTTTTCATCTCCATTGATATTTCCGGCGATATAGATTTTGCCGCTGAAACTTTGGTTGAGGGGTGATACCAAGTAAATATCATCCTCACGGTCCACGAGCTGGATGACCCGCATATTTATTGAATCCCCAAGACCATTTGCCGGTACTTCGACCTTATAGGTTCCTTTTTTCAAGTCGGTTGTGTCAAAAACAGATTTAAATGTCTTGTCCGACTGGACGTAGACAATATTTCTATGAATTTCCGTCGTTGTGGTGAGTTGGTAGTACAATACGACATCGATCGGTGTCCCGACACCGAAGGTTGTCGTACCGGTCACAATGAGGGGCTTTCCGACAGTAAGTGAATCCGGAGCATCAATATTGACCTGATATGCCGATACCCATCCCGACAGAAAGAGAAGTCCTAACACCAGCAGGACGATCTTTTTCATCTATATCAGATCAACTAATAGGATGTTAATGATTTCTGAAATACCCGAAAAACCGCTTGCATGCTGGCGGGGAAAAGAGCGATATGGCAGTGAACTCCTGGATTGCTTAACAATTATCTTCAGGAGTGGCGGGTGCAGCTGGTCACGGTGCCGCATGTGCAGTTATCGTCACGAGAGGTACGGCGAACAGAGCTGCGACGAACTCACACGCCACCTCAAAGCACAGCTTGCGTGGGTATTGAGGGAGCACCGGTTGGATGAATACCGGATGGTTAAAATATTTACTTCGGGTAGTTTTTTCGATCCCGCTGAAGTACCGCCTGCATTCAGAAACGAAGTCGCATCAACATTCCGGGGGAAACTGTTGATCGCAGAGACCCGGCCGGAATACGTAACAGAGGATGCATTCACGCCATTTATCGAGGCTATTAATGATGGCAGCTGGAAAAACCCACTTTATTGTGCTATTGGCCTTGAGACCAGCAATGACCAGATCCGGGAAAAATGCATCAATAAAGGATTTGATTTCGCTGATTTCACGTCGGCTGTAACTGTTGCCCGCGCGACCGGTGCCGGTGTCAAGGTATACCTGCTGTTCAAACCCCTCTTCTTAACGGAACGGGAAGCGGTTGATGATATGAAGGCAACACTTCGGGACATCACCCCATACGCCGACCTGATCTCCATGAATCCCTGCACAGTGCAGCGAAATACGGAAATGGAGTACTACTGGAAGCGGGGGGCATACCGCCCGCCATATCTCTGGAGTGTTCTGACATTGCTCATGAATTCGCCGGTTCATATGACCTGTGATCCGCTCGGTGGCGGCCAGAAAAGAGGTCCGCATAATTGCGGAAGCTGCGATTATGAACTGGTGAAGGGTATCCGCGATTATTCGCTCAACGCAGACCGGGATCTCATCGGTGCCTTACTGGATACCACATGTGATTGCAAACATGAGTGGGAATTTGTCCTTGAAAGCGAGAAGCCACACAGTATGCCACTGACGCGGTAAAAAATTACTTTTTTGCTGCACAACTCTGAATCTCAAGCTGTTTCGCCAACAGCGGCAGGAACGTTCCCGCATCCGAGACTATCCCAATTGCCTGTGTCGTACCGCGATCCATCAGTTTTGTCAGGTGGGCCGGGTTGATATCAACGCAGACAGTTTTGACACTGGATGGAAGGCAGTTACCTACGGCAATGGAATGAAGAAGGGTGGCAATCATCACTACCATGCTGCAGCCTTCGATATGTTTCCGCATGGCATCCTGCGCCTCCATCACATCCAGGATCACATCCGGCAGAGGCCCGTCATCGCGGATGGAACCGGCAAGGACAAAAGGAATATTGTGCTTTATGCATTCATACATAATGCCTCCGGTCACAACACCGGTATCGACCGCATTTTTGATCGATCCTGCCCGCATGATCTCGCTGATTGCATAGAGATGGTGGCGGTGGCCACCCATCACGGGTTTCCCGGTGGAGATATCCATGCCAAGCGAAGTCCCATATAAATTATACTCAATATCGTGGGTTGCAAGAGCATTACCGGCAAAAAGGACATCAATGTACCCGTCATGAATCATGCCGGCCAGCGCTCTGTCTGCACCGGTATGGATAATTGCAGGACCCCCAACGACGGCAATCTTTCCCCCGTTTTTCCGGACTTCGAGGATCTCTTTTGCGATCTTGGCAATGAGTGTCTCGCTGGGTCGTTCGGGAGAAACCGTCCCGTGCATAAACTCGAATGTGCTCTGTTCCCGGGGTCGTTCAGGGTAACTGACACCAACACCCTGTTCTCCCACAACAACAAGATTACCTTTCTGCACCTTCCCGAGCGGTTTAGCTACGGCTATCTTCTCTTCAGGATTGACCACGATGAGAAAGTCCATTTCGATTGCCTGAACTGGGATCCATTCACCACAATATTTCACCTGAGTTGGGTGGTTAGTGGTGGTGTAAAATCCCTTGGGCACGACACGATCAGCTTCAGCAGGAACAAGATGGACATCTTTGACTTTGAGCGGGCGGGCGCCAAGACGGTGAAGTTCGGAAAGGATTGACTGCAGTGTTTCCCTGCTGGAGGCTGCGATACGCAGGCGGGCATAGCTCGGGTCTGTCTTTTTCTTGCCGACTTCAAAGACGAGGATCTCGAAATTCCCCCCCATGTCCATGACCCGATCAAAGAGCTGCGTCATGATACCGGAATCAATGATGTGACCCCGCAGCTCGATCTCCTGCGACTCTGCCATAATACTATGATCTTGGGTGATGCACCTTAATATGCATTCCTGAAAAATATGGCAGGATTATCCTTATTTTGGATTGAATGTCACAGATTGGGACGAATTCTCCGAAAATTGCGGCGATTTCCATCAGGAATTTAAAGCCGCCCTTTCTTGGAGGAAGAGTTCTGCAGCGGCAAGGTCTGCCCGGGTATTTACGTTCAGTGCAAGCCCGGGGTCATCCAGAAGAAGGGCGAATTCGCTCTGGACCTCTGTGATTTGATCCGCACGCAGGATATTGACACCGGCAGGACATGCCTCAATACCATGAATATGCTCCCGGTACGGCATACCACCCCGACATGATTTGACTAAGTTTGCCGGTACCCATACCGATAAGGCATCGTTCCCCACAGACGCATATGTATCCCAAATATAGCGAATATTGTCAGAAGTAATGCCGGGGATATCAGAGACGCAGATAAAAAGGGATTCCTGCTCATCCAGTTCCTCAACGGCATCGATCATATCATCAATATAGCCATGCCCTTCGGATTTACAGAAGGCGACACCTCGTGCTCTGCACCAGTTCAGGGTCATTGGTGTTCTTGGTGAGATTGCAACAACGGGTTCGCACCCGGCTGATCGAAACGCTTCCACAACATAGGCAATCATCGGCTGGCCATTCACCGGGATCAATGGTTTTTCACCGAGATTGAGCCGGCTTCCCTCACCACCTGCCATTATCAGTGCACGCATGCTGCCATTACCTCAATAAGACGGGCATTTTCTTCATGAGTCCTGACCGCAATCCGTATGCATTCCGGGAGACCGAATGATGTACAGTCACGGACAAGAACGCCATTCTGTGCAAGACGTTCGCAAAGAGATGCAACATTCTTCCTGCAATTAACAAGCAGGTAATTTACAGAGGAGGGGGAACAGATCAGGCCAAAAGGGGTGATCTGTGCAACAAGCCAGGCACGTTCCCGATCAATGGCAACGCGTGATGCATCCAGCTCATCTATATGCAGGAGTGCTTCCATGGCATATGACTCTGCGAAGGCATTAACGGTCCAGGGGGATCGGGCCGTTTCTATTTGTTCAATAAGATCCGCATCCCCAAAGCCGTACCCGAACCGGATCCCGGGTACTGAAAAACTTTTGGTCAGCGATCGCAAAACGAACAGGCCGGGATCGCACACATCAGCTACGCTCTCATGAGGATCAGACAATTCTATAAATGCCTCATCACAAAAGAGGAAACTGCCGGTGTCTTTGTGAGATTGCAACCGGGCAAGAACATCTGCCTTTTTTGTCAGGGTACCCGTGGGGTTATTGGGATTACACAGGAATTCTACATCCACAGTTTCTGCAATATTGGTCTGTTTTGCGCCGGCAAGACGGGCCGACAATGCATATTCACCAAACGTTGGAATATCGGTAAAAAACAATTTCTTGCGAGACGGATCACGGAAAACTACAGAACAAAAAACCCGGATCAACTCAATGGACCCATTCCCAACACAAATTTCCGACGGATCCCGTTTGAAAATTTTTCCTATACGCTCTTTCAGTTCAGTATAGGTATCATCAGGATAGTAAGACAGGTCAAAAGGATCGGGCTTCCAGGCAAATGATGGGGGATATGGATTTGTGCTCGCGCTGAAATCCAACACATTTTTGTGCGTTTTTTCGCGCTGAAGCTTCCCGGTACCCCCATGCATGACCCGTTCTGGAAAATCAAAAGTCATAAAAATCCAGTCTATTTATCCAATAATTGGATAATCTGTCATAAATGCATTGTGAAGAGGTTGGCGCATGCAAAGAAGAAAGTTTATATAGATTTATGTTTTATTTTGATTCATCTGGTTAAGTCAGACACAAGGGTTCTCTTTGTCTGACATATGAACGACAGAAGCCAGACATATGTCAGAAATGTGAGATACGATGATGCAAAGAATCACGCTCCGGTTGCCCGAACAGCAGATCAACCTGCTCCAGCAGATGGTAGACTCTGGTGAGTATCCCAATGTCTCTGAAGCGGTGCGGGCAGCGGTCCGTGAACTTGTAGAAAAACGCGCCAGCCGTGTCCTGAAGGAAAGTGACCAGGTTTCATTCAAGGTTTGAGAGGGTAGACATGCAGAGTATTATCAACGATGCACTAAAAAACGCCGAGCTTGAGAAAGAGATTAACAAGCCCGGCAGCACCAACGCACTGGATGATGACTTCGTTGGACAGCCAAGAATCGTCATCATCGGATGCGGTGGGGCAGGTAACAACACCGTGAACCGTATCCACCACATGGGAGTCTCCGGTGCAGAAACGATTGCAATTAACACGGACAAGCAGCACCTGGATATGATCCAGGCGGACAAGCGTATCCTCATCGGGAAATCCTTGACAAAAGGTCTCGGTGCCGGCGGTTACCCCGATGTTGGTAAACGCGCAGCAGAGATGGCTCGCCCGACCCTTGAGGCAATCCTCGAATCCGCAGATCTTGTCTTCATCACTGCAGGAATGGGAGGAGGTACCGGTACCGGTTCCGCACCCGTCGTAGCGCAGGTAGCAAAGGAACAGGGCGCCATCGTAGTAGGCATGGTCAGTTATCCGTTCCAGGTTGAGAAGGCAAGACTTATCCGTGCAGAAGAAGGTCTCGAGGCACTTGCATCCGCAGCGGACTCCGTCATTGTTCTGGATAACAACAGGCTGAAGAACTTTGTCCCGAACCTCCCGCTGGGACAGGCATTCTCGGTCATGGACCAGCTCATTGGTGAGACAGTAAAGGGTATCTCGGAAACGATCACAGAGCCCTCACTTATCAACATCGACTATGCAGATGTCAGGGCAATTATGTCCAAGGGTGGCGTAGCAGTCATGCTCGTCGGTGAGAGCAAGCAGCAGAACAAGGCAGAGAGCGTTGTCCGCGAGTGCCTGAGCAACCCGATGCTCGATATCGACTACCGTGGCGCAACCGGCAGCCTGATCCACATCACGGGCGGTACCGACCTCACCCTGCAGGATGCAGAAGAAGTCGCAACCTCGCTCACGTACGAACTCGACCCCCACGCAGATGTCATCTGGGGCGCCCGGGTCCGCAGCGATATGGAAGGGAAGATCCGTGTCCTCGCCATCATGACCGGTGTCAAGAGCGCGCAGATACTCGGTACACGCCAGTCATACAAGACCATGATCGAAGACATCGAGAGCAAGCGCTCCAACCCCAAGGCAGTTGAGATGCCCGTGGCCAAGAGGAGCGGCAGGGACCAGCCAAGTGGCGGCGGCGTCCTTGAATGGGTCGGTTAATTCCAACACCACGCACATAAAAAATCTAAAAATCCAAAAAATTCCATAGTAATTCAGGAACTGTTGGTTCAATCCAACGACCAACACCCTTTTTGTCATTATCTTCCTTCAGCTCATTAGGATCGTCATTCCCGGCAGTTCACTCCTGAAAATCGGCGAAATGCTTAATAATCCTCGGCTCCTTTAAAATATAGTACATTCGACCAATCCTTCGCTGGGAGGATGGGGGTAAACGACCTTCTGACCGTTTGCCCCGGTATCGGGAGTTGAACATCATGAACAGAGTGTTGAACAAAGACTTCACCGGGAAGTCTTACCTGAATTCTGCGCTGATTGCCTTTTCTGATGTTTTTCGTCCTGCATCCTTGATGCAGAGTTGTAAAATGTGTGATCCGGACGGACGGAAATTTCCTCCCGTTTTGATCACAAACGCCTCAAGTAAAAACTCACGCCTCCCATACAAGGAGAATCTGATGAGGAGTTGGTAACGCATGCTGAATGACCTGATGGAAAAGAGAAAAAAAATTCTTGCCGAGTCTGAAGAACACAAAAACCACCGCAATGAGCTGAATGCTTCTGCAAGCAAATCAGCCCGGGAACGCAACACTCTTAACAACCAGACCCGCGAGTTTGTCGAAGAGGCGCAGAAGAACAAAGATCTCCGGGACAAATACAACCAGGAAGTCCTCGATATCAAGGCCCAGCGCAATGATCTCAACGACAAGGCAAATGTCCTTTTTGAAGATATTGAATCGTTCAAGAAAGAGCACGGTTCCTTAAAAAACCGGGGAATCAAGGAACTCCAGAAGCAGATCGAGTATATGGAGTACCGCCAGCAGACCGAGGTCTTCACCACTGATAAGGAACGTGAGTTGATCGAGAAGATCAAGCAGATGAAAGGCCAGGTGCGGGAACAGGAAGCCGAGCTCGAGCAGAACAAGGAGATGCGCACTAAGGTCACCGAGGCCCGGGATTTCCGCAAGGCGGCATCCGATCTCCATGCAAAAGTCACCGAAGTAGCTGAGCTTGCCCAGAAACACCACGACCTCATGGTTGAGTCATACCGCAAGGCAGACAAGTCCCGTGAGGCTGCGGACGCAGCCCACAAGAGTTTTGTCGAATCACAGGAAGCCGCAGATTCCGAGCACAAGTTCTTCATTGCGTGCCAGAAAGAACTCCGCGATTACGATAAGGTTATCTCCGGTCTGCGCAAGAAGACCAAAAAAGTCAAGGTCTCCAAAGAGCAGAAGGCAGTCAGGAAGGAAGCAGAGAGCCTCTTCAAGAATTTCCGGGCTGGCGAGAAACTCACCACCGACGATATTCTGCTCCTCCAGCGCTCAAAACTCATCTGATTTCCATTTTTTTTCCTTTTTTTGGCGTCAGCAATAATTTAATAGATTTACGGTGATTTTATAGATATAATGACGTTGGGGCGGACTTTAGTACTGAGTGTCGACCGTGACGATGACATCGGATGGAAGGCGCAGGTCGAAAGTCCGTGCATCGGCAGGGCGGCATGCCTGAGGGCTGCAAATACACTCGCGCTCGCAGACCCTGAGGACTCGGATGTCAACGCCATTTTTTCAGCGATCAAGATTTACGATGAACTGACAGCAAAAGGTGAGGATACGGCAATAGCGGTTGTAGCAGGGAATCACCTTCATATGATTGAGGGCGACCGCCGTATTGCCGCATCACTGGAGAAAGTGGTCATCGAGACACAGGCAACAAACTGTATCCTCGTTACCGATGGCGCTGAAGACGAGTACGTCATTCCGATCATCCAGTCAAAGATCCCGGTCTCCAGTATCCGGAGAGTAATCGTCAACCAGATGCCCAATCTTGAAGGGACATACTACATCCTGAAAAAATTCTTCGATGACCCGAAGATCTCACGGATGGTCTTCATCCCCATCGGGCTCGCGATGCTGCTGTATGCGATTGCGTACCTTGCCGGTTCTCCCGGAATAGCAACGATAATTGTCGTAGGCGTGATTGGATGTTACCTGCTCTATAAAGGATTGGGATTTGACGAGCTGTTCCATGGAATATGGGATGCTCTCAAACTCTCTCTTTCCCGGGGGAGGTTTTCATTCGTTACGTATACAACAACGATACTCCTGATCATTATCGGATTTACCGTAGGTTTCATAAATATCCTCAAGTATTATTCCTCTGATGGCAGCCTTGGCCTCGTCACTTATCTTATGACATTCTTATTCGGAGCCCTTGGATGGTTGATCCCAGCCGGCCTTGTCCTTTCTGTTGGGGTTATTATCGATGTCTACAATAATGAGCGTGAGAATCTTGGTAAAGTAATAGTCTTCCCATTCTTTGTCACCGCTATCGGACTCATCCTCTACGGTGCAAGTATATTCCTCATCACTATGAACGGGGTACCTGACTTTCCCCTTTCTACGGATACAACATCAAAATATATTCTCTGGTCAACGATTGGAGGCATTGTCGCCGCCATTGCCGGAGTAATAACGCAGTTCTTTGTCAACAAAAAAATTGCGGAATTGCGCAAACAGGAAATTATCGAAGTGATGTAACCGGTATTCGTAATCACTTTTCTATCCAATATCATTGAAAATAATTTCATCTGTCGCGTACTGCCGGAGAAAGCAAAGCTCCGGAATTGCGGCATCCCGATTAGATAACAGAAATCCTTGACGACACCAGGTTCTTCACCGCGAAATACTGCAGGACATATCGTAATGTAAAATATCTCTGCATTAAAAATAACCGACAGCACCTTATCCTGCCAGTAAACCCTCAAAAAACAGAGGTGGATCACAGAGTCCCTCACGCTTATTGCGGAGAGGTGGTAGGAAGAGCATTCAGCATCTCTTCATTGGGCGCCGGAGAATCATCATGTCCAAAGTACCCGATACCACCCGGGAATTGCTTGACCATGGTGAAATTTTTCAGGGTCTGGGGCGATTTTACCGTAAGATTGGGGATGACCACATTGAAGTCATGGGTAGGGTACCAGTAAACGCCATTTCCGTACGAATAAGATGCATTATCAACCGTGAATTCAGCACTGGAAAGATCGATGTGAT
The DNA here is from genome assembly GCF_049518935.1 of Methanoregula sp. Lineage (GTDB taxonomy): Archaea > Halobacteriota > Methanomicrobia > Methanomicrobiales > Methanospirillaceae > Methanoregula. The sequence goes on from NZ_JBEKRH010000012.1 coordinate 9,590, forward strand.
TCATATGTGCATCATCATAATTGAGGATCGTCATCAGTTTATTCTTGAGATCCTGTTTTCCCAGTAAAAAGAAGATGAACCTGGTACCTTCATCCACGGTATAATTCACATGGATCAGAGCTGTCCCGTTGTCAAGTTGGATCGCTATATCCGAAACCTGAATATAGCTGTACCGATCTTCATTGGCAGCATATGCCGGGGCTGCGATGCAAAGGGAAAGTAGGATCAGCAGCGCGATGGCACGGGCTCGCATAGCATAATAAATTCGTGAAATCCCCTTAAATTGTTTTGGGTATTTTCACAGGATTATGGACTGGTGAAGACAAGTTTTACGAGAAAAACAGACCACCTTAAAAAAATTATTTGTTATTGGTAAGGATGATCTCTATTGATGAAACATTTGTCTTCCCGGAATCTGTATCGATGATCTCGGTTGAAGTCACAATCTCCTTTTTTGTGACACCGTTGAGAAAGCGGTTGAGAGCAATCTCGGCAGTATCAACAGCACGGGAGATTGCCTTGCCCCGTGCCTTGATTGCTACCTCATCTGCACCATTGTTGAACTGGGTAACTACGGCAAGAACGTAGTTCATGACCGGCTTATTTCCAACGAATACTGTGTTCTCTTTCATTTGCTGCATAGGTCCCACCCACTTATAGATACTTCTTTTTGGAGATCAGTTCTGCGTTCAGTACACTCGCACCTGCCGCACCGCGGATCGTGTTATGACCCATAGCAATGAAACGGATACCCTCACGAAGACGACCAACAGAGACGGTCATCCCTTTGCCCCGCATGCGATCAAGGCGCGGCTGGGGCCGGTCAGGTTCCTCCTCATCAAAGAAGTGAACAGATTCCGCCGGTTGTGTCGGGAGACCCTTGATCGGGGGTTTGTAATCGCGATAGGCCTCTTTGAGTTTATCAACCGGTTCTTTGATGTCAGCCCAGATGGCCATCGTGTGACCATCAATGACCGGGACCCGGTGACAACTGGCACTGACGCGGAATGGTGCGTTCTGGACCTTGCCCCCCTTGAGGGTTCCCATGATTTTGAGGGTTTCGGTCTCCATTTTCTCCTCTTCCTTACCGATGTAGGGGATGACGTTGTCACAGATAGCCATCGCAGCCACACCCTCAAACCCGGCCCCGGAGATCGCCTGCATTGTAGCGACCCGAATATCGGTGAATTTGAACGAGCGCAGGGGAGCAAGGGCTGTGACCATCATAATGGTAGAGCAGTTCGGGTTGGTGACAATAAACCCGTCCCGCCCCTTATCCCGCTGGACATCAATAAGGCCCAGGTGTTCGGGATTCACCTCAGGTACTACGAGGGGGATCGTGGGTTCCATACGGTGGGAACTGGCATTGCTGCAGACCGCGATACCCGCATCTGCAAATTCGGTTTCGGTTGCAGTTGCTACCTCAGCCGGAAGGGCAGAAAAGACAAGATCGACGTTCTTCATCGCTTTGGGCGATGTGGAGACGACCTTGAGCTTCCCGATATTCTCCGGAAATGGCGTATCGAGACGCCATTTGACAATCGATCCGTACGGTTTTCCCGCACTGCGTTCGGAAGCGGCAAGCGTTGTAAGTTTGAACCACGGATGATCTGCTAAAAGTTCAACAAATCGCTGACCAACCGCACCCGTTGCACCGAGTACTCCAACATTGATCATGGTGTCCCTGTATGTCTGTATCCCCCGTTTCTGATATAATGGCGGATTGTAAAGTCCCATATTACTTCTGATGATAAAAACGTTGTTTTTTACAATTTCCCCAACGGGGAATCCGGGTTCCGTATTACAGGCAGTGAACTCACCGATAATACCCAATTCTAACAGAGCAATGAGAAAACAAAGAGCGGATAACCGTGTTCCGGGGAAATGTGATCCCTCGTGAAACACAAAAACAATTGAAAAAACCGGTTCAACCGGATTATTCCATGTGGATTGCTTCTGAGGGGCAGACATCAACGCAGGTCTGGCAGTCTACGCACATGTCCTTGTCAATCTTTGCCTTGTCATTCTCCATGGCGATAGCCGATGCAGGACATTCGCTCACGCAGGTTTCACATCCGGTACATTTATCGTTGTCAACGACTGCTACCAACTCGTTCACTCCAGTAAATATGTTTCTTTTATTGGGAAAAAAGGGTTACTATCATGACGCGTTTACCCGGGAAAATTTCACGGTACGGGCTGGTGGCTTCCTGAGTAAAACCCCGGTCTGTCCGGAAGTAATGTGCGAGAAAACACGGGGTTTTCAAAACGCGAATTCGTGTCCTCGGGAAATACGGCAGAATAACGATCGGGGATACCAAACAACGACCGCCGGAGAAATCGTGGAAGAATGCAGGAGAACGGAAATGAAACGCGGAGGTTCAGACCTGGTACCGAAGATTCACCCAACGCTTTAAGGGAGAATCAGGAATAAATCCCGGAAAATAAAAAAATTTATCTCTTCAGTCCGAGTACATCGCTCATGCCATAGATACCAGGTTTCTTCCCGACAACCCATCGGGCTGCAAGAAGGGCGCCGCTTGCGAAGACCGATCGGTCATAGGCACGGTGTGAGAGTTCTATTGTCTCGAAATTTTTCGAGTACATCACTTTGTGATCGCCCACGATATCCCCGCCCCGGATCACGTGCACACCGATCTCGTTCTGCCGTTCAGTCATGCCCTCACGACCATATACTTTCTTCCGGGCACCTGCTTCGTCCTCAATGATCTGGAGAATTGTCTTTGCTGTGCCGCTCGGGGCATCTTTCTTGTTCCGGTGGTGCGCCTCGATTACCTCAATATCATAGTCTTTCAGGAGCTTTGCAGATTCCCGCACGAGCTGCCAGAAGATGTTGACGCCAACGGAAAAGTTGCTCGCGATGACTGCCGGCACATGACCGTGGATTGCCGTTTCCATTACGCCACGCTGTTCCGGTGAAAACCCGGTTGTCCCGACAACGAGCGCCACATTATTGCGGGCCGCCATCTTCACATTTTCCACAGCAGCACTCGCGATCGTGAAATCGATCAGCACGTCCGCCTTCGTCCGCTTCAGGAGATCCTCGGCATTTCTGGTTTCAACAATCTCGACACCAAAGAAGGTGCTGGGCTTGAGGTTGATCCCGCCGACCAGTTCCAGATCGGAAGACTCATGAACCATCCGCCCGATGGTCTGTCCCATACGGCCGGAGGCTCCGCATACAACAATTTTTTTCTTCATGACGGGTTCACCGGGTCTTCCTTATGCTGGCTGCCCGTGTTGTGCGGGCAGCAGGCTTCACCGGTTTTTTTGCCGGTACTTTTGGTTTTGGCGCCGCTTTTGCAGGAATGGTAGCAATGATCTTCTTGAGCTGCTCAGTCTTTTTTGCATCCAGTTCATCGAGCGGCAGCCGAACCGGCCCACCGGCAAGTCCCGCCAGTTCCACGGCCTTCTTGACCGGGATCGGGTTTGTGTCGATGAACATGGAGCGGAAGAGAGGCGACATTGCATAATGAAGCACCAGTGCTTTCTGGTAATCACCATGCTTCATTGCTTCATACAAGGCAACCATCCGGGCCGGATCTACATTCGCTGCTACCGAGATCACACCGGATCCACCCAGTGCAAGGATAGGCAGAGTGATGTTGTCATCACCGGAGATGACCGCGAAGTCGTCGTCCTGGGTCTCTTCGATTATCCGTGATATCTGCCCGATATTGCCACTTGCTTCCTTGACACCGACAATATTGGGATGCTGTGCCAGTTCCGCAATAAGATCCGGCTCCAGGTTCTGGCCGGTCCGTCCCGGGACGTTATACATAACCACCGGTATATCGAGGTCCGCAAGTTTCTCATAATGTTTGATCAGGCCGGACCGGTTCGGTTTATTGTAGTACGGACTGATCACAAGCACGCCGTCCGCACCGATGTCCTTCGCCGCCTTCGTCAGGCGCACTGCCTCGGCAGTGTTATTAGAACCCGTACCGGCAAGCACGGGAATCTTTCCATTAATCTTTTCGACCGTGACTTCAATGACCTTCTCGTGTTCCTCGAACGTGAGAGTAGCCGATTCGCCCGTCGAACCACAAGGGACAATCCCATGAATACCATGGGAGAGAAGAAACCCGATGTTGCATTCGAGGCCCGGAACATCCAGGCTCATCGAAGGGTTTCTTTTAAAAGGGGTTATGATTGCCGGAAGGACACCTTCGAACATAAATAGGGTTATGAGTGTCTTTTGGTATTTATTTTTCTTGTAATGTATCCGGCGATACGGTTCCGGACACGCTTGCTCTCAATGACTGCTGAGCTTGAGAGTTGCACCTTATTCTCATCGAAACTGCCCGAGAAGTTCTCCCGCTGCTTTGCGAGAAGTTCGGTTCCCATAGACTTGATATATGACGGCTTTATTCCCATGTGAGATTCCTCAAGAATTCTATACCTTAAATGCGGTTTGAGCAGATAATAATATTGTTTGCAACGTCGTTCGGATATTCGCCCAGAATGAGGATCATCCCCTCCCCGTCATCTGCCCCGAAGGGAAAGATCACGTCGGGGACTTCCCCGCGGCAGCAGGATGCAATGCCCCAGTCCATGGTGCTGATGCCACCAGGGGCTTTTTTGGGATCATATGACGCGCACTCCAGGAACAGGTCATCATCCAGCATCTGCAGGACCCGGTCTGAGAACCTGATCAGTGCCGCGCTTCTCCTATAGGGATCGAAGTGCATAACCGTAACAAGGGCACGCGCGATCTCCTCGTCACAGCCGAAGGTACAGGGGCCAATGCAGGGTTTTCCATCCAGTACGACGATCCTTCCGTCAACCGCAGCCACCCCCCCTTTGTCCCGTGCGCCACGGATCGCATACCCTATCTGTGCCCCGCCGGAAGGAATGAGCCTCTCACTCATGGACTGCCCGAGCGTGCTAACTACCCGGGTAAGCAATGCCAACACCTCCTTTCGTTCCTGAACCGGATCCATTACCGTACCAGTGGAGAAGGGTGCGATATTAAGCTGTCCGTTGGCGCTGCGCATACGGAAACGGTACACCGGTTCCTTAAAAAAACAGGACATGAATGCTGCGCCCGGATAAACCTATATTTCCCGGGGGCATACATGAGATGGATGGATGCACGACTTCTTGATGTGATCATCGGGGTGAGCGGATTCATTCTACTCGTAGTACTACTTGCCGTGCTGCCCGGGGTCTTTGCACAGATCTTTGCCCAGACCCTCCAGAGCGTGGCAAGTTATGCGTATCTCACCGCAATCGGGGTATTTATCGTCTTCCTTTCCGGTGCGGGATATCTCGTCAACGAGAAGATTACGTAGGCGGAACTGGCGATTTTTCCTCACCGGGTTTTTGGGTTCCTTTTCCCGTCCCGGATCCCTGCTTTGAAAATTTTCCGGCCTGGTCGCGTTTTTTTGCCTTGTAATAACTCAGGGGATGACTCACTTTTTCGCAGAGGGAATCCCTATGCACACAGAGGCCGGTTGTGCGCATTGCCGCACAGGCCGGTGTAGTATACTCAGTGCCCGATCCGCCCCGACCGGTGATATGCTCGACCTGGTACATGGTGCGCTCGGGATCGAAATCCGGTGACCGGGCATACAGTTCCGCGATACCGTTCACATCCATACCAATCGTATGGAGAAACGTGGTAAGCGAGAACCTGCCGGCATGCGTCAGGTTCGTTCCTGCCGTGAGAGCCGTAATCAGGGCCTGCATACACGGTGGGAACGCACTCTCCTCAACCGCCCCGAACTGCTGGAGCATCTGCTCCTGGTACACCTTTTTCAGAAGGATAACACGGGGCGCCAGCTGTTCGCAGAGCGAGGGAGGGACCTTGTGCGGCAGCTCGCGGCGCAGCATGAGCCGGATCCGTTCCCGGACCAGTTCATATCGCTCTTCTTTTTTAATCGCCACAAAACCATTCTCCACCCGGCGGTTGATCAAGTGGAACCGGTCATCATGGAGCGGGGCTACGAGCTCCACATAATCGGCAAACTGCATCCGGTCCAGCGTGATCCGAATGCCAAGCTCTTCGGCGAGGGCCACGCAGAGCCGGGAGTATTCGCCCACTTCCTGCCGGTAATTCTGGTTCCACTCCTCTTCGTTCACAAGAAAAAAATACGCACGTTCGGATTCGTACCGGGTGAGCCGGTCGATCAGCTGCCGGTCGTTCACGCACGAGACCACCACTCGCGCAAGGGCATAGCCCGCGATCTCGTCCTCCGCAGAACCTGTCACTTCAGGAGAGAATTTTTTTTTCGGTGTAATCGCGTCCTGGATCCGGACAAGGGCGCGTTCGATCAATACTTCCCCTTTCTGGTCCTTCAACAAGGAATCGAGGGATAAAAAACGGCCCCTGACATGGTCTTGGGCTTTTTTTAAAAAGGGAAAATGAGAGAGTTCCTTTGCTGATGGGGAATACTCCATCAGTCAGCCTCAATCCGGGGTGCGAGGAGGTACTCGACATGCCCGTTCCCACCTGCAATATCAAACGAGAACCGGACCGGGTGGTCGATACCGAGGAAGATCTCAACTTCCGCAGCCTTGCTCATGACCTTGCCCATGTCCTTGAGGTAGTCGAGCGAGAAAAGCGAGCGGGCCTCAACAGGGGTGAGCGATACCAGCTCGTCTTTCGAGAACTCACGCCGGATGTGATCGGTGTCGCCTTCCGCCACGAGGTAGAAGGTCTGGTCCTTTGGGTTGATCCCAAGAGCGATTTTGTCCGAGATCACGGCTGCCGCCTTCATCGCATTGTTGAGATCCTCACCCTTGATCACGATCTTGCCCGGCAGGTTGATGGTCGGCGGATTCGGGTCCTTTCGGATAGTGTTGGTGTCGAGGAGCGTGATCGAGTAATGGTAGCCATGGACGGATACGGACATTTTCTGGGCATTGTCAGCCATCTCTATATTGATCAGATCTCCTTTGTTTGCCATGCCGAAGATGTTCTTCATCTTCATGAGATCGATGCCCATCTGGCTCGTAGTCGCCTTGTATGTGTCGAATGCCTCTTTCTTGAGCGTGAGGGCAATCATCGCCACGTTCGCCGTATCAACGGCACGCGTCGAGATCCCGGACTCGTCCGTATGCAGGCGGCACTCAGGGATGAGAGCCGAGATCGCTTCAATCGCTTCCCGGAACGTGTCTGCATCAATCGTAGCTTTTAACATCGCTTACCCCTTAACAAACTGTCTTATACAGTATATCGTCATACTTTAATTATAGCGTTTTGGGTTTAACGCGACAATCTGGGAGATTTTTCATACAATGGGTTCACAATGGGGATATGATAAGACGTACATGCGGGCCAAGCATGAAGGGTACCGCTCGCGGGCAGCCTACAAGCTGCTCGAGATCCAAAACAAATTCGCCATCATCCGGCCGGATGATAACGTGGTCGACCTCGGGGCGGCCCCGGGCAGCTGGCTCCAGGTGGAGCGGACGCTGACGGATGCCCGTGTTGTGGGCATTGATCTCAATCCCATAGCGAACCTCGATGGAGTGGAGACGATCGTTGGGGATATCAATGACCCGGAGATCCTGGCCGAAGTAAAATCCCGTCTCGATGTTGTCAGTGTCGTGGTCTGCGATGCAGCACCCAAGCTCTCCGGGCACAAAACCTATGACCAGGCCCGGATCATCGAACTGAACGAGCAGGCCCTGATGTTCGCCTGCAAAGTTCTCAAGCAGGGCGGCAATTTTGCCGTCAAGTCCTTCCAGGGAACGGATTTTCCCCAGCTCTATGCGATGACCAAGAAGCACTTCTATTCCGTTAAGACCATGATGACCAAATCGACCCGCAAGGGAAGCACGGAACTCTATATCGTTGCCAAGAACTTCGTCGGATAAGCAGGTTCGCATATGGTTCTCAAGGACGCCTTCAACCGCCCGGTCAGCAATATCAGGATCAGCCTCGCCAAGCAGTGCAATCTTGCCTGTATCTACTGCCACCGGGAAGGAGAGAAAGGATCAGAGGACCAGTTGCCGGCTTCCGACATTGCTGAGATCCTTGCCGTGTCAGCAAAGTTCGGCATTAAAAGTGTGAAGTTTACCGGTGGCGAACCACTCCTCCGCCCGGACCTCCTTGAGATTGTACGATCGGTGCCACAAGGGATGGAGTCGTCGCTGACCACGAACGGGACGCTCCTTGCGGGTCTCGCCCGCGATCTCAAGGCCGCGGGACTGAAGAGAGTGAATGTAAGCCTCGACAGCCTGAACCGCAATACATACAAGAAGATCACCGGCGTTGATAAACTGCCCGAGGTCCTCAAAGGAATATCGGCCGCACGGGATGCCGGGCTGACTCCGGTCAAACTCAACATGGTCGTGCTCGAAGGCATCAATGAGCACGAGGTCGATGATTTCCTTGCCTATGTCCGGGGAAAACGGGACCTCGTCCTCCAGCTGATCGAACTGATGAATTTTAACAACTGCGAGCATCACGGCGATCTCAACGGGATTGAGAAGGGACTTGCGCTGCGATCAAAACAGATCGTGACGCGGCGGATGCACCACCGGAAAAAGTACTGTCTCGACGGGGCCGAGGTCGAAGTAGTCCGCCCTGTTCACAACACCGAGTTCTGCGCATTCTGCAACCGCCTCCGCGTCACCTCTGACGGCAAACTCAAGCCATGTCTCATGAGGACGGACAACCATATCGACATACGGGGCAAACACGGGGAAGAACTCGAAAACCTGTTCCGGAAGGCCGTAGCCGCCCGCGAGCCATTTTATCACTAAGTATTTCTGCCGCCATCCCCTGCGTTTCCTGCATCCTGCTGATCCGGAACGGCAATATATTTACCATGCCTGCACGAACCTCTCCATATGCCTGAAGATAATGAATACCTCACGGTCCTCGATTATCTCTATGAGAAATCCCTGATGCTCCAGGACACGGCAGGATTCAACAAAGTTCTTTATTTTTACTTCATCGACTCCCTTGCCCATATAGACTATACCGTGGGAATTTATGCCTATAATTTCGCATCCCCAAAAAATATCATGGGCGTCGAGTACCTGCGTTGGCGGATTGACGAGGAGAAGAAAGGTGACAGGGTGAAATTTGCGGGATTTATCAACTGGCTGCGCGAAAACAACCCGGAGAAATTCTCCGCACTGCCGTCGCTCTGGCAAATGATCTACGAAACAGGGGACCCGGCCAGCTACCGGAGTTTCCGGATCGTTCTGGATCCCGATAGCAAACAGCCCATACCGGCCAATTTTTTCTATGCGATCATTGATGAGTTCTTCGATACCGAGTTCTTGAAAAGCCTGTACGACGATGCCTCGCTCGGGCGCCTCTTTACTGCGTACTGTTCGATGACCTGATCTCTCGACCGGAGTTCCCCATGCACGTCAGTCGGATCTGCTCAGACCTTGTGGCCATACGGAGCGAAAACCCGCCCGGGACAACGGAGGATGCCGTTGAATACATCCGTAACTTCCTTTCAGGAATCGGTGTGCCCTCGGAAGTGTGCGGGAACGGAAATGGCCTCGCGAACCTGGTCACACACAAGGAGGGTGCACGCCTTCTCTTCTGCGGACATGTGGATGTGGTGCCGGCACTTCCCGAAGGCTGGACACATCCCCCGTTTTCCGGGGCACTTGACGATACGTTTGTCTGGGGCCGGGGTTCGACAGATATGAAGGGCGGCTGCGCAGCGATCCTTGCTGTCTGCAGGACCCTTGCAGATGCCGGAAGGGAAATACCGGCCAGCCTCGCGTTTGTCTGCGATGAGGAGACAGGAGGCGAGAACGGGATCCGGTACCTTCTCACCCACAGAAAAATCACCCCCTGCGACTGTCTGATTGCCGAGCCTTCTCCCACCCATCATCCCTGTATCGGACAGAAAGGGCTCTGCCGGATCACCTTGGAGTTCAGAGGTACCCCGGCCCATGGATCCCTCTACCCGGTAGTGGGCGTGAGTGCCATTATGGAAACGGTGGCGTTTCTTGAATACATGAAGACCCTCCACCACCGGGAATTTCCGGTAGATCCCGGCATGAAAAACATCCTTGCACAATCATCCGGCGTACTGGCACAGGAATTCCATATTGGCGGCATCCGCGATGTTCTCACGAGACTGACCTACAACCCTGGCGTGATCCGGGGCGGTGAGAAATCGAACGTGGTCGCCCAGCGATGCGAACTGGATATCGAGATGCGGGTTCCCTTCGGCTGCTCCATTCCGGATCTTCTGGCCGATATCCGGGCCCATACTCCCAACGCAACGGTTACCGTCCAGGAAACCCATGACCCGTCAGGCACGGATCCTGCAAGCCCTCTCGCCACGATCGCATGCAGGGAAGTAGAACGGGTCTATGGGGGACCGGTCTTTCCGATCGTCCAGTGGGCTGCAAGCGATGCCCGGCACCTGCGCAGAGAGGGATTCCGGGTGATCGAATACGGCCCCGGGGAGATTGCCACCCTGCATGCGGTAAACGAGCGCGTCAGGATCGATGCTCTGGAAAAAGCAGTTGATGTGTACCAGGGGATTATGCAAAAGTACTCTTAAAAAATGCCTTGTTTTGAAAATGAGTATGCAGGTTAGTTCACCCGTCGTTTCACGAGTAGTGCAATGGCACCAGCCACAATCGCTGCACTGATCACAGCGAACGGCGAGAGCGGAGAATACGTGGTTTTCTTTGTAACTGTCACGGTAGTCACCGGTGCTTCAGGAATTGATTCAGCAGCAGAGGCTGAAGTCGTACTACCCGGGGACACCTCAGGTTCCGTGGGGATTACCGTGGTATAGAACGTCCCGATCCGGCTGATCGTTGCTGTGGGAGTGACCGTGCCGGTGATATTGACAACCTGAATCGCGCCGTAGAGCTTATCGTGGTTAGTCTGGGCATCAGCAAAAGCAGGATCGATTCCCAGCGCCTTGTCAAAACACTGCAGGGCATCAGATGATCTCCCCATCAGGACGAGTACTTTTCCTTTGTCATTCCATAATGTCGCATTCTTTGCAGTGACACCGGTTGCCTGGTCAAATGCAGAGAGAGCTTCAGGATATTTTCCAAGTCCCGTATATGCAAGGCCCAGGTTATCCCAGGCCATGAAATTCAGGGGATCAAGTGAAGTACATTTGGAATATGGTCCGACGGCCTCATCGGCTTCATTCATCATCAGGTAGGCAGTTCCCTGGTTGCAATACGCGTTAGCATTGTTCAATTGCACGGTGAACAGGGTATTGTATGCATCAATGGATTCATTGTAACGCCCCAGCTCGAAGAGGGCATACGCCTTGGCATTCAGGGCTTTCGGCTCGGCGGATCTGAACACAAGTGACTGGTTAACGGTAATAAGCGCGGAATCGTACTGCCCCAGGGCATTGAGCGCAATGGCCTTGCCGGTCAGTGCAGGCACATAATTCATATCCTGTGCAAGGGCATTATCGAAATACGTAATCGCATTGGCATAGTTCCCGGTAGTGAGGGCGGCCTGCCCGTACGTATTCCACTCAGACGTATCCTCGGCAAGAACTGCGGGGATGAGCAGGAACGCAATAACAAGAACCAGAATGAGAAGTTTGGACTGCATATTCTCATGACGAAATTTCCTTTAATCGCAGATGAATGTATTGATATCCGGTCGCGTTTCGCGATAAGTTGGATCCGGGACCACAAACAGCATCAGCGGCCGATCGTTCCTGCGACAGTTATCGCGCAGAGCGCCGTAGCGATGAATGCAAGAAAGAAACCAGCACTGTCTGCCACAAGACCTGCGAGGAAAGGGAGGAGAGCCATCCCGAGATAGCCGGCAGTAGAAAACAATCCCATTGCGATACCTAGGTGATCTTTGAGATCGGCAAGTACTGCCATCTGGGCGATCATGACGACACCGGCCAGGGCACCAAGGATAAGAAAACCTGCCGGCGTGTAAAAGGTGGCCATGACACCTGCCGCCATCAGGAGTGCGGACCAGCGGATCGCGGCAGCCTCCGGAAGGGTGATGCGGGAGGCTGCAAGTACCGCAACGATTGTCGCCACGCTCATGCCGGCTATCCAGTAGCCGAGAATGTCTGAAGATGCACCGGAAAACTTTGGATAGAGCGATGAGACAACGCCGGTTATACCGATCAGGACGATCGATGAGTACCAGAGCCATCGCTGTTCACGGACCAGCGTGAAGAGGCCCGCGGTATCGCAGGCCTTCACCTTCAGCGGGGATTCCTGCACCAGGAACACCGTCACGGCCGGGATAAGGGACAACACGGCAAAGAGCAGGATCCCGGCAGAAGGGCTATGCAGGATCTCCGCAAGCCAGCCGGAACAGACAAGGCCGAGGACCAGCCCGGCATTCAGGAGTGCCATGAAATACCCGCTCATCTTCCCGTGCTCCTCCGTGGAATTGACATACGACATCGCGGATGCAACAAAAATTCCTGCCCCCACACCTTCCAGGAGCCGAAGCGCAAGCACTGGCACGGGGGAGAGCGTCACCGAGAGAAAGAGACCGCTTGCCACCGTGATCGCGAGGCCGAGGCGCATTAAGGGGATCCGGCCGTACCGGTCCGATAGGATCCCGGCGGGCAGTGTGCTGATGAACGCACCGAGGAAGTATGCGGCGTAGATCGCGCCTTCGAGGCTGGATTGTCCGGAAAATGCCGGAAGTACGGGAACAATAGCATTTGAGAGTGCCATTACCGAGAATATACCAAAAAAAAGGGTGAACTGCGATCGCATGGGAATCGCATCAGACCATGCGGTAGGTCTCGAGGTTCATGGGAGAATGGGTCTCGATATGATACCGCTTATAGATGGAACTCGCGAGATCGATCGTGTTGTTCTCGTCGCCGTGGATGCAGAATATCTTCTCGGGCCGGGGCTGGATCTGGCCGACATAGTTCATCAGCTGCCTCCGGTCGGAGTGGCCCGAGAAACCGTCGACCGTAACAATCTCAAGATTGATCGTGATCGTTCCCTTCCGGCCCATCGGCACTTCCCGCCAGCCTTTCTGGATACGACGGCCGTAGGTGCCGTCGGCCTGGTACCCGACAAAGACGAGCGCGTTCTTTGGATCGTCCGCAAGATTCAGGAGATATTCCATAACCGGGCCTCCATTGAGCATACCGCTCGTGGATATGATGACACAGGGGTCGCCCGCGATCACTTTCTCGCGCAGCTCCTGGCTGTCCACCTGCTGGAAGCACTCGGCAAGGAAGGGGTTCATACCTTCCCGGAAGATCAGGTTCCGGAGTTCGGTGTTCAGGTACTCCGGATACGTAGTGTGGATGGCAGTCGCTTCCCGGATCATACCATCGAGATATATCTTCACTTTCGGGATCTTGTCGAGGCGCATGCCTTCTTCTAAGGCCAGCATCACTTCCTGCGAACGACCGACCGAGAACGCGGGGATGATCACCTTTCCGCCACGCTGGAGGACCGTGTTGATCGTCTCGTAAAGCCTTGCCTCGGCATCGGAGCGCGGCTGCTGGAAATCGTTGCTCCCGCCGTACGTGCTCTCCATGAAGAGTGCCTCGAGACGCGGGAACTGGTTGATCGCCGGGTTGAAAAGACGGCTCTTGCAGTAGTTGAAATCGCCGGTAAATGCGATATTGTACATGCCGTCCCCGATGTGGAAGTGGGCGATCGCCGAGCCAAGAATGTGACCGGCGTTATGGAAGGTGAGCTTGATATCCGGTGCAATATCGGTGACGCTGCCGTAGTTGAGCGTGATCGAGTGACGGATATAGGTCTTGACCTCGTTTGAGGAGTACGGGACCTTGCGGTCTTCCTTGTGGATCACGTCGAGGTAATCGAGCTGGAGCATAGCGGAGAGGTCCCGTGTCGGGGGTGTGGAATAAACCGGGCCTTCGTACCCGTATTTATAGAGAAGGGGGATGAGCGCACAGTGGTCAAGATGGGCGTGCGTGAGGACAACGGCATCGAGCTGGGCAAGCGGGTGGATCTCGGGGACATACAGGTAGGGAGTTCCGTTCTGGTTGTCCGGTTTCTCACCGCAATCGATCAGCACCTTGCTGTTCGGCGTGGAGAGCAGGAACGCGGCCCGGCCGACTTCCCGGCAGCAACCGAGCATCGTGACCCGGATCCAGTGGTCTTTCCGGGTCGCATCCTTGCTGGCTTCATCCTTGCCGGGAAGGTCACGGTGGATGCGCCGGCCGATCGTGCGGAGGAATTGTTTGCGTTCCTCGTTGACGGATCGGAGGTATTGCCGGACCTGCTTGACCGTCGTGCTCTCGATGGGAGGGGTGCGGACCACTTTCGGGGTCCACCCGATCGCCTTGGTGATCTCGCGGAGGGTGGCACCGTTCTTACCGATCACCACGCCAGGCTTCTCGGCCTCGATCAGCACTTCGCCGGTATCAGCATCAAAGAAGATGTCCGTAATACCGGCAGTGTCCGGCACTACCGCCTTGATGTCGTTGTAAGCCTTCTCCGGATCTTCGAGGATCGTGGGCCGCACAACAATGCGCTTGCGCAGGTCCCGGGCAAGGATCTTGATCAGGTCCGCCTCATCGGCAAACCGTTTCGGATCATCAGTATAGATGACCAGTTCTGGGCCTTCGAATTCAACCTGCGTTACCGAGATGCCGCGGGGCACTTTCTCGTTAATCTTGTCTTTGAGCTCCCTGAGCCGTTCTTCAATCTGCATAAAAAAGTCGTCCTAAAAAAAGTTATAGCGAAGTCTTGGCAAGATACGGTTTAATGGCATCTTCGCTGAGCTCCTCATATTTGTCCTTCGTAATCACCACAACGTGGATCCCTTCACCGGAACCTGCATCGCGTTTCATCGCCGATTTCAGGCCACGGACAGCGATCTCGATTGCTTCCGATTCTGTCATGTTCGGCCGGAACCGGTCTTCCAGTACACCGTAAGCCATCGGCGAGCCGGATCCGGTTGCAACGATCTCCTCTTCCTTGGTCGCACCGCCCATCGCATCAACGGAATAAACGCTCGGGCCGGTCTCATCTACGCCGCCAACCAGCAGCTGGACATAGTATGGGAAGTACCGGTTCTGGTTTAAGTAGTTCGAGAGCAGTGTAGCAGTGGCCCCGACAGTAATGGAGCGTGACCTGCGGATCTGGTAAAGATTGCATTCCACAGTAAGGATACGGGCGAGTTGCTGGGCATCTCCGACTCCTCCGGCAGTAGTCATACCGATCCGGTCTGCGACCTGGTACACTTTCTTGGCTTTCTTGCTGGCGATCATGTAGCCCATGGTCGCGCGTTTCTCGGTTGCGAGAATCACGCCGCCGGCATACACAATGCCGAGGGTCGTTGTTCCCTTCATGGACTCCTGTAACTGTTCAGGCATATTGATACCCCAAAAACAAATTAACGCCTAAAATGTCTTAAAAGCGCTATAAAGTATTAGATGATATGAGGAAACTTAAAGGTTTTTATTCTGACCCTTCGCTGCACAGCGCACGGATCAGGTCGCGATCATAGAGCATGGCAACCAGTTTCTTGTCACCATTCACGACCGGCAGCTGATCCACGCGGGACCGCCGCATTTTCAGGGCGCACTCGCTCACTTCTGCATTCTGTGGCACGGCAACCACATTCTTTACCATGGCAAGTTTTACCGGCCGGTTCGGGAGCTGGACCTTGGAGATGCCGAAGCTGATCGTGTGGTTGTCCCGGATACTCTCCCAGGTCCATTCGTCGTCGTCGGTCCCGTTGGAGAAATCGGAGACCCCGACGCTGTCCTCGATGCTTGAGTTCCGGATGAGGTCACGCTCGGAGATGATGCCCTGGAGCTTGTTCTCAGCGTCAAGGATCGGGATCGCATCGACACCGGAGATTTCCATGACACGGCCAACAACCGGCAGGGGCGTCTCCTCCCAGAGGGCAAACGTCCTGCTCGTGTATTTGTCCTTGATCTCATCCTTGTTTTTGAGCTGGGCGAGAGCAGCGATAACATCTGCAACCGAGAGAAGCCCGATCAGGTGACCGTCCTCGACAACCGGGAGTCGGCGGATCCGGCGGGTGATCAGCATGCCTGCTGCTTCACGTATATCCATATCAGGCTCAATGACGATCGGTTTTGGGGTCATCAGGAGCCCCAGCTGGGTCTCCTCGGGTTTCCGCAGGAGATCCTTCCGGGTGATGATCCCGACGATCTTCTTGTTCTTGATAACCGGCACGCCGGAAATTCCTGTACGCTTGAGGATCTTTAAGACATCATCACGGTTGCCCGGGATCTCGACGTGGACCACGTCGGTTGTCATGTAGTCTCTGACAGTCATTTCTGTTATGATCTCACCACCATAGTGGAAACCTTGCTGTGGGTGACCACAAATGTGCTGACGCTCCCTATAAGCAACCGGTCAGTCTGGCTCTTGCCATGGGAACCGACTACAATCAGATCCGCTTTGATCTTTTCAGCAAGGGTGATAACTTCGCTGCCGGCATGACCGAATTTCAGGTGGGTGGTAAGGGTGACACCTTTTGCGGCTGCCTCAGTCTTTGCCTTCTCAAGAACAGATTCTCCTTCTTTCCTGAGGACAGAGTACATCAGTTCAACGGTATTGTCTGCAGGGAGGGAAGCGAAGAGGCCAGTCTCTACAACATAGGCAGCGTGGAGCTTCACATTCCCCGCTTTGGCCATATCAAGTGCCCATTCCAGGGCACGCCGACCTGCTTCCGAACCATCGAGAGCGACTAGGATATTAGAATTCACCGGAATCACCCAAAACAAACATGCCTCTTTTATTGGGTTTCCGAATTAAAAACACTTGTGCCAATGGAGGCAAAAGAAACCCGTTTTGTGATGGATGCAACAGGATCGCGGCTGAAATCAAGTGCGGTTTTTTGTAGTACAAGAGAAAACAGGTTTGCCCGCGCACCTTCCCGTATGAAAAACGGGGATCCGCAGAGGGCCGACCCTGCCACTGCGGAGCGGAGAAGAGTGGCAGGGTCGGGTTTGTATACCGTGGAAACAAACGCCATCTCGCCGGGCAGGTCTGGCGGGACGAACATGACATTGTCGGTGCCGAGCCAGAACATGCAGCCGAGATCCTCCATCAGCCGGAGGGGAGGATGCCGGGAGGAGGACGTGACACCAAGGATCCAGTTGGACCGTGGACAGACCACTATGGGGATCATCTGCTCCGCGCAGGACCTGAGCTGTTTTTTTGTGGCGTGGGTGGCATGGATGATAAAATCGGGTTCAAATGACAGCGCAGAATCGACATCTTCCGCATCCCGCTCCCCGGCATGAAAGGCGATCTTTTTGCCGGCCTTCCGGGCCGCGGCCACCGTTCGCTCAACATCCGGGACATCGCGGGTACTACTGATCCCAAGGCCGCCGGCAATCTGTTCTCCCCCATCCCGGCCGAATATGACGGTATGGAAATGGAGCCCCCGGCTCGCGTTCTGCAACGCAATGACACCATCACGACCGCCTTCACGAAAATCGGCGCAGCCTGCGGTGCCACCGGCCATCATTCCCCGGATGCTTCCCCGCATACCAGCAATGAGATCCTCCCGGGAGGCAGAAGCAAGGAGGCGGTGCTTCAGGCCATCGGGGGGAGTGACCAGTGCAGCAAGGTCTCCCCTGACACCACAGTCCATCGCGATCGTATCGCCAAGATGCGTGTGGGCATTGAAGAAGGCCGGGCAGATCCAGTCCGCGGGCGCACGGGGATTGTCTTCGATTGCCGTGATCATCCCGCGCTCGATAATAATATCGACGGGTGAGAGCGCGAGCTCCTCACCCAGCAATGCATTTCCCGATATGATCAGCGGTTCTTTTCCCATGACGCGTATCTCTCTTTTATATATCGAAAAATGAAATATATTTGCATGGCAAAGAAGCAAGGTGGAAGATTACTCTCATCAGCAGGACTCGTCAATTATTACGAGAGCGAGGACCGTCGGGCAGTTCATATCAGCCCCATCACCGTGATGGTCGTTGCAGCTGTCATCGGCATCATCGTCATGGCTGCAAAGATTGCATTCCCCGGTTAACTCTCCTTTTCGAAAGTAGGTGGTCCGGATTTAAGACCACTCTTTTTTCAGCACACGTTTTGTGATATCCTCATCGTTCGTGAAATAGAGGTTATCGTGGCCCGTCCAGGCCGGGCAGTTGCGGAAGATGACTGCCGGAACGCCGTTGTTGCTCTCGCCCATCACGAAGTTCGCAAACCCGGCAATCTCGTCAACGACCGCCTCTTCCGTGATCTTGAGCACGTGACCGAAGAGATCCGTATCGCCCCGGAAATCCCGGATCGCAACCATGCCGCTCCAGCCGATAGCATTGCCGGTCTGGCCCCTGCGGAATGACCGCCCGCAGGTATCCGTGATGATCGTTCCCACACATTTACCGGTGATCGTCCTGATCTCCTCCCGCAGCTCGTCCGCTGCTTTCATGGGATCGGGTGGGAGAAAGATCACCATCCCATCCTCGATATTACTCTGATCCACGCCGGCCCTGACGCCGATATGGCCGAATGCAAGTTCGGAGAGGATGAACGGGTATTCCATAATGATGTCGGTAGAGGCATCGAGTACCGCCTGGACGAACCGGGGATCCTCACCGTTCAGGTTCCCGAGCCGTATCGCCCGCTCCGAGGGTGTAATCGCCAGCAAAGGTTTGGTATGGCCTTTCGATTTTGAGTAGATTGTCGAGGCTACGCAGAGCACGTCCCCCTCATGAACCGTTGTGTTCTCGCAGATCATTGCGGCAATGTTGTCGCCAGCCTGGATCAGGGGAAGACCCCGTACGCCCATTACCTGGATCGGTTTCATATGCACATCTCTATGAGATGAGCGTGCGATATAGGGATTTCGGATTGTTCATAAACGGAACCGCTGGCAGGAATCCGGCGGGTGAGATAAACGCCGGGACTTGTGGGGGATTTTATAAGCGGGAAGAACGGTCATAAGGCACAGAATGCAGCAGAGAGTTTCATTGCCGATATGTTTTTATGAGACCTCCACACAACACCCAAATATAATGTACCTCATTATCCGGTGCCCGGGTGGTTGCAAGACTTTCACGTACGTGGACCGGTTCCAGAAGTGGAAGCTCTGCCCGTCATGTGGGCATGCTTATGAGGTTGCAAAAGCGCCGGCGTACCTCGAAGTCGAGGACCATCACGAGGCCGAGCATATCGTCAGGCAGATGGAAAAACACCTGCACGAAACCAAGAAAAAAGATTTTTCTCCGGAGGAGAGGGAAGAACTCCGGCACCATTATACCACAGCCCTGCGCTCAAGGAAGCATAACTCCGTACATTAAAATATGGAATACTGTTTTTTAATAAGATTCTGATAGTACCGGCTCATCGCGGTTATCCGTCACGGTTAATCACAACCCATGCCGGGCGTGTGATCTCACCGATACCCGGATCCGGCGAACGGGGCATGGATGGAACCCCGCACGTAGGATGCCACGACACCGGCAATGCAGAGCAGCGTGAATACCAGAAATGCAACGACCGTGCTCTCGATCAGCGCCGGATATACTGCCGGCGTGATGGCTGCCGCACCGATGAAGATCGAGAAACAGAACATCGCGATCGCCATGGAGAGCACCTGGCCGAGCGACCGCATCGTCGCAACCATGCCGGAGGCAATGCCGAGGTACTTCTTGTCCACCGAACTCATGATCGCGTTGGTGTTGGGCGAGGAGAAGAACGCGTAACCAAGACCGAGGATCATAAGTGAGGTAATGATCAGGTACAAGGGTGTTTCCGGGCCAAGGAAGATGAAAAATGAGAGCCCGAGGGTAGTGATCGCCATACCTATGGTTGCCACGACCTGTGGTTCCACCCGGTCCGAGATCTTCCCGGCCACGGGCGAAAGGATCGTCTGGACGAGCGGCTGCGCGATAAGGATGAGTCCGGCAGTCTCGGCAGAAAATCCTTTGATGTACTGGAGGTAGAGGGAGAGCAGGAAACCGACACCATAGGTTGCACCGTAGTTGATCATAGCGGCGATATTCGAATAGGTAAACGTGCGATTCGCGCTGAAGATTCCCAGGTCAAGGATGGGATAACTGCATCGTTTCTGCCACCAGACATAGAGTCCCGCCCCGATGACAGCGGCTACTATCCATGCGAAACCGGTAAGATCCGGCAGCAGCAGCATGCCTAAAATCCCGCAGAAAAGTGTGGAACCGTAGATCACGGAACCATAAACATCAAACGGTTCTCCCCGGGCACCCGCCCATTCGTGGGGAATATACACCAGGGTTAACAGGATAGTCGCAATCCCGAGCGGAACGTTGATAAGAAAGATTGCCGGCCAGCCGAAATGATCGGTAAGGAAGCCGCCGAGGAACGGGCCGACGGAGAGCCCGGCATAGACCGTTGCTATCGTGATCCCGAGCGCCCAGCCCCGCTCTCCCGGCCCGTAGACCTGCGTGACGATTGCAACTGAGGTGGCAAAGAGCATCGCGCCGCCAATACCCTGGCAGAACCGCGCCACGATCAGCAGGCTTTCGGTCGGTGCAAGAGCGCACGCAAGCGAGGCAAGGGTGAAGATCGCGACCCCAATGATGAAAATCTTCTTCCGGCCGCGGATATCCCCCAACCTGCCGAACGGGACTATGAAGAGCGCTGCTGATATAATGTACGCAGACGTGATCCAGCCAAGGGTTACCGCGTCGACGTGGAACTGCGCAGCCATCGCGGGCAGGGCAACTGTGATGGACGAGCCCGTGTAGGGAACAAGGAAGGATGCGAGCGATGCGACCAGGAGGATGACGGACTTTTCCCGCGGGCTGATCATGAGTATTCCGGGGTCTGCACCGGTACGGATTAAGGTATTGAATTCCTGCCGGACTGCGTGTCCCGTACCGTGAGTGGAATCCCGGGTGGGCAGCCATACATGGGAGATATCTGATAGTGGTTCCCGGCCTGAAGTACCCCGTCCGTGCAGGCCGTGCAGCTGGTTACTCCGGCTGGACCGGAAATGTCGTGCAAGGGCGATATATGTAAGAGACTACATCGCGATGTACCTGTGAGGGGATCGCAATAGGTGAATATGACGTGGCCATCATCGGTGCCGGGCCGGCCGGACTGTTCTGCGCGATTCATGCTGCTGCCCCGGGCCGTCGTGTTGTCCTGTTCGAGAAGAATACGGAGCCGGGAAGAAAACTCCAGCTTGCCGGGTCCGGGCAGTGCAACATTACCCACGCAGGGGAGATCCCGGCATTTCTTACCCGCTACGGCAACCATGGCCGGTTCCTGAAGCCGGCACTGATGGGTTTTTCCAACGCGGCTCTCGTCCGGTTCTTTACAGATCATGGACTTGCAATGGTGACCGAAGAGAACGGCAAAATTTTTCCGAAGACCCGGTCATCGGCCGATGTACTCCGGCTCCTCACGCAGGAATGTGGTGAACATGGCGTGGAGATCCGGTGCGGGGAGCCGGTAACCGGTCTCACAAAAGCTGTCGATACATTTTCGATAACAACGGATAAAGGCACGTACCGCGCTACAAACCTTGTCATCACTACCGGTGGTGCGTCATACCCGAAGACCGGGTCTGCCGGTGACGGCTACCGGCTCGCTGCCACCCTTGGCCAGCCGGTAACAGAGATTACACCGGCGCTGGCCCCGCTGCTGGTCCGCCCTTTCCCGTTTGCGAGCCTCTCCGGCATCTCGTTCGAAGGGATGCGGTTCTCGGTCTGGCGTGACGGGAGGAAGATCTCGGACCACACCGGCGATGTCCTCTTCACTCACCTCGGGCTCTCCGGCCCGGGCATCCTCGATGCATCGCGTGCGATCCGGCCTGGTGACGTGATCAGGCTCTCGTTTGTTGGTGCTATGCGACGCGAGGAATTTGCCGCTGATATTGCGAAGCGTGCCGCTGATAACACCGGCTGGCAGGTAAGCACGATCCTTGCGAAGTACCCGATCCCGGAGCGGCTGAACCGGAAACTGCTGAAACTCTCCGGGATCCCGGAAGACCTGAAGTGCTCCCAGTTCTCAGCAGAAAAAAGGAACGCCCTGATCGCAAACTGCACGGAGTTCCCGCTTGCTGTTGAGAGACTCGGGGACTTTGCGATCGCGATGGCAACCCACGGGGGCGTTGCACTCGATCAGGTTAATCCAAAGAATATGGAGTCGAAGCTCGTGCCCGGCCTCTTCTTTGCCGGGGAGGTACTCGACATCGATGGCGATACCGGTGGCTATAATTTACAGGCCGCGTTCTCGACAGGCCACTGTGCGGCGGTGGGGATTGGGAAGAGAGCGGATACGGGAGTAAAGAAGAGTTAACGTTACCGGCAGGTTCACGGATCGAATGATAGAGGAGGCTCTCTCACCCTAAAAATCCGGGCATTTTAAGGGCCCGGTTTGCCAATCCGGAGGACAGATTTTCGGTACACGCGCAAAAAAAGGTACACTTTTACACACTTTTTTCAAATACGTGTTTTCCGCGCGATTCATAGCAGTCAGAGCATATTACGTGGCGATGTAAAACGCTAACGTACGCTTTTGGGAGGCGAAACTTGAGGGAGGTGGGGGGTAAGTATGTGGCAGTTGAAAAAAACCTCTGTTTTGTTTGTCCGTAGTCCGGGCCGGGACCACGGATATTCCTGATGATGAATAAGCCGGGTATAAAATTCTGCAAATCTGCGTTCAATTCAATCGTAAAAAAATGAAAATGCTGTTGCCCGCCGGGCACCGCTCAATCTTTCCCGTGCAGACCCTTTGGCCCGAACGTGACCCCGGCCTTCTTGATCATGTAATAAGCGCCGGAAAGGCCGATAATCACGACACCGATACCGATCAACTCGAATCCATCGTTCGGCCCTGGGTTGAGCAGGATCACTTTCCGGGCTACGGCGATGATTGCCAGGAGAACCACGATCTCGACATGGATCGCATTCTCCCGGAAGTACTCCATCATCGTATCGAGCAGCTCGATCCCGATCAGTACCAGCAGGACAGTACCTAACACATTCGTCAGCCCCTCGGACTGGAGGAGCCCGGGGGTAGGCACGGGGGGAGGCACGGAGGTAATAGCATTCGTCACGGAAAGTTGCAGGACCCATACAAGTTCTCCCAGCGCAAAGACAAGAAACACCATAAGCACCACGATGAGCGCACCGTAGCAGAACTTCTCAAACTTTCCAACAAATTCCAACAGGTTCATTGTTCACTCCTTATCCATAGGGTATCAGATCCGGCAGGGCCGGGTCATAGAGGTTCACCACGTCGCCGATAACGATTACGGCCGGGGGTTTCACGCCGGCATTCTTCGCCGCATTTGCAATGGTTTCAAGGGTGCCGGCAGTCACCCGCCGGTCTTTCCGCAGGCCCCGCTCGATAATTGCAACTTTGGTGTTCGAGCTTTTCCCGTGCTTCACCAGGACTGCGGCGATCTTTGCAAGGTTCGCAACACCCATAAGGATGACGATGGTACCCCGGCTCCGGGCAAGCAGCTCCCAGTCGAGCGCAGGCTCGGGCTTGATCGGGTCCTCGTTACCGGTCAGAATAGTTACCTGCGAAGCGTACTTCCGGTGCGTGAGCGGGATACCGACCGAAGCCGGGACAGCAAGGGCACTCGATATACCAGGCACCATCTCCACCGGGATCCCCGCAGCCCGCACGGTCCCGAGCTCCTCGCCGCCCCGGCCGAAAAGGAACGGGTCCCCGCCCTTGAGCCGGACCACAATCTTTCCTTTCTTTGCCCGGTCCACCATAAGGGCCTCGATCTCGTCCTGCTCGCGATTGTGCTTTCCGCCAAATTTCCCGCAGTCGATCTTCTCGGCCCCTGCCGGCAGGGAGGCCAGGATCTCAACACCCGGCAGCTGGTCGAAGAGTACAACCTCGGCCTTGTCGATGACCGCCCGGCCCCGCTGCGACAGGAGTCCTTCGCCACCCGGCCCCGAACCCACCAGATACACTTTACCTCTTGTGCTACGTTTCATGCGTAATCCCCAGTTGCCGGTATGCTTCTTCAATGAGGTCCCCGGCCTTACCCCGGAGTTTTTTGCCTTCTTCACGGGCCTGCTCGATTGTTCTGACGTCCACTTCGATCCGCTCTGTCCGCTGGCCGTCAAGCGAGAGCACTTCCGCGATGAGGTGGCCGGCACGGCAGTAGATGCCAAGGGGCGTATAGCACCCGCCGCCCAGCTGCTCCATAACGGCACGCTCGATCAGCACGTCGGTCCGGGTCTGCGGGTTATCAAGCGCGGAGAGTACCTCCATCAGGGAGGGGTCGGCCCTGCTGACCACGGCCACCGTTCCCTGATTGGGAGACGGGACAAACTTCTCCGGGGGGAACCGCTCGCCCGGTATGCGGATCCCGAGCCGGGTCAGGCCTGCCTCGGCAAGGACGATCGCATCGTATTCACCGGCTCCCATCTTCCGTATACGGGTGTCCACATTTCCCCTGAGTTCTTTGATCCGGATATCCGGGTCGTGGCGGAGGAGCTGGGCGCGCCTCCGGGTGCTCGAAGTACCGATGGTCCTGACTCCGGAAAGTGAGCAGGTATGGGCGAGATAATCCGCAGGCGAATCACGTTTCAGGATAGCTGCTGTGAAGAGGCCGCTCGGGCGGTAGGCAGGGATGTCTTTCATGCTGTGCACCGCACAATCGATGTCACCGGCAAGAATAGCATCATCGAGCGCCCGGACAAACACCCCCTGCCCGCCTATCTCGTGCAGGGGCACCTGCGTAGAAGTATCGCCCTGCGTTGTGATGATCACTTTTTCTGTACCGATCCCGAGAGCAGTGAGTTTCTTTATCACGGTCTCTGTCTGCACAAGGGCAAGCTTACTCCCCCGGGTCCCGATCTTTATCGACATTGTGTGTACGCCTGTGCCAGTGCGGCGAGATCCTGGTCGTTATGCGCTGCGGAGAGGAAGTTTGTCTCAAACTGTGACGGGGGAACGAAGATGCCGGCCCTGAACATTCCCTGCCAGAAAGTGCCAAATGCTGTGGTATCGCATTCCTTGACTTCCCGGTAATTCTGCGGTGGCGTGTTCCGGAAGAAATACTTGAACATCGAGCCGAGCCGGACAAATGAGCCGCCGTCTTTACTGCCGATCGATTCTTCGAGCGCCCGGGTTTTCCCCTCAAGATCGCGATAGATCGTAGAGTGATTATGGAGATGCCGGATGGTCGCGATGCCGGCGGTCAGCGAAAGCGGGTTGCCGGAGAAGGTCCCGGCCTGGTACACCGGACCCTGCGGTGCCACCAGTTCCATGATCTCCCTGCGCCCGCCAAAGGCGCCGATGGGGAGACCTCCGCCAATAATCTTGCCGAGCGTAGTAAGATCCGGCTTTGTGCCGTACTTCACCTGGGCCCCGCCGATCCCGACCCGGTATCCCGTGATCACCTCATCGAAGATCAGGATTACGTCATGCGCTTTTGTGATCTCCCGGATGTCCCGCAGGTAATTGTCCCGCGGCAGGACTGGCCCGATATTGCCGAGCACCGGTTCGATAATGAGCGCCGCAACATCGTTGTGGGCAGAGAGCACGGACTCGAGTGCTTCGGGATCGTTGTAGGGCACCTGCCGGGTGTGGGCCACCAAGTCGGCAAGGACACCTGCAGAATCCGGGACGCCCATCGTTGTCGCACCGGATCCGGCTTTTACGAGCACGGCATCGTGCGCACCGTGGAACCCGCCTTCGATCTTCACGATATCCTTCTTACCGGTAAAGCCGCGAGCAAGCCGGATCGCGGCCATCGTTGCTTCCGAGCCGCTCGAAACAAACCGGACCATGTCCATGCCGGGATGGTCCCCCGTGACCAGTTTTGCGAATTCCGGTTCGAGCGGGGAAGGTGTTCCATAGAGCCACCCGCTCTCCAGCTGGCCAGCGATTGCCGTCCTGATTGCAGGGTGCACATGGCCGAGGATCAGCGGCCCGTACGCCATGCAGCAGTCGATGAGCGTTGTCCCGTCGACCGTTGCAAGGTGTGCCCCGGCAGCTGATGTGGTGTAGAACGGGTATGGTCGGATTGCCCGCACCGGACTGCTCACGCCGCCCGGCATCAGGAGCTTTGCTTCAGCGAAGAGCTCGCTGCTGGACTTATGATTCATCGAGCCACCCGGCAACATCGCCAGCAAAATACGTGATGATCAGACCGGCGCCCGCACGCTTGATGCAGGTGAGGCTCTCAAGCACGGTCTCCTTCTCATTCAGCCACCCGTTGGCGGCCGCGCTTTTAATCATCGAGTACTCGCCGCTTACCTGATACGCGGCCACCGGCAGGCCGAGCGTTGCGATCTCTGAAAGAACGTCGAGATAGAATCCCGCGGGTTTCACCATCAGGATGTCCGCGCCTTCGTTGACATCCATCTGGGACTCCATAAACGCCTCACGACTGTTGCCGGGATGGATCTGGTACGTGGTCCGGTCACCAAACGAGAAGCCCGAATCGGCCGCTTCCCGGAACGGGCCATAGAGGGCAGAGGAGAACTTGGTGGAGTAGGACATGATCAGGACTTCCTCGAACCCCTCGTCATCCAGAGCAGTGCGGATGGACCTGACCATCCCGTCCAGCATGCAGGACGGTGCAACGATATCAGCCCCGCTCGCCGCGTGGCTGATGGCGATTTTATTCATCAGCGCGAGAGACGGGTCATTAAGCAGGTCGGGACCGCAGCGTGTCTCACCGACAATACCGCAGTGGCCATGATCGGTATATTCGCAGGCACAAACATCCGTGATGACGACCATGCCGGGCACTTCTGTCTTAACCCGCCGTACTGCCTGCTGCACAACCCCTTCAGGATCGTACGCGGAACTGCCTTCCGCGTCCTTCTCCTTTGGGATTCCAAAGAGCAGGATCGCCCGGATTCCTTTCTTCCAGAGCCCGGCTGCCACGTCACCGATACCATTTACGGGATACCGGAACTGGCCGGGCATTGCCTCGATAGTCCGGGGGGATGTGATGAGTTCGTCCACAAACAGAGGGGCGACCAAATCATTTCTTGAGAGCCGGATCTCCCGCAGGAGCGGCTGGATATTCCGGGACCGTGCCCTCCTCATACGTCGTTCGGGAAACATGCTGTTCTGGCCACCTCCAGATTACTGACTGACTGGTTGAATACATTTTTTTAAATCCATCGTATTTATGGTTACAGTATCCGGTATCTGCCGGAGATTTTACAAAGGAAATCCTGCCGGGTCCTACGGGTGAGGCACGACTACAGTAGAGGTATCCCGTGAAACCGGCCCTCACTAAAGGGGGAAAGTCCCGGTGATGCGGTCCGTGTATTTTTTTATCTTCCACGTAGTTATAATGAACAACATGCCGCTTCTCCAGGGACCACGGTTCGGTTTTTCCGGGCTCTTTTCCGTGATGCTGATCATCCTGCTGGTGGTGATGCTGATTGGTATTGTCGCAGCGATGCTTTTTGGCACAGTGAAGATTCCGGAGAAGAGTGCCTACTTCAGCCCGGCAGCAGAGGACATCCATATCGATGGAAAAGAAGTGATCCGCATCGAGCACCGGGGAGGGGATGTGCTCAGCCTGAATATATCCCGGGGCACGGAAACCTCATATTCCATCGCCGTTTTTGTCCAGATACCCTCCTCGATGGCGGAAGTCCGTGTCGCCCCTTCCACACGATCAATGTTCTATCGGCAGGGAGATGCGATCTATGTATATCATACCATCGCCGGCTATTTCCTGTCCGACACGGATGCCGCTATCCACCCGGACCGGGATGTTTTCCCTGAAACGACCGCATTACAAGCTCATATCGTCATCGTGGACCGGGTCGCAAACGTATCGATCGCCCGGCTGGGCCCGTTCTGATGTCGGGTCCCGGGTTCACCGGCTTGCCATCTCTTCGGCTGCATGCCGCTTGAGGGCACAGGCAAGCCGGAGGGCGCTGGCCACAAGGTTCCGGAGGTCTTCCTGGGTATACCGGTTGCCTTCAATCTGGCCCCAGTCCTTGGTCGTATCTTCATCATTTTCCCCAACCCAGGACGCGATCGCAACCTCGGGGATATGGAACCCGACCCATGAGAGGAAATTCAGCAGGTTGCCAGCCACATGCTGGATGCCGTCCACATGGCCGATGATGATCATACCGGCGACCTTGTCGGTGATCAGCCGGTTCCCAAACCACGAGTACTGGTTCTCGATGCAGTTCATGCGCTCGACAAATTTCTGGATGAGCGCAGAATGGTTGTTCCAACGGATCGGTGTTGCAAGGATCAGAATATCGCAGGCCAGTACCTCATCATACACGCGCTGCATCTGGTCGTCAGGATACTTGAGGGAACTCTGGCAGGGATACGTGCAATAATCCGGGTTCTCGGAATAGTTGCCTTCACATTCGTAAATCCGGAGATCCTTGAGACGGATGAAATCGGTTTGGCATCCGAGATTCCTGTACTGCGCAAGGGCAGAATCGAGCAGGCGCTCGGATTTGCTCATCTCCGGTTGCTGGCGGCTGGATCCCGAGATGCCGAGCACCCGGATCTCGCGACAGATGCTCCGGTCAGGGATCGGGACGATATTGATACCAAACTTCCTTCCGACAAGTGGCGCAGGCATGATTTAATTATGATGGAGCAGGCGATAATCTACTTATTGATCCGCAGGATCCATGAGAAGCATGCAGAACCGGGTGGGGAAAATGACGAATACGAATCTTCAGGCAGTCATTGTAGAGAACCGTAAGAGGTGTATCTGCGAGCCCTGCCCGAGCTACAATGAATGCATGCGGGCCGGGGACCGCCTTCTGTTCTGTATTACCGGTAAGACCGGGAACTGTACGTTTGGCATGAAAGGCTGCTCCTGTCCCACATGCCCGTTCCGGAAGGCCCGCAGCTTCAAAAAAGCGTATTACTGCATCCGTGGATCTGAAGAGGAGCAGGTATAGCAGCACGGCAACAGGGCAAGGGCGATCAACAGCACACAAAATAACCATCTTTTTTATACCGGCCGTAACGACCATGTACCATGAAAGATTCCCTGGTCCTGGCTTCTGTCCTGCTGGTCTGTGCTGCACTGGCGGGTGCAGCCTGCACGTCCACGACATCACATGCATCTTCCGGCCTGTCCTCTCAGGTTACTCAGACTTCTGCCGCACTTTCAGTCCCGCTTGCGTCCCTTGCCCTTACACCTCAGGATATTCCGGCAGGGTACGTGCTCACGGAGAGCCGGGCAAAGAATAGTTCTGAAGTGGGTAAACTCGCCATCAGCCTTGGCTGGCAGGAAGGATATGTTGTCCAGTATACCAACAATACCGTAGGATTCGGGAATTCCACCGGAATCATGCAGACCATCACACCGTATCCAACGAACAATATCCCCGGCATTATCAACATCATAAGCACGCAGGAACAGTCCGACAAGGACATGACATTTACCGCTATCCCGGCCCCGACAGGAATAGGTGATACAAGCGGGGGTTACGTGGGCAGGGCACATGCCGCATCGGCAGTCAGACAGGAGGATGGAAGTAGTTCCTTATCCAGCACGCTCTTGTCAGGGGAATCCATGCATACCGACGTAAAGCAGGATGTGGCCGAAGTCTATTTCGCCAGGGGCGGGATATTAGAAGTAATACGGGTGACAGGAGCCGGTGCCGATGCGGCGATCATAACAGAACTCGCCCGGAAAGCAGTTGCAAAGATTCCCTGACCGGGCTCACCCTTTTTATTGTTGGCACCCTATCAGAACTGATCAGGAGCATATAACGGAGAGTGAATATGGAATTCAAGGATATCGTCATGCAGCGGTATGCGACGAAACAGTTCGACGGGAGGATGATCGAAGAGGCAAAACTCTTTGCTCTCCTTGATATCATCCGCTATTCGCCGTCAGCATTCAACCTGCAGCCCTGGAAGATCAAGGTGGTCACGGCCAGCAAGATCAAGGCAAACCTCCGCCCGCATGCAAACGACCAGCCCCAGATCACCAGCTGCTCGCACCTGCTGGTATTCTGTGCCAACGCGGAGCTGGAGCCTCTGGTCGACAAGGTCGTAGACGGAATGCGATCGGGCGGCATGGCGGCTGATACGGTCAGACAGTACGAGGCAATGATGAAGGGCTATGTCGCTTCCATGAACCCGGAGCAGCGCATGTCCTTTGCCCGGGAGCAGATCCATATTGCTCTCGCAAACGCGGTGAACGGTGCCAAGTCGCTCGGGATTGACTCATGCCCGATGGGAGGCTTTGACCCGGCCGCTTTTGCCGAAGTCCTGTTTCTTCCGGAAGAATATGTCCCGGTCGTACTCTGCGCAATCGGGTATGCTGCCGATACCCCGCCTCCCAAGTGGCGCCTGCCCCGGGAAGAGGTATTTTTCTGATTTTTCCCGTAGAAATCCATATTTTGATTTAATTGTTATCAGATTTTTTGGACCGGACGTCCAGGGCACCACAAAAAATGCAATTAAAAAAAACTGCCGTTCGCTCTGCCTTTATTCCTTCTCCCGTTTGTCCCGGAGAGGATCCCCCGTAGTAAGCGCCTTCATGAGGGCCTGTGCAGCGGGCATATCCCCCTCTTCTGCGCTTGAACGGATGGAGAACGTTGCGTCGGTCAGCAGTTTCCGGGTGAGGACACGGGTGAGATCATCGACAATGGCGGCGGTCTTTTCATTAGATGCACCAAGCCGCGCAAGGGCCCGCTCCCGTTCCCGTACCCGCACGGTCTCTGCCCAGATATGGAGCGCACCGAGCAGCTCATCGGCATTTTTCCGGTTGAGATGGCGGAGAAAGATACCGAGCTCGGCCTCGACAAACCCGTGGGCCCGGTCCGCTTCTGCTTTGCGGGTGCTCATGGTTTGCTCGTTGACCGTGCGAAGATCATCGATCGTAAAGAACCGGACACCGTCAATCGTCCCGGCACCGTCTTCCACGTCCCGTGGCTGGGCAATATCAATGAGAAGCAACGGGCGGGGATGGCCGTCCACCGGCCAGCACCGGTCCTTCATCGCCCGGGCCAGATCCTGCTTATGGATGACCGGGTGCGGGGCGGAGGTGCAAGAGATCACCACGTCCGAGAGGGTGATGTAATGGTACAAGTCGCTCATCCGCACCGCCTTACCGCCTATCTTGTTTGCGAGGATCTCTGCCCGGCCATACGTGCGGTTCGCAACGTACATGGCAGTGAGTTTCTTTGCTGCCAGGGCCTGGGCGACAAGGAGCCCCATCTCACCGCTGCCGACTACGAGGATATGCCTGCCGTCAAGCGTTCCGAGCTCGGCTTCGGCCAGCTGGACTGCAGCAGACCCGACCGAGACGGCACCGCGGTTGATCATGGTGCGCCTCCTGACATCAATCCCGACATGGATCGCCTTGTTGATGCAGGTCTCAAGGAGACTGCTCGCCGTGCCGGATTCCTGTGCAGCAGTCAGTGCTTTCCGGAGCTGCCCGAGGATCTGGTCCTCGCCCACGATCATCGAGTCGATGCCGGAGGCCAGGGCAAAAAGATGGCGCAGGGCCCCGTTCCCGTCATGGATGAAATAATCGTTCCGTCCGAACCCGTCAAGGAATTCCCGTAGGGAGGTCTGGTCTCCCTCAACCACCACTTCCACCCGGTTGCAGGTCTGGAGGAGGAGGACTCCGGCAAACCGCTCCCTGGCTGCGGCAAGGAATTCTTCTTCGCCCGCGAACCGGAACGCCTCGATGGTTGTCACATTTGCCGTGTGATGGCTGACCCCGGCAATCGCAAGCGGCACAACCGGGTCATTCATGCAGGTACCTCCTCTGTACGTCGTCCCATGCCAAGCCGGGATTGGTCAGCAGCGTTTCCCATACCGCATGATCCTCCAGCACATTCCAGAGAACTGCCGTCCGCCGGGCCTGGTCGGGCTCGCTTTCCCTGAGCACTTCCCGCAACCGGCCCTGGAGATCGATCATCTTATCCAGCGCAGGAAAATCCTCCTCGATACGCTCGCGTATGAACCGGGAGATCGCCGGGCTGGCTCCCCGGGTGCTGACGGCGATCGTATAATTCTCTCCTCCGGTCACTGCCGGCAGGATCACATCACCGGGTTCGCCGTCCGCGTTATTGAACAGGATCCCAATCGCCCTGCATGCCTTCCCGATCCGGTTATTGGTGGCGGGGTCGGAGATTGCAGCAATAACAAGGAACGCTCCCGAGAGAAGCAATGCAAGCTGCCTGCCCGTCACCGTCGCGAGATCGAGTTCAACGCGTTTAACGTCCAGTCCGTCAACGGCTGGTACGAACGACCGGCTCACGATCGTCACATCCGCCTTCCCTGAAAAATAGGCAGCCTTCCGTGCGGCCACGTCTCCCCCACCGAAGATCACAATGCGCCTGCCGGAACAGTCCACAAAGAGAGGGATCATCTGTTATTAGATAGAGCGATAGCGTTACATTAAGATTCTGGAATGTTCGAGGGGTTCATCAGAAGCCCGAGAAAGAGAAGAACCGCAAGGTTCTTCGAACGGCCGCAGCACATGCCCACTGCAGTACCGCAGAAATTCCGGGACACAGGCTTTCCCGCATTCAGCCATGACGGAGCACATCCGAACTGCATCCCTGACGGTTCGATATGCTTAAATCGTTTGAATTCCCACATTGTAGAGCACACTGCGCCGATAGTGTAGTGGTTATCACTAGGCGTTGCCAACGCCTAAACCCGGGTTCGAGTCCCGGTCGGCGCATCCGGGCCTGGAGTTCGATTCTCCGTCATATGTGTCAAATAACGGCACATATCTGTTCTGTCCCTGATGAGCCAGGGGAAACTCTTTTGCGTTCAATCTGTTTCCGCCAGAGTATGCCAGTAACTCCATTCATAAAGCTTAACCTGCTGGACTCATTTATTCTCGCGATGCCTGCCCCATCAATGCGTTCCATCCTGGAATCCAGGCAGCACATTCCTCGTGCAGGGATTATCCCTTTCCCTGGGAGAGGACACGGGTTGATGTACCAGTTCGCGGAGGAGGTTGTCCGCGCAGTGACCGTGTTTCTGGAACAAATTTCTCATTGATAATTTGTATAACGGATCAAAGAACCGCCGCAGTACGGGCTGATATTGATCAGGTGATGTCCCGGAATTTCTCCCGTCATCAGGATATCCGTTTTGTTTTGAGAAGATGCAGCTCTGATAATGCCGGTGCAGATAATAGGTACATGCTATAAAGGTTGTCCATTAGTCTTATGGTTCGGAGAAAATCATAGGATAGAAGATGGCTGATAAAAAATACGAATCATTGAAGATTGAGAATATCGTTGCATCCGGTGTCATAGCCGGTTCCATCGATCTTGTTGAATTGTCAAATAAGGTCAAGAACTGCGAACTCAATAAGAAACGTTTCCCCGGTGCAGTATATCGTATCGCGGATCCCAAAATTGCGTGCCTGATCTTTTCATCAGGCAAGATAGTGCTGACCGGCATTCGTAACAATAAGGCGCTTGCCGACGGACTTGCTATCGTCGTCAGCTCGTTAAAAGAGGCGGGCATCGAACCGCTCAAAGAGCCCAAAGTTGCGATCACGAATATGGTCTGTTCATACGATCTGGGCA
This sequence comes from Methanoregula sp., assembly GCF_049518935.1. Classification (GTDB taxonomy): domain Archaea; phylum Halobacteriota; class Methanomicrobia; order Methanomicrobiales; family Methanospirillaceae; genus Methanoregula. The sequence goes on from NZ_JBEKRH010000012.1 coordinate 42,982, forward strand.
GATACATCAATCTCAGCAAGTTAGTAGTCACGCTCAATGTCGAAAATATCGAGTACGAACCCGAACAGTTCCCCGGGCTGGTATACCGGATCAAAGATCCCAAGATCGTAGTTCTTATCTTCTCTTCAGGAAAGATCATTCTCACGGGAGGCAAGAACCTTGAAGATATCAAGAGGGGGCTTGATGTGCTCGAACAGAAACTCGAAAGCATCATGTAAATGGGAAAAACAGCAAATTTTTTTTTGCCAGTGTTGATGTGGCAAATAGAAATAAAGCCGGTTTGTGGCAGGGTAGTGTATGATAGGTTCCCCAAAGCCAAAACACCGGAAATTCCGGATTGATGCACAGTTTGCAACAACTGGACATGGGTTTCCACTATTCCACACTATAGTGGCGGGCACTGACAGGGAATTAAAAAATCACACCGGAGAAAGGAGTCGTACAGGTTGGATCGCCAACGAGGGGAAGTAAATGAAATGACCGCAACGCGCATCGAAACCGGAACCCCCAGGGATGACGCACGGGGATTCTCCAAAGACCTCTTTCCCGGCTGGCTGGTGCGGGAAGAGAACCCGCACTGCCTCCACAATATCATATCACGGGAGAAAAACGAGGGAAATACCCAAAACCTGATCCAACCGTGACTGGACAACGGTTATCATATCAGTGTCGTGATGCCCCGGCCCATTATGCAGCACATCCTCAAAAAATTCCCGTGCATACCCTTCTTTGAGTATTTCCCGGACGAGTACGTGGACACTGTGGAGGCCTGGCACTGCCCGGTGCGGAGTCAGGTCGGTGTATCAAACCCCGGCTGGAGTCCGTTGAAGCAGGATAATTTCTTTGGAGTCCCTTCCGTCACCGTTTCACCACGCCCCTGCCGTGGCGTTATCCCGACCTGATCGAATTACTTTATCATGGAGAATTATCACTGGGGTCTACGTATAAGAACTCCAACCGTGTTATACCGAAAGACCCGATGGAGTGCGATACTTCCCTCACACTCTGCAAAGGACCGGACTGTCCGAAGTATGATGGCGGCAGGTGTTTCATGATATATCGGGTCGGAAAACAGGGTCCGGTATACATCTCAGCAACTTATTCAGAGAACCCCGCCATGCATTTCCGGGGGCGTTTCTCTGCGCTGATGAAAGTATGTGGCAGATGAAAATCGTGGAGATACGTTGATTGCAACCCGTTATCGGACATCATGTAGAAGGTTATAATAATAGTGAAAAAACATTACCAGATTGTATGTCACGTACCTATTGTCCTCCATTTGAGATTGTGGTGGCACTCCTTTTGTTGATCCTGTTTTCGATCGGTATGATCATGCATGCTTTATGGGTTTTATCACAGCGCAGTCCCAGTGCAATCTCCCCAATGACGTATTTCTTTTTTTTGTCATTTGTCGCAGTTATCGTGATTTCCGGTTCCATTCTCGTTCATATGTTATTCCCAAAGCGTATGCTCTTCCCACCACCCTGCCTATAATTTTTTTTAATTTTCTATGAATTTCATTCAATTAATAAATATAAATTAATTAGATATATTTTCAACGCCATTTTTTTCTGAATGATTTTGTCCTCTTCACATCATGGTTCCGGATTGTGCATTGAGGTGAAGAAACAGATATGTTTGCAGATCGCTGACCCCATCCCAATTGAATTTTACGATTCCAGCCCACCCCTTCGGGGACCGCCGAAGGAGATGGAGAAGTGAGAACATCCCGGGTCTCATCTATTCGGGATTCAACAGTTCGAAGATTGAAATCTTCTCCAATCACCCCTCGCTGATTTGAGAAGGCTGAATTCGAGGCGTTTTGCGCAGAGGGCATCACTATACGGGATGTTCGATCAATAACCACATGCATTTTCAATCAATATCCTCTGCATAAAAGTATCAAAATCCGATTAACTTATTTTGTTTAACAAAATCCAGTCCAGCCAAGTATGAACAATCGTGATCAATCCTGCCGATCGCGTTTGAAAAAAACCAAACGACCCAACTGATCGCGATTTATATTTTTCAAGCAGGATCTGATAGAACATTTTTGGGCAAGGTCTGGCTGAAAAAAGTTAAATGGATCTCAAGTACTTCGAGCAGGATCGTGACAGAGTCATGCCGGCCTGTCCGACCCCCTCCCGGATGCCAGCTTCCATCTTTTCATTTTTTGTAAACAGGGAAAGAGACTTTGCCTGCCACAACCGGATGTGGTAAAAACGATGATGGAGTTGACGTAACTATGAGTCTGTTGTCCGGATATACTCTTGGCGAACTTACGCTTTCGAACCGTATGGTCATGGCCCCCATGACCCGCTGCCGTGCAATCAATGGAAACGTCCCGGGGCCGTTAACGGTCACGTATTACCGGCAGAGAGCCTCGGCAGGACTCATCATCACCGAGGGGTCCCAAGTGAGCCCCATGGGGGTCGGTTTCCAGCGGACTCCCGGGATTCACTCACCGGATCAGGTGGCCGGGTGGAAGGACGTGACCGGAGCCGTCCACAAATCCGGCGGGAGGATCTTCCTCCAGCTCTGGCACGTGGGGCGGATGTCCCACCCGGATTTTCTTGGAGGTGCACTTCCGGTCGCCCCGTCAGCTCTTCCCGTTGGTGAAGAGATCCATACCCCCTCCGGCGCGAAGAAGGAGATCCCAGTCCCCCGTTCCCTCGGCATCGATGAGATCCACGGCATCATCGACCAGTTCCGCGTTGGGGCGATTAATGCAATGGCAGCGGGTTTTGACGGCGTTGAGATCCACGGTGCAAATGGTTACCTGCTGGATCAGTTCCTGCGGGATGGTTCGAACCGGAGGACCGACACGTATGGCGGTAGCGTGGAGAACCGGGCACGCCTCCCGCTGCAGGTTGCCGGGGCCGTAGCCAAAGTCTGCGGCGGAAAACGGGTAGGGTACCGGATCTCACCGCATTTCCTGTTCCATGCTATGGCGGATTCAAACCCGCAGGAGACATTCTCCTGCCTTGTCGAGGGGCTGAACAGGACAGGTATCGGGTATGTCCACCTTATCGAGCCTGTCGGGGGCAGGACACCGGTCCCGGCAGCCGGAGACCGGCTGGCTTCCGTCATCCGGGCGAAATTCGATGGAACGCTCATACTCAACGGGGGATATGATGAGCAGAGCGGGACGGCGGCAGTTGAGGAAGGGGGCACTGACCTCATCGCGTTTGGAGCCCCGTTCCTTGCCAACCCGGATCTTCCCGAGCGGTTCCGCAGGCATGCCCCCCTGAACCGGGAGGACGCTGCAACGTTCTATACCGGCGAAGAAAAAGGATATACCGATTATCCGGCGCTGGGAGAATAAACAGGGGCTTTTCAGCGCCGGTCATACCATGAGAGCCGGAATCTTCAGGTCTGCATGCCCGGCGCCTGGTTTTTTAATCCGATCCCGGGCTGGTTCTGATCGTTATGTCCTAGTTTTTAAAAAAAACTGCCAAATGCTTTTTTCAATAGTTTCATCCCGTAAATCCGGTACTACGGAATCAAGTGAGAATCCAAAAACAATATTCTAAAAATAGTGTTCGTGTTATGTGCAAAGATTACTTCTTCTTTGCTGCTGCCGCCTTCTTTACGGGCTTTTTTGCTTCCGGCTTCTTTGCCGCCGCCTTCTTTGCTGCTGCCATGTTGGTATCCACCTCCTACCGGAAAGGGTTATATTTTCTCTTAATTTGTCTATTAATAAATATTTTGGTCGCAATGGCATTTTGAGGCCCAGAAATGCACATAACCACTACTTTCTTCATTGCAAATGGCCACTATCCATGCAAGAACGGATTATCAAAGCAATACATCACGAAATGCGCAATCCTTCAAATTTCGCTCTGATTTAAAAAATGGCGCCGATTTATAGGAATTACGTTCAGGGACTGACCATATTCTCCGGGGAGGGACGCGCATTTTCCGGGATTTTGCAAAGCCCTCCCGCGGGTTCCTGCCCGCACGTGCAGGATCTGATCGTTTGCACTCAGGAACGCTACGGTAACCTTTATCCACCTCCGCGTCATCCGTAAAACTATGAAAAAGCAGTTCATGCTGGGCCTTGTCGGGGCAATCCTTGGGATTATAACGGCCATCTTCGTCATTCTCTCTGCCACCAGCAGCGACCAGACTCTTTCCGGTGTGCAGGCAGCACTCTTCTCAAGCATGGGACTGATGGGAGCGGCAATCGCCAACAAGGAGACACGGTTCGCCGGCTGGATGCTGCTCCTGTCAGCGGTATTCATCACCCTCTCGGCCCCGGTCGCAGGTACCTTAAACCTGCTCTTCCTCTACATGCCAACAGTCGTTATCCTCGGGATTACGGCGATTCTTTGTTTCATGGAACCGGAAAAGGAAATGGCAGATCCGGAATAATACCGGAAATCTGCACTTTTTTTTACGCGGGAAAAGAACCGGCAAGGCGAAAACCCGGTGTACCATGCCTGATTTTTCCGAATACAAGTACTCCGGATCAAAAAGAGAGGGGTTAATTTTCTTCTTGCGGTTCGGTTTCAGTACCTGCTCCAGGGTTTGCCTGGCAGTATGATTCATGACGGGTCCGGTCAAGAATGATCCGTGCTATTGCACTATTCGCAACCACGACCACACCGTAGAAAAAGAGGGTATGAATAACAAAGGTTGCATACTGGCTGCCTCCAGTAGACAGGAACCCGTTGATCCCAAAGAGGATAACTGCAACGGTTATCGCACTGACACTGATCAATATTGCACGTGTTGCCGTAAACATACGGCTGCGGATATCCGGGAATATCAGGAGCCCTAGAAACGCCAGTGCCCCAAAACCAACACCGATTGCGAGGAGGAGCCAGATGAGAATATCCCAGAAGAGCGGCATCATGTGCTTTCACCCCAGGAGAAACTGATCAGCGCAAGGATGACCGAGTAAAAGATCAGCGCAAGGATCACCGTCAGATCCAAGGCGATCAGGGTACCAAGGGCAATGCTCAGGCAGAGACCGGCTGCGCCGGCGGCAGTAACCGCTACCAGGGCCGCAACATAGCGATCATACCGGGTCTTTGTCCACAACACGCGTATGAGTGCCCCGGCAGTCAGGAGCAGAAGGCAGAGGGTGGCCAGCAGCCAGGTGTCTATCATTATCCTGTAATGGTGGGGAAGATTGGTATATATCCATACTGCCCCGGCATTCATGGGCCTGCCATGGTTTTTGACCCGTCATTTCCGGCAGGCACATACCCGCCGGTTCCGGTACGCGTTTGTTTTTATTCCAAAAGTGACAATGAATACAGAGATGCCCCCGTCATATCTTGGCAAAATCCTGCTCCGTTGGTGTGATGCCTGCCATACCCCTGTCCTCTCCCGGACCTGTGCCTGCGGTGCAGAGACCCGCGAGGTGCCTGTTACCCCTCCCGGGGATGCACGCCCGGCATTTCCGGAGGACATTGCACTAATCAACCGGATTTATGAAGATCATTTCGGCGCCCCGCTCATACCGGATGGCCAGATCGTCCTTCTCAACAAGGTGCCCGACCAGGACCGGATGGAAGAGGTGATCGTGGGCGGGGGGATTGCCGGGATCATCCGGTATTTCCCCAAAGACCGGCACTGGGAGCCGGTCCCGCGGCCGGAAGCCGGCCGGCTCTTTACCCCTGCAAAACGGTTTGTCGTGGTCAGCGACGATGCAGTCCCGTTCATCCGCAACCAGGGGATGAGCGTGCTCGCCCCCGGGCTCGTATCAATTGAAGATCATGTCAGGGCAGGGGACGAGGTATTCATACTTACACAGGATGGGAGCTGTATCGGTGTCGGACGGGCAAAAGTCGATGCAGCAACCGCCCGTTCCATGGCGAAAGGATCCGTAGTACGGACCCGTCGGAATATCGCCTCGCAGCTGACTCCCGGCAACGCCTCGTGGGACGATGTCGTGCGGGCAAACACAAAGGTGCTCACAGCGGCTGAATCGGAAGCGGTTGCGTTTGTTCGGGCGGTTGCCGGAAGGAACCCGGGGCTTGTCGCAAACGTCTCCTATTCAGGGGGAAAGGACAGCCTTGCTACGCTCCTCGTGGTCCTTAAAGCGGTCGGGCCGGTACCTCTGCTCTTTGCCGATACGGGTCTTGAATTCCCGGAAACCTATGCAAACATCAGGGAAGTGTCGGAGAAGTACGACCTCGAAGTACTCAGGACAAACGGCATCAATACATTCTGGGAGACGTTCGCAGAGCAGGGTCCGCCGGCTGTGAATGCCCGCTGGTGCTGCAAGGTCTGCAAGCTGACACCGGTCACGAACATGATCCGGGAGCGCTGGGGGAAGTGCCTATCCTTCATCGGCCAGCGAAGATACGAATCTGCGGCCCGGGCACAGAGCGAACGGGTCTGGCGCAACAGGAATGTCCGGATCCAGCTCTCCGCTGCTCCGATCCACAACTGGACCGCCCTCCATGTCTGGATGTATATCATGAGGGAGAAGGCACCCGCAAACGTCCTGTACATGCACCACCTGGATAGGATCGGTTGTTTCATGTGCCCGTCAAGCGATATGGCATTGATTCACATGATCGCGGAGGACTACCCGGAACTCTGGCAGGACTGGACAAAGCACCTGGCCGGCTGGCAGGAGTCGCAGGGGCTTCCCGCGGATTGGATTACCGAAGGAAAGTGGAGACTCAAAGAAGGGAGCAGCGATGATGCAGATAGCCATTATTGATTACGGCCTTGGCAACCTTCGCAGTGTCATGAAGGGCCTTGAGAAGGCAGGAGCGCACGCTGCTATCACCTGCGATGCGCACGAGATCGCCGCTGCCGACGGGCTTGTGCTCCCGGGGGTCGGTGCATTCCACGAGGGTATGGACCAGCTCGGGCCCCTCAAGGACCTGATCATCGAATCTACCCGGGACGTCCCGCTTCTCGGCATCTGCCTGGGTATGCAGATGCTCATGGAGACGAGCGAAGAGCATGGGATCCACCAGGGCCTGGGCCTTGTTCCGGGCAGGGTAACACGGTTCCCGCGGGTCTACGGGTTCAAAGTCCCCCACATGGGCTGGAATTCCCTTGCGATCGAACAGCCGGACAACCCGCTCCTTTCCGGTCTCGGGCCTGCTGAATACGTATACTTCGTCCATTCCTATTATGCCGATACCCTGCCGGAATACACGCTCACTTCTACCCGGTACATCTGCCCCTTTGCCTCCGCGGTACAGAACGGCAATGCGTACGGTGTCCAGTTCCACCCGGAAAAGAGTGGCGCTGTCGGCCTCCGCATGCTGGAGAATTTCATTGGCATGATCTGAAGGTATCCCGGAATATTCACATTCCGGGTCACGGACCTTTTTTTTAAACCGGATCAAAAGATACCATTAATATTCCGGCCATTCGATCCTGTAGTCATGAAAAGAATCCTGATCATCGCACTGCTCCTGATATGTACCGCGGGTACTGCGTCCGCATACAATGTCTACCTGAAATGTCCTGACAGCGTGCAGGCCGGGGCGCCGCTCAAGTGCTCGCTTGACAGTAATTTCCCGGCGGGGACTACGTTCAATCTTGTCCTGTACCAGTCACAATATACAGCTACCCAGATCAAAAACCAGCCGGTGACAATCCAGGCGGACCACAACACCCAGTATCTCGTGGTCGATACCACGGGTTTACCGGGAGGGCAATACAAGCTCGAGGTACAGTTTACCAGTATTGTTTCACCGAGCTCGGATTCAACCACGCTCCAGTTAATCACCATCGTTGACCGTTCAGGTAATATCGAGATCACGTCTCCCGTGTCACAAGACCTCGATGAGGCGCTCAGGGTTGAAGGGGATATCCTGCATGCCGGGAACGGTGGCGTACAAATCGAGGTAACCGGCCCGGACGGGGAGGTATTTCCCGCTACGTGGATCCAGACCCAGGCAGACATCAGGAATGGTGCGGGAGTGTTTACCAAGAAAGTTCCTGTCACCAGCGGCGGGGATTACAAGGTTGACTTCTCAGATTCGAACGGATTTATCGGCGAGAAAGTATTCACGGTAGTTGCACCCACAACTGCCCCGACTGCCGTTGTCACCGGAACGGCAGCGGTCGTGAGAACAACCCGCCCGGTCACTACCGTCCCGACACCCTGGCCAGTCACAACAACGCAGTCACCCCTTCCCTCCCTGATTCCGATTGACGCGCTTCTCTGTGCCGGTATGATGGCAGTCATGACAGGCAGCAGAGACAGGAAGTAATCGGGAAAAGAAATACCAGAAAATTTCTTTTTATTCGTTTTCCCGGCGGGTTATTTAAAAAAATTCAAAAAAAATATTCTGAAAAATTCTTGCAGTGGACATTTATTATCAGATTATATTTTGCGGGGGGACGGGACAGTTCCACAACAAAGAACCGGATGGTTCTTCTCGTAGCTCATCTCTGACGAGATGTCCCCTCCCGGAAATATTCTGATGACTATTTTCTCATGCTCCTTTGTTGCACTACACCTGACCTTCGGGCAGGTAGGCTGTCACCCCATTCCGCCCCTGCGCATTGCGATACTGCGGGAGTTGCCTGTTCGGAAGTTATCGCATTCTGGAGATGCTGCCCCATCCGCAGGTTCAGGCTACCGCTTTTTCCAGAGCCATGCTTCGTAGCAGAGCAGGACGAAGATCACAAGGATCCCGCCAAGGAAGAATGCAAGGGCGGGATCCGGGCCGGCAGCCGACGACATTGCCCAGGTGTCAGAGCTTACTTTCATGGCCATGGTGCCAACTTCGTTACTTCGCTCCGCACCACCAACGGCGAACGCAGCAGGGACCGCCATCGGGGGGCTGGCAGCGGACCATGATGCAATCAGCGGCAGGATGACAGACACGGCCAGGGACGCAACGGCAACAATACCAAACAGGGCGGCATACTTCAGGAGCAGGGACCGGAGGTCTGCCTGCCGCGGGGCAACTATCAGGAGCTGGTTTGTAAGGGAATAGAGTTTGACTTCCCTGCCCTTGACGCTGTATTTTGTGTCCGTGACCGTGATGAGCCCGGCATCGAGCAGGTTCCCGACATGGTACTTCGCCGTATTCATCGGGACGGCAAGGGTATCCGTGATATCGGTCAGGCTCTTTGCCCCCCCAGCCAGCAGCCGGAGGATATCGCTTGCCGTCTGGCTTCCCATGGCTTTTGCAATCTTCTGCGCCCGTTCTTCGCCGGGCTCCAGCACTATGATCCCGTCAGTCATGCAGGGCAGCAATGATCCGTTCGCGTCCGACTTTCAGTGCAAGGTCCAGCTGGTTGACATCCGGGCCCCCGCCCTGTGCCATAGTTGGCTTGCCGCCTCCCTTGCCCCCGAGCAGGCCGCAGACCTGCCCGATGATCTCGCCGGCATTGACCCGTGAGTCCCCGGATGCGAGGACAACGCGGGCTGTATCGCCAGATCCGGCAATGAGGGCAACGCCACCTTTCTCTGCAACGGATGTGGCAAGGGCAGAGAGCTCCTTCTGCGGGAGATCGATCCGACGGATCACGACATCCACACCGCCGATGGATTCGGGAACGAGGGAACGCATCTCCAGTTCGACCAGCTGGGTGCTCATGCGCTCGATCTCTTTCTTCTGCTCTTTCCATTCCGTGAAGAACCGGGTCACGGTTGGGGGGAGATTCTCGAACTGGACCGAGAGGATATCAGCCGATGACGCAACAATCCCCTCGAGGTGCTGCATGTAGTAGATCGCGGCAACACCGGCGGCAAACTCGATCCGCTCGATGCCGTCCTGAATATGTTCAACCCGCATGATCTTGATGACACCAACTTCACCGGTACTCCGGCAGTGGGTGCCGGCACAGGCTTCGATATCGCCTGCCACCTTGACGACCCGTATTTCCCTGCCGGGCGGAACACCTCCCTGGTAGAGGGAGAAGCCGTATTTCTGCTCCGCCTTGGTCCGGTCCTCGATCGAGATCTCGACCGGCTGGCTCGCCATGATCATCCGGTTTGCCGCGATCTCGATCCTGTGGAGCTCGTCCTGCGTGATGTGCTTGAAGTGGCGGATGTCGACACGCGAGCTCTCGCTGCCTTTCTGGGCGCCGGCCTGGTGGATGTGGGCGCCCAGCACCTCCTTTGACGCGTGGAGGAGGATGTGGGTTGCGGTGTGGTGGCGCATCAGGGACCAGCGCCGCTCCTCGTCGACCATACCCTTAAGCCGCTCGCCGCGCCGGAGCATGCCGCCAACAATGTGGTGGAGGACGACCTCGCCCACCTTGACAACACCATCCACACGAACCATTGCCTCGGCGCTGACGAGTGTCCCGGTATCGGCCGGCTGGCCGCCACCCTCGGGATAGAAGAGAGTCTGGTCGAGCACCGCATATTCGTCGAAGAAGTCCAGCACGACTGCCTCGAACTCAATGTCCGAGGGCTGCTCGTAGTAGAGTTTCTTCGTGGGCGGCAGGGTCTGGAGTCGTTCCGCATATTTCGCGGTCTTGTCCACCTCGACCTCCTTCTTGGACTCGGAGTGCGAGTCGGCAACCATCGAATAGAAGTTATCCGGAAGATCAACAACCGCTCCTTCTTTTGCAGCGATATCCCGGACCATCTCCGGCTGGATGCCATGAGAGTCGTAAAGGGTCATGATCTCGGCGAGCGGGACGCGCTGGCTCTTCGCCTTGTAGGTCTTGGCCACTTTCTGGACGATCCGGGTGCCACGTTCGAGAGTCTGGGCATACTTCTCAGTCTCGCGATCCGCGATCTCGCGAACTACCGAGATGTCCTGCTCGAACTTCCGGTTACCGAGGATACGGGTTTGCTGCTCGATCAATTCGGCCAGCGGTTCCTCGATCTTGAGATCGGTCATCAGCCGCAGGGTCCTGCGGATGACGAGGCGGGCGAGATAGCCTTCCCGCACATTGGAGGGGACGATGCAGTCGCCGAGCATGTAGGCAAGGCAGCGGGTGTGGTCGACTACCGCGTACACCTTCTCGATCGGCGTGATCATCTTGTCCAGTTTCTCGGGTGAGATATCGATTGCCGCCGCCACTTTCTTGCGGAGGTTGAAGAGGTTGGTGCCCGAGATGTCCATGAGGCCGGCGAATTTTGCGTTGAGGGCAAGGATCTTCGTATATTCCTTGTTGTCAAGCATGTGGGAGAGGCCGGCAAGACCCATCACCCTGCTCACCATCTCCGGGAAGACCGCATCGTAGATGGTGGGCGAACCCTTAGAAGCCCAGACGAACCGTTCGAGCCCATAGCCGGTATCGACAATTCTGAGCTTCATCGGGTAATACATCTCGCCGTTGAGATCGTAGCCCTTCCCGTCAGTCTTCTGTCGGCCGAGGCTCATGAAGACAAGGGTCGCGACTTCGAGACCGCCTATTAGCACCTCGACACTCGGACCGGCATTCCCGCCGCCGATCCAGGGGTTCTCCTTGTAAGTGACCTGGTTGATATCCCCTCCGATAGAGGCGATGAACTGGTCGCAGAGTTCCACGGTCCTGTCCTTCCAGTAGATCTCCTCCGTGGGAGTGTTGAAGGCATGGTGTGCCATCATCTCGAACGTAGTGAGGTGGCGTCCTGACCGGCCCACGGAGTCGAGATCATTGAGCCGGATGCACGGCTGGGAGAGGGTCAACGGGTTTGCCGGCGGGGGTACAATACCACTCGTGACATAGGGCTGAAAATCCGCAATCGATGCGATGGTGAGATAGATATCGTCCCGCCAGCGTGCCACGACCGGGTACCGCTCTATCCGCGTGTGCCCGTGTTTCTCAAAAAAGGAGAGGTACGCCTCACGCATGCTGTCGAGGGTATGGGGCCGGAAGATCGGGTTGCCGATGAAGTTATAGGGTTCACAGGGCGCATCCCCGCAGACTTCGCGCGAACTGTCGCGGGTCCAGAAGGCAGAACCGCACACCTTACAGATCTTGCGGGTCATTCCCTGGGTTTTGAAGTAATCGAGCTGGTATTCCTCTTCAAGCATGAGCAATCACACAATCGTCAGTACAGTTGATTACGAACGCTAATCTAGGTTTTGCTAATCCAGGTTTTGTCTGCGGGAGGGTTTCAGCTGGTCCTGGTACCAGCTGTCAACCGGCACGAACGTCCCGGTCAGCTGGGCAATCCGGACCGCGAGCAGGTGCCAGCAGGTCCGGCCCCGGTACATGAAGTCCCGGCAGGTGCAGAAATCTTCGTCCACGATATAATCCGCGGTCCTTCCGGTAACGACAAAAAAGTCAAGGTATTTTTTTATTTTCCCCTCGTCAATGGCTGCAAGTGCCTTCCTGCCCCGCGGACCGCATTCCGCCTCGATCTCCGCACGGAGGGGCGGGTCAAGGGATTTTTTTTCCGCGAGGCGTTGCCAGATGTCGCTCATGGGAGCGTTGAGAGGACCGGGGGATCGTCCAAGTAGTGCCAGCCTTCCCGGGCTGCGAGGCGTTTCATGGCCGGGGCTTCCAGCGCATAATGCGTTGCTTCAATGCAGGGCAGTGGTGACGATCGTGCGACAGAATGTTTCAGTTCGGCCGAGAGAAAGGCATCGGCCCCCTGTGCATGAGCCTCGGCCATGACCGCCGTATCGAACCCGCTGCCGGCAACGATCGCGAGCTGCCGGATCGGACCGGGCGTTCCCCAGACCCGGATGTTTCCCCCAAGACGCCGGGAGATCTCCTGAGGGGAAATCGGGCAGGCACCGATCAGGCCAAGCAACATCGGCCGTCGTTCAGTCAGCGAGAGCAGTTCGGCAAGGGCATCGTTCACTCCTTCGTCCGCCCGGTCGAAATTTGTGTGCATGACATAGAGATTCATTCCTGAAGAGAGGATCTCCTTCATTAGGGACGCAGTCCGACCTGTCAGAGCAGTGACGGGTACCCACAGCGGCGTATGATGAACGACCAGCATGTCGGCATGCAGATCAGCAGCGGCTTTCACCACGGTCGGTGTCGCGTCAAGGGCGCAGCAGATCACCCGGATCTCCGGCCTGCCTTCGACCACAAGCCCGATCCTTCCTGCATCAAAGTCCTCGGCCAGTTCCGGAGGGGCGAGCCGCTCCATCTCCCCGATGAAGTCACGCACATGCATACAGGATCATGGATGCCCGGGATTAAATAGCATTTATTACCGCGGGTGATAACAATTGCCTTAAATATTCGGAAAACGGAATATCCGGGCATGCACAAGTCCATCGACCAGATCAACGAACGCATCCGTGGAGGGAGTGCACGGGTTGTCACGGCTGAAGAGATGCCTGCGATCGTTGCCGAGCTTGGCGAGGAAGGGGCGCTCAAGGAAGTGGACGTGGTCACGACCGGAACCTTCGGTGCGATGTGCTCCTCGGGCGCTTTCCTGAACTTCGGGCATGCCGAGCCCCCGATCAGGATGGAACGGATCTGGCTGAACAATGTCGAAGCGTATGGCGGGCTTGCCGCAGTTGACACGTATATCGGGGCCACCCAGCAGTCCGATACGCTCGAAGCGGAATATGGCGGTGCGCACGTGATTGAGGATCTCGTGGCAGGAAAGGCCGTGGAGCTGCGTGCAAGTTCCCGCGGCACCGACTGCTACCCGCGCCGGACTATCACTACGGATCTCCTGCTCGAGAACCTCAACCAGGCGATTATGTGCAATCCTCGGAATGCATACCAGCGCTACAATGCCGCAACGAACACGACCGACCGGGTGCTCAATACCTACATGGGTAACCTGCTGCCCGGATGCACCAACATCACGTTCTCCGGTGCAGGAGTATTAAACCCGATTTCCAATGACCCGAAGTTCCGCCTCATCGGGAGCGGTGTCCCGATATTCCTCTGCGGGGCGCCGGGCATGGTGGTCGGCGAGGGCACCCAGCACTCTCCGGGCGGGGGGTTCGGGACCCTGATGGTCACGGGAGACCTCAAGCAGATGTCCCGGGACTACCTCAGGGCCGCAACCATGTCGGGCTACGGGGTCACGCTGTACGTGGGACTTGGCGTTCCGCTGCCGGTCCTCGATCTCGACGTGGTCCGGGCGACCGCGGTGCGGGATGAGGATATCACGGTCGACATCCTCGATTACGGCGTTCCGAGCCGTTCACGCCCCTCCCTGCGGAAGGTCAGCTATGCTGAGCTCCGCAGCGGCGTTGTCGAACTTAATGGAGAGGAGGTGCGGACGTCCTCGCTCTCCAGTTTCCGCAGGGCACGCGGGGTGGCGCAGGAGCTGAAGGGGTGGGTTGAGCGTGGTAAAATCCAGCTGGCGCTCCCGACCCGCGCGATCGACCCGCAGAAACTGGCGCGGCCTATGCACCAGACGGCGAAAGGCCCCCGCGTGCTCGATATCATGGACCGGTCCGTGATCACGATCGGCGAGAACGAGGAGATCCAGACCGCGGCAAAGAAGCTCCTGAAAGGGGAGACAAACCATCTCCCGGTGGTAAATGACAAGGGTGTGCTGGTCGGCATTGTCACCACATTCGATGTATCGAAAGCGGTGGCAAACCCCGGTAAGGCACACCATGTCCGGGACATCATGAAAAAGAAGGTGGTGACAACGACAGCGGATGAAGCCGTGGATATCGCAGTCCGGAAACTGGAGCAGCATAACATCAGCGCCCTGCCAGTCGTGGACCAGCAGCAGCACGTGATCGCCCTCCTCACTGCGATGAACTTAAGCAAGATCCTTGGCGGGAGGTGGCTGAAATGAAACTGCTCGTCAATTTCTCACGGGGCCGGGGACGCAAACCGATCATCGCACAGGTAGTGCGGGATACCGGCGTCCTGATCAATGTGGAACGTGCGGTAATCGATTCATCCGAAGGTGAAGCGCTGATCGATGTACCGGACGACCAGTGCCGGCTCGTCCGGGATTCCATGACAAGCCTCGGGGCAGAAGTGCGGATCCTTGAGCATGGCGTGAACCTGAACGAGAGCGAATGCGTGGACTGCGGTGCCTGCATCAGCGTCTGCCCGCGGGAAGTCTTCTCGTTCGATCCGGACTGGAAACTCCAACTTACCGAAGAGAAGTGCATCCTCTGCGGGAAATGCATCGATGCCTGCCCGCACCGTGCGCTGACCCTGCCCCTATGATCCGGGCGCCCTTCCGGTTCCGCGAGACGATCGCAACGATCCTTGCGGATGACCCGGCCCATGTCGCGGCCGCAAAGGCAGGTATCCTTGCTGCCCGGCAGGAGCTGGAGGCATACATTGCCCGGGATCCCTTTTTCGCATCTACCTTCGATCCCTATACACCGGATTCCGATGATCGCGTTATCGTCCGTATGGCAGATGCCTCGCTGAAGGCGGGGGTAGGTCCGATGGCAGCAGTAGCCGGAGCAATAGCTTGGGCTGGCGTGGAGGCGATGCAGGAGGTCGGCGCATCGTTCGGGGTGATCGACAACGGGGGCGATATCGCACTGCTCTGTGATCGCCCGGTCCGGGTCGGTGTCCATGCCGGGGAGGCAGCGCTTTCGGACCGGATTGCATTCGTTGTCCCGCCGCAGGACCGGATCCTCGGGATCTGCACTTCTTCGGCAACGGTAGGCCCGTCCATATCGTTTGGCATTGCGGATGCGGTTACGATCTTCTCCCGTAATGTCGCGCTTGCCGATGCCTGGGCGACCGCGGTCTGCAACGCGATCCGGCCGGACGATCGTTCCGTGCTTGAGCGGATCGATCCTGCAGAAGTCAGCGGTGTCTTTGCGATCATGGGGGAAGTAACCGTGGAGTGGGGGACTCTGCCGCCGCTTGTACCTGCGGTGGTCAATGAGCAGCTGATTAGTGCGGGGGACCGGCAATAATATTCCCGGAAAAAATTCGCGTTCACTTTTCTTCCAGAATTTTTTTCCGACATGATTTGAAAAAAATCTCCCGGATATTTCCTGAATCCGGAATTTTAAAAAATTATTTCATAGCCGGTCACGGGAAAAAAACGGACCTCATTAATCCAGGCAGGCAACCCACACTTACCCTGGGAAGGGATCTGTATCTTCAGATGCCCTGAATTTCCCTGCCATTCTCCGACGGGTACTGTCCCCACTCCGATGTAAGCCTGATCCGCAAAACAGGTGTTCTTTTCGATCGGCAAGCCAGTACCATGAAAACCGAGGCGATCGGCCAGCCAATTGAGCCTAATTGCGCACATTTTGCCTTCGTCGTGATTTCCGGAAACCGGGCCAATAGCGAGCGATTTAAAATGAATTTACATCCATTTTCCCGGAATTGCGCACTTTTCCCGGGTTTGTGTCTGACGCCCATTCCGGGGAATCGCCCGAAATACCCCCCATTTGCCAAAAAGAGCTCGATTTGAAAATTGAGATATCTTCTCTTCCTTGCATCTCCCGGGGGTTGTGTTCTCCGACGGAGAAAAATGATGGAGGGGAATACAGGTACCTGGAGATCTGGTAACAGGGGTACTCCCCGGTTTTCAGGCAGGTCCCAGTCCGGTCCCGGGAAGTCACGCTCCCGGAGCTGCGGCCGGGAGAAGCGAACCATCCCGCCCGAGCTCAGCGAGCGCGGAGTCCAGGACCCGGATGAACCGGAACGTATACCGGGGCGAGCAGAGCCAGAGCTCGCGGGAGATCTCTTTCGATGATGCGATCAGCCGCATCTCCGCAATCTCATCCACAAGCTCCCGTCCGATCTCTGCCATCGGACAGCGAAGCCGTCGCACGCAGGCAATTTTTATGTGAGAGACAAGGCCCGGGCTCAGGATCTCGAAATCGCAGATGCCACCGGGTTCGCGCAGGAAATGTTGGACTCTCTCCCGCATCTCCGCGATCGGCTCTGCCTTCTCCCAGGCCCGTACCGGCAGGCGCCCGCGGGTCATGGCCGGCCTCCGGAAATGCCGGTGATCTGATCGCGATCTTTTGCCGGGATATTGTCCGTGATTAACTGTTCGGAAATCTTTGCATAGGACCGGGCCATGCTATGATGTGCCGGCACATGAGCCGGTGCAGCATTCAGGGCCCGGGAATTTTTCTGGTTGTTTGTCTTCGTAGCAGGTTCTCCATGTTTTTTGCCGGTTCGTAAAAGACCGGCCGGCCCGTCTATGAGTGAGCCGGGAGAGCCGGATTTTTCGTCCTTAACCGGAAGGTTTCCAGTTATTGAGTGGGGAGGCAGAGTGAATCCCATCCACTAGTTGAATATTATTCAAATCTATCGTAAGAAAAAAAATCAAAAAAAAGACTGGTATATGTATATCGGTACTACTACCATTCCGGATCTTTGCAATACTTCATTGCATTGCCATATGCGGTCCGGCCTTTGAACGATGCGACCGCTTTCTCGCCATCGCTCACGATCATCCATGGCTCATGGTCCCTGATCAGGAAGACCAATTCCAGGAGATCGATCTCGTCCAGTTTAAAGCCGGCTGCCAGTGACGATGCCGGTTCCAAGTCCAGCCGTTCCCGATTGAGTACCCCGGGATCCGTGCGGAAATAGTAAAAGAATACCTGCCATGCGTTCAGGAGATCCGAGACGAGCAGCTCATCCCGCACATGCTCATCAAGCCCGCCAAGCCGGATCGCGAGGCATTCCACATCTTCATCGCAGTCATCCAAGAGCCGGTCGACCAGCTGGACGAGGGAGCGGTAGGGAGTGGTTGTCAGGACGGGATCCATGGAGACAGGTGTATGGTGAAACTAGAAATAATCGCTCATTGTACCGCCGGATTCCGGCCGGACAAAAACCCTTATTCGCCAGCACAGGGAATGCATTAAGGTGAAACGCGAGGATGCGGACTGGAAGGTATACCACCTGATCCCACCAGCTTCGCCCATCACGGTAGAAGACCTGACCGAGAAAAGCGGCCTTGACCTCCCCGTAGTGGAAGACTCGCTCATCCGTCTCGAGCGCTCCTGTCTCGTTGAACGGAAGGGTGCAGAGGTGCGGATGCTCAATTTCGGCGAGGCCCTGATCCGCAACCAGCTCAAATACGATGAGGCACTCCCCTACATAATAGAGAACGGCGTGATCAAAGCGAGGAAATGATACGATGTCACGAGAAGTTGTAATTTTACGGATCGGTCACCGGCCCGAACGGGACCAGCGGGTCACTACCCATGTTGGGCTTACTGCCCGGGCGCTCGGGGCAAAGGGCATGTACCTCGCAGCCTCCGACAAAGGGGTGGTGCAGAGCATCGCCGATGTTGCAGATCGCTGGGGCGGAGAGTTCTTCTGCGAAGACAACGTGAAATGGCGTACCTGCATAAAAGAGTGGAAGGCTGCCAGCGGAGTCGTGGTCCATCTCACGATGTACGGCCTGAACCTGCCGGACATCATCGGCGAGATCCGGCCACATGATAAGATCCTCGTCATTGTCGGGGCTGAGAAGGTGCCGGGGGAGATCTACGGACTTGCCGATTTTAATGTCGCAGTAACCGGACAGCCCCATTCCGAGATATCGAGCCTGGCGCTCTTCCTCGACCACTTTTTCTCGGGTAACGAGCTCAGGAACGAATTTCCCGGGGCACATATTCGCATTGTCCCCACAAAGGCAGGAAAGCAGACGGAGGAGTTGTGAAAGGGCGGGTGCTTGTCGCCGGCTTTGCCACACGCCACGTTGCACAGTCGGCTCACCGGGCCGGGTATGAGGTCTGTGCAGTCGACCATTTCTGCGACCAGGACCTCACTTGGTGCACTGCTGACCGGGAGAAATTCGAGGACCTTGCGGACCTGCCAGAGGCAATAGACCGGATCGCGAAAAGACGTACGTTCGATTTTTTTGTCGCAACTTCCGGGGCGGAAGATCTGCTGGTGCCCGTACCGCTTTGCGGGACACCCCGGGACCAGATCGGGCGTTTCCTCGATAAGCTCGAGACCCAGCACTTTTTTGAATCCTGCAAAGTTTCCGTGCCGCGCCTTCTTGGCAACGGAGAATACCCTGCGATGGTCAAGCCTCGCCGGGGTGCCGGGGGATGGCGGAACGCGATCGTCAGGGACGACGCCGGGATGCGGGCTTGGGAGATGCTCTACCCGGAAATCCCGTTCATCCTGCAGGAACTTGTGGACGGTGTACCTGCAAGTGTCTGCTGTATCACGGACGGAACTGCTGCACGGGCGATCACCGTAAATGAGCAGGTGCTCCGGGGCAGCGGGGAGTCGGCGTACGGGTTCTGCGGATCGGTCACGCCATCGGATCACCCACGGGTCCCGGGAATGATGGCGATCGCGGAGAAGATTGCGGCTGCCAGCGGGTGCCGGGGCACCATTGGGATCGATTTCGTTGCCGGCGATGATACTGCATGGGCCATTGAAGTGAACCCCCGGTTCCAGGGAACGGTCGATACCGTGGAGAGGGCATGCGGTTGCAGCCTGTTCGATCTTCATGTCGGTGCATGCCAGGGCCGGCTGCCCGCATCCGT
Source organism: Methanoregula sp. (assembly GCF_049518935.1). Taxonomy (GTDB): domain Archaea; phylum Halobacteriota; class Methanomicrobia; order Methanomicrobiales; family Methanospirillaceae; genus Methanoregula. The sequence continues at coordinate 62,250 of NZ_JBEKRH010000012.1, forward strand.
TCCCCCGGCACACCAGGTCGCTGTCCGCAGCATCCTGTTTGCCGACCGCGACATGACTCTTGCGGCCGACCTTTCGCCGCTGAAAGAATTCGTATCTGATATCCCCTGGCCGGGAGCCTCTTTTGAGGTAGACCAAGCCCTTGTCAGTATTAACGGATGGGGGCCGACACGTGTGGATGCGTATACCCTGCTGGATAAGCATATTACTACCGTCCGACAATATATGCGCTGATGGATCCGATCGAAGAAACGCTGAATAACCCGGCAATACGTGCATATCTTCACCGCATGGTAGGGGACGAGGGGCTTAACCTGCTCGAACGGTTCCCGCGCGAAGGGGAACACAGCGATGAGGAACTCGCAGCGAGCACGGGGATCAACCTCAACTCCGTGCGGCACACGCTCTACACCCTTTACGAGAGGCGGCTTGCGGAATACCACCGGATAAAAAACAATGAGACCGGCTGGCTCACGTATCTCTGGCAGTTACGCACCGACCATATCGCCGATGCTCTGCGCGAGGACATGTCGCTCGTGCTCGACAAACTCTCCCGTCGCGAGAAATACGAGGAGGAGAACGATTTCTTCATCTGCAAGGACTGCCACCTGATCTTCACCTTCCCCCAGGCAATGAATATCGACTTCAAATGCCCGGACTGCCAGCAGCCGATGGGACATTTCGACAACGAAGTCCTCTTAAAAGCCCTCAAGGAACGGATCGTGGCGATTAAAAAATCCTTGGGCCATGCCTGATCATAAGACAGGTTCTTACGAACATATTTTACGGGACGCAGGGTGCAGTGAAAAAGTTATCCTGCATTGCCGGGCCGTCTGTGACTGCGCCCTTGAGTATGCCGGGCGCAACCCGGATGCCGATTTTGCTCTTGTTGAAGCCGGGTCCATGCTCCACGATATCGGCAGGAGCAGGACCCATACAATCCGTCATGCACAGGAAGGAGCGGATATCCTGCGTTCACAGGGATTCCCTGAAACGATCGCACGGATCGTAGAATGCCATACCGGCGCCGGCCTCACTGCTGACGAATGCATAATGCTCGGCCTTGTCGCCCGTGACTGTATGCCGCAGACAACCGAGGAGAAGATCGTCACCCATGCTGATAATCTCATTGCAGGCCACCGACGTGTAACCATCGAGGAGAGTATTACCTCGGCAATCCACCTGCCGGTCAAGGCACGGAAACGGATGTACCGGCTTGCCTGCGAAGTGGAACTGCTCTGCAGCACAAAACGATAAAAAAGCCCGGAAAAAACAAACCGACTAAATAATAACCTGTTTTACCTGGGGGAGTGCCCGGATCTTCTCGATTACACCGGCCGGCAGCTCGTCTTCCACAATGATCACCAGTTTTGGTTCCTCGGAGAACTGGGGATCTGTAACAAAGATCTGCCGGATGGAGAGGTTATGATCCGCAAGAACACGGACTGCGGCACCGACAATGCCCCGCTCGCTGGCATTCTTGGGCAGCACCGTTATCACCGCATAGCCAAGGGTAACTGCCACCCTGCTCAGGTCGGGCGTTGCCCGCATATTGAGAAAGAGATCCCGTAGCATCGGACGCTCTAATATCCGACGTGCTGTTGAGTCTACTACGCGGCGATCGGATCCGATGGTTTTTGCCACCGCGGTCGCGGGCATCTCGATCCCGTTGCAGCTGATCCGTCCGTCTTCAGTCACGCCAAAACCATTTTCCAGCAGGAACCGCACCACGCGACTCTGAGACGGCGAGTCTGCAAACTCGTGGATGATGTCAGACCACATACTCAGCAGTGGGCAGGGGGCATATAAATATACAGCGATGCTGATCTGTTGACATCGGCGCTGCGGAATGACCCCATGAAACACCAATAGTCACAACCCCGGGCATAGCCAAGGCCACTGTTTTCATCAGATGGACGTAGTCTTCCGGGACGATCCGCGAGAGAACATTGTGCACAAGATTTTATTAGATAGACAACCTCTTTGTTATGGCACAAAGGCGAGGGTAGCCAAGCCAGGTCAAAGGCGCTAGGTTGAGGGCCTAGTCTCGTAGGAGTTCTTGGGTTCGAATCCCATCCC
>NZ_JBEKRH010000013.1:0-52149 GCF_049518935.1 Methanoregula sp.
ATCTTCTGGCCTTCCCGGATATGGTCGCGGATGTACTTGATCCAGCCCGTTGCAATTTCAGAGATGGGGATGAGCCCCTGGCGGCCACCGTACTCATCGAGCGAGACGAAGGCAACAAAGTCCTTGACGTTCTCAACCGTGCAGACGACCAGTTCTGATTCCTGTGGCCACTCTCTGTCCGTCATGGGTGGTTACTTGAGCTCCTGGATGATCTCTGCCTTGAGGTTTGCCCTGCCGCCTGCCGGGGTGGCAAGCTCGCGGCCGCATACTACGCACTTGACGAGCGTGCTGGCCTTCTCGAAGATGACCTGCTCGTTGTCGCAGTCAGGGCACTTTACCTTGAAAAATTTACTCCGGTTTTCCCGAATCTGTTGTACCATTTCGCTTCACTCCGTCAGTTCGAACTTTGCGACACGGTAACCCTTGCGCAGGTGCGCCTTTCCGCAGGTGACACAGCGGTACCGGACGTTGATCTTCTTGGTCGGCTTGTCGCCGCCGGGCACCTTTGAGAACTTGCCCATGTTACCCACTTTACCCCTCCGGGCCTTCTGGCGGTCGATCCAGTGGAGGCCGGTGGTCTTGCCTTTCTTTACCTTTTCAACCTCGTGCACCTGATGATTCCTGCAAAAGGGGCAGTAAGTTGTAAATTTCGCTGGCATCTTCATGAAAATTTCACCGATAATCCCGATTAAGAATACCTATATTATTTGCAAAGTTGGATATTTAAGACTATGTTGCGTTCGCTCAGTACCGCAGCGTTCCGCTCCGGAAGCGTCACTATATCTCCTTTTGAGAGGGTATAAATCCTCCCATCCACTCCCATGAACGATTCCATGTCGTCCAGCACCCGGACAAGGGTGCAGGGATGGGCGAGGATGGAGGGCATCCCCGCCGCCTGTGCAACAGAACCCGCTGCCAGCGGAAGATCCTGTCCTCCCTGGTTCATATCTTCCTGCAGGGATTCTCCCATCCCGTCACCGTCGCCGGTTTCGGCAGCGACAACAGCGGGCGTGGTAATCAGGGGTGCATGAATGTTGCTGTGGGGTTTGTTGTAAAGCAGGATTCCCTGGCACTTCTCGATACTTGCCGTTGCCGCATCAAACATCTCCCGCTCGGCCGGGATCATCCGCTTGACTTCCTCGCGGTCGTAATAGTTGCCCTCCGCATGCATGATCGTAAGGGCAAGGATCTTGCGCGACCGGATTGCAAACAGGTCCTGAAGGGTCTCGCGGATCGAGAGTGTCTCATCGATCAGGGAACGGGCATCGTCCGAGAACGGGTCCTCGAATGCATACACTTTTTTGGTGATCGCGGCGAGTTCCGCATGGCCTTTCTCGAAGATATCGGGAGCAACAGCGGTAAGCCGCCCGGTCTCCCGTTCCGAGAGAAGGATACTACGAAGATCGTCGAGATGCATTGTGTTGCCCGCCTAGGTGATTTCCGCCATGCCGCGACAGCAGAGAAAAACTGCTACCGCTTCCGGTACTGTAGAGATGCCCTTTTTGAGCTCATAAGTACTTCCGAGCATTGGCATCTTCAGCGGGAACTTCTGGTCTACCCTGACATCCCGGGTCCCGAATACCACCGCATCGGTGAGGGGATCGAAGTCGTGGAACTCGCGGAGCTCAAGTGGTTGCACCCGCATCCCGCTCCCGCCATGGAGAGATGTCGGCATCCGGATCAACCGTTTCGTGTCGGTCGTGACCGGTTCATCGGCCAGTGCAGCCCGTTCGAGCAGGCGCTTCCGGAACTCCCCGTCATCCTTTTCGACAAGGATCCGGAGGGCATCGTCCCGGAGCTTTCCCTTCACAACGAGTTCCGCGGGCCGGGTGGCGAGATGCTTTGAAAGCGTCCCGCGTTCGTTCAGCAGCCGCTCGGCGGTTTTGTCGCCGATGCCCGGGTGGGAGGTCAGGTACTTGATCGCCTCTTCATGCGGCATTTCCCCGATCCAGTCGAGATACTCCAGAAGGGTCTCGCGGTACCGCTTCGGCCAGCCAGGCCCGGTCGTGATCTTCCCGGAGAGCAGGGCGCCCGGGTCGATCCCGATCCCGCAGACATAGTCGATCAGTTCCCGGCGCTCGGCACTCCCCCAGCCCCGGAACGCAATGTCCTTTACATGGACGTGATACCCCCGCCCCCCCGAGAAGACCAGCTCGATCGTCTTTGGGTCCATGCCAAACTCATCGGTCAGCATTGTAAGGAGTTTTCCGGTCTCAACCTTGACCCGGGCGAGCATCTGGTCGTACGGGCCCCGCACGATATGGTCCGCATCGAGGTCGAAGATCAGGTCCGCCCCGCACCAGCCTTTGTCTGCCATGGTCCCGGCATCCGGCTTCTCGTAGTACGCAGTTGAGTAGTAGGCGTGCTGGGGGATCAGGTTCCGTATATAGTCCCCGAGTTCCTCCCTGCCGGAGAAGCCGATATGCCTGCGCATCCGCATCTCCGAGCCGCCCGGGTTGAAGAGGACAAAACCCCACTCGCGCTGCACGAGGGACGAGGGTGTAAGGAGGACTGCCTTCCGGTAGTACTCGGTAAATCGCTGGCGGAGGAATTCGGTCGTTGCCGGGTTCATTGCAGCACCTTAACCATATAGGGTCCGCTGCGCTCATAGCCCTGCCTGCGGTAATACGGCCGGACTCCTATCCCGCTCATGATCGCGAGGCTGGTGAACCCGCCATCGGTTGCGATCTCTTCTGCCCGGGCGAGGAGCAGCCGGCCAAAGTTCCGGTGCTGCCACTCCTCGTCACCGGCATCCTTCCCGACCGACACAAGGCTGCCATAGACATGCAGTTCCCGCAGGAGTGCTGCACAGTCAAGCTCCTGGCGGTAGACCTGCGAGGGGAACCGGAGCCGGGCAAAGCCGATCAGGGAATCACCCGACACCGCCGAGATGAAGTGCTCCTGCCCTCCGCAGGCCTCGTACTCGAGAACACGCACTTCCGCTTCCACAACCGAGGGGAGCCGGCCAATCTCCCGGCAGCGAATGCACCGGCACCGCTTCCCGAGCGAAGTGAGTCGGTTCTGGGCCAGCTGCCGGAAGTTCGAATGCTTTGAACCGGCCACGATCAGCTTTGCCGGGATGTCCCGCTGGATCCGCTGGAGCCGGGTGAACTCAGGGATCACCGACTTTGCATACGCAATGAGATCCACGAGTTCCTCCTCACCATAGGAGGAGTAGAGGCCCCGCTGCCAGAGATCCTCGATCTCCGAGCCGGGCGTGACGAGAGTCGGGTAGATCTTGAGGAAGTCCGGCTTGAACCGGGGATCGGTGAAGATCGTATCGAACATCGCCCGGTCCGCCTCGATTGTCGATGACGGCAGGTTCGGCATCATGTGGAACCCGACCTTGAGCCCGGCATCGCGGAGAAGGGTGTTGGCCTCAACAGTATCCGCCACTGTGCACCCCCGCCGGTTGAAGGCAAGGACAGCATCGTCCGTATGCTGGACCCCGAGCTCCACCTTGGTCACGCCAAGTTCGAGCATCCGGTCAATATGCTCCCGCCGGCACCAGTCCGGCCGGGTCTCGAACGTTATCGCAACGTTTCGGATCGCCGACTGCTCATTCTCAGCCTCTACGGTTGCCACATCACGAGCTTCCACGGCAGGGGATCCCCCGGGATATGTATTCATCGCCTCGATGCAGCGGGATACAAACGATTCCTGGTACTCCACCGGCCGTGCGGTCATCGTCCCGCCCATCACGATCAGCTCGACCTTGTCTACCCTGTGCCCGAGGATCTCAAACTGTTCGAGACGGGCATGCACCTGCCGGAACGGGTCGTACCCGTGCTCCCGTGCCCGTTTTGCCGCCGGCTCCTCACCGGTATAACTCTGTGGGGAATGGAATGGATGGTCGGGCCCGCCCGGACAGGGAAGACACTTGCCGTGCGGGCAGGCAAAGGGAGAGGTCATAACGGCAACCGGTGCAACGCCAGATAGCGTGCGGGTCGGCTTGACGAGCAGGATCTTCCGGAGCGTCTCCCGCTCCCCCGGTGCGGCTGCTGCAAGGATCGCGGAGTTCTTGGGCACCGCGGGCAAGGAGTACTTCCGACAGACCGCAATCTTGGCGGCAACAATCGCGTCGTCACCGGGGGGCAGGGTGAGGATACGGGAGATCATCTCCCGCAACGCCATGACCTCATCCATAGAAAATTAATGTTCAGCTGCAACTTTGACCGATGCAGTCTCAGAAGAGTAGTTCACCACGGGCATGCTGCGGTGGTGGATATGGGAGACGATCTCATCCCCGAGCGTGAGGAGAGCGTCCTTGTGGGCCTTCTTGTCCTTGTGGATGTGGACAGGAGAGATCTCAAGGGAGTTGTAACGATCCGTCTGTATTTCCTCGTTGTTGACTCCCTCGTAATACTTCTTGATGTGGATCATCAACATGTGTAAATGCAGCAACTCTTCCTTTTGCACACTATCACCTTAGTCTGAATCAATCCTTAATTTGTGGTGCACATATACCTTACTGGTGAAATTTATAACAGGAAACCTGCGGCACGTGGGATCCCTGGTTGCGCTCGCAATTGGGGATGCGTTGGGTGCGCCTTTTGAAGGATCTCCGCAACCTGAAGCGTGGGTGGCAGAAATGCGTTCCGGTGGGCGGCATTTCCGGAAAAAAGGGGAGGTCACGGACGATACCCTGCAGGCCATCGCAGTCGCGGAATCGCTTGCAATTTGCGGGGGTTTCAACCCGGAAGACCTTGTTATGCGATTGGTTGCCGGGTACAAATTGCGTCCCGCATGGTTCGGTCCAACATCCTCAGCATTCTTTGATCTGGTGGAATCCGGGACCCTGCCGCACCTTGCTGCACGGCTCGTTCACAAACGCCGTGGGAGCAGCCGGTCCAACGGCAGCGTGATGCGGGGGTTCCCCCTCGGGATCTTCTTCCCTGCCCTGCGGGTTTACGATGTCAGCTTAACCTGTTCGCGGCTCACCCATTACGACCCGGTCGGGGGCCACTGCTCCGCGTTCCTGAACGTGATGGTGAGCGACCTGTGCCGGGGGATCTCCAGGGCAACGGCATTCCGGCATGCACGATCGCTTTGTATACATCCTGAGGTACGCACTGTGCTCGGCAATTACCAGCATTATACTATAGTGCCCGGGCTCGATGCAGTGGAATGTTCCCACGCGGCCCTCTCCTGCTTCATGGAATCGCGATCTCTGGAGCATGCAATGCTTTGGGCGATCAACCTCGGCGGGGATACAGACACGGTCGGTGCCTGTACCGGTGCACTTGCGGGTGCATACTGGGGGATCGATTCTGTGCCTGAACGGTGGAGCCGGGAGGTTGAGGGGCATGACAGGCTGGTGCAGCTTGCAGGTCAGATATGGGAAGCGAGATCAGATCGATGTGGGAACAGACGGTAATGCAACAATTTTCGGGGACGCTATCCGGCGTATCCTGAATAGTTTACATAACGGGCCATGAAAAAATAGTGGCCGTCAATAAATATACACTCTGCAGCGTGTGACTGGCCGGTCCCAAAAGGCTGGAGAACCAGATCGTATGCATTAATACGATCCGGTTTTAAAAAGACCTCCCATACAGGTGAGTCCAATGGAGGGGAAGATACGGACGGGTACCAATCGCTGGTATATCGGTGCTGCTGTGTGCATACTGGTCATCCTGGTCATGGCTGCCGGGTGCAACATGGCCGCAAGCCCACCACCCGGGAATGACAACGGGGGAAGCGGCGGGGGAGAGAACGGGGGTTCATCGCACTCGGTGGGCGATACCGGAACAGAGACCTGGCAAGCTACGTTTTCGGTCACGGAGAATGATCATACCACGATGGCACTAACAAGAGTCGGCGATACGGCATCCACGCAGAAAGAGGAAGCAACATCCACACTGGAATTCCACGGTACGTTTCCGGTCGTGATGGCACATGAGAGAACTTCGGAGGGGGATCATTATTACATTCCTGACCGCCCGGACAAGGGATATCCCGCCAGCGGGTCGTTCGAGTCCCATGACCACGTGGCCTCGACCGGGCAGGAGACCGGCTGCCACCCGATGGCATTCGAGACCTTCGATCAGGAGCAGCTCGGATCCATCTCGCTGACAAATTTTGATTTTGCTGTCGAGGGGCCAAAGGAATTTGTCCAGGTGGACAACAGTTTCCCGACAACGATCGAGACCAAGGATGTCTTTTCGGATCCGAAGGACTGCCCGAACAGCGAGGAAACTACCACACAGAACGGCGGTACCTGGTACCAGTGCCATTCCGATACCCCGAACCCGGATGACACGTTCCCGGGCGGAACCCACGATTTCCACCGCGAGGGTTCCCGTTATGTCATCCTGTGCCATGCAATGATAAACACTCCGTATAATGACGATGCGGAATACCACTACGATCCGAGCTCGATGAAAACGGAGGATATCACCCTGAAGATCACCATGGACCCGGATTACGTGCAGGGAACAGCTACGCCCACATCGTCTCCGACACCCACGATACCGGAACCGACTCTGAGTCTCGCTCCGCTGGAACCAACGGTTAGTCTGGCACCGCTTGAACCTACCGTAAGCCTCGCACCACTTGCACCAACGGTAAGCCTTGCACCGCTGGTGACTCCGGAGATTACCCTTGCACCGCTGGTAACACCAACGTCCGGGAAATGAACTGCTGAAATTTCCCTTTTTTCTTTTGTAAAAACATCCTCCGGCAAGCCGGGATATTCACGAGGGGGAAACACAATATCCGGAGAGTATTACTAGATCTCACAAAAAGACATCACAAGCGGTGCAGCAAAGAAAGAGAACAATATGGCAGATGATGGCGTTTACCGATAATCAGCACAGGCAGACATAAAAAAATATTACACGGGGAGATTCTCATGCCGGCTTGATCTCCACGAGCTTGAGCGCCCGGCCCTTGTCGCAGATATCCGAAGCGTTCCCGAGCACATCAACTACCGTGTACTTCTCGCCTTCGACCACGCCCTCAGGCCGGCAGAGTGCAAAACTCCGGCAGTCTCCCTTATTACAGGAAAAATCGGGCTTGATCTTGGAATTGATGATCGCCATCTCCGGGCTGATCAGGATCGTGATCGGGGCCTCGGTCACCTCGACTGCGGTCGCACCATTGAGATGGACCGCACATTCGTGATGGGTGGTCCTGACGGTCACGATCCGGTACTTGTGCCCTTTCTGGAGATTATTACAGGCCTTCTTTACCTTGCAGCTGTCGCACCCGGGCGCCTCGCCCTCGTAGATGAACTCTACACCCTGCCGGGCAAGCACCGTTCCCACGAGCGTTACCTTGGATTTCGATTCGGTCATCTGGTCCTCACTCCCGGTAGAGCATCTGCACGAGGTTCTCTGCGGATTCGCGTGTGAGCCCCATATCGAATATGGTAAAGCGCTCAGGACGGATAGTCTTTGCCATCAGGAGCGCCTCGACGGCAATGGCATCGTCAATACCCACCTCCGCCGGCGTCACGGGTGCGCCGATGCTTTTCAGGGAGGAACGGATACTCCGCCAGTCGCCGCCGTGCAGGTACATGGAGATGATCGTCCCGATCCCACAGCTCTCGCCGTGAAGAGCCTTCCCCGGGGCCAGCTTGTCGAGAGCGTGGGAAAACTTATGCTCCCCACCGCTTGCCGGCCGGGACGAGCCGGCAATGCTCATCGCAACCCCGCTCGAGACGAGCGCTTTGGTGACAAACCACGCGGACTGCTCCTGGTGCGGCTTGATCAGGTGGGCATTCTTCACCAGGATCTCCGCGGTCATCTTCGAGAGCGCGATCGCGTACTCGCTCATTGGTTCGCCTTTCACCCGGTGGGCGAGCTCCCAGTCGAGGATTGCAGTGTAATTCGAGATAACGTCTGCACAGCCCGCGGCAAGGAGCCGATGGGGGGCGGAAGCGATGATCCCCGTATCCGCTACGATCGCAATCGGGGGCTGAGCCTCGAGCGACGAGTGCCCCTCGTCCATCGCGACCGAGGCGCGGGCGGAGGCGATGCCGTCATGGGAAGCTGCGGTCGGGACGGAGATGAACTGGATGTCGAGGTTGTATGCTACAATCTTTGCGGTATCGATTACCCGGCCGCCGCCAACACCGATAATGAAATCCATACCCGCGGCCGCCTTCTCAGCCTCCTTGATGACGGGGATGGTGATCTCTTCGGCAAGGAACGGGGTCACCGTGCGGCCGGGCGAGAGGATATCCCTTACCCGGTTGCCGGCAAGCTCCATCGTGCCCCTGCCCGAGATCAGGAGCGCAGAAGGGCCAAGGCTGAGGTCATCGCAGACCGCGGGAATCTGCCCGAAGACATCGTGCCCGATCACCACGTCACGGGGCAGCTGCATCCACTTGGACTTGTCAAAGACCTTATCCTTGAGTAATTTTATTGCATCTGCGCTCATTGTACTCATGGATGATTAGTGATTTCCTCTACAAATACTACATCGATCCCATACGATACGAACAGCCTTACAACGCTGTCGAGACAATCACGTACGCCCTCATCCTCATAGTCGCGCTCTACCTGATCTACCGCTGGTTTAACAGCTCGGACTTCAAGGTTGACGGCCGGTTCGTGCTCGCCACCATCCCTTATGTGATCTTCGGGGGTGTCCTCAGGGTGGTCCAGGACACCCACATGATCCAGTCCGACATCCAGTTTGCGATCGTCACGCCGTTCATCTACTTTGTCATCTTCGCCTATACGTTTGGTATCCTCCTCTTCTCCCGGCACCTGGAGCGGCAGGGATTTGTCGACGATTACCTGAAGGTCTATGCGGGTGCCGGCATCTTTTCGACATTCTGTGTCGCGCTTGTCCTCATCGCCTGGAGCATCCCTCACCATGGGGTCGACCTCTCGATCCTCGCCATCATCCTCGGTATGGCAGTCACTGCAACGGCGATCGTCTGGGGATTCATCAGATATATCCTCAAGTGGGAGTACGTCAGAGACCCGCTCTACGTGATGCTCCTCTTCGGCCAGCTGCTTGACGCGAGCGCCACGAGCTACGGTATTGACTTCCACCCCGGGGTCCACTACATCGAGCAGCATGTTGTCGGTTCTTTCCTGATCGACTGGGCACATACCGCGTTCATCATGTTCCCCCTGAAACTGGTGGTGCTCTTCCCTGCGATCTACTTCATGCAGATGTTCCGGAAAGAGGCGAACCCGGCATTCTGGCATCTCGTGCTGCTCGCGATGATCGTGGTCGGGTTTGCCCCGGGTGTCCGGGACATGGTCCGGATGGTACTGTATGTCTGATTCCGTACTCACCGATGCGCTTATCATCACGCTCCTTCTCTTTTTTACCACGGTTACGGTCGGCTGGCTGGGTTCAGCACAGAACCCGTCGATGGGGCAGGACCTCATGAAACTCTTCGAGAAAGAAGTAGCCGGCCAGATGTCCACCAGTAACCCGGCCGATCTGTGCGCCAAGCTCTTTGCCAACAACCTTGAGGCCTGTATCCTGCTCTTCCTTGGCGGGGCATCGTTTGGCATCCTGACAATTTTTATCATGAGCATCAACGGGATCGTGATAGGAGCTGTCATGGAGATAGTCCACAAGGAACACTCGGCGCTCTTTGTCGCCGCCGCGATCCTGCCGCATGGTATCTTCGAGATCCCGGCCTTCATTATATCAGGAGCGCTCGGTATCCTGCTCGCCCAGTCATTGATTGCGGAGTGGTATGGCGGGCATGACGCAGCCGCGGATGCGGCCCGCTATGCCCGGCTCTTTATTGTCTATGTCCTGCCGCTGGTCGCCATAGCCGCATGCGTCGAGGCTTTTATTACGCCGGCAGTCATACATCTGGTAGCTTAGAGGGTTAGACAGAAATGGACGACGATACGGGCGCCCTGCCGCCGAAGCAGGACTTTTCCGGATGGTTTAACGATCTTCTCTGGCGGGCCGGGATCATGGATGTCCGCTACCCGGTCAAGGGGCTCTATGTCTGGTACCCGTACGGGTTTGCGATCCGCAAGTTCGTGTACAACGGGCTCCGCGAACTTCTCGACCGGGACCACCAGGAGACGCTATTTCCCCTCCTGATTCCTGAGCAGGAGTTCATGAAGGAGGCCGAGCATATCAAGGGCTTCGAGAACGAGGTCTACTGGGTGACCCACGGGGGCACGACCCCGCTCGATGTGAAGCTCGCTCTCCGGCCCACGAGTGAGACGGCAATCTACCCGATGTATGCACTCTGGCTCCGCTCTCATGCCGATCTGCCGATGAAATACTACCAGATCGTCAACACGTTCCGGTACGAGACCAAGCAGACCCGGCCCCTGATCCGTCTCCGCGAGATCACCTCGTTCATGGAATCCCACACGGTCCACGCCACGTGGGATGAGGCAGAGGCACAGGTGGAGTATGAACTCGGCCTCACCAAAGAATTCTATGACGGGCTCTGCATACCGATCACCATCTCGAAGCGCCCGGACTGGGACAAGTTCCCGGGAGCGGACTATACGATCGCAGTGGACGCGATCATGCCGAACGGCCGGACCCTCCAGATCGGTACTGTCCACCACCTCGGCACGCATTTCTCGAAGACATTCTCGATCAAGTACGAGGACAAGAACGGGGAGCAGCAGCTCGCGAACCAGACCTGCTACGGGATCTCGGAGCGGTGCATCGCGGCCCTCATCAGCCTGCACGGCGACGACAAGGGGCTGATCCTGCCACCGGCCGTGGCACCGGTCCAGGCGGTCATCGTCCCGATCACGATCGGGAAGCGGCACGAGGACGTACTCGCCGCTGCCCAGAAACTTGAGGCGGATCTCAAGGCCGCAGGGTTCCGGGTGAAGACGGATATCCGCGACATGCGGCCCGGTGCGAAATACTACTGGTGGGAGCTCCGGGGCGTGCCGCTCCGGCTCGAGCTCGGGCCGAGAGATCTTGATGGCGGGAAAGTGATGGCCGTCAAACGGACGGGCGAAAAGAGCCAGATCGAGCTTGCGACAGTCACGGACGGCGTAACCCGGGTGCTTGGCGAGATAACAGAGGCAATCCGTGTGAAGGCCGAGGAACACACGAAGGCACACCTCTGCTCCGTCGACTCGATGGAAGCCCTCAACGCAGCGCTCAACGAGGGCAAGGTCGCGGTCGTTCACTGGTGCCGGGAACGGGGCTGCGGGGACGCGATCGAGGAGAAGGCGAACTCGAGTATCCTCGGCACCGAAGTCCGTTCACTTTACGTCCCGTGCACTGACGGGTGCTGCATCGTCTGCGGGAATCCCGGCAAGGCGACGCTTGTGGGCAGGACATACTGAATTTTACCAAAAGTCATACGGAGTCAGCTGCCTGCCTCCCGGCCCAAACCTTTTTCGTTTGCCCCGCGCCACCGCTCATCATGATTGGTATCTCGACCTACTGCCTCCTTGAGGAGCCGCTGCCTGTAGCACTGGACCGGCTCTCTGCCCTCACCGGCCTCATCGAGGTAGTAGACGAGGGCCCCCACTTCGTCACCGATACCGGACTCTTTGAGAGTTATTCCACGGATTTCATTTTTCATGCCCCCTACCATGGGATGAACATCGCCTGCCTCTTCGAGCCCATCCGCAGGGCAAGCGTCGAGGTGATGACCGATTGCTTCACGGTTGCCGCGGAGATCGGGGCTGCCGTGGTCCTCCACCCGGGCTATTTTGCCTGGGAACAGGAGCGGGAGCAGGCGGACCGGCAGTTCAAAAAATCCCTGAGGGAGCTAACCGATTTTGCCTGCGAGCACTCGCTTACGTTTTATTTCGAGAATATGGGGGACATGAATTTCTTCAACCTGCGGACACCCGAAGACCTTGCGATCATAGACGGTACCGGATTCACCCTTGACGTTGGACATGCGAACCTCAATCAGTGCCTGCCGGGATTCCTCCGGAAAAAGATCAGCCACATGCACATCCACGATAATAACGGGAAACGGGATACTCACAGTACTGTCGGAGAAGGGGAGATCGATTTTGCCCCGGTGATGGCAGCACAGCGGCGGGAAAAGGCGACCGCAGTCATTGAAGTGAGGTCATTTGAAGGCGTCCTGAAGAGTATGAAGGCGCTCGAAGCATTGTGAAGGACATCCCCGTTTCCTGCGATACGATCCCTGCCGTTTGCCAAGATTTATGGCAGGTCGTTTCCTGATAGTACCGTATGGAGAGGATCATGGCCGTTGCCCGGGGAAGGGTGCAGGGTGTTGGATACCGGCACTTTGTTGAAGGATGCGCCCACGCGACCGGGGTGCACGGGTACGTGAAGAACATGCCGGACGGCACCGTGGAGATGGTTGCCGAAAGTTCCCCGGCCTCACTTGAAGATTTTATCCGGCTCACCCATGCCCGGGACGATCCGGTGATCCATGTCGAGCAGATCGCGGTCACGCAGGGTCAGGCCACAGGTGAGTTCAGGGGCTTCCGGGTGGAGTGGTAACCCGGCTGGAGTCCGGCGTGTCTCATAAACCATCGAACTGGCGACCGTTCCGGTGACCTCCCCGACATTCGCGACCACAAACCTGTTGACTCCCGCACCCGTACCCCTGCTGGGGACTTCCTATGCGGATAAGGATAACCGGACGGAGCGCAGCTGTCCTGGTCATCGCATCCCTTGCGGTGGCCGGTGTTCTGGCGATTGTTTCAGCACAGAACGGTGGAGGAAATGCAGGGGCCTTTGCTCCCGGGCCGGGCCTAAACAGAACCAACAGCTCGCCGGACCTGGAAATCATTCCTGCGGACTACCGGCCCGGCCCGACACCGGTGACAATTTTCCGGGCCGGACTGAACCAGAGTGTTCTCCCCGGCCCAAGGTATATGGCGTTCGGCCCGAGTGTTATTGAGATTGCGATCGACCCGCGGCTGCTCGCGGTTGTCTTTGCCGGTCTGTTCGCAGGGTGTGCAGCACTGGTCATCTTGGTAATGAGAAGAAACCGGGATGACGACGAGAGGAGCCGGTAGGTACCCCATCGGGGTATGTGTCCCGGCAGAGGTGAGCCGGAGGAATACAGACCCAACGGTCACAGGGAAGCCGGATCGTGCCAAGGAGGCCTGCCCTTTTTTATCTCCTGCCGGAATAACTACTAAAGCAATGAGGCAGCAGAAGTGAGTGCGGACTCCGGGGATTTCAACCAGCCCTATTTACCCGGGCGGTACAGGAAGAAAGTGCGGGAGAACCAGAGCCGGCGGCTCAGGAAAAAACTCCTCCTTGCCGGGGCACTGGTAGCGATTGCTGCCATTGCAATCTTCATTTTTTCCGGCATATTCTCCACCCATGGAACACCATCACCGTTGTCACACCCGCTGGTGCCGGCGTCCGGTTCTGCCATGACGACGATCACAGTATCCGTTGCACCTACGGTCATCCCCGCAACAAATGTCACACCGTCAGAGACCTACGCATTTACTGTCGGGCCCGGGGTCCCCGTCCAGGCATCAGGAGACACAATCTCCCTCAGTGAGGCAGTTGCTTCGCTCCGGGAGTATTACCCGGCCGGTGATTCTTCTATCTCCAGCGTGAATTTCTCATCTGGTTCCAACCACACCCTCTTTGGTTTCACGCTCACCCCGACGACACCTCAGTGGGGAGAAGATTTCGTCGTGTTCATTGATGCCACAACAGGAGAACCGTATGCGCCCGGACAGGAGAATGCCGCCATAACGGCATCAAAGGCGAAGATCCTGGCCCTCTCGGCCTTCCCCGGGATCCACCCGGAGCAGGTGAAGGTCTGGTACGCAAACGATCCGGTCAAGGGAGGCGGGTGGCAGTTCATCTTCCTCACGCAGAACACCGTACTTGCCCGGGGGACCCTGGATGCCACTACCGGTGACACCACCGCACTCATTCTTATTGTCCCGCACACCGGCCGGCCGGCCAGTCCCTCGATCGACCAGGATAAGGCAAAGACGATTGCCGATCAGTACATCAGCGACCACAACGGCGGGCCACTCTCCCTCAACATGACAACGGAACACTATGAGGACTGGAGCACCGCCTCGGAACCGGCAGCAGGGCAGTACGTTCTTACTTACGAGCGGATCTTCCAGGACTTCCCTGTTGATACGGACAGGATCGCGATCGCCGTGGATTCGGTGACCGGGAATGTTCTTTCCTATGACAAGACGTGGACAACGGAGGATTTTGCTTTCTCCCAGACGGTCGAACTGGCCGTCGGCATGCGCGATGCCACGTTTAACGTGATGCAGGCCGCCAAGACAAAGTTCCCGCTCTCCGTTGAGAGCGTCCGGATCATCTCCGCAGATATCCGGTGGAACAACCGGCACACCCCCGGCATCACCCAGCGGCCCGGCAGTGTCCCGCTTGCATGGAAAGTCCTGTTCGATGACGCAACAATCCGGGCCGATCCCACGCTGCCACAGGGTATCGGCTGGGTCGATATCCAGACCGGCAATGTCACGGAGCTGGAGTACCGGCACTAAAGATTTTTTCTAAAAAAATTTCAGCACCGGTCGCAGACGAAATCGACTTTAAGTGCTGTCTTCCGCATGTCGCCCCTTATCTGCTTTTTGCCCCCGCGTACGAACCATTTGTTGCACTTTGCACAGTGCTTGGGGAGGATGCGATCCCACGGCTTCATCGGGATCTCGAGGACAAAACCGGTCCGTTCCCAGTCTTCCGGGGGTTTTTCCGCGTTCTGCTCGTATGAAGCAACGAACTCCATGATCTGGTGGGGGGGCACGCCCAGGTCCACGAATTTCTTGAAGACGAAGTAGTTGAAGATGAGCCACGAGAGGTCGGACCGGTCGAGGATCCCGTCATACTCCCCGAACGCCTCGTCGAAGTCCTCGAGCGAGCAGCCGCACAGCGGGCATTTGCCGCCGACTAGCTCATCGAGAAATACCTCTTCCTGGCATCCCGGACAAGTGGTGTGAGGGGATTGCATGCGTGATGTCATTGTCTCTCCTTAGTGAATAGGCGATATAGTATTCATCAGTACAGGGGTTCCTGATCGTTGCACTAGTATAGCTGTCCTAGTATTTGCCGGGTCGGCACATATAGGTATCACCAGTGCATACCAGGTCACGATAAAAGGGTATTGGTCGGATAGAGATCAATCGGCGGAAGGCTCGGTGGGTTCCATGACAAGGGACCCGAATACAACTTTCTCAAGAACCTGCGCAACGTACTTGATATGCATCGCTGTCTCGAGGTCCTCGTTCCGGTGGACATCGGCATAGAGCTGGAGGCGCATCAGGGAAAACCGGAAACGGTCGAGCGTCTCATCGTCCAGATTCATCGCCTCGCGGTAGACCGGTTCGAGCATGTCGGGGAATGCAAGCGGGTTCTCAAGACACACAACAATCCCGTTGTATATCGGAACAGGCTTTTCCTTACCGGTGAGAATCCGCAGGTAGTCCATCACTTATCCCTCGACAACCCTGATGAGTTCTTCCATGACCTTATCCACGCTCTTCCACGTGGGACTGTCGCCACGGCGGATGATGAACGGGCGGCCTTCGTCGCCGGCCTTGCGCATCTCGATATCGAGCGGGATTGCACCGAGGAACGGGACGCTGAGCTCTTCGGCAATCTTCTTGCCGCCACCCTTGCCGAAGAGGTCGATCTCCTCGCCGCAGTGGGGACAGAGCATCCCACTCATGTTCTCGATGATACCGATGACCGGGAGGCCGAGTTTCTCGATGAACTTTGCCGATTTTCGTGCATCGAGGGTCGCGACATCCTGGGGGGTGGTGACGATTACGGCACCGCGGACATTGGGCGCGAGCTGGGCGATCGTAAGTGCCTCATCACCGGTGCCGGGAGGCAGGTCGACAACAAGGTAGTCAAGCGAGCCCCAGTTGACTTCTGAAAGGAACTGCTGGATCGCTGCCATCTTCATCGGGCCGCGCCAGATGATCGGGGTGCTCGTATCGGGGATGAGGAAGGCCATCGAGATAACCGAGAGCTTGCCGGTGACATGGACGGGTTCGATCTTGTCGTCCATCATCGCCAGCTTGTGCTGCTCGATCCCCAGCATCTTGGGGATGTTGGGGCCATGCATATCGAGATCGAGAAGGCCGACCTTCTTGCCATGGTTCGAAAGCGCATAGGCAAGGTTGACCGAGACGGTCGATTTGCCAACGCCACCCTTGCCGGACAGGACCAGGATCACGTGCCTCACATCGATCTCTGCCTTGGGGGGCATGCCGGCCGGCCCGGTCTTTGCTGACGAGCAGGTGCTGGCGGTAGGGCAGCTCCCGCATTCCTGCTTGCACTCCTCATCCGCCTTGGTCTTCTGGATAGTTTTCTTTGCCATGATTGAACCTCGTAGTAATCGGTATATGATCGTATCAGTTGTTCGCGAGAGACAATAAAGATGGGCGATCTGTGCATATCCGGCCGGCCGCCAGATTTATTACCAGGTCGGGTGCTTATCACTCCTCCAGAGATGACTGGTCATGAGTGATCTTGCTGTCAGCATCGATTTCCTGGAATTCCCACCGGAGATGATCTGTGGCGGGGAGAGCACATCCCCGAAGATCACCATCAGGGGACTTGAGGCCACGTCCGTCGCGGTTATGGTATTCAACCCCTCGATGATGAACCACCTCTCCTACTGCAGCTGGCTGATCTGGAATATGCCCGCTCAGGGGGTTATCCCTGCCGGCATCCCCCATGGGAAGATCATAACAACACCGGTCTCCGCCCACCAGGGCACAAATGATGCCGGTGAGATCGGGTACACGGGCCCCTGCCCGGAGCCCGGCCATATGCACCGCTACCTCTTCCGGGTCTACGGTCTCGATACCATCATCGAGCTCCCCGGCGGCGCAAAGAAGCACGAGCTCCAGGGAGCGATGCATGGCCATATCCTCCAGTACGGGGAGACGGAAGGCGTTGCCTCACGCTGAACACATAATGCCGGCATGCCATCACCGTCATATTTATTTCCCTGTCCGTGCTTCATGACACGAGAGGAGGTTACTGAATGGAGGAACTCAAAGTAAAAATTTCCGTTAAGATCCTGCCCAATGACTATACCTGTGATGGCGAAGACCGGTCGCCCGAGATAACGGTCGGCGGTGTGAACACTGGCATAGCAAAGTGCCTTGCGATCATTGTCAACGACCCGGATGCCGGTGGTGGCGGGGGATTTATCCACTGGCTTGCCTGGAACATTGAGCTTGTCAGACTCATCCCGGAGAAGATCCCAAAGACGCCCGAGGTCACGTTTCCGTTGAAAGCGGTCCAGGGAAAGAACAGCTTTGGGAAGACAGGGTACAACGGCCCTTGTCCCCCGCATGGCCAGACCCACCGTTACTTCTTCAAATTGTACGGGCTGGATACCCTGCTTTCGCTTCCTGCCGGTGCAACAAAAGACGAACTCGCTGCAGCCATGCAGGGCCACGTGGTCCAGTACGGCGAGACATATGTCACGTATGGCAGGTAAGCGTCCCATCTCATTTTTTTTACAAAACACAAACCAACGCAGCCGGATGCCGGCAGCACGCACGTGCTGCGATAAACCGAGAACAATCCTGTTTTTCCCCGCAGGTCCCCGTTACCAGGGGTATGCTGTCGTCATCCTTATGAAGATCGAACACTCATGACCATTGATGAAGAGTCCTGCGCGGGCGAGAGTGCCCGATACAGCAAAGCTAGCCGCGATCAGGGCGATGAACGGGAAGCGCGAGAGACTCCTCTCCCCGCTTGCCACAACAAGCGAGGACGCGGTCCGCAGGCATAACCGGACACCGGAGGATATCCGTACACCCTACTCACGGGATGCTGACCGTATCATCCACACACGCGCCTACACACGGTACATCGACAAGACTCAGGTCTTCTACCTCGTGGAGAACGACCATATCACCCACCGGGTGATCCACGTCCAGCTGGTCTCGAAAATTGCCAGGACGATCGGGAGATCCCTCCGGCTCAACGAAGACCTGATCGAAGCGATCGCACTCGGGCATGACATCGGGCATATCCCGTACGGCCATTTTGGGGAGACCTGCCTGTCCGCCATCTGCGAGCGGAACGGGATCGGGAAATTCTTCCACAACGTCCAGAGCGTCCGGTTCCTCGACCAGATCGAAGACTGTGACCTGACTATGCAGGTGCTCGACGGTATTCTCTGTCATAACGGTGAGGCGGATGATCTTCGGGTCACCGCTGAACCCTGCCCTGGCTGGGCTGCGTTTGACAAGAAAGTGCAGGACAATGCCGACGGAAGACGATCGCGATCTGCCATGACCCTTGAGGGCTGCGTAGTGAAATTCGCCGATACCATTGCCTATATCGGCCGCGACCTGCAGGATGCCCGCGAAGTCGGGCTTATCGGCGAGGGGACACAGATCCCCGAGGGGGCCCGGGTAATTCTTGGCGAAGCGAACCGGGATATAATCAATACCCTGATCTACGATCTGCTGGAGAACAGCGACACGGAAGACAACGGTTTTATCTCGTACAGCCGGGAAGTCGAAAAGGCCCTGATATCCCTGCGCCGGTTTTCCCGGGACGCAATCTATGATCACCCGTCCCTCACATCAGAACGGGGAAAGATCGAGCGGATGTATGCCACCCTCTTCGAGACCGGTCTCCGGGACCTTGAAACGGAAGAGCGGCATGCCAGGATCTTCACAGATTTCCTTGACACCGGCTGGATCAGCCGTCAGTATCTTAAGACTGCCACTCCCGCAGAACTTGTCAGGGATTTCCTCGCCGGTATGACCGACCGGTACTTTGCGAAGCGTTACGAGGAATGTGTAATCCCCCGGCGGGTAGAAGGGAGATTCCGCTAAAACGGGGAGAGCTGTCCAGAGAGCACCGGGTACTTCGTCGTACAGGGGAATATCCGGGAGCCAGTGAGTCAGTCGTATTTTCCCTTGGGTTCTGACCAGCCGGTGAACCCGCAGTAGATGCAGCCTATGCCATCGCAGTGCCGGCAGGCCCGTTTCGGGGCAGTGACAAGAACAGTACCGGTTTTATTACAGTAGAGGCACCCTTCCCCGCCGCAGTGCCCGCAAGGAGCGGGCTCATATGTCTTTTTTTCCCCGGCGATGGTGCTCACATCCCTCGTTCGCAACCGGAACCTGCGACAGGCCTGCAATCACACGGGATCATTCGTCGTCCTCGTCGAGGTACCCGTGCAGGGCATCGTGCAGTTCTGCGGCTGACTGGTAGCGATCCGCCGGGTTCTTCTCCAGGCATTTCAGGATGATCTTCTCGACGGCTTCCGCATCGGGATTGTACTCGGAGGGAGGGATCGGCTGCTCCCGGAGGATGGCATTCCCCACCTCCACGATACTCTCGCCACCGAAGGGAATGGACCCGGTGACCAGCTCGTAGAAAACCACGCCCAGCTGGTAGATATCTGTACGCTCATCGGTCCTTCCGAATTCCGAGGGGGAAACCTGTTCGGGAGCGGCATACGACAGGGAGAAGCCGGCTACGCTGGATTTTTTTACCTCTGCGGCCAGGACTTTGCTCATACCCCAGTCCGTAATCTTGGGCACTACTTCTGCGGTGAGCAGGATATTGTGCGGCTTGATGTCACGGTGTATGAACCCGTGCTCGTGGGCATAGCGCAGACCATCCGTGACACCCGTTATCAGGTGAACCGCCTTCCAGACGGGCAGGGGCTTGTCGAGTGCCTCAAGGGATCCCGGCACAAATTCCATCTCGACGTAGGGTACGGGAAGGATGTTGACTGCTGATACTTCGACAATATTGGGGTGCCGCAACGTCTCCCATGCGGCAATCTCATTGAGGAAACACTTTCCGGTGATTTCGTCGAAACTGATCGGGATCTTGACGGCAACAGTGATTCCGTCAGCTTTGCGCCTTGCAGAAAAGACCCATGCAATTCCACCCCTGCCGACAAATTTGATTTCCGTGTACTTGTTCTCCAGCTCCTTGGGGAAGTAGTTCTTCTGGTCGGTTGCCGACGGCTGGGGACTTGCCTGGGTCTCTTCTGCATAGACCGTCCTGGTTGAAGGAGTGGTGGTCATCAGGGCCCTGGTGCGATCGACTGCAGACCGGAGAACGGATGCTGCCTGCGCGACCACGGGAAGCGGGGGAGCCAGGCGTTTCTCTGCATTCCGCCGGGCAAGGTAGATAATCCCCCCGATACCGGCAATAACGAGACCAGCGAGGATGACAAAAAGCGGGATGACCGGGAGATTGTTTCGTACAGGGAACAGGGATGCAGAGGGTTGCGAGGGGGCGGGCGTGCCAGATTCTCCGGGTGTCCCGCTGGCAGGGGTTTTTATGGGAACCGGAGGTGTTGAAGATACAGGAGTGGCCGGGAAAGTCCCTGACGGGGTTGCCGTTAACAGAGGCGTTGCCGGCAGAGCGGATCCCGGGGTGATCCCGGTATAATATTCAAGGGGATCCATCAGCGGGAACGCATCCACAATATTCTGGCTGGAATCCCCGCTTGCGTTCCGGAGAACCACGAGGCTGATGATATAAGGCGAATCCCCGATACCATCCCCGTTCTTGTCCCGCCCCCGGTAATCATTCCAGTAGTTGCCCATACGGCTCTGCTGCTGCTGCCCGAGGTACGTATAGCTGAATGCGGACGCGGTGCTCCAGACGGAGCTCGGGCTTTTGGAGAGCACGTTCTGGGTATTGGAAATCGTGTTTTGTGCAATGGTATTGGAGATCGAGTTCTCGTCAAGCGTGATCCCAATCGTATTCTTCTCGATAGTGTTCTCCTGGATCAGGTTGCCACTGGCCGATTCAAGGGTGATGCCGGCCCGGTTGTTATCGGTGATCTGATTGTTCTCGATGGTATTTTTTCCCGAGGAAACAAGTGCGATGCCGGCCCCGTTGTTCTGGAGGGTATTGCGCCGCACGGCATTACTGCTGGACGTGATGCGGATCCCGCTTGAGGCGCCGTTTTCGATGGTGAAACCTTCAACCGTACACCCGTCGGCAATGATCTCGATGTCATCACCCTTCTTCCCGGGCTGGATGACTGGCACTCCGTTGCCGCTGTCGACACCGATAAGGGTAATTTTTTTATCTAGCTTGATATTCTCGGCATAGGTCCCGCTCTCGACACGGATCGTGTCGCCTCCGCTGGACCAGTCGACGGCATCCTTGATGCTGGTAAACTCGGCACCGGAGGGGGCGACAAGATGATCTGCCGCAGAAACCGGGGGGCAAACAGCTGTACAGGCAAGTGCCATGAGCAGAAGGAGACAGGAAGCCCGCCACGCCGGTAGCCAAAGGTACGGGAGGCGTACGTGCCAGGGGTTCCGGAATTGCGCGGGAATCGGGGAGTTCATTCTCGTACTCGGGGACCAGAACGTGGTGATCAGGGAGAGGCAGGGAGGATGACGAGGAGTTTTACTCCCGATATTCCCTTTGCCAGCTCTATGAGGTCGCCATCCTGTACAGGGGCTTTGACATTCTTCTCAAGCTTCCGGTTATTCAGCTGGGTGCCACCGGTGCTCCCGCAGTCCTCAATGTGCCAGATACCCTTCTCCCTGACGAATTTCCCATGCGGCCGGGATACCCTTGTGACCGCAGTGTAGCCGTCCGAGAGGACCACATCGGAATCCGGGCGGAAGGCCGTAACGTTCTCGGGGTCGAGCCTGCCGATATTGACCACATCGTTTTTCAAAAGAAAGATTTTGCCGTCGTCAGGACCGCCAAGCGCAATTGCGGCAGGGATATTACCCAGCACTTCCCGGGACAGGGTACCTTTCACTTCATCAAGGCGTCGCGAGATCTCGCTTCCTACAACCTGCACCCGCGTATTGGAGAAGAGACCAAGGTTCCGTATGATCGCTTCAAGACCGCCCGGGACAAGTGAATATTCCCAGACCGGATGGATCCCCTTAGACGTGGGGGCTCCAAGGCCCGCCTCCTTCTTGATGACCCCGATACTCAGGAGTTTGTCCAGGTGTTTCTTGGTATTTTCGTAACTTGTCTCGATCTCCTTGGAGATTCCCCGGGCATCCCGGGGTTTCTTCTCGAGGAATTTGAGAATCCTGAGGCGTGCGCTGCTCGAGAGCACGTCCAGGTATTCCGAGAGTTCCTCTAAGGAATCGGAATCTTCGTGAACAATAATCGTGGGAGACTTATCCGCAGGATCCATAGCGCTCCACCTGGGTTCTATGTATAACCCATTAGTCACCGGAAGATAAGGGCATGACGGTTTATATTACCTCCCTATATACCCATCCGCCCGGTTCCTCTATTGAACCACGGGGTTAGATACTCCAACCCGGGCGATTTGGGGTATTTATCAGCAGGTGCACATGACATTACTATCAGGTGATGCACGAACTTAAAAATCGGCGTGTCACCGACCCATGCAAGAACAACGAGGAACTAAACCGATGAACACAGGCAAGATTCTGATCGGCCTTTCACTTATCATGGTCTCAGTGGCCATGATGATATCCCCGTCCAACGCTGCCGAGCCGGGCGCAGCCTGCGTGCCATGCCATGAAGGCATCTTTTCCACGCATCTGCACGGCACGTATCCCGGCAGTGCTGACGGCAGCGGGGTTTCTGCACACGACCCCCTGCCGGCAGTGACGGGAGCCGATCGATCCTCCTCATCAGGACACTACCTGCCTGTGCTGTAACCGGTGAAGATCCTCGCGCAAGCCACGCACCAGTACGAACGATGACCATGCAGGCACGTCCCCGTTCCTCTCTCCGGATGAACACGGGAAGAAGCACATATGTAAGCACATGCCCCATACGGCCGTCCATACCGGCCGATCTGGAATAGTCTCTCACTCCAGAGATCCGGGGGTTGCCACACCTCCGGGAATCATACATCCAGCCATATCATACTTTTTATATAGCCGTATCAAAAAAGAGATTTTCCGGGATTTCTGATTCCGTTTCGCAGTATCCCGGGGTTCCGAAAGTCCTTTGGATCAGTCTTTTTTCTGCATGAAACGCCCGACGCACACACCGGCAATTCCCAGCGCCGCCATGACCGGGATCACTGACAGGGGAGATTCGGTAGGGCTGGCGGGGGGGTAGGGAGTGGGTACCGTGGCAGTCGGTTTCTGGGTCAGCGTTTTGGCGGGAACCGGTGTAACTCCCGAAACTGCAGCAGTGACTGCACTTGTTGGTGCAGGAGTCACAGATCCCGGCGAGGTAAGCCGGACATTGTCAATATACCCCTGCGCATAGATATTTGTCGGGCCGTAATCCCCGATTGAGCCAATATAGATCCGGTTCATGCCGTGAAGATCTTCACCGGTATTCACGTAATAACTCCAGACCTGCGTCCCCGAAGTCTTTTCATTGACTTTCATAGCGAGAATCTTCTGGTCGGCATTGTAATCGACTACAACATGATAGGTTTTGTTGAGATCGTATTTTACCGTGGGGCCATCGTAGGCGGTCGAACCGCTCGTCAGGGCATCATCATTCTGGCTATCGACTTCAACCATCTTGTTGCCGGGGGTCACCAGGTGCAGCCACATGATCTGGCCGAATTTTGCGTTGGTGAATTCCGTGAGAACATTGGGTCCCTTTCCCGGATCCATCTCCGAGCCGGAGAAACCCATCCGGAAAGTTGCACCCGGGTCGACACTGGTTAATATGACATCATACTCAAAGGTGAAAGAGCCTTTGTCATATCCATCGATCGTGGTGTAGGCATACGCGCCGGTACTTGGTTCGATCTTGAAATGGTACATCTCGAGGCCGGGATCCCAGTAATCTTTGGACGGGTTGTTGGTGATCCACTGGGGATCGGTGGCGAACGAGTTCTGGTAGATCACGTTTATCGGCTGGTCACCGGCAGTCTGGGCAGCGATCGGCATTATAAGTACCAGCAAACCGGTTATAATCAGGAAACAAAGAGCGGAGGTTCGAAACGTCATAGAGAATCTTCCTGTACGTTTTATTCAGGATTTTCATTCGGAGGCTGATCCCGTGCGGGTTGACCAGCAGATATGCAGGAGTGTAAGGGATCTTATCGTATACGTACTTTGTCCTGCGGTCTTAAAAATATCGAAAGGATACGCGGGAAACGGGATGATATATTTATGCTAAAATCGCGTACTTATTAGAAAGCAGCAATCGAGTGCTGTGCGATAATAGTCTAGCGGTAGGACAGGAGCTTCCCAAGCTTCTAACCCGGGTTCGATCCCCGGTTATCGCATATGGAGTCTGTACCTGAGCGCTCGGCAATCCGGATCATCGCTGAGAACCGCAGGGGAGTCCTGCGGGACATCGCAACGGTAGTTGCCCGGCACGATGCCAATATCGTCATGATCAGCCAGGAAGTCTTCGATTCCGGGCCCTATTGCGGCATGGCCGAACTCTATTTTGAATATGACTGCGACGATGCAGGAGACCATGACTCACTCATAGCGGAACTCAACGATATCCCCTCCGTGAAGGATGTCAGGTCCTACCAGCCGTTCGGCCACATCTTCGGCTCGCGGGTCATCATTATGGGTGGCGGGGCACAGGTGGCACAAGTGGCACTCGGCGCAGTGAATGAGGCGGACCGGCACAACATCCGCGGGGAGCGGATCTCGGTGGACACGATCCCGCTCGTGGGGGAACGGACACTCGCCCTCGCCGTTGACGCCGTCTCACGGCTGCCCCGGGCCTCAATCCTCGTGCTTGCCGGCTCAATCATGGGCGGCGACATCTCCAAGGCTGTCGACCGGGTTCGGGAGGCTGGTATCCCGGTCATTGCCCTGAAGATGGCGGGCACCGTGCCCCAGCACGCGGATCTCGTGGTCACCGATCCGATCCAGGCAGGCGTGTTTGCGGTGATGCATGTCAGCAGCAAGGCCGTGTTCGATATCAACCGCGTCCGCGGGCAGGAATTTTAAATGGATATCATCGCGGAAGCGGTTTCGATCCTGATGCATGACGGCACCGTAGTGTACCCGACTGATACGGTATACGGGCTGGGGGCCGACGCATTCTCTGACGAGGCGATCCTGAAGGTATACGAGGCGAAGAAACGCCCGCTCGGTATGCCAATTTCGATCGCAGTATCAGATGCGGATATGCTGCACGCAGTTGCCCGCACCGAGCCGTGGATGGACCCCTTCATCACCACATTTCTTCCGGGGCCGGTAACCGTTGTCCTGCCCGCACGGAAGAGCGTGCCGATGATCCTGACGGGGGGTACAGGACTGATTGGTATCCGTATGCCCTCGCACCCGCTCGCGCTCGAACTGATCCGGACATTCGATGCCCCGATCACCGCGACGAGCGCCAACCTTCACGGCACAAAGGATCCGCAGGTGCCTGATGAATGCACGGTCCCCCGGGAGTTGCTCATCGATGGCGGCAGGTTGTCCGGCACTCCGAGCACGGTGGTTGACCTTACCGGGAAACGGGTTATCCGCGCCGGAGCCGATATCGACCGGGTAGCGAAGTTTTTGCTGACACTCTGAGGTTGTCGTTGTGCTTCCCGTCCGCCTGCGTGATTTCATCGAGGATTACGATGGCTGGCTCTATGCGGTCTCTGCGTACGATAATGATGACCGGATCGCCTGTGTCCTCCGCTATGTTCCTGAGCCGGAGGGGGAGCGGGTGAATCCAGCGGGCCGGCGATACAACAAGTACGATTTTGAAGAGGCATACGCACTTATTGCGAAGAGAAAACCACAATACGCCGGCCTCCTCCACCGTATCCCGCAGAAGGATGTAAAGCGGGTGCTCAAACCCGACATCGAGATCGGGCGGATCGCCGTCGCCCATCCCCGTGTGGAGAAGCTGATCCGCCTCTTCTGCCTGCCGGAAGGTACCGTGGGGTGCACAGGTTCGCTGCTCTGCGAACTGTCAAACGGGAGCTCCGATATTGACATGGTGGTATACGGGAAGCACTGGTTCACTGCGCAGGCGCTCGTCCGGGAGGGCATCCGCGACGGGAAGATCGAGGGGCTCACGGACGGGATGTGGCGGAAGGTCTACGAGAAGCGCAAGCCCGAGATCTCCTATGACCAGTTCGTGCTCCACGAGCAGCGGAAATGGAACCGCGGGCAGATCGAGGGAACGTATTTCGATATCCTTTACACCCGCTCCTACGAAGAAATTGGAAGCGTTCCCTCCGGGCAGGGTACCGTGATCGGGAAGATGACGATCGAAGCGAAGGTGAAGGATGCCTCGCTCGCGTTCGACAACCCGGCAGTGTACGAGGTGGAGCACGAATCAGTGAGCCGGGTGCTTGCCTTCACCCATACCTACAGCGGGCAGGCGCTCGCCGGCGAAACAATCGAGGCCTGTGGGATCTGCGAGCAGCACGGTGACGAGTGCTGGCTGATTGTCGGAACCACCCGCGAGGCCCGCGGGGAATACATAGTCTCGCGGACCCTGCTGGAACAATAAAAAAGAAAGATCGAGGGGATATCACGGGCAGCCGGCCCAGGATCCTCACCCCATACCGGCATACACAACCCGCATCTCGTGTACACAGGCCGGCCCCTGCAGGCAGGGCCGGTACCAGACTTCAACAAGGTCCTCGTACTGGTCCGGAAAATACCGCTTTGACGGAACGAACCCGAATTTCCGGAGGATGTGCTGCATCACGGGCCGGGGCATCACTACATTGACATCATACCCTTCGTCCAGCCACCGGCGGATCAGGGCCTGCGTGTTCCCCTCGTTCCGGTGCCGGGAGATGATATAGTGGAGGATGAGCCGGTTACCTCCTTCCATCTCCAGCCAGCCGGAGAAGAGATCTTCGGAGAATCCCAGTGCATCTCCCCCGGGGGTCCCTGTCTCGATGCGTGTTGCGGTCGTATCGTTCACTTCCCTTCGTATGCTTGCGATCCAGACCGTTTCTGAAAACCGGCATAAAAGGGAGGGGCATGGGCATGGCGAAAGTGATCGGATAAAATCCATGATTACAGGTCTTCCACTATCTTCTGTTTTGGGGGTCGGGGGGGGTCGCAGGGGTCGGGCAGATAGACCCAGCGACCCCCAGGGGGGTCAGGGCACAATGCATACTGATCCCCCGGACCACACTAAATGACACTGCAATGGATCGGGTTTTAGTAAATATCTCCGTTACAGCAGGAACAATTTTATGACGTAGAAAAGAGAATTTCCCGAGTGGATATACCGGGGATCGTTTGAGTATGGGGGGATCAGACCAGAAATCGGGTGACCCCCACGACCCCTTATTCCGGCTCGGGTTTGCTCTGGCCGGTCTGCGTTTCTGTTGACACGTTACCGCGCCGGGTTAATTTACCGGGTCGGGAACTCTGGAGGATTAGCTGTTGAGGAAGGCCATATCCTCACAGCAGCTCGCTCAGTCTCCGCCCGACACTGCTCTCACATTTCTCCTTGAACTTGCACCGGTTGCAGGGTGCATTGAGCGGGTGCTGCGGCATCGCACCGCTCTGGATCTCCCTGAGCTTGTGCAGGGCCGCGATCACCTGCCGCCGGTCCCGGGGCTGGACCGCATGGTACCGGGAGATCCCGTCCGGGAGATATTCCACGAACCCGCCTTCCACTTCCTTCCCGGTCATCTCCTCGAGGCAGAATGCAATGGCGGCGACCCGCAACCGGTCGGCGGCGTACGTGCCCATCGGCATCGCCCCCGACGCCCGCACGATAGAGAAGGCACCGCTGGCATCGATGCGGTCGATCATCCCGGCCATCCCCTGTTTCTGCGATGTGACGGTCACGTCCGTCTGGACCGCAGGCTTCCATGCGGTTTTGGTGCAGGCAGTGATGCAGAGATCCAGAAATTCCCTCATCGCAGGATCGACTGCCGGGCAGACCGCAACTACCTCGCCCCAGATTGCCTCCGGTTCAAGCGCCTTACCAAGATGGTATGACAGCTGCTTGCAGACCGCGTACCGGTCGGATTCCGCAATCGGATCGTTCCGTTCGTAACAGTACCGGACCGGGCAGGCATGGACCCGCACCAGGTCCGAGATCGTGGCATGTTTCCCGTTCACGGGCAGGATGGTTCCTCATCCAGAACTGGGAAACCAATCGGGTTAAACTTTTTGAATTGCAGCCGGTTTTCAGGAATGGGCAGACCATTGTCTGGATACGTGCTGGAACATTTCCGGCGGGGATCATATCCCCGGTGATTTATACCAGAATAAAAGGTTCCAGCAGGTTTTCGTATGATGAAAACAGGACCATGGTTTTCCTGCCGGCATAGAACCGTGCAGATGTTTTCCTGCCCTTGTGATACCGTACCAACGTTTTCATGGCAGAAGAACATACCAGATCTCCATGACATCGCAGGAAATTTCAGTCAATATCCCGCCCACTCTCGATCCGGTGTACAGCAACATGATCCAGATCGCCTACAAGGACGATGAGTTTACCTTCATGTTCCTCCACCAGCTCCCGCAGGTGAACCAGGCCCGGGCCAAGGCAATCGTCTCCATCACCCCGTCTCATGCAAAGAACCTCCTTGGCGTGCTGACCAAGACCGTCGCTGACTACGAGGCCAAGTTCGGTACGATCGCCCCCAAGGAGAACACGGAAAACAAGACCGTGACCTCGCTTTCCGGATATTCATAATATTTTTGATCCAGAGATTTTAATAACGCGAAAAACCGATATTATGGGGTATTACGCCGCCGTGGCTTAGCGGTATAGCGGCTGATTCGTAATCAGCAGGTCGAGGGTTCAAGTCCCTCCGGCGGCTCTTTTTTTATGGTGTGTGGGTCATGAGCGAATGCCCACAACAATTGTCCGCGCCATTACTATCGGACCCGCACCTCAGTTCTTCCGTTCCGAGGTGTCCCTCACCGTGCTCATCACGGCAGACATGCCGAAATATTCCGTGATCCGGCTGCTGATCTCGACCGGTATCGTGCCGCCGTCTTTCTTCTTCAGTTCCGATTCGAAGAGCATGTGACCCCGGGCCATGAACTGCCGGACTATGTCGGACTGGAAGATCGTCCCCGGGTTTACAGCGATATCGCGGAGGCTCATATGCATGAACTCCTTTTTCGTGTACCCGAGGTACCTGCTGGCGATTACGTTGGTTTCGAAAATCTTCCCGTCGATATCGTGCAAGATGATCGCATCACTCGCCCCATCGAAGAGCGTCCGGTAGCGGAGCTCGGATTCGATCAGCTCATCCTTAATGCGCTTCTGTTCCGTAATATCCACAATCGAGCAGATGATCATGCCTTCCTTGGTAAGGGCTGCGGTAACAAGCACCCAGATTATGGTCCTGTCTTTTTTGCGCAGGGCAATCTCCATATCTGCAATAGCATCATCCTGCCGGATCTTCTTCATGAACCGGGTTTCCTGACTATCGTCAAGCCAGATGGACGAGAACATCTGTTTTTTGAGATCCGCCGGAGCATACCCCAGGATAGCGGCAGACTGTGCATTAATCTCCCGGATCTGCTGGGTGTCCAGATCGAACGTAAGCATTCCGGCCTGAGAATTCTCAAAGATCTCACGGTATTTCCGCTCCTGCAACAACTGGCTGGAGAAAGCGGAAATCACGACACCCAGCGAAACGAAGATGTAGAAGAATGCGATGCTTGACGCATAGAGCTGGATATCGGCAGGCCCATAGAGCCAGACGAGCCCAAGGAAGATCCACCCGAGAAGAACCGTGAAATAGACCCCGTACCTCGGATAGAAATATGCGAGGAGAATGATGGGCAGGATATAGAAATAGGGAAATATCCCGAAATAACCGTTTTTTAAGGAGAAGATCGAAACGAGGATAATGCCAATGGTGAGCAGCGCGGTAATCGAAAGCCAGAGCGTGTTTTGCGGCGAAATTGTCTTCATGTCCCACTCATTCCCAGTACTCAGGATTTATTGGTTGAACATGGTTGCAGGAATTTATTATATCTTCTCATGCATTCCCAAATATCCCGGAAAAGACCAGATACCGCGGGGGATCAGACGCCATCCTTTGCCCGTAAGACGAGCCACTCCTTTTCACCGGCATTCCTGAATCGCACGAGCACATATTTTCCGGTATACCGGGCACCATGCAGGAGGATCTCGATCCGGCCGGGTTCCCAGGCAAGGGTATCATAGGTCCCGTTGTCGGCAATCTTCACGTCACCGGCACCGTACTCACCTTCGGGAATGGTCCCGGTAAAGCCGATGTAATCAAGAGGATGATCTTCGACAGCAATCGCCAGCCTCCGTTCACCGGGGTTTTCCGGCAACCCCTTAGGAACAGCCCAGCTCTTCAGCACACCATCCCGCTCCAACCGGAAATCGAAATGGTGGTGTTTTGCGAAATGTTCGTGGAGTACGAAGCGCAGCGTACCTGGATTTCTCATAGGCCCGCCATCCCCTTGCACTTCTTCCGTGCGGCTTTCCTCTCAGCCACGATTGCAGCCATCTTCCTGGCCGTACCGGTGAGGTCAGTGGCACCGACAACTGCCGATATAACCGCAATCCCGTCCGCCCCGGCGTCGATGACGTCACCTGCATTTTCCAGCCCGATGCCCCCGATGGCGATGACGGGGATGCTGACAGCGGTCTGGATCTCCCTGAGCAGGGTGAGGCCATGACCGGGTCCGGCATCGCGCTTGGAACCCGTGGCAAAGACCGGGCTGATGGCGACATAATCGGCCCCATCCCGTTCCGCATTACGGGCCTCCACAACGGATCCCACAGAGACCCCGATAACAAAACCCGGGGGGGAAATCTGGCGGGCAACCACGCATGACATGTCCCCCTGCCCGAGATGGACACCGTCTGCACCACAGGAAAGGGCAACGTCAAGCCTGTCGTTTACGATAAACCCGGCACCGGCGCTCCGGGTGATGGCCCGGATCTCCCACCCGATCCCGGCCAGCTCGCTGCAGGTTCGGGCCTTGTCCCGGAGCTGGATCACGTCAGCCCCGCCAGCCACGGCGAGCCTGGCAATCTCCGTATGCGATCTCCCGCCGGAGACAGTCTCGTCCGTCACAACGTACAGGTCGTATTTCATGGGTGGTGAGGTGATTATACGGTCCGGATCCGGGCCACAGTCGCGAGATCCTCGGGAGTGAGTGTCGCAAGTTCATCGAAGAGCGCCGTCTTGAAACTCAACGGGCCCCGGGCACAGGCCGCCGCCCTTTCGCCGGCAATGCCGAATGCGGCAAGGGCTGCTGCCGAGGCAAGGACAGTATCCCTGGATTCGGCGGCAAACGTGCCGGTCACGGATGCGGCCATGCACCCGGTACCGGAGATGCTGCCCATCATCGGGTGGCCATTGTCCACGAGAAGGATACACTTCCCATCGGTTACGATATCCGTGGCCCCGCTTACGACCACCGTGAGCCCGGCCGATCTGGCAAAATCCCGTGCGATCACCTGCGGATCCCCGACAAGCCCGTGGGAATCGACACCCCGTACTTTCCCTTCCGCCCCGGCGAGCACACCGATCTCACCGGCATTGCCCTTGAGGATAGTGATATCGAGTTTATCCATTAACCTTCGGACAGTTTTTGTCCGGTACTGCGTGGCGCCTGCTCCCACGGGATCGAGAATGACCGGGATCTCCCGGTCGTTTGCCATCCGGCCGGCGAGTTCCATGGACTTGACCTGCACCCGGTTGAGAGTACCGATATTAAGGACAAGCGCACTGGCAACCGCAGCCATCTCCTCCACTTCTTCGGCCGCTTCAGCCATCACCGGTGCGCCACCGGCACAGAGAGTGATATTGGCGCAGTCATTGACCGTCACGTAGTTCGTGATGTGGTGGATGAGCGGGCGTTTTTCCCTCACCTGGGAAAACAGGTCTGACAACTGATGTTTTTTCATGGAAGATCACGCTGAACCCGGGACATCGGGCAATTGTGTTTGATCAATGGTGGAAATTCCTGCATATTAAATCATGATAAACCGGCAGGCCACACCGGGAATTCCGGGCCGGGAAACAGGAGACACGGAAGGGACGCGCCAGATTACCGTGTGATCTCTTCGATCGTGGCAAGGAAGAGATCGACATCCTCTGCCGAGTTGTAGGGGCCCAGGCTGACCCGGACCGTCCCGTCCGGCAGGCCCAGCCGCTCCATTAAGGGAATACAGCAGTGGTGGCCCGACCGGACCATGATGTCGGCCATCTCATCGAGCCTCTGGGCTACTTCGTGGGGATGCAGCCCGTCAACGGTGAACGAGACCACCCCGACACGCTGCTCCGGCTTCTCCGGAACGTACAGCCTGATCCGGGGCATCTTCCGGAGACCGTCGATGATCCGGGTGGTGAGTGCCTGCTCGTGCCGGTGTACCCGCTCCATGCCAAGACCGGTAAGATAATCGACGGCAACGCCAAGACCGATGCCGCCCGAGATGTTGCCGGTCCCGGCTTCGTACCGCTGGTAGCCTTCGGACAGGGTGAACTCCCGTCCCTTCACCGATTCCACAACACCGCCACCCAGCAGCAGCGGCTCGATCACCGGCTCCTTCATCCAGAGCACACCGGTACCGGTTGGTCCGAGCATCTTGTGGCCGGAGAAGGCGCAGAAGTCGCAGCCGAGCTGCGCGACATCCACCGGCATGTGAGGCACGGTCTGGGCCATATCCACCAGCAGGAGCGCACCGTGGTCATGGCAGCACTTCGCGATCTCCGCAACGGGAGTGATCACTCCAAGGACGTTGGAGGCATGGGTGATCGCTACGAGGCGCGTAGTGCCGGTGATTGCTGTTTCGAAAGCGGAGAGATCAAAGGAATAATCGTCACGGATTCCAACAACATCGACTGCGACCCCGTTCCGGCCGAGGTGATACCAGGGCAGGAGGTTGGAGTGGTGCTCGAGGATGGTGGTCAGGACGCGGTCACCGGTCTTCCAGGGAAATCCCTGTGCTACCGTGTTGATCGATTCCGTAGTGTTCTTGGTGAAGACGGTGATACCCTCTTTTGCCCCGATGAAACCGGCCACTTTCTCGTGGGCGTGCCAGTAGCGCTGGGACGCGATCTGGGTGAGGCGGTGGACGCCCCTCCCGACATTCGCCCGGTAGTTCCGCTCGAACTCCACGTACGACTGGATAACCGGTTCCGGGGAGAGGCTGGTAGCGGCATTGTCGAGGTAGACTACTTCCGCAAGGAGCGGGAAATCCCTGCGGACTGCCTGCAGATCATACATATCCCGTGCCGGTTCTTTCATGCCCGCTCCCTGTATTCCTGCTTCCGGTATTTTTTCCTGAGGTTTATCAACCATGCTTCCTTTCCTCACATCCCTCACGAGTTCTGGGTCAGCCCGTATCGTGAGATCCTCGTTGACCGCGATGCTGTGCACCCGGCAGAGTTCCTGCATCTTCCGCGGGATCTTCCGCCACCGCCAGAGCCCCCACCGGCAGTAGGCCTCTGGCAGCCCCTTCTTTGCTGCCCACGACTCCACGAAGTCGTCCCACCGCTTTGTATATTCCGGGTGGCTTATACGGATCTGCTCGTACTCGCTCTCGAGCATGGCCGGGCAGAGGTAGCAGCCTATCCGCTCGATGCCCTGCTCGTAGAGCGGGTTCATATCGGCCTTCTGCCACCAGAGGTAAAGGAAGACTTCGAGTGCCCGCCAGTTCCGGATCGGCGAGACATTGAGCTGTAATGGATTGTCGGGATTCTGGCTCGTCTCTTCAAGGCTTGCCCGGTTCCACGACTCATACCAGCGGTTGCCCTGGATCGTGACGCAGGGACCCACTTCGGCAAGATAGAGCTTGAGCGGCCGGAGTTTCTGGAACTTGCAGCACCAGCGATTGTCTTTCCCCGGGGGTCCGGCCTTCTCCACGGCCTGCCAGAAGTCGCCCGCCTTCCCGGCGATCTCCACCCCTTCGGATTTCACGAACGCAAGGGTTTCGGGAAATTCGAGGCCGGTATCAATGAAGAATGCCCGGGTCACCCCGGCCTTCCGGGCGAGATGAAGCACAGCCGTGCTGTCCTTGCCTCCGGAGAACGAGACGTTAACTGTCGGCCGGTCCTCCATATGGTGTTTTATCGTCCGGATCGCGTTCCGTTCAAGGTTCTTGAGGTGGTACCGGTTCCGGTCGATCGCCACGTCCCATCCGGGGTCCGGCAGGCTTCGGGGAGTGACGGTGATCAGTTCCTTCACCTTGATGGACCCGTCTTTCACGGTTCCCGTCCCGTACCGGGCCTTGTATTTCACGATCACGGTCCCATCGGGAACGGGGATTTTGAGCGGGATCCTCTTCCCGCCTATGCGCCCCTGCTCCTTCCGGGCATCGGTATGGGTATCGAGGTCAACGATCCCCTTTGTTGCGTGGGGGACCAGGAACGGAAGGGCTTCCGGTGTAATATCAAGGCTGAATTTACGGTTGACCGGATCGAACGTGAGCCACCCGAGCCGTTCACCGTGCATGATCACGAGGTCGGCCCGGTCCACGCCGCCGGTCTTGTTGAGGAGGAGGATCTTTGCGAGAGGGATATCGCCGTACCGTTCCCGCACGAGCCTGCTGATGAGATCGTGATCTGCGGAAAGAGCCGGCCGCAGATCGTAGGGCTGGAGGAGCTCGATCCGTTTTCCCTCCCGGCCGCACGCACAGCTCTTCGCGATCAGCGGCACGTTGCAATCTTCGCACCAGTACAGTACCTTCTTGACCGGCGGCTCGTGCATCACACACACAGATGGAACGGTTCAGGAGATAAGAGAAGCGATGAAGGGCAGACTGCCGCCCGTTTCCGGTGCAGGCAGGAACCCGTCATGCGGAGATCATGACGCGTTATACGCGTTATTGTGGAAGCGGACGGTCCACGGACGCAGTACCCGGGCAGAGGATAACCGCAACAAGGGACAATGCTGACTTGTTGCACCTGTGCAGGTGATTTTTTAGGAAACCTGACAGCAAAGTTTATGGGGATATAATCCCGATGCGAAGATGGTGATCTGACCATGGTAAAACTGACAGCCGAAATGAAAGAGGCATTTTCCAGGATGAAGGTATTCCCCGTAGCCACCGCCTCAAAAGACGGGACGCCGAACGTGATCCCCGTAGGTATCGCAGATCTCGTGGATGACGAGACGATCTGGTTTACTGATAACTTCATGAACAAGACGATGACGAACCTGAGGACCAACCCGAAGATCGCAATCTATGTCTGGGGCCCTGAGATCAAGGGGTGCTTCCAGATCAAGGGGGTTGCATCCATCAAGAACAGCGGGGCTGAATACGAAGAGATGAAGGCAAAAATCAACAAGAAGAACCCGGCACTCCCGGCACGGTCCCTCGTGATCGTGAAGATCACGGAAGTCTTTGAATGCAAGCCCGGTCCGACTGCAGGTTCGAAACTCATCTAATCCTTTTTTTACCTGGCTGTTCCACAGCATCACGGGTTGTTGGGACGGCGGGTATACCGTCATGATACCTGACGTGATGCAATTTTAAAAAATGGTATATCTTCAGTTCTGTTTCGATCCCGGCGCTGCTGCTACCACGTTGAGCGCCTCGATGATCTCCGGCAGGATCTCGGCGGGGATCCCCACGACCAGTTCCCCGTCTGCAATACCGGAGAACTTCCGTGAGCCGTCGCAGCCAAGGGAGAAGTTTATGCGGCCGGAGAGGTAGGTCTGGGCGCAGGCATCGGCG
Organism: Methanoregula sp.; assembly: GCF_049518935.1. Classification (GTDB taxonomy): domain Archaea; phylum Halobacteriota; class Methanomicrobia; order Methanomicrobiales; family Methanospirillaceae; genus Methanoregula. The sequence goes on from NZ_JBEKRH010000013.1 coordinate 35,410, forward strand.
CAGACGGACTGGATACCGGCAAATTCCGCATTGACCCTTCCACCCACCCGAAAGACCGTACTCTGCGTGAGCTTGAGCATTGCCCACGGGCTCGCCACAATGATGACCACCTGCGGATCGAACGGGGTCTTCTCGAGGGGTGCATACATCGTGGCATACGTGTCGCCCGGGTCCAGGTGGGGAACGCGGTCGATTGTCCGCTTGCAGGCAGCAGAACTTTCAAACTTGCCCAGTTTGTAGTAAAAGTCGCCGTTCTTGAGGGTTTCGGTGATCTCCCTGAGACCGAGCGACCAGGCTCCGCCATTGCATTCGTGATTTTCCGCAAGAGCGTAGAAGATCTTCCCTTCGTTCCTCGCAAGACCGATCATCGAGCAGTGCCGGATCGTCTTATCAAGTTTATCCATGCCTGCCGGGATCTCCTCCTTCTTTGTGGCAAACCGGAACGCGACCGGAGAGCCTGACAGTTTCAGGAGTTTTTTGAGCGTATCCGCAGCCCCGGCATAGTCGATGGGTATTTTCACAGATGCTGCCATGCAATTCATCTCATGGACTTTTTCATAAAGTCCTCTGTTTACACCATGTGATGCTGATCACTTAAACCTAGTGAAAATACCTGTATTCAGTTCCGATCGTGATGATCCAGCCCCGTACGGAGCCCGCTGCCCGGAATCCCCTCAGGCATACTACCGGAAGAGGAGTGCCCTGTCCTTATCACAGCCCGATATACCCGAGCCCTGCAAGGAGCGCGATCATGGCGATTTCCAGAAGCACGATCACGGTCCACGTGGGGAGGTGAAGGAATTCCGGGACCGTAACTGCCGGGAACGGTCCCTTCTGCAGGACCGTATCCCGGAGCTTCGGATATGCTTCTGCAAAGATACCGGCACCGACAACCATCCCCAGCATCCCCCCCAGCGCATCGAGTGCTCCGGTCCCAACCGCCCCGGCAACGGTTCCCGGGCAATAGCCGAGCAGGGCAAATCCGACACCGAAGATCAACCCGCCGATTACGTTTGCCCCGAGTGTTCCCCCGGCAGCATGCGATCGCACGAACCCGAAATGTTTGAGAATGTGGAATCCGATCATACCCACAATCACAGCGGAGAGCATCACTTTTACTACCGTGAAATCGGTGAGCAGGAGCTGGCCCTCGATCACGTTGTAGTCCGTCACCCCCCCTTTCTGGAGGAGAAAACCAAAGCAGATCCCAAAGAGCAGCCCGAGTGCGATCTGGAGCCGGCCATTGGCCCGGATGCTTTCAAGTGTCATCGTTACCACACCCCGACAACCCGGAAGAGCAGCAGGGCCGTGATAATCCCCCCGGCAAAGAAGCACGCCGCCGTAACCATGCTTGCAAGGGAGAGCTGGATCGAGCCGTTGATGCCATGGCCGCTGGTGCAACCGCCGGCCCACCGGGCACCAAATCCGAGCAGGATTCCCCCGGCAAGCGCGAACACGACGCGGAGAACCGGGCCGGGACCGAATGTCGCTTCCCAGAGCGAGGGGACCCAGAAGAGGTGAAAGCTTCCCGAGAAAAGGACAGAAATATATGCACCGATCATCACGCCGGGAATGATCATCAGGGCCCAGTCGACCCGGGGCGGTATCTCCCGGTAATAATCCATCCGTTCAGTCTTTTCCGCGTTGAGTGTCCTGCCGATCAGCCCGCGCAGTTTGACAAATGCCGTCGAACAGCCGATAGGGCGATCGGAGAGGACGAAGGCAAGGCAGCACAGGACGCCGATACCGGCACCGGCAAGGTACGGCGACCATGTCGCAAGGGTAAGGTATTCGAACACCAGGGATAACCCCCTGCCGGAAGATTCAGGCAGATATTCAGGATATAATCAGGAAGTATGGATTAATTTTTCGGCCGGGGCACTTCCTGCCTGCCGCATGGCAGAACGTTAACGTCTCAGTCGACGATGGTGATGATCTGGGCCGGGCAGAGGTCCGCCGCGTCCCGGGCACACCCTTCCAGATCCTCCGGGGGAACCCCTTCGGCAGCATTCCCGCCAACACGGTACTGTTCGGTAATCCGGCTGAAGGAGTCCCCGGGGTCCTCCTCGAACAGGCCGGGGCATGAATCCCAGCAGGACCCGCAGCTGACGCACAATGCCCGGTTGATAGAGACTTTCATGGAGACACACTTCCCATACAGGTGCATGGTCAACCGGATGCCATAAACATGTGCCTGGTACCAATGACAGGAAGATCACGGGGTGGGTTTCCCTGAATGACCCCTCGGTACAACCTGCGGTGTGAAAAACCCTTATTGCCTGCGATCTGCCATAGTACAATTGAACCCGGATACCCGGTAACTGTCCCGTATCCGGTAGCGCAAAACTGGTGACCCCATGGATTATACGGATATTGTACGCGATGCCCTGGCTTTTGTGAGGCAGGGAGTCTTTGAGAACAGGGGCAGATGGCTGCGGCTGATCCTCGCGATCATCCTCCTTGCTATCCCGATGAACGGTTATATTATGCGGATTTACCGGGGGGAGACTCCCGCCCCGGAGGTTGACCGGTGGGGAGGACTGTTCATTGACGGCCTGAAACTGATGATCGTGGGGATCATCTGGTCGATCCCCATCCTTGTGATCTGGATTGCCACGTATGGTGCTCTTGCGGCAGCCATCTTATCCGGGGATACACGGCCGGCGATGCTATCGGGCTGGACACCGAACATAGGCCTTGTCCTCCTCATGTATCTCTTCGAGATCGCTGTCGGGATTCTCCTGCCGGTTGCATCGATCCGGTTTGCCCGGAGCGGCCGGTTTTCTGAAGCGTTCAACTTCCGGGCAATCCTCGACCACATAGGAAAGATCGGGTGGGTCAGCTACATCCTCGGTTTACTCATCGTTGCCGTTCTTGTTGCAATCCCGATAATGGCACTTGTCTGCATCTTTGTCCTGCTCGGGATCGTTGTGGCCCTGATCTCAGGGTTTAACCTTGCGTTTGTTCTCGGCGTCATCGCCATCGCGGTCATCGTGATCCTCCTCATCTCGCCGCTCTTTACCGTCTTCCAGGCCCGGTACTGGACACGCCTCTACGATAGTGCAGCACCTGCAACCGGATAACTAACCTTTTTACCCCCCTTGAGAGGGGGCTGCACGGGCCGGGGATGCGGGGCAAACGATGACGGTTTAACGGAGCTGCCAACCGCCAGACTAACAATCTCCTGCGTTATACATTCCAGTACGAGCGCCTATGTATCTTGATAACCGGATCAAAATCCTGGCAAAATCCCTTGGTGCTGACTACTGCGGGGTTGCAGACCTTGCGCCTGCACGGGATTTCATCAAATGGCAGGGCGGGAAACAGGTTGCTGAATATCCCCGGGCCGTGGTCGTGGGAATCGGCCTGCTGGACACCCTCGTCGACCTCCTCCCGGAGCGGGAAACTCCCCCGAACGCGGTGCTCTACCGGCACCATACCTACGATGTCGTGAACGCGGCACTCGACCTGATGGCCCTGCAGGTAGCCAACACGATCCAGCGGGCAGGTTATCGTGCCTTCCCGGTCCCGGCCTCAAAACGGGCAAGCGATGAGAAGATCGCCGGTATATTCTCCCATAAACTGGCGGCGCATATGGCAGGCCTTGGCTGGATCGGCCGGAGCTGCCTCCTTGTCACCCCGGACCACGGACCCCGTGTCAGGTGGATCGCGGTCCTGACCGATGCACCCCTTACCCCGACCGGCACCCCCATGGAGCCCCGGTGCGGGAAATGCACTGCCTGTGTTGATGCCTGCCCGATCCAGGCCTTCACGGGAAAGATATTCGCGGAGAACGAACCACGGGAAGCCAGGTTTGATGCGGCTGCATGTGACCGGTACTTCAAGGCGATGGAGAGCGCCGGGAAACCGGCTGCCTGCGGGATGTGCCTTTACATCTGCCCGTACGGCAAGAGAATACAGGGCAGGAAGGACTGAACGTCATCCGGATCCAGGAAAAGACGGGCAGGCACCGGGTGACCATCCCGTCACAGTGGCACCTGACAGGGATCTCCGCCATTTATCCAGAACGAGGTACGGGAGGACGGGGTTCCCGTATTGCGCACCATATATTTTAAAAAATGAAGATCGGGTAAAAGGAGGATTTTTCAGGACGGCGAACCGGGCACGGCACTATCCGTGGTGGCGATCCGGTAGATCGTCCCGTCGGTGTATTGGTATGTAGTTGCATAGTCATTCCCGTCGAGACGGATGAAATACTTCGGGGTCAGGCCCTGGAACCGGCTGTCGGGATAGAGGATCATTGTCTTCACTACAGGTTTCGATCCACCCATGCCACCGGCATCGAAGACGTACCGGGTCCCATCCGGGTACTGCATTATCGCCTCAACGGATTTGTAGACACCGCCGCTGATGGAGAGGCTCCCCCGGAACTGGTAGACAGAACCAGTACCGCTGGCCACTCCCAGGCTCTCTTCCTCGATCCGGGCAAGCTCCGTCGCCGGGACCGCAGTGATTACGGTGCCGGATACCACGGTCGGTTGGGTTGCTGCAGCGACCGGGGATGGCGTTGTGGTAACCGGTGTTCCGGTGGGATTCGTGTACATGCACCCCGCGAGGCATGCGAAGAGGAGGAGACAAAAAAAGGCAAAGACTGGATGATTTCTCATAAGTAGAACTGGTGATTCACCCCCTTTAAGATTCCGGTTTTTCCTGCGGGCATGACGGAGGATTGTCCCGGGGATATGCAAGGTCCTCCGGGGCCGGGACCGGGTCCATGGCGGCAAGTACGGGTCCCCGGGGCTCACTGGCACGTGCCGTCCCGCAACTTCCCTCCTGACTTCCGGAATGCAGGAGACACGGCAAGGTTGCCCGTCCTTCAGAAGAGCAGGAAATCCAGCAGGGGGATCGTTGCGAGACAGAGGAGAGTTGACAGGAAAACTCCCTGTGATGCCAGCGTAGCATCAACATCATATTCATCAGAAAGCAGGACAGTGTTTGCCGCCACGGGCATCGCGATCAGGAGAACCACGCTCAACAGGAGGAGCCGGTCGGAAATGAACCGGGAAAGGATGGCAAATGCCATGACGGGAAAGACCAGCAGCCTCAGAGCAGATATGAGATACACCCGCCAGTCACCTGCAAGACGTGCTGTGGGCAGGGTGGCGAGCAGTGCACCAATAACAAGCATTGCAAGGGGTGTGGTTGCCTTTCCGATCCAGTCGAGCGCCGCATCTGCCGGATAGGGAATATGGTACCCAATCAGGAAGAGGAATAATCCGAGAAGGGATGCTGCAAGACCGGGAGTCAGCAGGATCCGGGGATCCAGCCTGCCTGCCTTCTCGTGGGCGAGAAGCCAGACCCCAAGGGTGAAGGCCAGGAGATTGAACGGCAGGTTGAACAGGATCACGTAAAACAGGGATCCCGGCCCCAGGATCACTTCCGCGACCGGGATTCCCATGAACCCCACGTTCGGGAACACCAGCATGAACTGGAAGACTCCTTTCTCTGTACCGGTTGCGGGAAGGAAATGGCAGACAACGAGACTGACGAGGAAGGCACCGGTATAGTAGGCGAAGGCGACCGCAAGCGTGTTATCCACCAGGGTCATTGCCTGGCTCGTATGCGGCACCTGCATACTGCTTATCGTGAGAGCCGGCAGGGCAATATTCACGAGGATATGGGAGATCTTGTGGACCCGGTCCCCATCGAGAAGGCCGTGCCTGCGTGCGAAAAAACCGATGCCGATAATGATGAACAGGGAGAGGATCGATGCGAGAACAGCAAAAAAGTCCATGGATGATCAGGTCCGGGGATCTACGGGGGGAATGCTGGCCCATGCAGCAGGATTGCAGGTGAATTGTCACATCCTGCCAGGGCAGGATCGTGGATATCAGGGATGACAGCGCCGTGGAATATATCTGTTATTTATTGGCCCGGACCCGACATATACTTTTAGAACGAGCATGAGCACATCTATCGCACCGGTATACTGCGACGATTTGAATCCGCGGACCTGAAACGAAACGGTAAAAGGAATATGCAGGTTTCATTCTGCATATCCCGGTGCACCTTCCCGGGAGTGTTTTAAAAACCGGAGGACACACGGGATACACCTCCAGGGGATGGGAGTATTTCCTACCAATTATTACAACATGTCCATCAGGACTTTCTGCTGGAACATGAGAACCGCAATACCCAAGAGAAGGACACCGAATATCTTCTTGATCTGGTCTTCCCTGATATGAGGGGCGATATTTGCCCCGATGAATGCGCCAAAGGCAGCCCCGGCCCCATACACCGCAACGAAGGGCCATGCGATCTGGCCGAGCGTGGCATGGGCTGTTGCCCCGGTGATCGAGACGATGATGATCGTAAACATCGATGTTGCGATCGCATAATGCACCGGGATACCCGCCGTGGCAAGGGCCGGTACAAAGATGGCCCCGCCGCTCGTACCTGTCACCCCGCTGAGGAGGCCCCCGGCTGCCCCCCAGAAGAGGAGGTGGGAGTACCAGATACGGGCGACTGGCTGGGTACCCTGGTGCGGGACGCTCGCAGACAGCACGAACGAAGGTCCCCACTGTATCTCCCTGAGAAACCGGAACCACGGGAAGAGCATCTCAAGGGAGATCAGGGTGAGCATGATGCAGAATAGTGCAACAAGTACCCGGGCATCGACAAGCGTGGTGAGATACGAGCCTGCCACCGAGGCGAGCATGCTGGGGATGATAAGGATCAGCGCCACTTTGAAGAGGATCACGCCCTGTTTCCGGTACCAGAACGAGGCTGACATCGAGGAGAAGATCATGATTGCAAGGCTGGTGCCGATCGCCGTTTTCGTGTCCACTCCGAAGATCAGGGTGAGCGTCGGGACGTACAGAAAACCGCCGCCAAGACCGATAATGGCAGCAATGATACCAATCCCAAGCGAGATCAGATACGCGGCGTAATATTCGATCACGGTGTCTCCCTGCCATCTTGTGGATGTCGTCGATTATGAGATATTCAGGCTTAAATTTACCCCATTTGCGGATTAAGATTCCGGTTTAGACCGGATTATTCCCCGTATTAAAAATGGGTTTGGAGAATCAAGGGGAGGATGCGATCCTGATGAATGCCTGAACCAGCGACGGGGGGTACAGTTACGGGGTTTATCACCCTGTAACGCAGGAACGGAGGGCCTCTGCATATCATAACCAGAAAAAAAGGGATTATACCGGCAACGGCATCTTCGTTGCTTCCAGTTTTGCCTCGATCTCGAGAATGGTTGCCAGCTTCGCCTTGGTCGAGGGACCTGAAGGTACGGCCTTGCAGCCGGACGCCTTTGAGGTCGATTCGGAGAATGTTCCGATCTCCCGGGCAATCTTCATGGTCTCCTCCTTGTCAAACCCGATAAGCGGACGATGGATCGGTACCTCGGATGCAGCGTCAGTCAGGACGACCAGGTTGTCAAGAGTCTGGCTTGCCACCTGCCCGAGAGACTCGCCGGTAACAATCCCTTTTGCCCCGGCCTGCACGGCCAATGCCGTAGCCACGCGATACATCCGGCGCTTGCAGAAGAGGCAGGTGTATTTCTCGAGGTGCCGCCGGACCAGTTCCTGTTTTGCGGCTGCCAGGTACGAGTCCCGGATTACCGTCAGATGGATACCGGGCTGGTATTTTGCGAGGACTTCCACCACCCGTTCCGCTCTGGCGATAGTTGTTTCATCAAGGAACGTGTCGAGCGCGACAAAGACCGGGAGAATCCGGCACCCCCGCTTCATCATCATCCAGGCAGCGACCGGGGAATCAATCCCACCCGATACCAAGGCGACAAGCGTGCCTTCGACCCCGAGGGGGAGGCCTCCGACAGCCTTCGTGACCGTATCGTAGAGGTAGGCTTCGTTTGCCCGTATCTCTATGTGGATCTCCTTGTCCGGGGTGGCCAGGTTCACCTTGAGGTGGGGAAATTCCCCGCGGATCAAATCACCAAACTCGATTGCCTTCTCGTTTGAGCTGAAAGCGTGCTTACCCACACGTTTCATCCGGACCGCGAATGTTTTTGCCTTCTCGATCCCGTGCCGGCGGCAGTAATCGGGAAGGAATGAGCCGATCTCATCCAGTTTGATGTGCTCAACTTCCGAGAACGAGACAATCCCGAAGATATTTTTCAACAGATCGGGTTTCACATCCCCGTCCAGCCAGATCCTGCCCCGCTCATTCCGGACATGGATGCCGGGCATGACCTCGAGGATATTTGCTATCAGTACATTTTCCCACTGCCTGCGGACAGGGTCGGATTTGAGGAAGATCTCAGAATACCGGACAAGCCATTGTTTTTTCATAGCGTAATTTCACCAGGGATTCACTTTTTCTTTCGTGCGGTTTCCCGGACACGCATAGCCTCGTCAGCATCCTCGACTGCGAGCAGGTACGTGCCATGACAGGGCTTGGTATACGGGAAAATGATCCTGGAACCTTCAATACCAAGCGCGATCGGTGGCAGGCCGATGATATATTCGTCAAAGAGCCTGTAGCCGGGGTCGACATACCAGAATTCTGAAAAATTCTTTTCCACGTACTCGCGGCACTCCCTGAACGAGGCACCCAGCGGCAGGATCATCTCGTACTTCAGGTTCTCTATGCAACCCATCCGAACACCTCGTTGATCTTCTTTTTGAGCTGCAGAGGATTGTGCACCGCTTTTTCCACGATCTTCTCGCACGGAAAATCAACCGATACGACAAGAGTTTCCGGATCCTTTCCGAAGATTATCACGACCAAGCGGGATGACGGCAGGAGGTGGCGCATGGTTGCTGCATAAGAGATCCCAGCATCACTGTGTGCAAAGACCACGCAAAGGTCGCTGTCGCGCTTTTTCCCGACGAGTTCTTCAATACATTTTTCAAGGACAATCATCTCAGGCAGGTACCGTTTTTCCGGATCGGATACCTTAAGGAGGTTCAGGACCGCAGGATTGCCCGTGGCATGGACGGCAAAGCCCTGTTTCCTGAGAACATGGGAAAGATGGAGTGCAAGGGCCTGCTGGACCGGGACTTCAGGACAGCCAAGGACGATGAGTGCGCTGCCGGCCGGTGTACCGGCAGAGATGTTCGTGACGGTCATTGGTTCCCTCTCCCGACCAGCACACTGATTGCGTCGACCGTGATAAGCCCTATGACATGTTGCTGGTCGTCGATAACCGGGAGCGCCGAGATCGCGTGCGCCTCCATCTTCTTTGCCGCAACTTCGATCGGCTCACCGGGCGTTGCCGTGATCACGTCCCGGGACATAATCTCGTCCAGCCAGAGGAAGTTGGATGCGACCGCTTTCGCGATATCCCACGATGTGACGATACCCACGAGTTGCCCCCCGCTGGAGAGTACGGGCAGGTGGTTGACACCGGTATGGATCATCCGCCGTGCAGTCACCGCTATGGTTGTTCCCTCCTCGATCGTCTGGATGTCCCGGACCATCACGTCGCCGACAACCGTATGGGAAAGGAACCTGCCGACAAGGTAATTGATCTGGCCGGACTCGAGCAGGAAGGCATCATGCCCGTAATTGGACCGGATCTCACAGTAGTGGACCTCGGCTTCATTTGCGGTCAGGGCAGATAGCATCTCCTGGGACTGGTACGGCGGGTAGAGCCAGTCAGAGGATACTGATATGATCAGGAATGATGCTTTTACCCCGGCAAGGCCGTTCGTGAGCGACCCGTCACGAGTCAGGTCGAAGTAATCGATCGCCTTCGTGATATACAGGTACGAATTGGCATCGAACCTCCGGGTGAACGTGTCACCCTGGTGGTGAAGATAGCTCTCGACCTTGAAGTCCGTGGAGAAGTCGAACCCGATACGATCCTTACCCTGGAGGGCCCGCCCGAACTTCTCGTGCATGGACTCATTCGAGAGGTACGTAATGTGACCGACCATCCGGGCGAGTGCGAGACCATGGATCGGAAGGGTTTTCCCATAATAATCGCCGCTATTCCAGTGAGGATCCGAGATGATTGCCTTCCTGCCGACCTCGTTGAACGCGATCTGCTGGGGGGTCGAATAGCCACATGCCGCAATGACAACTGCCTTTTTCATGAAGTCAGGGTACGTCACCGCCCATTGCATCACCTGCATCCCACCCATCGATCCTCCTGCTACCGCATAGAGCTGGCTGATCCCGAAGTGGTCGATGAGCAGTTTCTGGGCATTCACCATGTCCCTGATCGTGATGACCGGGAATTTGGCTCCATAGGGTTTTCCGGTTTTGGGGTTGATGCTGGATGGACCGGTCGATCCCTTGCACCCGCCGATGACGTTTGTGCAGATCACAAAGAAGTGGTCAGTATCAAAGGCCTTGCCCGGACCAACCACCGTGTCCCACCAGCCGGGCTTATCGTCACCCTCATGGAACCCTGCGATATGGGCATCTCCCGAGAGGGCATGGCAGATAAGAATCGCGTTGCTTTTATCCTTGTTCAGCCTGCCATAGGTTTCATATGCGATAGAAAGGGGGGGGAGGATCTCCCCGCTCTCGAGCGTGAGCGGGGATGAATGATGATAAAAACTGGTTGGTACTATCCCGACGGATCCTTTGATCATCGACAACCACCTTCCAATCCAGGTTTGTCGGGATAGCCAACGGATATTTTCATAGTGATAATTTCTCTGGCAAGTCCTTAATATCTGCGATTACGAGCTGGCTTCAAGGGCCTGCTTGAGATCCGCGATGATATCTTCGATATCTTCCGTTCCCACGGATAATCTGACGAGGTCGGGTGTGACACCGGTCTTCTTCTGCTCTTCCGGTGTGAGCTGCTGGTGGGTCGTAGTCGCCGGGTGGATGACCAGGCTCTTTGAGTCCCCGATGTTCGCGAGGTTGCTGAAGACCTTGAGGTTGTCGATGAACTTCGTGCTTGCCTTCTCGCCGCCCTTGACGCCAAAGGAGACAAGCGGGCCGTATCCTCCACTGAGGTATTTCTGGGCGAGCTTGTGGCTCTGGTGTTCCGGAAGTCCGGTGTAGTTGACCCAGGCGACTTTCGGGTGGTTCTTTAAGAACTCGGCGACTGCGAGCGCATTCTCCGAGTGGCGGGGTACCCGCAGGTGGAGGGTCTCGAGGCCGATGAGGAAGAGCCAGGCATTGAACGGGCTGAGTACCGCACCGGTATCTCGGAGAAGGGAGATCCGGATCTTGAAGATGAAAGCAACGTTACCGAAGGTTGCAAAGTTACCGAAGGTGTCCCAGTACTTGAGACCGTGGTAGCTCGGGTCAGGTTCGGTAAATTCCGGGAACTTCCCGTTGTTCCAGGCAAACTTACCGGAATCGACGATCACGCCACCGATCGAGTTGCCATGACCGCCAATGTATTTGGTGGCGGAGAGAACGGAGATGTCAGCACCGTGCTCGATCGGGCGGACGAGTCCAACACCGGTTGTGTTGTCTACAACAAGCGGGATCCCTGCATCGTGGGCGATCTTTGCGATCGCCTCAAAGTCCGGCACATCCAGCTTCGGGTTCCCGATGGTCTCAGCGTAGATCGCCTTGGTCTTGGGAGTGATTGCCTTCTTAAATGCTTCTGGTTTTGTCGAGTCGACAAAGATCACATGCCTTCCGAGTTTCGGGAAGGTGTAGTGGAAGAGCTCATACGTACCGCCATAGAGGTTGTCAGCGGACACGATCTCGTCACCCGGCTGGGTGATGTTCAGGAGTGCGTACGTAATTGCTGCCTGGCCGGATGCAGTTGCAAGTGCACTGTTACCGCCTTCGATGGCTGCGACACGTTTCTCGAACACGTCCGTGGTCGGGTTCATGAGACGGGTATAGATGTTCCCGAGTTCGCGGAGGCCGAACAGGTTCGCTGCGTGCTCCGCACTCTTGAATACGTACGAGGAGGTCTGGTAAATCGGTACTGCTCTTGACCCGGTAGTGGGGTCAACAACCTGCCCTGCATGGAGGGAGAGGGTTCCAAGGTTAAACTTCTTCTTTGACATGATGGATTCCTTCGTTGTTTCTTTTAAGGGGGATTTTTCTTCAATGCATTCTTTCTGGGATTTCCGAAACGGGTTGATCTTTACCAGGATACCCGGAATTTCGGGGGGTCATGATGAATCCTGATCATCTGCTGGTCAGGGAGCGGCAATGCGGTTCTGCCGTGCTCACTTTGCAACAGGGATCTCGTATTTTTCTGCGATTTCGGTGAAGACATCAGCGAGGTAGCGGATCTGCTTTTCGTTGAGACCGTAGGTGTTCAGTTTCCAGGTCCTGGTAGCTCCAGCGAACTCTCCGACGATCCCGCGGGAGGACAGTTCATCACTGAAGTAGAACCCGCGGCGCTTGTGGGTCTTTGCGACCGTGTCAAAACTGCCGGTGGTGTCGATCTTCGTGAGGGTGTGTTTCCGCGGGTACTCTGAGAGCACCTTGCTACCGCCGATCCTGAGTAGTCTGTCGATGAAGAAATTGGATCTCTTCACTTCATCATCCCACTTCAGGGTCCGTGCCTTGACTGCCGGGAACGATGCGATCATGGAGAGCAGGGTTCCGCCCATCAGCGTGCATCCGAGCAGTTCCACTTCCTTGATACCAAACTTGCGTTTGGTGAGGTCGCCGACCATCGCGGTGGTACGGAGCGCTTTTAGCGCAAATTCATCGGTCATTGCTAGTACCCCGGACGGTGCGACCGATGCCATACTCTTGTGTCCGGAGCCGACCACAAAATCTGCTCCGATCTTTTTGCCGTCTACCGGCTGGATACCGACGGTATAGGCGCCGTTATAGAGGAAGGGGATATCGTATTGGTGAGCCACTTTTCCGATTTCTTTGATCTCGTGCTCGTTTGCAAACTGGTAGTCGAAGTGGTCGATCATGACGAGCACCGGGAGTTTTCCGGTCTCCCGCCTGACCTCTTCGATCTTCTGTGCCGTTGCCTCGCCGGTAACGATATTTTTGGCGTTCAGCGGCACTTCCCTGATTATTCCACCAGCATTTTCCACAGCAAGGAACTCCGTATAGTGGGCGAGAGCGGAGACGATGACGCTGTCACCTTTCCCGACGAGTGTTCCCGCGACAGCCTGGAAACCACGGCGTGCCCCGGGGACTACCCGGGCCTGGTCCATATTCAGCCATTTTGCGAGTTCTTCATGGAATTCTGCAATCCCCGGTTTTGTAATCTTGTCGAGCCGGAACGGTTTCCTGCAGGCATCACATGTCGAGTATCCGTCACCATAGGAGATGATCGCTTTGCGTGCCTCCGTGGTAAGCCTTCCGGCTGCCTGGATGGGGTGGATATTGATGTACTCCTCCTCCCGGCTCCTGACATCGAGCGTACCGGCGATTTTTGTCACCTTCGGGGTGCCGGTGCCGGCTTCGAGGTCAGCAACGATTGCCCTGAGGCTGGCAATCCGCTGACGGAACGCGGCTTCCTCTTCGGCATCGAACCCGGTCGGGAGGGACTCCCGGAAGAGCCCCCGGACCTCTTCGAGCTCGAAGAGTGCTTCGAATGTTTTCTGGATCCTGATACTCATACTGTTTCTCCTGTTCCTTTTGAAGAGCCAACGCCCGGAATTGAACCGGGTTACGCTGATCTGCAGTCAGCTGCGTAGCCAGTCCGCCACATTGGCACGTCCTTCACGATTGTGAATTCGACTATACTAGATACCAATCGGGACCATATAATAGTTCTCCAATCGGCAGCATTTTCCTGTTCCTGTTTTTACGTCGTGAATTTCCTGTTTTTTACGCACCCTGTGTACTGCATGTACTCAGGATTCCGGACCGGACAACTGAACGCGCCAGCAAACCGTTGATGAATGATTTGTTCCTATAAATGAATGGACAATATCAGCTAGAATAAAATAACAGCTGGTTGCGGGTGAGACGAAAAAATTCCGATAGAAATATGAGAGCAGTGTCGGCCCTTACAGATCCCGCTGCGGGGTCAGGTCGCAGCCGGTACAGGGAAGGCACATGGTTTGTGCTACTCTCACATCAAGACCGTGACGTTCGAGAGCCGCTCTGGTTATCCGGGTCAGCTTCATCAACCGGTAAGGTGAAGGCCGTTCAACGTTGATCTGCCCTTTCCTGAGGGGATGCGGGGAGATCGGGCGCAGGTTCGGAATAACCCCCATACTGGTGAGTTTCTCAACACCCTCCTGCACACACTCGTCCGTTTCTCCGAGTCCGATGATAAAATTGGAGGAAACGCGGTTCCTGCCAAAAACCGGCACTGCTTCGTGAAGGGCGGAAAGGATCTCATCCAGAGAAAGGTTCGGGCAGACACGTCCGAAAATCTCGCGATCCATGGTCTCCACATTATATTTGATCTCATTTACGCCGGCATAGAACAATTCGGCCGTGGAATTTTCAGTCGGATACACGGAAACACCTATCGGGAGGTCAAACCGGTCTACTAGATGCCTGACCACCGAGACCATATAGGCAACCTCTTTTTCCGGAGATTCTGCAACTCCACTGGTCAGGGAGATTGCTTTTACCGATCCTTTTTCCAGTGCCACCGCAACCATGGCAGCAATCTCTTCCCGGGATTTTATTTTTCCGTGGAGGAGGGGAACGGGGCAGAATTTACAATCGAAAATGCAACGCTCGCTGACCGTGATATATGCCTGTTCCGGACAATGACAGAGAGGTAGTTCGAGGGTTCCATATGCGATAATCTTCCCTTCCCGTTGTACTGCGACACCATCGTTCCAGGGGATTACTTTGAGGGGGGACTCCTGTTTGATCGACAGCCTGACCCTGTGTGAGCCGGATCGTATGAAGAACGAGGACCCGCCGGCTCCAGGACCCGCAGTTGCCGTGGTCTTCAGTTCCTGCGGAAGAAGCGAGGGGTCAATGTCTGCACTGCCGATATTGATCAGGAGCGCTTTTGTTTCTGCTGAAAGGCCACGTTCCATGATATGTTCCTTACAGATAGAGATTGAACCTGAGTGGGCCGAAGACAGAGTTCATCCGACGGTGCCGGATATTTTCCGGGTTCGAAGGACTTGCGAGTTCTTCTCTTACTCGTGGTTCCGGGGAATCTTACGGGGTTCGAAGTCCGACATGTCATCAGACATGGAGGATGAGAAGAACCTGCCAAGGTTCTTCGAAGAACTCTTCCGAGTTCTTCTCTTACTCGTGGTTCAGATGAACCACTCGTAAAGCCAAGGCCCGGATTTGAACCGGGATGTAGCTGATCTGCAGTCAGCCGCGTGGCCACTCCGCCACCTTGGCACGGTATGTTCACAATTGTTATATCGTATGGAACCATTGGAACAGTCATTATTTATAGATTAATTTTCAGGCAGATTTTTCCGCTTTTCCAAAAGAGCAGGCAACAGAACTCCGGGCAATAACCTGTGAATAGTGGCGTAGTGTAAGAAAGAAAGCTGAGAAAATCGGGGAGTTTGTTCATTGTGGGAAAATTCCCGACATATCAACGGGACGTCAACTCCGGACAAGGTTTTCGGGAATCAACATCATAAAAAAATGATATCGGATCAGTACCACATCATACCGCGACCACATCCTGGCGAGGCTTGTTCAGGCCATAGAGGCTCTGCCGTGCGTCAGTGAAATAATGGCGCTCAACAAGGACATTATTCTCCTTGAGCCTTCCCAATGCATACCGTACTGTCCGTGAGGGTAACGAGGTCTCACGGATGAGATCCTTCTGCGTCAGGTGTCCATTGGTTTCCAAGACTTTGTACACGAGCTTTGCCGATGGTGGCAGATGCCCGATTGATGGGACTGCTGGTTCAGTAACTCCTACGATGTTTTCGACAAAAACGATCCCTCATAGTTGGATCACCATACAAACATATGAGTTCACAATTGTTAAGTATTTCGTTCCGGCTCAGGATCATATTCAACGCATTAACCTGGAGACCTGCTATTAAGAATCCTGCTGCCGGCTGATCAGAATAAATACCCGAACGATATGCCTGATTCCCTGCACGGTACGGATTCCCGATATTCTTGAGAAAAAATTGCCACAATCAACCGGTTCATAGTAATGACAGCGAAAATACAACAGCATAATTCATAATTTCCCTGCTCCATGACCATGATCATTTACGGACGCGAACTCAGGAAAACACCGAGCTACCGGGTGTGGATTGACGAAAAAAATGTCGCCCATTTCCGGCTAGTGAAGCGGATAAACTTCAAGACGTTCATCGGCCTCTGCAGGGAAAGTTACCTTGCGATTGACAAAGAGACTGAACTTCATGAACTTCACCCACGAATCATCATATACATACCCCGCTCGCTCTATGATGAGATGTCCGAGAATGTCTCAGAATTCATTATGTTCTGCCGGTCATGTACTGATGCAACATTCGAGCTCTCTATAATCGGATAACCGGCCGTATTATATCCGGGCTCCCCGATATCCGAAGAATCAATGTTCATTTTCAGGGTATTTCTGATGAGGTGGTTTCATCGCAGGTTCCACCCGGTTATTTTTTTACAGGTATTTTATGTGCGCGGATCTGAAGGTTTTCCAGTAATGCGAGTAATATGTATTACCCTTGGTAATAAAAAAATTTAAAAATATGCTTTTAAACGAAAGACTTAACAATCGTGAACTCGAACTATAGTATGTGATACGTCATGAGTGATCGTTTTTGTTGTAAATGAATCAGCAACCAGATCCCAGGGACCGAAGATCGAACACCTTCCGCCATCAGCAAAACTGGTATACAACGTGCTGAAAGCAAACCGGCAGATGACCCAGAAAGACATCATCCGGGAAACCTATCTCCCCTCAAGAACCGTGAGATACGCGCTGAACCGGCTGAAAGAAGA
>NZ_JBEKRH010000014.1:0-77386 GCF_049518935.1 Methanoregula sp.
GCCACCCTGAGGTGGATGGGACGAAGTAGGGGAGGGTTCACTGATTCATTTCTGCGGACCTTTGAAATAATCATATGCCAATGCCACCTTTTCATCGATGATACCAGAGAACGTATCGTCATTGGTCCGGTAATAATAATGTAAGGCTCCTGCAATGAAGTCGGCGGCCTGGATAGAGGGTTCGTTCTTTGAATCGGCATGTACGATTTCTATCGGGATCGCGGCGAGGTCGTTTGCCTGGTTCTTTTCGAACGTTTTGTACACGAGATACTGGTCGAAGGCTTCCCGCTGGATCCCGTTGAGAGATTTATCTACGGTAATCTCAACAGGGCCACCATCAAAGAACCGCTGGACGATATGGGAGATGAGAGACCCGGTCAGGTAGTTGTATACGATCTGGTGATTCGATCGCAGATGAGGATAGACTTGTTCTTTCCTGAGTACACAGTATGCAATATCTACATCTGCTGATGCGATGCATGAGAGGATTCGTTTCCTGATCTCCGGGCCGGAATTATTGAACTTGAATTCAGGGAGTTCCCGGTATTTTTTCTTCAGTTTGTTTCTCCGGACTTTTGCAAAGCACCGGCGGATTGCGAGGGGGTCATGGACGATGAGGGCCGCAATGACGAAGTAGGGCGATGAACGGTCTGTGAACCCGAGGTCTCCCGATTCGTCGATATAGATCTTCACACGGGAAGTATTGTACGGGGAAGTATATTTGTATGGGGTTTTGACGCTCATCGGGGCTCCGCCCCAAGCCTGCGTGGGCTAGCCCCTCGTTTCCCTGGGGTAAACAGAAAAGAGAAAAGCGTGGACGGATACTTGTTCATTATGGAATCACCCGAACGCAGGACCCGGGGGTTTGACGAATGGAACCTGTAAAATGCCCGTTCTGCAATCCTATCGCCGAGGATATTGTCGCCCGGAATGAACTGTGCTATGCCCTCTGGGACCGGCACCCGGTCAGCCGTGGCCACCTGCTGGTCATTCCGTTCCGCCATACGCCGGATTTTTTTTCTCTCACACCGGAAGAGAGGGCGGCTGTGATGGCGTTGATCACTTCATGTAAGGATGTGATTGAGGAGAATTTTTCACCGGCCGGGTACAACATCGGGTTTAATGTCGGCGAGGCGGCGGGGCAGACGGTGATGCATTGCCATTGTCATGTGATCCCGCGGTATGTTGGGGATGTTGGCGATCCGCGTGGGGGGGTGCGGGGGGTTGTGCCGGGGAGGAGGGGGTATTGACGCTCAAAAGGGGCTCCGCCCCTTGCCGCGTGGGCTAGCCCCGTTGTTTTTCACGGGTGAAAAAAATATCTAAAAAAATAAATTCTTCATTTTCAAAAAAAATTTGACAAACGCTAGGAATAGTAATCAAAAAGAATCACTTTGTAAATTATCTATTTTTTATGGAATACATTTCTTTTAGGACCAGAACCTGTACTCCAATAGGGATATTGTTTTGGGGAATAATTTTTATTTTGATTATTCAAATTTTCAAACCAATTGATTTTTGATTTTTTATCCAAACTTCCCTCACGTGGAAGATCTAATTTACTGGTATTTTCCAGGTTACTAAGTGATGTCAACCCTTTTTGGCAATTATGAAATACTGCCATTTCCACATCCCTTGCCCTCCAATTTATCTGAGTTTTTGAGGTTAATATTGAGGCATATTTTTGACAAAAATTTGTCCATTGATTAAATACCGTCCAGTTATTTTCAATATCTTCATCCTGGCCGCTGATCATTCCATATGGCCAGAACTCATGCGATGACCTCAATCCAAACCGCTCTTTGTTATTACACCACCAACGAGCAATTACCGAATCTGCCATTGGATATTTATCTGGTGTAAAAAAACTGAGAAATGTTATAGGTACGGCAAAACCATGAGGTTGACCGCAGATTTTCCGAAAATCTTTAAAATTCTCCAAAGTCGGACTTTCAGATAAATTGTGAAGACTGATACAAAAATTGTTAAAATTTTTCGAAGATTTGAATCGATTTAACATTAGTTTCGTCAAAGAATGTGGATCTTTTTTGGTGAAAATTTTCCAAAAGCACACTTCTCCGATAATAGAATATTTTGGAAAATTTTGCTCTTCAATCACCGTTCTGAATGAATCTTCAAAAATTCTTGTATTGGAACCATTTACTTGAGCTTGAAAACTTGGAGTTGTAAACCCGCAGGCATATTCATCTCTATCTCTGAATTTAGCGAGGTCCGCATAGTAATCATAATTTGCTAATGCGGTACTCCACGATAAGACCATTAAAAATATCCTTCTATTTGGAGGGATGTTAAATTTTTCTCTTAAAAATATAAAATTACTTGACTTTTTTTCTTTGAGGATGCAACTTATATTAAAACCGGATTAATGAAAGTTCACTTCCACTTTCACAGAGCGACTTCCAAACACATAAATACAAACTTCCACATATTAAAAAATCATGAAATCTACGGCGCCAGAGGAAAGCGAAGATCTGGACACCGCAGTGTATTCTTTTCCCGCAATACGCGGCATGCAAGCGGGGCGAGAATATTACTCTGCTATGGTCCAGCTCAAGCTGATCCCCACAATTTTTCGTTTCAATGAATCCGAAGTACCCCCCCAGATCCGTTCGCAGAGAGTGTTAAATCAGGCCAGAATTCCGGAAATTGCAAATTATATCGTGAATAATCCCAGGGATTATGTTTTTTCGTCAATATCTGCATCAATAAGCGATGGCCGTGTAAAATTTATCCCGATAGATTCAAAAAATCATGCCAGTAAACTGGGAAAACTGGTCATACCTATGGAAGCAAAAGTCCTCATTAATGACGGACAACACCGGCGGGCTGCAATCGAAGTTGCTCTTGACGACCGACCTGAACTGGGCAATGAAACCATCTCGGTTGTTTTCTTCATTGATGCGGGATTAAAGCGTAGCCAGCAGATGTTTTCAGATCTTAACCGGCATGCGGTACGGCCCACGAAATCGATCAGTATTCTCTATGACTCACGGGAGACCTTTGCACAATCTGTAAGAGAGATGTCCAATATACTTCTCATCTTCAAAGACCTCACCGAATTAGAGAAAACATCAATCTCAAACCGGTCAAGGAAGATGTTCACACTCTCAACAATTTATCAGGCCACTGCAGCTCTATTGGGGAAGAAAACGAAAGTGAAAAAAATCACTCATGAAGAAGAGAAACTTGCCCATGAATACTGGAATGAGGTAGCAAAGAACATCCCGGAATGGCAATTACTCATCCGGGGTGACGTCGCCAGCAGTTCACTTCGGTCTGATTTTATTCATGCACATGGTATCGCTCTTCACGCACTCGGTGTCGCAGGTCACGATCTTATTCAAGAGTATCCTGATTCCTGGAAAGAACAACTGAAGGAACTCCACTCTGTTGACTGGTCACGATCCAACTCGGAGATCTGGGAGGGAAGAGCAATGGTCAACGGAAGGATCCTGAAGAATCAGATGAATCTTGCCCTTACAACAAATTACCTGAAGCAGAAACTGAAGATCCCGCTTAAACCCGATGAAGCAAAGATTGAGAAACGATTCATGAAACAATATCCCGGGTCGGTACAATGACGGCCCAGCAAACCCTGAACGGGAAAAAATTATCAGTGTTTGACAGGAAAGGCCTGGCAAATCTCCATAAGGAAATTCAGGAAGTCTATCTCAGCGACACCCGTCCATGGGTTATCGGGTATAGTGGGGGGAAGGATTCAACAACTGCGCTCCAGCTTGTCTGGTATGCCCTCTCCGAATTACCGGAAGAGAAACGAACAAAGCCGATTTTTGTCATCTCTTCCGATACCCTTGTGGAAACTCCGGTGATTGTTGATTATATCACAAACACTCTCGACCGGATTAACAAAACCGCGGCCGAGCAGAAGATGCCCATTAAGGCATTCAAGCTCACGCCTCGTATCATCGATTCCTTCTGGGTGAATCTCCTCGGTAAAGGATATCCGGCCCCGAGCACTCAGTTCCGCTGGTGTACTGAACGACTGAAGATCAGTACCGCAGACCGGTTCATTCTGGAAAGTGTCACGAAATATGGTGAAGTCGTGATGATTCTTGGCGTGCGGAAAGGGGAGAGTCAGACCCGCGATTCAGTCATGGATCAGTACAAGATTGAGGGATCGAAACTTTCCCATCACTCACGGTTTCCTCAGTCATATGTGTATACGCCCATCGAGGAATTCTCGGTTGATGATGTCTGGACATATCTGTTACAGAAACCTTCCCCATGGGGGAACAGTAACCGGGATCTCCTTGCTCTGTACAAAAGTGCTTCGGATGGCGATTGTCCGCTTGTGGTTGATAAGGACACGGCACCCTGCGGCAACAGCCGTTTTGGCTGCTGGGTTTGTACGGTTGTCCAGAAAGACCGAAGCATGACCGCACTTATTGAGAGTGGTGAGGACTGGTTAGAGCCACTTCTGGAATTCCGCAATGAACTTGCCGAGACCCAGGTTCCTGAGAACAAACATCTTTACCGGGATCACCGGCGGATGAACGGGAAGATCAAGGCAATGCAAAAGGGCGATAACTGGGAGATTATCCGGGGACCGTACAAATTTGATTACCAGAAGGCTCTCCTCCGTAAGCTTCTGGAAGCCCAGATGAAAGTCCGGAAAAACGGACCCAATCCGAACTTCACCCTCATCCTTCCCGAAGAACTCTTTGAAATTCGTCGTATCTGGATGACTCAGAAGAGTGACTGGGATGACTCAGTTGCAAAGATCTATCAGGAAGTCACAGGTGAAACGCTTGACTGGACCAAGGATGATCTGGGATCGTTCTCAAAGGCCGAACAGGAATTACTGCAGAAGATCTGCGATGCAAAAAAACTCCCGCTCCGCCTTGTTACGAAACTGATCGATGTTGAGCAGCAGATGCAGGGAATGACGAAACGCTCATCAATTTACAACAGGCTTGGGGAAGTTCTGTCTGAAGACTGGCTGACCGAAGAAGAGGCCAAAAGACAGATTGCAAATCCAAACGCCGTGGACAAAAAACGCCGGGGTCTCCGGCATGAGTGAGGTGTCGGGATGTTACTTCATTCATTAACCCTGGAAAATATCCGGATCTTCAAAGGAAAGAATGTCCTGGATTTCACCCCGGTAAATACCAAAGACTCCCAGAAACCAATCATCCTGATCGGCGGAATGAACGGCGCCGGCAAGACTACGCTCTTCGAATCGATCCTTCTCTGTCTCTATGGCCAGAAAGCCCCCGGCAGCAGGATGAGCAATCCGAAATACGAGCAGTATATCCGTCAGATGGTCCCCCGTGGTAAAAAGAATGAGTCCGAATTACTTCCGGCCATTGATGTGATGTTTGATTTCACGCATTCCGGCCTGCGCCAGACCTATCATGTGAGACGTGAATGGACATTCACTCCGAAATTTTCTGAAAAACTGATCATCAAACGCAACGGGGAGATCCTCCATGACCTCGAAACGGACCAATGGCAGGATCTTCTGAATGAACTGATCCCTCCCCGTTTCGCCCGGCTCTTCCTGTTTGATGGTGAGAAGATCCAGAATCTCGTAGAGGACAATGCCGAGAATGTGTACCTCCGCGATTCGTTCAAGTCCCTTCTCGGTCTCGATCTCATCGATCGTCTCAAAGCGGATCTTGGAATTTACCTGAGTCAGAGTCTGAAAGGGACGGAGCTTACCGCGATCGGGAAGAGACTGGAAGAACTCCAGTCAGATATTGAGAAGGCTGAAGGAGAGAAGGAACTGATTGAGCAGGAACGTGCCCAGACCCAGAGCCGGAGCGATCAGATTCACGGCGATTTGGAGCGGCAGGAACAGCTTGTTGCCAGTGAGGGAGGAAGTTTTGCCCGGAAACGGGAGGACTTAAAGAAAGAGAAAATTCAGCTGGATCACGATATTCTGAAGAACCAGAATGATATCCGCGATCTTTGTGCCGGTCTCTTCCCGTTCTCCATAACCCCGAAGTACTGTGAAATTCTCCGGAAGAATCTCATCGAGGAGGATTCGGTCCAGTCCCGTATCCGGTCGCAGGATATTATTCACGGAAATATTGAGGAACTGAGCAGGATCATCGAGTCTCCGGCATTCTGGTCTGATATCTCGGTTCCCGATACCCAGAAGGCGAAGATGCGTAGTAAACTCATCAGAATCATGCATCAGCAGCTGACCGCTGATCCCACAGTCAAAAACAAGCCCCTCATCCACCATCTCTCTCAGCACGAGTACCATCAGCTCCTTCAATGGATTGAGGAAGCAACAAAAAATACCCCGAAGAAGATGCAGACATTATCCGATCAGCTGGAGAAACTGACCGGGCAGCGTCTTAAGGTTGAAGAGAAGATCAATCGTGCTCCCACCGATGAAGTCATTGGTCCGCATATCACCAGACTCAACGACCTGAACCAGAGTCTTGGCCGGTTCACTGAGCAGCTCCATACCTTTGATGAAAAAATCCATCAGCTGGAAATCCGGCTGATTGATCTGAATCGGAAGCGGGAGAGAGTCGAAGAGGAGATCCAGGGGGCAAAGGGCGGGTCCCGGAAAATGGAGCTTGTCAGGGATGTTACGTCGGTGCTGAACGAATATTCAAAGGAACTCCAGCAACAGAAGATCACCCAGCTGGGTGATAATATCCTTTCCTGTTTCAACCGTCTGATCCGGAAGGACGATTATGTCCAGAATATCCTGATTGACGATCATTACAACATCACGCTCTTCGAGCCGGATGGTCACCCGATCCCCAAGGACCTGCTCTCTGCCGGAGAGAAGGAGATCTTCGCAGTCTCCCTGCTCTGGGGTCTTACCCTGACTTCTGGCCGGCAGCTCCCGTTCATCATCGACACTCCGCTCGGCCGGCTTGACAGCGAGCACCGGGGCAACCTTGTGATGGACTTCTTCCAGCATGCCGGGGATCAAATGATCATCTTCTCGACCGATACGGAGATCGACAAGGAATATTTCCGGACACTCCAGCCCCATATTGCCCGGGCCTATCATCTTGACTACAACAAGAAAGACCGGATAACCTCAATCTCGCCGGGATATTTCTGGCAGGAGGCTGAATCATGAGCGGTAGCAGCGAATTCTACCGGCTCCGGATCAGCGAGAAGGCAACGTTCCGGCTGACGCAGCTGAAAGGAAAGACCGGTCTCACGCCTAATATTCTCTGCCGGATTGCGATTTGTTACTCGCTGAATGATCCCTCGGTTCCGGACCCTGCTGAGTACGATGAGAAGGGGCAGGAGCTGAACCGGTATACCCTTACCGGGGAATGGGATACTTTCTTCATTGCGCTCGTGAAAGAACGTTGTATCCACGACAAGCTGGACCCGGAGAAAGACCTCTATGATCAGCTCCGGGCGCATCTCAACCGGGGTGTATTCGGCATATTCCCGCAGATCAAGAGTCTGGCGGATTTCCAGATCCTCCTGAAGCATAAGGCAGCAGGGATCAAGTCCGGCATGTTATCCGAGGAGCGTAAAGATGGAAAGTAAACGGCCCGTCTACATGGATCATCATGCAACAACACCGGTGGATCCCCGCGTGCTGGAAACCATGCTTCCCTATTTTTCCGAGACGTTCGGGAATGCCGGGAGCATCGATCATGTATACGGGGCAGTTGCAGCCGACGCCGTGAGGAAAGCCCGGGAACAGTGTGCCCACATTCTCAATGCCTCAGCTGATGAGATTTATTTCACAAGCGGGGCGACCGAGTCCGATAACATCGCCATCCTCGGTGTTGCAGAGCAGTACGCTTCGAAAGGCGACCACATCATCACCTGCGTTACCGAACACAAAGCGGTCCTCGATACCGGCAAGCATCTCCAGAAGACCGGCAAGTCCGTGACATATTTGCCGGTCGATAAGTACGGGCTTGTTGATCCTTCAGCAGTTGAGGCCGCCATCACGGACAAAACGGTCCTGATCTCTATCATGACCGCGAACAATGAGATCGGTACGATTGCTCCCATCAAAGAGATCGGGAAGATCGCCCACGACCATGGCGTGATCTTCCATACCGATGCCGCGCAGGCCGTCGGTCACATCCCCATGGATATGAAGAAGATGAATATCGATCTTTTGTCGTTTTCCGGCCACAAGATCTACGGGCCTAAAGGTATTGGGGGCCTGTATGTCAGGAGCAGCAGTCCCCGCGTGAAACTTTCGCCTGTTATGTTTGGCGGAGGGCAGGAGAAGGGGGTTCGTTCCGGTACCCTGAATGTGCCGGGGATTGTCGGGATGGGGAAGGCTTTAGCTATTGCTGAGAAAGAGATGGGAAAAGCCGAGAAGCAGTACCGGCAGTGGACCACGCAGATGTTCGATTCATTTAAGGACGTTTATCCCTCGGTCATGCTGAATGGCCACCCTACCAAGCGGCTGGCTCACAATCTGAACGTCTGCTTCCCCGGCATTGAGAGCAAGGCATTGATACATCTGCTGAAGGATGATCTGGCGATCTCAGCCGGATCTGCGTGTACGACAACGAGCGTGGAGCCGTCGCATGTGTTGCTGGCGATTGGCCGGACGGTTGAGGAGTCACACTCGGCGGTGCGGTTTGGGCTGGGGAGGGGGAATGATGGGGATGATTTTCATTTTAGTATTGATATGATCATCAAATGCATACAAGCAATTAAAAAAATTTCATAGGTCTTTTTAAGTAATAAATAAAATGTAGAAATACATGGGCGATCCTGTTCCAGAGCATAAAACAATAAATGAGTTATTATTTGCATCAAAATTTAATTTTTTTATTCCGAAGTATCAACGCAATTATATTTGGAAAAATGAAAAAATCGAAGAATTGATTAATGATATTAATGGGGATCCTAAACATTTTTTAGGGACATTTTTATTGATCGATAGAAAAGAAAATGATGATGCGGATCCCAATTTTGAAATCGTAGATGGCCAACAAAGAATAATTACAATTAATTTGATTTTACTCTCTATAAAAGAAAGAATCGATTTATTAATTAAAAATAAGGAGACCAAGAGAAAAACTAAACAATTGAAGGCAATTCTAACCGAAGTGGAGAAAGCTCTTCTTAAGGTCGATAAAAAACAAATTCGTGTAAAATTGTCAGAAGAAGTTAAAAATGATGTAGATTATAAGTCACTTTTACGTGAAATGAAAATTGTCAAAAACGAAAAAATTGAAGAAAACTATAAAAAACGAAAATTATATAAATCATTCTTATTTATAACAAAACAGATGAATAAATATGATCCAGATGAAATCATTGGTTTGTTTAATAATATTCAAGCCGTTTCAATTATAAAAATAACCGTTGACGATAGTTCATCCGCAAATAAAATATTCACGTGCTTAAACGACCGCGGGCAAACATTGGCATCAATCGATTTAATCAAAAATGATTTGTTCTTCCATTTTGAGAGAGATATTGTAAAATCTTCGAAAATTTCAAAAATTTCTGAAAAGAAATCAAAAGAGCAGATTGTTGAAAAGATCAAATGGGCTTCTGATGAGTGGAAAAATTTAATCAATAATATTACAGAATCGGATTGGCAGGATCGCTTTTTAAGACATTATTATTTAGCTTTTCATTATGACAAAACAATTTTTATCGAAGGAAAGACGTTTATTCGGGATTCCGAAACACCAAAGATATATGAAAAATTGGCTGAAAGAAACATTGAATTTATTTTCAATGAGTTGGTTGAAAAATCCTCCGTATATGGAAAATTTTCTAATCCGGATAGAATTATCGATAAAGAATATAAAATTCAAGATTATGAATTACGAAAAAATTTGAATCTTTTAAAAATAATATCCGCAAAACCTGCATACATTTTATTGTTATATTTGTTTACAAAATTTGAAGATAAAATAGAATTTCAAAAAGAAGTTACAGACTTTTTGATAAAATATTTTATAAGGCGTCATTTAACTGGATTACCCGATACCAATACACTTGATAAATTATTTATTGAAATCGTTAAAAAATGTGAGAAAACTCCTAACAAAGTAAATGAATCGTTCATTATTAATGCAGTTTTAAATTCGAAAACCGCACCTCATTCAAATTATACAACACTTGAAAAAACATTAAAAGATGATATTTATGATATCAATCCGTCAGTTACTCGTGCAATTCTGATATTAATTGAAAGTCTTACATATGATAAAAAAATAGGAAGAGATTTATGGGATTCAACAAATTTTCAGGTCGAACATATCTTACCTCAAGGACCCAAACTCCCGCCATGTTGGGTAAACATGTTGGCAGATGGAAATATTGATGCGGCCAATAATATCAAAACAGAATATCAGCATAAATTAGGGAATCTTACACTCACAGCACACAATCAAGAATTATCAAATATGTGTTTTGATGAAAAGCAAAAAAGGGAACATAAAACATCAAAAATTAAGATTGGATATAATAATAATTTAACTTTAAATTCTGATCTAGTAAATGCAAATGAATGGAAAAAAGAGCAGATTATTAGCCGTACGATTGATTTAGTCAAAGAATGTGAGCGTGTGTTAAAGTTTAAAACTGAAATAAAAGCTTAAAACCTCTTTTTACAATATTCCACCATTTGTTTACCTTCAAGTCCTCGGGTCTCAGCATCCAAGCGAATGAAGAAATAATCAATTTTTTGAATAGTCACGAAGGCAGGAACTTCCGACTTGGAAATATTGATCCAACAGAGAATTTTTTCATCGATTTCCGGAAATGTAATCTTGATATAGTCGCTGAAATGGTTGTAAATATCTGGATGGAAATATTTCCGAATGATGTTATCAACGATCATTCTTCGATATCCATCCGTGCATTGATCCTCTAATTTTCCGAATTCGCTCTCAATGCCAATGATGTCGTCTGCTTCCTGAGTTTTGTTTTCTTTTACACCGATTACGAGATTCCCACCTTGAGTGTTTAAAAATCCAGAAATGGCTTTGGCAATGATTACTTTAGATGCTTCCCGACCGAACGCTCGTACTTCGCGGGATGCAGTCGGGGCTTTCAATTGTTCTTCAGTGAGATTTTTACTCCAAAGAACACTCGATTTGAATTCCACAAATTCATTCTCGCCATTTTTCACAAGTTGGACAAAATCTATCTCTTCTTGTTTTTGATATATTTTTGAGGGGATAGGTCGTTGTGATGACGTTTGTCTTTCTCCTAAATGGTTTACAATTTTATTTTTTTTACAAAATTTGCATATTTCTCGTTGACGTGTGATCATTCCCTGACTCTCTAAACTTCGGCAAGTTTGGTTGATTGTTTGTCTCGGATAAATTGAAAGAGATTCTGATAGACAATCGTCACAATATGGCTCTCCTTTTTCGACAAGGAATTGCTCTATCTTTTCTGAATTATTTCGGGTATTACGAAGATGTGAATCTTCTCGACCATAGGATGATGTGTTTTGTTGCTCTACGTCGGGGACTTCTGTAAGAATCCTTTGCACTCGGCCAATCTTTCCATCACCTAATTGCACCATTATTCCATGGGGATGAAACGATGAGTGTGTAAGTATTTCCCTAACTTTACCAGGTATCGGATTTTTACCGGCACGATCTTCTTTGAGAAATATTTCAACAGCAAGTCCAATTTTAATATTCTCCAGGTGTTTTCCCGCATCATCTGATTCTGCCATTACTTCACCCGATAAAGTCGTTCTGAATGTCGAGGTCGATCTACCTTATACGCTCCATCACTTAAATCTGCGATCCATTTATAGAGAACCTGAATATTTCCTGTAAGATCCCTTCTACTTGGAATGGGAACATCCTCACAATTCTTCTGAATCCATTCCTTCACTTCACCAAAATATCGACCTTCCAACGGTAAAAATTCCAATAATTTTTGAATAAACTTTGATGTAAAAAATCTCTCTTTTAACAATTTCCGGAATTGTGGGTAATCGAGATTCGAAGGAAGATTATACAGAACAATATCATGAATCGCACAGTCTCGTTTCTCCTTTGAATCGTGCTTGAAATTGTGTGAATAAATCTCGAACAATTCATTCACATCATAACTCATTGGGAGGGCAGATATAAGAAATTCAGATTTTTTCGGTATGGAAAAGATATCCGGCTCTTCTAATTCGGGGAGAGGTTGTAAATTTTCAATAGCCTCCAAGAATATTTTATAAATTTCTTCAGTAACTAGAACTGATTCATTCAATATTTTCTTAAAATAAATTATAGACTCTGTATCAATGAATTCAACTTTTGCATCTAGTTCATAATTATGGTCTGTTACAAGCGCAAATCCTTTGTTTGAGATATTTGCACTCCCAAAGACGCATTGAGAATAATCATTCACAAACGCTTTCAGATGAATCCGCGGATGTAAATAAAGAAAGATTCCTTTTTTCTTACAATAATTATACAGTTCAATATCAGAAATTCCAAGTTGAATATCACGTAATTTCCATGTCGTGATGATACTAATTCTCGCCGAATTTTTCTGTAAAAGTTTTTCGAGTACATTCGTG
Organism: Methanoregula sp.; assembly: GCF_049518935.1. Taxonomy (GTDB): domain Archaea; phylum Halobacteriota; class Methanomicrobia; order Methanomicrobiales; family Methanospirillaceae; genus Methanoregula. The sequence goes on from NZ_JBEKRH010000014.1 coordinate 12,497, forward strand.
TTGATATAGGGTGAAATTATTAGAATTTCGCTATCAGCTGAAGATATAAACGTCTGGACTTTTTGAAATAATTTCTCTTTTTCAGAGAGGTAGAATTCACTCATTCTGCTCCCAATATTCCGTGAAATAATCGTAGACGTTATCAGGGCTTTTATACACTTCCAAATTATCAATTACATCGATCAATTTGCATTTTTCTTTACCGCCAATAGCGGGACCTCGCAATCCTCGTCCTACCATCTGGCTATAGAGAACAACGGACATGGTCGGCCGGGCGATAAAGATGACATCTGTTTTGGGTGCATCGAAACCGGTTGTAAGGACACCAAAATTACAGATAATATTGAGATCCCCGTCTTTGAATTCCTTAATCAAATTTCTTCGGCGATCGCGCTTTGTTGACCCATCTAAATGTTCAGCTCTGAATCCTAGGAAGTTCAGTGTCGCACAAATAAATTTCGATTGATCGACACTACCAGCGAATAAGATAATTTTCTTATTCATCTCGCATTCACGTTTCAATTTATTGATGATCTCGATATTTCTCACATCATCGCTGGAGATTTTTTCCACAAATTCCATTGGGAAATCAAAATGTGTCCGAATATATTGCCGCTCTTTATCCGTTAAATCGTATGAGCGGTTCGTAAAGAGGGGATCTTTTTCAATATGTGCTAGGATTTTTTTTCGTCGTAAATATTCAAAAACTGTCTTATCTCCAGAATCAATTTCTATTTTATTGCCAGCGAAATACTGAATTAGTAAATTTGTTCCTTCATTAGTAATGTTACCCCGACCTGGAGTAGCCGTCAACCCGATAAAGTGAGCAACATAATTACCCTCTTGTAATCGATCAACAACGTTTTTGTAGGTAGGGGCAATCACTTGATGAGCTTCGTCTACGACCATTAAAACCAGTTGTTTCGAAATAATAGGAATTAACTCGGGTTTTCGTTTGAAAATCGAATGTAACTTTGAAAATCCTCCGACAATGAACGAACTTCGAATAGGTACTTTCAGATCATTCGATCCCCATGCTCTGATGATATCAACATCGAATTGTCCTACATGTGACCAAACGTCCTTATAACATTCGATAGCTTGTTCACATAATTCTTCAGAATTGGCAAGCCATATGACAGATTTCCCCGGATTTCTATTCAAATGTGAACAGATGACCTCCATCGCAGTTCGTGTCTTGCCGGATCCCGTGGGCATCTGGATGAGGAATCTCTGGAGAGGATTATCCATTTTGGCCAAAGATTGTTCAAACACAGCAATCTGAAAGTCCTTCAGAGGTTTGAATGGTACATCGGGTTTTGTGATATGCTCAATATTTGGTATAGATTCTTTAGGACTCGGAATGTAATTTGGAGGAAGTTTAAAAAAATCAACAATGATTTTAGTCTCTGAATTATTGGTCCATGGAATTTTTGAGATTGTTTCCACAATCTCTTTGAAAGAGACTTGAGAGTTTAATCCCAATCGTTTTGCTAGATTTCGAATTTCTGTATCCGACAGCCGGCTAAGTAATTTGTTTCTGAAAGATTCAGTATAAAATATATCCTGGCCTGAGAATGAGAGAAAAATTTTCAATAAATTTTTTTTATCATAAATATCATTTGGATGTTGAATTCCACTATTAGGAATAAAATGAACAATTTTTTCGAGTCTTGAAAGTGTTTTTTCCCCGATACGTTCTTGAAGCTCCTGAATCGGGAGCCGTTCGATCATAAATCTTCCTCAAATAACTGTTCTTTTTGATAAGCTTCTGAATAGGATTTAAGATATCTTCCCCAATCTCTTATCAGATAATCAATAGAATCCGTGACAGAAAACTCATCTGAATGCGTCCAATTTTTTCTTGCCTGGACAAAAGACATCAATAAAATATCAATTAATTCATTCATCTTTTTTGCATATCGAATCGCCATTGATGGATCTTCTAATGCTTGTAATTCCGTCCGAAGTCTGCTGAGTTCATCAAAATAATAATGATTTAAATTGTATTCAAGAACTGATTGTCCATCGAGGAATGTCACTTGTATGAATGTGTCACCTTTCCACCGGGTATCTTTTATTGAGAACGGCTGACTTTTAAATTTCGCCCGCCATAATGCCCCGTTGGCTTCATCAAGCTCCCGCGTTAATTCCTCAATCCTTGAACTCTCTTCTTCCTTTGTAATTACAGGTAATTTTTTAGGAGATTCGGTAATTTTTGTTTCTGATGCAATTTTTTCTGCAACAATATGATCGGTAGGTAGCTTAGATAATCCGTCTGGAGAATATTCAACCTCTTTCTCTCTCACAATAATACTTTGATATTCTTTCCAATATGCGGAAACTTCTTCAAGACAGCGTCTTCGATATTCGATAATTTTATGGTATAAAGTAACTTTGAGTTCTTTTGCTGGTAACGCGCCTCTTTTAATATTTTTAACCGTGAAATGTTCGTCAAGTTCTGGATCAAAGGAGATTTCACAACTCCACCATCGATCTTTATCCTCCCAGGATAATTTTTTTGAATTACTCTCTTGAAAAAACGGGATAGTACTGTACAATACTTCTCTCCCGCTCCTCATAATCGATACACCCTCGTTTTCTTCTATGTATCTTCCCTTGAAATCCTGACCACCCCTACCAATTATCTGACGATATTGTCGAGGCAAGAATGAGATTTTAATATGGATTTTTGAAGTATCACCAATATCTGCATTTCTTTTAACAGATTGATGAATCGGCCATTCGATTTCATCCTCAAAAACCAGAGTTGCTACTTCATCATCAGGGAATTGATTCCGCTTTTTATTCAAGAACAGAGGATCAAAAGCAAAAATTTCATTCGTATTTACAGTCAGGTTGAGACCATCCCAGATAAAATTTCGATATGTCCTTCCAATCCAGTGGTTAAGATATCCATAAGGATCTAATGAGGCGGAAGCTTCCAATCCATCATCATAGGTATACGCATGCAAATCCTGTTCGGCAAATTTATCAAAACCTGACCAGATAACAAGAGTCCCATGATCTTGCCCACATAAATTTTGATACTCCTCGGGGGGATCTTGTTGAATTGGAGGAGCAATTCCAATTTCAATATCTTCCGTATTATTCAGATCAAAAACGATGTAATACCAAGGCTTGCCAGACTGTTTTGAGAAAACTTCAATTTTTGTTGCAAAACGAATGCCGGCTAATGTCATTCCGACACCGAACCGGCCAATACCTGACCTGTCATTAAATCGACTTGAATATCCTAATTTGATACAACAATGGAGTACCCCTTTTAGAGTTCCATCCATACCATAACCGTCATCGCCACAGAGGATTTTACTGATCAATTTGTATTTTTTCCGACCTCCGGCAAACATATCTTCAACTTTCACATGGACATTTTTTGCATCAGCTTGAATAGCGTTATCAATTAATTCTCCTATAGCGCTTGGAATATCAAAATCTGATGCTCGCAAAGATTGAAGGAGGTGCGCTCCTTCAATTGCTGAAATCCTGCCCTCATCTACCATATTTCATCCCACATTGTCCAAAGATTCTTGATAATTAATATTTTCATTCCGAATGGCTATTTTTACGATATTCCCCGATATATGTTTTGTTTTGACTGTGAAGGAAAAATAAATATTTTCTATATTGCTCATTGTAAAGAGTGATCGGATTCTATAAAAATAACTTATAAAAACAATTTATCCAACAATCAATCCCTTATTTATTTCAATACATCTGTTATTTTCTGAAACTAACTCTCTTAATCCCGCCATCACGAGTGCTTCATACGTCGAACGCATCCCAATTTCATTCGGCACAAAAATAAAGAATCCATCCCGACCTCGGGATAACAACACTCGATAACTATTCACTCGCAATTGATGAGGGTCTTTTGCCTTATTCATCCTTGTTTTCTTAGGACTCTTCCATGCATTATCTACCCAAATGAAATCATTTCCCCAACAAATAATTGGAAAATCTAATTCTAATCCTTGACATCCAAACTCGGTGACGACTTCTCGAAGTGAGCAACAAGAAGTGAATGAATTTGGAGGATCGTTATACCATTGGCCTACTTTGAGATTCTTCGTGCAATTCCAATCGTTATTGATACCCCAAGCAGGCAAATTTTTTCCTTTTGAAGACGCGAGAAGCCCAAAGCGTTTCTCTTCTTGTCCATGATATCTTTCCTTCACGTAATTCGCTGCAATATTGATGTCCTGCGTGATATAGATATTAAATCCTTGGCTCGTTACGCGTTCAGCAAGCGTTTTTGCCAATGTAAAGTCTCCGGCGAGAATCGCAGAAATCCATTGGGCGACATCCTCGGCAAGATGAGAACGGAGGGTAATGGTGAGATCTAGGACATCGGTTGTTTCAAGTTTTCTTGCTGCAGGGAAATTGCCGGCAATTTTCACGGGGCAATGCACAACCCAGGGCTTCTGCATTGTTGCAAGGGCATCGTTCCATTGCGGTAAACCGGACTCTTCCCCGAGATGGATCTCTTGGCCTTCACCAATGAGGGCGACCATCAAAGCCCACGAGTTCATCCGCTCAGCAAGTTTGAGGAAATCTTCCGGCTCACTTGTCGCATGGCCGCGTTTCTCATTCACGCGATCCGCATCCCAGGCTCGCTGCGCCTCATCATATACCCAGATATGTTCGTGAGGGATCTTAACAGTCGAACCGCCGTACTCTTTCAAAAATCCATGAACATCTTGAACAAAGATGTTGTTCTTCAAGGCATGTTGGAGCACTTTCACGAGAGGGCCGTTACCAGAAAGGAAGACCGCAATATTCCGAGAGGAATTTTTCTGATCTCTCTTCTTCTTTCCATATGCTTGCTCCCCGGAATCAGCAACGGCTTGCGAGGAAAATGTTTGAGTCAATCCTATGGGAGAAGTTGCCATTGAATACGCAGCGGAAGTTTGAGCAATCGTATCCAGATGATTCTCGTACACTAATTGAATCCCGACAAGCGTCTTTCCCGCACCGGGAACTCCAGTCACTAAAGCGAGATGTAACTCATTCTTCTCTTGGGCTTCTTTGGCAATCGCGATCAATTCAGCGATAGTCTCGGGTATACCGGCACTCAAGGCTCGTTTGATCTGTGGGAGGGGTTGCTTATCCCAAATAATCCGGGCTGCTTGAATTAAGGAGGGGAGGGGAGCATATTCAGCGGAGATCCAAACTTGAGGATCAATCAGTGGCCCATTCTCCAACTCCACTTCGAGATGGAAGACATCTGCAAGATGATCCGGTGAAATAACCAGCACTTCTTCATCTCTTTGAATGAGATCCTTCGAGCGGGCAAGAACGAGAATCGGGAGAACGGTATGCCGATGCGATGCTGCGTGATAGTTTTTCAGATCTCGAGCATAGGCAGCGACCTGATCGCTATGAGCTGCTAAGAGTTTTGTATAATCCTTGAATTCGAGGACAAAGACGCATGGCCCTAATATCACAACATCTGGCCGTCGTCCTCGTTCCCGGGGCAATTCATATTCAAAAATAATTGTGTAATTGCCAATCACCGGTTTAATCTGGACGAGTTGTTTCACTTCTTTTTGTAAAATATCAAACGAATGATCCCATGCAAGGATCTGGCTTTGATCTGCCGGGCTCGTCATGCAGCGTTGATGATGCTCTTGCATTGTAATGAGCCAGTGAGGTTTGAAGAGGTGGAGAAAATCGTGAATGGTGCCGGACCAACCGCAAGGGTTTCGAAGATCCATTGAGAAAGCAACTCGTGATGAGGAGTAGTTAGCCAGGATGAATCGATAAAGATTCGGGTATTAGTATGGGGTAAGCGGTTCTGATGCCTCTACGGTAGATCAACCATGCGAATGGTTGGCGATGCATCGCGGGTGGTTAGAGCGTTTACACTAAGAAAAGAAATTTCTGAATTTACACTGATCAACTGCATAAGCGGTTGGCGATGCGTTATTTAGAAAATCAGAACATATTCACTTTAATGAAAGGGTGGATCAATGACAAAGATTTCTGATGCTTTGAAAAATATCACTAATACTGAATGGGCCTTGATTGGTATAGCAGTGACTATTATTTGTACAATAGTAGGATTGACAATTCACCCATTTTATTTTTCTGATAGCACAGTAGTAGCCCCCACCCAGACACCAACTCCAATAAATACAGCGATACCAACTCCTGTGCAAACATCTGAACCAATAGTATCTATTATCGGAGTGAATTACCGTTATTCCTGGAACACCCCGCACTTTCTACCCTATTCAAAAGATTACTGGTATACATCGGACCAGGGGGCGTTAACCACGAATACAGGAGAAACTTTTACCTATGATATAACATTCACCAGTCATGCATGGACGTTATCACATTCTATAGAATCAATAACAATTGGTACTAATGGATTTACATTGGAGAGGATAGATCCACCAATACCCTCAGAACTAGTGACGACAGGTTCCAGTATTACAGAAAAATTAACTATACAAGCACCCAACTCGGCATATAATGGACCGTTGGAAATTAATGTAATTTCACAATAATTTTGGTGAGGTTCTGATAACTGGCAGTCAATTAATCATTCCACACGCTTCCGTAACACCAGCAGATGAGGGAAAAATCAGATTATTCTTTCTTTGGATGTGCCTGGTAGAATTCAATCAGACGGTTGATGATAGTATCATAGCTCTCCGATTTTTTCCCAAGATCCGCAAGCTTATCCCGTGTTTCCATTTGGATCTTGATCGTAGTCAGAGCCATCTCATTCTTTTATACCGGATTATACCAAGTATGTAATTATCATACCTTTGGATAAATTTATCCTGTTTCCATACCAACATTTCCTCCGGTGCACTGGTGACTCAATCTTCGTCAATCCCGGAAATCCAAAATCCCGAGTGGCCACCCCCGGCTGTAAACCAATATTCTGACATGGCACTCCGGCAGTCCGGGAAATGCTCACCAGTCACCGCACAGGAATTTTTCCCGTAAGCAAACGAACAACATCTGAAAAATTAAAAAAATCACGGACGGTGATCGCAACTGCCAGACCTTTTGAAAATCCCGGGATTCACGCCAAAACTCCTCACCGGCGCCTGCATTGCCGGGCCGGTCCTCGGCCTCATACTCTACGCCGTGCTCCGGATAAGCGACGGGTGGCGCTATACGCCGGTCGTGTTCGCAGCGGTGTTTCTGCTCGGCGTTGGTTCATTCAGCGTGTGGGCAGGGTATTACGGCCGGGAATAATTGAAGAGAATACTTGTCGAAGAATCTTGGTTGGCATGGCCCCACTGAAGACCCCACACAAGCTGCTTTATACGACTTCAGATAAACACCTGAATGACACAGGCATGACAGCAATACCCCGGAAATATATCACCGATGCCAGGAACCAGAAGCAGGCAGTAATTGTCGATCTGGAAACATTCAACCGGATGGAATCAATCATAGAAGACAATGGGCTTGCACGGTTCATGGAAGAGGCGGAGGGCGACGAAGTTCTCTCCGTGCAGGAAGCAAAGAAGCACTACCGGGCATTGAAAAAGGATTGAAATGCCGGCATGTGGATACAAAAAGATCTTTTTGAAAGATCTTGCGGCGATACCTGCCCGATATCGTTCACGGATTGAACGGCTGGTCTTTGACCAGATCCCGGAATCGAAAAACTTTTTTCACGATTTTGATGTCCACAAGATGAAAGGATATGAGAATTATTATCGCATCCGGACCGGACACTATCGGATCGGTTGTGAGATTACCTCAGATAACAGGATCATTTTTTGCCGGGTTAAGAGCCGGGAAGAAATTTACCGGGTCTTTCCCTGAATATTTCGCGGGCTGCATGCTGGAGCTCGACAGAGGTCGTACTCCCTTTCAGGTGTGCAAGGCCCCCGGCCCAGGATAAACTGAACTTCTTATGCACCACGCTTCGCTTCTTTTTTGCGAGCTCCTCGATGAAGTTGATCGCTTCCTGCGGAGGTCCGGGGGAAGGTCCTCAATCATGCGGTGAACTGAATCTGCCGAAGTCATACGAATGCTGTCCTGAAATTCCTTAAAATTGTATAGCATTCACGGCAATATATTATTCTTACCGGTGAATGGTCCCCGCGGGTTTCTCCACCGGAACCCGGAGTACATCCACATCCGTGAATCCCATCTTCTCCAGATGATGCCTCGTTTTAGCATTACGGACAAAAGCATGTTGTGCCAGGTGGAGGGGGAGTTCCGGAGCTACCAGCTGCACTGAATGAGTACCTTTGAGAGCTGCCAGCATCCAGCGTCTGCGTGTCCACGAAGGCTTAAAGATCATGCGACGTTCATAATCGGTTACACTTCGGTCATTCAGAGAAGCATTGAGCGCGATATGCCAGCTCATGTAATCCATAAAGATCCCATCAATATGATCGAATGAAAATAGGGCGAGATTCGGGAATTCTCCCGTCCCCCGGAATTTTTTCCTGTACGTACCCTCATCAGAATCACCACCGATCCATACAGACCAGTTATTTGCATACCCTGTCATGGAAAGTGCTTTGTCACAGGGTCCGACCGCATAAAATATCGGAAAGAAACCGGTATGTTCCCCCACCCATTCATATGCTGATAAGAATCCGGGATCAGAAAATTTCCGGTCCGGCCGAATCATGCCACAAACGATCTTATCGACATCAATACAATGATGAAAAAGGAGATTACCTGACAGATTTTTACAAGCGGGATCTATGGGATCGCCTCATAACGATCTCTTCCGGAGGGTATGACTCTTTTTTGGTCTGATGTGATTAGTTTCACTTTCACCAGTAGGCACAGCCTCCAGGACAAGCCAGCATGGCCCGTACATCAGGTTCCTCCCGGATTATTTTCACCCCACAGCCCTACACTATAAAAAGCCAGACATCCGGGTACGATCAAGAACAATAAGAGCGCCGAACAATGAGCACCCCTCCCGTCCCGGAACCGGTCACCCGGTCGCAGATCCTCTTCTACCAGTCCGAAAACGGGAGCAGCCGCATCGAAGTCAGGCTCGATGAGGAAACGGTCTGGCTCACCCAGGCACTCATCGCGGAACTTTACCAGACATCAATTCCGAATATCAACATACATATCCGGAACATTTTCAAAGATGGAGAATGTACCCCGGCTTCAACTGTTAAGGAATACTTAATAGTTCAAACTGAAGGATCCCGTAAGGTCCAACGCTCTATCGACTATTACAATCTCGACATGATCCTGGCCATCGGCTACCGGGTCCGCTCCCACCGGGGCACGCAGTTCCGCAGGTGGGCAACGGAACGGTTGCGGGAATACCTCATCAAGGGTTTCGTGCTCGATGATGAGCGGTTAAAAGACGGCCGCATGATCGGGGCGGACTATTTCGACGAACTCCTCGAACGCATCCGTGATATCCGGGCCTCCGAGAAACGGTTCTACCGGAAGATCCGGGACATCTACACGCTCGCGATCGATTATGATCCCCATGCGGAGACTACGCTCGAATTTTTCCAGATCATACAGAACAAACTGCACTGGGCAATCACCGGCCATACCGCCGCGGAGATCATCGCGGCACGGGCGGATGCCTCGCAGCCGAACATGGGGCTCACCACGTGGAAAGGCGCGAAGGTACGAAAAGGCGATGTAACCGTCGCGAAGAATTATCTCAATGAGGCCGAGATCAGGCAGCTGAACCGCATCATCACCATGTACCTCGATTATGCCGAGATGCAGGCCGAACAGAAACAGCCGGTTTACATGAAGGAGTGGAAAGAGAAGCTCGACGCATTCCTCAAATTCAATGAGCAGGAGATCCTGGACGACAAGGGAACCGTATCGATGGAGATTGCCCAGGCCCTTGCGCTTGAGGAGTATGAGACATTTTCCAGCCGGAGAATCGCAGAAGAATCCACCGGGCCTGATACGGAATTCGAGCTGGCAGTAAAACAGATCGAACGGAAGAGCCGGGCCGGGAAAAAATCCTGATAACCACAGGGAAACGGACCCGTCAAAATGACAATGTGGTTTCGACCAGAGACCCGTGTTTTAACCCATCGAATTCGATGGGATTAAAATCCGGATTGCAGATATTTCCGGACAACCGGGCACCCAGTACCGGGGGTACTCCAAAAATGCGACCAGCTCAATTATCCACTCAGTGAGTGGACTTTTTGTCGTTCCGTGAAACCTTCATGGACCTTTTAAAAATCCGGTTAAATGACAACCGAAATGACAACCGAAATGACAATCATCATTTCATGATATACCGGGCCCCACGCCGGTCACCTTCGCGTTGGATCAGATCTTTTTCCAGAAGAACGGTCAGCTCTTTGAGAGCCGCCTGTCGCGAGATCTTAAACATCGCGACGAGATCGCTCGATTTCACCGACCCGTTCGCGTGGATGAACTCGATGATCTTCATCTGCCGATCCGACAGCGCAACCTGTCCCCCGGTGACCTTCCTGTGCTCATCGGACGAGAGCAGCAGCACCCGCTCCTTCACCCGGTGCAGCGAGATCTCCACCCCTTCCAGGAAATATTCGAGCCATGGGGTACAATCCGGGTAGGTCCCGTTCACGCGTTTCAGCACTGCGTAGTACGCGGCCCGGTCGCTGTCGTAGAAATCATCGAGAGTAAAGAACCGCTTGATATCGAACTCCCGCATCGTGAGGATAAGTGTCGCGAGTGCCCGGGCGGTCCGGCCGTTGCCGTCCACGAACGGGTGGATCCGTACCAGCTCATAGTGTGCAATCCCGGCAACGAGGACCGGGTGCATCTGCCGGGCTGCCTCAGAGTTCAGCCACACGATCAACCCATCGACAAGGGGCCGGACATCTTTTGGTGCAGGGGGAGAATACACGACCTCCTGTGTGCGCCGGTTCCCTACCACGACCCGGACCATCCGGAACGCGCCTTCTGTTGCCGGATCATCAAGAGTATCCAGCGTGACGTCCCGGTGAAGCGAGAGAATGTTTTTTCCGGAGATCACCCCCTTCTCCTGGTACGACTCAATATGCTCCAGCACCCGGAGATAATTCAGCACCTCGGCTTTCGCCCGCCGGGCCGCCATCACCTCCCGGCCCTCTGCAAGCTGGCTGACTTCCTCGAGCGAGAGCGGGTTGCCCTCGATTGCGGTGGACGCGTGAGCCGCCCGTACGAGCTCTTCCCGCCGTACCGATACCTCCCACTTCGGAACAAGATGCGCATGGAGGATAATTTCCCGGTCGGCGGTGATACCGGTAAGCCGTTTTACCATGCCGTGGGTGTACCTGAACTCCGGTGAAAACGGGGGGATCTCTTTCATGCTCACTCCTACTGATCACTTCTCGCCTCAACCATCATGGATATTGCGGTGTCCTGGCATAGCCCGCCCGGGCCTGTAATAGGCCTCGTGCTCTACGGCGTGCTTCGTGAATTTGGCGGGTGGCGTTATACGCCGGTGGTGTTCGTGGCGGTATTTCTCCCGGGAATAGGATTTTTAATCGTATGGGCTCGAAATTCCGGCGAGAAATAGAACTCTTGAAACAACTTACCCACCTCAGTACAAGGATCAATAAACATTATGCCCTGAGCGATACTTCTCCTGCTTAATGAAGGGGATAATTCCACATGGAGAATACTACCGAATGGATCAATTACCGGGATGAGATCTGTTATCCTGTAGAAAAATATCTTCTTGGATACTCAGTTCAGAATAAAGAACGCCTCGTGAGTGCGATAATCAGCAACGCTTTCATCAATGAGAAACCGGAATTCAAACAACTCACGAAAATCCCCGCAGACAAAAGCCTGGAAACAATCGGCGATTTTGTCCTCGATTTTGCAATACTCGAACATTTTCCAAAAAAAGAGAGCACAACCCCGCAGGAAGTTGATGACAACCGGGCTTTTTACGGGAAAAACGGGACACTTACCTGGTTCTCGAAAAATCGTCTCCATTTACAAAATTTTATTCTCTGGGGGCCGGATGAGAGAGTTCGGGAAGTATGGAATTCACCTGAAGTTCTGGCAGACCGTTTCGAGATGCTAATCGGGGTAATTTATCTTGAACGCGGCATTGAAGCGGTGAAGGATTTCCTGATTAAACAAAAATTCTTCGAAGAGATCGATAAAAATAAAGAGAACCTGCAATAGGATCCAACCCCCGGGGCAAGCCCACGCGGCGAAGGGGCAGCGCCCCTTTGAGCGTCAGACCTCTCACACGTTCATCGAATCCCACTCAAACGGTAAAATCAGACTGCCTTCTCGCGGTCCGGGTAATTCTGCCGGGTTATTGATGTGCATTGGAATGCGAGGGCTTTCTTTTGAAAAATTAAAGCATTTGCTGATTACAAAATTCAATTATTTATTTTACTTTTTTGGTGCATACGAAGATTTTATATGTCACAGATCGATTATTGTGTAAGCGATATGGTTCAATTATCAGAAGTAATTTCACGCAGAGTAAGAAGTGCAGGCTTCAACTCAAAAAAATTTAAGCAGGTTCTTCATTATTTTATTCACAAGACCTCATCACAAGATAATATTGGAAAAAAGGCATTGTTTAAATTGCTTTATTTTAATGATTTTGACTACTATGAACTATTTGAGAAGCAATTAACCGGGGAAGTTTATTCGAAATTAGAGCATGGCCCTGCACCCCGCCATTTTAATGATATTATCAAAGAATTGAAAGAGGATGGAAGTATAGTCGAGAAAAGAACGGAATATTTTGGGAAAACCCAAATAAAATTTATTTCGAAGAAAAAACCGGATGTTTCCCTCCTGACTGCCAACGAATTAGAACATCTCGAGGATACAATTTGTCGATATGGGAAGATGAATGGTTCACAAATAGAGGCTTTATCCCATAAAGATACCCCTTGGGAGATTGCAGAAACTAATAAAAATCTTGATTACGAAATGGTTTTTTACCGCGATCCTTCCATGTCCGTAAGAGAATATGCGGATGACTGATTTTTCCAGCGTCCCTGAATTTGATGCCGATTTTTCTCATTTATCAGAAAGATTTCCCACATTAACTGATGATTTTCCAAAATTAGTGGATGTTATTAAATTGCGAAAGCCCACCCACACACCGGGGACATTCAGAATCCCAATGGGCGCAAGTGTCAGAGATCCCATTTACAAAGTTAAGCAATTCAGATGCAGAGGTCTCGCAGGAAAAGGTAATAAAAGCGGATTCAGAATAATTTTTGCCTATAAAGAAAATCCCGGCGAAATTGTATTTATTCAGATTTATCATAAGGACGAACATGCGAATGAAGATCGTGATCGTATAAGAAAATATTTCGAAACATCTTAAAAAATATTTTACCGTCTGTTCAATCATCGTCCCCCGGTTCCCGATTGATCGGAATGTTTGCCATTTATTGTAGATATTTTTTGTCGATCATTCCCGGGGGTAAGCCCACGCGTCTCGTGCCTCCGCCCCGATTGACGCGTCAAACCCTCTTACGCTTCACGCCTTTCTTCGCCATGTAATCCGGATCCTTCTTCTCGTAAATCGAGAATAGTTCAGACGGCGCAATATCAAGGGCAGAACAGATCTTCAGAATAGTAGAAAATGTCGGGCTTCGTTTTCCGTTCTCGATGAGGCTGATGAAGGTCCGGTCGAGGCCGGCGAGTTTTGCAAGTTTCTCCTGGGAAATTTTTTTGGCTTTCCGCTCTTCCTGCAGCATCCTGCCAAAAATTTCTTCCTCGTGCATATTCACTGGATGAGATTCCGTTGAAAAGAGGGTAATGTCTATCGCAGACTATAGTCGACAAATTTATCCTCCCCGCCAACCAACATATTCCCTGGTGCCTGGTGAACCATATTCGTCAAACCCCGGACCAAAAAGAAAATCCCGAGTGACCACCCCCGGCTGTAAACCAATATTCTGACATGGCACTCTGGCAGTCCGGGAAAATATCACCAGTCACCGGCATACGGGATAGAGGCAAACGCTACGCTCACCCGACACCCGGAAAGGAAATTTTTTCCCTTCCGGGATCGGCCCGGCCTGCAGAAAATCCGGTGCCACTCATTCCCGGGTACCGCGACGATGCGGCGGTATCCGCGATGGGGTTCGTCGGCCCGGATCTCCGCAGGCTCAAGCAGTGCCGGAAAATCTTCCGGGTCGTTGATGTTCACAGGACTGTGGGGCAAGCCCACGCAGGCCCGGGGCGCCAGCCCCATTGAGCGTCAAATCATATGTCCTTATGACCAGCCCCACCGGATATCCCCTCTGGATGCCTGCATTGCCGGGCCTGTAACAGGCCTCACGCTCTACGCCGTCCTCCGCGTATTTGACGGGTGGCGCTATACGCCGCTCGTGTTCGCAGCGGTATTTCTCCCCGGCGTTGGTGCGTTCAGTGTGTGGGCGTGGTATTTCTGCGAGGAATAAGCTCGCGGCGACCCGGACCCGGGTGAACGGTGAAACGATAAAAAGCCTGTTGAAGAAAAAAATCCTATGAGAATAGTATCATGCATTATTCCGATGCCATCCCGCCAAAAAAGGTCCGGAAGGGAAGTCCAGAATCTTCCCGCACTACGGTAGCTTCTTCCCGGGTATCCGTCCCGTGCGTGATGGAGTCGGTCCCCGGTACTCCCGGCAACCAGAAGATCGAAAGGATCCTCTCAGATATTCTCACCAGGCTCGAACGCATCGACGAAAAGATTGACGAGGCAGTTTACCCGCCGGAATCTGCTATCAAACCTGCCTATGTGAAAAAAATAAAAGAGAGTGATGCAGGACTTAAGGAAGGAAAGGGGAAGACATACCCCTCGATGGATGACTTCATCCGGAATATCAGACAATGACCTGGACGGTAGTTACGGATCCCAAAGTCGAAGCCACCCTCAGGAAAATGTGGAGAAAGATTCCGCCAGGTTCGGACAGATTGAAAAGAAGCTGCGGGAACAAAGCAGAAAATCCGGAAATCGGATAAGCCCCTCAAAAAACCGCTCAGGGGATTCTGGCGCCTGCACACCGGGCACTATATCCTTATGTATAGAATCGATAAGAAAAACCAGAAAATAACTCTCGTGGACTATTCGCATCACGACGATGCGTACTGAAAATTCTCCCCTTCTCCCAAACAGCCTCCACCCCGGGCCCCCGCCGTCCCGGCCCGGTTCCCCAACCCATCATATCTTATACTCCGGAGTTCCATAGAATAGAACACTGTTTTATAAATCAGACAGTCAAGAGAAATCATTATGTTCGGATCATCGAATTTTGGTGGAAACCGCGGTCCCCGTGATATGGGTCCCCGTGAAATGACAAAAGTAGTCTGTTCAGACTGCGGAAAAGAGTGCGAAGTACCGTTCAAGCCAACTGAGTCAAGGCCCGTCTATTGCCGGGACTGCCTCCCGAAACACCGGAAGCCCCGCTTCTGAGTGTCTTAACGGTTTATCATTTTTTCTTTTTTTAGTTCGTTCCTGTAAGGATCCCGTATAGTACGGAACGGTTTCTTCTGCCATGGGAATACCCGGGCCGGAATGTGAGCGGCAGTGGGAATACCTGCCGGCGAACAGGGGATTCTGCCTGATCAGACTTCTTATCAATCCCACCTGCCATACCTGTGGTTATGGAACGCACAGTAACGTACTTTGAGACCCTCAGCCCGGAGAACACGGATGTCACGTTCCGGCTGGCACGCGAACGGGCGCACGAGCTCGGGATCCATAAGATCGTGATCGCATCCACAACCGGCGCGACCGCGAAAAAAGCGATGGAGTATTTCAAAAACGACGGCGTGCAGCTGGTAGTCATCCCCCACCAGTGGGACTTCCACCGCGAGGTCAATGTCTTCCCTTCGGAGCTTGCTGCCACTCTGCGGGGGGCGGGACACGCGGTTCACTTCGGTACCATGCTTTTTCACACCTCCGAGCTGTACGAATCAACCATCCCCACGGTGATGGCAAACCTGCTGCGCTGCTTCTGCCAGGGGTTCAAGGTCTGCTTTGAGATCGTGCTCATGGCAACAGATGCAGGTCATGTGAAGAGCGGCGGGCAGATCATCGCCATTGCCGGGACAGGACGGGGATCGGATACGGCGCTGGTCATGCAGGCGGCGTCCTCGCAGCACTTAAAAAAGCTCCGGGTCAACGAGATCCTCTGCAAACCGCTCAACCCGCTGAACATCGAGGAGCTCCATGCAAAGATGGCACAGGAGTCGCCCCGGTAATCCCGCAGGCAGTTGTTTCTTTTTCAGGCCGGGTCTTGCAGGGTGGTTACGGCGCCTGTACCGGAGAACAGCCCGTGCAGGTTCACCAGGAAACGGGTGCCGGCCGGGGAATGGTATAAATAAGAGTCCCGGATAAGAGAAGCGTACCGCGAAGGCGGGGTGATGGTATGGAATTCAAGGAAATTGTCATGTCGCGGTACGCGACCAAGAAATTTGACGGCCGGAAGATTCCCGAAGAGAAAGTGGGCGAGCTCCTGGAACTCGTGCGGTTCGCCCCATCGGCGATCAACCTCCAGCCGTGGAAGATCAAGCTGGTCACTGACCAGGCTGTAAAAGAGCAGCTGAAGCCGGCAACGTGGGGCCAGGAGCAGATCACGTCCTGCTCGCACCTGCTGGTCTTCTGCGCGGACCCGGACTTTGAAGGCCTGATCAAAAAACTCGGGCAGCTGATGAAAACGTCCGGCGCACCGGAAGAGACGCGGAAGATGGTGATCGGGATGGCAACGGAGATGACCGCAAAGATGAGCCCGGAGCAGAAACTCTGCTGGGCACAGTCCCAGCTCTTCCTCGCGCTCGGAAATGCCGTGAATGGAGCAAAGTCGCTTGGCTTTGACTCCTGCCCGATGGGAGGGTTCGACCCGAAGGAATATACGAGGATCCTGAAGATCCCGTCGCCGCTTGTCCCCACGATGCTCTGCCCGCTGGGGTACGCAGCGGACAAGCCCCTGCAAAAAGTACGGTTTGCAAAAGGGGAGATCGTATTTTAAAAAAATTTTCTCCCTTTTTACACCCACCTTTTAACGCTATGGATTTCCTCAATGGGAATCAGAAGAGAGACGGGGAATAACATGAGGGAGGAGCTCCCTGATCCGGAGCCGGCATGCTCCCGCCTTTTTGCACCCGTACCCCTGTTGCAGAATCCTGCAGGAAAAGCACGCGATTGTTTTAAAAAAGATCCCTGATACATACGTTTTCCCTTTTTTACCGCTGAGGGTGGAGGAGCGTCAGAAAATCCCGGGCCGGCATCCCGGGAACCATCCCGGTACCCGGAGCAGGGAGCAAGCGTATATACCAGAAAATGTAAAGTAAACTTGACACACATGAAAGGCACCTATCTTCTCATCGGATGCATCTGCCTCATTGCGTGTGCAGTTATGCCTGCACAGGCACTGACGGCAAAAGCGCTTACCGTAAACCTCGATACGAGCGGTAATGCGCAGATTAATTTCCAGTATGATCTCACGTTCGCGGAACAGGCCGCGATATTTTTCAATATCGCCAACCCCTCCAACGAACTCAAAAACGCCCTTGAGAGCAATCTCAACGAGCCGGTCACCGTTACGAAAGCGGACAGTTCCTCTGCTGACGTGACCATCCCCTCCTTTGCCACGGTCAGCCAGAACAACGGGACCGAGACGATAACGTCACCGGCATTCTCGTTCGTCAATGCGCAGAACCAGATCCAGCAGCAATGGTGGGCGGGCATCAACTCGGTCGACATGACGCCCGGTATGACGACCATCACGTTCCCGGACGGTTACCAGTCAGTGTATTACAACCAGATCAGTTTCCCGTCCGTCACCCACCAGATCGGCTGAGCAGGTTTTTCATTCCCCGTGCATGGGGGGGAAAAACCGAACGCTCTTTTTTCCCTGCACGATACCGGCCTCCCTGCCCCGCGTCACCATCCGGCAGGCGTTGCCCCGGGTGCCCTGTCCTTCCCCGGGTGATAGTATGGCCGGTTTTGCATGAACCAGGTCCCCTCAAGCCCTCGGGGTCATCTGCCTCCGGGTGGGGATCGCAGGCGGGAAGCATACCCGGGTCCAAAAAGAAAGAATTATCTTAAAAAGAAGATAATCACCGGATTATGCAAAAACGGATAATTCTTACGCTTCTTGTGATCTGCATCGGAATGCTCTTTGCGGCAGGGTGCACGAGCGCGGGAGCGGGTACCAGCCCGGCAGCCTCGTCCGCAGTCAAGCCGTCGGTCCCGTCCGCCTCCGCCACCCCGGCTGTGACCATAGCCGGTGGCGGTTACCACCTCACCGGCCAGGGGATACAAAACACCGGCGAATTCCATCTCGACAAGGGCACCGCAACCTTCACTTTCAGGATAACCCAGCCCTCGAGAAACCCGGTATTCGAGGCAAACCTGTATGACAGCAAAGGCAACTGGTGCGCCACCATCGCCAATGCGCCGACCGGCAGCGCCACCCCGATCACCCGCAAGCAGATCATCTCGTACGCGAGCGATTATTACATCAACGTGAACACGCAGGACATCTGGGACATCACCATAACCCCGTAAACCACGTTTTTATCTCCCGGCCCGGCAGAACAACCATTTTCTTTTTTCCGGTGCGGGACTGGTACCGGCAGCACCTCCTCCGCAACACCCGACAACTCCCACGACTAAAGCCGGGGTTTTCCTCAAGACCCGGTTCAAAGAGCATAAATAACCCGCCGTACCCTATGTTCCCATGGTGACAAAATGCCGGAACTGGAAATAAACAAAAAGACAACGGCCCTCGTGGTCATCGACCTGCAGAAGGGTATCACGGGCCGCCCCATGGAGCCGCATACCGCACAGGAAGTAGTGAAGAACGCCGCACACCTCGTAAAGACATTCCGGAAAAACAGCATGCCGGTATTCCTCGTGCATGTCGTTACCTCGCCGGAGACGATGCTGCAGGCAAAGAGCGACACTACATTTTCCCGCCCCGCGTCCATGCCCCCGGACTGGTCGGAGTTTGTCCCGGAGATCGCGCCGGTCCCGTCCGATGTCGTGATCGCGAAGAAGCAATGGGGGGCGTTCTACGGCACGGATCTCGAACTCCAGCTGCGGAGGCGGGGGATGGATACGATCGTACTCTGCGGGATCTCCACGGAATACGGCGTAGAGAGCACGGCCAGGTTCGCTTACGAGTACGGCTTCCAGCAGGTCTTTGCAGATGACGCGATGTCCTCGATGTCGGCAGAGTCGCACAACGCGGCGGTCAATTTCATACTCAAACGGATGGGCAGGGTGCGGAAGACCGGGGAGATAATCGCGGCGATCGGGTAACGGTGCCGGTACCTCAAGGACGAATAAACGGCAGATATCAGGGCCGCTCCCCTTTCTGCGCCGTGAAATCCGCATTGTCAATTTCCGGGTTGCGGTACCGTACCCGTCCTGCCGTCTTTTTTCCCCCCTGGATCGCCTCCACCGGGCAGAGGTGGATACAGCCGCAGCAGAGCTCGCAGTGGTGCTTCCATACCGGCCTGCCATCCACCAGTTCGATATTTTTTGCCGGGCAGATGGCTGCACAGGTACCGCACGAAGTGCATTGATCATTCACGGAAAATTTCCTGTCATCGGCATGGACATGGGATGCAAACCGGGAATAAAACAGGAAATGCACCAGCTGGGCTAAGGGAGAATACCCCGGTGCGGTCTTTACCGAATTGTTTACCGCCTGCGCAATACTCTCCAGCTGTGCATGAGCAGCAGACAGGATCTCCTCGCATTTCTTTCCCGCGGGGGGTTCGTACAGGAGAATGTAATTCGAGGGCATCTTCACCATGAAACCGGCATCGGGTCCCCGCCCCGGCCGGTCCTTAAGGATGCCAGCCAGTTGCCGCAGGGCGGACTGGCCGCCAAAACCGCCAAGGGTTACCACGGAAAACGTGTAGTGCGAACGGGAAAGGTCAAGGCGCCCTGCAAAGGACGCCACCATCGCCGGCAGGCCGGTAAAATACACGGGGCAGACGATCCCGACACGGTCAGCCCCGGGGAGGATATCCCCTTGTGTGTCCTGCAGCGATGCAATCGGGACTACCTCGCAGTCACCAAGTCCTGCGGCAATTTTTCTCGCTGCGGCAAGAGAGTTGCCGGTACCGGTAAAATAGTAAATGATGGTCTTCATGATCCGCCTGTATCAGGGTATAAAGATACATACATTAAAATCTGCTTCCGAAAGAACGGTGACTGACGGGGTGCAGGAAGACCGTGCGATCAATAGACGTCCTCGACATAGACCCGGTACTTCCAGTCCGCCGGGAGGTTGTGGTTCCTGAAGATGATCACCTGGTAAGGGGACTGCCCGTACGGTTCTATCCTGACTTCACTGTCGCCGGTTGCCAGCTGCATCCTGCCCGACCCGTCATAAATCTCGGCAGCGATAACGGCAGTGACCGGCACACTGGTGTCGGACTTCACCGTCCCGGAAAACTCGGGCGCTCCCCAGGAGGTGTAATCCGCTATCGTATTGACAATCTCCACGACCGGGGCCGCGGGAGTCACGGCAGTATACATCCCGTATGAGGCCGGGACCGTGGAGCCGGGATATCCGAGATAGATAGCCAGGAAGATGATCACGATACCGGTGATTAGCAGGAGGGGGACCGTTCTTCCGGACATATGTCCCTGATTATATCATCAGGGCATAAGGGTTTGCATCCCGGACCCCCGTCTCTTCATAAAAATCCATCAATAAATATTGGTTGTACGCTTCAGGTGCCGGGTATTACCAGGAACGTATACGCCAGCCGGGCATAATCAGGCAGATACAGCGCGAATACCGGGCCCGGCCACAGGGAGAGGGGCCAGAAAACCGCTAAAAAAAGATTAGTCTTTCCGGAACGTGAACTGGCCGATGTCGATGGATCCATCGTCGTTGAGGTTGCCGGTCGTGCACTGGTCCGTATCCTTGATGCAGACCGTGAGGGTCTTGCCCTGGACGGTCCAGGTGTCCGCAACGGGGCTCGACGTATCGCTCGATCCCATACCGGTCCCGTCGTTATTCAGCTGGAGGGTGGTATGGTCGGAGTCACCGGCAGCGGTATAGGTACCCGCAACACTGGCTGAGGTGGAGGTACAGCCGGTGATAAGGAGGAACGATACAAGCACGCCGGCAAGGAGTGCATTCAGGAGAAATTTCGCAGACGGCATAATTGACCATTACCCTTTGCTGACAGCATGTATAGTCGTATGCCCCGCCGCACGGACGCTTCAGGAATTCGGCGATTCCGTCCGGAGAATGAGAGGGAAACAGCAGTACGATAAAAAAATCCGGGATAAGAGGAAATACTTACTTTACGCCTTTCCCGCTGTCGAACCCGCACCGCTTGCAGCGGTAGCTGCCGTCGGGCTTCTGGACGATATTGGGATCATGACACTGCTCACAGATCGGGCGATCACGTTTCACCCGAAGGGCCTGGGGTTCTTTTTCCATGGGGAATGATTGACGGGGTCGGTATAAAGATATGACGGGAGCCTGCCGTTCATCAGAAAGGTTGGCCGGAGAAAATATCCGTAGGGAATTTTCGACTTGCACCGCCGTTTGTCAGAATACCGGACCTGAAACAGAAACCTGAATCGGATTTTCTCCAGCCTGCACCCTCATGCTTATGCACCCCCCCGCCCAATCCATGAACAGCCATGTCACCCGATCCCGAGCAGCCCGCCGTCCCCGATCTCGAAGCCATCGACCACTTCTTCGATAACTGGTGCAACCTCACCTGGACCGAATGGATCCCATTCAGTGCAACGAAGCAGGTGTTCCACAGGATCCCAAAGGAGCCCGGCCTCTACCGCATCCGGCCGGTGGGTAAGGAGTACCTCGTGTATATCGGTGAGACAAAACGGGCGCTCCACCAGCGCCTGCACAACCTTCGCATCGAGCTTTCGAAGGCAGAGCAGATGCCCTGGAGCGATCCCCATACGGAAGCGCCGGCGCTCTGGGCCTTGCGGGACGCTGAAAGGCTGGCAGCGGAGAGCGAACCACACCCTGAGATAGTAAGTGCTATACAGAAAGAATCGGCTGATGACCAGTTGCAAGTCCCCGGGGGTGCTGATAACCTCGAAGAAGAACCTCCCGTAGAAGCATTCGCGTACGAGTGCTCGGCCGCACCGCTCGATGCCTCCGACAGCGGGCGCCGGGGCATGGAAAGTTTCCTCCTGTACCGGTACCGGCAGGAGTACGGGGAGTCGCCGCTCTGCAGCCTCGGCCGGTTCCATCCCCGGTACCGCAGGTCCACCACGAAGAAAGAGGGGATGCGGGGCGGACGGCTCGCCGGGGGACAGAAGGACAACCCGGCCGGGGGACCGAGCCGGCTCCCGCTCTGCCCCTCGGGAACGCCCGGGGACCGGGACTGGATGGGACTTGCATGGAGCGCCCCTGCGACACTCGATGAAGAGCAGCTCCGGAACGTTCCCCACAGCCAGGGCCTGTACCTCCTGCTTGATGCCGGATCAAAGGAGGTCATCTTCATCGGCAGGGCCGACAACTGTGCTTCGCAGCTTTCCGGGCAGGCCGGGAGAGCATGGGAAGGAAAGGATCCTGTCTTCTCGTACCACGCTACGGACGGGCCCGTGCTCCTGCACCAGCTCCGGGAGCTGGAGATCGATCTCATCGGGAACTATTACGAGCAGTTCCGGAAAGCGCCGGAGTTCCAGTTCCGGGGCAGCAGCCACGGGACCCGCGGGCCGGCAACGGAATAAGAGGCTGCAACAGGGCCGTAGTGCCGGCCATGCCCCGCAACCGTCCCGCTCAGCAGTCTGCCATCCCGGTCTTCTGCAGCGGAACCATCCGGTACTGGTAAATGATCTGGCGCATATCCTGCATGTTCATCTTCTCGATGAGCAGTTTCTTTTCCTTGAGTTTTTTTAACGCATAGCGCACGGTCCTCGGGGAGTAGTGGGACCTGCTCACGATATCCTTGTGGGTCATTGCACCTTCCATGCCGAGGATCTCGAGCACGGTCTTCTGTGACTGGGGTAACGGATCCATAATCCTCCTTTTTGTCATCGGGGAGAGTTCAATCGCAGCTGGTCCCGCAGCCAGCCTCCTGCCTGTTGTCCGCCTCATCCTTCTCAGAAAGGATCCTGGCGAGTGCTTTTTTCACAAAATCGTCAAATGTTTCCATAGGTCCCCAGGACTCCACCAGGTAGGCATCGGAGATACGGGGATCCGGCAGGATCAGGACATTGCCGTCCTGGTTGGGACCGGATACGTATTTTTTTCCCTGGTGCAGGTGGTGGAGTCCTTCCGGGTGGCTCTTTGGGATCCGGGCGTGAATAATCCAGTACGTCAGCGCATCGGTGGCGTCGACATAAACCTCGTAGTCCCGCTCGAATTTTTTTAAGAGTTCCTGCGTTGTTTCCCTCATGGTTTCATCTCCTGCTGCATGCACCGGGCCACGTCAGGTGAGTACGCAGATTGCTTCCGGTGCCCGGATGAGGAGCGCAAGGCTCTCGGAGATGCTGAATTCCAGCGAGTCCCCGGCCGGGCCGTTGTACCCGATGCTCATGTCCTGCCCGATCACGATCGAACAGTACTGGCGACCGGAGGCGAGCAGTACGCCGCCTTTTTTCAGGACCGGGGCCTTGACTACATCCCCGCCAAGGATCGTCCGGACATGGTCGAGTTCGGTGCCATCTCCCTGCGGGTACCGGCGCAGGAGGAGGTTGTACTGGGCCGGGGCAAGGCCCATGCAATAGGGGCCGTGGAACCCGGCATCGTCCAGCAGCGTGACGGCACTGATGACCTGGTCTGCCGCTGTCCCGACCTTGTCCCATTTTGCCAGGGCGAGCGAGGCAGAGCCTTCGGCCCCGAGAAGCCCGGGGGTGTCCAGGATCCCGTTGAAGATGATGCCATCCTCTTTTGCCGCACACGCCATCGCGGCGCAGGCAACCGCATCCGCATCCAGGACCAGCCGGTCCCGCTCGCTCGCGGCAAGGTCCCGCTTGTTGAGGAAGAACGAGCTGGTTATAAGGTTCACCGGGAGGAACGGGCTGCCCGAGATCCCGTCGGCAACCTCGCAGTCGCTGAGTGGTATGACCTTGAGCCCGAACCCGAACGGGCCTTCAATGCTGATCAACCGCCGTCCCGAGAGCTGGCTCTTTGCTGCTTCGATCATCGTAGTATCAAGCAGTTTCCAGGTCCCGTCGCTGATGGGGGCGTCTTCCCGCCCCAGGTAGGTTTTTTCCATGACTTTCATCTCCTAAGAGGATTTTAACGATCCGATGGTGGTTTCACCCGCGTCCTGCGGGGGGTTCTGCTCCGGTGGTGCCAGCGATGCGGCCATGGCGTCGACTTCGAGGGTGCCCTTCATGAGGTGTGCGTCCTCGTCGCCCGTCAGGATGGCTATGAGACGGGCAAATTCACCGGCATGCACGCGCTCTTCGTTCGCGATATCTGCCAGCACCGCTTTTGCAAGGGGGTTGTCCGTTGCATCCGCATGGGCAAGATAGGTATGTACTGCCTCGTGTTCGGCAGCCAGGTCAAGGCGCAGTGCCCGGACCAGTTCTTCAGTACTCATTCTTCGTTCCGGGATCATTCCGCTGAACGGGTTGACAAATTCCGGCATAGTTTTCACACTCAGGTTAATCTCTCGTGCAGGTCACGGGACGGCCATGGCAAACAGCGGGCCGTCCCCTCCCGCGGGCGTCTTATTTCTTCAGCTGGTCGAACCGTTTCCCGACCGCATCCCAGTTCACAATGTTCCAGAATGTGTCGACGAATTTTGCCCGGTCGTTCCGGTAGTCAAGATAGTAGGCATGCTCCCACACGTCGAGAACCATAAGGATATCGAAACCAGGGAAGACGTTCGTGTTGTGCTTCTCTATCTGGGCGATGAGCGGCCGCCCGGTCCTCCGGCAGAACGTCAGGGCTGCCCACCCGGAACCCTCGGCACTGGCTGCGGCCTGGGTGAACTCTTTTTTGAACCGGTCGAATGTGGAAAATTCACCGGCGATCACCTTGGCCAACTCACCCTTCGGGGCCCCGCCGCCGCCTTTTCCCGCGGGAGCAAGGTTCTCCCAGAAGAGGTTGTGGAGCTTGAAACCGCCGATATGGAATGACAGTTCCTTGAGCGTGGCCTTCATATCGAGGTCGGCATTTTCCCTGCGAGCCTTGTCCAGTTTTTCAAAGACAGCATTCGCGCCGTTCACGTATGCCTGGTGGTGTTTCTGGTGGTGAAGCTTGAGCTGCTCCTCAGAAATATGAGGCGCCAGGGCACTGTATTCGTACGGCAGTTTCGGTAGTGAATAAAATCTGTTTTCTTCCATGGATCTCTCCTCGGAAACCGGGGAGCTGCCGGTCCCGGCAGTTCCTCCTCTGCTTGGAACTGCACAACGTGAGGGTATAGGCTCTTTCCCTAAAGGCAAACCATGAAACAAAAACTGAAACGATGGACGGGGGCTGGTACCAGGAAGCGCCTGGTCCCCTCCTCTTCACCGGGTGCCGTATACGCAGACCCCGGTATCGGAGGCCGGGGTATCGTGCCGGACCGTTCCGTAGTCATGGCCTGTCACCGGTCCGTCCAGTGACTGCCCGGCTGCAGCGGGAAATTTCCCGCCGGTTAATCGCACTGCGGATATCTCCAGTAATGCCGGATAAAACCCGCGTACATACAGTCCGGGGCAGTACAATGGTGACAGCCCTATGCAGAACACTCTGTCTCGACCCCGTCGGGCACGGTCCATAAATCCATCCGAAGGTCACCCTTGCCGCGACAGAATGTCGGCCAGATCTGGTCAAGGTCCTCTCCGGCAACGAAGAGTTCTTCCGGGATCTCCAGAAGGGGAATCGGTCTCACCTGCCGGGGTATTGATACGGGGGTCTTATAGGGTCTCCCCGTAAAAACAGACTTCGAAACAAATTCTGAAACAAAATGCGGGCAGACCATCAAAAGTGCACATAGTTTGTACGACCGCAGGCCTTACAACGGTCGTTCGAGGATAATTTCCAGGATCCCGTCGCGGAACTTCTTTCTGCTGATCCGTGAGCCCGCCGGGACCGTTATTTTCCGCATGACGGTCTCTGTCCGTAGCAGCGCGGATATGATGAGCTGGGTCTTCTCCAGATCGATCCTGATGTCCTCTTCCGGAATCCCGTGCAGCTGGCTTATTATGCAAATCGATCTCCCGTTTTCAGAGATACCGGTCGGAGGAACGATCACGATTTTTTTATCTTTTTGCTCTTTTTTAGGCTTTACCATAGTGTTCCCCCGCACCGGCATGAAAAATATGCCGGAGTGTATGCCGGCCTCCCCGTGTACCTCCCGATGGGAGAGGTAAACAGGCGGGTACACCCGCCTGATCCGGCATATATTCCTCTTCGTTGCAGACTGAGGCGATCATCTTCTTGTGCTGGTCCCGGCGTTGATCTTCCCTGGCGTGGGGATATCTCTCCAGTACCCGTAACCCGTCTTGAGATTTTCCGGGTAAGGTCCATGCTGCAGGAGGGTGTCCCTGGAAGCCGGTTCCATCCCGGTGCAGGTACAGGGCGGCCCGCACGCATCCCGCATTCAACCGCACGCGGGAAATAGGTATTCAGGTATGGCAGGTATTGTTTCATGGTTTGGAACACCGGCTTGTCACGGTTCCCTGCAGGGTACCGGTGAATGCAGGGGAATTTTTTTAATGGTTATCCTGTTTTTGATCCGGTTCTGCGCTTCCAGAATCGCGATCCGGATAATGCCGTGGTTTATACACTGACCTGGCTCAGCCCCGGGCCGTGCCAGACTTCCACATTGTCCACGTACTCATCCGGGAAGTACTCAACGGAGGGCATGAACCGGAATTTTTTGAGAATGTGCTGCATGATGGGACGGGGCATTACCACGCTGACATGATAGCCTTCCTCCAGCCACCGGCGGATCAGCTTCTGGACATTGCCCTCGTTTTTATCCCGTGATATGATATAATGGAGGCAGAGCCGGTGCTCCTCCCGCTCCAGCCAGCCGGAGAAGAGATCTTCAGAGAATCCCAGGGCGTCACCCTCAGGAGTTCCGGTCTCGATGCGTGTTGCGGTCATTTCATGTATTTCCTCTCGTATGCGATCCAGACTGCACCCCTTCGTTCCCGGGTGCATCTTTTAATCCCATTGCAGAGCCTGCCTCTTTTTCACGGGACATGGGATAAACCTGTCCTGTTGTTGCAAAATCTGCATCAATCCGGAATTTCCGGGGTATTATACAGGGGAACATCTCGTCCACGACCATGCATCAGACCGGTTCATGTTCTCCCTGCCGCATCAGCAAAGACAAAAAAATAGTATTTTTTTTACGGATTTTTTACGGATTATCACCGTCGACTATTGTGTTGTTTTTTAAAACCTGCTGCACCAGGCCGGCTGCCACGGCCGGTATCCTTCCCCCCACAAAAAAAGATCAGGCTTTCTTATCCGGGGCACCGGATTCGTCCCCGAGGATGTGCCGGAAGACAAACTTGAACTCGTTCAGCCGCTGCCGGAGGTATTTTTTCCCGGGTTCGGTCGGGGAGTACAGCTTTGATTTGCCGGATATCTTCATCTCCAGGTATCCCGCGAGCTCGAGATCGTGGAGGACCGTGTAGATACGGGCCTGGGGGATGAGGACCTTGTACCTGTTGTGGATCTCGTGGACGATATCATACCCCGAGATCGGTTTTTCAAGGAGGGATAAGATCACCGGCTCCAGCATTTTTTTTACCACATCTTCCACCGTTGCCTGGGGGACGATGGTGAGGGACTCTGCCGGGAACGTGGGATGGGCAAAGGAGATGGTCGTGTCCTTGCCGGTCGATACGATGATCTTTGCTATGCCTTCCGAGAGCAGACGGATCTGGTTATGGTCGAGATCTGCCATGTTCATGCCGATGATACCGGTGACGGGGACCCCGGCTTCCTTCCTGGCAAGGACCAGGTTCTTTACGGCAATGATATCAGCAAACTCTTCCGTATCGGAGAAATCGAGGAGGATCTGGAGGCTGCCCGGTGGGCCGGCGGGGGGAAGGGTCGCTGTGCACTTCTCAAGTATGCGGGGCAGGAAGAAGAGTTCGCCTTTTTTTACGCGCCGGGTGAACATCCCGCCGTCCCTGATCTCCTGAAGGAAATATTTCTGCAGTACGGAACGGTGATAGGCAAAGAATATCCGTCCTCCTTTCTTTAACCCTGCCTCGATGGCGAACTTGAAGATCGGATCCTTCACGGACGGGTCCGTGTACAGGAAGAGGACAATATCGGAGAAGATATCCTTCAGGAGGACCGTTTTTACCTCGGGCAGGTTCAGGTACTCCGCTTCCGGCACCCCTTCGGCACCGGGTGCCGCACCGGGCGGCGCCCGGGCCCGGGCTGCTTCCGCGATCTTTTTCATCTCAAGTTCTGCGGCTTTGCGGAAAAGGGCCACCTCGATAGCAGCCTTTATTTCCAGTTCATTGAAGGGTTTCACGATATACCCGTACGGCCGGACCTGCTTGGCTTTCTCGATGATCACATCATCCGCGTACGAGGTGACAAAGACCACCGGGATGTCCAGTTCGCTGATAATGGCCTGCGCCGCTTCGATACCGTTCAGCCGCCCGGGCATCACGATATCCATCAGGATCAGGTCAGGCATCAGCCTGCGTGCCTTCTCGATCGCATCCTCACCGGATGCCGCCATACCAACGACAGTATACCCCATCGCATGCAGCCGTTCCTCGAGCTGCATGGTAATGATCGCTTCATCATCAACCACAAGAATCTTCGACATCGTCCTCATCTCCCCGTCTGAAGCGGGAATTCAACATTCACGACAGACCCCAGGTCTGTACTCTCGATCACCAGCGTCCCCCGCAACTGCTGCACCAGGCTCCGGATCAGTTTCAGGCCCAGGCTCGTGGCACGGCTGATATCCACGTCCTTCGGGATGCCGGTGCCGTCATCCCGGATACTGATGTGGATATTCCCCCCGTCCTGCCGTGCAGAGACGGTGATCGCCCCATGACTACGCCCCCGGAAGGCATGTTTGAATGCATTCGACAGGGCCTCGTTCACCACAAGCGCACAGGGAATTGCCTGGTCGACCGGGAGATAGAGATCCTCCGCATCCACCTGGCACGTGATCCCGGGGCCGGACCGGCCGTAGATGCTGGAGAGATCGGCCACCTGGTCCCGGATCTGGCCGCCCATATTGACCCGGTCGAACTGCTTGCTCTCGTACAGCCGCGTGTGGATCTGGGCCATGGTCTTGATCTTCATCATCATATCGGTCAGGATACCGGTCGTTGCCGGATCGCCGGTCCTCATCCGTGTCATGTCGAGAAGGCCGGAGATGATCTGGAGGTTGTTCTTGACCCGGTGGTGGATCTCCCGGATCAGGATCTCTTTTTCCGCCAGTGCGGCAACGATCTTCTCGTTGGCCTGTTTTGTCTCGGTCACGTTCTTGAAATACCCGATAATCCCGTCGATCTCGCCGGCAGCATTCCGTTTCGGGACATAGGAACCGGCAAAGTAATTCTTCTCGCCACGGGCATTAACCAGGGGGATTTCGTCGTGAACCGCGGTACCGCTCTCCAGCACATGCCTCTTGATTTTCGTCAGCGCATCCGCATCTTCCCGGGATAAGATATCATAATCGGTTTTCCCGAGCATGTCCGCTTCTGTCAGGCCCATCTGGGGATTGATCACCTGGGTATACCGGAGGTCCCGGTCCTGCATAAGGATGTGATCAGGAGTATTAGTGGCAATGATCCGGAATTTTTCAAGGCTCACCCGCAGGGCCTCCTCCACCTGCCTGCGCTCGGTGATGTCGCGATAGCTCCAGACCCGGCCGACAATGGTCTCCCCGATCTTCTGGGGTTTGGAATATCGCTCGAAGACCCGGCCGTCCGGGAGGCTGACCATGTCATAGCTCTCCCGTCCCGGGTGGGCATACAGTTCCTTTAACCGGGCGACAAAATCCCGTGAGTCCCCGATCAGCGGCGTCATATAGGCAAGCGCCGTCTTCTCTCCCGCTGCGTCCAGCATATGTTCCGGGATATTCCAGATCGCACAGAATGTCTTGTTGTAACTCGTGATCTTCCCGTCCGTGTCGACAACGAGGATACCATCGGCAGTGGAATCAAGGGCCGCATTGAGCAGTGACGCGGTGTTCGTAGCAGTCTCTTCTGCGATTTTGCGCTCCGTGATATCCTGCCCCTGGGCAATGGTGGAGGAGATCGTGACGCCGTCTCCATCGTGGATATTCGCCGAGTTCCAGAGTACGATCTTTGTCGCACCGGAGACATGCCGGATGGGGATCTCTACGGATTCCCACCGCTCGCCGCTACCCGTCTTCTGGATCAGTTCCATGGATTCACGGCGGGATTGTTCCGGGAAGAGGATATCGAGAGGTTTCCCGATGACCTTCGCGGCAGCCATTCCTGTCAGGAACTCGAAAGCATGGTTGAACCGGATAATGTTCAGTCCCCGGTCCCAGACGATGATCGGGGCATTGGCATAATCGATCAGGTTTTCGAGGTACTGGCTGGTGCCGCGGAGGGTGTCCTCGATCTTTTTCCGCGCCATTGCCGTGGCCACAAGGTCCGTCACTGCCCGCATAAGGTCCAGCTCATCATCGGTAAAGTACGCCTGGTCGCAGGTCCCAAAGGAGAGCGTCCCGAGAGTACGGCCCTGGTAGACAAGCGGGTGGACCGCACAGACGGAGATGCCGAACGAGCGGAGCAGGCGGGTTTTTTCGTCATCTCCCGCGAGAATGTCCCGGACAACCACGCGCTCCCCGTCACAGGCTGCCACTCCGCAGACCAGTTCGCCGAGCTCCAGGTACGCGATCCTGCCTGCATCCTCCTGAGGGATACCGGCATACGCGTTCAGCCGCATCCGTTGCCCGCTCTCGTCGATAAGGTAGTTGAAGAAGGTGTGGCAGTGGAGGTACTGCATCACCCGTTCCCCTACGGTCTGGACGATGAGTTCGGGCTTCTCCGGGCTCAGGAGCAGCCGGGCTGATTCTGCCAGGATGTCCAGCTTGCCACTCTCCTGTTTCAGTCTCTCTTCGATCTGCCTGCGTTCTGTAATATCCTGGAACGTGCCGATAACTGAGGAACGTGCCCCATCTGTTACCGGGCTCAGCCCGCGCAATTCGGTCCAGACCGTCTTTCCGGACCCGGTCGTAATCGGGATCTCAAGGGTAAAGGGTTCCCCGGTGGAAAAACAGGCCTCGATCCGTTCCCTGATGCGGGTCCGATCTTCCGGTGAAAAATACTTCATTCCCTCGGCAAGACCCGGCCGGTAATCACGGGGCGCCTCGATGATGTCGTAAATCCCCCCGGTCCACTGGAGGTAATCGGTATGCGGGTTCGCTTTCCAGCCGCCGAGCTTCGCAATCTTCTCGGTCTCCCGGAGGAACCGTTCGCTCTCCTCCAGTGACCGTGCAGTCCTGTTGCGCCCGGTCACATCCAGCACCTGGGACTGGATGGAGACGAGGTTCCCCTCCGCATCCCGGAGCGCTGAATTGTACCATTCGCATTCGATCACGGTGCCGTCCTTGCGGTAGTTCCGGTTTTCGTGCAGGTTCCGAGAAGCCTTCCCGTTCAGCATATCGGCGGAGATGGCGGAGACCCGCTCTATATCATCCTCATATACCCAGGGGAAGTCACCAATCGCCTTCCCCATGACCTCCTCCCGTGTCCAGCCGAACATCCGGATGGCCTCATCCGACCATATGGTGATGCGGAACTGCGAATCGAACCCGATCACCGCCAGCGGGGAGTTGTCGATATGGTGGGTGAGACGCTCCTCGCTCTCCCGCAGCTCCTTCTCCGTTTTCGTGAGTGCATCGATGTTCTGCCGCAGCTCTTCTTCAACGGCCGTGAGTTCCTCGTTGAGTTCCCCCAGCTCCTCGTTCCTGTGCACGAGTGCCTGTTCCGCCCGGTCAAGGGCCTGGCCAATCTCCACCGACAACTGCCCGACAATGGACGCGGTCGCAAACGTAAAAATGACCAGGCTTACCGAGATTATGACCACGTTGGAGAGATGGTACCAGAACGAAATGACGTAAAAAAGGATATTTTCACAGAGGGTGATGGCAACTGCCAGCGTGACAAAATTCCGGAGCAGCAGGGCCCGGATGGACCTTCCCATGAGATAATGGACAGGCGGTGTTTCCCGCCCTGCTGCAGCAATAAGCCCGGCCCCGGTAAAGAATGCCGCAAGTGCAGAGACGGCCGCAACGGGGATGATCGTCGTGCCATAGAGGAGCGGGTCCCCGTAGAAATAACTCATGACCAGCGTGAACCCGGCGAGCGTGATGATGATCCCTGCCACGACCGTGATCTCCCGTGCCCGTCGCAGTTCCGGCGTGAGAAAGGCCGGGTCGACACAGAAGAACAGCCCGATCGCGGCAAGGATGATAAGACCGGCCGCCACCGGGGAAACGGGCGTTGACAGGGGGCCGGATATCGCAGCCCCGGCCGCGACAGACCAGGACTCCACGATAAAGTGCCTGCCCGCAAAGGCAGAGACGATCTCGGCAGCTTCCGTGCATGCAACAAGGACAAGGGCTGTCCGCACGAGGAGGCCCCCGGTACGGTCCACCGGCCGGGCGGAAATGTATACGAGCAGGGCGCCAAAAAAGATCCAGATGAGCGCGGCACTCAGTGCCATGGTCTTGCAGCCCGGGCACACGCTGCTGAGGAGGACGTTTCCGGAGATATTCCCGATAAGACCTGCAAGGCTCGCGAGGATGGCAAGCAGGCCAAAGGCACGGGTGAGTTTCCTGAACAGGTTTGCATCCGCTACGGCGCGTGGTACATCAGCAGTGCTGAACAGTCCCGGTGTGATCATTACGCATCTTCCCAAAGAACAGGTACAGGATCCAGTACAAATAAAAACCCGGTAACCTCATTTAAAGGTTTTTATATGTTCCAAAAAGTGTGAACATGTCCACAGGAGATATTTGCAGCCGGTGCATTATACCTGACTGGACAGTTTCACATGACAAAATTACACAAAAAACGGCATACCGGGTGCCGGAAACGTCTCCAAATTGTGTCACACCCGTTGAAAACCGGGCAAAAATATATCTCCGCATCCGCGCTAAGCAGGGTTCAGTCCGGTTCGCCGGAACAATCAGGAGTTGGATACACTATGCATGAACAGGGAGCGGGCCCGGGCATGATGCAGCAGCACGAGATGATCATGGCCGAGATGTGGGAAATGATGACCGAGGACCAGAAGAAGGCCCTGATGAAACGCATGATCGACGGAAAGATCCTGATGAAAGAAGGCATGATCAAGCACTTCCAGTTCAAGATCGAGACCATGAAAATGGTTAAGAAGATGCTGGATGAGTGCTGAAAAGCCGGGAATACAAATTTTTACTCTTTTTCTCCAGTCTGCCTTTCTGATGAAAGATCATCAGGTCGAAATCGCCTTGCCGGGCATTTCTGCCATCCGGATTTCCGGCTGAACGGCAACCAAATCGAAAATACCATTCGGGTATTTCTGCCATCCGCTTTTCCTGATGAACGGCAGCCAAGTCGAAAATACCATTCGGGTATTTCTGCCATCCGCTTTTCCTGATGAACGGCAGCCAAGCCAGGTCGAAAATATCCTTCGGATATTTTCTCCAATCTGCCCTTCTGATGAACGGCAGATTTTTTACATCTTCGACTGGTCGCGGGGCATTGCTGTACCGCGGGCGCCGGGCCCTTTCGCGCCAAGGCCGAGCATCGGGTCGCGCTTCTTCTTCCTGGGCTCACCGTCGTCAGGGGATGCTGCCGGCACCTTGTCCAGGAAACATTCGACCGGGTCGCGATCGCCGGGACAGGTCTTTGCCTTGAACTCCCCGCACTCTGCGCAGGTCGGCACCTGGGTTGGCAGCAGCGAGGGAAAGTTGTTCTTCCAGAGGGTGGGATCGATCTTTCCCTGTTCGAGAAAACGCTGGATATGCCGCGCCGTATATTTCATGCTCAGTTAATAGGCGCTCGATCCTCATATGCCCTTCTTTGCAGGAAGCTGGCCGGGCAGGTTCCCGGGCTCAGGCCGGCCGGTGGCCCTGCAGGTACCAGCCTGCGCCGATCGGGACGAGGAATGTCACCGCATAGTAGACGATCACGTCGGCCTGATAGTACGCAGCGGGATGGAAAAGCTGGACTATGAAGAGATAATCGAAGACGACGGCGATCGCCGTCCAGGCCACCGCGAGCTGCACAAAATACGACAGCGGGAGCCCGCGGCGCGAGAACCACCGGTATGTCACTACGGCCATGACCGGGGTCAGGCAGACAAAGAGGACCCAGCCCATGACAGGGGCAAGGGGCGTGAGGAAGAGAATGATACCGAGGAGGTAGCCGATGAGCCAGAAGGCGAGGCCGAGGCCGGCGGTATCAGTGAAGAACTGCTTCATGGAAAAGTATCGTAGCCCGGGGAAATTGACGCTTTCGGAAGGGTTCTAAAGATCCGTCTGTTCCCGCAGGATCTCCTCAAGGAATACCTGCCCGTATTTCTCCCGCTTGAACTCCCCGACACCAAAAACCGCCGAAAAACCGGTCATGTCAGAGGGGCGGGCAACGGCCAGCTCCCGCAGGGTACGGTCCGGGAAGATCACGTACGGCGGCACGCCCTTCTCGTCCGCGAGCTCCTTCCGGAGCGCCTTTAAGCGCAGGAAGAGATCCCCGGCGTGTGAGTCAAGCCGGGCCGGGGCCTTTGCCTCCGCCTTCACCGGGCCGGTCCCGGGCACCGGGAGCATCACCCGGCACTGGCCCTTTACGAGCTCGTCGGTCCGGGGCGTGCATCGGATCACCGGGTACTTGTCGCCTGACCGGGACAGGAACCCCTGCCGGGCCAGCTCGTTGATCCAAGTGCGGTACTGGGCCTTGCTGTGCTTCTTCCCGGCCCCGTAGGCAGGCAGGGAGGCAAGGCCGTACTCCTGGATCTTCGCGCTCTTCGAGCCCCGCAGCACATCGGCGATCAGTTCGATGCCGAAGTTTGCGGGCAGCTGCTTTACGCAGGCCGCGATCATCTTTGCAGCATCCGTGCAGTCCACCATGTCGGGAGGGTGGTCGCAGGTATCGCATGACCCGCAGTTCTCTTCCGGGTACTCCTCCCCGAAGTAGGTGAGGAGAAATTTCCGCCGGCAGCCAGTCGTCTCGCAGTACTCCGCCATGTCCTGCAGTTTCTTCAGTGCGATCCGCAGGTGCTGGCTGCCGGTATCGTCGTGCTCGAGCATGGAGCGGACCCGGGCATAGTCGCCCCGGCTGTAGAGGAGGATGCACTCGCTGTACTGGCCGTCCCGTCCCGCCCGGCCCGTCTCCTGGTAATAGCCCTCGAGGGTCTTTGGCAGGTCGTAGTGGATCACGTACCGTACGTCCGGCTTATCGATGCCCATCCCGAACGCGACCGTGGCGCAGACTACCTGCACCCGGTCCTTTATGAATGCATCCTGCACATCCTCCCGCTGCTGCTTTGGGAGCCCCGCGTGGTAGGCAAGCGCCGAAAACCCCTTCTTCCGGAGTTCCGCTGCCACCTCCTCGGTCTCCTTCTTGGAGAGGCAGTAGACAATCCCCGACTCTTCGCGGTGCCGGCCCAGGTAATTGACCAGGAAGATGAGCGGGTTCTTCTTCTGCACCACCCGGTACCGGAGGTTCGTGCGGTTGAAGCTGCCCACGAACTCCCGGGCACCGGCAAGGCCGAGCTGCTGGCGGATGTCGCGGCGCACCTCGGGGACAGCGGTCGCGGTCAGGGCGATGAGGGGGACGCCGGGAAAGTACTTCCGGAGCTGGGCGAGCTGCCGGTACTCCGGCCGGAAATTGTGGCCCCACTCCGAGATACAGTGTGCCTCATCGATCGCGATCAGCCGGACCGGGGCACGCGAGAGCGACGTGAGGAAGCCCGGCTGCATACACTTCTCGGGCGAGATGAAAAGGAGCCGCAGGCTGCCATCGGCAAGGCCCTCTTCAAGCTGGACCCGGTCGCGGTAATCGAGGGTGCTGTTCCAGGCCGCGGCAGGGATACCCCGGGCGTTCAGGTCGTCAACCTGATCCTTCATCAGCGAGATTAAAGGGGAGATGACGAGCGTGATGCCCCCGAGGACCAGGGCCGGCAGCTGGTAGCAGAGCGATTTGCCGCCGCCGGTCGCCATGATCGCGAGGATGTCACGTCCGTCAATGACGGAGCCGATGATCTCCTCCTGGTGCGGCAGGAAGGCGGAGGAGCCCCAGTAGGTATGCAGGAGTTCGCTGGTTGTGACCATAGGGATCCTGATTAACGCAGCCCGGACTGGCGGGAGAACGCTACCGGAGAATGGGGAGGCCGGCGGGAAGAACTCTTGGGGCGGGGTGAAAGTGAACGGATCCCTCCGGGATCCCGGACTTTGAACCAGAGGTTTTAAGCACCTCCCGTTTTTAACCAATATGGAGTACATGACACGAAAATGCGGGAGCTGCGGCATCCCTGCCCCGAACGACAGGGCAAAGTTCTGTAACGAGTGCGGTTCAACCATTGTTGACGTGCAGGATACGCACTTCCCGGTCTGCGACAGCTGCGGGGACACCGTCTCGGACACGCTCGCGCAGTTCTGCGACAAGTGCGGTGCGCAGGTCCGTCCCTCCTGCCCGTCCTGCGGCAATAAGGCGATCAACAAGGACTCGAAATTCTGCACCCGGTGCGGCACCGTCTTTGCCACCGCCGCTGCCCGCACGGCCCGGCAGCCGGCCAGCCAGGCGGCGTCCGTTGTCATGAACAGGAAGCGGACCGCGCTGCCGGTACAGGAAGAGCCCGGGCCGGTCGCGCAGCCTGATGAGTGGGATCCCTGGTCCGACGGCAGTTCGGAGTTCGATGCCCAGCCGCTCCCGGTTGTGGAGGAGAAGCGCTACGCCCACCTGCCGCTCATTGCGGACGAGCCCGACCAGGCCCGGGCCTCGCGGGCACCCCAGATCTCCATGGCCCCGAAAAAATACGGCCACCTGCCGTTGATCGCCGACGAGCTGAAAGGCTCAAAACCCTCGTACAAGGATGCCGGGGACGTTCCTGAACCCTCGCGGAAAGGACGACCTCCTGATAAGAAGGGCGTCTTCGGGTTCCTGAAAAAATAGACGGTTCCTGTACAGATCACCGGGAGCCGCAGTTCCCGGTATTGCCGTTATACCAATGTTCCGGCAGAGACATTTTTATTCCGTGTTCCGGCAACGGAGGTATTGTTTCCCGGGCCCGTTTATCCCGCACGTTCCTCCACCTCCGTTCATCCGGGGATACGGCCGATACCTGTCATACCCCCGTGACGTACCTCCAGAAACAG
The DNA here is from genome assembly GCF_049518935.1 of Methanoregula sp. Classification (GTDB taxonomy): domain Archaea; phylum Halobacteriota; class Methanomicrobia; order Methanomicrobiales; family Methanospirillaceae; genus Methanoregula. The sequence continues at coordinate 49,676 of NZ_JBEKRH010000014.1, forward strand.
GGTTCATGGAACGGCGGATATGCCGGCACGCTCCCCACCACCGCCACAGTTCCGCAACCTATATTGAATAAGAGACCGGACATGGAAAGATATGTCGTGGGTGCAGGTCTGGACCGGAGAGGCGGGATGGATACAGAGCGAGGTAATCCAGATGCTCACGTACCGGCACATGAAAAAGGGCAGGAAGGAGGACTGGATCGAGGTCGTTGCCCACCCGCAGCAGCGGGTGCTCCTGCAGACCTGCCTGAACGTAGGCACCTGCCCCAAGAATGAGGGGGACCGGAGAGCCTGGAACGTGATCGTCGAGAGCCGTGCCCAGACCGTGATCGCCGAGGTAGTCCGGATCATCAGCGACCGGAAATACCACGGCCGCGTGATCCAGCTCCGGAACGTTTACACCCTCACCTTCGAACGGGAGCCGCCAAAGACTGTGGACATCGACGTCTGGGTCTGGGACATATCCTGCTCATCCTGCCACAGTTATACCCCCGTGGTCTGCCCGGTGGGCTCCCATTTCGGCCAGTCCTCGTCCCCCGTGGCCTTTGCAAATCTTGCCCCGCTCATCGCCGAGAGATACCCGTTCTACAAGAAGATCCCGGTCCAGGACAAGGACACTGGAGAGTACGCAAGCACCTGCATCAGCTGCGGGGCGCCGCAGGACGAGTGGCGGGTGATGGAATCGTACCTGACCGCGCCGGGCGAGGATGGCTCACGGGTGGAGAAGACCACGTTCACCATCCCGCTCACCGAAGAGGAGCGGGCTTCCTATGCAAAGGCAGTATAAGCGGAAGGCCCCCTGCGGGAGACCGGGCACGTTTTTATACGACATTCAGGTGCCAGGGCCCGGCCCCGGGGTTTACCATGGGTGCCAAAAAAGGTAACGTTATTTTTAGCGGGTTTTAGTCAAAGTACGCGACAATATTCCGGAAGATCTGCATATTGAGCGATTCCATGGGAAGGACAGTACCGGAGCGCTTCATCTGCTCTTTTAAGAGTGGCCAGTCATAGAGGTTCACAAACTCCATTGCCCGCTCCGGGTGCGGCATCATGCCGAGCACCCGGCCGCTCGCCGAAGTGATCCCGGCGATATCCTCCACCGAGCCGTTCGGGTTGAAGGGGTACTCGCCGTTTGCCGGGATCAGGTCCTCCCGGCAATAGGTGAACGCTACCATCTTCTTCTGCTTGATCTTCTGGAGGGTCTCTTTCGAACACGAGAGGTTGCCCTCACCGTGGGAGACCGGGCACCAGATCCGCTCGATTCCTTTTGTCCAGAGGTTTTCGTTCGCCGGCTTTATGGTGACGAACCGGCACTCCAGCCGGCCGCCCCGGTTGGGCATCAGGGCGATGTCCCGGGCGCAGGTCCTGTCAAATGCCGGGACGAGCCCGAGGTTTGCCAGGATCTGGAACCCGTTGCAGATCCCGAGCACAAGGTTGTCGCCATCGAGAAATTCGAGAAGATCGTCCCAGAGGTTGTTCCTGATCCGGTTCGCGTAGGCATTGCCTGCTCCGGTGTCATCCCCGTACGAGAAGCCGCCGGGGAAGACAATGAGCCGGTAGGCGGAGAGACCCGTGCGGCCTGCGATCAGGTCGTTGATATGCACGATATCCGCACCCATGCCGGCCCGGGCGAGTGCCCTCTGCGTCTCCATCTCAGAGTTGATCCCAAAGCCGCTCAGGATCAGGGCCTTCTCGGGAATCAGCTCCGGTACCGGGACGGGTTTTGTCATGGCCGCAGGTCGTTTAACATTCCTGTGCACTGATGCCATATCAGTACCCCCCGAACGGCGCCTTGTAGGCCTTCTCTAGGTCCCTGATATCCGTATCCAGCAGGAGAGTCGTTGCTGTTATCCGCAGACGGCTGCCGGCCACCCGGCCAAGCAGCACCGCATCGGGCCCGAGCGCCTGCTCGAACGCCCGCTTGTGGTCCGGGGCAATCGTCACCACGAATCTTCCGAGCGACTCAGAGAAAAGATAGTGATCGGAACGCATGCCGTCAGGAACCGGGACCGTGAGTTCCAGGCCGTGCCGGCCCGCAATCGCAACCTTGGCCAGCGCCACCAAAAGACCCCCGTGGCTGACCGGGAAGGCCGAGGCCACAAGCCCGTGGCCGATCGCGCCGGCAAGCCGGGTGTAGCGCTCCTTTGCCGCTGCTGCGTCGAGGGACGGCACCTCGTTCCCGACACCCCCGAGCATCGCGAAGTACTCCGACCCGCCGAGCTCCTCCTTCGTCTCACCAATCACGTACACGAGATCACCTGTGATCTTCGCGTCCATCGAGACTGATTTCCCTGCATCCGGATGGACACCGATCGACGAGATCAGCAGGGTCGGCGGCACCGAAACCTTCACCGGGCTGCCCTCCGCATCGAAACCGGAGAAATCATTGAACATGCTGTCCTTACCAGAGATAAACGGGGTGCCAAACACCTTCGCAAAGTCATAGCACCCCTGTGCCGCACGCTTCAGCTGCCCGAGGCGCTCAGGCTCGTCGGACGAGCACCAGCAGAAATTGTCGAGGATCGCAATCCCGGACGGCGGGATACCCATGGCGACAAGGCCCCGGATCGCCGTATCGATCCCGGCGCCGGCCATCCGGTAAGGATCGATCTCGGAGTAAGACGGGAAGAGCGCCTGCGAAAGCCCCACGGCCTTCTTCGAGCCTGGCACGACTTTTGTCAGCGATGCAACGCCCTGCACCCGCCCCTTCCCCTGAACCGGGCCGAGCACGTGGCCACCCTGCACAGTATGGTCGTACTGGATGGAGATGAACTCCGTGGAGCAGAGGTTCCTGCGTTTGAGCATTGCAAGCAGAGCTGTATCGAGCCGGTCCGGACACGGTGCGTCCGGCTCAGGGAATGTCTTTCTGGTAAACGTGGTTTTCAGGTGCTTCTTCGGCAGGCCGTCGTGCAGGAACTTCAGTTCGAGGTCCATCACGCACTTCCCGCCGCACTCCACCACGCACCTCCCCGAGTCCGTAAACTCACCGATCACGGTCGCTTCGACTTCCCGGCGCCCCATCAGGTCCATGAAAGCCGTGAGCTGCTCCGGCGGAACAGCGAGCGTCATCCGCTCCTGCGACTCGGAGATCCAGATCTCCCACGGGGCCATGCCATGGTACTTCAAGGGCACTGCATCGAGCTGTACCCGGCAGCCGTTGCATTCCTTGGCCATCTCCGCCACCGAGCAGGAGAGGCCACCCGCCCCGTTGTCGGTGATGCTGCGGTACAGCCCGAGGTCCCGGGCCTCTTTCACGATCACGTCCGAGAACTTCTTCTGGGTGATCGGGTCGCCAATCTGCACCGCAGTGACCGGGCTCTTGTGATCGAGCACTTCAGAAGAGAAGGTGGCACCGTGGATTCCGTCCTTGCCCACCCGGCCACCTACCATAACGATCAGATCGCCGGCCTGCGCTGCCTTCTCGTGCAGCTTCCGGCCTCCCTGCATACGGGGCATCACCCCGACCGTGCCGGCAAAGACAAGGGGTTTTCCGGCATAGCGGTTGTCAAACCAGCAGAACCCCTGCGGGGTCGGGATGCCCGAGCAGTTCCCGCCCACACCCACGCCCCGCACCACACCATCGAGGATCTGGCGGGGCGGGAGGACCGGGTTCGAGGCGTCTTTCCCGCGGAAGAGGGTGACTGACGTATCCGGGTCGCCGACACAGAACCCGTAGATGTTGATACAGGGCTTTGCGCCGAGGCCGAAGCCGATCGTGTCCCGGTTCACGCCCACGATACCCGTGAGGGCACCACCGAACGGGTCAAGAGCCGACGGGGAGTTGTGGGTCTCGACCTTGTGGGTGACGATGTACTCGTCGTCGAAGACGATCGCGCCGGAGTTATCGGAGAAGACCGAGACGCAGATGTCTTTGTCCCCCGCCTCCAGCCGGATCTCGTTCGTTGCCGCCTGGATGTACGTTTTGTACAGCCCATTTGGCACATCGTCATCCATTGCCGAGGCGAAGATCGTATGCTTACAGTGTTCGCTCCAGGTCTGGGCGAGCGACTCCAGCTCGAGGTCCGTTGGCCTGCGCCCGAGCGTGCGGAAGTAATCGCGGATCGCGTGGAGCTGGGTGAGGTCGAGAGCGAGAGGGCCCCGACGCTGGTGTGTCCGGGGATCCATAATCCCCTCCTTCCCCAGCCGTGCGAGTTCCGCATCATCGAGATCGAGGTCTACCGTCTCTGTGGTCGGCAGCTCGTGGAGCTCCACGTACGGCACAATGCGGTCCATTCCCGCCTGCCCGTACTCTGCCCGGGTCTTCGTGAGCACCCGGTTCACGAGCGGGTTTGCAAGCGTAGCGGCAAGTCCCTGCAGCGCCCCCGCGTCGAGCCGGCCACGGACAAAATAGAGCTGGGATGAGTAAACCGCTTCCCCGTCCCCGAATTTCATGGAGAAGAAGTCCTCGATCATCTGCCGGGCCGTGGTGCCTACGTTGTCGGTCACGCCCGGGAGGAAACCGACCTCGATCGCATAATCGAAGAGAGGTTTTGTTGCTTCATCCACCGTGAACTCCTGCACAACCGGGTTGATCAGCTGATTGCCGATCTGCACGAGCTCGTCCCGGGTGAAGTCCCGGGCGGAAGTCGCGATCGTATAGACCTCGGCAAGGTGTAGCTCATCAACCGGAAACCCGAGCGTTTTGATCCGGTCCGTCCGGGTCTTCAGGCGGGGATCCTGGGTATAGTGAACTTCTATGCGGTGGACAAAAGAAGCCATGTATACAGATTTTGGCGGGATGAAAGAAAATAGGTATCGCAGGGGGCCTGCGCCCGGATGGCGGGGAGCTCCCCGGGCCTCACCGGTTCTCCCGGGTTTCCAGCCGTTTCTCGATCCGCGAAAGTGACTGCTGGATCATGAAAAGGACCGCAAAGGCAACTGCCCAGAGCAGCCACTGGCCGATCACCGGGCTGACTACGGCAAAGAGAACGCCGGCGATGATCGCCTCCCCCTCCCCGGGGAGTTCCTGGTACAACTCCGCCCGCCCGCTGAGGAATTTCACAAGAAGCGCACATGCCACGATCAGTACGATCACAACGGCAGAGGCAAGCAGCTGCATGGTTGCAATCCCTATCATGCCGATGATAATGATGACGGCAGCAAGGAGGATAAGGATCGTCGTCTGTTTTGGATACGCCAGGTAATAATCTTCCCGGACCCCCGTCCGCCCGCTGACGATTCCGAAAATCAGCGCAGACGCCACAAGCAGGATGATTCCAATTGCCGCAGGCAGCATCTGGTGCGTTATCACCCCGGAAATACCGAGCGCGATAATGACGCCGGCAATGAGGACAAAGAGTGTTGTTTTATTTGGATATGCCATGTAATATTCTTCCTGTATTATACACAGATTGGAAGGAGAGGGTCATAAAGATTCCGGCACAACAGGCCATCCAACCGGGCCATCGGGAGCTGCACTTCCCGTGCCAGAATCTGAGAGCATAATCGTTCATCCACCCATCAAAAGGGGGCTCCTCAAACGATGAAGCCGTGAGATCGATCTTTACGGGGGTGAAAACGGGCCGGAGGTCCGGTTGATCGTAAACGTTCGGTTTCGATCGATCGTGAACGTATACTCGTACTGCTTCTCGTCAATGGAGGAGAAGGCGGTTGACGGGATTTCCTGCCAGGACAGCCGAAAAAATCTCATGCAAAGTGCCAAAATTTTACAAGGAGAACTATTGGTCACTGACTGCAGAAGCGACAGAACCTGACTATTATCTCCGGATCCTGATAAAAAAAAGATCCATCGGACCCTCATTGTCCACCCTGTGCACCCCAGGGCTGCACCGGGGGGGCGATATTCACCCGGGAGGAACGCGGATCGGGGGAATCAGACAGGGGTTTGCCGCTGCTATCGCCGGCACATTCAGAGGTAGTCGTTCCGTTTGCTCACGATGGGCGTATCCTTCTTCCAGAGCCGGATGTCCCGGGCACGGTCGAAATGGAACTTCGCCTCTTCCTCTTTCCCCATCTCCTGGTAACAGATCCCGAGGCTGTTCCAGGCTTCCATGCAGTTTGGCTGCTGGTTGATCACCATCTTGAAGACCTGGATCGCGGAATCGAGGTACTTGTTGCTCATGTACATCACGCCGATCCGCTGGAGGGTGTCCCCGAGGGTGAAGAGGAGCTCGGGGTTCTCGGAATCCAGCTCAACGGCACGCAGGCAGGACTTGAGGGCATTCGTGTAATCGTTCTGTTCCCGGTAGCAGACCCCCCGGTCGTTCCATGCCTGGGCAAAATTCTCATTGATCTTCAGCGCCCGGTCGAACGCGGCGATTGCATCGGCGTACTTCTGCTCCTTCAGCATCAGGCCCACCCCTTTCCGGTATTCCGCCGATGCCTTCCCGAGGATCCGGTTGAAGATCCGTGTGCCGGCACTCTGTGGCACAGCAACCGCAGCCGCTTCCGGCAGGTCCCCGGCAGCCACGTCCCGGATCACCACATCGCCAAACGTTGATGTGACATCCCGGACGATCCCGGCTACGGCGATAAAGATGCCCTGGGCATCGAAGAGAGGCATCGCGCGCGTCCAGATCGTCCAGTCGCTCCCGTCCCGCTTCTTCCCCCGGGTGACGGCGATGACCGGCCCTTTCGGCACCCGGTTGATCAGCATGTACTTCTGCCGCCGGATCTCCTCGTCCGGTTCGAAGACCAGATCGAGGAGCATCTTTCGCTTCGTGCCAAAGAAAGGCTCTGCATAGACGAGGTCCCCTTTCCCGACGATGGCGCAGGCAGGCACGTCTGTCAGCTGCTCCATCGAATCGTTCCAGGCGATCACGACCCCTTTTGTGTCGAGGGCAAACCCCGGGTCGGTGGTGAGGCTGATCATGTCCGCGATGATCCGCTGGGTGGTGCCCACGGGTTTCCCGAGGTAACTCCGCTCGACCGCGGTCTTCACCATCGAGACGATCTCCCGGAACTGCATCCTCGCGTCGTCGGTCTTCTTGAGATAGAAATTTGCCCCGCTGTTCAGTGCCTCGATCGCGGTGTGCTCCCGGCCGGCCCCGGTGAACATGATAACCGGCGTGGTATCCCCGCGGGAGCGGAGGAGCTTCAGGAACTGGATCCCGTTGATCTCCGGCATCTCGTAATCCAGTACAATCGCATCGAAGCTGGTCTCCTCCAGGAGCCGGAGGGCATCGGTGGCCGATGCGGTGGTCTGCATAGTCACTTCCTGCGAGCGTTCGGCCATATGCAGGAAGATCTCGCGCAGGGCTGGCTCATCGTCAATAAAGAGAACGGAGAACAAGCGTGGATCCATGCTACAAGGAATTATCCCACGGGAGAATATAAATTGGAATGATTTGATCCTGCATTCCCCACCGGAGCAGCGAAACCGGAGGGATCAGACAGGAACCCGTGGCGAACTGCAGACGGTAGAGAGAATCAATAAAAAATGCATATATACTGATAAAAAATTAAACAGATGAGATGAGTCCTTCAGGAGTCCAGCGCCGCAAGCGGCCGAGCAGGGGATACCTGAAGGGATCTCTTGTGCAGCCAGGCATCCATAGCGGTCAGGTTCGCAGGTCCCCGTCACTGCCGGGAGGGGGATCGGATTGCTCTTCGTGAACATCTGCCCGAAATGCGGGCTGAGATACCCCTACTCTCTCAAAAATTGTCTCGAATGCGGCACCCGGCTCGTGAACAACAAGGACGAAGCAACAAAAAAGCGGGCCCTTGGCCTTGTCCGTAAGATCGGGATCATCTCCCTCATGGGGGGCTCACTCTTCTGTGCATTTCTCGTTATAGTACCGCTCCTCCATCTTTCGATGGTCGCGGGACAGGACTTCTCCACCATAGTCAACACGATCCAGTCCCCGCCGGGCCCTCCTGTACCCGAGTTTAAACTCAACCAGACGGTCAGATCGGCGGACCTGGAGGTGACGGTGGTCAGGACCCGGGAGGGGAACAATGTCCTCAATGCAAACCGGTTCTTCTTTATCACGGTCAGCCTCCACAACCTCCGGCAGGACGCCCCCATCCAGGCCTCGGGAAGCGATTTTATCCTGACCGATGGTGATGGACACACGTATTACACGTACGGCCTTGGCAACAGCATTGCGCAGGACCTGCCTCCGCTGGCAAGCCAGTCGTATGAACTGGAGTACGAGATCCCGCGGAACGCCGCCGGTCTTGTACTCGCGGTCTATTTCCCGCGGGCCACACAGGACAGCGCCACAGGACCCCCGGCACTCTTTGCAGTCTCGTGAGGAACAGGGTATGTAAGGATCCGGAACCGGGGAGAGATGTCCCCCTTCATGCCGGCCTCACAGAAAGTGTTTATCAGACAACATCACACAGATTCATACATAATAGCCCGGGGTGTGGAACTATGAGACACGCGCATGTCTGCGGCATACTGTTTGTCGTCCTGCTGGTATCCTGCGTGATGCCGGCAGGCGCATCTGTCTATTTCACATCGAGCACGCCACAGGTGATCACCAAGGGGGATACCTTCTCCGTCAGCGGTACCGGTGCTATGAACGGGACCGTCGCGGTCTGGATCATTGGCAGGAATTATTTTGATGTCAGGACCGTAACTCCGGACAGGCACGGAAATTATTCAATGAGCCTGAAACCCAGCGAGACGAAGAAATTGACGGGTGGCCAGTTTGCGGTCATTCTCCAGGACCCCGGATCAGATGGCACGATGCAGATCGAGCCGGGGAAGGACAGTAACGGGAACCTCACCGTGATGAACCGGGGCAAGATCATTGCCCGCCTCGGGGCCCTTCAGGACATTTCGGGAAACATCCAGCCCATTACCGGGATCCTTTTATCCGCGGAAGAGATCCCGGGCGTTGACGACACCTTCCTTCCGGAATCATTTTTCGTAGAGGAGCCGGCCGTCTATTTCGACCAGATCGTCCCCGGGACCGACGCCCTCCCGGACCAGACTTCCGGTGAGGCGATCGTGATCACCGGGACCACCAACGTGGGCACCGAGAACTCCCTTCGCGCAGATCTGTTCAACCGGGATATGAACGAGCAGGTCACGGAAAAGATCCTCCCTGTTGTAGCCGGGACCGATATCAACCACTGGTCCTGTACATTCGATACTCCGGGCCTCCAGCCAGGGAATTACAATCTCTCCGCTGGCTGGATGAAATCCGATACGGGCGGCATGGGAATTGCAGAGTTCTCTGTCGTGAAGGCAGTCCCCGTCAATCAACCGGCCCAGTCCCTGCCAATATCCGACGCCGTCCCCCAGCTCCCGCCGGGCCTCGCTAACCTGCTTATTATCGGGATACTCTTCGTGTTCGCGCTCATTCTCTTCACGGTCCTGAAACGCTGAATCCGGAAAACAGGGAATCTTTAAAGAGGAGTGTTTTTAGCACCCTGTGCCGGGATCTCTCTTCTTAACAATGACAGGGTCAAGGTTTGCATCTATCAGCAGATCGAAGTCAACCGTATCCAGCCACCCGGCTTTCTCAAACATGCTCATGAAACAGACACCGGCCAGCTTCGCACCCGTATGACAGGCCGCCAGATCACGGACCTGCTCCTTTGTCACCGGCATATACGGCATGGCAAGCCCGCCCATAATCACGAGAAGTTTTGGCCGCAGTGAAACCGGTCCGCCCGAGACCTGCATCCCGATGTCCTCGATGCTTACGATCTTCTGCGCCTTTGTCTCGTCCAGCAGGGGCACAAAAACCTGATCGGCGTGAAGACCCCGCACCGCGACGGCAAGAAGCTCAACAAACGGGGTGCAGGTACCGACACAGCCGTAGTACACGATCTGGTCCCCGTTATGGATCCCGATATCCTGCACGTATTCCTTGTACGGGCGCAGGAGCCCGGTGATCCCGCGGTAGCGCTCATCTGTCATGGTACTGGAACGTTCACGCGGGGCAGGTATAAGAATTGTGAGATCATGGCGGTAAGCGGCGGGAGCCGGGGGTAGGAGAACCGTCTACCGGAACCGGTCATCGGACATCGCAGTCTTTGCATTCACGGCCACGGCCTCCAGCCATCCGCAGCAGGAGCCTGGGTAGGCATCGAACTCGGGGACATACGGCTTGATGTCGAGGAGCGGGGTGCCGTCAAGGACATCGATATCCTCCACCTCGACGATCTCTTCCCGGACCGCAATTAGCCGGACCACAGAAAGGCCGATTGCGTTCGGGCGTTTCGGCGACCGGGTGGCAAAGATACCCCGTGGAGTGGTGTCAAGGAAGGGTTTCACCATGAGCTGGTGATCGGTGCACTTGTGGAAGACATAGATAAGGATGATGCGCTCAAACCCGCCAAGGTCCCGGAGCCCTTCCCGGTACGCTTCGGCAATCGCGATCGTCCCCTTTGTACCCCGGGCGCCGGTCGGCTGGATGGGCATCCCGGCAATGTCATGGAACGGGGTATGGATCGTCCCGATCGGGACGAAGGTGAAGGAGTTCATTGAATCCCGGTGCCCGTGCATAGAAAAGATGTGGCGCCGGGAGTAAAAATGCAGCGGTTTTTACCCGGGGATGGGAGGACCCGGGAGTACGGGATCGCTACTTCATTGCCATAAGGGCCTGGCGCTTGAGTTCTATTGCCATCGCAGCCTGCGAGTCCTCGACAGTTTTACGAAACTGCCTGTTGAGCATCCGGATCCCGGTGTTAACAGTTACTAAGGAATCCGCCGAGTTGTTGGTGAGGGAATCCTGGAGGCTTGCCCGCTGCGCATCGATCTGGTCCGAGATATTCCGGGCAAGCGTTGTGTCAATACCCTGTCTGTCCAGGCTAAGGAGGAGGAGCGCCCGTTGCTGGGAGTCGGTATTGAAGATAGTGAGCCGGGCCGAGTCCTTGGCAAGCCAGAGCGAGTCCGTAAAATTCGTGATTGTTGAATTGGCTGCCTGCTCGGAGGTGGCGATATTCGCCCGCATGTCATCGGTACTGCCGTTGAACATCACGAGCTGGGCCTTGGTGTCCTCGGAGAAGAGCTGGGTCTGGACCCGCATATCATCCCGGGCCCGGGTGATCTCGGCGTTGGTGGTCATGAGCGGGATAGATGAGGCAATCACGAGATAATCGTCCTCGATCTGTTCCAGGTTGGAGGTCCCCGTCCCTCCGCTGATATTATCGATATACGAGATCACGGAGTCCATGCGGGCTTCCTGGCCCTGCCCCAGGTACGCCGTATGGAGCTTGAAGGCCGAGATCAGTTCCGGGTTATCTATGGCATTCGGATCCTTGCTCGCGGGTATGGAGGTGCTGTCAACCGATGCCGAGACATACGGTGCGATCAGCAGGAGGAGAAGCAGACACACCCCCGCCTTGAGTACTACCTTGCGGTCGCCAATTACCATGCAGAATTCACCCAACCGGATATGAGAATGGTATCACTGCCACCATAGTGCACCGGATAGTAAATAATATTCGTATGATGGCCGGGGTTATTCGTATAACCGCGGGGTTAGCTGTATGGGCGTTCCGTCGCAGGAAAGGCACCATGAAACCCGGGGCTATGCAGGATCGCGTGCCGGATCCGGGAAGTACCTGATTTCCCTCACGGGACACTGCCTCAGAGAAGTGCAGGTTCCTGTACGAACTTCTATACTGCTGGCAAGCCAAAAATACCTGAGGAGTACGAGAGTGGCAAAAGACTATTTTTACCAGGACGGGCAATCAGCCATCATCAACGAGGATCTCTTTGCTACCAGAAAGATTGCAGAGAACAGCATCGACCTCGTCGTCACCTCGCCGCCATACAACGTGGACATCCAGTACAATTCCCATAACGACCGGCTTACGTACGGGGAGTACCTGGAGTTCTCGGCGAGCTGGATGAAGAAGTGCCACGTGTGGCTTAAACCGGAGGGCCGGTTCTGCCTCAACATCCCGCTCGACAAGAACAAAGGAGGACAGCAGAGCGTGGGGGCAGACCTCACCATAATTGCCAAGGAGGCCGGGTTCTCCTACCATGCGACCATCGTCTGGAACGAGGGGAACATCTCGCGCCGGACCGCGTGGGGGTCCTGGCTCTCCGCTTCGGCCCCGTTCGTGATCGCTCCCGTTGAACTGATCGTGGTGCTCTACAAGGATAGCTGGAAGAAGACGGGCGGCACCCGGGAATCCGATATCACCCGGGAGGAGTTCATGGCCTGGACCAACGGGCTCTGGAGCTTCAACGGGGAGAGCAAGAAGAAGATCGGCCACCCGGCGCCGTTCCCGGTGGAGCTGCCGCTCCGGTGCATGAAACTCTTCTCGTTCGTGGGAGATACGGTGCTCGACCCGTTCATGGGCAGCGGCAGCACGCTGGTTGCAGCCCGCCAGTGCCGGCGGACAGGAATCGGGATCGATATTGATCCCCGGTACTGCGAGATCGCGCAGGGCAGGATCACCGAAACGTCGTAGCGCGGGAAACCGTGGGACCACCTTATCGTGCAGGATCGATCGCAGGGAGGCTGTTCCCTGCCATTGGCATCCACTACCTCTTTTGAGGGGGCACGATAACCGGGGATCAGGTTCATAAGATCCTGCGCCCAGACAATCACGTGAGGATTTCATGGCCGATCACGCGGAAGTGTTCATTGCCGGTGCACCGGACCGCAGGGAGGCAGTCCGGACCGTGCTCGGGGGATTCGATCTCTCCGTGCTCGCCGGCTCAACGGTCGCAGTCAAGGCAAACTTCAACAGCGCAGACCCATTCCCGGCATCTACGCACCCGGAGACGCTTGAGGAGATCTGCAGCGCTATCCTTGCGGAAGGCCCGGTCCGGCTCACCCTTGTCGAGCGGAGCGGGATGGGGAACTCCCGGGACGTGCTGGACAAATGCGGCGTGCTCGCTCTCTCCCGCGACCTTGGGTTCTCCGTAGCCGTACTGGACGAGATCGATCGTACCGGGTGGCAGGAGATAGAGGCACCCGGCCTCCACTGGAGCCGGGGATTCTTCCTCGCATCAGCCATCGTTCGGGCCGATCACGTGGTCCAGACCTGCTGCCTGAAAACGCACCGGTACGGGGGGCATTTCACCATTTCGCTCAAGAACGGTGTGGGCTGCGTGGCCAAGACCGTACCGGGCGTGAACTTCGATTTTATGCACGAACTGCACAACTCCCCCCACCAGCGCCAGATGATCGCCGAGATCAACCGGTTTTTCAGGACGGACTTGATCGTCCTCGACGCAACAGAAGGGTTTGCAAGCGGTGGCCCGGATAAAGGAAAACTGATCCGGCCCGGGGTCGTCCTGGCCGGGAATGACCGGGTGGCAATAGATGCCGTGGGTGTTGCACTCCTCCGGTCATTCGGCACCGTACCCGATGTGGCGGACGGGAGGATCTTCGGGCTTGAGCAGATCGCCCGGGCGGCAGAACTGGGGATAGGAGTCACATCAGCGGATGCCATCAGGCTCGTCCCGCTTGATGATGCTGCAGGAGAGAGTGCCCGGAAGATCCAGGAGCAGCTGGACATGGACCGGTAAATGGCGGGCCGGGATCCTGCGGGTTCCGTTTCGTCTGCGTGCATGCCATTATTTACCAGTTTCCTGCCAGAAATGGCCATTCCGACCAGAAACTTTGTAAATAAATCCATCATTTCTGTACAATCATGCACTACACCATCATCACGGAATCCCACGAGATGGGCGGTTTTACCGCACGCTGCGTGGAGATCCCGGGAGCCCGGGGGTATGGCAGCACTCAAGGTGAGGCGCTTGCCAGGATCCGGGAAGAGATTGAAGTAGTGCGGGAAGCCCAGAATGCGGAACTGCATAAAACCATTGCATCCGTCCATTCCGAGATCATCAGGATCGAAGTCGCTGACTCCGCATAAAACCCCGTTTCTGACGGGAAATAACCCTAACCCTTTTTTGTAATGGGTTTCTCAACCGGTGAACCTGTCCGCAGAGAAACAACTCCAGACATTTAAGTACCTGAACAGGGAATGTTCATGCATCAACAGGTGACCATCGTGGAAAAAGATAGTTTCCGGCTGCTCGTGGTGCTCATCGCCGCATTTCTTGTCGTATCGCTCCTGATCAACGGGCTCCTGACCATGGCTCCCGTCTCCGTAACCGGACCACCGCTGAAGATCAACGGGTATTTCGGGGCAGACGGCCGGCCGGTGGAGGGATATTATTCCAGTACTCCGGGTATCGTGATCATCCCTCCACAATCACCGCCGGCATCCTCCATGGTATCAATACCCCCAAAGTGACAGGATCTCCCGAAAAATTCATTGTTTTTAACGTATTGCCCGGATAAAAAGTGCCGTTTTTTTAGAACCCCGCAGGATCCACGGCGTCCCACTTCACCTTCGCTTTCCGTATGAGCAGCCAGGCCGGGAGGGCAAGGACAACGGATGCAAAGGCATAGAACGGGTTGGCATAGGCAAGGCCGGTAAAGACAGTCAGGACTATCCCAACAAGGACGAGATAGACGGCGAGGACTTTCACGTCGTAGACCAGCACGTTCGGGGAGAGGCCGGTCAGGTATGCCATGACCCCCACGGCATAAAACGAGACCGAGATCCCGAGCACGACAGCGGGGAACAGGTAAGCGCCCTCACCGGCAAGGAGCGCTACGGCCGCGATGAAGAGGGCCGGTATTACCTGAAGGAGGGAGAACGTAGTCAGCTTGCTCCCAATCAGGGTGCTGACAGCAACAGGGAGGCAGGCATAGGGACCAAAGGAGTCAAACATCGTCACCCAAGTATACATCGTCGATGCGATAACCCCGGCGGTGATAGCGAAGATGAAGAGCAGTCCGTGGGGAGGGAAGTACGGGCCCAGCAGGGAGAGGAAGAACCAGATCACCGCGAGGGGGAGGATGAATGAGAAGATCGTCTGGCCCACCATGCTCCCGCTCCGGTACAGGTCGAGCGTGTCCTTGGCGGCGAGCGGGGGATTCGGCAGGAACGAGTACCTCTGCATCAGGGAGGCAAAGGAGTCCCGGTATATTTTCTCCGAACCTACGGATTCGGGATTGAACAGCGCAATCGCAATGCCGAAGAGGAGAACGAGTACGACACAGGAGGCGGCGAGATTCATCCACGTGAACGCGCTGTGGAGCAGCAGCGGGGGGAAGAAGAGCGCCGGGTTCATGCCGGTCACGGCAGAAAGGCCACCCACTCCCACGCCGAGGGCCAGCAGGACGAGCCAGAGTGCCGGCCGTGACCTCGCATAGACCGCCGATAGGAAGAAGACGCCGCAGAGGCCAAAGAGGAACGAGAGCGTCAGGGTGAGGAGGAGGAGGAGGGCCCGGGCGAGCGGTACGCCGGTGAACGGCGAGGCCAGCACGTACCCCAGGCCGAAGGGCAGGACCCAGAGGAAGAAGTAATAGACCGTGTCCTTGACAACAAAATTCAGGAATATGAACTTCTCGGAGAGCGGGAGGCTCCGGGCAGAGTATGCCAGCAGG
The DNA here is from genome assembly GCF_049518935.1 of Methanoregula sp. Lineage (GTDB taxonomy): Archaea > Halobacteriota > Methanomicrobia > Methanomicrobiales > Methanospirillaceae > Methanoregula. Next base: position 65,020 of record NZ_JBEKRH010000014.1, read on the forward strand.
CTTGCCTGGCCGAACCGCCGGTTCATCACTTCGTTACCCAGGAGACCGAACCCGCCGACCATGATCCCGAGCATCAGGTAGTTCGCGTGAACAAGCAGAGTGAGGTTGCCTGCCGGCAGGGAGGCATGCATCAGGGGGATGAGGAACGAGCCCATGAAGGCGATCCCGAAGATCATGACCGGGAAGAGCGCGAACGAAAGGCTGCCGAACATCGTGGAATGGACCCGCCACTCCTCCTTCATCATGTTCCAGAAGAGTTCAAGCATGGGAACCCTTCCGGACAAGCGAGAGAAAGAAGGATGGAAGGTGTTCTCCCCTTCCGGTCAGGTCGGCAACGGGGCCGGTGTGCAGGAGTTTTCCCTTGTGAAGGATCGCAAACTCCGAGCAGATCTCCTCGGCCACCTCGAGGATGTGGGTCGAGATGAAGATCGTGCGGCCTTTCTTTACGTAATCCACGAGGAACTCCTTAACGAGATCCTGCATGATTGGATCGAAGTTGATCAACGGCTCGTCAATCAGTGCAAGGGCAGGCTCGTGGATGAAGGCTTGCGTGAACATCAGTTTCTGCCGGGTGCCCCGGGAGAGGTCTTTGCAGAGCACGTTCTTCTTGTCCGCAAAGTCAAGGTAATCAAACCAGAAGTCTGCCTTTTTGTCGATCTCCGGGATCTTCCGGACCGCGGCCACGAACTCAAGATACTCGATAGCAGTCAGGAAACTGGGTGGGGTCTCCTGCTCGGGGATGATCCCCACGCGGCCCCGCACACCGACAGGGTCCTGGATCACGTCCAGACCGAGCACGGTTGCCGTACCGCCGGTTGGTTTCGTCTGCCCGGTCAGCATCTTGATCATCGTGGTCTTGCCGGAGCCGTTCGGGCCCAGCAGGCCAAAGAGCGCCCCCTCCTTCACCGAGAGGGTCACGTGGTCGACTGCCTGTACTTCGCCATATGCTTTCGATAAATCCTGTGCTTCTATCACATTTTTCATACTATCACTCCTTTCCCTGTTTTCTTGTGCTGCTCTTCACCCGGGTCTTGCCTTCGGCCTTCAGCCCGTTCCAGACAATGTCCAGCCCCTGTTCTATGATCGCCCCACGCTCTGCCGGATCGTCCGTCATTGAGACCCGGGCAATCAGGCCGGAGAGGGAAGAAGCCATCATGCAGAAGAGAAGCGGGGGATCGAGATCCCGTATCGCTCCCTCGCGGATCCCTTCTTGTACAAGATCCTGCAGGAAGAGGAAATGGGACATACCCTCCTCCTGCGCTGTGGTGGATACAAACGGGGAGTGGGCAAACTGCTCCATGAACTTCATCTTTGCAGGATACTGGCTCCCCCACTCGACCGCATTGATCCCTAGGCGCCGGATCCTGGCCTTCGTGCCCTTCTCCTTATCCATCCCCCGGCACATTGCCTGTGCCGCCTCCTCCTTGATCCGGCGGTAGAGCGTGTCGATGAGATCTTCTTTTGTTTTGAAATAGAAGAAGAGGGTGCCGGTGGCGACCCCTGCTTCCTTCGAGATCATCGAGGTCGGCGTCCCGAAAAAGCCCCGTTCCGTAAACAGGATGAGGGCGGTATCCAGGATCGCTTCCTGCTTCTCGTTTCCCGGATCAGGCATGGGCTGTCTCTCCCGTGATCGCCCGTTTTACCTTCCCGAGTTTGCCGGAACACCAGAGCAGGCCCTTCAGAACCGGGACCATGACACCCATCATGCCTTCCATCTCCTTTGAGACATCCTTCATCAGCCCGGGGATGGGCAGGTGCTGGGGGCAGATCTTCTGGCACTTCCCGCACTGCCGGCAGAGCCCGGCATACGACTTCCCGCCCATGAGGCCGCCGTGGTGGCCGATGTACTGGAACTTCCCGGCCCGGTCGTGGGGGAAGAGGGCACTGGTATTGTAATCGGCAAAACAGCCGGGGATGTCCACGCCGAAGGGGCAGGGCATGCAGTACCCGCAGCCGGTGCACCCGACCTTCATGAGCCGGCGGTACTCGTCCCGGACCCGGTCGATGAGCATACGCTCCTCCGGGCTGAGTGAGCCGGGGAGTGCCTCCCCGGCAATCCTGAGGTTCTCATCGATGTGGACCTCGTCATTCATTCCGGACAAGGCAACTGTCACTTCGGGATGATCCCAGACCCAGCGCAGGCCCCACTCAGCGGGAGAGCGTTTCACCGGCGCTTCGTCCCAGATCTTCTGTACTGCGTCCGGTATCCTGCCGGCAAGGTTGCCGCCGCGGAGCGGTTCCATGACGATGACTGCAAGTCCTTTCGATGCCGCATAGCGCAGGCCTTCCGTTCCTGCCTGGTTCTGCTCATCAAGGAAGTTATACTGGATCTGGCAGAACTGCCAGTCGTACGCATCCACAATCCCTTTGAAGTCCTCCGCGTTTCCGTGGAACGAGAAGCCCGCATTGATGATCCTCCCGTCTTTTTTTGCGGCATCAAGGAATTCAAGCGCACCGAGGTTTCTCATCCTCTCAAAACTCGCCCCGGCAAGGCTGTGAAGGAGATAGTAATCGATATGATCGGTCCGGAGGGTCGAGAGCTGCCCGTCCAGGATCCGGTCCATATCTCCCCGTTCGAAGACCGAGAGGTGAAGTAATTTGGTGGCAATCCGCACTTTTTCACGATACCCGCCGGCAAGGGCTTTGCCCAGCACCTGCTCGCTCTTCCCCATGTGGTAGAGCGGGGCCGTGTCGAAGTAGTTGACACCGGCATCGATTGCATGCCGGATCTGCCGGATCGCCCGCCCTTCATCCACTCCTCCGGTCCGGGTGGAGGGATAGCGCATGCAGCCGAAGCCGAGGATTGAGAGATTGTCACCGGTCTTTGGAACAGTTCGGTATAACATGAACAACACCAGGTAAATTGACTAGTCAGTCAATATGTTAGAGGGCATTGTTATAATAATCCTGCGGAAAGAAAGAAACCTGGTTACCAGCGATCCAGCGCGGGAGAACACAACAGGAAGGTGACGTCTCGCGAATAAAAATCAGAGGATTGATTCCAGGATCTCCCCCGCATCCCCGACAAACTTCGCGCACTTCGCGTGGAACAGTTTCTTTGCCCGGGCCGCCGCCAGCTGGTTCGGGTCGGAGAGATCGTGCCCAATCAGCTCGGTGCAGTTCACCGAATGGTTCCTGCGTTTGAATTCCTTCATGAACTTCTCTGTCACCTCGTATGTCTTATCCTTTGCCGCAAGATCATCGAGGGAGGTCCGCCCGTATTTCATCCCGATCACCATCAGGGCACCCGTCACCGCTCCGCAGGTGTTCCCTGTGTGCCCCATCCCGCCCCCGAGGGCGCAGGAGAGGCGGAGGGCGGTCTTCCTGTCGATACCGAAGTCATCTGCAAACGCACCGCATACAGCCTGAGAACAGGACCAGCCGTTCAGGAAGAGACCTGCTGCATCGTCTCCCTTGGTTGCCATGCATACCGGTCACTCCCGGGACACAAAAGAGTTCGCAGGGCAGCAGGATCACCGGTGTTCAGGCAGGGCCGGCCCGTATATTTTTCTTCCGCCGCATCCAATGCACCGGCAGGACAACGGGGACTGGCAAGTCCCCGGGGTGATAGTATACAGTACAGATTTGCAGACAGGGTGGCCCGGGCTCCGGAGTCCTTTCTCGACGAACTCTTCCGGGTCTCCTCCGATCCCACCATCATCTCCTTTGCCGGGGGCCTGCCTTCGGCAGCCCTGATCGACACACAGGGCATCGCGCAGGCAACCCGCGAGGTGATGGACGGAGAGCCCCACATAGCACTCCAGTACACGACCACCGATGGGTATCTCCCGCTCCGGGAATATATCGCTGATCGGTACCGCAGGCGTCTCGGGCTGATTGCCTCGGCCGATGAGATCCAGATCGTAAACGGCTCCCAGCAGTGCCTCGACCTCACTGCCAAGCTCTTCCTCAACAAGGGAGACCACGTGGGCATGGAGCGGCCCGGCTATCTCGGGGCTATAGAGGCCTTTTCGCTCTACGAACCAGTCATCGACACCGTACCCCTCGAAGATGACGGCCCCGATCTTGCCGCTTTCAGGAAACTGGTCACCGAAACGCAGGTGAGATTCTTCTACGGGATCCCCAATTCCCAGAACCCATCCGGCCTTACGTACTCGCAGGAAAAACGCAAGGCGATTGCGGAGATTCTCGCGGGCACCGGCACCATTTTTTACGAGGACGATGCGTTCGGCGAGCTCTTCTTCGATGCACAACCCCGCCTGCCGGTGAAGCGATATCTCCCCGAACAGGCCGTGATATCGGGCTCGTTCTCGAAGATCGTCGCCCCGGGGATGAGGATCGGGTGGATGTATGCCCCGCGGGAGATCCTTGCAAAGTTCAATATCGTCAAGCAGGCAGCAGACCTCCACTCCAACTTCCTCTGCCAGAAGATCCTCCACCGGTACCTCACCACTCACGACCTCGACGAAAATATCCGGAAGATCGTTGCAGTATATGGCCGGAAGTGCCGGCTGATGTGCGATCTCTTCGATGACCTGATGCCGTACGTCTCCCACACGCATCCCGAAGGGGGTATGTTCCTGATGGCAACGCTCCCGCAGGGACTGGGCTCGCGGAAGGTATTCAATGAAGGGGTCAGGCAGAAGGTGGCGGTGCTGCCCGGCCTGCCGTTCTATGTTGACGGGGGCGGGACGGATACGATACGGCTGAACTTCTCCTCAGCAACAGAGGAGGAGATCACGGAAGGGATGCACCGGCTCTCGCGGGTGATTGCCGGACTTTCCGGGAAATAAAACCACCCTATATATAGATCGGTTTTCAAGAATTACTCTTGCAGGAAGAGATACTGTGAAACATACGCTTACCATTCTCCTGGCCGTACTCGTGGTCATTACCCTATGTGCTGCGATAGTTGCACCGGTTGTCGCAGCGGAGGATTTCCCGATCGGCGTCATCACTACGCCGGTGGAACCGGTCACATCCGTCACACCCGAACCAACAACGGTTCCGACTACGGAGCCCACAACCATACCGACGACAATTATTACTACGGTCCCAACCACCGAACCAACGACTGAACCTACCATTACGATCACCATACCAACCGTCCCACCTGGCGGTGGGAAGGGCTACATCGACACGTACTGCAATGTTAACGGCGCTTCCGTGTCATTCGATGGCAGTTACCAGTGCACGATTGCACAGGGCGTCTGCACGGTGGGGGTTTCCCCCTCGGGAACACCCGTCAGGACCGTGACGGTTGCTCTGGCCGGGTACAACACCTGGTCCGGTTCACTCTCACACATGCCTGCCGACGGGGAGCATGTTTCGATCTACTCGACCCTGAACCCGATACCGACGACAACGGTTACCATCCCGCCCGTGCAGAGCGGGGTTATTTATGCCCAATCGAACCCGGCCGGCGCTGCGATCTACCTGAACGGTAATTTTTACGGATACTCCCCGGTCACGATCCCGAACCTTGTGCCGGGATCGTATTCCCTGAAAGCATCCCTGAACGGGTACACTCCCGATACGCAGATTATCAACGTCTATGCCGGCCAGACGGCAACCTACTACCCGACACTGCAGCCATCCCCCCCGGTACCACGCAGTACCGGCACAGTCACGGTTACATCGAGCCCGGACCACGCACTGGTCTATGTAGATGGATCGTACCAGGGGAAGGTACCGCTCACGGTCACCCTCTTCCCGGGAAGCCACACGTTCCGGCTCACGCTCCCTGGATATTCCGATTACACGGCAAATCTCTACGTCAATGCAAATACCAACCAGAAACTGAATGCGATCATGACCCCGGCAGTCTATGGCTCGATCGCAGTCACCTCCCTGCCCGGGGCATCCGTGTACACGGATAGCAACTATCAGGGAACGATTCCCCCTTCCGGCACACTCCTGCTCTATAATATGGCAAATGGCAACCATCTCGTCAAGGTATCTGCTGCGGGGTACAATGACTGGATCAACTCCGTTTATGTCCAGCCAAATGTCGTGACCCCGATCAACGCAGTCCTTACACCGGTTGGCCCGAACCCGACACCTGTACCGGCAACGGGGGGCTTCAACATCGTGTCTACACCCGCGGGTGCTGAAGTCTATATCGATAACCTCTTCAAGGGCTACACACCGTCAATGCCCGATGGCATCGCTCCCGGAGAGCATCAGGTTCTGCTGAAATATACCGGCTATGTCGACTATTCGACAACGGCATCCGTCACCGCCGGGCAAACAACACCACTTGCGATCAGTATGCAGCCCGCACCAACCCCTACGCCCGCATCCGCACCATCCCTCGCTGTTTTCATCATGAGCCTGGCCATAGTGATCGGTATGTGTGCATCCATCAGGAGGCGATCCTGAAATGACCAGTGCATGCTCAACAACCAAGAAGATCTGGGTGAGCGCCATCCTCGCGATCGTGATTATAGGCGCACTCACCGCATTTGCCTATACCAGCGAACAGAACGCCCTCCGGGACGCCACACTGCAGGGTATGAAATCCACGGTGAGCGTCATGGCCACGCAGGTCAATGCCAGCGATATTGCCGGCCTCAGACCCGGTGATGAGATGTCTCCGGCATATCTCTCTGTGGCAAGACACCTGGAGACCATGCGCAGCATGGATGATCACATCCTCAATGCGTATATCCTCAAGGTGAATCCTGACAAGACCGCAACGTTCCTTGTTGACGATCTCTACCCGCTGGACCCGCAAGGTTCTGCAAAGATCGGGGAAGTGTCAACCGCCCCGGACCAGGCAGAGATCTTTGCAGCCCTCTCCGGCCCGACTGCATCGAAACAGCCGTACACTACAAAATACGGGTCATTCATGAGTGCCTATGCCCCAATTGATGATTCCGTGAACGATTCCAGCGGCAACACGGTCGCTGTACTCGCCATTGACATGTCGGCAAAGGACTACAATGACGCAACCTCAAAGGGCGGGCTGATCATCCTTTCAGGTATCATTTCCATGATCATCGCCGTCGGTGCGATCTTCTTCGGTACAACGGGCCGCAGGGATACTGAAAAGAAAGCAGAGTGAACTTATACAAGAGCGGGGAGACATGAGACCCCGTAATCTCTATTTTCCTGTGGCACCAATAGTTTGAGGATGTCACCAATTCGGACACTTTGTATCCTGGGCCTCCTTGCAGCAGCACTTGTGTTCTGCGCAGGATGTACCCAATCTTCACCTGCAGGAACCACACAGACACAGGCTACAACCACGCTCCCTACAACGGAAGCAACAACTGTGGCAGCAACCCAGACACCCGTTGTCACAACAGCTCCTGCATCCACAACGGCAGCGGCCCCGTCAACGACCGCGGCGATCACAAAAGCCACTCCAGTTCTATCCGGCAAGAAGGTATTGCTTGAGACAACAATGGGCAACATCACCATAGCCCTCGATCCCGCGATGCCGATCACGGCCGGGAACTTCGAGACCCTTGTCAATAAGGGATTTTATGATGGGACCATCTTCCACCGGGTCATCAACGGCTTCATGATCCAGGGTGGCGACCCCACCGGTACCGGCATGGGCGGACCGGGCTACACGATCCCGGACGAACCAACCAACGAAACGAACAGCCCCGGCGCGATCGCTATGGCCAACACCGGGCAGCCCAACAGCGGAGGATCGCAGTTCTTCATCAATCTCGTGAACAACGGTGCCCTGCAGCCTGGCTTTGACAGCCACTACCCGGTTTTCGGGAACGTAGTCGCTGGGATGGATATAGTCAATGCGATCGGAAATGTTCAGACAGATTCAAACGATCGCCCCCTCCAGAATGTCACGATCATCCATGCCGTGATGGTCTGAAACACTTTTTTTCTCCTGCCCCCGGTTCGCCCGGGCTTTCACAACACAGAATAATCATGAGATGCCATACATTTACCAGCTATGACTGCAGCAGAGCAATCCCCCAAACTCGTGAAACTTGATACGACCATGGGCACAATCACAATCGCCCTTGCCCCCGACATGCCTATCACGGCCGGGAACTTCGAGACCCTCGTTAAGAAAGGCTACTACAACGGCGTGATCTTCCACCGGGTCATCAGCGGCTTCATGCTCCAGGGTGGCGACCCCACCGGAACCGGCATGGGCGGGCCGGGCTACGCGATCAAGGATGAGTTCTCGCCCGGCAACCGGAATAATCGGGGCACTATCTCGATGGCAAATGCCGGGCCGAACACGGGCGGCAGCCAGTTCTTTATCAATCTCGTGGACAACAACTTCCTCGATGGCAAGCACCCGGTCTTCGGCAAGATTGTCGAAGGCATGGATGTAGTGGACAAGGTAGGGAAGACCAAGACCGGTCACGGCGACCGACCGCTCAAGGATGTTGTTATCGTCAAGGCCGAGATGGCATAAGATGCCAGGATCACTGCCGGCACAAGATCCGGAACGGTAAACTTCTTTTTAGCAGGACTTCGAAATAGAAGACCCCATAAAAAAATTATCGCTTACCGGTCAGCCCGTTCACGTGAGCCGGTAAGGTCATGGTAAACTTGCATAGGGCATCGAGGCACGGTTTCCTCTCCATAGCCGAGACGATCCAAACAGGTGTTGTCCCGAACTCTGCTGAGATGGCCGTTGGAACTGATTCCTTCCCTTCGCATTTGTTGAGGAAGACCACGAACGGAACCTTTGCGGAGATCAGTGACTCATAGAGATGCCGGGTGAATTCATCGACCGGTGAACCTGCGTCCACCAGCAGAACTGCCCCGTCCATTCCTTTCGCTATGATCTCCCGGGCAAACTCAAACCGTTCCTGCCCAGGAGTCCCGTAGATATGGAGCTGGCGGCCCTCCAGTTCCACGCGGCCGAAATCGAGGGCCACAGTCGTTGTCCCACCCGCGCAGTTCGCCTCGATATGAGTGGAGTTGGGATCGATTGTCTTGATAAGGGTGGTTTTTCCCGCCCCGAACGCACCAAAAATGACGATCTTCTGTTTTATCGGTTCCGGCATCGGGATAAAATGGGACGGAGTGAGTGTTTATCGTTTCGGTCATCTGGTAGAGAACGGAAAGGCAGCGGTAAAAACTCAAAAAAATGGGACGGGCGGATAAAATTATACCGCGAGATAGTCACTCGGTGTAGGCATCTGCTCTTTTAAGCCCTTCCGCTTGCGAATTGCCACCACAACTTCCTTGACCATGTTGTTGGGCACGAGCTCGAAGCCTGCGAACTCCGTGTTCCACATCGCACGCCCTTCAGTCGCGGACCTGATGTCACCGGCAAACCCGAAGAGCTCGGCGACCGGTGCCTTGCCGACAACCGTGATCGTGTCACCCTCGCTCTGCATATCGAAGACCTGGCCGCGGCGTCCCTGGATCTGGGAGGTTGCTGCGCCCATCTGGTCCATGGGGACCGTGATCTGGATCTTCTGGATCGGCTCGAGGAGAGAATCACCCGCGATCAACATACCTGCTTTGATGGCACTGCGGACTGCCGGGATGACCTGTGCAGGGCCGCGGTGGATGGCATCCTCGTGAAGCTTGACATCGACAAGGGTCATCTTGAGGTTCTGGACCGGTTCATCTGCAAGGGGGCCACCGGCGAGTGCTTCGTGGATACCCTCGATGATCAGTTCCATCGTCTCGTTGAGGTACTGAACACCTTTGGTCCTGTCGATGAGCATGTTGGTCGCTTTGATGTCCTTGATGTTCTTGGCGTCGTCCTTGTCCATGCCGGCCTTCATGAGCGCGTCCCGGCGCTCAAGCATCGGCTGGTTCATTGAGACCTCGCCGCTTTTGATCAGGGTGACGATCTCATCAGGCAATACTTCGAGATCGAAATAGAACCGGTTGTGCCGGTTCGGGGACTTCCCTTCGACTGCCTCGATCTTCTGGGTGACCGTCTCACGGTAGACAACGATCGGCTCGGACGTGATGATCTCGACACCCTTGTCACGCTTGATACGGCCGGTGACGATCTCAAGGTGCAGTTCGCCCATACCGGAGATCAGGTGCTCGCCGGTCTCTTCATTGATAGCGATACCAAGGGTGGGGTCTTCCTTTGCAACCTGTCGGAGCACTTCAACGAGCTTGGGCAGATCCTTCATGTTCTTTGCTTCAACGGCAACCGTCATGACCGGCTCACTGTAGTGTTTGAGCGATTCAAACGGTGTCATTTCCATGAGGTTGGTGACGGTAGATCCTACAATCGCGTCCCGTAGGCCAGTGACTGCGGCGATGTTCCCACCCACAATCTCCTCAACCTCGACACGCTTGGGGCCCATGAAGATACCAACCTGCTGGAGCCGGTTCTCTTTCATTGCCGAGCCCATAACATAGAGCGTGTCACCGCGCTTGACACGGCCGGAGAAGAGACGGCCGGTCGCGACTTCCCCTGCATGGGGATCAAACGAGATATCGGTGACCATCAGGGTAACCGGACCGTTCGGGTCGCAGGTGATCATGGCTTTGCCTTCCTTTGCCTCCTTATCTCCATGCCAGATGACCGGGATACGGCGCTTCTGGGCTTCGAGAGGGTTGGGGAGCTGATTTACGACGATATCAAGAAGAACTTCGGAGAGCGGACTGTTCTTTGCCAGGTACTTCATGTCGCCTTCACGGCACTTGTCGTACACAACCTTGAACGAGATGCCACTCTTCTTCATGAAAGGTGCGGAGACTGCCCAGTTGTAGAGTGCGGACCCGAAGGCGACTGTACCCTGCGAGGCGTCGAGCTTCCAGCCATTATTATAAGCTTCCTCGTTCATGCCTTTGATCAGCTTGTTGACCTTGTCGATCACTTTGCCGAGCCGGATCTGCATCTCCATCTCGTCGACTTTAAGCTCATTGATGAGACGGTCAACCTTGTTGATGAAGAGGATGGGGCGCACCTGTTCCTTAAGTGCCTGCCGGAGCACGGTCTCGGTCTGGGGCATGGTGCCTTCAACTGCGTCGACCAGTACAACTGCGCCGTCTACCGCACGCATCGCACGGGTAACGTCGCCACCAAAATCAACGTGGCCGGGCGTGTCGATCATGTTGATCAGGTAATCCTGGCCTTCGTACTCGTGGACCATCGAGACGTTCGAGGCGTCGATGGTGATACCACGGGCCTGCTCTTCGGCATCCGAGTCCATGAAGAGCTGCTTGCCTGCGAGCTCTTCGGATATGATGCCGGCACCTGCAAGCAGGTTGTCGGACAGGGTCGTCTTGCCGTGGTCGATGTGTGCCACAATACCGATGTTCCGAATATGTTTCGGATCCTTCATGAGCTCAGTTACGCGCTCAACCGATTTTTTGCCGCGGGACATGAAATGACCTCAAAAAAAGATATTTAACGGGCGGATTTTGCAATGCGCTCGCGTTCTTCCTTTTTCCCGACCGAGTAACACTTCATGTCGCCCTTTGAGGCGGCGATCAGTTCATCGGCGAGGATTGCACTTGCGCTCTTCTTACTGGAGCGCGATGCCTTCAGGGTTGCCTCAGCGAGGAAACCGATGGCGGTGTCGACCCTGCGCATGGGTGCGGTGTCGACCGATTTTGGGACATTGATGCCACCGTATTTCAGGCGGACAGTCTCTTCCCGTGGACCTGAATTGGCAATTGCCTCGACCAGCACTTCGATGGGGTTGCGTTTGGTCTTCTTGTTGACAATCTCGAATGCATCCCGCACGATCCGGATTGCAAGCTGCTTCTTTCCGGTATTATTCTCGGTCTGCATGAGGCGGTTGATCAACCGCTCGACGATCATCATGTTGCTCTTACCGAATTCCTGACGGGAGAACTTACCGCAGGTGTGGGGAATGATCATGGAGGTGAGGGTGACATAGCGCATGAGGCTGGGGTCTGTGACCTTGACTTCGGAGGCATCCCATTTATTGAACAGGAGTTTCTGTCCGGTTGTTGCTGCTTCGGTGTTCGTCATCTCACATCACCTGCGCGGTTTCTCCTTGCGGCCAATGACCATTTCGTGGAGACAGACGTTATTGACTTTGGTCACAACGAACCTGACCCCGGGGATATCTCCCATGGAACGCCCGAGACGGCCGCCGATCCCTTCGATCTCGACTTCATCGTGTTCATCAATGAAGTTGATCGCACCGTCGCCGACTGCAAAGGCGCTCACCTGGCGTCCGTTCTTGATCAGCTGGACGCGCACGCATTTCCGGATAGCGGAGTTGGGCTGTTTGGCTTCAACACCGATCTTTTCCAGCACGATACCTCTCGCTTGTGGCGCACCCTCAAGGGGGTCAGACTTCACATCGAGATTGAGCTCGCGGCGGGCGTAGTTCTTGTCTGCCCACCGGAACTTATTTGAGTCCCGAACCAATTTTCTGGCTGCAAATTTACCCTGTCCCATTAAATAGCCTCGTTTTAGTTGTTTTCGTGGTTATCGATAACCCACACTGAGATATATACT
>NZ_JBEKRH010000015.1:0-42430 GCF_049518935.1 Methanoregula sp.
ATGTCCCTGCAGATGCTCATCCCGTCCCTGCGGCTGGTACCGGTGATCACGTGGGGGCCGGCCGTCTCCGTGGAAAATCCCGATTCCGGTAATCAGGACAGAACGGTCCGGATTCCCTGTCTCCACCTGCTGGTCTGGGGCGCAATGGGCGGTCTCGTGAGCGGGATCACCGGGACCAGCGGCGGGGCGTTCTTCGTACCGGCGCTTATTGGTGCCGGCATCCCGGTACATTTCGCAGTTGCAACCTCTCTCCTTACGATCATCCCCACCTCCGTCACGGGTGCCACAACCCATGCTCTTCTCGGGCACCTCTCGTTGCCGTTTCTTGTCATGTATGGGGGAGGTGCAGCGGTCGGTGCCTATGCCGGGGCATCCCTTGCCCCGAGGATCCACCCAGACCATATCAAAAAAGTATTTGGTATCCTGCTCATCGGTATCGCCATCCTGATGATCCAGCAGAAAGTTCTGGGAGCCTGAATCATGGGGCTCACTTCCCGTGAACTCTTCCCGTTGTGGAGGTGCTCCTGCACAGGATCATTTACGAGGGTAAATTCACGGGGAGAAACCGATACGTCCCGGAGGAAACCAAGCCCCGGATATATGAAGGATCGCCCAACCCGGATACAAACGATTGATGTGAACGCTTATGCCGGAACATGAAAAGGACACTCATATGAACGCAGGAGATCGCTGCATGCTTCGAGGTAAGAATCCATTCCGCGGGGTTCCATGATTCCCGCTGATATCCGGAAGGATTTCCCCCTCCTCTCCGAGGTCTGCTACCTGGACAGTGCCGCGACGAGCCTCTCGCCGGAACCGGTCCTTCAGGAAATGCTCGAGTACGAGCGCAGGTACCGGGCAAATGCCGGCCGGGGAGTCCACAGGCTCGCCCAGCAGGCCTCCCAGAAGTACCGGGATGCCCACGAGAAGGTCAGAAAATTCATCCATGCGCAGGAGGGGGAACTCGTCTTTACCCGGAACTCCACCGAGGCGATCAACACGGTGGCCTCGGGACTCCCGTGGCAGAACGGAGACGAGGTGATCACGAGCCTTGTCGAGCACCACAGCAATCTCCTTCCCTGGATGCGCCTCCGCGACCGGCAGGGGATCGATCTCCGTCTGCTCACCCCCGGACCGGATGGAACCCTGGACCCGTCTGCCCTTGAAGCAGTCATCACGAAGAAGACCCGGCTCGTGGCCATCACCCATGCCTCCAACGTGCTCGGGAATGTGGTGCCCGTCGGCGAGTTTGCAAAAATCTGCCATGACCACGGAGCGCTCCTCCTTGTTGACGGGTCCCAGTCAGTCCCCCATATACCAGTTGACGTGGAACAGCTGGGCTGCGACTATCTCTGCTTCTCCGGGCACAAGATGCTCGGTCCCACAGGTACCGGGGTCCTTTTCATGAAGAATCCCGGTCTCGAGCCCCTGCTCGTCGGTGGCGGAAGTATTGAGCAGGTCACTGCTGCGGGATATACCCTCACGGGCGGTTACGAGCGGTACGAGGCAGGGACCCCGAATATATCCGGGGCCATCGGCCTTGGCCGTGCCGTCGGGTACCTGGAAGCGCTCGGCATGGAGGATATACAACGCCACGAGCAGGATCTCACCCGCCGCATCCTCGCAGGCCTTGCCGGGATAGGGAACGTGGAGGTCTTCGGGCCCGGGCCGGCAGGGGACCGGATCGGGGTCATCTCGTTCACGATACGGGGGCTCAACCCCCATGACGTTGCCGTCATGCTCGACGGGGAGGCAGACATCATGGTCCGGTCGGGCCACCACTGCTGCATGCCCCTCATGCAGCACCTGGGCCTTGCGGACGGGACGGTGAGGGCAAGCCTGCACTGTTACAATACGATCGAAGATGCAGACCTGCTCGTTGATGCCGTAAGGAAGATCGCAGGAGACTGGGAACGCTGAACTTCCGGGAGGCAGGTGATGACCAGATGAAACCCACGGAAGGAGATGGTGCCGGGACGCCGCCGGATCCCGGCAACCGGTCTCAGGACCGGTACTGTCGCCAGAGCCTCCTCCCCGAGATAGGTACGGAAGGGCAGCACAGGCTCAACGATAGCCGGGTGGTCATCGTCGGCCTTGGGGCCATGGGAAGTTCTGCTGCGAATTTCCTGGTTCGGGCCGGGATCGGGCAGGTCGTGCTGATCGACCGCGATCTTGTGGAACTGCACAACCTGCAGCGGCAGATCCTGTACACCGAAGAGGATATCAACCGCCCGAAGGCCGTTTCTGCTGCTGAAATCCTGGGGAAGATCAACAGTTCTGTTGCGGTTGAGGCCCATACAAAAGACCTGAACGTATCGAATGCCGAAAAATTCCTTGTCGGTGCGGATGTGATCCTTGACGGCACCGACAACCTCCAGACCCGGTTTCTCATCAACGATGTCTGTGTAAAGCACCATATTCCCTGGATCTATGCCGGTGCTGTCGGGACCAGCGGCATGGTGATGCCGATCCTGCCAGGCAGCACTCCCTGTTTCCGGTGCCTCATACCGTCGCTTCCCGCACCCGGCATGCTGCCTACCTGCGACATTGCAGGGGTCCTGAACACGATCCCGGGTCTCATCGCATCCCTTGAATGCACCCTCGCTTACGAGATCCTCACGGGCAGGTTCGAGGCCAGAAATGAGACTGCGTACCTGGTCCATATCGACGCATGGCGGCAGACGTTCGACCGGATGGCAGTGCGGCGGCGGGCGGACTGCCCGTGCTGCGGGGAGGGGCAGCTGGACTTCCTGGATGCCGTGTCCCGGGAGATGATCACCTCGCTCTGCGGGCGTGACGCGATCCAGATCACGCCTGCAGCTCCGATGGAGATCCCGCTCGAGGAACTGGAGGTAAGGCTCAAACCACTCGGTGAGGTAAAATTCACTCCATACATGCTCACCTTCCGGTCAGGAACAGATGAGCTCTCCATCTTCCGGGATGGACGGGTGATCATCAAAGGGACGAAGGATGAGGCTGCGGCACGTTCGCTCTATGCCCGGTATATCGGGTTGTAACTCCCCGCAAGACTCCCGGCCGGCGGGTATCCGGAACCCGGTTTTGGGCCGCGCTCTTTTCCTCAGTTGCGGGGGCGCTGTTCCGGTCCCCGGGAATTGCAGTGCTTCCGCATCGCATCCGTTCCATCCAGCCAGCCGGCAATGCGTCCGGCCTGCTCCATCGCAAGATCCTGTACATCTGTCTTCAGGATGAGGCGCCCGTCCCGGTGGATCGAGACCTCGCACCGGTCGTTCACGATCAGGAGGACACCGGCATGGGCTACGATCGTGCAGACAGGTCTTAAGATCTCCTCGCACCGGTCAAGGTCGAGGCTGAACCGTTCCCGGGGGATCGCCTCGAACGCGGCCGAGGTCTTACAGGGCTTCAGGAGCGAGTACATACATCCCCTCCAGAGACTTCTCTACAAGCGCGTTGATATCGATCTTCCCCTCTTCGGCAAGCACATCCGGGAGTTTTGCGGCTGTCGAGGGTTGTTTGGGCACGATGGTGCAGCAGAGGCCCGGGAGCGTGGAGATCTCATATGTCCCGATCCTCCGGGCGATTTCGATGATCTCGACTTTGTCAAGGCCGATGAGCGGACGGATGATCGGCAGCTTCGCGACCTGGTTCACTACGTTGATGTTCTGGACGGTCTGCGAGGCCACCTGCCCCATCGACTCACCGGTCAGGATCCCGACCGCTCCCTCCCGTTCCGCTATCCGTTCCGCTACCCGGTACATCATGCGCCGGCAGAAGAGGCAGTGCAGGTGGCGGTTGCAGTTCCGGGCAAAGACGATATGGTTTGGTCCATGGGGAACTACGTATGTCCTGATCGGGCTCCCGGTCAGGTCCCGGAGGTGACGGACCAGGTGCAGGGCCTTGTCGAGGTTTTTGTCATCCGTGAACGGGCGGTTGTCCATGTGGACGGCCACGATCTCGACGCCGCGGCGGATCATGAGATAGGCCGCAACCGGTGAATCAATACCACCTGAGACAAGAGCTACCAGTTTTGCCAGGTTTTTCACCCCCTCGGATGTATTTGCCCGGATGGGCGGACTGACTGGGAACGGGGGAATCCGCTCCTGTTGTTTCCCTCATGAGGGCCGGTTGACCCGTCATCCGAACTCCGGGAAAATTCACAATCGTGAATTATGGTAGTACTTCACTGTTGTCAATACATATAGTTTCTGCGTCGTCGAAGGAAATGCCTGAAGAAAGACTCATCCACAGGAACCGGACTATCATCCATTAAATGATCCCTCATCAGGGCACGTTTATCCTAAGACCGCAAACGAGGAATGCGCCCAGCCCTCCAATCACGCCGGATGCTGTTGATGCGAGGGCAATGAGAACCGTAACGGTTGCGGTATTACAGGGATGAATGATGATCCCGAATGGCATACCGAGAATGAACGCTGCCGGGGGCGGGCTTCCCATCCATGAGAATGGATGGACTCCCGGAATCTGCCCGATGTTACTATCGAAGATAAGGGGGTTTTTGATGTTTCAGGAAATTGTTCAGACTATCAAGCCCATTCAAACACAAAGTCTGTTATCGTCTTTTTTATCCCCTTGACCTTCCTTACTTCACTCAAAGTTTTTGTCACGATTTCTTCATAATTTTTACCTTCAATTGATGCCAGAAGATCCTGCGTTCCTGTTACAAAGTCTGCACTTTTTACTCCGCTGATCTTTTTCAATGCAGCTTTTACTTCATTCTCTTTTCCAGTATCTATATCAATTTTCAAATATGCTTTTGCCATGAAAAGTCAACTCCGTTTGTTGTACTCCAGATATGCCGTGTCAAAGATTGTTTCACGACAGACGATTTTGATTTACCCCAAAGAACCTTCCCATTTATTACCCTCTTGGATAGGACGATCGTATCCTCGGAGATTTTGGGGTTTTTTCAAAATCCTCAACGACTTTATCGAACTGTATGGTATTTACCGATGTAGAAATCCGCAAAAATGGCCTGAAGTATTTGGAAAATGAAATTGGTAATATCGCCGTAGTGACATGGTTGGCAGAGATTGGTAATTTCTCAGATTTTCCCATTTAGTGGATCAAACAGGGATTGGCGAAAACACCAAAGACGATGTGGCAGAGCCCGCGGGGACCACGTAGATCTTGATCGGGCTCACGGTCAGGTCCCAGGGGTGCCGGACAATGTGCAGGGAAACCGGATAACCCGTTGAAATGGCTGTTTACGCCGTTGAAGTTCTTACCTGCGCCCGTGTTCCCCCGAAAAATTATTTCTGTCGCTCATAAATTTGTGCAATTTTTGCCCCTAAAATATTCCTTATATGCATACAAGGCGACCTGTATACTAACCATGCAGACAACTATAGACCGCGAGAAGCGCCGGGAATACCGGCATAAAATTCTCAACAACCTATCCGCCATCGTCACCGCGGTTGACGAGCTTGACAGGGCGGTAGCTGTTGCGAGGAACCACCTGCACCTGCACGACCGGTTCTTCTTTCAGCACCTGGCAAACCTCCAGGACGATGAGTCATATGGAACAACCGAGGATCTGGTTGAACTGTACCTTGATACCGTTCAGGTTCTCGGCCGTTTCGAACGGGCACGTACCCACATGAACACTGTCTGCACCCTCATGCACTACTATGATTATTCGTCCAATGCCGTCTTCGGGCAGTTTGCTGCACAGGAGGCGGAACAGCTGTGAGCTACGGAACCCTCGGGTACGGGTTTTTCCGGGACAGCGACCAGTTCAGGAGAAAGGTCCTGTACTGGCATATCATTCCTTCCTGTACAGAACTGGGATTCAGGAGCCCGTCCATGCCCGCCCCGGATTCCCTGGCTTCCTTTGCAGAAGGCAGCCGGGTCCAGGACCAGCTGGTATTTGCCGCATCCGCTGCAGAGATGGCGAAAAGCAGATCACTCTCCACGATGATCACCTGAATCTCCCCGGATCTATCCCGGATCTTTTTTAATCCGTTTAAAAAACGTCAGGAACGCACGATACCCGGCTATATAGTCCGGAACCCGGGACATCCGGGCCGGCAGGTACCGGGACGGGCCTCTCGAGTCCCCCTCACGGTCGGGAGATTCCCCTGAACTGTGCTGGACAACTTCCTCCTGTATATCCCGGGGCCGGATGGAAAAAATAGTTGAACCGGTGCCGGTTTTGCCCGGCAGAACATGATCAGATGGTTCCCAGTGCCTGGTCGAGATCCGCGAGAAGGTCGTCAGCGTTCTCGATCCCCACGGAGATCCGCACCAGGGTATCACTGATACCCACTTTTTTGCGTTCCGACGGAGGGATCGAAGCATGCGTCATCGTTGCCGGGTGTTCGATCAGGGACTCGACGCCCCCGAGACTCTCTGCGAGCGCGAAGAGGTGCAGGTGCCGGAGGAACTTCCTGGTCTCGGCCTCCCCACCTTTCAGCTCAACGGAGAGCATACCCGAGAACCCTTTCATCTGCTTACGGGCCAACGCATGCTGGGGGTGCGAGGCGAGGCCGGGATAGTAGACGGCGGCAACCTTCGCATGCCCTGACAGGAACTCAGCCACAGCAAGCGCATTCTTCTCGTGCCGCTTCATCCGCAGCGCCAGTGTCTTGATCCCCCGTGAGACCAGGAAACTGTCGAACGGCGAGAGGATCCCGCCCGCGGTATTCTGGTGGAAGCGGAGTTTCCGGAAGAGTTCTTCATCGGACGTGACAAGTGCCCCGCCGATCGAATCGCTATGGCCGTTGATGTACTTGGTCGTGCTGTGGACTACAACATCAGCCCCAAGCCCGATCGGCTGCTGGAAGTACGGGCTTGCAAATGTGTTGTCTACCACGACCCGTGCCCCTGCATCGTGGGCGATCCCCGCGATCGCACGGATATCACAGAGCCGGAGCAACGGATTTGTCGGCGACTCCAGCCAGATAATCTTTGTGTCCTTGCGGATCGCTGCTTTGATATTCTCCGGGTCCCGGGCATCGGCGTACGAGAAGCCGATGCCATAATTTTCCTGGAAGACCCGGGTGAAGAGGCGCCGGGTCCCCCCGTAAAGGTCGTCGAAGGCGACCACGTGGTCTCCTGCTTTCAGGAGGCTTAAGCAGAGCGTGGTCTCCGCGGCAAGCCCCGAGGAGAACGCAAGACCGTACCGGGCCCCCTCAATCGCTGCCAGTTTCTTCTCGAGTGCAAACCGTGTGGGGTTCCCGCTCCGGGAATACTCAAAGCCCCCAGTTGGCTCGTCTACATCTCTTCGGGCAAAGGTGGATGAGAGGTGGATCGGGACCACCACGTCACCGCTGGGATGCCCGTCAAAATCCGGCTCCTCGCCGGCATGGATTGCCTGGGTATCGAAGCCCATATCAGATCACATCCGCGAATCCATTGGCCTTCATCCACTCGTCGTTGAAGATCGAACTCAGGTAATTACGCCCGGTGTCCGGGAGCAGCACCACGAGTACGTCTTTTTCGGTAAGGTCCTTTGCGACCTGTGCCGCGGCAAAGACAGAGGCGCCCGATGTCCCGCCGACGAGGAGCCCTTCCTCGCGGGCAAGGCGCCGCGTCATCCGGAAGGCATCCCTGTCTTCAACGGCGATCATGTCGTCCAGGACTGCCATGTCCACGGTCTTCGGTATGAAATCCTCTCCCGTCCCCTCCGTTTTGTAGGGGTGAAGGTGAGG
Source organism: Methanoregula sp. (assembly GCF_049518935.1). Classification (GTDB taxonomy): domain Archaea; phylum Halobacteriota; class Methanomicrobia; order Methanomicrobiales; family Methanospirillaceae; genus Methanoregula. The sequence continues at coordinate 7,650 of NZ_JBEKRH010000015.1, forward strand.
TTCCGTACCGTGAAAGACGTGGTGGTAGAGGGAGCCCTCGGGGTCCACGCCGATGATTTTGATATCAGGGTTCTTCTCCTTGAGATAGCGTGCGGCACCGGAGATCGTCCCTCCGGTCCCGAGACCGGCAACGAAGTGGGTGACATGACCACCGGTGTCCCGCCAGATCTCCGGGCCGGTCGTGGCATAATGCGCAGCCGGGTTGTTCGGGTTCTCGAACTGGTTGGGGACAAAACCACCCGGGGTCTCACGGGCCACTCTCGCTGCCACCTTGTAGTAACTGCGCTCATCGTCGGGCGGCACGTTGGTCGGGGTCCGGATCACTTCCGCCCCGTATGCCCGCAGCAGATATTCCTTCTCCATGCTCATCTTCTCGGGCAGGGTGAAGATCACTTTGTACCCGCGCAGCACCGCTGCAATCGCGAGGCCTGCCCCGGTATTTCCCGCGGTGGGCTCGACAATCGTTCCCCCGGGCCGGATCAGCCCTGCCCGTTCCGCCTGGTCCACCATGTTCGCTGCCGTCCTGTCCTTGACACTCCCTCCGGGATTGAAGCTCTCGACTTTTGCAAGCACGAGCGGCCGCGTCCCTTCCGGCATCACCTTATTGAGCCGGACCAGCGGGGTGTTCCCGATCAGTTCTCCAATGCTGTCATAATATCTCATCGTCGTCCTCCATCTGGTTCATTTTTGCATCTCCTTTCTCTCGCGAATTTCCTGTACATCAGGAAAACAGGTGCACGGGAATTCACCAGCATCCGGCAAAAAGCATGATTGCCGGTGGCCCGGGGTGGCAGTTACTGCCGACAAGCTGAAAAAGGAGCGGAGATACGGGTGCCGGAAACACCGGGATGGTTGCGTACACTCTCTGCAGGGGCCACGCAACCTCGCACTCCAGGGATTGTATTGCCGGGAACGACCTTCCCTGTTCCCGGTCCGGTGGTAATCTGGGTCATGTTCACGATCGTGATTTTGGCTACTACCTGTTGACCCCGGGGTTATAAAAATGTAGAGATATGGGCGATTTCCGGATCCTGCCTGATTTTCTGGAGATAGAGGCATGTCTTCGTCAGGGCAGTTCTGTCCAGATCCCCCCTCCATCATTGGCCATGAACGGCAGACCGGGGCCGGCAGCCGGGAAACAGGGCAGTAGTAACAGTCCTGTCAAATTTGGCCTGAATGCGAGGTTTTTAATCGCCTGAATGATTTATACTGTGCAGGAAATGGAGTGATTGAGGCAAGATCATTTCCCCCGAATATCCCCGCTCGCCTCAGGCACACTGCTGATAATTTCTATCGTTGCAGGATTCCGGAAGATGCGTCCCGGATGAACCGGGTTTATATCGTAAGGATTCAGTGATTCCCGGGGGATACACAACACGATCAGTACCAGGGCCGGTGTGGCAGAACGGTTTAATGCCTTCGCCTGCAAAGCGGATGTCTGGGGGTTCGACTCCCTCCGCCGGCGCTTAGTATCGGAAGATTGTCATGGAACTGTACAGCACGTTATCGAAAACCGTAGAGCCGCTCGTGACCCTTCACCCGGACAGGGTGTACCTGTTTGTCTGCGGTCCCACGGTCTACGATTATTCGCACCTGGGCCATGCCCGGACCTATGTGGTCTTCGACGTGCTGGTAAAGTACCTCCGGTCGACTGGTAAGGAAGTCTTCTATCTCCAGAATATCACGGACGTGGACGACAAGATCATCAACCGTGCCAAGGAGGAGGGCATATCCCAGAACGAGCTCTCCCGGAAGTTCGAGACCGAATACCTCCGGGACATGCACAGCCTCGGTATCGATGCAGTCAGTTACTATGCCCGGGCCACTACCCATATCCCGGAGATCATCGACCAGGTGGAGCGCCTGATCGCCCGGGGTGTGGCCTATGTCACGGAGAACGGGGTCTATTTCAACCTGGACACGTTCGATGGCAATGGGGAACTCTCTGGTCAGGAACGGGCAAAACGCGTCAGCCGCGTGACGGATGCCACAAAACACAATCCGCACGATTTTGCACTCTGGAAGACCGGGGAGTACGGCGAGTATACCTGGGATTCCCCGTGGGGCCGGGGCAGGCCCGGCTGGCATATCGAGGACACAGCGATCTCCGAGAAATACTTCGGGCAGCAGTACGACATGCATGGCGGCGGACTGGACCTGATCTTCCCCCATCACGAGGCGGAGATTGCGCAGATGGAGTCGCTGGAAGGAAAACACCCGATGGTCAGGTACTGGCTGCACACGGGGTTCCTGACCGTGAAGGGAGAGAAGATGTCCAAGTCCCTCGGGAACTTCGTCACCATACGGGATGCTCTGAAGTCCTGGAACAAGGATGTGCTCCGGTACTTCATCCTCCTCTCGCATTACCGCTCCCCGCTCCAGGCAACCGAAGAGGGAATGGCCAATGCGGCAAAGGCACTCGAACACATACGTGCAGTGGCAAAGAAGGACTACGGTGTGAACGAGGCCGGCAGGAAGGCATTCAGGGAAGCGATGGAGGCGGACCTCAATACCCCGATGGCACTTGCGGCGGTCCAGGGACTTGCTGCAAGCGGGGATATCAGTGCCCTACGGGAGTACGGCGCGATCCTCGGTATCAATTTCCTGCGCGAGACGAGCGCACCTTTGAGTGTGCTGCACGATATCCGGGCTGAGCTCCGGGCCCGGAAACAGTTCGATGTAGCAGACCTGATCCGCGAGCGTATGGTCAATGCCGGGATCAACATCACCGATGCGCCGCTCTGAACGAGTGCCCCGCCGGTGATACTCTTAAATAAGGATTTTCACTTCATCTGATGCAATCGGTTTTTTTATCTATACTGACAACCGCGAATACCTGAATGTGCTGGAGCACCTGTACAATCGGTAGCTCAACCATTTGGACGTGCGAAAGTTCCCTCCGGTACTCTTCTTCTCCTTTGTCGCGGTATCGGGAGGATTGGGGAGGTTTTCTGAGATGCAGTCAACATGAGCCATTTCAGCCTCCGATTACCCCTTACGGGAGTCCGGCAGGCAACATTTCAGCGAAAAGACGCACCCTGATTCCGGGAAACGGCCATTTCAGCCATGTATTGGCAATCTGAATGCCTTTATGGGCAAAGAAATGACCCCATTTAGCAACGATACAGTGGCAGATATCCAGAAATACGGGCTGGAGATCGAGTCGCGGGTGACCGATCATCCGATCCAGGGGAGATACCGGGATCCGGTCCTGTCAAAAAAACGGACCTTACCGCCCCAGCGGGGAGGGAGAAAGGAGTTCCTTCAGTTTTCTATCCTTCATACTTCTCCTCCGGCATCTGCATCCGAAATTGCCACTCCTTCCCGATGGTGTGTTATTTTTACCAGAATAGAGTCGGCCACCGTTGAAAATGGTGGCCGGAAAAAATGATTATGCGCATCCACCGCCACTGTTGGTTGTTGTCGCGTTGGAGAGCGTGGTGGTGCATTCAGAAGGCGCCGTATCAAAACTATTGCAGATCGCCTCCTTGTATGCCTCCGGTGTACGGGCACCGGAATACTCCACACCGTTGACGAGCAGCGTGGGGGAGCCCGAGATCCCGTTCGCGCCTGCATCCATCTCATCGGCTTTGAGGAGCGCCAGCCCGTCGGACCCGGTGGCGCAAGAGGTGATCTTCGCTGCGTCCATATTCAATGCGGAGGTCACATTCTGCTGGCAGGCCTCGAACGCTGTCTCATTCCCCCGCTGGGGATAACACTGTTCGTCGAACAGCTTCACGTAATTCCAGAGCTGGCCCGGATAATCCTGGTTGATGCAGACCTGCCGGAGGTCTTCCTGTGCCTCCGCCTTGCCGTGCAGGGACTGGACGGAGTCTGTCGTGTTGCCACTGATCGTGGTAATGTACCGGATCCGGATGTCGGCCTTCGATCCCAGGAGGTCCTCAACCGGCCCCATCGCTGTTTCTGCCTGGGTGCCGTAGGGGCAGAACGCCATCACGTACAGGTCTGCCTCCGGGCGGGAGGATTTTTTCGGTGGCTGCTGCTGGACCGGAGGTGCGGCAGGTGCACTCATGTTAATCGGGTTGACGAAGAGATTGGTGCAGTCGCCGGTTGTGAACACCGTCGTGTTCTGTGACTGGTACCGGAGGGTGAATGCATAGATGCCCCCGGTATTACTCACAGAGACAAGGGATGCAGAGGTTCCGGGCTGGACAAGGTTCGCGTTGACAAACTGGAGAACTTTATCCCCGCATGCGGACGGCGTGACGGCATTCCCCGGGGCAGGGGGAAAAAAACCGGAGGAGAACGCGAGAAATGCGATGAGAATGATGAAAATCCCCCCCAGGGGGGCGATAAGTCTCCATTTCCCCGGCAGGAGCGCGGTAGCGTTCTTCGAAGACGGGACGGATACTCCGCGTGGGGACTCTTCTTCTGGCTTGGTTTCCTGTGTCAATGATATCCCTCTGAAATGTAATTGACCTGAACGATGCTATCGGTTTACCAATTTTATTCTTTCTGCAGGGAACATCCCCTCACTGTCCCGTGGCATGTTTCGCATCGATGACTGCCTGGATCCGGGTCTTTGTCATGCCCTGTGCGTACAGTGACTTTACCTGGAGGGTGTCATCGACACACATCTGGCAGTACGCGCCGTGTGAATCATATGACCCGTCCTCCTGGATGAAACAGTCGAGCAGCCCCCGCTTGTGAATCCTTCCGTTGTGGGCCATCTGCATGCAGCCGCAATAGCAGCGGATGCCGTCCAGTTTCTCCGGGTTGTCCCGGGCAAAGATATATGCCTCTTTTATCCTGTCGCTCGTGAGCGCATACGCCGGAAGGGTGGAGTTCCCCTGGGAAGCCTGCGCACCGTGAGGCAGGAAGACGAAGATCGTCACTCCCGCGAGCGCAAGGATGACTGCGATACTTATGAGATACTTTTTGTCCATGATACTGACCTTTTTTATCCTGTTTTCCATACGAGTACCGTGGCGATGACAAGTGCTGCGGCCATCAGGATCATCCCCTGGTAGCCGAACAACCGCATTCCCCGCTTTGCCGTGATGTAATCGCTGGTGGTGAAGACCCCCGTGACCAGGATGGTGCCGACGACCAAGCCGGAGAATAACCGGTCGAACCCGAACGTTTCCATCCCGAGGAGGCTGTGGTAATCCGGCATCGATCGCACAATCCCGGTATCCGTGATGATTCCCGCGTAATACAGGGGGATGGCGAATGCCAGGAAGGAGATGACTACGAGTATTGGTCCCTGGAGGGGATACCGGATCCCTTTTTTGATGAGGATCCGGTCGATCCATAACGCAGAGGCCGCCACAAATGCCCCGAGCCAGAGCCCGACGATCGCGTCATCGACCCCCAGTGCCCGGGCGATGCCGACTCCCACCGCCGCGCCGGCAGTGCATAACGGGCAGTGGGCGGAGACCGGCGGGATGAGTACTGCGGCAAGGAGAAGCACTATTGCAATGCCGATAAGCACGGTCCGAAGACTGCGGTGCGGGGTTTCCGGTATGGGTGTGTGTGGCATCATGCAGATTACTCATTTTCCCGGCAGATCCGTGGCGTTTCATTCTTCATGGCCGGTTTGAAACAGTGTCAGACCAGAGTTATTATACCTCTTATCACAAGTTCGTCTCCCGGTTCAGGGAATACGGAGATGATCCTGTGAGAACACATTTTATATGATCCTCCCAACGGATACTTGCTCAAAAGAGATTCTTGTTAAAACGAGGTAGAACGATGGAAACGACACTGAAGGTTTCGGGAATGCACTGTACCGCCTGCAAGATGCTCGTTGAAGATGCGATAAGCGAGATCAAGGGTGCGAAGGCCGTGTCAGTCGACCACGCCACCGGTGCAGTTACCGTAGCGTACGATTCGAATGAGACTCTTGAGAAGATCAAAACCGCGATCCGAGGAGAGGGTTTCTCCGTCTGAACCATAGTGCGGTACTTTCAGGCAGGACCCCATGGACGATACAAAAGATACACTAGAGAAACGAAAGCCCCGCCGTACCCCGGCCGCACCAGCGAAGAAGGTGAACGCAGACAAGATCCCCTCAGGCGCAGGTACCCCGGATGCATCCGGTGCCCGGGAAGTGAACGGTAAACTCACCGAGGCAGAACTCACCCTCCACGGTATGCACTGCGATTCCTGCGGGAAGATCATCGAGCGTACCGTCATGAAATTCGAGGGTGCCTGTATCAGGGAGTTCGATATGGTGAACAACCGGATCGTGCTCGCCTGCAGTTCAGGCAAACAGCTCAATGAGATCCGGAACACGCTCCTCGAAAAGGGGTACCAGACCCTCCTCCCTGGCGAGGAGGCACAGGATGGGTTCGAGGCGGGGTCCATTCATCGTGGGATCGATTTCATCAGATCCGTGTACACCGGGGAGAATGGCTTTGAGACCGAGAACCTGCTGGTCAAATACTCATTTGACGCCCTCTTCTTTGTCCTTGCTGCCCAGGTACTGCTGTATATGTTCGTATTCAGCCGCATCCCCGGGTTCCTCTCCGCTTACTGGAGTGTCATGCTCCTCACCGCGATCTCCGTGGTGGCGCTACTCTTCGCCTATTACCACGCGTATGCGTTCCGGAAGAGCTTCTCGTGCATGTGCGGGATGATGACCGGCATGACCTTCGGCATGGCGGGAGGCTTCCTGATCGGTGCGTTTGCCGGTGCGACCGATGGGATGTTTGTAGGGAGCCTCGTCGGCATGGCGGTTGGCATGGCCTTCGGGTATTACACGGGACGGTACTGCGGGGTCATGGGCGTGATGGAAGGGATCATGGGCGGCCTGATGGCAGGTACGATGGGAGCGATGCTCTCCGTCATGATGATCTTCGACCGCCTCGTCCCGTTCCTCTTTATCCTCACCGCAGTCGAGGGGGCGCTTCTCCTCGCGTTCAGCTATATGCTGTACAAGGAGTACGGGAACATGACTCCTGAGATGGTGAAGATCGACGGGAACGGGTTCATCGTCATGGCGCTGGCCATAGACCTGGCCCTGACGGTCATTTTCGTGTACGGGCCGAAAGCGGGTACCGTCCTCGGGAGTTTCTGATTATGGTGAAGAAAGTTGAGATCAATGTCGAGGGGATGCACTGTGCATCCTGCTCGACCCTCATCTCGCGGGCGCTTAAGAAAGCACCCGGGGTAGTGAATGTCAACGTGAACTATGCGTCGCGGAAGGCCCGGGTGGAGTACGACGAATCGCAGACCGATGAGCAGAAACTCGTGGCCCTCATCACGTCGAAAGGGTACCCGTCAAAGATCGGCACCGATCCTGACAGCGAGCGCCTTGTACGTGAGAAGGAGATCGCCAGCCTGAAGTTCTTCCTCGTCTTCAGCGCGATCTTTGCCATCCCGGCGCTCCTGACCGGCATGGTCTTCATGGACCTGCCGTACCGGATGCTCGTCCTCTTCCTGCTCGCCACCCCGGTCCAGTTCATCGCGGGAAAGAGTTTCTACCTCGGGGCATGGAGTGCCCTGAAGAACCGGACCGCGAGCATGGATACGCTGATCGCGGTCGGCACGAGCGCAGCCTACGGGTACAGCGTAGCGGCGATGCTCGGGCTGGTAAAAGAGCAGTATTTCGAGACCGCCGCGGTCCTGATCACGCTCGTCATCCTCGGGAAGTACCTCGAGGCCCTCGCAAAAGGCAGGACGAGTGAGGCGATCCGGCAGCTGATGAGCCTCACCCCGAAGGTGGCGACGGTCATCCGGGACGGGACCGAGAACGAGATCCCGATCGGTGACGTGACTGTCGGCGACCTCGTGCTCGTGAAGCCGGGCGGGAAGATCCCGGTCGACGGCACGGTTGTCGAGGGAGGATCGGCAGTCGACGAGAGCATGATCACCGGGGAGAGCATACCGGTCGAGAAGACGAAGGGCTCCGGTGTCATCGGCGGCACTATCAACAAGCACGGGGTGATCCGGTTCGAGGCGACCAAAGTCGGGGGCGACACGGTCCTCTCCCAGATCGTGCGGCTCGTTGAGGATGCGCAGGGGAGCAAGGCAGATATCCAGCGGTTCGCCGACAAGGTGAGCGGTATCTTCGTACCGGTCGTCATCCTCCTCGCCATCACGACCTTCCTTGTCTGGTTCGTCGTGCTCGGGCAGCCGTTCTCGTTCTCCCTCATGGTGGCAGTCGCGGTGCTCGTGGTGGCCTGCCCGTGCTCGCTCGGCCTGGCAACGCCGACGGCGATCATGGTAGGGACGGGGATCGGCGCACAGCGGGGGATCCTGATCAAGAGCGCCGAGAGCCTCGAGATGATGCATAAGATCAACGCGGTGGTCTTCGACAAAACCGGGACGATCACGGTAGGGAAACCGAAAGTAACGGATTTCATCACAGCAGGACCGGAAGCAGAACGCGGGCTCCTTATCGGGTACGCATATGCAGTAGAACGGAACTCCGAACACCCGCTTGCCGAGGCGATCGTCGACTACGCGAAGGCGGAGGGCGCCATTCACGGGGATGTCACGGACTTCTCCGCGATCCCGGGCTCCGGAGTCTCGGCAACGGTAGGCGGGCGATCCGTGTACCTCGGGAAACCGGAGGAGGGTATACCTGATGCCGGCACCGGGGAAACGATCGTCCGTCTCCAGGAAGAGGGCAAGACCGCGATGGTGATGAAGGTGGACGGCGTACCGCGTGCGATCATCGCCGTGGCTGATACGATAAAACCGACCAGCGCAAAAGCCGTGGAGGACCTCAGGATCCTCGGGATCGAGACCTGGATGATCACGGGCGACAACGAGCGGACTGCCAGGGCGATTGCAAAGACCGCCGGCATCACGAATGTCTTTGCCGGGGTTCTTCCGCAGGACAAGGCTGTGTACGTGAAGAAGCTCCAGGAGTCGGGGTTGAAAGTCGTGATGGTCGGCGATGGGATCAACGATGCGCCGGCCCTTGCCCAGGCCGACATCGGGATCGCGATGGGCTCGGGCACGGACGTGGCGATGGAGGCCGGTACGGTCGTCCTGATGCGTTCGGACCCGCAGGACGTGCCGCGGGCGATCCGGCTCGGGAGGAAGACGGTCAGCAAGATAAAGCAGAACATGGTCTGGGCGCTGGTCTACAATGTTATCGGGATCCCGATTGCAGCGGGCGTGCTCTACCCATCATTCGGGATCCTCCTCTCGCCGATCATCGCGGGAGGAGCGATGGCGATGTCGAGTGTATCGGTGGTAACCAACGCGCTCACGCTACGGTGGGCGAGGCTCTAGGTGGATCAGATGAAGATCAGCGAATGGATTCGGGAGAACAAAGGGGCGATCGCGTTTACCGTTACGGTGATGGCGATCGGTACAGCGGCGTACTTCGCGCTTGGCGTGAGCATGCCGTAGTGAATGCAGGCTGGATTTGATAAAGGAGGTTGAAACTATGGACAAAACGATGACCGCGGCACTTGTGGTGATTATAGTGTCGATCATTGCGATTCTCGTTCTCAGCCCGGCGAGCGCCGGGGCCGGGAACACGCTGAAAGCACAGGCAGCGGGATCAGCATCCCCGACGCAGCCGGTTTCCGTACCCGCTCCGGGAAACGGGACAACCCAGACGTTCACGTTGGGCTTCAACGGGTACCAGTACACCCCGGCTGAGATACGGGTCAAACAGGGGACGAAGGTGCGGATCGAAGGTGACACGAACACCCTCGTCGGATGCATGAGCACCGTCAATATCGACGGGTACGGGATCAGCAAATACATCCAGTCCAGCGACAACGTGATCGAGTTCACCGCAGACACGGCCGGCACGTTCCCCATCCACTGTAACATGGGTATGGGTAACGGGAAGCTCATTGTCGAGGACAGTACCGGGACCGTGCCTGTACCGTCCCAGGCACCGGTCGTAGCTACGGGAACGAATGGCTGTTGCAGTAAACCACAGTAGACCCGGAACGGTATCCGGCTGATCATGTCTGTCCCGGCCGGAAAGATGAGGAATTACTATGGAAAGACGAACAATGCTGGCAATTGCCGTGGTCGTGGGCGTGGTCTTCCTGATGATGCATGCCGGCCACATCAGTGCAGTTGTTTCCGGGAAGTAAGCATCCGAAATGCGAACCTTCCGGAGATGATGAGGCGTGCAATGCGGGAGGGGACAATTGACTCCTCCCTCTTCATCCGGAAACCGGAATCTGCCATCTCCTGCCACAAAACCAAGGATTATGTAGTAACAATTGTGAACAGGTACCTGATTATGATCCGCACGAGTGCATGGGCTATGATCTTCCTGATGCTTGCCGTCGCAGCATCACCCGTTGCTGCATCCGGCGTACTGGCAGGTTCGACCATGATGCCGATGCACGGAGGGTCCGGGCAAAATGAAGGGCCGTCTGCCGGCTGTAACTGCCAGGAGTCCCGGCAGGCATCGGCAGCCACGACACGGGGAGAACCCCTCCCGCGTTCGGGTGGACAGGAGTCCTCGCCGTGCAGCGGCTCAGCCTACCCGGTCTTTCCCGGCACGTCGGGTGCAACCGGCCGGGTCTCTGGTATCCGTAGGATCTATCCGAAGAATGTCCTCGATCATCCGGAACGGGCTGCAGTCTACACGGCAATCGTCGCCCGGCCTGGCATCGATCTGGCAGGGATCGTATCGGAACTGGGCATGAACCGCGAGACCCTCCGGTATCACCTCGATCAGCTGGAATCCACCACGCGGATCGTTGTTGGGCGGGACCACGGGATCGTCCGCTATTACGAGAACCACGGACGGTACACACCTCTCGAGCGCACGGTCCTCCAGCATCTCTGGAACCCGACCGCAGGGCGGATCTTATCATTAATTTCCAGCCGTCCCGGGATCACGCAGACTGAGCTTGCCGGGCATCTCGCTATCACTGCGCCAACCGTAAGGTGGTATATCCGGCGCTTCCGGGCAGACAGTATCATCGCCGAACAGCACGAAGGGAGATGCACGAGATACAGCCTTGTACCCGGGGCTTGTCCGTTCGTCCGGCGCACCGAAGCCATTGTGAGCGGCGTCATCGCTGCGGTCTGAAGGTCTCCTTGTCGCCCGTGCTGGAATGTTGTTTTTCCTCTGATCCCCGGATCAGCATGTGCCAAGGGGTCATGGGGTAATCCATTTCTTTTATCCGATCCCAGCGACCCCCCTGACCCCTGCGTCACCCGGTTTCCGGTCTGAACCTGATGACCGGCAGATCCGGAACCGAGGGAGGGTCAGGGGGGTCGTACCCCTCTTTTACCTGATTTCCCTCTTCCCGCACCCCCATCACCCGTGTGCCCCTCCTGACCCCCTTTAGCGGGCACACCGTCCGGCCATGACCCGGCATCCTGCGATATTCTGAACAGATCCCGGTCACGGATTCATTGGCTGAAATGCATGCATTCTCTCTCGCCAGCCGGGGCATACCGAAATTGATACCTTTAGGAAAGTACCGCAGCATCGCGCAGCGGAAGGATGTCCGGGTGAACAGCACAGCTGAAAAGTTCAGATGTGATGTGCAGCTCAGTGGTGCACCAACCCGGTTACTTGTCCTGCCATTCGTTCCGTTCAAGCTCTGCCCTGGTGATCAGGGTCCCGATTGTAAAGCAGGGTTTTCGAGCCCCGGATGGGACGACGGCAGAGGATGGTAGGTGATCGTGGATGGTCTTGGGGGTTGATAGTGTAATCATAAGGGTCTCCTCCCGGGCACAGGAGGTGCCCGAACTGGTGAGCAGTCATTATCGGTCGCTTCGGTGTCGGCTGGGTACGCATATGACTACACATCGGGGAACCTCCCTGGTCTTCCTGGATGGAAACTGTCCTCTGGCGGTCCTTCACGGTTTTTTCCGGATCATAAATGTCCCCCGGAAAACCGGGTCCACACGGCGAAAATACCGGATGGTGGTGATGAACCGTGGTGTCGTGGATCATGTATCTCAACTCTTGGGTGTTCCCCGGAGATAAGGGCTTCAAAACAGGCAAGACTTGCTCAAAAAATAACAGAAATGATACACAAAATCTGAAAATCCGGCAATTGCGATCATCAGGAGTTTGCCGGCCGGGCCGATCACTCAGGTTCAGTAGGGCCCGTCAGGATCCGTGCATTTTCCCAATGGGGGAACCCGGTTATGCAGTTACCATGGCCGCTGATGAATGTCTACGTCATGATAATGGGAACACTTTTCCGGTGCTTTGCAAAAACACTCGCGGCAATATACGGTCGCTTCGTCCCGGCTGAACCGGTAGAGCCGGTATTTACGCTCACAGTGGCGCGTTATGGATCGCAGGGACATACATAATGCTTGGGGTGCACGCTATAATAATTCGGGGAATTGAGCAAAAATTCCCGCTAATTACGGTATGTCCAAAGCTGCTACGGGTATACGGGAGGTAAAAAACCCGGCGCTCCTCCAGCGCCGTCAGCCGGGTGTGGCGACTGGACGTACCGACGCAGGTCAGGAAAAAAGGATCCGGGATCAGCCCGATGCACAGTCAGAAAGGAGCGACAATTGCGCTGAGAATATCCTCAATCAGGGTTGTTGTGCCACGGTAACCTGCATATCCCCGGTCCAGCACGACCCGGTCGGTAACCGGGAACGATATGCTCAGTCTCCATGCCCCGATCCGCTCTGCCGCTTCCTTGTCGAGAGAACTACCCAGGATGAATGCGGGCTTCTCCTTCTCCACGGCCTCCCGGATCTTCCACGAATCGGATTCATAGATGATCTTCGGGGTAATCCCTTTGCCGAGGTCCAGGGTCTTGCGGATCGCTGCGCGATGCTTCTCGGGAACCTGGTCCGTGACAACTGCAACGGAAGGGATCCAGCCGAGGTCCTGTACCAGGAACCGGTTCAGGGCCACGGCATACCCGGCATCGCTGATCGTTGCAAAATGCAGCTGGACATCGAAATCCACGAGGAAGTCCGAGATCCTGTCGATGTACTGGTACAGACGTCTCTCTTCCTCCCTGATGACATCCGCAGTCTTGATCTTGAGAGTGGCGCCGACTTTTTTGACGAACGCAGTGGTATCCGTTGCACCTATTGGCAGGGGGTACACGAGATAGGGGGTACCGAAACGCTTTTTCAGGTTTTCTGCAACAGAGACCCCCACCCAGGGGGAGAGAACGATGTTAAGGGCCGCGGCACCGGCCTCATCCAGCGGAATCCCATTGAAGAACGTGTTCACCTCAAGACCGAGCGAGGTCAGGATCCGTTCGATCTCCGAAAGGTTTCCCTGCCAGAAGACATCCTGGGATGGGACAATGCTCAGGAGGTTCACGCGGTTTTTGATCCTCGGCTTTTTCGTAGCGAGCTGGTCGATGAGTGCGTTGAGTACAATCTCGTATCCCTCATTACTCCCGCCCTTGAACCCGGGCGTCTCAGCATAGACCACCCGGGTCTTTTCGTCTTTGAACTCCTGTACGACCGCCCGGACATCGTCACCGATCAGGCCGACCGTGCAGCCGGTGAGGACAACGTACGTGTCCCCTTTCACGAGCTCCAGCGTAGTCCTGATCTGCTCCCGTAACCGGCCTTCCCCGCCGAAGACCACTTCCTGTTCGTAGGTATTGGTACTCGGGATGCTCACTCCCCCGAGCGGGCCCGAACCCCGGTACCCGCTGGTGAAGTTCTGCCCGTAGAAGACCTGCCCCCCGCACCCGGGGCCTGCATGGAGTATAGGCACAAACCCGGTTATCGCGTTGACCGTACTGAGTGCCCCGCCCAGTGCGCAGGAATGGCGCGGGCCATCGAGAATCACCGGTGGCATGCTGCCTCCCTGATGTACTTGAACGGATTTGCCGTGTACCAGTCGTCGTGGTAGACCGCTTTTGAATGTGCGGAAAGGTTCTTGTTGAACGCCGGGTTGGTGAACGCATCCACCAGCCGGTTCCCGAACGTGACCACGCCTTCGTACCCTACGAAAAGGTGGAACAGGTTCAGGCCCATGACCGTAGGGAATCCCTGTTTTGCCGCCCATACGGTCTCCCCGGAGTGGCCGATGAAGATATCGGGCTTCTGCTGGTGGAGGAGGTTCGTCTGCTCGAACGGCTGCAGGTTTGCAACGCTGGTGGGAAAATTACCGCACCGTTTTGTCAGGTTTGCAAAACTGTCATAGGTCACTTCATCATAATGGAATGCGGTGACCCCGACAATCTCGAGACCGAGATCGGCTACCATGTTCGGAATTCCGACAGCCCGTGACTGTCCGGCGCTCACGAACACTTTTTTCCCGGCCAGTTTCTTTATGAGCGCGTCGATCTGTGGCTTCACTCTCCTGCGCTCATCCTTTATGAGTTTCTCCACTTCCTTCTCTTTCCCCAGGGGCCGTGCAACTTCCCGCAGCCACAGGTCGGTATTGTCGAGGCCGATCGGCATCACCTTCTGGGTGGCGGCGATCCTGTACCGCTCCCCGAGGATCTTCGCGAGATATTCGCCATACGTGGGGCAGAGCCCTGTAGTGAGTGCTGCGGATGCGGACTCCTTTATCGCATCGATACTGGCAAAGCAGGGAATGAAATTGGCCCGGAGGTTCAGTTTTCCCAGGAGCCGCTCGATCTCGACCTCGTCGGGACGGCCGATCGTGAGCGGGTTGATCACGTTGACAAGGTCTGCCTGCTTTTCGACCGGGCCCTTGATCAGGTAGTTCAGTACGCCATGGAACGAGCCGTCATACCCGGATGCCCAGAGTTTCGACCGGAACCCGTCGCAATGGATCGGGATCACCGTAGCTTTTATCTTCGGCTGGATGCTCTCTATAACCGCATCGATGTCCTCTCCCACGATTCCCGAGACGCAGGATGTGAAGACGAATATCGCACCGGGATGGTACCGATCGTCTGCACTCCGGATGGCAGTCCTGAGTTTCTCTTCGCCGCCGTAGATGGTATCGGCTTCGAGCAGGTTTGTCGAGATCCAGCGCCCGCTGACGGGCTTGCCGTTCCTGTGGATCTGGCCAAGCCGGTTGAATACGTTGATGTAGGACATGGAACTGATACATCCCACGGGTCCGTGGACGATCACGACCGTATCCTTTATCGTGGCAAGAGTAAACATCGCCAGCCACTGCTGGCAGAATGTGGTCTGGGAGAACGACCGGTCCTGGTTCTTCAGGCACTTCCTGCGGGTCTGGTCTACAAGGTTTTTTGCAGTCCCTCCCGCCACAATGATCGAGCCCAGGCGGTCTTCCCGCGGGGGAAGGACGGTTTTATCCCGTACCTTCCCGGGTTCCGGTTTCGTTACTTTCTGTATTTTCGGCGTTGACATGATTGTTTCACCTTAATGGGGAGGTTTTGGGATCATACTTGGGATCCCTTATGTTTCTCTCGTCCTGATGTTCTGATTTGCACGTGTGCTGAGAATACCGTCACAATCCTTCACCCTGTCGGGTGAGGGTCGATCGGTGAAGGCGCGGTCTCATTGACCCACAGGTCGGAGAACTCGGTGGTATACAAATCCGTGGCATTAACCTCCCCGGGCTTGAGATCCCCGTCTGCAACCATTTCGTCAATCCATGGCTGGATATCCGAATCATTGATGGCACCCGTGTAACTGTAGTAGTGCGATGCCGCTCCCGAGAGACCGATATCGTTCTTGAGAAGGTTACCGGACTCTGCCGGGTGATCGTTGGACCACCGCTCCGAATCCTTGAATGCCTTGATGAATGCCCGCACCGCATCAGGGTTTTTCTGGATAAACTCTTTCGTGAATACCAGGACCGAATATCCTCCCTCGGAGCCGAACGCGTCATAACTTGTGGCGAGGACACGGACGCCCCCGTGCTGCTGGGCTGCCGTATAGAACGGCGGGTGAAGTACCGCGATATCGATCTGTCCTTGGCGGAGGGCCGCTTCCTGGTCCGGGTCCGGCATGACGATGAACTCGACGTCATCCTTCGTGAGGTTGTACTGCCGGAACCATGCCTGTGTCTCCAGGTCGGCGCAGATACCCAGCGCCCCGACAGCTACCTTGGGCTTGTGACCGCTTGCCACCAGCGACTTGATCGTTTCGGGAGTGTATGCGCTCGTATTCAGGACGAGCCAGTGCATATGGTTCGAATGGATCGTATCGGTGGGAGCCGGCTCTGCATTGCTCCGCACGACACCGACAACATCGGCCCCGCCCTGCCTCAGGTTGATGAGCGTGTTTATCTCCGCATCGTAGACATCCGTCTTCCCGGCGACAAGAGAGGCCGGCATCAGTGACCAGTCGAGGGAGCCGGAATCCACGAAATTGATATTGTTCGCCTTGAAAAAGCCTAACTGCTCACCGACAAGCCATGGTGTGGCAGTGCAGTCCTTGTCCACGTTTGCCCTGATCGTATACTGGGCCGCAGGAGCGGCAGTTGAGCCGGAAGGCGATCCGGAAACCGTAGTGCCGGTTGCACCGGATGCCGCAGTTCCTGTCGTGCCGTTTGTGCTCTGGGTGCACCCTGCTATGATAATGAGAAGGGCCACAATCAGGACGATGCAGGCAACGAGTACTAAGTGTTTCGTTCTATTTTCTGTCATGTTTCATTCACCAGTTCTGTAAGAGTTTGATTTCTGAATCCAGGTGACCCGATTTTTCGTCGGATGGATTGGTTAGCATATCAGAATCCAGAAGGAAGGATACCGGTACGATCCACAATACGCGGCTTCACATAAGCCGGCGCGTGATTTCCGTCCCATTCAGGCTCCTGCCTTCGGGGATACAGGTAGTGTCTGACTCTGAACCACGCGTCCTAGATGCACAACGATCGGATAACCTGCTTCCTGAAGATAATCTGGCAGGATTTTTTATTACTGTTGATAAACACGCAATATTTGGCAGTATACTGCGGAATCCGACACGATACAGGCAAATTTTTCCACAACAGTACGTTTTCCAGCAGGGGTTTTTCTTTGATAGGGCCGGACCGGGAATGACCGGAGGATCACTTCCGCGAAGATGCTCCGGATGTTCCCGGGAACAACGACGTTCACGGATTCCGGCGGGGAGCTGGGAATAACGGGATGCACTTCCCTGATAATTATGGCCGCTTAACCGGATCGCGACCGTTGCTGTGCAGGATGGCGCGGGTGCCCGGTTGCTGTTACATCATCTTTATCCCAGTTTTTTATCAGGAGCCGTACCAGGGAACCCCGGCATCACCGGTGCCCGGCGTTCATTCCGGTACCCGGCCTTCCGGCACCGGGGGCAGCAGTTTCTCTCTCTGCCTTCCGAGGCGCTTCTTGAATCCCCGGTACGTATCCGGGGAGTACCCGAGCGACTGGTAGAATGGCAGTGCCTCCGTCCGTTCTGATTCCGTGACAAAGATAATGTAATTGCAGTTGCGGGAGATGGCGCAGGTCTCGATCTTCCGCATAAGTGCAGACCCGATGCCCTTATGCCGGGACGCTTTGTCCACAATAACGTCTTCGATCACCAGGAACGGCCTGCATTCCCCGTAGAGTTCCTCGCAGATGATTCCCATGAGGGAGCCGGCGATATGCCCCTTGTGTTCCGCCACGAGAAAGATATAGTCCGGGTTTCCCCTGAGCCGCCGGAATGTTTCCTTCATTTTTTCAAGGGATGATCTTTCGCCCCAGAACTGCACGTAGAGTTCTGCAAGTGATTCAAGGTCCGTCTCTCTCAGTTCTCTGATTCCCATGGTCTCTATTCCCTCACAGACATCAGATTCAGGAAATACGTGTGTGTCTGATTATATACCACATGCCCCGGCTCCACGATGACCGGATAATTTATTTCACGTAGTCTCATCCGGTCTTATGTTTAATTAGTCTTGGTAAAAACGCAATATTTAGCGTGATATTTCAGAATTTGACATAATAATGGCAAATTTTCCCGCAACATCACGATTTCCCGTACACATGTTTCCAACAATAAAAACCGTGTTCCTGCCAGTGTGATACAGAAAACGGTACTCATCAAAGGATTTGTTCCGTCAGCTGTCGAACGTTACAAAACAGGATCGGGATAAATCATCTTTGGTCGCAGAAAATAGTACAGCATGATTGTTGTTGCCTGCGATACTTCCTGATGAACACACTCCGGGGAAGACAGGGACGCGGGGGATGAAGGGTAATTTTTCCCCGGCCCCGTTGGGAATGATCCTTGTCCTGATGTTCCATCCAGTATGCTTCGCAGTTGCATTGATGTCTTTTCTCTCACCCGGTGCATCACGCCGGGATTATCGGGATATAAAGCCGGCTCAGGTCCCGTCTCATGAAATGACACGTTAAAACAAGTCTCGTTCATGCGATACAGGTTTACCCCTCAACGAAAAATTGAGCCGGGGAGCATTACAGCCCTCCGGCGTCGGACATGTGGACAGGCAAATTCCTGCCTCTTCCCGGGAGTCTCCGTGAAGATCTTGCCCGGCAGGAAAAATGCCTGCAGATTCGTAATGGCATGATCAGCCGACGATATTGGCGGATATGAAGGGTTATTGGTACATCTTACTTCCAAGATAACCGAGGTACACGCCACCCCCTATAAAGGTCAACGAGGTAAACCCAGACAGGAGGATCGCAAACCATACCATCCCCCCGCCGATGATCTGTACCTCGTTCTTTGTCTGCTCATCCATGTTAGTGGGACCACCTTTATGCCTTTTACCGGTTTCTCTGACTCTCAATATAACTCATTGGAATCAGGACAAACGGACCGCAATTATACCTTTATTGGAAAATAATTCCGGAAGCGTACGCACCCGGGGTCAATCCGGTTATCCGAAATCCTCTATTGAAGACGTAATGTAGACTGGATCAGGTGCGCCCTTGCGCTGTCAAGGTACTGCATTCCGGAGTCAATGAGGGTTGTACTGTCATTAGAATCCCCGGAATTGAAATCGTCTGCACCCCGGGCTACGTTGTCCGACGCACTGCGAAGGTCATCGAGGTACAATACATACTCTTGTGCAGCTGCCTTCTCGGTGGTGGCATATCCGGCCAACCGGACCATTGCCGGGAGATTCTGGTCTATATAGTTCCTCAATATGACTGCGTTAAGACCTGCCTCAGTGTAATTGCCACTGCTTAAAGAGTCTGCAATACCCGTTGTCACAGGGGACATCTGGTTATTCATATCTGTCATTTTATCAAGTACTGCCTGGTCGATATCTGAAGAGGACGTCTCGTCTGGTGCCGGAACTGGTGTCAGGGATCCCGTCACGTAGTTACTCTGTGATGCCGGATCTGGTTTGCCTGCTGCTCCGGCACCCAGGTTTATACATCCGCTCACCACTATCGCTCCAGTGAGCAGAGCGATAAAAATACTCATTTTTAACACGTTTTTCATCATTATTCACCATCGGAATACATGTCCCGTGAATGAACACCACCATTTGTCCTTCCGGTTTTTTCGCGGAGCCGGCGCAGATGTTGTCAACCGGCTTGCAAACAGTTCTTTCCGGTTCGGGGTCATCCTCTTTCCCGGCATTTATGAACATAACAAGGGAATTTTACAGTCTTTCTGTGTCCGCGGTAGCGGAGTGTTCCACGATTTTTATGAACGGCATATCCGGAATTCCTATGTGCAAGGCATCAGCAGGTTCATGGTTTCATCAAGGGTATCGTTTTGATAAGAGGGTCCTCCTCTTTGTATTCATGGCGAAAGCAACTTCTTGTAATAAAAACTCGTTCCGTGAAGGACTGCATTCGGGTTATGGCAGGTAATGCGGTCCTTGGCGACAAGGGTCGTAACCGGCACACCGGAATATTTTGTGAAGAGTGCATCGTGGCCAACACAGAGACCGAGCAGGATGTTCAGTTCCGTGCCGGCCTTTTCCAGGATCTTTGCCTGTGCTACAGGATTGCACATGGGTTCAAAGGTCCCGGGCTTCGCCTTCTCGTTGTCAAGCAGTCCGATCTCTTCTTTGGGGATGGATCCGCACTTACAGCAGATCGAGACTACCTCAAACCCTTTTGCTATGAGGATCTTCTGGAGGATCCGATCTTCAGCCATGAGACCGATGCAGGTTGCAATGCCCAGTTTTTTATATCCCATGTTCCGGGCAAAATCAATCGTATCCTCAACCCGGGTCCACTTCATGTAACTCCGGCCTTCGGTCCGGCCTGCAGCTATCGCCATATTCCGGGTTTCGGGATCTTCCTGGTAAAGGTGAATGGCAGCACGTACGGAATCCTCACAGGTTTTGGTGGGGCAGAATATCGGTCCATCCTGCGGTGAAGCACTCCAGCAGGCCTGATTCCCGCATTTACTGCAGTCAATAGGTATCTCAGACATATACTCAAGGTACTGTCTCCGCATGAAATTCTAAAATATACTTAAACCGGCAAGGTTTGCCTATTTACTCTTGCAACCTGTCATCACGATTTTTTGGAGGAGAACAACGGACCCTGGTTCACGCGGTGTCGTGGTTACGATTATCTGCCGGTCACATTTGCCACGGGATCGGAGATCCCATCCTGGACCTGGCCACTATTATCAGGCACAAACGCGCACACCTGGCCCGAATCCTGTGCGATCTGCGGGTTCGAAACTGATTCATATGCCCAGACACTGACCAGTATGATTGCAAGGATCGCGAGACACATACCTGCCAGAACGATCAGTTCGAGTACGCTTCTCATTGAATTCTACCTCATGATTACCGACACCCGGGCGTTATAAGCGAATGATCAAAAACCTTCACAAGGAGGGTTGGAACAGTTTCTCTGCCATAGGAAAATTCTCCATGCCGTTTTATTTTTTTTGGGATCGTTCCTTACAACCCGGTTTTTCCCTGCCGTTCATCACCACGGACAAGTGATGTGGAGTCCCGTCCACCTGTTGCGTCATGAGAAAAAATGTGTATCAGGTCAGGATTGCATATCCTGATGATAAGATCCTGTTCTCACGGCCCCTTTTCCAGGCTTGGGAACGGGTCGACCGGATCCGGCCCGTTAACCGCGGTCTCATTAACCCATGTGTCGCTGAACTCGGTAGTATACAGATCCGAGGGCTTGAACTGTCCCGGCACGATGTCACCGTCTTTAACCATCGCGTCTATCCATGGCTGGATATCGTCGTCCGTAATCGCACCGGACTGGCTGTAGTAGTGGGGAGTTGCGTTGGCAAGGCCGATGGTATTGGCAGTGAGGATACCGGATTCCGTCAGGTGGTTGTCAGACCATCTCTCAGAATTCTTGTATGCATTGATGAATGCCCTCACTGAATCCGGGTGATTTTTGATGAAGTCATCCGTGAAGGCGAGAAGCGAGGTCCCGGCCTGCGGTCCGAATGCATCGTAGCTTGTCGTAATGATCCTGACGCCGCCATGCTTTTCAGCCGCAGTATAGAACGGCGGGTGGAGGACGGCGACATCGATCTGCCCGGACCGGAGAGCGGCTTCCTGCTGCGGGTCGGGCATTATCACGTACTCGAAACTGGAGTTTGTCAGGTTATTCTCACGGAACCAGTTGTTGTTCTCCAGGTCCGCGCAGATCCCCAGGGCCCCGACGGCAATCTTTGGCTTGTGGCCGCTTGCCACGAGGTCCTTGATCGTCTGGTACGGGCTGCTGTTGAGGACCAGCCAGTGCATGTGGTATTCACTGATCTCGCCGGATGGGGGTTCCTGCCCGCTGAGTGCGACACCATGGACATGGGCCCCTGCAAGCAGAAGGTCGATGAGCGTGTTGGGGTGTTCATCCACCACGTCGGTCTGGCCGGCAATGAGCGCTGCCGGCTGGAGAGACCAGTCAAGGGCACCCGAGTCCACGAAATTAATGCCGCCGTGAACGAAGTAGCCTTTCTGCACGCCGACGTACCAGGGAGTACCCGAACAGTCTTTGTTCACGTTTGCCCGGATCGTGTAGAGTGCGGAACCCGCTGCGGAAGAAACCGCGGACGAAATCGTGGAAATCGCCCCGGGGGATCCCGAGGGATCTGTGTTTGCGTTACCGCTGCTGCTACTCTGCGTGCATCCCGCAATAACGAGAAGGAGCACGATGATGAGTGCGACTGCAGCTGCTAGTACAATCTGGTTTTTTCTTTTCTGAGCCATTGATAATCACCTGTGAGTTAAATTACGAGTTCTTCTTTCCAGCCGGAGAATTTTTTCTCGACCTGGAGGAGTATCCAGTTGAACAGGATGCCGAGGAAGGCAACCGTTACGATCCCTACCCACATCTTGGGCATCTGGAAGGTGGCCTGTGCCTGGAGGATCATGTAGCCGAGCCCGGAGCTCGCGCCGATCATCTCTGCCCCGATCAGCATGAAGAACGCGAAGACCGCACTCATCCGGATCCCGGTAAAGACAGAAGGCATTGCTGCCGGCAGGAGCACCTTTTTGAACATCTGCCATTTCCCGATGCCTACAGACCGGGCCATCTTCACGATCGCCGGGTCTACGTTCATGATCCCGGTCACGGTGTTGAAGAGCACCGGCCACTGGCAGACCCAGAAGATGATGCTGATCTTGGAGAGCTCACCGATGCCAAGGAGCGTGATGAAGACCGGGAAGAGCGTGAACGGGTTCGCCTGGCTCACTACCTGGAGCAGGGGGTTTACGGCAGTCTCGAATGACTTGAACCAGCCCCCGAGCAGGAACCCGAGCGGGAGTGCGACCGCGAGGGCAATAAAGAACCCGACGAGCACCCGGCCCAGGCTGACCGCGATATTCGTTTCGAGCTCTCCCGAAAGGATCAGCTGGATCATCTTCTGGAGGATCGTTGTCGGCACCGGGATGATGATCGGATTGATCAACCCGATATACGGCGCCAGCTGCCAAAGGAGGAGGAAGACGAATATGGCCCCGGTGGCGTGAACGAATTTCCTGCCGAATTTTCCCAGGGTGGAACACCCGTTGCCGATCCATTCCCGCCGGGTAGGCACACATGCGTCAGCTACCGTGCTCATCTGCTCCTCCTGCTACTGCCCGGTGGCCGTAGGTACACGTCTCTACCGAGCACTTGCCGCAGATGTCCTGGGACCGGATCACCTCTTCCTTGAGAAGCGTCCAGAGATAGTGCCGGGTCTTCACATAGGCATCCGAAACTTTTACGTCCTCGTCAAGCCGCTCGGCACGGGTCAGGGGGACTTCCACGGTCTGTTTGATTCTCCCCGGGCGCGCTGTCATCACTGAGACCCTGTCTGCGAGGAAGACTGCCTCGTCGATACTGTGGGTGATGAACAGGACGGTCTTTTCGGTTGCCAGGGCAATTCTCAGGAGGTCCTGCTGGAGGATCTCCCGGGTCTGGGCGTCCACTGCTGCAAACGGCTCGTCCATGAGCAGGATGTCGGGATGGAGGGCAAGGGCGCGTGCAATGGCGACCCGCTGCTTCATGCCACCGCTCAGTTCATGGGGATAATGGTCCTGGAAACCGTTCAGGCCGACAAGGGAGAGAAAGTTCGTGGCTGTCCGTACACGCTCGTTCCTGTCGGGCTGGATCTCCTCGAGGCCGAACTCTACGTTGCCAAGCGCCGTCCTCCATGGGAGCAGGGCATACTGCTGGAAGACAACCGCACGATCAGTGCCCGGTCCGGTGACCGGTTTGCCGTCAATGCGAATCTCCCCGGAGGTGGGCTTTGACAGCCCGGCAACGAGATCGAGAAACGTCGATTTGCCGCACCCGCTGGGCCCCAGAATCACGTGGAATTCGCCTGTGCGGATAATGAGGTTTACACCGCCCAGTGCCTGTGTTTCCGCAGGGTTCCCGTTGGAACCGTTCTTTCCGGTCCCCCGGGACGTGAACGATTTTGTAACGTTCACTGCTTCAATCTTCGTCATAATTTCCTCAGATTCATGGTTGTTCCTTTGGTTCTGTTCCTTGGTTTCGTTCCGTTCTTTTGTCAGAGGGTGTACGATTGCATAGATCTCCTCAAACATCATGGGGCAGGAGAGGATATGGTGGTTAATAAACCGGCAATATCCGGCGGGATTTCCCGAAAACCCTCATGGTATCGGCAATTTTTCATCATTCGTCTACGGATTTGGGATGTCCCTGCATCCATGTGATAAAAAAGACGGATGGGTTTTTTCAGAGAGGGCCGACATACTTGGCGAGGAGATCCTCCAGGAGGGCAATCCCGCCCCGGTACCCGGCATAGTTCCGGTCCACGATCACCCGGTCGTACATCGGGAACGCCACGCTCAGGAAGGACACGCCAAACTCCTTTGCGGCAGGCCACTTCTCGAGTGAGGAGCCGAGCATGACCTGGAAACTCCGGTTCCGCAGGTTCTCCCGGATCCGGAACGTGTCCTTCTCGAAGATGATATCCGGTTTGATCGCGGACTCGATGTTCTCGGTCAGCTCCTGCCGGATCCATTCCCGGGCTTCCTCCGGGGGTTCATCCGTAATCTGTATGACTTCGGGAAGGTACCCGACCTCGTTGGCAAGGTATTTCGTGATCCCGATCACGGTGTTGGTATCCCCGACAACGGCTGTGTATGGATGGGGAAGCCCGATGATGATCGCATCGGTCAGGTACTCGGTGAAGCGATATACGTGCTGTTCTTCTTCCTCGATGACCCGTTCCACATCCTTTTTTGGGATCTTCAGTTTCTTTGCCACGGACCTGAGGAATTCGGACGTCTGCTTCGGCCCGATCGGGGTGCTTGGGAACGTCAGGTATTCCTGGCCGAATTTCTCCTTGAGTTTCCCGGCAGCCTTGTGCCCGTTCCAGGTGGAAAGGACGATGTTGAGCTCGGCTTCCGGTATCTCCTTCAGTTTTTTGACGCCGTCAAACTGCGTGAAGAGGATATTTGCCTCCACCCCGATCTTTGCAAGCAGGCTCTTGACGACATTGAGGTCGCCTTTCCAGAAGACATGCTGGAAGGGAACGACCCCAAGAATGTTGACGACTTTCTTCTTCTTTTTCCTCGGTTCCAGGTACTGGTCGATGACCGCACCCAGGAATTCCTCGTAACCGTCAAACGTGTTGCCCTTGAACCCGGCCGTATTGACGAAGATGACATCTGCTTTCCCTTTGAACTCCCTGACCACGGAATCAACGTCGTCCCCGATCAATGCCGGGACGCACCCGGAGATCACGACGTAGAGATCTCCCTCCATCAGCTGGATCGTGGAATCGATCAGCTTCCGGAGCTTGTCCTCCCCGCCGAATATCACATGCTTCTCAATGAGGCAGGAGCAGGGGGTGCTGGTCCCACCCTGTCCTCCGGCCGCGTTCTCCCCCGCTGCATAGTACACGCCGAGCAATTGTGCGATACCGCAGCCTGCCCCGGCATGAAGGATGGGAACCACCCCATAGACTCCGGTGCTCGTGATGTACGCTCCTCCGAGCGAACAGGTCCACCGCGGTGCTTCCACAACTTCCGGGTACCGGGTCTCGATATCCTGAGGTACAGGTTCTGCTTCCGTCACGAGACCACCGGTTCGTCGTTGTCCCTGAAGTACAGCGGGTTGTCCTGTTCAAAGTACCAGGCCTTGTAGTTGTCCGCGGTCTTCTCTTTCATGGTCTGCTGGAGTGATTTGCTCTTGAATGCCTGGAGCAGGAAATTCCCGTACGCTACCGCACCGGCATAGGCACTCTGCTGGGCCCAGAGATTCGGGTCACCCCGGAGTGCATGCACACGGGTGACGCCTTTCAGGCGCTTGTAGGCGCTTCCCTGGAAGGGGCACGTAAGAGTCATATCCGGGTCGAGTTTCCGGGTGATGTGGGTCTGCTCTGCTGCCTGGAAGGTGTTGACGAGGATCTCGAAGTCGCCTACCTGCTGGATCACCTTCTCCAGTTCGTCGATGATCAGGTTGTCATAGTCCTGGCACATCGCAGCCGACGATTTGACACCGAGTTCGTCGAAGTACGGTACCTGTGCGAGCAGCCGCCCCTGGCCGAGTGCGCCAAGTATTTCAACTTTCTCCCCGTTCGGCTTGATAGTGAGAAATTCCTCCTGGATCGCCTTTAATTTCGGATCCCATTTCCGGTGTTCTTCCGCTATGACCGCTTCGGCTTCTTTCTCCTTGCCCGTGTATTTTGCGATCTCCCGGAGCCAGCCGTCAGTACCGGCAAATCCCATTGGAGAGGGATACATGAAGTACGGTACTCCGTATTCCTGTTCGAGCCCCCGCGAGAGGTAATCGGTATAGGTCGGGCACAACGGTGCCGTAACCGCGGCTTCCGAGAGCTGCTCGAACTGCTCCACGGATGCAAACTCCGGCACATAGTTCACCCGCAGCCCCATCTTCCCGAGAAGTCTCTTGATCTCCAGCCGGTCCTGCCAGGTATACGAGAGCATGCTCGCCACGTTCACGAGATCCTTCTGTTTCTTCTGCGGTTTTTTGACCAGGTACTTCAGGACGGCATGCCAGAACGCATCGTACCCGGTCTGGACGAGTCGCGAGCGTATCCCCTCGCAGTGGATCGGCACGATCCGTGCCTTGACCTTTGGCTGGACCTCGTTGACCGCCCCTTCGATATCCTCCCCGATGATTCCCGATGCGCAAGACGTCAGGATGAAGATCGCCTTGGGATCATAGCGGCGCTGTGCCTCCAGAACCGCGGCCTTGAGCTTGTCCGTAGAACCATAGACCATGTCCTTCTCGTTCATGCTGGTGGTCAGCCAGTGGAGATCGTAATTCTCCGGCATACCCATGCTGGTCGGGATGTGCTGGAAGAGCTCCCGGTACCCGAGAGACGGGCACGAGCAGCCGACCGGCGCGTGGTAGATTATCGCAGCTTCCCGGATGGTATTGACCCGTACGGTAAGATAGAAGTTCAGCGTACAGCCAGAGGTCTGCTGGAACTTGCGGTCGCACTGCTTGAGGTTTCCGGCCCTTGCGTCCCGCAGGAGTTCGGATGCCTTTCCATAATAGACATTGATACCGTGAGCCCGCTCTTCGCGGTTCGGGCATGTGGCATCAGCAAGGTTGATCTCTGCATTAACAAGATGGGGTGGCTGGTCTTTTGTCATATTATCATCCTTTTGCCTTGGCGGTTCTCCGTGGGGTGGCCGCTTTTACTGCAGGGGTTTTCTGGGATCGTGGTTTTGCAACGATCGGCTCTGCCCCGGGGATAATGCATTCGAGTTCGCACTTCACGTGGGCCGGGGAATCTCTCCCCTCCAGCAGTTTGTCGGACCAGCTCTCTGCCCAGTCTTTCAGCTGGTCAGTATCAAGGGGAGTCGGCACATACCGATCCTTGTTGCTGAGGATCTTCTTTGCCAGGACCCGGTACACATCGGCCTGCTCTGAATCCGGAGCCCCTTCTATCACGGTCTTTCCCTGCAGCTCGCACTTGGTTACGGTAAGCGAACGGGGAACGTACTCCGCGATGGTCGTCTTTGTGGAGGCAGCGAAATCTTCGATAATCTCCCGCTGTATGGGCAGATTCGATGAGTTCGCGATGATACCGGAGAACAGGGCTCCTCCGCTGTTGGCATACTTCTTGATGCCTTTGAAGAGGTTGTTTGCGGCGTACAGCGCCATGAAGTCGGACGAACTGACTGTATAGACCTGTTCGGCGACACCTTCGCGGATGGGTATACCGAATCCTCCGCAGACAACATCCCCGAGGACGTCGTAAATCACGACATCCGGTGTGAACTCCTCGAAGACCTTCCGCTGGCGGAGGAGCTCGATCGCGGTGATGATCCCGCGGCCGGCACAGCCGACCCCGGGCTCGGGGCCGCCGGCTTCGACACAGAGGACTCCGTTGAATCCATCGTGGATGATGTCACGTGTCTCAACCCGCTTCCCGCTTCTCAGGGAATCCAGCACTGTGGGGATGAACCGGCCTCCCCTGAGCGTGTTGGTTGAATCGCTCTTGGGGTCGCATCCGATCTGCATCACTTTCAGGCCCAGTTCCGAGAGCGCGGCACTGATATTGGAAGAAGTGGTGGACTTTCCGATACCACCTTTTCCGTATATCGCAATGTTTCTCTGTTTTGCCATAATGTGCTCTTCATGTAATCTCCTGTCTCGGGGAATATATATGCAGAAAACAGCAAAATTTGGCAGAATCAATCCTTTGTTGCATACAATGCGGCAATTATCGCACCATTATCGCGGTTTTTGGTACCTGATCGGATAGTCTGGCCGGGAAATTTCCCATAATCGGGTAAGGTGCGATCCCTGCCTTCCGGCAGATTCAGGCAATGAACAGGCGCTGTTCAGGAAAGAGTAGAAAACGAAGCGGACGCAAAAGAACGGGCACGGGGCGATCCGGGATGCCGGTAAGCTATCTCCACGCCCCGTGCAGGAACCGGATTTTTCCCGGGAAACGGTTCTGGCACGTAAAACCCGGATGCGTCCGGTTATACCACGCCTTTTTCGCGAAGTGCATCATGCAACAACGAGTTCCCGTCGCAGAGGTAACAGTGGTTGCGGGTTCCCGCGGGCACCTTATGGTCGTGGACGATCTCCGCGGCCCGGCGGTTTGTCTCAGCATACCATTCCGCAAAGGGAGCACGGTGGCCGCTGAGCTTCGAACCGGGATTCGGGGACCAGACAAACGGGATGATGTTTGCTCCCAGCTCCGATATTGCTGTTACCCCCTCAAGGAACGTCTCTTTTGGTTCCAGGCCCATGACAAAGATCGTGTACACGTTGCCCTCCCCAAAAACACCGACCGCCTTTTTTATGGATTCCACAAATTCGTCGTGCGATGTGGTCTCCGATTTTCCCGGGCAGATCGCCTCGTAGTATTTCCTGTCCCAGACCTCCATGGCAAACGAGAGCGAGCCGATACCGGTCTCGTAATAACGGTCGATCGTATCGCCCTTTGCCGGCGAAGGGAGGAGGGTTCCTGGTACAGTATCGAACCCGGTATGGTCGCGAATAGACTCAAACATCTCCGTAACGATATCGATCTCCCGTTTCGGGTTGATGCACCCGCCGGTGATGTTTACGTGGTTCACATCCCCTTCCGCCCACGCGGCCTTCACGACCTCCCCGATCTCATCGGGATCTTTTTTTCGTTCAACAGAGTCATACACGGTAGACGTCGATACGAGGTTGCAGAACCCGCATTGTTTGTTTTTGGCAAAGTGAGAGCAATAGTTCTGGTAACAGAAGAACAGGTCGTCCTTACCCCCGATCTGCCCAATCCTGATCATGTCGTTGCCTTTCGAGGTCTTCTCATTATAGTACTGTGGCCTTCTGAACCAGTGTACCTCGCAGAGTGCCTGATCGGTATGGTACAGGAGTCTTTTGTCTTCCGTGGATACCACATGGTACGGAGATTTTGAGTTAAGGCGGTACTGGACCACGGTCCCGTCCGGGAGACAGAAATCATCAGGAAGTTTTTGTTCTGTGTGATTTTCAAAATCCCAGCCAAAGAGCCCATGGTTCTGCTCCTTGTAGCGCGTCCCGACCTCCCGGACACTTTCTGGATCACTCCGTATTCCTTCAGTCAGGAGCGCCGCCTTCAATAACAGGTAATCTTCCATTTGCATAATCCCCGATGATGAAAACATCTCCGATTGCCGGGCATAATATCGTGGGTTCCCGGCAACTCTTGCCCCGAGTTCGCGGTTTTCCCGAAAAAAAGGTGGTTCCGTAAGGTAACCGCCTGCATGTTTTATTGTACCGGTTCAACCGGGACAAGTTTTCCTTTCTCCATCCGCACCACCCGGGATGCATAGGATGCGAGGTCGATGTTGTGGGTCACCATAATGACGGTCGTGCCCTCCCGGTTGATCTCGCGGAACAGTTCCATCACTTCCCGTTCGGTGTCTACATCAAGGTCTGCGGTGGGTTCATCGGCAAGGATGAGGGAGGGGCTGTTCATGAGCGCCCGGGCAATGGCAGTCCGCTTGAGTTCTCCTCCTGAGAGATGTGCGGGGGGGCTGTCCGCCTTCTCTTTGAGGCCTACCCGCTCAAGGAGATTTCCGGCCCGTTCGGCAGAGGCACGTTTGCCGGCGGTACCCCCTATCTCTGCCGACAATGCCACATTCTCCTGTGCAGAAAGCGTAGAGAGCAGTCCCGGGAACTGGAATACAAATCCGATGGTGCGGGACCTCAGCGCGGCAGCTTCCGCATCGGACAGATTGAGGATCTCCTTTCCACCGATCCTGACACTCCCGGCTGTCGGCCGGGTAAGCCCTCCAAGGACGTTCAGGAAGGTCGTCTTGCCACTTCCCGACCTGCCGACGATGAGAATAAATTCCCCCCTGCGGCAGCTGAAATCCACACCATCAAGGGGCCGGACTTCCCGTTCACCGTCGTGGTAACTCTTTATAAGTCCCCTGGCTTCGATCATAGTTCACCGCTCCGTATTGCTTCATAGGGTTCCATCAGGGCACTCCGCACGGCAGGATAGAGTGCAGCAAGACCCCCCACGGCTACGGTGACTACGAACGTGAGGACGGAAATGGACACCAGGGAGGAAACCGCCGGGATCGAGAGAGGGATCCGGGTCATCACGGAAATATAACTCTGAAACAGCACCAGGATTATCCAGGACGATCCGATCCCGATGATACCCCCGATGGCCGCAATGATGACCGATTCGCCAAGGATAAGCCGGAATATCATGGACCGCGTGGCCCCGAGGGCTCGCAATACCCCGATCTCTCTCCGGCGTTCATTTGCCACCATCAGCGATATGAGGGCGATCAGCGGCAGGGAGACGAGGGTCGCGACAAGCGCAGAGAGATCCAGGATCCGGGTAATTCCCGCCAGCTGGTCCGAGACCGTGCTGACCAGGGCAGATGAGGTGAGAACCCTCGTGCCGGGGACCTGGTCCACAATGCGGTAGGATACATTGGTTGCCTCGGCCGCATCGTTCACCCGGACAAGGACGGCAGATGCAACCCCCTGGGGAAGAACGAGCGGCTTGACCGCGCTCACCTTTGAATCGTTCGCCATTTTGTATGCATCGTCCGTGCGGAGGAATATTGAGGTATCCAGGCCGGTTCCCGTGGGATCGAGTTTTCCCACAACCCTGAATGAGTGCCCGAAGAAGGTGAGATTGGTCCCGGCACCGGCAACGATCTTGCTTCCTACGATGATCTCATCCGGGCCAAGCGGCTTCTCCCGTTTCTGTTCAAGCCACGGCGCGATCGTAAAATCCTGGGCGGGATCAATGGCAATGAGCTGGACCGGGAGAGAGCAGCAGCTTGCGGTGAGGCTGGCGATAAAGATCTGGGGTTCGACCTGTTCAACCCCGCTTACGTTCCTGATCCGGGGAACAACCGAATCGTCAAAGAAGAAGGTAGATGGCTCTCCCCTGAGGAGCACTGCCTCGCTGTCTGCAGTATAATTCGCAGGAACGACGATAAGGTCGGCCCCGAGTTTTGCAATCTCGGATTTCACGCTGTCGGACGCCCCGGCGAGCAGGTAGTGGCCGGAGAAAAGGCTTGCGGCTATGAAGGCAAAAGCCAGGACGAGGGCCCCGTTCCTCACGGGGCGGTGGATGATACTCCGGGCGATCAGTCCAAGCATGATAGTTCAGTTCGGGCCCGCGGGAACCGTATCCTTTGAAAGGACCAGGTAAATGCCCGTGATCACCGTGACGGCACCCAGGAGGATGAGGGCAGGCAGCGTCCCGATCCGGCAGGGTGCGTTAGGTGTAGTGCAGACCCCGATAAGGACCGTAGGGACCAGGATTACGATGAGCCCCAAAATCCCCCCGACGATTCCTGCCGTCTTCCGGGAAACCCGACCGGGGAGGGCAAGCAGGGCAACTCCCGTCAGGATGATGAGGGCGCCGACACCCGTCTCCGCTTCAGCAGTATACCAGCACTTCATGTGCGTGCCGGGATTCATGTTCATATTTGCCACGCCGGTATCGGACACGCCTTTTATTTCACAGACCGGGAAAATGAACCACGGTGTCAGTACTACGAGCACTCCCAGGAGAATGAGAATTCCTGCAGGGATATGGCTCTGTTTTTTATTGTCCAGTACCATTCTTTTCACCTTCGTATTCTGGTAATTATCAGGATTGAATCCGATTTAACCCCTCAAAAAACGGCAAAAATAACCTCAACGGTGCAAAATCACGTACGGATTGGGCAAAGGATCCGTTCCGGGACCCTGGGTCATCCGCTCCATAACCCGGCGGGCATGGGGATCACCGCCACACACACTGATTGTACCTTTGCGACCCCCCCTGTCCTCACCAGCCCCGGCATCCGAAAGTTCTCCTCGTGAATTTAAGGGAAATCTGCCCGGAATCAGATGGGGTCTGGAGGGGGTCGCATGGGTACAGCTGATACTTGCCGCCCGGACATTTTGCAGATCATGGAGATCCCGTTGCATGATCTTTCCGCCGTGAATATGCCGGAAATGGGCGGTTGTATCCCGGGTTCCGGGTCGGGATCTGGCCGGTCAGTTGTACCCGTGCGACCCCCCTCCACCGGATCTGATGGCCGAAAAAGTGAGTGCCTGGTTTACATGCCAAAAACTTTCATGAACTCAAAAAAACGAGGGGATTTCTCCCGGGCGAAAATTTCCCATCATAGATCTATTAAATATTCTAAGAATCGTGGACCCCGGTAAGTGTCGTCAACCGCCCGGCCCGGGACAGAGCGGAGCGGCCTGTGCTCCGTACCCGGTCAGGACGGTGCAGTCTGAATATCCTTTCTTAATCGATGCGTTATCTTACCGGCATTTCCCGCCCGATACAGGAACTGCACTTGATGTCCGTACAGTGGGTCATGCACTGGGGGACCATCATCTGGAGATCGCAGAGTGCCTTCTTCATGCGGGATTCCGTGCAGTCAGAGACCATGTCCGGCGCTGCCCTGCATTCGGATTCCATACCCATGGCCATGCATTTCGTGAGCATCATCTGGAGATCGCTCATCGATTTCATCATGGGGGTATCCATGCACTTTTCATCCGTGTGCTTCGCATCCATGCATTTTGTGCCCATGCACATCGCGTCCATGTGCTGCGAGATCATCATCTCGAGGTTGCTCATCGACATCATCATGGATGAGTCCATGCACCCGGTATCCATGCACCGGATCATCTTCATTGTAAGGTCGTTCATCGATCTCCTCATGGGTGCGTCCATGCATGTAGTGTCCATGCATTTCATCATCATCATGAGATCATTCATAGACTTCATCGTGGGTGCATTCATCGGCATGGGACTCATCGGGTGAGAGGTCACGCACTGCGCCATGCACTGGGAGATCACTGCCTGGAAATCGCAGAGCGCCTTCTCCATCCTCATGTCCATGCACTTTGATGCAGTCATCATGGTTGTCTGTCTACAACCACCACTGTGTTTCGAACCTGCTGACATATCTGGTGCCATTTCAATTACCTTCGGGCAGGATTTTCCTGCCGCACGTGTTAATAAATCACGCCGTTATTAGAGACGCTCCCTGTGAGCAAACTTTGGTTGATTAGAATGGAATCCGGAATAAAAGCGGAAAATCCTGCCGATATCGTATCGCGGTGCCTGCCTGCGCCCGGAACATGATTTCAGATCCCGTTCATTCTCCCCGGATCTTGCCGCATCTTCTTTGGATTTCGTATATATCCGTCAAAATTTGCTGATTGCCCTGTATATTTTATCATTTCCTCCAGAACGTACGGTGGGAGATCCAGATGGGAAAACAGACAACCGTTTCATCTTGGAACGAACCTATGCGGGGTATAAGGGCGGGCTTAATCTGGCCGAAGACTTCATGAACAAGTTCGCCGGGCCTCTGGGGGGAGTGGGGGACTATTTTCCCTTGCCTCATAAGGATCTTTTTATGAGCAGCATTACGGACACAATGTGGATCCTCGTGATCCCCTGAGGATATCATGGGTATTTCAGAGATTGCAGTGATTACCGGAAAAGACGGCCTGACCGTTCCCTTAACCGGCCCGGGGACCGTCGTGATATTCCGCCGCGCCCATGGGATATGGAAGCGCGGAAGGACGTTTCCGTTTTCACTCGAACCCGAAAAAGGATTGCAGGGACTGCGCCGGAAGGTTGCGGAGCTTGGTACATTTCTCGGGGAGTGCCGGACTTTTGTTGCGCGGTCTGCGAACGGGGCCATATACTTCGAACTTGAGAGAGCCCGCTGCCACGTGTGGGAGATTGCAGGCAGACCGGAGGAATTTCTCGACTCTGTCTGTCTGGAGGTAAAAGAGAACGGGGAGCGGGATGCATGCACACTGGCGGCTACAACTGACGCTGGGATACCTGTCCCGCTAGAAACAGCGCCTGGAAAATTTACTCTGTCGATTATGGATATCCAGAGGAAACGTTCCGGAGTAAACAGCAAGCAGGTGCTCCAGCAGTTCATCCGCAGGGCCGGTTTTACCGAGCTCGAAATTATCTGCGAACATATTCCCCCATGGATCGGTTTCGAAGCGGAATTCCTCGGGATCCGGATCGAGACGGGGCAAAGTGCCCCTCATGAGGTCCGTGTGCTGCTGAAAAAGCCGGAATAATCTGTAATGTATTTTGGGAAAGAAAATCCGGGAAGGCGACGATATTCTCTGGCATTGGCTCTCTTGTTGATGATCCATTTTTTCGGCGGAAGTGCCTTGCAGCAGCGTACCCGGGGGCATACGAACACGTGAGCGTCAGCGCTAAGCCGGGCTCTGATCTGTTTTCAGCGAATATATCCCCCTGATCTGACTATGGATCCGGCGGGTCTGTCTGATGATAATTCCGGAAATTCGAGACGATCTTTCAGATCATCGTAATTATTCCCGCAGGGATTGCCTGGAACGGGAACCGGAATATTTCAACAGCTGTCTTAAAACATAACAATCCTGTCGGGATTACAGGAAACAAGAAAAATGTGGAGGGATCACAATCCCGCATCACATAGTGGCGGGGACCTGGGTGAGCCCATACAGGCTCTGGCGGGCATCGATATAGTACATTCGTTCGACAAGGACCTTCTCTTCTTTCAGCCGGTTCAGCGCGTATCTCACGGTTCTTGAGGGGAGATAGGTTTCCCGGATGATGTCTTTCTGGGTCATCTGCCGGTTTGCTTTCAGCACGTT
>NZ_JBEKRH010000016.1:0-41525 GCF_049518935.1 Methanoregula sp.
AACCCGTCCTTTCACTTTTACGGCACAACCCCCGGTTGTCCGCAAGATGGATTTTGTTGTTATATAATAAACGTCTTATCGGCCAAAACTCGACACGTTCACGTTCTGTTTTTTAGTAAAAATAATTCCAGGCTTTCGGCTTGCCCCCTCCGTTTCCTTCGGCTTTCTGCAACGCACGCTCGTATCGCAGCCCGGGCAATCCCCCTCGACAGGAGCAAGCCCTGACGGCCCCCCTCAAAGGCGGAGCCTTAGGGAATAACTGTCAGTATCACTGCAGATTTTTTTTCACTCAACACCAATGTTATGTCATTTCCGTCTGACAGAATAGTATGGATGCTGAACAGGTCGCATGCACTGCAACAGGTCCTGACTGGTGCATTGTGCTCATTGCTGTCATCGCGCTTCTTCTGATAACCGGTGTCGCTGTTGTTGGCTACCGGCTCATCGCGGATTACCGGAAAAAGACGGAGATCTCCTGATCTCCTCTCACTTCTGGAAATTCCGGGGAGTTGTATACACTTCCAGCGTCCAGAACCTGGCGCTTAGCAACGCCCTTCCGTATCGCAGTCCGGGTAATCCCTGCCCGGGATCCCCTCACGCCGTGCCTGAATGCCCGGGTACCTCAGATCGGGACGCCCAGGGGCTGCTGGCTGCACGCCTCGACCGTATCGGTCATGGTATTGTAGGACAAATTCCTGCTGTATGCGTCCCGTATCAGCGGAATTCTCTTGTTCTCTCTTGAATATCCCGCAGTGGTAGGGTCATCTTTTGTAGCCTTGAGGACGTTATACTTGTAGTTCACCGCACACACATCCTTCGGGTCCGGGGTATTCTGCATGCAGGTGGTAAATGCCAGCTGGGAGGTTACATCGGAGATGACGGGGGTAGCGGCGGAACATGCTTCTGCCGCACCGGCAAATGCCTTATCCGCAATTGCCGCCGTATCCGGTGTCGGAACGGGTGCGGATGTCGGCATGGTGGTAAATGCAGGGGTTGGCGCCGGAGTATACGTTACCGCCGGGGTGCTCTCAACCTGAACAACCGGCGGGTTGTTGGTACTCGTACAACCACTCAGCGCAGTCATCAGGACGACGACTGCCATAATTACCATGAAAACCGATGAGCCTTTCATATACCTTTAGATCCCGCTGAGGGACGATAAACTCTCGGATTGGGTTCCCTCCCCCACTCCCCTGGTTCATTCCCTTG
Source organism: Methanoregula sp. (assembly GCF_049518935.1). Classification (GTDB taxonomy): domain Archaea; phylum Halobacteriota; class Methanomicrobia; order Methanomicrobiales; family Methanospirillaceae; genus Methanoregula. Next base: position 1,210 of record NZ_JBEKRH010000016.1, read on the forward strand.
TCGGCATTCCCCGATACCGCAGGCCCACAGCCTTTGTGGGAGAGGTTCTCTCCCTACTCATCAGCGCTGTGGCAACGCCCTTCGCCACACCGGCGGTGCAATCCCCCCTGACGAGTGCACCTGCCGATAGCCCGCCGGCGAACGCGGGACCGGGTTGAAGATCATGGCCCCCCTGTAAAATCCGGAAAAATTTTACATTTTTTAGGAAGGTTGAATATCATACGTATACCAATATCCAATAAAGGATGAAACCGGGGAACGCAGAGGATCCGGGACCTGACGCTCTGGTCAGGGCCCCGAAAGAGTTTTCAAATCTCATCGAGAGCATCCCTCTTGGTGTTTTCCGCCTCTCCCCGGCGCCCGGCCACCCCGTCGTGTTTGCAAACCGGAACCTCGCACTGATGCTCGGGTACGGGTCCGCAGACGAGATTATCGGCACCCACGCACGGACCTTCTTCCCCCCATCGGAAGATATCTCGTCCATCAGGCATGATCTGTTTATCCGGGACGCGCTGACGAACATCGAAGTGCCGCTGGTCCGCAATGATGGTTCGGAGATCCGGGTCATGATCACCGCGAAGCTGCAGTACGCGGCCGACCATTCTCTCGAACAGATCGAGGGCTTCTGTGAGGATATCACCGAGCGGAAGGTCTTCGAGATGGAGATGCAGTACCACGATGCGGAGCTGAACCGGTATGCCCTTGCCCTCTCGCTGGCAAACAAGAAGCTGAACCTGCTCCAGAGCATCACAAGGCACGATATCCTTAACCAGCTCATGGCACTTGGGTTTTATCTCGAGCTGATGAAGGAGTCAATCACCAACCCAGAGTTCCTTGAATATATTTCAACCGGTGAAAAGGTCACTGAAACTATCCGCAACCAGATCCAATTTACCCGGGATTATCAGGATATCGGTGTATCATCGGCCCAGTGGTTCGATGTTGAGAAGACCGTACGGGACGCAACCGCTTCCCTTCCGCTGGGGAAGGTCGTGCTGGAAACCGATGTCTGCAACCTGATGGTCTATGCCGATCCGCTGTTCGAAAAGGTGTTCTACAACCTCGTCGAGAACGCATTGCGCCACGCGCAGGGAATGACCAGGATCCGGTTCTCGTATTACCTGTCCGGGGATTCGGCGGTTCTCATCTGCGAGGACGATGGGTGTGGTGTCCCTTCCGGGCAGAAGGAGGCAATCTTCCGGCGCGAGTTCTATAAGCATACCGGGTTCGGCCTCTTCCTCAGCCGGGAGATCCTTGGCATCACCGGGCTCTCGATTCGCGAGACGGGCGATCCCGGCACGGGTGCACGGTTCGAGATTATTATCCCCCGGGATTTCTTCAGGATCGGATTATGAGATCCGTTTGCCGGTCCGGGGGTCCTCAGGCTCCGCCCTTTCCACCCGGCCCCTTGCAATGCCCGGCCCATCAAGCCCACCATTTTTCCAGTTTTCAGAGAATGGTAATACTAAAAGCAGTGGGATGCAATCTGCAGTAAACCTATACCCTGAAATAGCGACGCGGAGTAACAAAATGAGAGGTTGATGTATGGCCGGAGAATCTGAAAAACAACCGAAAGGGTCAGCAAAACTGGTATCCCCCTGTGGAAGTGGCTGTCAGAATTTTGTGGAAAAAACCTGTCCCGGTGAAGATACCGGGTGTGCATTATACTGGCGTTTTTCACAAGGTCTTCCCTGACAAAAAACCGGGATCCACGTACGAGTCCGCCATCCCCCTCTTTGAAAAGTGATATCAGAAGTGACGGGCTGCGAAATGTGGGATAACAATAACCCGCACCACGTGTTTGGGGAACCGGATTTGGACCTCTCTGTTTGCAGGAACCAGGACAATTCTTGATCATCTCCGTCCTCTTGGCAACGCCCTTCCGTATCGCAGCCTGGCAATCCCCTCGCGGGCAAAAGTGCCGACGGCCCACCACCCCAGGCGGATCCGTTGGATACACTCTACACATACATTCCGGAATTTCCTGAATTCTCTCTCGATGGAACAGGAATAATATTCATTCTTTTTTATCGGCAAATTCCCTGCATGCAAGTATTACTAGGAAAGGAAGAACCAGGATCCAATAATGCAGGTACTGGCGGATAAGAAGTGTTCCTGACAAGACGAAAATAAAAATAAAAATCGCACGTTCCGATGGCGATCCAAGTCCTCTCCGGACAACACTCGCTCCGGAAAACAGGACTACGGGAAGCACAACAAAAATACTGGAAATAAGGCTTATTGCATAGGAAAACAGGTCGTCCGTGTGATAGTTGGGAATATCTGCGATTGTCTGCCCGGTGATATAGGCGGGTCCCACACCGAATGTCCAGTTCAGGGCACTCATCATCGTTGTAGTGCCGTAAACGAACAGCAGCACGCCAAACATAACCATACCTGTGGCGATCGCAGGTATGATCAGGTATTGGAACCGGCGATCCCCCTGTGCCCACATCAGGTAAATCAATGGAATAAAACCAAGGAGGGCATATTGCTTGAATCCAAATGCAAGGCCGATACAGATCCCTGCATACATGTACTGTGATTTTCGTGCGGAGACAAGGGCCAGCAGGAGAAACAGGACTGCAAACTGTTCACTGAACAGGAAATACCCCTGAGTGAATGCGGCCACAACAAGGTAGAGAAGACCGGCAGAAAAACCCGAAATATAACCATAGTCTTTGTTCCCGATATAAAAAACCAGGAGGGCACAGATTATATTGATCAGGGTTATTACGGGGGTGTCAAGCAGACCCGGCGGCTGCACCAGATCCATTGCTGCAACAACGAAGAAGAGAAGGGGCGGTTTGGGATCGACAAAACTGACATAGGGTGCAAAGCCGTTGATGATCATCCGGGCCATCTCATGAAACCTTTCGGCATCAACCCCCGCCCATCCTCCGGTATCGATCTTTTGCATTACGCAGGCAATTATGCAGGCAATGATAATGTACGACAGTGAAACTGCAATCAGCTGCAGGTAAATTCGCCGGTCGTCGTCCACAAGGGACCGTTTGCTATTATATAATAAACGATTTGTCGGCCAAAACTCAACACGTTCACGTCCCGGTGTTCCGTGATGCGATGCCGGGCCCCCGGTTCACCCCTGGCACCCGGCCCGGCAGGAGCATGTGCCGACGGCCCACCGGCGCAGGCGGGACCGGGGTAATCCGGGCCGGAACGGGGGAGTTACCCGTCGCGATCATCTACAATCAGCTGCCGGCCTGATGTGTCCGTTACTGCAGGGCGGAACCGGGAATAACTGCAGAAATTTTTTTCACTCAATCGCCATTATTGTCCGTCCGGAAAAATGTTCCTGCAGGGAAACGGATGCGTCTCTTCTCTATCCATCCCTATATGGGTATAGAATCTATAACCGGAAAGCTATTGTGCTAATGATTAGCACACTCTGGTATAACCTCAAAGGAGGTGAGCGAAAAATGTTTGACTGGAACCTGTTCCTTAACATCATCATCGCGATTCTCCAGGCCATTGCCCATGCACTGCCCGTATAATATGGCAGGACCGGGTCATGGGGAGGCGGCAGGAAATTATCTCCTGTTGTTCGCGGTGATTATGCACCGGATGAAGACTTCCCATTACAACAAATTTCTTTTTTTTCCGGCAGTTTCCCGATACCTGAAATTTCCTCCCCCCTTGTCAGCGTGATTATCACCGCCTTGGAATCCTGTAGAATCCGGGCGAATGTGATGACGTCTCACCGCCGCACGCGGACCCGGGCGCTCCTTGTCAGTAACTGAAAGCATATAACGTTATGTAACGTATAACGTACAATGCCGCCGTATATGATGTATCATACACACTCGTTCGTCGGGCCAATCCTGATGTTCGCCGTCTGGATAGTACAAGTGCTCATTGCATATCTTATCTGGAAGGACGCAAAAGAACAGAAGATGCTTGCGCCGGTCTGGGCAATTCTTGCGATCCTGCCCATGTTCGGGTATCTCGTTGACGTGCTCTACCTGATCATACGGGAGGTACGGTCTCCCCGGAAAACAGAAACTCCCCCTGCGACGTTATAACCGGACTGATCTACCCTCCATCAAGAGATAAGATCTATCAGCAGATCTGAAAAAAAATATTTTTTCATAAGGGATCAGGCTTCATATATTTTGGGAATTTTTAGCTAACCTGCGATCCCGGATCAATCGGGTTATCCTCACTTGGCGCTGGATCTATAAAACTGGTCCTGGATCACAGCCCCACGCATATGAAAGGAGCTGCATCCGGTGTCATGAAAGCACTTGGCAATACCGGTATCATCCTCGGGATCGTGATCTTCCAGATTGCATTCTCTGAAACCCTGCTTACCGCGGAGGCCGCGGCGCAATTACACGATCCGTTCACGGTCCCGATGCCGACGATAGCTGACGGGTTCCAGGCGACTTTTCTCCTCGCAGCGGCACTCAAGTTTTGCTGCGGTATTCTTTGCATGGCATGCACGGGACGCAGTGGTGGATGCCTCTTCTGAAGATTCCCCGGGGGTATAGGGAGGAACCTTAACCCCCTCTCGTTCCCTCCGGTGACAACGGACCCCGGAAACGGACCCGGGTGAACCGGAAGTACGTGAAGATCCTGGTCACGTTCCTCCTGTGCCAGCGACTTCTTTGCTCCTCGCCTCACAAAAAAGAAATTGAGAACTGTCTCACCGTTTCCGGAAGTTTACTTTTGGAAGCGCCTTAGCGCTTCCAGACTTCCAGGCTTGCCATGTTCTTCCCGTGGTACGTGATCTCGTTCGCTGTGAACACGAGCACGACAAAATCGGGATTCTCGGGCGTCTTGAAGAACTGTTCGAACATCGGGTTCCAGTATTTCTTCTTCGTAGCTACATCCTCGTGGATTTTCCCTTTTGCCTGGATCTCGACATACGGGTCGGAGAACTCCTTTCCCGACCATGTGGAGAGGGCCGCGTCGGGATTCTTCTTCAGCTGCCCGACCTTCTTTGAGGATTTCATCGTTGCCCCGACAAGGGTCATGTCGGGAAAGCCGGCAAGCACCATGAACCGGACTGCAGGCAGCTTCCCGTCAAGCGTTGCGACGGCGGTGGGATGGGGCCCCCCGATTACGTCCATAATCTGCTCTTTGAGTACCATGCGGGACATTCTGTCCAGGGTCGTATTAAACGTACTGATCGGGGAAGCCGGGTGGCCACGCACCTTGCCGGTTTCGTGCCGGACCCGGGTGAAGATCAGAACTACCCGTCCCATTGCCCCGTATGACAATGCAACCCGGAATCCGGCCGGGAAAAATGTAATAAGAATCCGGATCCCGTCCCTTTCGGACTTACCTGGAACCACCGATCCCCGGGGGTAGAGAGTGACACCCCCGGATACAAAATACCGTCAGCCGGCGAAGAAGATTAAGTGATGAAATGGATCACTAATCCAGAAAAAATTATACCCAGGATTCGGCCATGTCGCCGACAACCGGGAGCTTGAACTTCTCGCCCTGGTATGACTTGATGATGAGCAGGATCCAGAGAATGAGTTCAACGAGCCAGACCAGGAGCATGAGGATGCCGATGAACGGGATGATGAAGGCGAGAACCATGATCACAATATACACAATGAACAGGCCAACGAACACAATGATTGACTGTGCTGCGTTGAACCTGACCGTCTTGTTCTCCTTCTCTACGAGGAAGAAGATGATACCGGTGATGAATCCGAGTACATACGTTAACGCCGATGCAATGTTCTCATCAAGACCAAAAGTTGCTTTCTCCATAAATCTCTCTCCGTAATTTTACATGCATAAATCTTTTCTCAAAGCATTAAAACGTTTTGAATCAATTGCTTTGGCCAAAATTGCCTTAAAATCTGCGGAAATGCCCGGAAACCGGGTATCATTTTCTCCCGGAAAGTATTTGAATGGTAAAACACGTTCCCTGTATCGCGTGACTTTGGCGCTATGATTTAGCCTCCTGTTCGATTATTCATCCGGCCCCGGGATTAATTCACTGCCGGTAAGTCCCGATTATAAAAATCTCCCCGCACAAGACGTGGTTCACCGGGCCAGCTCCCCATCTGGTGATACGACCGGTCCAGCAGGCTTTAATATCGGGATGGATACCATGATTTTATATCTGGATGAATACCATGAAACGCAATTCCCTGTGGCTCCTTTTGACCCTGGCCGCGTCATTCCTCTTCCTGACGGCCGCAGCCGGCGCAACCTCACCGGCAGCATTGTTTACTTCGAATATCACAAGCGGATCTGCACCCCTGTCTGTGCAGTTCATCGATACCTCCACCAACACTCCTACCGGCTGGGTCTGGTCCTTTGGCGATGGATGGACTTCGACTGGCGAGTCCCCGGTCCACCAGTATACCGGGATCGGTACCTACACCGTTACCCTGACGGTCACGAATGCCGATGGCAGCAATACCGTCACCCAGGCCGGGTATATCACTACCACCAAGGTGGCGGATAAGCCCGTGGCCGCGTTCGTCTCGAACATCTCGGCCGGGAGCCAGCCTCTTTCCGTCCAGTTCGTAGATTCCTCCAGCAGCTCCCCCACGTCATGGGCCTGGTCCTTTGGCGACGGCGGGACCTCCGCCGCCCAGAATCCCTCGCACACCTATACGACAACCGGAACGTTCACGGTGACGCTGACCGCCACGAACTCGGCCGGCAGCGCAACGATCTCGAAAGATGCATTTATTACGGTGGCCGCTGCATCCACCACACCGGGCGCATCCTTTTCTGCAACAAAGACTTCCGGCACAACGCCCCTGTCCGTGCAGTTCATCGATACCTCCACCAACAGCCCGACCACGTGGGTCTGGTCCTTTGGTGACGGGTATACTTCCCTGCAGCAGAACCCCGTGCATACCTACAACTCCGTGGGAACCTACACGGTCACCCTGACAGCATCGAACAGTGCCGGCAGTTCCACGGCGACACGATCCGGTTACATCACCACTACCCTCGCCGCCCCCATCGCCTCATTCTCGTCAAATATCACCACAGGAACGGTTCCCCTGTACGTCCAGTTCAATGACACCTCGGGAAATGCCCCTTCTACCTGGTACTGGTACTTCGGTGACGGCAACACGTCATCCGTACAGAATCCCGTTTACGGGTATACCCGTGCCGGGTCCTATACCGTAGTGCTGACCGTCTCCAACACCGTCGGGTCCAACTCCACAACCAGTGCGAAGTACATCAATGTTTCGGCGATCGCCATTCCTGTTGCCTCGTTCACTTCCGATGGGACAACGGGAACCCTCCCCCTCACGGTCCGGTTCACCGACACGTCAACAAACTCCCCCACGTCATGGGCCTGGAATTTCGGTGACGGCAGCACATCAACGGACCAGAACCCGTCGCATGTCTACCTCAGCGGAGGCAGTTTCACGGTAACCCTGACGGCGACCAACAGCGGGGGAAGCCAGACTATCACGTCAAGTAACTACATTGCCGTCACGGCAATTCCCACGGTAACGATTACCACCGTACCGACAACGCAGCCGGTAACCCCGGGTACTTCTGCGGCTTCTCCTGCCGACCAGGTTCCGGTCACAACGGAGACCACAACTGCACCTGCTGCATCCTCCGGTGACTCTTCCGGGCTGCTCCCGGTGATCCTGGTGGTACTTGTTGCAATAGGTTGTATTGCCATCGTGTATATCCTGAAGAGAAGGCCGCCGAAGGGACCGCACCATTCTCACAACAGGGAACTCTGATCCCCCCGCATCTTTTTTCGGGAATCCTTTTTTCCCCGGGGAACCTCCGGGTTTGCTGAACTAAAATGTATTCAGGAATGCCGGGTTTATTCCGGTGCCCCTGGTTCTCATGTCAGATCCAATCCTGCGGGATTTTTATAATATCCGGTCCAAACATCCCATATCATAGTAGTTTACAGGTGATACCATGGATTTCGGAAACATGCTTGGCGACTCCTTTGCCTATGCAAAGGACGCAGTGGTAGGTAAGTGGAAACAGTGGCTCCTCCTGATCATCGCGACGGTCCTCCTCACCATCCCCCTGATGGGATATACCCTGAAGGTGTTCCGGGGCGAGAAACCCGCTCCGGAAGTGACCGGCTGGGGTACGCTCATTATTGACGGGATCAAGTACATCATCGTTGCATTCGTCTGGGCAATTCCCTGCCTGATCATCCTGCTTCTCACCCTGGGTTCGCTCATTGCCGCTATTGCCAGTGGTAACTCTGGGGCGGCTATGGGGTTCATCGGTGGTGCGCTTATCGGGCTTCTCATATTCCTTGTGGTAGCGATCATCACCAGCCTGCTTGCCACCATCGGCATTGTCCGGTTCGCACGGACCGGCAGCATGGGCGAGGCCTTCAACTTCGGTGCGATCCTTGCCACCATCGGGAAGATCGGCTGGGGTACGTATATCCTCGCCATGATCGTCCTGGTCATTGCGCAGTTCGTCATCGCCCTGGTCCTCTGCATCTTCGGGCTCATCCCGATCCTCGGCATCATCGTGGAGCTTATCTTCCTTGCCCCGATCTCGATCTTCGAGGCCCGGTACATCTGCCAGCTGTACGATGCAGCCGGCACGGCCTGAACTTTTTTTCTTTCATCCCTTATCCCGGCCCGTCCCTGGTCCGGATACCGGAACGAAAAATTATACTATCCGTCCTCCACCATTGGTACAAGCGAATCCGGAACCGCAGGTAACACGATGCTCGATCTCAAGAAATGTCCCAGGTGCAGGGAACAGACCGATCTGAAAAACGAAGTCTGCCCCTATTGCGGTCACCACTTCTCCGAACCGGAGTCCTCCACGTCCCGGTCACCATCATATCAGCAACCGCAGAACCGGTGCCCGAACTGTGGTGCATCGGTACCTGCAGGCCGTCCGGTCTGTCCTGTCTGCCGGGCCTCCCTTACGCAGACTGGCAGGTCCCGCACGATCTTTGTTGTTGCCGGGTTTGTTGCAGCCGTTCTTATGCTTGCCCTGTTCGTCTTCTACCTCCCCTCGCTACCCCCCGGCAACACCCCGCCGGCCCCGGCACAAAATGTGACCCCGGCGCCGACCATGCCCCAGTGCATTATCGCGATCACCGGGCAGAAGGTATCCGGAAACACTATCCAGCTCCATCTCATGGAAATGACCTGCGTGCAGGGAGATATCTCGAAACTGCGGGTAATGGTGAACGGCCGTGATGCATGGATCCTGGATCCACGGCTGGGTGCATCGGGGAATTACCCCGGTCATGCCGGCCCGGATTCCGTTGTCGTGGTAGCGGTTTTCAGCAGCGGGTACGAGAAGACGGTACTTGAATCAACCTATTCCTGATTCATGACGGGCAAAAGAACCGGAGACGGTGAACTGTATGGGACGTACAGCACCATCAACGGGTCACCCGGGTGTCCTGTTCCCGGTGCCGGGACCGGTGAAAATCCGGATAAACCTTTTTCCTGCACCGGGATAATGGTTCGGCCTTTTTGTTCCTGTGTGGCCCCGGGAACCCTGGAAAGTGCCTTTTTATACCATTTTCTTCCACATAACAAGTGTGTCAACACCAGTCGGTGCCGCAATTCTTGCGCTTATGGTATCGGCGCTCCTGATCGCCGGGTGCCTTGCCCCCGGTAACAACACCTCGCTGACAACGCCAACGACCCCCCGGACGTCATCGGTGACGGTGATCGAAGTCACGACCACGCCCACACTGGTACCTGAGAACGTTACAATAACCCCCCCGCTGCCAGCCGCAGCTGTCACGCCAAACGTCACGCTCCCCGGGGCTGCGACCCTGGAGACCGGGCCAAAGAAACAGGCTTACCCGTATGCGATACGGACACGGTCTCAATTCCTCTACCTCGATACGTATGACGGCGTTGTGGACTACCTCCAGAACCAATACCCCGACCGGCCCACGGATTTTTACAACCCGGCTACCCTCGGGCCGTACTACCGGCAGTATGTCAGCGATCCCGTGCAGAAAAAATACCTTGCGGACTTTATTCTGAACATCCATGACCGGAGCGAGCTGCCGGAAGAACGGGTCCGGATCGCGGTGAGCCTGATCCAGCACATCCCCTATGCCCTGACCCCCCGGACCCTCTACCCGTACGAGGTCCTCCATTACGATATGGGAAAATGTGACGACAAGTCAATCCTGATGGCGTATGTCCTTTCGGAGATGGGCTACGGGACTGCCCTGTTCCTGTATTATCCCGAGCACCACATGGCGCTCGGTCTCAAGTGCCCGGTACAGTACAGCTACAACGGGTCCGGGTACTGTTTTGTCGAGACCACGGAACCGTCAATCATGACCTACAGCAACGGGACCTACGTGGATGTCGGGAAACTGACTTCAACACCCGATATCATCAAGATCTCCGACGGGGAGTCTTTCGACCAGATTGGCGAGGAGTATACTGATGCCCGGTCCTTCGATGCCGTGATCAACAGTGCGACCTGGAACGGCACAATGATGACACTGGATGCGATCAACTACAATCAGTTCGGGTACCTCCGGCAGAAATACGGCCTCTGGGACCTCGATATCCAGAAACTCCCGTGAGCAGGCGGGATACCCGATCCCCTGGTACCCCGCGGCACCCGGCGCAGGGTTCGGCCCGGTATAATATCCCCGGGTGGCCCCCGGGAGATCGTTTTTGTCAGGTGCAGCTGCGTACAGGGAATGCGACAACACCGGGCCGGTCAGGTTCTGAGCAGGTACGTGATCCCGAGGAACGCAAACCCCATGGCGCAGATCAGGAAGAACCTGAGGTAGATCCAGTGCTCGAAGGCCGGGAAGCCAAAGACGATCATCAGCCAGAGCCCTATGATGATGATGATGATCCCCGCCATTATTTTTAGGAAAAAGGTTGATTTGCGGCGTCTGGATTTTAGCACAGATGACGGTTGTATCACACATGCCGGTTTTTGTATTCCTGCATAATGAGCATTGTGGAATGCCTGCATTACCGGGACAGGTCTGCCGGTGCCATCCCGGTACGTGCAGCCCCGGTCACTTTCACCCCCCGCCAGCCCGATCTTAATCCCCCTGCTGGTGTCACGTACATCCGGTGATGTGATGCGAAGGAAAGACCTTGACCCGCTTATCTTCCGCTGGAAGAAGACCACCCGGGCACTGAAGATCCATGACCAGTCCTATGGGAAGCGGATTACGGATATCCTGGAGCAGTGCACGGATACGGACCTGGTGCTCTTCACCGATCCGGTGGAGGCGGCTGCATTCTTCTGCCTGCTCGACCTGGCCGGGAAGATCCCGGGCGAACCGTGCCATGCCGGGCCTGCCCTGCCGGAAGGACAGTGCCCTCTCCTGCCGGAGTATTGCCTGCCTTAATGCCTCTGAATACTTGTACGGGTTTACCCGCAGGGGGAATCACCCGGTAAACTCCCTGCATTCATGAGGACTGTACCATACAGGTTGTCAACGGGAATCATCCCCCCATGGGGCGGGTGCAGAACGGGCTATGCAAAAAATGGAACGGGACTGATAACCAGGTACCATCCGGCCAGGAGAGGCCGGTGAAGGTTGTAACGCACGGATTCCGGACCTGAATATGCAGGAGTAAAAACCAGCCAGGGTTAATGGCCCGGCTTTTTGTAAACTTTTTCCGGATCGAAGACTTTCAAGCCGGTGACGGTACCGTCCAGCGTCCGGTAAAAACAGGACATGTAGCCGGTGTGGCACGCCGCGCCGGTCTGCTGCACCTCGTAGATGAGGCAGTCCTCGTCACAGTCGGAGAGGATCCGCAGGACCTTCTGGAAGTGGCCGCTCTCCTCACCTTTCTTCCAGAGCTTCTTCCTGCTCCGGCTGTAATAATGGGCAAAACCGGTCTCGTTCGTGAGCCGGATCGCTTCCTCGTTCGCATACGCCATCATCAGGATCTCCCGGGTCTGTGCATCCTGCACGATCACCGGGATCAGCCCGTTGTCATACTTCAGCGCCAGCATCTAAATTCCTCCGGTGAAAATTTTCATGATCGTGAGCAGGAAATCGCCAAAGACTACCGCGGTGACAAATCCCGCAGTGATAGGGATGATGAACGGCACCGCGTACGAGATCCAGACGGTACCGGCCTTTTTGTACATAGCGAGCTCATCGGCAAAATCCTCCGGGTGCTCCCGGAGATCCTTGGTATAGACCCGGTCCTCCCCGGAGTACATGCGCCGGAGTGAATCGAAGAACCCGATGAACTTCCGGGAGATTTTCCCGTTCGTTTCTCCGAAGTCCTCCATCACAAAGCCCCATTCCTTCTGGATCTCCGCACCCTTGACCGGGAAGCCAAAGAACATGTACATCAGCGGGGCACGGTTCCCCCGGGCGATGTTGATGATGAAGATTCCTATCGGCGCCGCGAGGTTCAGCAGCAGTGCATTGATCAGGACCGAAAAGGAGAGGAAGCCCAGAGGAGGTATCCCGAGGAGGGGGGCAAAGGGGAACGTGGGTACGCAGAATGACATGAATATCAGTGCCCAGGCATCCGCCCCGCCAAAGAGGTTCATCCTGCCAAAGATGTAGAAGACGCCGCAGAAGACCGACAGCAGCAGGATCAGGATGGCAGGCTGGCCCCAGGCGGGTTTGGCCCCGGCACTGGCGCTGAAGAGCATCAGGGCCGAGACGATTGCGAAGATCATGATGACCAGCACGAAGTACCAGCGGCTGATCGTATCCTTCACGTCAGCAACCGCAGGCTCCTGGTTTTTCCGCTTCTGCTTCTTACGGGGCGTTTCCTCCGGGACGCCCTTGTATTCCATATAGGTGGCATAGGCAAAGATACCCGCAAACATCATAAACCAGGGGATGATCTGGGAGTTCACCGATGGCGTGAGCACAAACCATGAGAGCACCGGCAGAGCGATCACAGGGACGAGATACCAGAACATCCGGGATTTCGCATAATACCCGGTGAGCCCAAGGGAATCCGTCCTGCCCCGGTTGTCCAGGTAGTCCGCGTAGAGGAAGCTTGCGACGAGGGCGAGGTACCCGGTCACGAGACTTGCATTTGCCGTTGTCTGCCAGAGCAGGACGGAGGTGCAGATGATGCCCACAGCCAGCATCGGGAGCCAGTGGATGAACGGTACCCTCCGGTCACGGATATCCAGGTATGAGGTATAGATCAGGGTGGCGAGGACAGCGACCGCCGAGATCACCATGGGGTAGAAGATCTCCATAAATCCTATATACATTCTTTTTTGGAGAACTTATGCATGGCGCTAAAGTGCGCTCAAAAAAACCGGTTCTCCCCGGCACCCGGTACCGTAAATATATATTCCCCTCTATCCCATATTCCCATGAGTACAGATCGCGGTCACCCGATGAGGGTCAGGCCGGATCAAATGCAGGACAAACTGATCTCATGAAAATAAAGGACCTGATTGAAAATATCCTCAAAGGCTCACAGTATCTGGGGACTTTCACACTTCCTGACATGTTCAGTTTTGCCAAGGCAGGCAGCGTCAGTGGTATTGCCGTGGCAAAAGAATCCGGGAAAGAGTTGTACCTCGCCCTGATCAGCGGCGAACCCGAGGGGGCGATTTATATCGACGAGAAGGGGGAGCTCTATGGTGACAAGGCGGTCATGATGATAACCGGCCATGAAAAATTCGTGCTCTGCGAGGTGAAACCGGATATTGTCGAGGCCGTGGTGATGGGATGCAGGATCTTTGAGAAGTCACACCTGAGAATGAGCATCAATTACGTCCTGCCGGAGATTGGCATGAAAAGCCAGGGCATGGGGGTACTCACCCTCGTTATCCAGCGGGATCACGAGCCGCAGAACGGTATCCGGGTCTCGATCCGCAGGGACGGCAAGATTGTCGGGAGCGATGTGACCACCGATGACGGCAGCGTGGGGTTCAAGGTATTATTTGGCGATTACGACTGCATAGTGCAGGACCGCAGCCAGATGATCACCTCGTTCCGGATAAAATTCAATGAAACAAATCCAAAAAATATACTCGAACTTTAATACCCTGTATCAGGTCTGTTTTTCTTTTCTGCCGCAAATCCTGCGAACCCCGTCAGGAAACATAAGACGAAACACTTTAATTGGATAATGACAGAACAATGCTTTATGAAGATCGGACGTGAAGACTTCGAGGCGCTCATAAAAGGCGACAAGACCATCGCCCCGTACATCGAGCTCGACCCTCTTGCCGGTTCGTACTCAGTATTTGGGGTCAAAACGGCCAGTAACCCGAATTATCTCATCAGGGCAATATACGAGATGTATGAGGCAAACCTCAACAAGAAACTCGCAGTAAAAGCAGTGCGCAAACTCTTCCGTTCGGTCGGGGCCGGGTCAGTAGGGCTCAACAACCTGTTAAAGAAACTTGGCATGGACTTAAAGCCCGCGGAATTCCTGATGCTGGTCTTCAAGCTCCAGCACCAGCAGGGATGGGGCGCCCCCTTTGAACTCGTGGAGGCAAGCGACAAGCGGATCATCCTCCGCACCAAGCAGACCTTCGAGTCCGTAGTGCTCAAGGACTGGAACATGGCAGTCTGCGGTATCCACCAGGGATGGATCGAGGGGGTCCTCATGGCAGTGACCGGTAAGCCATGGTTTGCTCTCGAGAAGACCTGCCACGCGAAGGGCGATGAGTACTGTGAGTTTGTCTGCGACCAGGTCGAGCCGAGCTGGAAGTTCAAGGCAGAAGCCGTGGTCAAGGGAGACTCCGCGATCACCGAGTTCATCGAGCACAAACCTCTCGAAGGCACGATCCAGCTGATCGACGAGCCGGTGGTCATGATGCCCCGGTTTATCTTCACGTCCATGACAAATTCCTTAAAAAAGACCATGGGAGAAGCACCGGCAAGCGGGGTGAATTACCGCGCCTACATGGACATGGGCAAGGAGAATGTGGAACACTACAAGAAGATGGGCATCACGAACCCGAAGACGCTCTCCGACATGGCTTTCACCTTCTATTCCCAGATGGGCTGGTTCAACGTGATCAAGGAGGAGTGGGACGAGAAGACCAAGACCAAGCAGATCTACCTCTCCCATACGGTGGAATCGGAATCCTTCGGCAGCACTGGCAAGAACGTCTGCTACTGCACGGCCGGCCTCCTTGCCGGTATCATCGAAGGTTCGTTCGGGATCCGGGTACAGGCAAAAGAGGCAAAGTGCAAGTCCAAGGGTGACGAGCACTGTGTCTTCACGATCACCAACAAACCTGAATAAACCTATTTTTAAATAGCACCTCGTCCTATTTTTACGCATACGAGATAACCGGAATCCTATGGCTCCCATCCCCCGCATCCTCATTGTCGAAGATGACGATATCATCTGCAACCTGATCACCACGATGCTGGAACGCCGCGGGTACAGCGTTGTCGGCAGGATCAGTTCCGGGGAAGAAGCGATTGTCAAGGCTGCGGAACTGGAACCCGACCTTGTTCTGATGGATATCAGTCTCGCGGGCCAGATGGACGGCGTTGCGGCAGCCCGGTATATCTTCCAGCTCTTCCAGTACCCGATTGTCTTCTTAACCGCCCTTGCCGACGACAAGCTGATCGAGCGGGCAAAGCACGCCCAGCCGCTTGGCTATATCCTCAAACCGTTCACCGACAAGGACCTCTCATCGAACGTGGAGATGGCCCTGTACAACCACAGTATCCGGAAGAAATACCTGGACGCCTACCCCATAGGTGAACCCAAGAAACTTATGGCCAGTCTCGACACCCTCCTCGTCATGGACACGAAAGGCCGGATCGTCTTCTATAATCCTTATACGGTCCGGTTCCTTGATCTCCCCGAGAACCAGATCCTGATGCACCACTGGCGTGAGCTCATGATGATCGTCAACGACCAGACCGGGGAGGAGGTTCCCGATCCCGTTCCCGAGGTGGTTAAACAGATGCTCGTGGTAACCCATGAATTCAATACCGCCGTGGTAACAAAGGCCGGCAAAAGCAGGAAAGCCGGTGTCACGATCCGCCCGGTCAAAGATGACAAGCACGAACTGATTGGCGTTTTTATGCATATCAGGGAAAAGACCCTTGACCAGATCAAGATGGCTGCAAAGAAAGCCTGAGCCTGTTTTTTAAAACGCCGGGAAGCCCGGGCAGGAGACTGCTGCCAGCACCCCGCACCCGGTACATCGCGGATTTCCCCGTACCTTGTTTCTGCAACAACTTCCCTGTTTTCTCGTGTTTTCCGGTTTCCGGGTGATAGATCGGCCGGAACCGGCAGGATCCGGGCTGTGCTCCAACAACTATTTAATAAAAAAATAGCCAATATTTATATTGAGCAGATACTATTCCTGCCCTTTTAAAAGGGGTACAGGTAAAAGTATCAGCCTCTGGAAGGAATGACTGCGTGACCGGCATCGTACATTATGAGCGCTGCAGAACTGCATGGAACGAGTCACGGCATACCTATCTTATAGATGTCGGGAACCAGATTGAGATCCCGCTGGTACTGGTATCACCGGCCACCGAAAGCCGGGTCCTCTCTCCCCCTCACCAGGAAACCCGGTATTTTGAGATCGAGGTTGACGAAGTGCGTAAGAACGGAGAGAAAACCTTTGTCTTCCAGAATATTTTTCCCGTCAGGGCCGGACGAAAACCGGATTGGTTCTTCCTGAAGTTCAGGATCAAGCGAGGTGGCTGGACGATCACTGAACGCATCTATGCCCGGGCATCTGACCGTGAGTCCCAGTGGATCTATACGGACGATTTCAACATCCTCTTCCTCTCGTCCGGTGGCAGGCACGATCTTGAGATGCTCATCAATCTCGTCACTGCCCGGCTCGATGAGATTGCCATCTCGGTGAAGTCAGGAACCCCTCTCCCCTCCCAGTTTGAGACCCAGCTGGCATGCAGGGACGTGCTCGACTCCATGTTCAGCGATGGTGTTGACCGTGCGTTCCGCGATACCGTACTCTACCGGCAGCCTTCCCCGGTCCCTTCTGGAGATCCCCCCCGGACAGTCTTCCTTTCAGGTGCGGATATCTGCCGCAATCATGGCAGGATCGCTGTACCTGTGGATCTGGCAGCCGACCTGAACGTGAACCTGGATCAGATTGAAGAGCTCGATGACCTGAGCTGGCTGTACGAATAACGGGAATATCGCCCCCCTTGTTTTAATGCTTGTTCCCGGCCGGGAACAGATACGGGGTTTACAGCACGGCGATGCGTGCAATCAGCGGGATAACAGGTATGGATGCGGAAAGATTCGCGAACCGGTTTATCTTTAACGTGAAAAAAAGGAATAAAAAAAATTACTTCTCGGACTTCTTCTTGAAGAGTGCCTTGCTGAACCGGTCTATGAACCCTTCCTTGACCTCTACTGTCTTCTCTTCCTTGTAGGCGACACCGACAAGATCGGAGGCGATCCGCTTTATCGCCTTGGACGCAGGGGACTGGGGGAATTTGATCACGATCGGCGTTTTTGCAGAAGAGGCCCGGCGGACATTGGAGTCTTCCGGAATGATGCCGATGACCTTGACGCCAAGGACCTTCTCCATCTTCTTTGTGATGATATCGGTTTTGTCCTGGTCCACTCGGTTGATGATGGAGCCCAGCACGTGTCCGCCGACAACTTCGGTCAGGATCTTGGTCTTGAGGGCATCGACAATGGAGGAGAGTTCAGGGTTGACAACAAGGATCACTTCATCGGCGACGGCAAGGGGTACGACGCCGTCCTTGCTGATGCCGGCAGGGGCATCGATGAGGAGGAATTCACAGCGCTTGACGAGTTCGCTCATCACGTCCCGGATCTTGTCCGGGTCTGCCTGCTGGAATCCCTGGAGTGAGATACCGCTGGGGATTACCTTGAGCCCCGCAGGTCCTTCGTAGATCGCGTCGCTGATATTTCCCTTGCCTGCAAGGATCTCATGAAGGGTGATCGGTGCATCCTGGAGCCCAAGAACAAGGCCTACATTTGCCATACCGATATCCGCATCCATCAGGTATGTCTCCTTGCCGAGTTGGGCGAGCATTGTTCCGAGGTTAACAGAAACCGTGGTTTTTCCTGTACCACCTTTTCCGGAAGCGATTGTGTAGACCTTGACCATTGAACACCCTGTGGTAATACGTATTCCCGTTGTGTTTATATAAGATTACTGGATTTTTCTCATATTCGTGTTATATCCACTTGTTTAAAATATCTTTTGTATCTCTCTCAATCATACTCGTGACATCTCCGGGTATCCGGAGGTTTGTCCGGATAATCCCGACCAGGTCGGAGCCCTTGTGATCCAGGCCGAAGAGCACAACCCCGGGAGTTTCGGTAAGCGGGTCATTCGCGAACATCTCGCCGAACCGTGCAGCATCGTCCTGCGCATCCTCTCCCCCGCTGGAGGCAAATACCAGCCCATCGGCCGTAGCGATGGTAAACTGGTCCAGGGAGTACTTTTCCGTGAGGGTGCGGAGGCTCGTGGTGATATCGATCATGCCCTCGGTGACACTGGTATCCCCGGGCCGCGGGAGTACGCCCGGTTTCTGTACCTGACGGGGGATGGATTTCGGCGATACCGGGAGAACAGGTTTTATCCCGGGCCGGTAATCCAGGTTCTGCGCTTTCTGCATGCCCGGAATGTTCCGTTCAGCGGAAGGTGCCGGCAATCTGCCTTTTCTCCGGACAAGGACCACAACAGCAGCTGCAGTCAGGATCACGAGCGCAATGATCAGGTATACCAGCAGGGAATCGGGAACGGGAGGTAAAACGGCGATGATGGATCCACTCCTGTAGCGGGATGTTGTCAGCGCTCCATCAGGTGTTCCAGATGGAGTTGTTTGATCATGGTCTTGCAGTCATTCCGGATCTTATCCGTGACATTTTCCAGGTCCATGGTGTCGAATGTGTCAATATCCGAATCAAAACTGGAAGCTCCCTGATCCGGAGCAGGCTGGTCCGCACCCGGGATACCCCGTGGCGGTTCTGCCTTTGGTGCCGGCATCCTCTGCGACGGGGGGATTTGCGATGCCGGCTTTGTGGCGGATTCGGTATGCGTGGGGACGGAAAGCGGCTTGTGTTCCGGCGCCGGGGGGACTTTCTGCGGAGCGGTGGGTCTTGGAGCAGACGCTGCTGGTGCGGCCGGTACAGCTGCGGGTTTTAACGCAGCTTTTACCGGTGCTGCGGGGGCAGCAAAATGCGATGATGACGGAGGCTTTTTTGCCGGCTCATGCTGGGCCGCCTCATGATGCTCCTGCCGGGGCAGGGGAGCCGGCGCCTGCTGGGATTGCCCGATTTTTCCTGCTTTTACAATCTTGCAGGCTTTGTTGAATTCCAGGGAGAGCTGTACCTGGGCCTCATCCAGCGAGGAGAGTGCCGCATCTACCTCATCGCCAAGAATTTTCTGCAGCTCACCCCACCCGGCATCCCCTTGTTTTCCCTGGAACTTGACAAGGATACACTTGCCCGCCTTGAACACAAGGGTCCCCATATTCGAGCCGGAAGAGATGCTGCAGATCCCGGAAAATTTCGTCCGCTCGAGCTCAAGCAGAATGCTCTCTACGGTTTCATTCTTCTTGATTTCGCGAAATGTACCCCTCGGGAGTTGCATTGTGTTTAATTTAGCGGTATTCTTGTATATAGTTTCTTTTTATGCAGCCCGGTCGGGATAAAAAGGATGTGCGCTTGCACCGGAAGATTCCGATGGGTATATATGCTTCTCCCCCGGTGGGTCCGAATCGTTGTCTTATTGGGGGGTATTTTTGCCATACAACCATGGTAATGAGGAATATCAAAACCAACATTTTAATAGCAATAACGCAAGAAAGATAAATTTATAAAGTGGTGCACATATGCTGAAACCATTATTGGAAGAATTTCTCAAGGTAGAAGGGGTATCAGCTGCGGTCGTCGTGGGAAGGGACGGGTTCGTTATCGAGAGTGCAGTCTCGGGTAAAGTCGATATCGAGGCCCTTGGAGCCATGGCTTCAACAGGTCTTGGTACTTCCGAAGCGATGGGCAATACGCTGGGTAAGGGCGAACTCTCGCAGATGCTCGTAGAACTGGAGAAAGGGCCGATCATCCTCTCGCCGTTGTCGGCTGACGAACTCATTGCGATTGTTGCGGATACTACCTCTAATGTCGGAAGGATCCGGTACGAACTGAAGAAGAACAAAGAACGAATCGTCGCTGCCCTCTAACCCCATTTTTTTATGAAGTTTCCAGCAGGAACCGACGGCGGTATCATTTCCAACCCTCAGGATGAGGGGTTTATCCGGGATCTGATGGCCTTTGTCGGCGCGATCGAGATAGAAACCGGATCAGGACACGGTTTCATCCTTACCGAAAACGGGAAACTGATATCAGCCTATTTCCGGAATGATAACGGTGTGTTCAGGGGAAAGGAAGCCCTCTCCCACATGACCCTGGATTCTGACGGGAATGATGACCAGACTTTCAGCCTGAGGAGATACGATACCGCGGAATTTGTCCTGGCCGTCAGGATTTCCCGGGATGAGCACCTCCTCCTCTCCGGTTCAGTGCCGGCCCCCTCTCCTGCCGAACCACAGCCTGCCCCGCAACCTGTACAACAGCCATCGGCAGAGGCCGGTGCCCAAAAGGCGGCACCGGTCTCATCGGTTCCCCCGGAATACCTTGATGAGACACGGCTCCGGAAGATTCTCAGCCAGCCTGGCGTGATTGCGGTCTCTGCCTTTTTCGAAGGTTTTCCCGTCCAGTCCATCGGGGACGCGGATTTTGAGCATGTCGCTGCATCGGCAGAAGACTTCATGCGGGCCGGCCTTAAGATCACGCAGGAGATGAAGACCGGGAATCTTGATCAACTGATCCTCGAGACTGCGAATAACAAGTTCATCATTGCCCCCTGTGGCGATCTCTATCTTTGTATTTTTACCACAGCCGAGGCCCAGCTGGGCCTGATCCGGGTAGTGCTCAAAAGTATACAGAAAGAGATCACCGGATGACTGGAGGAGACCCTATTCCCCTGACCTGTGCTTCGTGGATATCCGGCAGGCATAGTAGGTTATATCCGGATTCTGCTCCTGTCCACAGGATAGATATACTCACAGGCAAATTATCAATTAACAGCCGGAAGATCGCAGTTTACCCTACCCGTGACACAGTATTTTACGATCAGAATAAGGGAGATCTGATATGAGCAAAGACACTGACGATTCACTTGATGATGTGAACTCACTTATGAAAATGATCGGGAGTGCAAAGAAAAAGGAAGCCTCCCCAAAAGAACAAAACGATACACCGGTGACACCAGCAGCCCCGGAGCCGGCCGGGGCCACGGATGATACCGGGGATTTTTCCGCACTCATGAAAAAACTGGGGATGGCAAACCGGCAGGAATCAGCATCCCGCGCAGATACGGTGAGACCCCCCGACCGGTCTCCCCCTCAACAAGCCAGTCCTGCTGAATCGTCAGAGGAGCAGGTACAGACATTTGATGATCTGCTCGAAGACGAGTCCCCTGCTGAAAAACCCGAACTTCCCGGCAAGGATGTCAGGTCGTCCCTTGGCAAGCTGCTGGCAAATATGAATACCGCCCAGCAGGCATCGTCATCTCCTCCGGAAACGCCCCCTGCGCCCCTTCCTGCAAAGGCAAAGCCTGTTCCTGCACAACCGGAAGAGGATACGATTATAGAGATCATCGATGAAGACCCCAAGGCAGCCCTGCGAAAACCCCTGTTTGCAAAGAAAGCCCGGGTTGTAGCAGCAGAAGAGCCCCCGGCAGCGAAAGAGACCGAAATAGATGAGAAGATCATCACGGTCGACCAGATCTCGGACCTGTCCGGCCTGATCCTTCCCAAGGGCGCCACGTTCAAGATCGAGGAGCTGAAACTGCACGGGCGGATCAATGCATTCGAAGGTGCCCGCGGTAGTGCCCTTCCCGCAGAATTTGCCGAGATCTGGAAGAAGGAATTCTCCACAGCCGGTTTCAAGGATCTCGATATGGAAGAGGAGATGGCATCAGAGAAGGCAAAACTCAAACCGGCCCCGAAGAAATTCGGTCTGGCAACGCTCTTCAATGCCATACATGCTGAAGAGGTGAACTATGATCCCAAGACCCATGGCCCGCTGGTCGACCTCGTGTTCAATGCCAAGCCCGGTATCGAGGAGATGGAGATGTACCCGGTCAACGAGCCGTATGCATACATCAGGATCATCTACGATCACTCCACCCATGAATACACGTACCAGATTCTCGAACCGATCCTGACCGAACCGGAAAAAGAGCTGTTGAAGGAACTCAAGGATCGCCTCTTTGAGACCCTTGATATCAATACCAAAGACATGTCCCGGGAAGACGCCCGGCAGAAACTTCGCGCTGCCACCAACGATATCCTGGCTGATTACGGTTTCAAGCTCGATCCTGCCCAGAAGGAGAAGCTCCACTACAACATGCACAAGGACTTCCTGGGCAACGGCCTGATCGATCCGATCATGCATGACAAGTATATCGAGGATATCTCGTGCGATGGTGTCAATACCCCGCTCTTTGCCTTCCATTCCAGCTATGAATCCATGAAAACCTCGATTGCCTATCACCATGCAGAAGAACTCGACTCGTTTGTTACCAAACTCGCGCAGCGGGCCGGCAAGTACATTTCAATCGCCGAACCTATCCTCGATGCAACCATGCAGGACGGGTCACGTATCCAGATGACACTCGGGACGGAAGTGACCGCCCACGGTTCGACATTCACCATCCGTAAATTCAAGGATGAGCCAATCACGCCGACGGATCTCATCGAATGGCATACCTTCTCACCGCTTGCAATCGCCTATATCTGGCTGGCCGTGGAGAACGGCAAGTCCTCCATCTTTGCCGGCGGGACTGCTTCCGGTAAGACAACGGCCCTCAACGCCATCTCCCTGTTTATCCCCCCGATGGCAAAGATCGTATCCCTTGAAGATACCCGTGAAGTGAAGCTGCCCCACCCGAACTGGATCCCAAGTGTCACCCGTGACTCGTTTGATACGGCAGGGAGGGGTGAAATTAACATGTACGAACTCCTGCGTGCTGCGATGCGACAACGCCCTGAATACATCATCGTGGGTGAAGTTCGTGGCAAGGAATGCCAGACCCTCTTCCAGGCGATGAGTACCGGCCATGTTACGTATTCCACAACGCACGCGGACTCGGTCGCCAGTGTCGTGCACCGTATCGAGAACCCGCCTATGGATGTCCCGCGGAACATGCTCTCGGCACTGGACTTTATCTGCATCCAGGTTCAAGCGCGTGTCGGGGGAAAGCGCATCAGGCGGAACAAGCAGATCGTTGAGATCCTTGATATAGACCCGAGGACGAACGAACTGATCACGAACGAGGTGTTCAAGTGGCGGTCAGCGACCGATGAGCACACCTATTCCGGCAAATCCTACCTCCTCGAAGAGATCATGGAAGCGAAAGGCTGGAGCGAGAACCGGATGCGCGAAGAGCTGAAGCGCAGGCAGGAAGTGCTTGAATGGATGCGGATCAAGAAGATCCGCCACTACAAGGATGTGGCGAAGATCCTGATCTCCTACCACCGGGACCCGGAATCGGTTATTGAGAAAGTACGGAAGGACCTCTATGAATAGTTACGAGCGACTCTGTTTCAATCTCCTTGGCAAACGGATGAAAGGCAAGCGCGATGAATATGCCCAGCTGAGAAATGATCTCATCTCCGCCCGGTTCAAGACCCCCTTCGAAGTCTACCTGTCCACGGCATTCGTCAGTGCGATCGTCGTCGGGCTGTTGGCAGCAGTCTTTATCGGGCTCATTACCTGGCTCCTCAAGCTCCCTACCCTGATCAAGTACCGTGGGGCCGTGCCCGGCCCCCTGGTGGTGCTGTCCACGTACAGTCTCCAGATCGGGACCATTGCGATCACCATCTTCTCCCTGCTGGTGTTTGGCGGTCTCACCTATGCTGCGTTCGTCATGTATCCAAGTCTCGAAGCCGGGAACCGGCGCAGGAACATCGATGCCACCCTGCCCTATGCAATCAATTACGTCACCTCGATGTCGACTGCCGGGATCACTCCCGCCGAAGTGTTCCGGCTCCTTGGGGACAGCCCTATTTATGGGGAGAGCTCTGTGGAGGCCCGGTACATTGCCCGGGAGATCGATATCTTCGGGAGGGATCTTATCGATGCCCTGCGGCTGGTATCGTCAAGCACGCCGAGCAAACGGATGAAGGAGTTCCTGCAGGGTGCCATGGCCAGTATCTCGAGTGGTGGTAACCTGACCGATTATTTCCGGACCAAGGCCGATCAGTACTCTCTGGAAAACCGGCAGACGCAGAAGCTCTTCCTGGAAACCCTCGGGCTGATCTCGGAATCGTATGTTACGGCGATGGTCGCAGGGACACTGTTCCTGATCATCCTGCAGTCGATCATGTCCGTCCTGTCCGGGGATAATCACCCCGTTTTTCTCTATGCCATCACGTACATCATGATTCCTCTTGGCAGCATCGCATTTGTGATCATGATCAGTTCCATGACGCCGGAGGCCTGATATGGGATTTACGGATATCTTCAACAAAGGTTCAGAAAGTCCTGACGCGACCAGGACTTCCGAACCTGCCTCCGCGGAAGGTGAGTTCACTGGGATCACAGCCCGGCTGGACCAGGAGCGCCAGAAACGCGAAGGCATCGGGAAGTTTATCAGCCACCCATTCCAGGTCCTGACCGAACGCCCGGAAAATATCCTCATCGTCTCCCTCCCGCTTGCATTCCTGCTGTTTATCGGGGGATTCATTTACCTGTTCAAATCCACTGGTGGCATCTCGTTCCTTTACACCACCACCACACTGGATGACTTTGCCGTCTTTGCAGTACTGATTGCCATTGTGCCGCTCGCCCTCCTCGATCTTAAAGAACAGTTCCGGGTCAAGAACCTGGAAAATGCGCTGCCCAACTTCTTCCGTGACCTTGCCGGTATGAACGACTCCGGTATGACCCTTCCGACTGCAGTCCACCTTGTTGCCGGGGCGGAATACGGGACACTTACACCGCATATCCGGAAGCTGGACAATGAGATGTCCTGGGGTGTAGGTTTCGTCGAGGCCCTGTACCGGTTCGGGAAAAGCCTTGGTACGAACCTGGCAGACCGGAGCGTGGACCTGATCGCAAAGGCCAGCAAGGCCGGGGGAGATGTCAGCGAAGTGCTGCGGGCCGCGGCGAAAGATACGTTCGAGGTTGTCAACCTGCAGCAGGAGCGATCAAACAACATGCTGATCTATGTGATCATCGTGCTCGTCTCGTTCGCCGTCTTCCTGTTTGTTATCGCGATCCTGGTCTCGTCGTTCCTGACTACCATGGCTACCGCAGGATCCGCTGCAGCAGCGTCAGGTGCAGCAGCCAAGGGTTTTATGGGGAAAATCGATATTTTCATCTACAAACGCCTCTTCTCCCATGCGGCCATGCTGCAGGGATTCTTCTCGGGTCTCGTTGCCGGCCAGATGGGTGAAGGACGGTTCATTGCCGGCCTGAAATATTCGGCAATGATGCTCCTGATCGCATGGATCACGTTCAGGTTCTTCATCTGATCTTTTTTTTGGCGAATCCCGACAGGGATGAGCCATGAGAAGAACCATCAGGTTCTTCGAACAGACATTCTCATCAGAGATGAGCCACGAGAAGAACCCCGCAGGGTTCTTCGAATAATCCGATCCCGCTCATCAGAGCCGCATAGTCCGGTTTTCCGGAATACATTCCCGGTTCCTGAACGCTGCGCTATGGAAAAGGCAGGGGGATCAGCAGGTTCCCAGGCCCTTAGCAGACCCAGGAACTCTTACACGTGCATACGTGTTCGCAGAACAAACAAAGGTAAGGGTAAGCCCAACACATAATAAAAAATACTCATCGCGAAATTGTAAAAATCCGTCGTTGAGTGAAAATTATTTCTCACTTAAGGCTCTCTTCGGCAGGTTTGTGCAGAACATCGGATGAATACCGTAACTGTTGCGAAAGAAAATGCCGTTTTAAAAAAAGATCAGGAAATATTTTCCGTGCTGTAACCCTTGAGGGAGAGGAGTTCCTTGACCCTGTCCCGGTGGTTACCCTGCAGCTCGATGGAGTTACCCTTGACCGTCCCGCCACACGCGAGTTTACCTTTCATATATTTTGAGAGGTCTTCGAGATCGATATCAGTCGGATCAAGCCCTTCGATGACGGTAACTTCCTTCCCGTACCGGCGTTTATTCACCTTGACATTGATCCTCTGCTGTTCCTTTGCAACCTCCTCACAGATGCATAACTCTTTTGGAAGTCCACACGTCGGGCAAATCCCACCAATCATTAGCAGTATTTTTACGTTTCACTTTATTTATTACTTGGCATTGAACGGGCAAATTCCGGCGTTTCGCGCCCGGAAACGCCAACTTATGGCAGGAAATGGATCGGGATACGCGTGATTACGGCTGATTTCCGGGTGACTGCCCCGTTCTGCCCTGAGGGGCGGCAGAAAAAGCATCGGTTTTTATGATCCGTGCATACAACTGTACGAACGGAAATGTCGCTGTTTGTGGTGGGAACGTCATCCCATGTGGGCAAGAGTGTTACGGTCGCTGCGATCTGCCGGTGCCTTGTCCGCCGTGGGATTACTGTCGCCCCGTTCAAGTCCCAGAACATGAGCCTGAACTCGTATGTCACCCGGGAAGGTGGGGAGATCGGGATGGCACAGGCGATGCAGGCGTTTGCAGCGAAGGTCGTCCCCCACACGGACATGAACCCGGTCCTGCTCAAGCCAAAGGGGGACTGCATATCGCAGGTGGTGCTGAACGGCCGGCCGTACAAGGATGTCCCCATAGCGGAGTATTACCGGGAAACCCCACAGCTCCTGGAGAAAGCCCTCGAATCATACAACCGGCTGCTGTCGGAATACGGGCAGGTGGTGGTGGAAGGAGCAGGCGGGGCTGCGGAACTGAACCTGTACGACCGGGACATTGCCAATACCCAGCTCGCCCGGGAATTACGGATCCCCCTCATCCTTGTCGCGGACATTGAGCGGGGAGGGGTTTTTGCCCAGCTGTACGGTACGATCGAGCTGCTTCCCGGAGATATCCGGTCGCTCGTGAAGGGGATCATCATCAACAAGTTCCGGGGCGACCCGGCGATCTTTGAGACGGGGGTAACGAAGATCGAGGAGATCTGCGGAGTGCCCGTGCTCGGTGTGGTGCCCTACTTCTCCCTGCCGCTGCCCAGCGAGGACTCGCTCTCGATCGGCGACAAGAAATCCGGTACGGCCGGTGTCCGGATTGCGATCATCCGCCTGCCCCGGATCTCGAACTTCACCGACTTCGAGTTACTCGAGCAACATGCATCGGTCGACTACGTCGCTCCCGGCACTCCGCTGGACGTGTATGACTGCATTATCATCCCCGGGACAAAGAACACGATCGATGACCTGCAGGTTCTCCGGGAGACCGGCACCGGGCAGGAACTGCTGAAGGCCCGGGAGCGTGGCGTGCCGGTCATCGGGATCTGCGGGGGATACCAGATGCTCGGCACCACGCTGATCGATGCCGGGTTTGAGTCGGCGGCCGGCACCTACGAAGGACTCGGTCTCCTCGACTGCGTCACGCATTTCACCTCGTATGACAAGAACACGACCCAGGTAACCCGGCAGGCCGCCGCAGTCGCCCCTATCCTATCGGCGATGGGCGAGGTGACCGGGTACGAGATCCATATGGGGGTCACTTCCGGAGGAACGAACCGGGAGGCCCTTACCGGTGATGGCCGGGCGAGCGATGACGGGCTCGTGTTTGGGACGTACATGCACGGCCTCTTCCTGAACCGGTCCGCGGCGAATGCATTGCTCGCGTTTTTACATGAGAAGAAGGGGCTGGCGTTTTCTCCGGTTTCTGCTGATGCGGCGGATCCGTACGAGGCGCTGGCGGATTTGTTCGAGGAGCACGTGGATATGGATGCGGTGGAGCGGCTGGTGAGGGAAGGGGAATGAAAAATGCTTGCCAGTTCCAGAGTTGTTCATATCGATCTTTTGAAAAACCACATCTCTTAACAACAAAATTGCTTGGAGTGATCACACCCTCCCAAAATAATAATTAGAGGGGGGGTTCACGGGCAACCCCCCCACCCCCATGCCAGGGGGGTTCGAACTGCCCGGAAGACAAAGGGGGATGGGGGTAGAGGGGTTGCCAACCCACCATCCCACAAAATTCCCGGCAAACCCTCAGCTGATAATATTCGTAATACTATGGAACCCCTCGCCCTGCCGGTCCGCACACTTCACCGCAGTGGCCTTCGCAAAATCGACCCTCTCCGTTACCCGGCACTTCGTGCAGTAGGCAAGCGAGGGGGACTTCACGTACTTCCCGCCTACCTCGAACTCGCGGCAGAAAATGCAGAACCCGCAGTTCCCGGTCGGCTCCTTCTTCTCCGGCAGGCACTGCACCTGCCCCTTCGTGACCGGCAAGATCCGGTATTCGTCATCTGCCATAGCGTATTCCTGCATCTCATTCCACCCGGGATCATATAAACCCGGGGCAGGGGCAGCTGGCAAAAAGCGCAGATGTGCGCTGGCAGGTAATTGGAATTTTAGCACCAGTGGTCGCCAACACAGATACATCAGAACTGTTATTCCGGATTCAGACGTTTAACTGCTTTCACCATAATTGGAGATGATATCATCTGGACTACTGCATAAAGAGTGGAAGGTATGACGATCGCCTGATTCACTTTCATGATATCAACAACGGCAGGAGCAATCCCGAACTCCTTGGTGCTTACAATGAATAAGAGGGGAGAAAAGAGCTCCTTTTCCAGTGCAAAGATAATCTTCGTTCCATAAGCAAGGCCATAACCGAATAGGTTCAGTGAGATTTCCATGAGCAGGACTATTACCGCAACCCCTTTTAAGGAGAGGATGGTCTGGGCGTTAGAAGAGACTACCACAAACAGGAGCATTATATAGCACAGGGAGGCGATACCTGACCAGATATCCTTTTTCCCCCCGATTTCTCCTGCGTAGGAGTTTAAAAAAACTCCAATACATATGGGTATTATGATAATCAGGATTAATTCAACCATGAGATATGATGTTGGTACTGCCAGAGTTATACCGCCAAACAGGGTAAGAACGTTTGGCAGGACAAATGGCGTCAGGAGCATCTCAATAACAAGCATTGCTGTCGCCAGGGCCGTATCACCGCCGATTAAGTAGACCATGAGAGGGGCTGATATATCAGCCGGAAGACACCCGAGAAGTAATTGTCCGGTGCTCAAATCTGCGAATGCGGGTAAAAAAATTTTCCCTATAACCAAAGAAAAAAATGCCATTACCATGAACGAGAGGAAAACTCCCCACAAAATCACGAACGGGTGTTTTACAACCTGCAGTAAATCCCTGTAGTTAATTGTCATGCTCACGTTAAAGACCATGAAGGCAAGCAAAGGTGAAACGATCCAGCCTAACCCGGAACCCGGCCCGGGAAACAACAGGGAAAATGCTGCTACGGCACATACGAGATATAAAAGATTGTCGGAGATCTTATTCAGTAATTTTATCATTCTTAACTCCTCCGGCCACTATCTTTGAAAAAAAACCAGAAATCGTTCTCATCAACCAAAAAATCATCTACACTGTTGTCGAATCGATGATCTCCGATGACAGAAAATCCCTTTCATCCCGGTGCAATTCACCAATACATCCCGAATGCAAACAGTCTTCAGATTATGGTAAAATGTCAATAATAGCTGCATGCTGTTTGTTTTTAAGATTATCGAAGGATACGTTTCCGATTATAAAGTAACGACGTTGAAGGCGGAGGAAAAAACCATGGATTGTGGTATCTGACCCCTCCCGGACAAGGTAATTCCCCCGGGCATCGCAAAGCGAAGGGGTGGTGAGGCAGCATACCCGCCTGAAAGGCTGGTGTGATGCGCAGAAGGTTTCCCGCGGAAATCTTCGAGGGGAACAGTACATCTGTTAAAACCGGTGTGATGCGGGAAGAACCATCAGGTTCATCGGTGAGGCACAGTCCCCCTCTCTCCAAAAAACCTGAAACCGTTTCTTATTGAGGATGGATTTTCCCGGAACTTTTATTCCAAAAAAGCAGTATCCTTAAACCATTCCCGCACAAAACCAGATGTATGAAGGTGTGTATCATGTGCGGGGGGGAAGGCACCCGACTCCGCCCCCTCACGTTCGAACGGCCCAAGCCCTGCATCCCGATTGTCAACCGCCCGTCTATCCAGCACCTGGTCGCACACCTGACCACGATGGGATTCCGTGAGGTCGTGCTCACGCTCGGGTACATGGGCAAATCCATTGAGGAAGCGCTTGGTGACGGTTCCCTTTTCGGTGCCGAGATCACCTATGTTCACGAGGAACACAAGCTCGGCACTGCCGGGAGCGTGAAGAACGCCCAGGAATATCTGGACGGCCAGGACTTCCTGGTCGTAGGTGGCGACCATGTCACTGACCTGAACGTGCTGGAGTTCTACCGGGCTCACCAGAAAGAGAAGGCCTGCGTGAGTATCGGACTGATCTCGATTGACGATCCCGGCGAGTACGGCATTGCCGAGATTGATGTCAGTTACGAGATCAAGCGGTTCAAGGAAAAGCCTGCACCCGGCGAGATCTTCTCCAATCTTGCAAGCACCGGAATGTACGTCTGCAGCCCGGAGATCTTCGACCACATCCCTGCCGGAGTCAAGTACGATTTTGCCCGCGACCTCTTTCCCAAACTGATGGGCGAGGGTCATGTACTGAAAGGCTGGCTTGCACGGGGCAACTGGACGGACGTCGGCAGCCCGCATTCCCTGAGGCAGGCGGAACGCTGGAAACTGCAGGACATCGCATTCACGGATATCATCGGCGACCTCTCCATCCATGGGGCGCAGGTGCAGGGCCCGGTTCAGCTGGGCGGTTCAATCACCCTCGGAAATAATACGAAGGTGATAGGTCCTGTGGCGATCGGCAACGGCACCTCCATCGGGGACAATGTCCTGATCGGTCCCTATACGAGTATCGGGGAGAAATGCATCATCCGGAACAATGCGAAGATCTTCTCGTCCTCGCTCTACAACCGCGTCATTGTAGGTGCCCACACCACGATCTCCGGCAGTATCATGGACAACGACACCCATATCGGGGAGTACTGCAGCATCGAGAACGACACCGTGATCGGCCCGCGTGTTGTCCTGCGGGACCGGGTCGTGGTCCACTCCAAGACCCGGCTCTGGCCGGAAGTCGTGATTACTGACGGCACGATCGTGAAAGAGCACGTGCTCAACGAGAAGTTCGACCTCAGGTACGACGGGTCGTAAATCTATTTTTTTCACGGGTTTTTCGAAATTAACTTATTTTCTCCTGAAAATTGATTATTATCAATCGTCCCCCCCCCTTGTGCCACCAGCCCCCGAGGGGGGGCGGGGCACAATTATGATGACTCTGATAAAAGAGTTATTTACAGGATTCGTTTTTGCATTATCCCTGACAGGAGGACAGGTAATACCGCGTCATCGCAATCGGGGGATGCCACAGCGGCGGGGGAGGGGGCACATCGTGCCGAATCCCCCAAGAGCGTTAAAAAAGTTCCGAAATATACTCATTTTACTATCGAAAAAATCATCAACTCTCTTCACGAGCGAACAGGACGTCAGTCCTGTGAGTGGTGAAACGAGTCATCAGACTCGCTTCACCAGCCGGTGCGTGATCGCCACCAGCGGGTGCCGGGCATAATCGAGGACCTGCACGTCATCAAGGGTCTTCAGGTTCATTGCCAGTGCAGTCCGTTCCATGCCCAGCTCGATGTTCTCCTTGATCTCGATGATATAGGCATCGAGGGCGCTGATGCCCAGCCGTTTCGCTGCCACAGCCCGGTGGTGCCCGTCGACGAGGATGATCTTTCCCGGCCGCCTGACAACAATGATCGGTTCGGCAAGGCCCTTCTTGATCTCGTAGATTCGTCCTTCCAGCTCATCCTCGTAGATCTTCGACTGGGTCGGGAGGAGATCCTTGACCGGCACGGTGCCACGGTCAAGCGTGGGATCCACGTTATAGAGTTTTTTGAGGGTGGTCATGAAATTGAAGACCTTCTCCGGAGAGACGTGCTCGATCTGGGAGCGGATCACATCCGAGTTGGAGATGATGCCCAGCAGGTGGTTCTTCTCGTCCACAACCGGCAGTTTCTGGATACCGCTCCGGAAGATGACCCGGGCTGCATCGTTGATATCCATCTCCGGGTCTGCCACGATCAGGTTGTCGGACATCACCTTCTCGACCGGGGTTGATGGATCGACAAACAGGAGATCCCGTGCCGAGATATAGCCGATAACGGTAGTTCCGTCTACCACCGGGAAACCGTCATGATGGGTCTTCTGGATCTTCTCGATGACGTCATGGACCGTACCATGGAAGTCCACGCTCACGACATCATAGGTCATGTAATCCTTGACCTTCTTTTTATCCATCGGTACAGCTTTACCGTCAGGCACTTTAAAGACATCGGTGAAAAATGACAGGAGAGGATTCACCTGGTTTTTATTCTATGGCAATGCCGGTCTTTTTTTGGGTAACTTCGGGCACACCGTTCCTGAAACTCGCTTTTGCGTCATCGTCCGTGACCTCAGCCGGCAGGATGGGTTAACCCCCGGTTACTACTCATGCACTATAAACTATTGCACAAATCCCTCAACAATCGGAATAGTTTATGTCCGAGCGGTTACGATGTAGTAAGGAGGCTCGTTAAGCATGGGTGAAAAGAAAAAGAAAGAAGCATCGCAGAAGAAGTGGACCAAGATCGGCTTAATCATTCTCGCGATTCTCTTTGTCGTTGTCATGGTCGTCTCTTCCATGGGATCAAACTGGATCACCGGGCTCGCACCGATCCGGCCCGGTGATACCGTATTATTCGACTATACAATTTATGACACTGCGGGAAATCCGCTCGTTACATCCAACCAGCAGCTGTACACGCAGGCATCCCAGGCTGGGAAAGGAATCATGTATGCAAAGCAGCTTACGCTGACCGCAAACCAGACCCTGAATACGGGCGTTTATCCGGTGCCGGTATACGTAGGCAGTAATGGCGGCAGCTGGAACCAGTTTGCGCTCTTCTCCCCGGAGTATGACGCCATTACGCAAGGGCTTGTAGGCATGAGGGTCAACGACAAGAAAAATATTGTATTTACTGACAATAGTTCGATGAGCCAGCTCTGGTCTCCTGATCAGCTCACGAAGAACAATATCAACATGAGTTCAATCCAGGTCGGCGACACCCTCGCGATGGGAGTTTCTGATAATCCTAATGCGACCGCTGCAAACTCATCTGCTTCAACTGATATCCGGATTGGCGAAGTAACCCGTATCTCCCCGGCGGGAGTTGTCGTGGATTTCGGTTACCCCAGCGCCGATATCAGCGTTGTCACGGTCACCAAGCAGTAACCCGGGATGCTGTTCCTTTTTTGGATTACCCCCCGTTTTATCCATACGCTTTTTTATTACTGCCTGCTATTCCTGTTCATGGCACTGCGTGTACTCTGCTTTTTCCAGCCGGGATGTATGGGCTGCATGGAACAGGCGCCGATCAATGCGGAAGTGGGTAAGAAACTCGGGCTCGCGATCGAAGAGATCGATGCCACAAAAAATCCCTCGTTTATCGGGGAATACCAGCTGAAGGCAACGCCCACGTTTCTCATCATTGTTGACGGTGTTGTAAAAGAGCGGTTTGAAGGTGTGGTCCACCGGGAACAGCTGGAGGAAAGTATAAAAAAATATCTCTGACCGGGGTACTTACGAGCGGACCCCGTAGATGCGTTTGACCCGGTGGGCAACCGTCTTCCAACCCTCTTTGCGCATCAGCGGCCCGTCCCTGAGCTTGAGATGGGAGATACGGAACCTTTTACCGGAGACCACGTACATTTCGTTGACAACGAACGGCTGTTCCCCGTCACACTCCATATAGACCGGGATCGTCTTCCGTCCGTCATGGATAGAGATCTTGACTACGACCTGTTCGATCCCCCGGGTCCAGAGCGAGGTGATATCTTTTGCCTTTGCCCGTTTCATTCGCTTCTCGCCGCATTCAATAGCGGTGACTTCGACGCCGAAGACGTCATCCCCGCATTCGGCTACGAGATGATCGTCAACAGAGCATTCGTCATCTTCGGCAAATTCGATCCCGCAGACTCTGGAGGTTCCTTCTTTGGAAACGATCGCCTTGACGATGAGGGTCTCCGGTTCGCGTTCCCTGGGAAGGCGCTGGTGATGACCGCAGGTAGTGCACCGCACGAGCATGTCGCGGGAATCGGCCACGACCTCATGTTCGGTCTCATCCTTGCACTCGGGGCAGTGGGCGGTAATAAACATTGAATAGGAATGGCGCCCTCACATGATAAAGCATGAAGGCGCAGGAAACCGTGGTCTGCCGGGGGCATCCTCTCGTCCTTGGCACCCATCCGACAACCTTTGAGGTGACCCGCGAGGAGCACCTGACTGCAAACGGCAACTGCATCATCGGGATCGCGGCCGACAGGGGTTG
Source organism: Methanoregula sp. (assembly GCF_049518935.1). Classification (GTDB taxonomy): domain Archaea; phylum Halobacteriota; class Methanomicrobia; order Methanomicrobiales; family Methanospirillaceae; genus Methanoregula. Next base: position 35,603 of record NZ_JBEKRH010000016.1, read on the forward strand.
TGCTGACCTGTCTCCCGCATTCCGGGCACTGCTTGCCCATGACGATGCCCTCCTCACCACCCGTCTCGCGTGCGGAGGCATTTCTATCGAGATCCGGTCCCGGGGATCGGCGCAGATGACCCACAATCACCCGACGGATATGGTCTGGCGCAGGAGCTCGTTTGTCTGCGGCCGGACGATCGGGATCCTGTCGGATATGGTGGCAGCAGACCTGCCCCGCGATCTCGTAGAGTCTCTGGTACAGGGAAAAGAGATGATTGTGACCCTGACGGTTACGCGTCCCGGCTGAGCATAGTGATCTTTATCTCTGCTTCGGCCAGCAGGCTCTCGCACTGTTTCACGAGCGCTGCGCCCTGCTCGTAGAGCTTTATGCTCTCGTCAAGGCTCGTGTTCCCGTCCTCGATCTTTTCTATGATCTTCCTGAGCTGTTCGATCTTTGCCTCATATGTTTCCGTCATGGTCCACACGCTCCACGATGACCCGGCTGCTGCCGTCATACATCCGTATCTTCATCCGGTCCCCCTCTGCTATCATGCCCGTACCCCGGACGACCACGCCGTCCTTCTCTGCAACACAATACCCCCGGGCAAGGACCGCAAGGGGGTTCTGTCCTTCCAGCGCGGTCTTCAGTTCTTTCAGGATCAGGCGCTCGCGCCCGAGCCTGGCCTGAAGGGCCCGGTCGAGCCGGTCCCCGAGGTCCGCAGTTGCAGTTTTCCGTTCATCCAGCATCCGCAGGAACCGCTGGGGCCGGAGCCGGTCCCGGAGGCCGGTCACCTCCTCCCGTGCCCATACGACCCGGCCCTGCAATGCCGAACTCATCTGGCGCTGAAGTTCTTTTACCTGGAGCAGGAGCACGGTCCGGTCCGGGACCACCAGTTCGGCTGCAGCGGAAGGTGTCGGTGCCCGGACATCTGCCGCAAGGTCGGCAAGGGTGATGTCCACTTCATGGCCGATCGCGCTCACGACCGGTACGGGGCTTGCGGCGATTGCCCTGACCACGTCCGGGTGGTTGAACGGGAAGAGGTCCTCGAAACTCCCCCCGCCCCGGGCAACAATGATTACGTCCGCACGGCCGGCAAGCCGGCGTATCGCGGCCGTGATATCCCGGTGTGCATCCTCGCCCTGGACTGCGGTGGGTGAGATAATGATCTCTACGGGATACCGCCGCCCGATCACGTTCCGGATATCATGGATCACTGCGCCGGTCTCCGAAGTCACGACCCCGACCCGTGCGGGAAAGCGGGGGAGCAGGCGTTTCCGCTCCGCAGCAAAGAGCCCCTCGGCAGTAAGCTCCTTCTTCCATTGCTCGACAAGGAGATATTTTTCGCCGAGGCCGGCCTTCTCCATCTTTTTTACCTGCAGCTGGTAGGCCCCGTGCGGTGCGTATACGGTGACTGAACCGGAGACAACCACCTCCATGCCTTCCCCGGGAGTGAACGTGAGCCTGTCGGCATCGGATCGCCACATCACGCATTTTATAACTGCCGCTGTTGCCCCCCCGCCCTTCTCCGAGAGCGAGAAGTACCGGTGCCCCCGGCCATGATGCTTGTAATTGGTGATCTCGCCCTTCACCCGGATGTCCTGCACCCGGGGGTCGTCGAGCAATCCGATGATGAGGGCAGAGAGCTCCGAGACGCTCAAAAGCGTTGCCTTCCCGTCGGCAGGTTCGTCCGGGGTACTGAACCAGTCCATCAACAACTATTAGGATAAAACCGCATATCAAATAGTACTACCATGGTGTCGTTTTCCGTCGCAAGCATGTTCTTCCATGAATGCACCACTCCTGAGATCTTCTCGTTTGTTTCAAAGGCAGGTCTCGACGGGATCGAATTCTGGCTGGAGACCCCCCATTTCTGGCTCCGGGATCTTCCCGTTGAGGAAGTGATTGCCTGCCGCAGGGAACACCCGGAACTAAAGACCCTGACGGTGCACGCTCCGATTCTTGACCTGAACCCCTGCTCCATCAACCCGGAGGTTGCGGCAGTATCGGTGGAGTATGCAGTCAGGTCCCTTGAGCTCGCCACCCGCATGGGTGCCGGTCTCGTCACGGTCCATCCCGGGCGACGGACGGCAAAACGTCCCCCGAGCGATGCCGACTTTGCCCGGTTCGATCATTATATCGATGTGCTCCGGGAGGTGGCCACGCGTTACCCGGTCAAAATCTGCATGGAGAACATGGAACCGATCGTCAACTCCCTGCTCTGCACTCCGGAACGGATGCGCACGCTCCTTGACGAGGAACCGTGGCTGTTCTGTACGCTCGATGTTTCACATGCCCTCTCGAAATCCGCTGAGGAACCGATGCAGTATATCGAACTCTGCCATGACCGGATGGTGAACGTCCACCTCAGCCGGGCCGAGGGAAAAACCCTTCACCTCCCGTTGTCCCGGAACCCCGGCATGGCCACGGTTATGCAGGCCCTCCGGGACCATGGCTTTAAGGGCAGCCTGACCCTCGAGATCGAGGACCTGAATTTCGGCCGCACCTTCTCCTCTGACGAGAAGATTGCACTGCTTGCCGGGGACTGCACATTCATGCATGAGTGCATGGAATGAGCGCATTGAGCAGGCGCTGGTTTTATGTAATTCGCTCCCGTATATAATGGTGAAAATTTCATTATGAACCAGAAAAAAATGCGTGCGCCCGCACGTTGTGAAACCCGATGATCCAGGACGACGTTTTGGAAATTCTGTTGTTTATCGTCTGCGTCCTGCTCTCCGCATTCTTCTCCAGCTCGGAAGTGGGGCTCATCTCCATCACCCGGGCAAAGGTCAGGACGCTGGTCAACGAGCACCGTCCCGGGGCATCGGAAGTGGCGGCGCTGAAGGAATCTCCCGAACACCTGCTGATTACCCTCCTCATCGGCAATACGATCGTCAATATCACCGCTGCATCCATAGCAACGGCGGTTGCGATCCAGATGTTTGGTGATGTCGGGGTCGGGATTGCAACGGGTTTTGTCGTGATCGTGCTCCTCATCTTTGGCGAGATCGGCCCGAAGATCTACGCGGCCCGGGCGTCCGAATCCTTTGCCCTCACGGTCGCCCCGATTATCCTCTTCCTCTCCCGGATCTTCTCCCCCATCATCTGGCTCGTGGAGCGGGTGAGCCCGACCTTTGGCATAGGCAAGGATGTATCGGAGCCTGCCGTCACGGAAGAGGAGATCAAAGAGTGGATCGATGTGGGCAAGGAGGAAGGCACGATCGAGCAGGGAGAGCAGGACATGCTCTACTCGGTGCTCGAGTTCGCCGATACCACTACCCGCGAGATCATGACGCCCCGGGTTGACGTGATCCTGATGGAGGATACGGTTACGTTCGAGGAGGCGATACGGATCTTCAACGAGACCGGCTTCTCGCGGATCCCGGTCTACCACGACCAGATCGATAACATCACCGGCATCCTGAACGTCAAGGACGTCTTCTCCGCGATGGTCTCACACCGGAAGACCTCAACGATCAAAGAGATCATGTTCGATCCCATGTTCGTGCCCGAGACCAAGAAGATCGACGACCTGTTAAAAGAACTCCAGGTCCACCGGGTGCTCATGGCGATCGTGATCGACGAGTACAGCAGTTTCGTCGGGATTGTGACTGTTGAGGATATCCTCGAGGAACTCGTGGGCGACATCATGGACGAGTACGACAAGGAGGAGCCCGGGGTGCAGGAACTTTCGCCCGGCGTCTTTGTTGTTGACGCCCAGATCTGGGTGGAGGATATCAACGAACGGATGAATCTTGACCTCCCGACCGATGAGTCTTACGAGACGGTTGGAGGGTTGATTATCGACCGGCTCGGCCATCTCCCCCAGCACCCGGGCGAGAAGGTGGAGATCGGTGACGGCCGGGTGACGCTCGTTGTCCTGCAGATGCACGGGCGGCGTATTGTCAAGGTCAAGATTGTTGTCCGCCCAACGGACGGAAACGGCGGTAATGGCAACAGTTAAGAGGCAATCGTCCAGAGATCTGGCAGGGATAACCATGAAACGTATCGCGGTGCTCGCATCCGGCAGGGGTTCGAATTTCCAGGCAGTGATCGATGCGATTACTGTCGGGAAGATCCCGGCAACGTGCGAGGCGCTCATCACGGATAACCCGGGCGCCTACGCGATCGAACGGGCCAGAAAAGCAGGCATTCCTGCACGGGTGATAGATTACCGCTCGTTTCCCACACGCGAAGCGTACGAGCGCTCGCTTCTCGCTGCCATGCAGGAAGTGGATGCGGATCTGTACGTGCTTGCCGGGTACATGCGCATTCTCGGGATGGACCTGGTCCGGGCCTTTGCAGGGAAGATGGTCAACATCCACCCGGCGCTCCTGCCGAGTTTCACCGGTCTGCATGCCCAGCGACAGGCAATCCTGCATGGCGTGAAGGTTGCCGGCTGCACGGTCCATTTCGTAGACGAGAACCTGGACTGCGGTCCCATTATCCTCCAGTACTGCGTGCCCGTTCTCGATGACGATGACGAGGATACCCTTGCCGATCGTATCCTGGAGCGGGAACATGAATGCTATCCGGAAGCCATCCGGCTCTTCTGCGAGGACCGGCTTGACGTAATCGGCCGCAGGGTCAGGATACTACCCTGACCGGAACCTTCCCTTCACCCTGACGCTTATCATCTAGGACGCCTTAATATACAGCACAACCGGGAACCGGTTCTGACGCATGAAAGAGAAGTCCAGGAACCCTGCGACGCGTATGATCGCACGGGAACGTATTGAGATCCTGTTCGGGCAGGCAGAGCAGGCATTCCCCGACCACCCGGAACGGAGCAACCGGTATGTGGAGCTTGCCCGGAAGATCGCAATGCGCCAGCGGATCCGGATCGACCGGGTATTCCGGCGCCGGTTCTGCCACCACTGCTCTGCGTTCCTTGTCCCGGGCCGTAATATGCGGGTGCGGGTGTCCCGCGGAAACGTCGTGGTCACCTGCCATTCCTGCAACAAGAAGATGAGATACCGTGTGGTGAGACCCAATGCCGGAAAAGAATGATTCGTCCATGCAGGACCTCAAGCCGACCGTCTGGATTGGCAAACAGGGCTGCAGCGGGACCATGATCGAGGAGATCGTGGCCCAGCTCAAGAAACGCAAACTGATCAAGGTGAAGTGGCTCCAGAACACGGAAGTCGACCCGAAGGCTGTGGCATCGGAAGCCAAAGCGAAGCTCGTGGAAGTCCGGGGCAGGACGATGGTGCTTGAAGCCACAGGTAAGGTATCGGGCACAACGCGACCTGCAGGGAAGGCGACGGGAAAGGCCATGGGAAAACTCGCGGCAAAGGTTCCGGTGAAGGCTACAGCCAAGGTCACGGCCCGGGCTGCAGCGAAATCCCCGGTGAAATCCACCGAAAAGGCCCCGGCGAAAACCGCTGAGACCGTGAAGCCCCGGCAGACCGGCGCGCTGAAACGGGCGAAAAGGTGATACTCACGGGGGCTGTCCCCCCGGATTCCCGATAGCGATAACGGCTCACGGGGGTGGGCGAGCATACGAAATCATCTTCCGGTGATTTTTCCAATCTTTCGGGATGCTGTCCCTCAGGACATCCCTACTCGCATTGAGATTTTTTTTCGGCTCATTCCATTAAGAAAAAAAACGTTCTGAACCGCCGCGGGGAATCAGGTATCGTATCAGCGATGACTGACTAGAGAAGAATTCATCAGGAGTCTTCGAAGCGCCCCATTGGGGACAGCCAAAGGCTGTGAAGAAGTGATAACTTCGACTGCTACGGCATTCATCGCAATTATATTTCAGCTATGAAACCGTGTCCATCGTCCCGCCTGTTTTCCTCCCCCGGCGGCTCTCCTGCCCTTGGAAATATATAAGAACCTTCCTCACAAATAACATAAGACTGTTATTTCATTATTCAACAGTGAGGTAGTAGATGACAACAGTATACGATGTCCCCGCAGACCACATCATCCGGG
>NZ_JBEKRH010000017.1:0-41376 GCF_049518935.1 Methanoregula sp.
TTTTCTGGCTGCAAATTTACCCTGTCCCATTAAATAGCCTCGTTTTAGTTGTTTTCGTGGTTATCGATAACCCACACTGAGATATATACTAACGCGGGTGATCGATTTATAAATTGTGGCACCCCACCTGCCTGTCTTATACTATTATTCCTCACTCATAATAATCTTATATCCCGCACCGGCCAATATACTGTACAATGAAAGTCGGGATCTATAAGGAAGTGCAGATTGATGCGAGCCATCGCCTGCTTCACTATAAGGGGAAATGCGCCAGCCTCCACGGGCACCGCTGGAAGGTGGAGGTCTGGATTGAAGGCGAGCCCGACGCGAAGACCAATATCCTGATCGATTATAACCTGATCAAGCAGGTTGTGGCAAAATACGATCACCAGATCATCCTGAACCAGGACGACCCGATGGTGGCTGCGATCCGGCAGTTGCAACAGGTGGTCACGACACCGGGGGATCCGACCAGCGAGCTGCTCGCGCTCATTATCCGGAACGATCTGTACGAGATCTGTAAGACACAGGGAATCGATGCAACCGTAACCCGGATCCGGGTCTGGGAATCCCCGAACGCGTATGCGGAACTGAAAACGCCCGAGACCTTATCAGAGCTTCCCGATGCAGATCGCTGATATCTTTGTGAGCCTCCAGGGGGAGGGGAAGAATCAGGGGCGGATATGCCTCTTCATCCGTCTCGCCGGCTGCAATCTTGACTGTACCTGGTGCGATACGAAAGAGTCCCGGACCGGCGGGATCTCCATGAGCATGGATACGATCCTCGAACATATCTGGCGTGTCAATCCGCCATACATCTGCATCACCGGAGGCGAACCACTCCTCCAGGCGGAGGGCCTCGAGCCGCTCCTTGCCTCCCTCCACAAGCGGGGGACAGAGATCGATATCGAGACTAATGGCACTATCGACTTCTCTCCACTCCAGCAGTACGCATCGATCTGCATGGACGTGAAATGCCCCTCTTCGGGAGAGCAGAGCGAGCTCGGGCTGCTCGGGAAGATCCGCTCCCGGGATACGGTGAAGTTCGTGGTCAAGGACGAGAACGACTGCCGGTACGCGCAGGACGTGATCGCCTCTCACCGGATCGCGGGAGAGGTCTTCATCTCGCCGGTCTTCGGGACGGATTACGCAGTGATCTCAAAATTCATCCTGACCCAAAACCTACCGGTCCGGATGCAGATCCAGCTGCACAAGATCATCGGAGTGAAATGATGAAAGCGGTTTGTTTACTATCGGGCGGGATGGACTCATCTACTCTTGCCTACGCGGCAAAGAGCAAAGGATACGATATTCTCGCCCTGCACCTGAACTACGGGCAGCGGACGGAGCGAAAAGAGCTGGAGAGTGCAAAGAAGATAGCAAAGATTCTGGATGCAAAGGCGTTCGTTGAGATCAACTTGGATTATTTTGCAAAATTCGGGGCGAGCAGCCTTACCGATAAGGAGATCGCAGTCGAAGAGTTCGACCCGGAACGAGTGCATATGCCCAACACCTACGTCCCGTTCCGCAACGCGAACCTGCTCTCTATTGCAACCAGTTTCGCTGAGGCAAAAGAGGCTGATGCGATCTTCATCGGCGTCCAGTCGCTCGATTACAGCGGGTACCCAGATTGTCGCCCGCAGTTCATCGAGGCATTCCAGAAAGTGATCGATCTCGGTACTAAAGATACCACGAAGATCACGCTATTTGCACCGTTCATCCATATGACCAAGACCGATATCCTGCGCGAGGGCATCCGTCTGGGCGTACCCTACGAGCACACCTGGTCCTGCTACCGGAACGAGGGGAAGGCCTGCGGAACCTGCGGCTCCTGCCATTTCCGCAGGGAGGCCTTTGACGCTGTAGGGATCCGGGACCCAATCGAGTACGAGGAATAGATGGAGATCTTCCGCGGCAGACGCCTCTGGATAGAAACAAAGACAATCCGTCTTCCCAGCGGTAAAGAGCGAGAGAAGGTGATAGTGCACCCGTCGGGGGCCGTAGCCATACTACCCCTGCACGGGGACCGGTGCAAGCTCCTGCGGCAGTACCGGTACGCGATCGACCGGCATATCATCGAAGCACCAGCGGGCACAATGGAACAGGGTGAAGACCCGTTGACAACAGCCCGCCGGGAGTTGATCGAAGAGACCGGTTTTGCCGCTGGATCGATCACTCCTAAAGGGTTCATCTACACGACCCCGGGATTTACGGACGAGATGATCTTCCTCTTCGAGGCCCGGGACCTGTCGCCATCACAGGAATACGGGAAGGATGAGGATGAAGTAATTGAAGTGATCGATGTTGCGGTTAGCGATCTTTCGGGCATGATCCGGAACGGGCAGATCGTAGACGGGAAGACGATCTGCCTGATCCAGCGCTGCTTGGGGTGCTGACGATGCAGGCCACTTTTATTCTGGGTGCAATCCTCGTTGTGGCGGTAACCTTTGCCGGCTGTACCGGCAGTACTACTGCCGTGCCCTCCTTTTCCGTGGATAATAACGGCATCCTCTCGGTGACCTGCGCACCGGTTACGACAACCGACACTGTGCTCTTCACAAATGATACATACACGGAATCCCGGGTCGTCCTGCACACTCAAACCGGTGACGTAGTAACGTACCTGAGCTACCCAAAACAGCCAAAGGCCGTGATCGTGTACATTCCCGGAGCCGGGGAGAAAATCTCGGGACACGCAGAGCGGATGGTAAACTATGCAGCGGCCGGGTACGCATTCATGTTTGTCGACATCCGGGGCCGTGGCGGGGAGACAGATGGATATACATTCAATCCCCAGACGGATTATACCAAATTCGAGAGTGGTGATTGGCCCCAATACTACCTGACCATATGTGATATCTCATCTGCACGGGCCGTACTTGCCAACCGGTTCGGTGTCCCGGTCTATGCAGTCGGTGGAAGCAACGGTGGACGGTACGCGGCAGTAGCGGCAGGCGTAGATCCGAAATTTGCCGGGTACGTGGGGATTTCAACAGCAGACTGGGGACTGCGGGACGCGGTTCTTGATCAGGGTGGGTCGGGAGATATTCTGAGGTTTGCGACATCCCTTGAACCAAGCACCTACCTGCCAAGGATCTCTCCCCGCCCGGTCTGGATGTTCCATAACGCAACCGACCCGTTCATCCCCTTTTCCGAGGGGAAAGCCCTCTTTGCAACAGCAAACGAGCCAAAAACATTCATCGAGTTTAATGGCGATCACGGGATCAACTCAGATGTCGATCAGCGGCTTATAGCACAATGGGCGCAAATTTATGGCACGTGAGTGTGAATAAGTAATAGCTTCAGAGAGGTTTGAGACCGGCAATGGCGGAAGAACGGGAGATGGACGACGCGCGAAAGCGTTACGAGTTCAAAAAGGCACTCGAGAAACTCGAGTCGCAGCAGGGAGACGGAACGGAACTTATCACGATCTATATCCCTCCTGACAAGCAGATCTTCGATGTAACCAACCAGCTGAAGGACGAATATGGCCAGTGCGCCAACATCAAGAGCAAACAGACCAAGACCAACGTCCAGAGCGCCATCTCCTCCATTCTCTCCCGGCTTAAGTACTATAAGCGACCTCCACAGCATGGACTCGCAATCTTCTGTGGAACGGTGAAACTCTACGGTGATCGCACTGATCTCCAATGTACAATTGTTGAACCTCCCGAACCGCTCAACCTCTACATGTACCGGTGCAGCTCGAACTTCGAGCTCGAGCCGCTCAAACAGATGCTCGAAGAAAAGACCATCTATGGACTTCTCGTCCTTGACCGGCGGGAAGCGTACTGGGGCTTTTTACGCGGCAACCGGATCGAACCCGTGGGCGGTACAACCTCAACAGTCCCGGGAAAGACGCGCAAAGGCGGCCAGTCCGCTGCCCGGTTCGGGCGTCTCAGGGAGATCGCGATTGCCGAATTCTATACAAGAATCGGGGAGCGGGCCAGTGCCATTTTCCTTGCAGAGAAGGATTTCTTCGAGCGGTTCAAGGGTGTGCTGATTGGGGGCCCCAGCCCGACAAAAGAGGAGTTCGAAGCCGGTAACTTCCTCCACCACGAGATCCAGAAACGGATCATCGGTATATTCGATGTAGCATACACCAATGAAGACGGGCTTTCCGAGCTGGTGGATGCGGCAAAGGACGCGCTCAAAGGCATGACCGTCATCAAGGAGAAGGCGTACATGGACAAGTTCCTGAGGGAGCTTGTCAAGGATGACAACAATGCTGCTTATGGGGAAGAGAGCATCAGGAAAAATCTTGAGATCGGGGCGGTCGACACCCTGCTCCTCTCCGCAAACCTCCGCAAATCCCGGCTCCGGATAAAATGCCAGAGCTGTGATTTCACCGAGGAGAAGACAGTTCAGCTTGAGGCAGGAAAATCGGTCCAGGACATCCCGTTCGGGTCCTGCCCGAAATGCACCGCACCTCTCATTCTCGAAGAGGAGATCGATATCATCGATGAATTGACCAAACTCGCCGAACAGAGCAGCGCAAAAGTCGAGCTGATATCTGATGATTTCGAAGAGGGTTCGATCCTCTTCACGGCATTCGGCGGGATCGCAGCGATCCTCCGCTACAGGACGGGACTCTGATGCTGCACAAGGCATACGAAACAATCGGGAACGCACTTAAGCAACAGACCGGTCTTCCGGAGGCACAACTCATCGATGGCGGAGAGCATGCGGATCTTGCATCAACAGTTGCATTCTCCATTGCAAAAGAGAAGAGACAGGCTCCGGTGAAGATTGCCCAGGAACTTGCCATTGAACTGGCGAAGAACCCGCAGCTTGCCGGGATTACGGTGGAAGCGAAGGGGCCCTATATCAACTTCATCCTCGGCAAAGAATTTGTCACGGAAGCCGTGAAAGCCGCGGTGAAACCCGGTTACGGAGCGCTCCCGCGAAAGGCGACACGGGTTGTGCTCGAACATACAAGCGCCAACCCGAACGGTCCGTTGCACGTAGGCCACATCCGGAACTCCATCATCGGCGATACCCTTGCCCGGGCGTTCCGGAAGGCGGGCTACCCACTCGAGGTGCAGTACTATGTCAATGATATGGGCCGCCAGATCGCGATCGTGGTCTGGGGCTTCGACAACCTTGACAGTACCCAACAGCCGGGCGAGAAGGAAGATGCCCACATCGCCCGGGTCTATATTGCAGCGAACCGGGAGATCGAGAATGACCCGGGGATCACCCAGCAGGTGAACATCCTGATGCAACTGGTGGAGAACGGGGACCCCGCAACGGTTAAAAAATTCCGTAGGGAAGTCTCACGGTGCCTCGACGGGTTCAAGGTCACGATGAAGAACCTGAACGTTGCGCACGACCGGTTTGTCTGGGAGAGCGACTTCATCCGGAACGGGTACACCGAGAGGATCATCAACCGGATTCGCAAGCTCCCGCAGGCGGTGGACGATGAGACACTCGCGCTTGACCTTTCAGAATATGGCTTTGAGAACAAGTACGTGATCCGCCGCAGCGACGGGACCTCAGTCTACGCGGCCCGGGATCTTGCCTTCCATACATGGAAGGCGGCCAACTTCGACCGGATGATAGATGTCCTCGGAGCGGACCATAAGCTGATCGGTTCACAGCTCCAGTGTACTCTGCGGCTCCTTGGAGAGAAAGCACCGGAGATCGTTACCTTCGAATTCGTTTCCCTGCCGGAAGGATCGATGAGTACCCGGGCCGGTAAATTCGTCTCGGCTGACGACCTCATCACGGAGATTACGAAGAGGGCTCTCAACGAGGTAACGACCCGCAGGCCGGAACTGGATGAAGAGACACGGCTCTCAATTGCAAAATCTGTCGGGCTTGCTGCCATCCGTTACGATATCGTGAAGGTGTCACCGGAGAAGAGCACGGTGTTCGACTGGAAGGAGGCACTCGACTTCGAGCGGCAGAGCGGCCCCTACATCCAGTATGCCCATGCCAGGGCCTGCACACTTCTCGAGAAAGCCGGCACATTCACCGAATGTTACGAGCTTGAGACAGAGCAGGAGATCAGGCTGGCAAAACAGATCGCAAAATTCCCGGTTATCATCGACAAGGTAATTGCCGAGCTCAGGCCGCATATCCTTGCCACCTATGCCCGGGAGCTCGCGGATACCTTCAATACATTCTACCACTTTGAGCCGGTGCTGAAGAGCGAGGGGAAGGTCCGGGATCGCCGGCTGACGCTGGTCAGGGCAGCGCAGAACACGCTCAAAGAGTCCCTGGAAACGCTTGGGATCGATGCCATCAGATCCATGTAAACCCCTGCAGCGACAGGGATACCAGTTTTTTTCCAGAACCACTACAGCAGCTCTCAAACCCTGCATGTGGTGCAAGCGGGCACTTGCCGGCGGAGAGATGTGTTACAAGCACCAGTTCTACGGGATCGACAGCCACCGCTGCGTCCAGATGACTCCGACCCTGCTCTGCAACCAGCGCTGCCTCTTCTGCTGGCGATCGTTTGAGCATGGACCGGAAGAGATGGAAGAGTGCCCTCCGGAAGTAATCTTTGCCGGGATCCACAAGTTCCAGAAGAAGGCGCTTGCTGGTTACAATGCAGTCCTCGATAATACGGTAACAGAAAAGCGGTGGAGGGAGGCGCTGGATCCCCGTCATGTGGCGATCTCTCTTTCGGGCGAGCCCACGCTGTACAGCCAGCTCCCGCAGCTCATCGACCTCTTCAACAGCAATGGATACACCACGTTCCTCGTGAGCAACGGGACCAGCCCTGATATGCTCAGGCGCTGCAACCCGTTCCAGATGTACGTCTCACTGGATGCACCTGACGAACAGACATACCTCGCTGTTTGTCGACCGTCAGGAGATTACTGGGAACAGATCCAGGAGAGCCTGTCGATACTGAGTTCACGCCGGTCTGCAATACGAATCACACTCGTTAAGGGCCTCAATGATATCACACCAGAGAGATATGCGGCTATCCTCCAGGATTCGGGAGCACAGTTCGTGGAAGTAAAGGGATATATGTATCTGGGATACAGTAGAAATCGTTTGGCAAGGGAGAATATGCCGGAACATGCGTACGTGCGATCCTTTTCCGAGAAGATCGGGGCAGCATGCGATTACCGGTTCAGGGACGAGAATGAGTTGAGCAGAGTGATCTGCCTGGAGCGAGTGAGATGAAGTTCAATCCTGATGAATGGAAACGGAAGGCACACGAGAACTTCGAAGAGGCATGGCACGAAGGGCCTTCAGTACTGACACCCGCGGGACACGCGGGCACCTACCCCTCACGGGCCTACAAGCGGGCTCAGCCCCACCCGATCTTTGCCACGATCAACCGGCTGCGGGAGACCTACCTCTCCCTTGGTTTTGATGAAGCAGAAAACCCGGTCATCATCGAGGAGCAGGATATCTACCGCCAGTTCGGCCCTGAAGCCATGGCCGTGCTCGACCGGGTCTTCTACCTCGGGGGGCTCCCGCGCCCGAATGTCGGGATCGCACGAAAACAGCTCGATGAGATCAACGAAATCCTGATGAGTCACAAGAATCCGCACATCCATCAGGAAAGCGGACCCGCCGGGCAGCCCCATGCCCATTACCAGCAGATGACAAAGGAGATCGAAGAACATCTTCGGGAGACACTGCATGCATACAAGAAGGCAGAGATCGATGGCGACGAACTGACCTACGAACTCGCAAAAGTCCTCGGCGTTGACGATGCGCTCGTGGTGCATATCCTCGATGCGGTCTTCCCGGAATTCCGCGCCCTTGTCCCGGAATCATCGCGGTCAACCCTCCGCAGCCACATGACGAGCGGCTGGTTCATGACGCTCGGCTCCATCTGGGACAAGACCCCGCTCCCGATTCGGATGTTCTCGGTAGACCGGTGTTTCCGGCGCGAGCAGGCCGAAGGACCTACCCGGCTCATGACCTACCACTCGGCATCCTGCATTGTCGCCGGGGAGGACGTCACCAATGATGAAGGGAAGGCTGTCAGCGAGGCGCTTCTCTCCGCGTTCGGGTATACCGATTTCCGGTTCCAGCCGGATGAGAAACGTTCCAAGTATTACATGCCGGACTCCCAGACCGAGGTTTATGCCCGGCACCCGGTTCACGGATGGGTAGAAGTTGCTACTTTTGGCATGTATTCCCCCTCGGCACTCGCGGAATATGGCATCGGAGTTCCCGTCATGAACCTTGGCCTTGGTGTCGAACGGCTGGCAATGATCGCATATAATGCAAACGATGTCCGGCAGCTCTGCTTTCCGCAGTTCTTCCCCAGACCGCTGACTGACCGGGAGATCCTGCGTGCGGTCCATCTTCGGGAAGAACCCCAAACCCCCGAAGGAAAACACCTGGCCGCAGCCATCGCCCGGACGGCTTTTGCTCATGCCACGGAACAGGGCCCGTGTGCCTTCGATGCATGGGCGGGGACCCTCGAGGACCTGAAACTGAAGGTGATCGTAGAGGAGACAGAATCCAACGCAAAGCTCCTGGGCCCTGCCTGTGCAAATGAGATCTTTGTCCATGAGGGTTCTGTTCTCGGCGTACCGGATGTGGAGAAATGGAAACAGATCCGTACCGAAGGCGTTACAACTGGGATCACCTACCTGAGCGCGGTCTCGGCCCTCGCAGCTGCACGGATCGAGGAGGCCGCCAGATGCGGAAAAGCGGTAACCGTGCAGGTGAAGATGGCAAAACTCCCCAGCGATATCAATCTGAAGATCGAAGAGTATGCAATGCGGTTTATCACAGACAACAAGAAGAAGATCGATGTCCGCGGCCCGATTTTTCTCGCCGTCCGATCAGTCATTGAGAACTGACGGGCCGGTGACCGGCCTTGACACCGTCCCGAATACTGTTTTTAACATCAGGATCTTTTTTTCCACGGGACGATCATCTGAAACCTTGTCCGGGGCAAGGGAACCCGCTTACCGGTTCAATTAAGAGTTTTCATGAATTCTGATGGTAACGCTACACCCGCTCGCGGATAAAAATCCGTCTGTGGATTATTCGCCAGGAGAGGATGAGCTGGATAATATCCGTGGGGGTTACCGTCTCCCGTCCTTCAAAGATTGCAATCGGGTGGATACCGGTCTGGTATTCGATACTCTTTTCCAGTTTCCGGATCGTATCATAGTTCATCTCTCCGTCAAACGTGAGCGCACGCATCCTTGCACAATCGACCATCTGCGTGGAGAACTCGAGCAGGAAATCATGGTCATGGAATGAGAGCATGGAGTACAGGTCGATATTGAGATCGATATCACGGATAGTGCGTTTCATCCGGTTCTGCAGGAGGGAGATATTATAGATATTTTTTGTCGCACCCTTGTCCTCCCCATATCCGGATGGGCGGATCCGGATAATCGCATCCGCATGACACCGCTGTGGGGCAATGAATTCCTGATAATCCTTTTCGCGTCGATAAATTTCCCCGGATACAACATCTGAGGAGTACCCTCGGCGTTCCATGTCCCGCATGCGCTTCCAGGCATACTTCACCTCGTTTTCCGGATCAACAAAAATGGAGAAATCCATCAGCTCACGTAAGCCGGGTTTGAAAAGCGTATGCAGGCCTTCCAGGATCAGGATCTTCCCGGCCGAAAATGGAACCGGCGAATCAAATTTCCCGGTGGTATGATTGTACACCGGTTTTTGGATCGAATGACCTTTTTTCAGCTGGGCAATATCAGTTTCAAGCGTTCCAAGGTTATTTGCCTCGGGATTGAGAGGGGTAATGTCCAGCCGCCTCCGTTCTTCGCGATCGAATTTATGATAATCATCGAGGGTTATGGTTGAGACTAATCCGGGACCGAATATCTGCCGGATTGCATTGGTAAACGTCGTTTTTCCCGATCCGCTATCACCGGCAACTCCAATCGTAAATATAAGGGGGGAATGGGCAATGATCTCTTTGAAATTCGGCTTGGGATCCATGTCGTGTAGTATTCAGGTATGATACATCGGTATTAAGAACCTGTGAGGAAGTGTGCCTAGGAGAAAAATGAATACCCGGCAAGAGATCAGATTGAGGCATTTCATGGCGTGCACGAGGAGGTATGATATTTCAGGAAACCGTGACTTCCTGGTTCGTTTCCCTGAGGGGGGTCTGCGAATCCGGACCAGCGGAGAGTTCCCTGAGGATAAGTGTTGTTGCAGCTTTGTCGAGAGGCTGGTTGTCATTACCGCACTTGGGGGAATAGATGCACGAAGGACACCCGGAATCACACCGACAATCGGATACGAGCCGGAAGGCGGAGGAAAAGATCGCGGGGAGCAGCGTGAACGCTTTTTCAGCAAGCCCAATCCCCCCTTCACATGCATCATAAACAAAAACAACAGGTTCGCCTTCCTCACCAAATGTGGGAGACGACAGACCACCGATATCCCACCGGTCGCACATGACATGGAGGGGCATCAGGGCGATGATCGCATGTTCGGCACCGTGAAGCCCGCCGGCAAAATCGAATCCCTGACCTATAACCGCCTGCTCGACTGCCGGCGGTGCAATAAACCAGAACGCTTTTGTCCTGAAGGTCAGGGAAGGCAGGGTCAGGGGCTCAACTCCGATTATGGTATCGCCACGTTTGATCTTGTAGCCGGTGAAATGCTCGGTTACGTCCACCTCGCCAAAAGCGCAGCGGACGCCATTCACAACCCTGGACTCAATGATTTCGATGATCGAGAGAGCGACCTCCTTGAGGGGCTGTGTATAGTAATCAACATCGATCCCGGTCACCCGGATGGCATGCGTTTCGAGATCCATCTCGTTGACAACATAGGTCTCGCCCTGGTGAAGCATGATCGCCCCTTTATGCGCCTCACGATACGCCTGGCCGCGATCCATGGTCTCAAGCAGCCTGCCATTGCACATGATCCGGAAGGTTTCACCGGGAATCCCGTCAAGTCTCACCGCTTCCGTTGCCCGGCCCCGGCCTGAATAAACCCATCCGCGTGAGGTTTTCCGGACAAGATCACTTGAGGCAAGTTCCGTTAATAACCCGGGAGCAGATTCCCCGAATAGATCCAGCCCGGTGTCATCTTTGAGAGGGAGCTCCGCGGCAGCACAGAGCAGGTGGCCGGATACGATATACGGGTTCTCCGTATCAATGATCGCATGCTCGTGAGACCGGCTGAAGAACTGGTCCGGATGGTTCATGAAATACTGGTCAAGCGGATTGGCCTGGGCCACCAGGATGGCCAGGGCTTCGCCACAACGTCTCCCGGCGCGACCGGCCTGTTGCCTGGTTGCCATCATCGTCCCGGGGAACCCGGAGATGATCACCGCATCGAGACTGCCGATATCAATTCCGAGCTCCAGCGCATTCGTTGATATAACAGCCTTCATCTCCCCTTCTTTCAACTGCCGTTCGAGCTGCCGTCTCTCTTCCGGAAGGAACCCTGCGCGGTACGCGGAGATCGATGCCGCAAGACGCTCAGACGAGCGGCGGGCATCATCACGGGCCCAGACAGTTACCAGTTCCGCCATCTTCCGGGAACCGGTGAAACAGAGGGTCTGGAGATCTTCCCGGATGCAGGAAACAACGAGATCCTTGGTTTCCTGGTGTGTCGAGCGTTCACCGACACCATTGTAGAACGGGTTGTACATGACGAAGCTCTTCCTGCCATGGGGAGATCCGTCTTCGTCCACGAGGGAGAAATCCTGCCCGGTGAGATGCCGGGCAAATTCCTGGGGATTTGCAAGGGTTGCCGTTGAGAGGATGAACCGGGGCGAAGAGCCATAGTGACTGCAGAGGCGAAGGAGCCGGCGGATCAGGAGCGCCACGTGAGATCCAAACACGCCGCGGTAGCGATGCGCTTCGTCAATGACTATGAATTCGAGATGGGAGAGGACATCGCGCCATTTGGCATGCCAGGAGAGCACCTGGTGGAGCTCGTGCGGGTTTGACAGGATAATCCGGGAGTGCTCGCGGATCGCTGCCCGTTTTGACTGGGGCGTGTCCCCGTCGTAGATCGCAGGATGTGCGGGTATACCCGTGAACTGTTCCATATTCCCGAGGACGTGATACTGATCATTTGTCAATGCTTTTGTCGGATACAGGTACAATGCCCGGGCATCCGGATGGAGCTGCAGATTTTCAAAGACAGGGATGTTGAAGGCAAGGGTCTTGCCACTCGCGGTCGGCGTGGTGATGATAACATTCCGTCCTGCCCGGGAATGATTTATCGCCTCGCTCTGGTGAGAATACAGATGGATTCCGTTACACCTAAGGTAGTTCTCAAGGATCGGTGAAAGGGGGCGATCGAGATCCCCATACCGGGGAGATTCCGGTTCCGTAGTCTCGATATGTACAATCCGCCGGGCATAGGTGGGGTTGGAATACAGGAACCGGGCGATCTCAGGAACAACCATAGGACTCCTCCAGGAGGTGGAAGAAGAGCAGGGCAAGCGAGTGAACGTCCTGCCGGTTATGCTCGACAATAGGAACGAGCGGGCCGATGTTGCCGGTCCTGATATATTCCGCATAGAATTCCGGCACCATCTGGCCCGGTATATCGTCTTCCCTTCTGATGCCCAGAATCTCCCGTTCGAGAGCAGTGAGACGCAGGGTGGGCAGGGTGGCCTTCCATCGCCGCCGGCTGAAATGCAATGCATCGAAATGGGGAATCCTTCCGGGAGATGCCATGCCGTAATAGGCAAGACGGTCTGTTATATAAGGGAGGTCGAATGATTTGCCGTTGAAGGTGACAAGTGCCGGGTTATCCCGGGAAAGATGTTCAACCGTTGCCATCAGGGCGGGAAGTTCTTCGGATATGTCCCGGAGAAGATACTGGCGGACACACAGGCCGTGACCCTCGACAGTACCCACACCAAACAGGATGATCGGCCGGGAAAACAGCCCGAGAGTTTCAATGTCTAGGAAGACAAAGTCTTCAGGTTCGTGCATGCACGCGGCTCCGAGTATGGACGTGTCAGACTTGGCATGTCTGCGTCCTATGCATTCCATAATCTCAAGAGTGCTGGCGCCGGATATGCAGTCAAGGACATCGCGGGTCCCTTCCCGGAATTTTGGGTGGGCAAGGAGGTCCGCAAGCGTTGCGAATCCCCGGGCATTCAGCTTCTTTTCCGTTGCGGCCCCGATACCTTTTACAAGAGTAAGATCGGTCAGAATTTTTTTCCTGAATCGATCGATATCGATGAGAGGACGTGACAGATCCAACTGGCTCTCGCAGGCATAGCAGATGCCACCCTCGTTTGAGATCTCGCGGCCCGTGAAGGCAGAATCAAAAGATACGCCCTCGTACCGGGCAAGGAGAGATGCCATCTGTCTTCGTGCCTCGTGGTATTCTGAAGCGAAAACAATATTGTTCGAGAGGCTGCTGCCGAAAATATTCCCGTCACGGACAACTTCATATTCGTGGACGGACTGCATGCGCTGTTGCCACAGGGAACCAATCCTTGGAGGGGCGTGGACGGACGACATTACCTGAATACGAAATCATGACTGGCGGGTTTAAAGATCCGGCCGTGCAGTGTGAAAGTGAAGGTAATACTGATGTGACAAGGAAGCAAACCTCTTGATCGATGATCACCATCTTCCAGCACGGTAAGGATGAGTCTGCCGGGGAGATCGAGTGCTACCTTGGGGAATCCGTCATATCCTATACCATCGTCAGGTTATATGAGACCAACGAAATTCCTGCGAAAATCCCTGCGAACCTTATCGTTCTTGGGGGTCAGATGAGTGTCAATGATATCAAGGAATACCCGTATTTTACCTTGGAGAAAGAGATCATCAGGAAAATGGTTGCGGGGCAGAGACCCGTGTTCGGAATATGTCTTGGGGCCCAGATGATTGCTTCAGCATTTGGGGAGAGGGTCTTCCCATCCACATCAGAACGGGGCTGGCGCAGGGTCTGGGGGAACCCGCCGGGAAATATATCCCTGTTCCGGAATCCATGTAATGTGTTTCACTGGCATAATGAAACATTTAATCTCCCTAAGCAGGCAATCCTCCTTTTAAGAGGAGAACTTGTGCATAATCAGGCATTCCAGCTGGGAAGCGCAGTAGGGGTTCAGTTCCACCCGGAAGTTACCATGCAGATCATCTCCCGATGGTCTGCGGAACTCGGTCTTGGAGAGAGAAGGCAGTTGTTAAAAGATTCGGAACACGAAATTGTTGGTAATAAGGAACGCTGCAGAATCCTCACGGAAAAATTCCTTCACGGGTGGGGCAGCTGATGGGTGTCAAAGGCCTGTTGATCGATCTCGACGGTGTTCTTTACGTTGGAGACAAACCCGTTGATGGAGCACGCGATGTGATCCCATATTTAATAAAAAACGACATCGCATTTCGGGTTCTTTCCAACACAACGCGTAAATGCCGGCGAACGATTGCAGAGAAGCTGGCTGCGATGGGCTTCGATATCCCGGAGGAGTATATTTTTACCCCACCCCTTGCAGCGATAGCACATATGAAAAAAACCAAACTGAACCGGTATTACCGCCTGACGACAGGGGATGTTGATCAGGACTTTAATGGCATCGGACTCAACGACTGCTCGGGGCAGGTCGATTGTGTTATCCTTGGAGATGCCGGAGATGCAATCACCTACGACAACCTCAACCGTGCATTCAGACAAATTATGGGAGGCGCGGAATTGATCGCTCTTGAGCGGGACCGGTACTGGATGGCTCACGATGGTCTCGCCCTCTCTGCCGGCCCCTTTGTGACAGCACTTGAGTTCGCTACCGGGAAAAAAGCCACCGTAGTGGGGAAGCCCTCCAGAGCATTCTTTGAACTTGCACTGCGGGATATGGACCTGCAAACGGATCAGGTGGCAATGGTCGGAGATGATATTGTTACTGATGTAGGTGGGGCACAAGCGGCAGGGATCCCCGGGATTCTCGTCCGGACGGGAAAATTCCGTGAGCGGGATCTCATCCAGGGTGCGATCACGCCATGGAAGATTATCGATTCAATTGCGAATCTACAGGAGATCCTGTGAGATGCCATGAGTTCCCTTAACCGTAAACTGACTGCTATCATCGCTGTTCTGGTTTTCATGATTATTGCTGTTCTCTGCGCAGGATTTCTGGCAAATCGCGATACAATTATTCCACCGCATATCATACCGGTAAAAACAGACACGGCAATACCGGCGCCGGTCTACACGTTCGCGTTTGAACAGTCACAAATCACGATATCGAGTCCGGTTGATTCATCAGTATACGCCGGTGCCAAATCTGCTGATAAGTACACATATACCCGGGGGAATATCTCTGATAATCTCTTCCTGACGGATACGTACCTCTCCATGATGGATGATCCCAACCAGGAAGAGTTTTACACAAATCTCATCTCTACTCTGAGGTCGGTCCGGGAAAAACAGGGGCTCAACGATGACGAATATCTGGAACTTATCACCGTGTTCGTCCAGTCGATACGATATGAAACTATCAGCGAGAATCCACCAAAATTCCCCATCGAGACATACGTAGAGAAATCAGGGGACTGCGATGACAAGAGTCTCCTGCTTGCGGGGATACTCTCCCGGGAAGGGTACAAAGTCGCCCTCCTCTCATTCCCCAATGAATCCCACATGGCAATAGGAGTGGTCTGTTCAGGAACGGATTATAAGAATACCGGGTATGCATTCGTTGAGACGACTGAGCTCTCTTTCGTTGGAGTTCCAACAGAGACTCTGGAGGGGGGCACACAACTCGTATCCACACCTATCGTAATCCCCGTTGGGAACGGAACAAAAACCTACGGGAGCTGCGGGGAGAGCCTGTACCTGGATTCGGTGTTCCATTCATCTGAAACAGAAGTAAATTTCCTGACACCCCAGATTGATGCGATGAAAGGACAGATGGATAGTCTCTACCAGACACAGGATGTGAACGGGTATAACCTGCGTGTGCCGATCTACAACGATCTGCAGCACAAGCGCTTACAATATGCAGAGATCCATAATTACATTCTTGATCATCAGTTCGACCGGAAAGGCACATACCATTATGTAAAACAGAACCTGCCTTCATAAACTTCGATCATTTTTCTAGCCATCCAGGTTTTCCAGAGAAAGGAATTCTGGTGTCGGGTATGATGAGGATTCTTGATCGGGGCCTGATGATGTCCGTAGTCTCTTCATAGCCTGTGCTGAGTATTGTTCCGATACATCGATACCGATGAACCGTCTGCTGAGTTTCCAGGCTACAAGGGAGGTTGTGCCGGCGCCATTGAACGGATCGAGTACTATATCGTGTTTATACGAGAAGAGTTTCATCAGCCGCCGGGGCAGCTCTTCCGGAAACATGGCCGGGTGATTATGATCCTTCATCCGGGTTTCGGGGGGAAACGACCACCTGCCCATCACCCACTCCTTGAATTCATCAGCGGTAATATCGATATCTTCCTTTCGTCCGGGTTTTTTATGGGACTGCTTGTCAAAAACCTCGATGTACTCCCAAGTGTATTTGATATAGGGCATCGAAGGAGATTTCCAGCTGCCCCATGCAGTGTACTTAGCATTATAGTTATTTTTCTCCCAGAGAATTTCCGCTCTCCAAAGGAGGCCCAGACTCGCCAGCTGCCGTGAGATAATGTGATGCGTGGGAATGTAATCGGAAAAAAGGGGCTGGATATTTACCGCGATCCGTCCGCCGGGTTTTACCACCCGCTCACATTCTCTCCAGACAACAAGCAGCTTTCTAAAATATTCGTTCCATTCATGCGTATCATCGTGAGGATCCTGTGCATAGGAATGGCCGAAGTTATATGGCGGGGACGTAATGACGAGATCGATGCTGTTGTCGGGAATGTGAGGCAGAACGGTTTGTGCATCTCCACAGATAATGCGATTTACAAACCGGTGAACATCGGAAGGCTCATCTGTGGCAATGCTCCTCCGGGCATCCCGTGAACCCTGACGGATCCTGGCTTTTTCTTCCTTGTTCTTCACTTTCTCCGGTTTCATTTTCTTAATCCAATGATACTGTAGTACCGCGGAGAGTAAAATGTGCCGAAACAGTACTACTTGAGGGCTATGAGGGCTAACGAGAAAAGCGTTTAATGGTGAAATGAACATATTGTCTACGATTATCTTATGCTCCATATTGAGAATCTGCATGTGAAGGTCGGCGACAAACAGGTGTTGCACGACATCAATCTCCACATAGGGGAGGGTGAGACCCATGTGCTGCTTGGTCCCAACGGGTCCGGGAAGACAACGCTTCTCATGACTCTCATGGGATATTCCAACTATACCATCACCGAAGGGAAAATTATTTTTAAAGGTGAGGATGTGACAAAGATGAAGGCCCATGAGCGGGCAAAGCGCGGGATTGGCATGCTTTTCCAGCGCCCGCCTACCATATCGGGCCTGAAACTGGGCAAGCTGCTCACGGCAATTTCCCGGACAAAAAAAGAAGATATCCCCGCACTGGCCACATCAGTCCATATGGACAAATTCCTTGAAAGAGATATCAACAAGGGTTTTTCCGGAGGTGAGATCAAACGCAGCGAAGTGCTCCAGCTGATGATCCAGAACCCGGATTTCATCATGCTCGATGAACCAGAGAGTGGTGTTGATATAGAGAACATCTCTCTCATAGGGACCGCAATCGGATCCCTTCTGGAAAAGGATAAACATGTCATAAAGCGCCAGAAAAGCGGACTGGTCATCACCCACACGGGTTATATTCTTGATTATATTGAAACTGACCGGGGTCATGTTATGTGCGACGGGCAAATCAGGTGCCATGGGAATCCCCGCGAGATCATGAAAGATATAAAACAGCGTGGCTATAAGGAGTGTCTGGAATGTCGCAGCCCATAAAATTCCCGGAGATCTCAAAGGTCGACAAAGAGAGACTGGCCCAGTCGGGCATCGACCTTGAGATGAAGAACCGGTGCGGTAGTTATCTCCAGATGGACCAAGACATTGTCCATGCCGAATGTGCTGATGAGAGCATCGAAGTCCTCTCGTATAAGAAAGCGATGGAAAAATACGACTGGCTGAAAGATTATGCCTGGAAGGTAGTCTCTCCGGAAAAAGATGATATAACAAAGTATGTTGCAGCCCAAAAAGATCCCAAAGGGTACGTCATCATCGCTCATAAGGGATCCAATAACATCTTCCCCATCCAGGCCTGCCTGTTTCTTGGTCATGAACAGATTCAGCACGTCCATAACATTATTATCGCGGAAGAGGGCGCTGAACTTCATATCATATCCGGCTGTACCAGCGGCGAGCAGGTTGGGAAAGGAGGAGCACACTATGGGATCTCCGAATTTTATGTAAAAAAGAATGCGAAGATCAGTTTCACGATGATCCACAACTGGAGCGAGAATATCGAAGTGTATCCACGAAGCGCATCTATTGTAGAGGAGAATGGGGTGTTCCTCTCCAACTATGTCTGCATGCAACCGGTCAAAAAGGTGCAGATGTACCCGACAGCAACACTGAAAGGAGAGAATTCAGTTGCCCGGTTCAGCAGCGTAGTTATCGCAACGCCGGGCTCCCATATGGATCTCGGATCTCGTGCAATTTTGGAAGGAAAGGGTTCCAGTGCAGAGCTGATTACCCGAGCCATCACCAAGGGTGGCACAATCATTTCCCGGGGCCACATCAACGGGAAGACCGCAGGAACCAGGGGTCATCTGGAATGCAAGGGCCTTATTCTTAAAGACGGGGTAATTTACGCGATACCGGAAATCGAAGGTTCCGTAGTCGGCACTGAGCTCTCGCATGAGGCAGCGGTAGGTAAACTTGCCCAGGAAGAGATTGAATATCTTATGTCCCGGGGGCTTGACGAGGATGAAGCAACCGCAACAATCATTCGTGGGTTCCTCGATGTGAAGATCTCCGGCCTTCCTGAAGCTTTGCAGAAACAAATCGATGCATCCATTGATGTGGCGGAGAAATCAGGATTCTAACGTGATCACGTATGAAGACGTACCCGAGGGCTGATGAACGTTCCGGCATGGTGGAGCGCCAGATCAGGGCCCGGGGCATCTCCAATCCCCGTGTGCTCGAGGCGATGCGGGAGATTCCAAGACACATTTTTATTCCCCACCCCTACGATACATCTGCGTACGAGGACAATCCACTCCCGATTGGAAATGGCCAGACGATCTCCCAGCCGTACATTGTTGCACTTATGACAGAACTCCTTGATCCAAAACATGATGACAAACTCCTCGAGATTGGATCGGGGAGTGGGTACCAGACGGCAATTCTCGCGGCTCTTTCACAACAGGTCACCTCAATCGAGCGAATTTCCTCAGTAGCTGATCTGGCCCGAAAAAACCTTGCAGCACTTGGTGAAAAAAATGTACGTATTGTGGTGGGAGACGGAACTCTTGGATATCCGGCAGATGCACCATACGATGGAATCCTTATCACAGCCGCGACACCTGCGATTCCCCAGCCGTTGATCGACCAGCTTGCCATGGGAGGCAGACTGGTTGCCCCAGTAGGTGGAAGGGAGATCCAGGAACTGGTCACACTTACCCGGAATACACGGGGACTGGTAAGAGCGTCACACGGGGGCGTCAGGTTTGTTCCGCTCATTGGAGAGCACGGCTGGGCGGATAATGCATGAAAATAATTGATATTACCCGGCCACTCTCAAATTCTACCGTTGTTTATCCAGGGGACACTCCACCGGTTTTCGCACAACACGATCAGGGACAGTACCTGATCTCTGATCTTTGCATGAACAGCCATTCCGGAACACATATTGATGCGCCAGTTCACTACTTGAAAACGGGAGATACTATCGATACGATATCCCTGTCCCGGCTGGTGGGTCCCTGTCGTGTTCTGGATGTATCACATGCAGGCAGGGAAATCAGTGAGTCGGTTATCAAGGGTAAGCTAGGAGGGACAACCCGCATAATCCTGAAAACGGCGTTCTCAAAATGCACCACGTTCAGGAAAGATTACCCTTCAATGACACTCGATGCTGCGCGCTACCTTATAAAAAACGGAGTGCAATGTGTCGGTATTGATTCCTTTTCCATCGAGGCTTTTATCTGCGATGGGGCAGTTCATCGCGAACTTCTTGGCAATAATTGCGTAATAATTGAACTACTTGATCTTTCTCCAGTCACAGAGGGAGATTACACATTGGTTGCTTTACCACTCCGGCTTTCCGGTCTCGATGGATCGCCGGCAAGGGTGATTCTCTTACAAGATGAGGTGCATATATGACAGACATCATCACGGAATCAGTGAAAAAACTCGAAGCGCTCCTTGAACATGGTGGATGTGCAGATGCAGGAGTTCTCCTCGATGTGGATCCCGATGCCAAAAACTGCCAGTTTGAGCATGGTGCGTGTATGACCGCTGCATTCGGGGGGCGGTGCGCAGAATTCGTTACGTATGATCCCATTCGCGCACGGACAAAAATTTCGTTCATGTTCGGCGCTCCCCTGGATACCAGTGCCGTAAGAGGAGCGGCGTGTGCGACAATCAATGTTGCCACAGGGTTTTTTTGTATATCCCGGGTTCTTCGGGCCTGTCCACCATCCTCCCATACAAAATGTCTTGGACTGTTTGCCGAAGAAGTAGCCGGTAAAAAAATTCATTGCATCGGAAGCATTGCGCGCCTCGAAGAGCAATGCAGGAATAATCTGGTTCCCGATAAGTCGGATGCAGAAGTGATTATAATAAATGGTGAAGGAATCATCGACTCCGGCACCGGAAATATTATTGAAAATAATAAGGCAGTCAAACGCATCATATGTATTGGGCCCTCAACTGTCGGAGTCGCCCGTCTGCACGAATTCGAGCACTGGTGCCCCTATGGGAGAGCCTGCTCTGAAAAGAGCGGGCAGGAGTAAACGCATAATACCATTCAGGGACACAAAATCTTTTGGGCATACATCCAATACTGTATCATGCTTTTCGGGTCGTCAGGAATACGAAGGAAATTCGATCAGGAACTAATCGACACTGCATTGCAAGTCGGATCGTCACTGGCCGAAAAGTCCTCGGATATTCTTGTAGGTATGGATACCCGCACAACGAGTCCGCTTCTCGCTCATCTGGTGATTTCCGGTATCCTTGGCAATGGTGGGCGCGTGCATATGGCAGGAGTGGTTCCCACCCCTACTGTTGCCTTCAGTACCCGGAGATGCAAGGCCGGATGTATGATCACTGCATCCCACAACCCGGAAAAATATAACGGGCTCAAACTGTTCAACCCGGATGGATCATCATTCACCCAGTCCCAGCAGCAGGAGATTGAGACCATGACAGGTCTCCGACAATGGGCCAACTGGCAGAATCAGGGAAACGAGTCCCAGATTGATGCCATTACTCCCCATAAAAATGCAATTCTTGAGAAAGTCAACCCGAGATCAGCCAGGCCGGTAATTATCGATTGCGGTAACGGCGCCGGAAGTACGCTCACGCCGGTGCTCCTCTCAGACGCAGGTGTCAAGACGATCTGTATCAACTGTAATCCGTCTGGGGTGTTTGCCAGGCCTTCTGAACCCTTACCGGAATATCTGGGATATGTTGGAGAGATGGTAAGAAAAACCGGGGCGGGGTGTGCAGTAGTTCATGATGGGGATGCTGATCGGATGATGGCATTTGACAGCAAAGGAAAATTTATCGATGGTGACCATCTGCTCATGCTCTTTGCAAAATATACCGGTGCCAAGCGTGTTGTGACAACCAGCGACGCTTCCATGATTATTGACGAGATTGCGGATGTCCATCGTACTCCTGTCGGAGACGCATACGTATCAGAAGAACTCGTAACATGGGGTGATTTCGGGGGGGAACCTTCGGGAGCATGGATTTTCCCCAGAATTTCCCTCTGTCCTGACGGTCCTTATGCAGCAGCACTTTTCTGCGAGATTGCAGCCGATTGGGATATCGCACAAGAGATCGATGCCATGCCATCGTACCCGATTCTCCGCGAATCATTTCATACCGATTCCGCCACGGCTCTGATGACTGTTATTGGGGCATCGAGCCCGACCGATGGACTTCGGATTGCCGGGGAAGATGGGTGGTGCCTCATCCGTGCAAGTGGAACCGAACCTAAGATCAGGATCACAGCAGAGGGTAAAACCCTTACCCGGGCAAAAGAGATGCTTGAAAAAGGCAGGGATCTCGTCCGGCAGGCGAAAACTGCTTAAATGTTGTAAGAAGAGGTGTACGTATGGAATGTGTCGTTCTCGCTGCAGGGGAGGGAAAGCGGATGCGCCCCCTCACGGCGAAGCGCCCCAAAGTAATGCTCCCTCTTGCCAACCGGCCGATGATGGAGCACCTCGTTCTTGCAGCCCGCGATGCAGGAATCCATGATTTCATTTTTATTGTAGGGTATGGTGAACGCGAGATTCGCAGGCATTTTGGCGATGGATCTCAGTGGGGAGTGCACATTGCATATGCCTCCCAGCGACACCAGCAGGGAACCGCCGATGCAGTACGGGCTGCCCGTGAACTTGTTACCGGACCATTTCTTGTGATGAACGGAGATATGATCCTCAAACGTGAAGATATAGCAGACCTCTGCAAACAAACAGCTCCCTGCATGAGTATCAGCACAACCGATCACCCGGGGGATTTTGGTGTGGTTCTCGTGGAAAACAATTGTATTACATCCATTGAAGAGAAGTCAAAGCATCCAAAATCCAACCTCGTCAATGCCGGGGCATATCTTTTCTCACCGGATATCTTCACACTTATTGATCAGGTGCGCCCATCACCAAGGGGCGAGCTTGAGCTCACGGATGCTCTGGACATTCTGATAAAAACCGGAACATTGCATGCACATCACCTCTCGTACTGGATCGATGTTGGATATCCTTGGGACATGCTTGAGGCAAATGTCACGCTTATGGAGCATGTGCTCTCAGATAACCAAGGTACTGTGGAAAGCAATGTATCACTCAACAACAGTGTCGTTGTAGGGGAGGGAAGTATTATAAAATCCGGTACTTATATCGAAGGGCCCTGCATAATCGGGAAAAACTGTCGTATCGGTCCGCACGCGTATATTCGTGGAGCTACAAGTATCGGCGACGATTGTCATATCGGTCATTGCTCCGAGGTCAAAAATTCAATCATAATGAACGGGACAAAAATCCCTCATTTCAACTACGTTGGAGATTCTGTTGTTGGAGCCGAATGCAACTTCGGTGCAGGAACAAAAATTGCAAACTTGCGTCACGACTATGCAAATATCAAAGTGGGGGGTAAGGATACCCGCAGGAAAAAATTCGGTGCTGTTATTGGGGATGGGGTTCGGTTCGGTATCAATTGTTCCATAAACGTTGGTGTCATGATTGGAAGTGAGGCACAATTTGCACCGAATTCGGTCATCGAAGGATGTATTGGAGACAAGGCAACAATCCGGTAGGTAACATATGCAGGCAGTAATACTCGCAGCGGGAGAGGGGAAACGGGTACGTCCCCTGACAAGGAGCAGGCCAAAAGCGATGATTCCGGTCGCCAACCGCCCGATCATCGAATACGTCATTGAAGCTCTGGTGAAAAACGGAATTCGTGATATTATTGTTGTTGTCGGATACCGGAAAGAGCAGGTGACCCGGTTTCTAAACCAGCTGGATGTTCCGGTTGAAGTAGTTGTACAGAACAAGCAGCTGGGGACAGGTCATGCACTGCAATGCGCAGAATCAAAAATAAGGGATAATTTTCTCCTTCTCCCGGGTGACAACTATATTGATCCCAACTCCATCGCCCGGATCATGGATATCCCCAACTCGATGCTCGTCAAGGAACACCCCAATCCTTCAAATTTCGGCGTAGTCATGCTCAGTGAGGGCTTTGTTTCAAGAATTATTGAGAAACCGGAGTTTTCACCCAGCTTCATGGTCAGTACGGGGATCTATTCTTTCAAAAAAGATGTTTTCTCCTATATACAGGAAAATGACCTGACCGATGCCATTTCTTCCATGATCGGGGATGGAGTTCAGATCCGGGGAATCCCCGCAGATGACTGGCAGGATGCGATCTTTACCTGGGATCTCCTGAAAATGAACAAGCGTCTTCTGCACAACCTCGATCCTGCCCGTGAAGGTACCGTAAGCAGGCAGACAATCATCCAGGGATCAGTAAGAATAGGGCGGGGCACGACAATCGGTCCAAACACCGTTATTACCGGTCCGGTAATTATCGGAAACGACTGCACCATAGGGCCAAACTGTTGCATCCTGCCGAATACAAGTATTGGTGCACGGGTAACTCTCGAGCCATTTACCTGTATTGGGGAGGCAATAATAATGGATGACACGTCGATTGGATCTCACTCCCGGATCGTGGATACCGTGATAGGGGAGAGGTGCGCTCTTGCAGACCATACATCAACCTGCACAGAATCCGGATTAATCGAAATCGAGGGAATAGCGGCAAGATCCGAGTTCGGAGCGATTATTGGCGACACCGTAAAAAGTGGTCCGTTCACGGTATTTAAGAATTCCATTATTGGAAACAATGTTACTATTGAGGGGCAGGGTTCACTCAAGTCCAGATATATTTTTGACAATTCTACGGTGATATAACGTGTGCGGCGTTGTGGGATATATCGGAAGGAGAGAAGCTGCACCACTGATAGTCGAATGCTTGAAAAAACTCGAATACCGTGGCTACGACTCTTTTGGTGTCGCGACGATCGGGAAAGAGCTCTCCATTGCCAAACATCAGGGCCGAATATCGGAAAACAGCAGCTCTGCAAGTCGCCTCAAAGGAAAGATCGGTATCGGTCATACCCGATGGGCAACCCACGGCATTCCCAATGATGCCAATGCCCATCCACACACCGATTGTTCAGGAACACTCGCGGTTGTCCATAACGGTATTATTGAGAATTATATCGAGCTAAAACGCCAGCTCTTATCCCGGGGGCATACGTTTCTTTCAGAGACAGACACTGAGGTTATTGCGCACCTTGTTGAGGAGGAATACGAAAAAACAAAGGACATTTACAACGCAGTTCTGGCAGTTATTCCATCTCTTAAAGGATCATATGCCTTACTTGTAATATCAACCAAGGAAGATCGGATAATTGCTGCCAGAAATGCAAGCCCCCTCGTAATCGGTATTGGTGACGGTGAAAACTTTGCTGCATCAGATATGACCCCGATTCTCGAACATACAGAGCGTGCAGTTTTTCTCGAAGATGGGGATGTTGCCTTATTGACTCGGGATAGTGTTGAGATTTTTAATCAGGGAAACCTTGTACATCGTCCTGTTGAGCTTATTGACTGGTCTGTAGAGGATGTCAAGAAGGGTGGATTTCCACATTATATGCTCAAAGAGATCTATGAACAACCACAGGCGTTCTATAATACGATACGTGCTGTTGACCCACAGACTATGCCTTCGTGTATAAGGCACCCGGATTCTATCACGATTGTTGCCTGTGGATCATCATTTCATGCAGGATTTATTTTCAAATATCTTCTTGAAGAATCCTGCGGGGTTCCCGTACGTCTGGAAATTGCTTCGGAGTTCAAATATTATCCTCCACCAATTGAGGGGCTGGTCATTGGAATTACACAATCCGGGGAAACCGCAGATACACTCAGTGCTCTTAAGCAGGCAAAAGCACATAACTGCCGCACACTTGCCATCACAAATGTCTTGGGAAGCACCGTGACCAGGATCGTTGATGCAACTCTGTTCATGCGTGCCGGCCCAGAAATCAGCGTCGCTGCAACAAAATCGTTCATCGGTCAGCTGGCAGTGCTAATGCAGATAATCAATGGATTATCCAGAAGAAAATACGATGACGTTCTTCAGAATGCCCACAAGTCCATTGAGGAAGTGCTTCTTATGGATTTTACTGAAGCCGTGGATCTCTGTAAAAATGCGGATAGTATTTTTTACGTTGGACGAGGTCCGTTCTACCCGGTGTCTCTTGAAGGCGCACTGAAAATGAAGGAGATTTCCTACATACATGCCGAGGGTTACGCTGCCGGGGAACTCAAACACGGGCCATTTGCTCTTCTTTCTCAAAAAACACCTGTTATTGCAATTTGCCTGCCTGGAAATACCTATGGCGTAATGATCTCGAATATCAAAGAGATGAAAGCCAGAGGTGCACCGGTAATCGCAATAGGGTGTGAGGAAGATACGGAATTATCGGATATTGCCGATTGCCTGATTCCCATTCCCAAGACGAATCTGTTCGTCCAGGTCCTTACGACGCTCGAAGTACTTCAGCTTCTTGCCTATTATACAGCAGTTGCGTTGGGTCGTGATGTGGATAAACCCCGTAATCTGGCAAAGAGCGTGACAGTCGAATGATTGAATATAGGTTGTAAAGTATCGATCATAATGAACAGATATTGGACCCCCGACCTTTTAGTTTCCATCGGGGAAAACCTTTCCAAGTGCAATGGTAAAAGCCCACGATTTTTTTCTGACCAAGTGAAAGTAATATTAAAAAGACGTGATTGACCCCACATAAAATACTTCAAAAAATCCATATAACTGCAGCGCGGTTGAAAAGCCAGGCAGTTTGAGGAAACACTCATGACCGTCGTCTGATGCATCTATCCAAATTTATTAATGGTCACAATCGAAACAAAATACCCAACATAGGTTGATTTTATGATATCTCTTGATTTGAAAAATCGCCGTACTTATTTGATCTTCGGTCTGGTCGCATTCTTTACACTATTCGCACTCTGGCTCCGTCTTTTACCCATGTTTACTATGGGAAATACGGATCCCTTATCAATGGTTGCGAGTGATGATCCGCTCTATAACCTTCGCCAGGTAGAACTTTTAGTTACCAACCATCTGAATTATTCGTGGTTCGATCCTTTGACATTCTATCCCAATGGATCAAATGTCTACTGGGGTCCGCTCTTTCCGACGATTATTGCAATCTGTTGTCTCATTACGGGAGCAACAACCCGTCCTGAGATCATCAGCGTTGGTCTTCTCGTCCCACCACTCATGGCGGCTGCGGTTACCGTTATCATGTATTTCGTAGGGAAATCCTGCGGAGATTGGAAGACCGGACTTCTTTCATCAGGTTTCGCTGCTGTAGTAACGGGACAGTATTTTTACCGGTCCCTCTATGGATACATGGATCACCATATTGCAGAAGTTCTTTTTTCCACGTTATTCTGCCTGTTTTACCTATATGCAATCCTGTCAGAGAAAAATGCCAATATCAATCTGAAAAATATCAGTTCATACAAATCAACGATTCTTTTTTCTGTTCTCGCAGGAATCGCGTACCTTCTGGGTTTTTTCGTAATGCCGACAATGATTCTTTTCGCATTTATTGTCGGGATATTCACAGTTATCCAGTTTATTATCGATACCTATCGTAACCGGACGAGTGAATATCTCCTTATCATCAACAGTGCGATATTCATTATCGCTATAATCGGACTCCTGGCATTCGGATTCAAGAGTCCAACACCTGAACTCTCCACTTATTCCATAGCCCATATCTATGCCGATCTGGGGATGATCGGGGGAACGGTATTTCTCTACCTGCTCCAGTACTACCTCAAGGGAAAAGAGAGATATTATTATCCGGCGGCAATAGGTGGGTCAGTACTTCTCTTCCTAATGGCCCTCTACATAATCAGTCCGAACCTGTTTAACCTCCTTATTGTGGATTCATTTGCCTTCTTCGGACAGGCTCCCATTACTAATACCGTTCAGGAAGCTAGGGGATGGTCGCCGGATCTTGCGTGGACTACGTTTAACTATGGTCTCCTGCTCATGATCGGTGGCATCCTGATCATGATTTATAACAATATACGAAAAGAGCATCCTGAACAGGTATTCGTAATAATCTGGTCGGCAATCATCTTGTACTCGACATGGCAACACGTCAGGTACGAATATTATCTTGCAATCAATGTCGTATTGCTCTCAGCAGTCTGTGTGAGTTTTACTCTGGACCGCACTTGGCCGGCTATCCGATCGCTCATACTGAGCAATCCTACAGCCATGGAGCCGGAAACCAATTCAAAACAGAATGTACAGGAGAACCCGGTAAAAAATAAGAAACAGAAGAAAATGCAGAAGGGACCAGTACATGAGGTTGACAGGGTGATTATTCCGGTAACGCTAACAATAATCGTACTCGGACTGGGAATCCTGTTTGCTTACACATCGGTTTCCTATAGTTATCCCAATGCATTGGAAAATCCGACACTGATGAATCCCGACTGGAAGGAATCGGTTGAATGGATGAGTACCAATACGCCGGATCCGGGTGTGAATTATTATACGATCTATCCGAAAGATACGTTCCAGTACCCGAATGGATCGTATGGTGTTATGTCATGGTGGGATTATGGACATCTCATAACAACCATTGGCAAGAGAATCCCCAATGCAAATCCGTTCCAGCAGGGAGTGGCCGGGGATACTGGTGCCGCGGCATACTTCATGGCAACTTCCGAGGATACCGCAAATAACATTCTGAACATTGATGGGACGCGGTATGTGATAACTGATATCGAGATGGATACCGGTAAATTCTGGGCCATGTCAACCTGGTTCAATGCCACTGCTGCCACGGAACCTTACCAGGAAAATATGTTCCTGCAAAACGGGAATACCGATCAGAGTTACCAGGTTGCAACACTCAATAAACAACCGTATTATCTGACCATGATATCCCGTCTCCACAACTTCGACGGCTCAATGACACAACCAACGGGAGTTTATTATGTTGAATATGTTGATCCTTCAGTTACACATGCAGCATTACCCATCATCACTGCCGCACAGCCTATGAATGTTTCTGCCGCTACACAAGCTGTTGAGCAGTATAATCTTGATGCAAAAGCCGGATACCATGCGGCAGTACTCAGTCTATCGGTCATCTCACCGGTTGACACCGTACCTGCACTCCAGCATTACCGGCTTGTCCACGAATCACAAAGGAACGTACTCGATCCTAAAATCGCAGATCTGAAATACGTAAAAATTTTCGAGTATGTCAAAGGAGCCCATATCAAAGGTGACGGTATTATCGAAGTTCCGGTGGTCACCAATACCGGGAGAAATTTCACGTACCAACAGGCAAGTGTCAACGGGGAGTTCATTGTTCCCTATTCTACCTCGGGAAATCCCTATGATGTGAAAACTACCGGCAAATATCAGATAGTAGGAACGAACCACCAGTATGATGTGCCGGAATCGGCAGTGATGCAGGGTTTGACTATTGAGTAAGGCTTCACTACACTTTTTCATTTTCTTCTTTGAGATATATGGGAAAGCCAAAAGCGACCCGGTTTTTTTATTACGAAAAAAATTTATCATCCGAAGCATCTCATTCAACATTATGTTGGCAGAAGAGATTGCCCTCGGGATGCGGGTACGCTACCCCAGAACCGGGACCACCGGAAAGATCCTGCGCACCGAGCAGGTCAAAGGGATCATCTTTGCTGAACTGGACAGTACCAGTCTCCTGTACCGCATCGATCAACTGATTCCTGCGACAACAAACGAGAAAACTACGACAACGCTCATTGAGGATGCGAAAAAAGTCATTACCCGCGAACGGGAATTCGCTGCAGGAAATGAACTACAGGAAGCTTTGAAGAATATCGACCAGAGCTGTGAGGGAGGTGGGTAATTCCATCCGTGATTTCAATCAGTTCTTTTTCCTGACGGAGGTTCCTAATTTTTTATATTGCAGTTGAGACCAACACCCGGGTTGATAAGGAAATCACATAAAAGAAGTTTGCCGGCTTTGATGATATGACCAGCGCGGTAAATACTCAAAAAAAAAATCAAACGGTGAACCTGTCACGGAAGTTCGTCCTTACTGGTTATGTATAAGTATGACCATTATATATAGAGTAAGGAGGTTCGATTTCATTTGCATGATGTGACAGTTCCCAGTGTCAATATCGGAGTTGTGGGCCATGTCGACCATGGCAAGACCACACTCGTTAACGCACTCACCGGGACATGGACAGACCGGCACAGTGAGGAAGTGAAGCGTGGTATTTCCATAAGGCTTGGATATGCTGACGCTACCTTTTACCGGTGCGAAAAGTGCGAAGGTACTGACGCCTTTTCGACAAAACCTGATTGTCCGGTCTGCGGTGGACAGGGGACGCCATTCCGTTCAATTTCTTTTGTCGACGCGCCGGGACATGAAACGCTGATGGCGACCATGCTCTCGGGATCGGCACTGATGGACGGGGCGATGCTGGTCATCGCTGCCAGCGAGAAATGTCCCCAGCCACAGACAAAAGAGCACCTGATGGCTCTGGAACTCGTCGGCATCAAGAAGATCGTGATCGTCCAGAGCAAGATCGATGTGATCAGCCAGAAAGAGGCAATGGATAATTATCTGGAGATTAAGGCATTCATCAAGGGAACAATAGCAGAGAATGCCCCTATTATCCCGGTCTCCTCCCAGAAAGGGATCAATATGGGCGCACTGGTACAGGCTTTGGACCAGGTTATTCCTGAACCGGACCGGGATCCCAACGCCGAACCCTTAATGCTGATCGCGCGATCTTTCGATGTGAACAAACCCGGCTGCAACTGGAAGGACGTGAAAGGAGGCGTCGTCGGGGGATCTCTTATCCGGGGCATCCTCCGCAACGATGACAAGATTGAGATCCGTCCGGGAAGGCAGATGCAGGTTGAAAACAGGATCAAGTGGATCCCCATCACAACAACCATCACATCCATTAATGCGGGTTCCAAAGATGTTGAGACCGCAACTCCGGGGGGACTCCTTGGCGTCGGGACCAGACTCGATCCAGCCCTGACAAAAAGTGATGCACTTGCCGGCCAGGTACTGGGCCATGAGGGAAAACTTCCCCCGGTTTGGGAGAAGATCCGGTGCCGGGTCACCCTGATGGAGCGGGTAGTAGGTGCAACCAGCGAACTCATTATCGAACCTCTGAAACATTCCGAACCCCTTATGTTATCAGTGGGAACTGCGGTCACCGTAGGTGTAGTCACAAATACTAAGAAGGACAGTGTAGAAATCCAGCTGAAACGGCCCGTGTGCGCAGAAGAAGGCTCACGGATCGCTATCAGCCGGCAGGTGGGAGCACGCTGGCGCCTGATAGGGATGGGTGTACTGGGCGAGTGAAGGTGCTGCTGGACGCCAATGCACTCATGATGCCGGCACAATTCCAGATCGACCTCTTCGATGAACTTCGAAATCTCATAGGGAGTTTCGAACCGGTCGTGCTCTCGGCTGTCCTGCACGAGCTCGAGGGGCTCACCCAAGCCAAAGGCCGGCACGGTGCAGCGGCCCGGATGGGCCTTGCGCTTGCTGCACACTGCACCGTCACAGAGAGCAGGGGTTTGCAATCGGAATCGGTTGATGCACAGGTAATCGAGTATGCGGCACTGACAAACTGTGTCGTTGTCACGAATGACCGGCGCATTCGGGATGCACTGTATGCGCGGGGTATAAGCGTAATATCCATGAGAAATCAAAAGAAACTGGAGATAATGCGGAGGTAATGTGAAATATGTATCATAAACTGATGCTTGAGGACAAAGTGCGGGTTCCCCCCCAGCGGCTGGGAGAAAAACTTGAGAAAGTCATCCTCGATGTCCTGCAGGAGCAGCTCGAAGGAAGTATCGACAAGGAGATCGGGATATTCATCTGCGTCACCAAGGTACAGGATGTCGGTGAAGGCGAACTCGTGCCCGGCGACGGTGGCGTCTATTACGACGTGAAGTTTGAGGCCATGGTCCTACGTCTCGCGCTACAGGAAGTGATCGAGGGAACTGTAGTCGAGACGACCAGTTTTGGTGCGTTCGTCAGCCTCGGACCCATCGATGCAATGCTCCACGTCAGCCAAATCTCGGATGAATATATCAACTATGATGAGAAAAACGCACGCCTGATCTGTCAGGAGTCAAAGCGGTTCATCGGCGTCGGGGACGTGGTTCGGGTCCGGGTTGTAACCTTATCCTTGAACGAGCGCGAACCCCGTGACAGTAAGATCGGGCTCACGATGCGGCAGGCAGGACTTGGAACTACACTCTGGCTCGAAGAAGAGATGACCAAGGAGAAAGAGAAGGCTGGCCAGCCGGCAGGTGCTACAAAAGAGCGGGCACCCGAGAAAACAAAGGGCAAGAGGAAGGAGCATGCCCCCAACGAATAAGAAGAAACAAGGCAAAGTATGCCGCGACTGCCATCGCGTTGTCGATGGGGAAAACTGCGTTGTCTGTGGCACTACGAACCTGAGCGAGGACTGGTCCGGATACCTCGTCATCATCGATCCGGAAAAATCCGAAGTGGCCAAACGGATGAACATCAAACTTCCGGGCCGCTACGCGCTGAAGGTCCGCTGATGCTCACCCTGCCTGAAGAGCACCGTAAGCTCTTCCAGGAACCGTTTGGCGATCTGCACCGGAATATCAACGAGATCCTCCCGCTTCTGGAAGATCAGATCGTTTACTCTGTAGGGGATGTTGTAACCCATAATCTTCAGAGAAAAGGGATCACACCGGATGTAGCCATCATCGACGGTTTCACTATGCGGGCTCCCTGCAGCAAACAACCTTCCCTGAGGGGCAACTGTATCCGGGTAAAAAATCCCGCAGGAAGCCTGACCGAAGATCTAATCGACGCAGTTAACAAAGCAATCGCAAGCCCACCGGCCACCATCATTGTCGATGGCGAAGAGGATCTCGCAGTAATTCCTGTTGTGATGGCGGCCCCGCAAGGTGCCATCGTGCTTTATGGACAGCCCCATAAAGGGGTCGTTTTTCGTCGGGTCACTCCGGAAGCAAAACTCGTGGCCCGGCAATTCCTCGAGCGGTTCACGCATGCCGCGATCTGATCCCAATTTTTCCTGCACATTTTTATCTGTTCTTCAGGATACCTGCCGAGGGTCATGTTTTAAATAACCCGGTTTCCAATAATTACAGGATATCGATGGACTTTGAGATCACCAGCGATAAAAGAAATGAACTTTTATCCAGAAGAGAGGTTCAGTTTACCCTCAAATACGATGGAGCGACCCCATCCCGTATGCAGATCATCGGCAAACTCTGCGCCCTGCTCAATGTGAAAGAGCACCAGGTTACCCTTGACACCCTGCACAGCAGCTTTGGCAAGACCGAACTTACCGGATCAGCACGCATCTACGACAGCGAAGAAGGTAAGAAGAAGACCGAACGCCCGCACCTTTCAGCGCGCGGCATGCCCAAGCCCAAGGAAGAGGGAGCGGCATAACGATGGCAGCGAAGAAGGCGGCAGCGAAGAAGGGACCCCAGAGGGGTGCATACTTCAAGGTCGAGGGTGCAAAAGTCACCACTGCAAAGAAATACTGCCCGCGCTGCGGACCCGGTGTCATGATGGCAGACCACAAGGACCGGACCACTTGCGGAAA
Organism: Methanoregula sp.; assembly: GCF_049518935.1. GTDB lineage: Archaea > Halobacteriota > Methanomicrobia > Methanomicrobiales > Methanospirillaceae > Methanoregula. Next base: position 33,273 of record NZ_JBEKRH010000017.1, read on the forward strand.
GTGCGGATATACCGAATTCAGAAAATAAGATCCAATGCCTGTTTTTGGGCAGATATTGGGGATAGAGGGCACTGCTTGGAACCTCAGTGCCGCTCTTTTTGATCGCGACCTCATTGCTCTTGCTTCACGCCCGTACAGCCCTGCACAGGGAGGTATTCACCCACGGGAAGCAGCCCAACACCACGCTTCGGTGATGCGCGAGATCATCGGAACTGTACTTACGGAACCAGAGAAGATCACTGGCATTGCCTTCTCACAGGGGCCGGGCCTTGGCCCCTGTCTTCGGACTGTTGCTACAGCCGCACGTTCGCTCGCTCTTGCCCTTGATGTCCCACTGGTTGGCGTGAACCACTGCGTGGCTCACATCGAGATCGGATGTTTTGCTACCGGTTGCCGGGATCCTGTCGTACTATACGCAAGCGGGGCCAACACCCAGGTGATCGGATACCTGAACGGGCGGTACCGCATCTTTGGTGAGACCCTAGATGTAGGGATCGGAAACGCGCTCGATAAGTTTGCCCGGGCAAAGAATTTTCCCCATCCCGGCGGTCCGCACATTGAAGCACAGGCAAAAACCGGCACTTATATCGAGCTGCCTTATACCGTCAAGGGAATGGATCTCGCTTTCTCAGGACTCGTATCAGCAGCAAAAGATAGCAAAGAGTCGCTGTCCGATGTCTGCTACAGCCTACAGGAGACAGCATTTGCCATGTGCGTAGAAGTGACAGAGCGGGCGCTCTCCTTGACCGGAAAGGACGAGGTACTTCTCGTAGGGGGAGTGGGGGCTAACCGGCGCCTGCAGGAAATGCTCCGGATCATGTGCGAGGACCGAGGTGCCCGGTTCTTTGTTCCCGAACAGAAATACCTCGGGGACAACGGTGCGATGATCGCCTACACAGGGAAACTGATGTTGGAGTGCGGCATTTCTGTTCCCATCGAGGAATCCCGGATAAATCCCTCGTTCCGTTCCGACGAGGTCGAAGTGACCTGGCACCACGAACAGCAATGCCCGGAGGAACAGCAAACGGTTTCCGGGTCTTCGTGCCGCGGTGCCGAGGCCATAGTCACATTCCACGACGGTATTGCCGAGAAACGCCGGGTCCCGAAGAGATATCGCGTTCCATTGCTCGACCGGCGCCTAATCACCGAGCGGACCCGGGCTGAAGCACGGCTAATCCATACCGCCAGGAAAGGAGGTGCAGCGACCCCCATTCTCCGGGATATCACTGCCGATACGATCGTTATGGATCAGATACGGGGCACGCTGCTTACGCAGGCACTGACTGAGAAGAATGTATGTGAGGCCGGACGGGTGATCGGAAGGCTCCATTCCGCAGGCATCATGCACGGGGACCTGACCACAAGCAACCTGATTTTGCGGGAGAGCGATAGCAGGTGCGTACTGATTGACTTCGGCCTCGCCCAGGTCACAAGCGAGATTGAGCAGCGGGGTGTGGATATACATGTCCTGTTCCAGACTCTCGAGAGTACGGCACCTGACCTGGCAGACTCACTCAAAACCGCATTCACCGAAGGGTATGTGGAGACGTTTGCCGGTGCCGGTGATGTCATCGCTCGTGAGCATGAGATCCGACTGCGGGGACGGTACCTGTGAAGATCACGATCGTAACGAGCAATGCGAACAAAGCAGCGGAAGTTGCAGCCTTCTTCCAGGGCACAGTCGAAGTGGGCCATATCCCACTCGACATCCCTGAGAACCGTTCGGAGGATGTAGGGGAGATTGCACGGGGCAAGGCAGAGTATGCATACGGGCAGCTGAAAACCCCCCTCATCGTGGACGACACTGGTCTCTCCATTGAGGCATTAAATGGCTTCCCTGGCCCGTATGCTGCGTATGTCCAGCACGCAATCGGAAACGCAGGCATCCTGAGGCTTATGGAAGGAAAAGAGGAGCGCGCAGCCCAGTTCATGACCGCGATCGCATATGCCGATGAGAACGGTATCCGTATCTTCAAAGGGTTCTTGGACGGCCGGATCAGCAGTAGTCCGCAGGGTGATGCCGGTTTTGGCTACGATCCGATCTTCGAGATCGGGGGGAAAACTCTCGCGGAGATCAGCATGGAAGAGAAGAGCCGGATCTCCCACCGGGCGAGGGCACTGACCGCCTTCCACGACTGGTTCCTGCAGGTATTCCGGGATCGGATTGACGCAAACGGTTAAGAAGTCTTACAGCTTTGTTATAAGGGCAGACAGGAGTGTTCAATAATGGCAAAGTTTCCCGAAGCCGAGGCCCGGCTACTCAATGTGAAAATATGCATGCACTGCAACGCACGCAATGCAATCCGCGCAACAAGCTGCCGCAAATGCGGTTACCAGAACCTGCGTCCTAAGAACAAGGAAAGAAAAGCGTAATCATTAAAATAGCGCGTTCTTTTTTCCGGTTTTTCATTTCCTTATCGCAATCATTCACTTCACATAGTATGATGTAGCAACTGCACTGTTGAGTCCACATTTTTATTACGTCATCGAGATTGAGATCCCGCCTTTGACTACGGTCAGGAATTCCCAGACCTATGAATAAACCTCATAATTTTTTAAACGTACATTCTTCCAAAGGCAAGTATCCACCAGGATGACAGTTGCAATTATTTCGCGACGATTAAAAGAGGGTGAAACGTACGAGGATTTCCGGATGGTCTGGTTTCACACGGTAGGGTTCATGACATCCAGCAGATTGTACACAATGATAAATGCCGCCGATCCCCGGGAGATCATCGTCATGGACTTTGTGGAAACCACCAGTGAGAACGCTTTCTCTACGGCAAGGATAGATGTCCGGGAACGGCTGGCGAACCCGCTAATCTCGCGGGTCTGCAGACGAACGGGACCATGCCAGCCGGATGAGAGATACACAGGGTTCCTGAAAAAGAATTGGTCTTTCCATTATTCAGGAAAAAACGGTTTACTCACCGAGGGGTTATGCGGAATAATATGTGACCCGTTTTCCCTTCTGAGCATATTCCCCGGCAAATGTCTCGATGTTGCGCTTGTACCCGATCCGGTCAATGAACCCCAGCTCGCGGAGTTTCTCCCGCACCCGCATGACATCTGCCTCATCAGCCCAGTCTTTCGTATAGACATAGATCACCTTGCGGTTGTCACGGGAATCGGGGTTGGGCTTGGCTGTGCTCACTTTCGTCGAGATACCAAGTGTGTGGGCAATCGTCGCATCCCGTACCTTCTTCCATGCCGCATCCACCACATCCGGCTCCTGGAAGATCAACCACTTGCCCGCATTTTCATCCTCAATCGCCTCAGGCGCGCTACCGGGAGCGTCTAGCACAATCCAGTACATCTGGGTTGTTTTTGAGGGGAGCACACCCTCTCCTTCGCACAACATCCGGTAAATCGTATCGATGCTGGAGAAACGAGTCAGCATTACCTCGGCAAGTTGCGGATATTCCTTCTGGAACTTGCCGAAGATGCCGGAAAGATCATCTGTGAAGTCGATACCTCCCTCGACCAGCGCATACAGGTACTTGTCCTGCTCCAGCAGTCCGCGGTTCAAGAGATGCTCGAAGATGCCGTATGCCACATCTGCCAGCGCTTCGGGATCGACTTCAGCCATAAGTATCCGTCCGATGTTGGCTAAAAAAAAGTTTCTGTATTGATCCTGTAATGCCGGCATATTTCCGGTCATGATCTTACCGGGTGCCAGGATCGGACAACCGGAACGACACGGAAATCGCGCAGATTTTTGCAATTGTCGATTACTTTAAGAGAGTACGGCGAGAACATGTACTAATTATGGAATGGAAACGCGACTGGGGTCTGACGGCCAGGGTCTGGCTGACAGGGCTGCTGTTATTATTGCTCTACCTCGTGTTCATGACCGTGCTCTTGGCGTATGGCGTAGGGATGTGGGTCATTGTCGTGCTGGCAGTGGGCATGGGCTTGATCCAGTACTTCTTTTCCGACAAGATGGTACTCTGGACCACCGGGGCGCGGATCATCGGGAAGGATGAAGAACCCGACCTGCACAGGATGGTAGAAAAACTCTGCCAGGAAGCCGGGCTTCCCATGCCGAAGATCGCAATCATGCATAGCCCGGTACCGAATGCCTTTGCCACCGGCAGGAGCCCGAAGCATGCGGTCGTTGCCTGCACGGATTCAATAATGCGTCTTCTGAACCGGGATGAACTTGAAGCTGTGCTCGCCCACGAGCTGTCACACGTTAAGAACCGTGACATCCTGACTATGACCCTCGCGAGCTTCATTGCGATGATCGCATCCATGATTATGCAGAGTTTCTTATTCTCTATGCTCTTCGGGGGCAACAACCGGGAGAATGGCGGGGCAGGGATCATCATCTGGATCGTCTCAATCATTGTCTACGCGATGAGCACGCTTCTGATCCTCGCACTCTCGCGGTACCGGGAGTTCGCTGCAGACCGTGGCAGTGCGCTCATCACCCGGAACCCGAGGGCGCTGATCTCCGCATTAAACAAGATCAGCGGGAGGATCGAAGCAGTGCCTTCCGAAGCAAAGGCGAAAATCGAAGGGGCAAATGCCTTCTTTATCATCCCGGCATTGTCCGGCAACTCCATTATGGAACTGCTTTCAACCCATCCACCCCTTGATAAGCGGATCGCCAACCTTGAGAAAATTGAATCCGAGCTCAGGGGTTATTAACCCACACGCTCTTTTCAATCATTTTTCAATGAAACCTCCCCCGGTATCCCCTTCCTGTATCGGCAGGCAGACAGGAAAACAGGGATGTTGACCGCTTACTCTTTTATCTTGGACGCGATATTCACACTATAAGGGGTTGTGCCGCATATGCTCTCAGTACTTCTCATCGATGACGACCCGGCCCTGCTCGAGATGCTCAAACTGATCGCTGACCGGTCCAGCGAGATCACGATGTTGACGGCACAGTCAGGCCAGGAAGGCCTGAACGTTCTTAAAAAGGGTCTCGTGGACGTAATCATCGTTGACGACGTCATGGCCGGGATCACCGGGAATGGATTTATACAGATGCTCCGCAGAGAGGGGAATACCACTCCATCCATCATTTTTTCCGAGGACGGGTCCGAGCATGCTGAACTGCTGGCATTGAAAAACGGGGCAGATTTTTACCTGAAAAAAGAGCGGGACCCAAGGAGGCAGTTCCAGGAGATCACTGCCTTGGTGAAAAAGGCCCAAGGGGAGAGCTTTGCATCGAGATCAGCAGCAACGAACCGGCGAGTTGTGGGGGATCTCATAAACTTCTCATCGGACCCGGGCTTTGCTATCGACAGAAGCGGCGTTGTAATCGCATGGAACGATTCCATGGAACAGCTGACAGATGTCACCGCTGATACGATTATCGGCAGGGGGGACTTTGCCTATGCCGAACCGTTCTTCGGGAAACGAAGACAGATGCTCGTGGATCTCATGTTCGAATCCGAGGAGGAGATCAGAAAAGCGAAGTATATGATCATCGGAAGGCTGAAAAACGGCTCCCTGATCGCGGTTACCCGGGGACGGAAGAAAAATGGCAGTGAATGGACGATCTGGACAAAAGCGATGCCGGTCTACGATAGCTCCGGAACCTTTGTTGCAGCAATAGAAACCGTCCGTGATGTTACAGCCACGTTCAGCGATGTAATCATTCCGGAAGCCGTCACTGAAGATCTGGCACCGGGTCTGCCGGACGCGCCGGCAATGCCAACGATGAAAAAACCAGTGAACCGGCTGATTAAAAAGATCCTCAGGAATGCCAGTGCCCACTACCGGGAGGGTATCTTCCTCTCTGTCAGGGAAAAGAAATACAAGGAGGCAATTGCTGCATTTGACAGAGCACTGGAGATCGACGATACCCTCGCTTACGTCTGGAACGAGCGGGGGATCTGTTGCCGGGAGACCGGGGATTATACGACAGCCCTTAAATCCTGCCTCAGAGCCGTGGAACTGTCACCGGAGAATCCTGAGTTCCTCTTCTCACTGGGCGAGATCCTCGAACAGATCGGCGTGATGTACATGAGCTCCAAATACCTTGAATCGGCAATCCAGACATTCAGGATGGTAATCGGCCAAATTCCCAATAATGCAGATGCATGGATGCATATTGGCAGATGCCTCAAGGAGACCGGGAAACCGGACGAGGCAAAATTCTACATGGATCGCAGCAGGGATATCATGATGGGGAACCGCGATACGCCGATCAAACGGACTCGCGACGAATACCTTTAAACCGGATGGGGGACAGGCTTGATCCTGCTCCGGGCTTGGTGTTTATATCGCCGGAAGACGATCTTCTGACTATGTTCCCAAGAGTGCTCTTTTTAGCACTTCTTTTCTGTCTCATGCTGTGCGTCATGCCGGTGGGGGCCCGTGTTCCCCTTGGGGCCGGGGAAAACACCAACCTGACGACAGCGTTTTCCATTGATGACCCGGCAAAAACCTATGTCATCTATGGTATCCTTGAGAATGCCGGCGATGCCGCGTATTTCCGCTGTTCCCTGAAGGCGGGAGACCGGCTCGACCTGTCTTTGATGAATGCAGGATCTCAAAGCCCGGTCCCCGCTATGGTGATCCTGAGCCCGGGAACCACGGGAACGCATACAAATGTCTCTCCAGGCATTGAAGTACCCGCTGGATATGACGCGCTCCTCGTAACCGGACATGCCCCGACCACGGCGGATTACGAGCCATTTACCCCGGCACCCATCTATGAGGTTGCATCCTATTCAGCTCAAGCCCGTACGCCAGGAATATATTACGTGGTCATTGTCAGCAAAGAAAACGAAACGTACTACAGCCTTGCTTCCGGGTACAAAGAAGAGTTCTCGCCATCAGAATGGGTGCTCGTCCCGGTCAGCACGATCAGCACCCACCTCTGGGAAGACCAGCCGCTCCTATCCATCCTTGCCCCGTTCCTTGCGGTCGTCATCCTCGGTATCATCGTGACTGCCCGTCGTGAGCAGCGGAAGGAGGCGCGGGCAGGGCTGGTATTCTGGCTTGCCACGCTCGCCGGAATGCTGTACCTGGGAGGGGCGGCACTGACCTTCGTCCAGATGTTCCGGGTAATCCAAGTCACCGGGATCCAGCCGGCAGTGGCAATAACCCTTATCTTCGCTGCGGTTCCCGCAGTGCTGGGTATAATCGCCCTCCGGCTCGTCCGGAGGCCCGTTCCCTACTCCCGTCGGGACAGGATATCCCTGCTCTTCATCGGCGGACTCGGATTGGTCTTCTGGGCAGGACTGATTATTGGCCCGGTATGCGCAATGATCGCAGCGCTGGTCCCGGACCGGATACGGGGTGCTCCGTGAATTCACTATCCCGGATTCTGCGATTCCATTATCCATCCCCACTGGACCGGGCAGTATTCTCATAATTACCGTAGCATACGGTCCGGTCAGTAACAATTATTAATACAGCTCCCCACCAAAATTGTAGAGCACAGTGCATCGATGGTCTAGTGGTATGACTTAGGCCTTCCAAGCCTATAGCCCGGGTTCAATTCCCGGTCGATGCATCGGGGCTCGTGGTCTAGTTGGCTATGACGTCGATTGATTTTAGTTTCAAGACCATCAATCCTTTTTTCAATGGAGAGTTTTGTATTGGGTTGTATAACTTTTACAGCACTAGTTGTCTCATCATAAGGGACAAATAAGAATGCGCGCCTTCCTTCATGCTCTGTCTCGTATATCGTCATGGTGTTGCCAATAAGATCCTCATACCCTTGAGGAAATCTAACAAACGGATAGATCGCATTTTTCTTCGACGTTTGTCTACTTACTTTGGATTTCCCTACAGTTTTCATGTCGGTCACCAACCATTGTATAATATTGTGCAACTTAAGTTATATAACTTTCTTTACCGTTTTCAAGACTATCTTTTCAAGAGTTCACCGACGTGAACAAAGTAACAAGTACCTTATATACTGATAATAACATACAAGTAAATATAAGAGTCAATCTATTGGTGCCCCAAGTATAGTTGTGGGGAAGATTGCTATTTTATGAACTTTTAGGCCAGTTGTGATGTTATTTCAGCACGCGGGGTTGGATAAACCATCATTCTATAGAATTTGATATACCGATAGCAAGGGCTCTTTAGGATAACATGAATGAATGCGACTGACGTAAGCACTCCATCT
>NZ_JBEKRH010000018.1:0-38520 GCF_049518935.1 Methanoregula sp.
CGTATTGCGGTACAAAATTACTCTATACTCTCTCTCATCTCTAGAGATAATTGACCGTACAAAGTACGTTCAACTCTATCTTGTACTAACGATTTTATAACCTTTATGACTTGATTGCAGGAGGAAACAACGCATAAAATGAGGATATTTTACATTCCCCGTCCCAAAATCCGGTAGTTTGGATTATTTCACGCAAAAATTCGTACAGAACACAAAATAAAAAGAGAATTTTTTAAAGGGGAATTTATTCTGAAAAATTTTAAAAAGTATTCAGCTGTTTAATGGCTTTTCCCCGTTCAGTTCATCGACCAATTCGGCAATCGTGGCCTTTCGCTCGGCATAGGCATCGTGCTGGTGGATGCTCTCCTCGTTGGTCTGCTTGATCGTGACCACGGAATCGCCGGAAAGGTACTCGAATTCAGCCAGTACTTTCTTGGCCATTTCGCGGACACAGTCTTCAACGAACCGGGGATTCTTGTGCGCGGCAAGCACTACCGCTCCTTCATCCCCACGCTTTAAGAGTTCGTAGATGCCGCTGCTCATCGAGTCCTTGAGGATGCTGATCACCATTTCGAGATCCACGTGCTGGTCGTCGTCGGTCTCGATGCAGAGGAACCCCCTGCCCCGCTGGTTGTGGGTGGCCATGGGTACGGCCGAGAAGAACTCATCGATCTTATCCTGCGGAATATCGAGGTCTGCCAGGACCCGGTTGGCGCGTTCCTTCATGATGTTCTGGGCGCAGGGGCAGGCGGTCATGCCGGTCACTTCCGCGCCTATGCTCTTGCGGACTATGGGGGTGCGGAAGGTGCGCCGGGCTACGGCCCGGGCATGCACTTTGACTACTTCGTGGCAGGTGGTATGGCTGACAGGAGTCTCGCGCTTGACCATGAACTCGCTGCGCATCAGCACCTCAGTCCGGTCCGCGTATTCGTGCCGGTCAAGGAGTTTTCGTGCAACAACACTGCAGAGCTTCTCGATCTCGCTGACTTCCCCGTCAATTGCCTGCTGGAGCACCTCGTCGATCACTTCAAAATTCCGCGAGAGGTTGGCGCCCTTGAGGCTGCCGGGGAGGTCGACGTAGACGTCGAATATTGATATGAATATTACCGGCCGCTTACCGTGGCGGTGTACTTCGACGAGTTTCTTGACGTTCTTTACTCCGACCCGGGTGAGGTTGATCCGGACATCGGGAGATGTGGCCTGGACATCCGGCAGTTCCTTGCCAAAGGATTTTTCCGGTGAGTGGTCAGAATTGGGTTTAATAGGTCATCGCATCCAGATGGTGTTTCGTGAGACACTTTAGTTTTTTCATATAATATTTATGTGGTTTGTTGCAGATATGAAAGGGATCAGCTATGTTAAAGAAGTACTATGAGGCAGATGCGGATCTCGGCGTGCTGAAAGGCAAGAAGATCGCCGTGATCGGCTATGGGTCACAGGGCAGGGGCCAGTCGCTGAACTTACGGGACAGCGGGCTCGATGTCGTGATCGGTCTGCGCCCCGGGAAGAGCTGGGACGCAGCAGTCAAAGATGGCATGAAAGTGATGAAGGTCGGCGATGCGGTCAAGGGTGCTGACATCATCCAGATCCTTCTGCCCGATGAGCACCAGGGTGCAGTGTACAAGAGCGAGATCCTCCCCCACCTCACCGGGAACAAGTGCCTCATGTTCTCCCACGGATTCAATATTCATTTCGGCCAGATTGTTCCCCCGGAAAATGTGGATGTCATCATGGTGGCGCCCAAGGGCCCCGGGTTCATGGTCCGCAGGCAGTACGAGGAAGGCAAGGGAGTACCGGCCCTCATCGCCATTCACCAGGACGCCACGGGCAACGCTCACAAGGTCGCCCTCGCGTATGCAAAGGGTATCGGTGCCACCCGGGCCGTTGTCCTTGAGACCTCGTTCCGCGAGGAGACCGAGACGGACCTGTTCGGTGAGCAGGCAGTGCTCTGCGGCGGCTGCACATCCCTCGTCAAGGCAGGGTTCGAGACCCTTGTCGATGCCGGCTACGAGCCGGAGATGGCATACCTCGAAGTGGTCCACGAGCTGAAACTGATCGTCGACCTCATCTACGAGGGCGGCCTCACCAACATGCGTCAGTACATCAGCAACACGGCCCAGTACGGCGACCTCACCCGCGGCCCCCGGGTTATCGGGCCTGAGTCCTATGAGGCAATGGCGGAGATCCTCGAGGAGATCCAGAGCGGCAAGTTTGCCCGGGAATGGATGCTCGAGAACCTGGTGAACCGCCCGATGTTCACTGCCCTGACAAAGGCGGATGAAGGCCACCTTGTCGAGGAAGTGGGCAGGGAAGTCCGCGGCATGATGCCGCAGTTCAGAAAGTAATCCCTGATGGAATTACTTCTCTCTCCACTCGGAGAACCCTGGTGGGTTCCCTCGTGGTTTAAGAAATAATTATCTTTTTTCATTTTCTGTCTGGAGATTGCCGAAGCGATCCCTCCGGTTTCTTATTGGCATTGCTGCATTTTGCCATCTTTTTTAAAGCGTGGTTTCCCACTTATATCATAATGAAGACCTGCATCATTTACCACAGCGAGACCGGCAACACCCGCCATGTTGCCCAGCACCTTGCCGCCGCCTGCGACGGGAAACTGGTCGACATCACTGATAAGGCGGAATATTCCCGTCTTACCCGGTTCCTCGTCTGGTGCAAGCGGGCACGGGGTGAGGAGAAGACAACCATCGAACCAGCATCGATCGATGTCTCCGGCTTCGATCTCGTGGTATTCGGATCGCCGGTCTGGGCTTTCAAGCCGACACCGGCTATCCATGCAGCCATCGATGCGCTGAAAGGATGCGATGGCAAGACTGCGGCCGCGTTCTGTACGCATGGCGGCAGGCCGGGGCAGACGGATGAGACTTTCCGGAAATGGATCGAGGCCCGGGGTATGGCCCTTTCAGCAGTTGCCGATATCAACATGAAGGATATCGAGAACGAGAAGAAGACAAAAGAACTGGTTGCTCTCCTGATAAAAAATAACAATCACGCATAAATTTTTTTGTTTTAACCTTCCTTGCAGATGATAATTATTCCATGGTGACTGGTACAGACCGGTTTACCTGTCTGATGGTGATATTCTGCCCTCGTGAATGGACGCGATCCCGTACGAAAATATACCGTCCCTTTCGTAAAACCGTGACGGGAACCTTCGGTGGAATCCGGCGCACGTCGGGAACATGTCCCGGGGAAAGCCTTTTTGTCCGCCGGCACCTTTATAGTATACAATTATGACGGACGCGTATGAGAAACTCCTCAAACAGGCTTATTCCAATATCACGGAAAAGACCGAGTCCTCGGAACGTTTTGTAGTTCCCGAGGTAAAAGCCTATGTCGAAGGTAAGACGACCGTCCTTGAAAACTTCACGGAGATCGTGGCCAAGGTCCGGCGCGAGCCGGACCATCTGATGAAGTTCCTGCTCGGGGAACTGGGCACGAGCGGGAAGATCGACGGAAACCGGGCGATCTTCAACGGTAAGTTCGAGATAACGCTGATCAAGGCGATCATCAAGAGTTATGTAGACGACTATGTCATCTGCTCCGAGTGCGGCAAACCGGATACCCGGCTTGTGAAGGATGACCGGGTAATGATCCTCCGGTGTGATGCCTGCGGAAGCCACCGCCCGGTCCGGAAGCGGAAGGCCAGGACTGAGCCGGTCTCGGAGAACCTCGAGGAAGGTCAGATAATGGATGTCGAGATCCAGTCGATCTCGAAACGGGGCGACGGCGTCGTCAAGATGGGCCGGTATATCATGTATGTCAATAATGCCAAGCCCGGCCAGAAAGTGAAGATCAAGATCTCCCGTATCTCGGGCTCGATCGTCTTCACCGAGCGGGCAGTAGAATAACTTTTTTTTAGACTTTTTTGGCTCTGTAGAAATCATTCGGAAAATTCTGACGCTCTCGGGGGCTTCGCCCCCGCCGCTATGGCATCCCCCAATAGCGATGATGACGCATTACCTGCAGTCCAACTCGGGTCATCGCAATGCACCCCGTCCCCCAACGGGGGACTGGTGGCGCAAGAGGGGGGGCATCATTTCACGTAAAAAATGTTTTCTCCAGAACAGATTTTTTAAAACCGTGTGCACCGGGCTCTCCCGGCAGGAAATACAGCACCGTGCAAACGGATTATTTCCAAAAGCACGCGATAAAAAAATATTGAAACCCGGCTATTGCGGAAAAAAATCAGGCTTTGGACTTCTTGATGCCTTTGATGAGCTCGTCGCAGTGGCTGGTGATTCGCTTGCAGGCCTTCTTGATGATCGGCAGGGGGTTCTTCTTGCCTTTCGTGGTCACCACGAGCTCGGGATCCGAGAACTGGAACTCGATCATGTACCGGGCTACGTCAACATCGGGATCGCTTAAGATCTCCTCGACGAGGGTGTTCATGAACGTGTGGCCTTCCCCCTGGATGATAAGCCGCACCTTGTCCTTTTCGAGCTCGAGTACTTTTACAATCATGCACCTATGGTTGGGCACCTGAAAACTATTAAGGTATGGGTAGTCCTGCTCCATGGAACGCGGGCGGGCAACCCGGAATATAAAAAAATCAGGGAAATTCGAAGACGTCGCCGTCTTTTCCGGTGTGGGGAAGGTCCCATGGGAGCATGTGGCTCATGTGAACGCACCGGAAATCCTTTGGGGCGAGGCGGCCGGCAAGTGTGCAGGCGTCGAGGTAATTCATGTGTTTGTGGATCGAGATATCCGAGGGCACCAGTGCATCCAGCAGGAGGAGGTTGAGATTGGTCAGGAGCCCGAGGCTCTGTTCCGGGATGTCGATGTTGGTATCTGCGGTGTAGGCGACCCGGGATTCCCCGGTCTCGAAGAGCATCCCGCAGGTGAACGCGGGCGGATGCTTGACCATGAAGGGCGTGATGGTGATGCCAAAGATGTCGAAGGGTTCGTAGGGCTGGATCGCGCCCTTGTCAAAGGTGAGGAACCGGAAGATCTCCGCGCAGTAGTTGAGGACCTGCGGGGCAGCAAAGACCGGTGGGACATCCTGGATCCGGTAGAACTCGCCAAACCCGATGAAATGGTCGTAATGCCCGTGGGTCCAGATGACTGCGTCGATATGAGGTGAACCTGCCCTGAGGAGCTGCTGGCGCAGGTCCGGGGACGAGTCAATGAGCAGGTGCCTGCCATTGTTCTCGATCAGGAGTGAGGTCCGCAGGCGTGCCGTGCCCGTGGCCTTCGCGCGGGTACACTGGGGACAGCTGCACCCCACCTTTGGAGTGCCGATCGCATCGCCGGTTCCAAGGAGCGTGATCTTCATGTTACAACCAGGTCAGGTGGCGGATCGCTTCCCGGTTCCTGACCATGCGGATGCCTTTCTCGATATCATCGCGGGTCAGGGACTGGCGGTTGTCCATGAGTGCCGAGAGGATTGCCTCCTTGATCATCATGCGGAGGTCGGAACCCGAGAAACCTTCGGTCTTTGCTGCCAGTTCCTGGTAATCGAGGTTGCACTGGAGTGACGCGGTCACTTTTTTAAGGATGTTCTTGCGCATCTCTTCATCGGGAAGAGCAAACTCGACAACCTCATCGAACCGACGCCATGCAGCCTCGTCGAGCAACTGCGGATGGTTGGTGGCACCGATAAGGATGATGCCGTTCCTGATCAGGTTGATCCGGTCGATGTTCTTTAAGAGTGAGTTGACCGCACGTTTCATCGCCCCGTGATCGTCAGCGGTCCTGCTCTTGGCAACGAAATCGAACTCGTCGATGAAGAGGATGGCGGGCGAGAGCTGTTTTGCAAGCTCGAATATCCGGTCGATATTTTTGGACGTTTCGCCAAGGTACTGGGAGGTGACCATGGAGAGCCTGACCTCGAGGACCGGCATGTGCATGTGGCGGGACATCGCAAGGGCAAGGGATGTCTTCCCGGTGCCCGGCGGGCCTACGAAGAGGAGCTTGCCGATTTCGTAGATCCGGTGTTTGTGCAGGAACTCCCGGTGGGTGAGGGCATGCTGGATCTTCTCCATGATCGCAAGCTGGTCTGTCGTGCATACCAGATCATCGATGTGCTGCTCGATCTCCTCGGGTGCATTGATCATGACCAGGTCCAGCGCACCCCGGAGTTTCTCATCCTCGCTCAACAGTTTTGAGATCCTGGCGTCAAGGTGTGCCTTGGTATCCTCGTACGGAGGGTTGGCCTTGCGGATTGCCTTGTAGGAGACCCCGGTCGAATCCAGGTTCTCGAAGAAGAACGCGAGTGCAGGGTTCTTCTCGATGAGGGGTTTGCCCCCCTGCTTGAGGAACCACTGGGCCGCCGGTTCCAGTGCGGTGATCCGGAGACGTTGTCCGAACTCCTCGTAGGCGATGAACGGGTTTGCGGCGAGTTTTACGTGGGCATCGGCAACCGCGAGGGTACGCTTGATAAGCCCGTCGCTCACATAGACCGGCCGTTTGACATCAGCAGCTCCGGCACCGAAGATCTCGCGACAGGCCGGTGTCAGGTCATTGATATCGAGTCCGGGGTTCTTGTTGAAAATCTCGGCGGTCAGAACAACTTCCATGATGCGCAGGGTTTCAGGATCTCCAGACATGGGTGTAACCTTAATTATTCTTCTCCGTCAGGCATAAGACTATCTCATCGTGTTGTTACTATGCAGCCGTCGCCGGTCACGATAACCGTATGTTCGTGCTGGGAGACCAGGGAACCGGTGATATCGGACAGGACCGGGTAGGCGTGGAGGATGTTCGACCGTACGAGCGCAGGAAGTGCAAGGTCCAGTTTCTTCTCCCCCAGCCAGCGCCGGGAGAATGGCAGGCCGTGCCGGTCCCGGATCTTCTCCATGATCGTGCGGGCTGCCGGGATGCGGACGGGTTTCGGGGCGAGCTGGGAAAAGATCTCCACCCGCTTCTTCTCGTTCACGTGGCCGCTGCCGGTAGTGGCGAAGGGTTCGATGGCAAAGACCATCCCCTCCTCGAGCACCACGCCCCCGGCAATGCCGATATTCGGGATGGTAGGGGACCGGTGCAGGACATAGCGATCGAGACCATGGCCGGTCAGGTTCGAGATGGGCCGGTATCCCCTGCTCTCGATCTCGTGCTGGATTGCCCTGCCGAGATCCCCGGCTGCTGCGCCCGGATGTATGGCGCTGATCGCCGCTTCCAGTGCCTCACGCGATGCATCGACCAGCAGGGAATTATTCCCGAGGTCCACGGTGGTCGCCGTATCCGCGATGTAGCCCTCGACCTGGACCCCGAGATCCAGCTTGGCCACGTCGCCCTTCGCAAAGATCCGGGCGTCACTGTAGGATGCGGTGTCGTGTGCAGCGTCCTCGTTCAGGGACAGGTTGAGCGGGAATGCGAGTGCTGCTCCCTCTTCACTGACCCTTGCTTCTATCGATTCGACGATCTCGAGGTAAGATACCCCGATCCGGATCTTCTGCGCGCCCTCATGCAGGAGTTTTGCCGCAATGCTGCCGGCGTTCCGGTAGTGCTCGAAGACCTCGTCCTTCACAGCACCAGCTCCTCGGAGAACTGCGTGAATTTGTCAAAGCCCTTTGCCGTGACTGCCCCGATATCCTCGAGCCGGACACCGCCCGTCCCGGGATAATAAAGGCCGGGCTCGATGGTGATCACGTTGCCGGCCGCGAGTTTCTTCCCGGCAGGGCCGACCGTCGGGAGCTCGTGCACCTGCAGTCCTACCCCGTGCCCGAGGTTGTGGATGAATCCCCGCGTATCGCTCTCATATCCCCGCTCCGCGAAAAAGTCGACCACTGCCTGGTGAACATCAGGGCCTGGCACACCGGATTTTACCCGGGAGATCCCGAGCTGCTTGGCCTCGCGGAGGGCATCGTACATCTCGCGTATCCCGCGGGACGGTTCTCCCTTGACCACGGTCCGGGTCATGTCGGCATAATACCCGGTCTTTTCATTTACCGGGAAGAGATCGATCACGATCGGTTCGTCCGCCTTCAGCGGGCCCGTGCCGGTCATGTGCGGGATCGCGGTATCCTCCCCGCACGAGACAATGGTGTCGACCGCGGTGCAGCCGTGCTCCAGCAGGTGGCAGTGCATGGTGTATTTCACCTGCTCGGCGGTCAGGGGCTTGTCGTTGCTGTACAGGATCCCCTTTTTGGGTTTTGACTCCCTGATGAGTGCGACCGCTTTACCCATGGCGGTTTCGGTAATCTTCTGGACCTCTTTCATCAGCGCGATCTCGGGTTTTGTCTTCTTTGCCCGCAGGGAAGGGACGGTTCCCTTGTCTACGGACACCGTGCACACTTCGCCGAGGGCCTGCGCAAGCCCGACCGGGAACTGGGGAGGCACGAGGATGTGGCCTCCCGTCTGCCCGGCGATCATCTTCGCGGTCGCTTGAAGTGGGTCCTTCTCTTTTTTGAGGAGCTCCGGGAGGCCTGCTTCAGCCCGGGTCATGATCGCTGCCGGTGACTCGCGTGATGCGCGCCCGGTCTCCATCTGGGAGATGATAATCACCCCGTTCTCACCCGGTTTTTTAAAATAGACAAACGGGTCGCTTGTCGTAAACCTTGTCAGGTACCGCATATCAGCGTCGCGCGAGGAGGCGTACATGACAAAGGCGTCGGCCCCGCTCTTCCTGATCGCATCGGAAAGTGGATCCATCTGCCTTTTCTATACGCAGTGAAACGTCAAGTACTTTTATTCCGGAGCTGACGTACAAGCGATGGAACAAAAAGCAAAAGACCAGTTCAGGATGAAATTCTACCGCCTTGCCGTACAACTGAATATAATCATCCTGCTTGTCGTTGTGCCTGTCCTCTTCCTGTTCATCTTCCCATCCAGGTTCGGGAGTTTCCGCTATCCGGTTATTGCCGTCATGCTTCTGGCCGCCCTGGTCCTCGCCATCAATTTCCGGACAAAATATAACGAAACAAAGGCATGGCTTCATGAGCAACCGGATAAAAAGGAAGATGAGTGAGACCGGACTGCCGGTTACCGGGATATTATGCTCGAGAAGATGAAGGATGAGATCGAACTGGTGAGCCGCCACCTCGAAGTAGCCCGGGCTGTAGCGGATCACGAGCCGATCGGGATCATGAAACTCTCCGAGCTCCTCGACCTCCCCTCCCACCGGATCCGCTATTCGCTGCACGTGCTGGAACAGCTTGGGTACATCCGTGCATCTCCGGATGGCGCCATGGTCACCGCGAGGACCGTGGAGTTGTTCGCCCATCTCAATGATGACCTCGATGAACTGGTCCGGCTCCTTGAAGGTATGAAGCGGAGCGGATAAGGGAATGGGCCGGCAGTATTCCTGCAGCCGGCAGATGACCTTCTCATAGTTACCTTTAAAAGTGCCCAAAAAGAATCTATTAGGACGCATTGAGCGTGCCTCCCTAACTCAGTTGGTAGAGTGTCGGACTGTTAATCCGAATGTCACAGGTTCGAGCCCTGTGGGGGGCGTTCAGGGGCCCGTAGCTCAGTCCGGTTAGAGCGCCCGGCTCATAACCGGGCGGTCATGGGTTCGAATCCCTTCGGGCCCATTGCCCCGTGTTCTTCTTCTCGCAGCCGTGTTTCCCGGAGAGCAGTGCGGCCGCGAGCTGCGTTTGAAAACCTTTGTATCATGGGACTTGCATAGTCAGCAGCATGAAGTGTCCCGTGTGCGGGCAGGACTGCGTCAGGTCCGCAAAGGACATCATTGCCGTGCTCCCGACGATTTTCCTGCCCTGTGCAGACTGCAGCATGCGGGCACTGGACAAGCGCCTGCCGCCCCCCTCCCTTGAATTTTCTGAACCCTGCTCCTGCGGGAAACGGTTCATCGACGAAATTTTTGTCCACATCTACAGCATTATGGTCGAGGATGGTGTTCTCAAAAGAACAGACCCGCTGATTGCCGCCGGGTCCCCGCTCGTCCACCCGGGGTTTGCGATGGACCGGCCGCCGTTCCTTCCCACGAATTCCCTTGTCCTGCTCTCTCCCGTTATGACAAAAAAGACTGCACTGCGCCTGGTTGATGAAGTTCCCGAAGTGCGCGGGGTTGTAAAGACCGGTGCATTTGTCCCGGGTCTTGCAGCAGCCGACCTGCATTCGGTTCCGCGGGTCTACGAACTCCTTGCCGGATGTGATGTAAGGGCCGATGTGTTTCCCCTCGCAACCGGCCCTCTCGTGATGTACAAGCAGCAGTCCCTTGTCCATATCGAGTTCCCGCGGGCAGGGTACCCGAAGATCCGCTCGGTCGAGCAGCACGTGGGAAAACCGCCGGTACGGTTGTTCGTTGACGCATGTTCGGGTGTCGGTACGCTGGGCCTCACGGCAGCGTGTCTTGGGGTTCCCCACGTAGTGATGAACGATGCCTGGTATGCCTCGGCGTTCTGGTCCGCGTTCAACCTGGAAGTCAACCGGGAGTACCTGAACATCCGGCGCGTGCGGATCTTCGAGCAGGTCGAGGACATGGCAAAGCACCCGGTTGTCCGGGAGCCGGTGAAGATCGCGGAGACCGAAGGCGACCAGGTGATCGAGGTTTACCAGGGAGATTTCCGCGAGCTGCCCGCGATCCTTCCCCGTGGCGCATCGCCTGTCACGGCTCTCGACCTGTTCGATAAGAAAGACCGGGCAGCCACGGACAGGATCCGGCAGGACTGGCTGGACCGGGTGGGCGGGGAGATTTTTATCCCGTAATGCCGGGGGGACAACGACCCCTCCTGATAAAAAGCATTTATTGGGCTGTGCACAAAGGTATATGGGGACTAGCCCGGGTGGCTCGGCGTCACTTGTAACCCGAAACCGTCGGTACGCGGGGGGCGAAGTTTGACTGAGGCTGCAACGGCCTGCAGGATCCAGTGCATTCTGACTGAGAAACCTCGTCCCATGAGGTCGATGGCCAGGTATCAAAATTCCGGAGGGAATGGCGACCTGTCGCTGCGGGGACCGGTTCAGGCCCGGAAGGGAGCAGACTTACCGCAGACATCCGGCGCCCATGGGGTAACGGGGCGGAGGATGAGCGCTTTGGTGAATGTTGTAACGTACAGTCGACCGATAACACGTCCCCGTTTACGATTATCATGGCGAAAGTGACTATTATCGGGGCAACGGGCAACGTAGGCACGTTTGCCGCACACGCCATTTCAGCAATCCCGCACGTGAATCATATTCTCCTTTATGGCAGGGAAGGCCGCGAATCTCTTCTCAAGGGTATCACCCAGGACCTCGGGGACTCATTTGCTGCGCGGGGGACCGACATCCGCGTCACCTGGACCACCAGTCTTGACGACGTGGCCGGATCCGATGTTGTGGTGATCACCGCAGGTACGCCGCGCACAGCGGGACAGGACCGTATGGATCTTGCGATGGGCAATGCACTGGTAGTTGCGCCCCTTGCAGAGAAGATTGGCCAGGTTGCCCCGGAAACAAAGATCCTCGTGGTCACCAATCCCGTGGATGTCATGACCAGTGTGGCCCTGAAATACTCGAAGCTGAAACCCACCCAGGTCTTCGGCCTTGGCACGCACCTTGATTCGATGCGGCTCAAGTCGCTTATAGCCGCGTACTTCCACGTCCACGTGAGCGAGGTCCATACCCGCGTCATCGGCGAACACGGCGACAGCCTGGTCCCGCTCTGGTCTGCAACGACCATCGGGGGTATCAAGATCTCCAACCTGCCGGAGTTCTCGCACCTGCCCGTCCAGGAGATCATCAATGCAGTTAAAACCAGCGGCCAGCTGATCATCCAGAACAAGGGCTCAACTGTCTACGGGCCGGGTGAAGCAATCGCATCGCTTGTCAGGACCGTACTTTCGGACGAGAACCGGATCCTCACGGTATCCGCGTACATCAAGAGCGAAGTGCACGGCATCGGCGATGTCTGTATTGGTGTTCCTGCGCGCATCAACCGCAAGGGAGTCTTTCCTATCGCAATCCGGATCGATGAATCGGAAGTCATTGCCTTCCGGGAATCCGTGGAAAAAATACGGGCCAGCACCAAAGAAGTGCTCGAAGCACTCGGACGCAGTTCCGGGCAGTAGCACCGGTGCGAAGAATAAGAGAAAAAAATTGGGATAACCCTGTTTTTCAGGTTAACGTTACTTCAACGATCTCTGCCCGTTCGACACCCGGGAGGGAGCCGATGGACTTTTCAAGAGCGTCGGTTTCCCCGCCCGCGTCGTTGACAATGGCAACGAACTTGATTGCCTTGAGCCCGAAACCGATGGGCTCTTCCTGAATGTCCTGGATGCCGGGGAGTTTCTCCTTGAGGGCTTTTTTCAACTGCTCAATGTTCACTTCCGGTGACTCGGGCATGACCCGCATAATGACGGCGACACTACCCATGCTTCACGGTCCCCCGAATCCGCACTTCGGACAGGTGTAGGGGATGCTCTGTTCCCTGCACCGGTAGCACCGGTTGATCTCAACACCGCACGCGGGACATCCGAATTCCGTTGCCCCCTCTTCTGCAAGCGGAGCGCTGCAGGATGTACATTTCTTATCGGACATTATTGCTCCTCCAAGGATTCCTATAGTATCTCTCTTAGTACCTTTAAAAGGTTGTACCGGTTTTTGTGCCCGGGACTTTATATCCGGCAAGGAACTGCCGTACGCGTTCCGGGTCTGAACCGTTGATAATGGATGTTTCAATCTTTTTCTCAATGACAAAGGGAAGGAATGCCGGGTCTACCACGTCCGTCCCGAGCGGGATGGTGACGGTTTCCAGCAGGGCGCCCCCGGCCGTTATGCCGTCCACTGATTTGAGGAGCAGGAGATCCAGTCCGAGCATATCTGCTACCCATGCTGCGATCGTGTCCGAGGTCACGTCCCATGAATGGGGGAGCGGGTCACCGTCCCGCAGGCAGCGGTACGGGAGAAGCAGGGTCGGCCGGTCCGGGACCGCAAGTGTATCGCTTGTCGGGAGCCCGTGCGATGCCACGTACCAGCCGTACTGCTCCATGGCTGCGATCGCCATCCAGTGGGCGGCATCGTCGTCTACGCAGACCTCCCGCACGGCATTGGCAAAGGGTCCGCCACCAGGTACTATGAGGAGCGGGCGCTCCGCTGCCCGGAGGATGGGAACGATCCCGGGAACCCGGGGATACAGGCTGCCCCCGAGTTTCACTACGATCGGTGCCCGCGCGGATACCGGGGAATGATGGGGATCCTGTGCCATGGAATCTCAATAATATTTAGTATAATATATATACAATATGCGCTTACGCTGGTAATATGCGCAGGCTGTTTGCGCTCATCCTGCTCCTCTGCTGCATCGGGTATGCCGGAGCCACGGTACGGATCACCGGTTTCTGTCCTGATCCGTACCTTCATGATGATGCGGATGAGTATATTGTCCTTTCCGGGAACGGGCCTCTTGATACGTTCAGCATAACTGACGGAAAGGGTGGGTTCCGGTTCCCCTGCGGTACTGCGATCAACGGCGATCTCACGATCGCGAGAAGTGGCCAGGCGTACCGGGAGAGCCATGGGAACGCCCCGGACTTTGAATGGCTGGATTCATCACCGGATATCCCGGATGTGATCGGTGGCAGACCTCTCCGCATGGCCAATGCCAACGGTTCCCTGATGCTGTACGATGGTGCGGTCCTTGTCCAGTCCGTTGCCTGGCCCCGCGATGTGAAACCGCGTGAAGGCCAGGTGCATTACCTGGACGGCGGGGTATGGGACCGGCGCCCCCTCATGCTCGGGCAGTCGCACTTTGCTCCCGCGGAGTTCCGGAACGTTACCGTGACCACGTTCGTCTCGCCGGACTGCTCCGATGAATTGTTTTCGGGTGTCGTGAGTACCGCATCAAAGGAGATCCTGCTGAACGTATACGAGTTTTCCAGCCCCTCCATGGGGGCATCGCTTGCCGGGGCGCATGAGCGCGGCGTTAATATTACGATGCTGGTCGAGGGAGGTCCCGTGGGGGGGATCGCAAAGGATGAGCGTGCTGCTCTCTGGCAGCTCAACCGGAGCGGTATCCCGGTATACGCGATGATGTCCACAAAGAACGTGCACGCGCCGTACCGCTATGATCATGCGAAGTACCTGGTCATCGACCGGCGGGCGGTCCTGCTTGCGAGCGAGAATTTCAAGTACAGCGGATTTGCCTCGCCGGGCACGACCGGCAACCGGGGGTGGGGGGTGCTGCTCGAGGACCCGGGGCTTGCCGGTTATTTCTCAACGGTGTTTACCCTGGATCTCGCCGCTCCATCCACGGTGCCCTATAACGGGTCATCCGGGCCCCTCGAATCGCCGTCTTCTGAAAAACGCCCTGCTGAGTTTTCTCCCATGAAATTTGAGGGGGCAACGGTGAAACCAGTGCTTGCGCCGGATACCAGCGACCAGATCACCAGTCTGATCGCGTCTGCCAACATGACTGTCGAGATCGAGGAAATGTATATCAAGAACGAGACACCGCTCACGCTCAACCCGTACCTTGCGGAAGCGGTCAATGCCTCGCGGCGGGGTGTCCGCGTGCGGGTCCTGCTGGACTCTTCCTGGTACGACACGGAAGGACCCAACGACAACGACGAGATGGTTGCGCTCATCAACCGGATCGGCGCGACGGAGCATATCCCTCTTGAAGCGCGGTGTGCAAATCTCCGGGTAAGCCGGATCACGACGATCCATAACAAGGGCGTTATCGTCGATGACCAAAAGGTGCTTGTCAGCAGCATCAACTGGAACAGCAACTCCCCACAGTTTAACCGCGAGGCCGGCGTCATCATCGATCATCCGGGGGTGGCGCAGTATTTCCGTGCGGCATTCGAGGATGACTGGAACCCGGCCGTTGCCTCACCGGAACAGAAAACCGATTACGTCAAGCTCATCGCTGCCGGCGTACTGATCGTGCTGCTGCTTGTGGTGTGGTATCGCCGTCACCGGACATGAAAACGCGGGTTTTCCCTGGAGCTATGCAGTACGTGGGAATAAGGAAAAGAGTCGGGTTGTCAGAATTTCTTGAGCGCACACTGGCAGACGTCACATAAATTGATGTCGCTATCACCGGTGACAACGGCAAGCGCCCAGCGGTCGATCATCAGATTCAGTTCTGTGGAGATCTCCACCTCGCCTGCACCCCGCTTCCTGCTTATGTACTGAGAGACTGCGGCCCGCGTGACGCCAAGCCTCTTTGCGGCATCGCTCTGGCTCAGGCCCTGTTTCTGTACCAGCCGGGTCACCATCTCCGCCCGCATGGGTGGAAGAAGATTCCTGACCATGGTATCGCAGTGCATCAGGGTACAGGTATGCTTAGTCATGCAAATGCCTGCTGCGGCTTAGCTGACTGGGCCGTCCTGAACTGGTAGATGATCTGGCGTGCATCGCGGAAATTGAACTTCTCGATGATCAGTTCGCGTTCCTTGAGTTTCTTTAAGGCGTAGCGGACGGTCCGCGGCGCAAGGTGGCTCTTCTGGACGATGTCCTTGTGGGTCATCGCCCCGCCTGTTCCAAGTATCTCCAGCACCGTCTTTGAGGATGGTGGTAAGGTTGTAGGATACATGATGATAATGTTAACACTGTTAACATATCAACCTGTCGGTAATATATGCCCCCGTCCTCAACATTCAATCATGCTCATGCGCCAGGAACGTGTGGCCCTTCTCCTGCTGGCTGGGGTGGCGGTTACCGTACTTGCCGCCCACCTTGTCCTCAGCACTGTCGGCCAGCAGCCATTTGCCCACCCGTTTACCAACACTTCTGCAGATGGGGAACTGGTGATCGTTGAAGGCACGGTTGATCGGGCGGACGTACTTGCGAACGGCGGACATCTCATCCTCCAGGTGAACAATCTCTCGGTTTTCATCCCATCGCAGGCAGCACAGAATCTCACCCTTCACGAAGGGGATACGATATCAGCATACGGGACGGTCCAGACCTATCGCGGGAAAAAAGAGATCGTAGTGAACTCCCGCGATGATATCCGGGTTACCACGCAATCCTGATCCAGCAATCCGGTGCAATTTCACCCGTTGCGATTCTTCTGTAAAAATAGATCCATCCTGGTTTCCAGTGCAGTTTACGCGGGTTTTGTTCCGGCACCCGCGTTTGTTTGGTCATGTTTTGTGCTTATGGCAGCGAGCGCTTTCCGTGCTGCGTCCCGGACGCTTTCATCCGGATCATTCAGGGCTTCGGTGAGACCGGGAACCGCCCGTTCGTCCGCGATGCTGCCAAGTGCCCATGCAGCATCCTTTCGCACCCGGCCCTTCGTATCCTTTAAGAGAATGAACAGTTTGTCCACGGCCCGGGGATCCTTAAGCATCCCGAGCCCCCATGCCGCGCCGGCACGGAGCCATTTGTCCTCAGATGTCGTTGCAGCGAGGAGCGGTTCCAGCGCCCGCAGGTCGCCGATCTGCCCGAGAGACTTTGCCGCAAGCCACTGGACATCCACGTACGGATCGTTCAGCGCGGTTATCAGGGGCCCGACTGAATCCGTATCATGCTCCGTGCCCAGCGCTTCGGCTGCATGCCAGCGGTAGTTAAGATTGGGATCTTTCAGGAGTGCGATCAACCCCTGCACCCGTTGCTTCTTCTTCTCCGCCTCTGCCGCCACCTCTTCCGGTGTCAGTTCACGGGGCCCGGCACCGGCCGGAACAGATAGCTCTGCATCCGCCATCTCAGTAGACACCGATGAGCTACCACTCCCCATTAACCTTTTCCTTTCCTGCATCTTGCAGGAAAAGGGCATAAAACGAGAGCAGGAACCGGATGTCCAGAAATAAAAAACATCGGTTGCCGGGTCAGGTCCGGCCGGTCTGCGCAGGCAGGATCTCAAGGCTGAGGGAAAAATTCTTCACGGTATGGGTCAGGGCCCCCATACTGATGACATCGACCCCGCATGCGGCATAGTCCCGGAGCGTAGTCCCGTTGATCCCGCCGGAGATCTCGAGCGTGACCCGGTCCCGGAGCCCGCATTTCTCCAGGGTGGACACGGTCTCCTTTGCCTGTGCCGGGGTCATGTTGTCGAGCATGATGATATCGGCGCCCGTTTCCGCTGCACGTATCGCGTCGGCTGACGACTCCACTTCCACCTCGATCTTCTTGTACCTCGAGTGGCTCCGGGCGGCCCTGATCGCCGTTTCGAGAGGCACCACGGCAAGATGATTATCCTTGATCAGGACCCCGTCGCTTAAGTTCATACGGTGCGGGTCTCCGCCGCCGATAACGACCGCTTTTTTATCGAATCGCCTGAACCCGGGACAGGTCTTTCGGGTTCCCGCAACGCGGCATGTCGGGCTGACAGACCGGACAACTCCCGCCAGTGCGTGGGTCGCCGTGGCAATGCCGCTCATCCGTCCCATGATGTTGAGGGCGGTCCGCTCCACGAGGAGGATTACCTTTGCCTTTCCGGTGAGCCTGAGAATTACATCCCCGTTCTTCACGTTATCCCCATCATTTTTTTCGGCTGTCACCGATACGCCGAAATGGGTGAAGAGGGCTGCTGCCTCCGCAGCACCGGCAATGATTCCGTCGTGTTCTGCCCGGATAATGGCATTGCAGGAGATGTCGGGGATGACCGCGTCCGAGGTCACGTCCCCGGCCGGTACATCTTCTTTGAGGAACTCCAG
This sequence comes from Methanoregula sp., assembly GCF_049518935.1. Taxonomy (GTDB): domain Archaea; phylum Halobacteriota; class Methanomicrobia; order Methanomicrobiales; family Methanospirillaceae; genus Methanoregula. Next base: position 17,499 of record NZ_JBEKRH010000018.1, read on the forward strand.
CAGTTCATCGAGATGCAATTCGGCAGTCATATCTCCCGGGCTCCTTTATGTCCCGACCACAATCGGGTCGTCGATCTTCTCCAGGAGGGAGAGGATTGAGAGGGCGGCAAGGTAACTGGTCGCCGGGTTGTCGGGGCTCGGGAAGTTCGTGACTTTGATGTAGGTCTCGCCAAAGTCCCCTTCGATGAACAGTTCGTGCACGTTCCGGTCTACAGCCGGGTCCACCCAGAGTTCGACATCGGTATCCATCCCTGCAGCAAGACTCATCGCAACCGAGACGTTGACGTTCTTGGGAAATGCCTTGATGCACTCGTTTGCCTTCCCCGAAAAGATCCGCCTCCGCTCCTTTGTATCGATACCGAGCGAAGCAGGACTCTTCGTGGTGCGGAGGAGCAGCCGTTTGATCGTTGAGATCCTGCCGATCTTGAGATTGTCGAGGCCGAAGATCGCCCCGCTCGGGATATAGACTTTCTTCCCGTGTTCGCGTGCCCTGCTGCGGAGGGTCTCCCGGAACGTCTTGTCGGTAAGGGCGCCGACGCTCATGATCACGATATCCTTGTTATGGGCGAGCACCTCTTCTGCGAAGAGCTTCGCAGCGCTGACGGATGCGGCTTCCACGACGATATCGAAATCGGCTGCAACGAACGCGGTAAAATCCCGGTAGGCCGTTGCACCGGAGATCGCCTGGATCTCAGAAGCCATCTCATAGACTTCATCGTATACCGCTGCGATCGTAAAGCCACCGGTGTGCCGGGCAATGATATGCCCGATATTTCCACAGCCCAGCAGCCCGATTTTCATCATAATAAACAGATTACGGGTGCAATTGGTTAAGGGTTGTGTTTTAACAAACTACATATACCGTTGGCATGGCATTATTGTCCACAAATTCCCCGTAATGGAAAAGGATCGTGATTCCCCGGCATACACCCGACACCTGCGAATCCCCTGGCGACACTCCGCCCGGCCCGGACGAACTGGACCGCCTCCGCTCCTGCCGCGTCTTCATCGAGATCTACGGGTGCCGGTACAACTTCGGGGATATGGCAAAACTGGTCGAGATCCTCAAGGGACAGGATTGCACCTTTGCCGGTTGCCCGGAAGAGGCGGATGTAGTGATCGTCAATACCTGTACGGTGGTGGGTCCTACGGAACGGCGGATGCTGCGCAGGCTCTCTGCCCTCCGGGACCGTGAGCTCTATGTTGCCGGCTGCATGCCGGTTGTCCAGCGTGGCGCGATCTTCGCTGTCTGCACCCCTTCCATCATCTCCCCGGAGATCATCTACGAACGGTACCGGCAGATCGGTACCGTGGCACCGGGCAGTGTCGGGCTCGTCCAGCTGGCGCAGGGATGCAGCGGTACCTGTACTTACTGTCTCACCCGCTTTGCCCGGGGCCCGATACAGAGTTTTTCCAAAGAAGAGATCTGCGGGCAGGTACGTGCCTGTGCCCGGGCAGGCGGTGGTGTCCGCCATGCACCCGTCATCATGAGTGATCTCTCCGCAGCTGCCCTGCCGGGGATGACCCATGGCACGGCAGATTGTATCAACTGCCTCACGGGAGATAAAGCTCTCGAACCGGGTGACTTCCCGGCAGTCCAGTTCGTCCGAGAGCCCGTTGCGGGTGAAGACAAGGCTCAGGATGCGATGGCGTTTGACGAGAAACCCGGCATACGTCTTCCCGTATCCGTCAGGGCAACACCCCGGTACGGGGTATGGTGGAGGTAACCGGCATCTGCCAGTTCGCCCATCGTCTTTGTGATCGTGGACGGATCGACGGTGAAGTGGAAAGAGATCTCGGTGGTCCTGATCGTGCCACCCCGCTCGAAGATGTACTTGAGATAGTCCACTTTTCTTGGTGTGAGTTCAAGACCCGCGAAGCACTCCATGCCTGCTGGTTTGTTATGCATCAAGAATAATGTTTGGGCACACCCCAAATCCCGGTCTGATTGGTCACGGCCTGATCGAAACCGAGCGGTTTTATTGCTCCTGCATGAACATCTCTTATCCTGTAAAAACGTGAACGTTGAAAACGTGAGCGCAGAATAAGGTGAATACCATGGACGAGATTGAGACCGGGTTTGAAAAACTGATGCAGAAGATCGATGAACTGCACACGAAGGAGAAGTCCCAGACTGCCGCAGTGAAGGAGAACGATGCGAAGCTTCTCAGGAAGATGGCCAAATCAGCAGTCCCCGTGGTGAAGATCGTAGGGCTCAATATGCTCCGGATGGGGAAGCAGGATACCAAGGGTGAGATTTATGATCCCGCGTACTATCCCCAGAAGATGATCATCCTCGGGAAGGTGGACGCTGAGGGATTCCGTCCCGACAACCCGGCAAAGACGATCACCGATCAATTCTGCGTGCTCTCCGAGGACGCCGACTTTTTTGAACTGATGTACAGCTTCGACGGGTTCCTTACCGATTCCTACCTCAACCCGATCGATGCCCGCAAAGCGATTGAGGTGTACGGGTACGACGTCATGTTCATGCTCTACCGGGCAATGCATGACTACCTCGAATCAGAAGAGAAACTGGTTGGTGCGCTGGACACGGTCATGAATTACGTGTTTGCACGGGCGCAGTAAGACGCTCCTTTTTTACACGCAGTTTTTTTTAAGTCTCTTTTTCCCGTGGGGCAACAACCTGCGCATGCCGGGCCCGGGCCGATTACACCGTGTGCAAAGAGAAACAATCCTGAAAAACAAACCTGAAAAGAAAGATGGGCCCGATGTGATTCGAACACATGACCTCCCGGTTATCAGCCGGGCGCACCACCGGGCTATGCTACGGGCCCAAAAGTTTGCCTTGAATTTACCCTAATAACTACTCCACCAGAGTTTTTATAGGTTGTGAATTCGGGGCCGGGATCCCGTTTTCATCAGATAGGGATATGTGCAAAAAAACCACGTTACTTGTACGGAACTGGGATCATGGAACGAAAATATCTCCTCGGGAACGAAGCGATTGCGCATGCGTGTGTCGAGTCGGGTGTGGATTTTGTCTGCGGGTACCCGGGCACGCCGTCGTCTGAAGTCATCGATACCCTGCGCATGCAGCCGGACCGGCCGTATTATCTTGAATGGTCGGTGAACGAGAAGGTCGCGCTGGAGAACGCCCTTGCGGCCGCATGGTGCGGGCTCCGTGCACTCTGCACCATGAAGCACGTCGGGCTGAACGTGGCTGCCGATCCGCTGATGACGAGCGCCTATACCGGTGTGACCGGCGGCCTTGTGATCCTGAGCGCGGACGACCCGTTCGCCCATAGTTCCCAGAACGAGCAGGACACCCGTTGCTATGCCCATTTCGCCCGGGTGCCCTGCCTTGATCCCGCAAGCGTGCAGGAAGCACATGACATGATCCCCGCCGCGTTCGAACTCTCCGAGGAGTTCGGTCTGCCCGTGCTCTTCCGGCCTACCACGCGCATCTGCCACTCGAAAGGCGATGTCGCGCTCCAACCCGCAGCCGCGAGCCCGCGCACGGCAGAATTCCACAAGGATCCCCGCCAGTATGTCGTGATCCCGGCTCATACCCGTGTACTCCACAAGAAACTCAACGAGAAACAGCCGGCGATCCGGAAGCGGCTGGTGGAGAAAGGCTTCAACCGGTACGAGGTCCGGGGGAAGACGGTCATCATCGCGAGCGGGATCGGGGCGACCTATGTGCAGGAACTCCTGCCTGACGGCGTCTCCTTCATGAAGATCGGCGCTTACCCTATCGACGAGGAATGGCTCGGGGAGTTTGTCCGGAAGCACGAGAGGGTCCTCGTCATTGAGGAGCTCGCTCCCGAAGTGGAGGAGACCGTGCGGCAGGTTGCCGGCTGCGTGCCGGTCTTTGGCAAGAAGAACGGCTACGCACCCTACGAAGGTGAGTTGTCCCCGTCATCAGTAGCAGCGATCATGGTGAAGGCCGGTTTCCTGCAGGAGAGCCCGTTCCATCCTGCCGAACCGGTCCAGAACCTGCCCCCCCGGCCCCCGATCCTCTGTGCCGGCTGCCTGCACCGCGGGGCGTTCTATGCAATCAAGAAGGTATTCAAAGATGGGATCTACCCAAGCGACATCGGGTGCTACACACTCGGGCTCCAGCTCGGGGTCGTGGATACTACGATCTGCATGGGGGCGTCGATCACGGTCGGGAGCGGCATCGCGCATTCCGGTGAGAAGCGTGATGTGGTCTGCACGATCGGTGACTCCACGTTCCTGCATACGGGTATCCAGGGGCTCCTCAACGCGGTCTACAATGGTGCGGACATGACCGTGGTGATCCTTGATAACCGGATCACGGCAATGACCGGCCACCAGCCAAACCCGAACTCCGGCCAGACTGCCTGTGGCGTGGAGACGCCCCCCGTATCGCTCGATGCGCTCTGCCGTGCCTGCGGGGTTACGTTTGTAGAGACTGTCGATCCCTATGACATGACCGGCATGGTGAACGTGCTGCAGGAGGCAAAGAAGCGCAAAGGCGTGAAAGTGGTCATCGCAAAACAGCTTTGCGTCATCACGGCCCGCCGAACCGGTGTGAAGCGCGGGCGGTACACGGTCGATCGCGAGGCCTGCACGGGGTGCGGCACCTGTGTCCGGTTCGGCTGCCCCGCGATCGAGTTTGCCGATGAGAAGGCACAGATCAATGAACTGTGCAGCGGGTGTGCGGTCTGTGTCCAGCTCTGTCCTGTGGGGGCAATCGTCCGGGAGGGAAAGAAATGACCGGCAGTTACGATATCCTGATCGTCGGGATCGGCGGGCAGGGCACGATCCTCGCCTCCAACATCCTCGGAGAGGCCTGCCTGATCGAGGGCCGGCACGTGAAAGGAGCGGAGACCCACGGGATGGCCCAGCGCGGCGGTTCGGTGGAGAGCCACATCCGGATCGACGGGCAGTTCGGCCCCCTGATCGCGCCCGGACAGGCAGACCTGCTCATCTCGTTCGACCTGCTCGAAGCCCTGCGGTATTCACACTTCCTCAAAAAAGATGGCAAGATCGTGGTGAACAGCCACATGGTCCTCCCCACCTCGGTCTATACGCAAAAACTTGCAGCCCCCTCGGAGGATGAGATCATCGCCGGGCTGAAGAAGCACGAGCTCTGCCTGCTCGATGCGGACAGGATCGCCACCGAGGCCGGCAGCCCCCTCTCCCAGAACGTGGTGATGCTCGGGGCGGCCTCTGCGTGGATGCCCCTCAAACCGGCCACGCTTCTCGAATCCGTCCGGCGGCTCGTGCCGAAGAAGACGGTCGGGATCAACACGAAGGCGTTCGAGATGGGAAGGGACGCCTTCGGGAAGCACTGAATGGGGCACGGTACGGGCGTACCCGTGCGGGACAGGATTTACGAGGGGGATGCACGCGTTCTCCTTCCCAGGGTCCCGGACGGGACCGTGGACCTGATCATCACCGATCCCCCGTTCGCGATCGACTTCAAGGCTCAGCGGCTCAACTACAACCGGAAGGGGGCCAATGTCCTCGAAGGGTACCGCGAGATCCCGGAGGAGGAGTACGGGGCATTCACCCTCCAGTGGATGGCAGAGGCGGCCCGTGTGCTCGCCCCCGCCGGGAGCATGTACGTTTTTTCCGGCTGGAACCGGCTCCGGGATATCCTTGAAGGGCTGGATGCGGCCGGCCTGACCACCATCAACCACCTGATCTGGAAATACCAGTTCGGCGTCTTCACGAAGAAGAAGTACGTGACGAGCCACTACCACATCCTCTTCGTGGTCAAGGACCCGAAACGGTACACGTTCAACAAGCTCGACCATTACCCCGAGGATGTCTGGATGATCCAGCGGGAGTACTGGAAAGGGAAGATGAAGACCCCGACAAAACTCCCCCGGGAGATCGTCCGGAAGATCCTGCTCTATTCCAGCAACCCCGGCGATCTCGTGCTCGACCCGTTCCTGGGATCGGGGACGGTAGCCGTCGTAGCACAGCAGGAAGGCCGGCATTTCCTTGGTTTTGAGGTCGTTCCGGAGTACTGCGCCTTTGCAAACGAGTGCCTGCAGAAACGGTGACCGTGGACACCCTTACCTGGTCTTTTATTTCCGGAGTACTCTTAAAGGGGGGTACCCACCCCTCCCAGGATCCCGGACCGGACCCGGGGCAGGGGACCCCCCCACCACTGAGGGGAGGGGTGGGTACCCCCCTGAGCATGGTAGGGGTGGGTACCCCCCTCACCCTGTTTTCCCGGAAGTGTTAAAAATTCGCTTCACCGTCTGAAGATCCACACGAACTGTCATGATTATTCATGCAGGTAAGGGGGGGTGGGTACCCCACCTACTCCCCACCCTCAGGCAGGGGGGTCACCCCCTCCGGAAAAAATAATGGTGGGGGGGTCTATCAGAGACCCCCCCTCCTCAAATTTGAGATATCAGCACTATTGCACGGTTTTCTCTCTGTCCGCTACACGATGCCTCAGACGAACCGGGCATTGCGGATGGCTACTCAAAAATGATCAGGGGGGTCTGATCCGGCTAAAGGGGGGAGGGGTCTGCCGGATACCCCCCACCCCCCATGAGGGAGGGGGTTGGCATGATTTTTTCCGGAACTGTGGGGGGGTATACCGGAGACCCCACGTTCAAAACCAGAAAAACAACAGAAACGCTGAAGGGGGGAGTTGAACCCCCGAGGCACTTGCGCACCACAGGCTTTCCAGGCCTGCGCCTTACCGGGCTAGACTACCTCAGCAAAAAGTGTATCCTATTTGTATGCCGGGTATTTTTTTAATGCTATCCCTTCCTGCGGAACCGGTTGTCCGGTCTCCGGTCGGATCTCCCGAATGATTTCCGGTCCGTCCGCTGCCCCGGTCTTCCCGAAGGCTTCGGCGACGGTTTCTTCACCCGCTTCTTCTTTTCAGGATAGACTTTATCGGATTTAACCCATGTCCGGGTGTAGGTGCCGGGCGCCATGAAGACGGTGGTTGGGGCGATGACGAGCCCGGTGTCGCCGGGTTTGAATGAGGCTGACGGGACAAGCGCCTGTCCGAGGCAGACGAACTCCTGCTTCTGCGAGAGGACGGCGATTGTCTGGCCTTTCTCAAACGGCATCGCGCTGATCACGCCGACACCGGCAAGCACTGCCCCGTGGCAGACCGCATCGATGGCTGCATCGCGGATCACCACAAGCGGGAGCTCGGGCACTGCCTTGTCCACCGAGAGGACGATCTTTTCGAGCGCTGAACGGTCACCGGTCCGGGCTGCAAACGCCGCGTCCTGCACCTCGTGGAGCGTGTACATGCTCTCTTCGGTGAACGAGCCGGACCGGGTCCGTATCAGTTCCACCATGTGCGCCCCCACGCCGAGCGCGAGCCCCATGTGGTGGCAGAGCGAGCGGATGTAGGTGCCTGCATCGCACTCCGCTTTGAAGAGGACGAGGCGATCCTGGACGTCGAGGATCTGCAGGTTCCTGACCTCCCGGATGCGGAGGTTGCGCTTGACTGCGCTCTTACGGGGCGGGCGCTGGTAGAGCCTGCCGGTGAACTCCGCGGCCATCTCATCGATTCTCGCCCGGTCGACCTTTCCGTGCAGCCTCATCAGGCAGACATATTCCTTGTCGTGCTGGAGGAGCAGGGGGGCGAGCCTCACCGCGTTGCCGAGCATGATGAGCAGCACGCCGGAGACCTGCGGGTCGAGCGTGCCCGAATGGCCCACCTGGCAGCCCAGCATCTTCCCCACCCACGCGGCCACCTCGTGGCTCGACGGGCCCCGCGGCTTGTCGATCACGATTATCCCCGCATGGCTCCAGAGATGGACCGGCTCCTGTGGTCCCGTCTCCTCAGGTCCCGTGTGAACTTCCATGCTAAATCCTCTCCCGGGTTTCAATGTACGCGTTGAGTGCTTTAAGCGTCCCCTCAAGCGACCCGTCGCCAACTACCGACGGGCTAGTGCCTCCTTTGCGCATCGCGGCGGCCGTGATGTCGCCGATCGCCATCACGAGAAGGTCGGGGCGTGGAGTCCAGCGGGCCTTGGTATACGACATTGCACTTGTGAAGAGGATCGCATCGGCATCAGTGGTAGCGAGATGTTCGCCGGTCGGTTTGAGCCCGTAACACCGGAACTCGTGGACAATGCCACCCGCTGCCGTAATCGCATCGAGCAGGGCAGGGTTCGGCACGTCTGCACGCGGGATGCCGATATGCTTTCCTTTTATCCATTCTCCGAGATACGGCACGAAGTCCTTCGAGTAGAAACTGCCGAGGGTTTCGCAGGTTACATGGTGCTGCTCCAGTTCCTTTGCCGTCTGCGGCCCGATGGCGATGACCCGGGGAAATGTTTTGAGCCGCGGGGCGATGATCTTCGCCGGCAGGGCGCTCGTGAAGAAGATGCAGTTGAACTTCCCGCCGTGCACGGCCCCGATGAAGGCCGTGATCTCGCTCTCGCGGAGTTCCGACCGGAGCGGGTGGACGCTGTAGCACGCGTACCCGTACTCTGCACAGCGCGATGCGTCGCTCTTCTCCTTTCCGGCAAGACGGGTGACGGCAATCTTCAACGGGGGCCTCCTCGTGATAGTATTCGCGGTACCATGATGGTATGCATTTCGGTTGATTTATGTCCATTCTCCCTGAACTCTGATCCATGATGGATATCCTGCTTGGCACCCTCATTGGCATCATCCTCGGGACAGTCAGCGGGATCATCCCGGGCGTGCACTCCAATACGCTGGCAGGCATCCTTTTGAGCCTCCAGGTCTCACTTGTCGCACTGGTCGGGCCGGTCGCCCTTGCCTGTGCGATGTTTGCCGCCCTCATCACCCACACGTTCGTGGACGCGATCCCGAGCACGTTTCTTGGTATACCCGATGCGGACACGTCGCTCTCCGTGCTCCCCGCTCATGCGCTCTGCCTCGAAGGGAATGGTGAGGAGGCAGTCCGGATCGCGGCTCTCGGCAGCGCAGCGGCGATTATTCTTGCCGTCCCGCTATCGCTTCTCTGTTTTTACCTGCTCCCGGCCCTCCAGCCGTATTTCGACTGGTGGATCGGGCTCCTCCTCCTCGCTACCGTCGGCTATATGATTGTCACGAGCGACGCCCCGTCGTGGGCGCTCGGGCTCTTTCTCGTCTCGGGTATGCTCGGGATGTTTGCGCTCCGGTACGCGTTCCTCAGCTGGCACCTGCTCGCCGGGGGGAGCGCGATCCTGATGCCACTCCTCACCGGGCTGTTCGGGATCTCGGTGCTCCTGACCGCGTCGAGGGGGATTGTGCCGGCCCAGCAGTTCCGGGGGATCCGGATGGAGGACCTGACGGTCGTGAAGTGCTCTATCCTCGGCACCGTTGCCGGTATTGCCGTGGGCTGGCTTCCCGGCCTCTCAACGGCATCAGCCAACGGCGTGCTCGCGTCCGCGATCGGGTACGAGAAGGACCGTCGGGCGTATATCCTTGCCACCAATGCGGCGAACACGGCGAATGCGTTCATCGGGCTTGCCGCCCTCTTTGCCCTTGCCCGGATGAGGAACGGGGTGATGGTCGCGATCGCCGAACTCCCCCTCCCCTCCTTCAGCGACCTGATGGTGGCCGGCGTGGTGGCTGCCTGTGCCGCTTATTGCATCACCCTGTATCTCTCGCGTTCGGCGCACCGGCTTGGCGGCCTCGACAGCCTGCTCCTGAATCGCATCGTGATCGTCTTTGTCGTGCTGCTGAGCGTCATCCTCACCGGTCCTTTCGGCGTCTTCGTCCTTCTCCTTGCCACGGCCCTCGGGCTCGTCCCGCATTTTATAAACCTGCCGAGGGTTTACTGCATGGGCGCCATCATGGTTCCCGTGATGTTTTACTCCTTTGGCATCGCGTGGACCTGACCTGCGATATCTTTTCGCACGTTTTCAGGCATTTCTTCCGGCATCCTGTTTCCGGTAATTTCCCGGCAATATGTGATCTTTATTGCCGCAGGCGTCCTTATTTTGCTACATGCGATCCTACTGGTTCGGGGATGTCGTCGACGGGGGGTGTATCCCGTTCGAGGGGAATACGGAGGCCCGGGTACGGCGGCTGCACTCGCTCCGGACCACGATGGATGATTTTGTCCCTCTTGACTGGGAGGCCGCGGTATCCTGCGGTATGTGCAGGGACCGGTCTGATTACCTGTCATTCCTCCGCGAGGTCTGTTTCGTCTCCGCGGAGCTGGAGATACGGGAGCAGTACGCGGGGAAGGATGTGGAACTCCTCCAGATGGTGAGGACCCTCGATGAGATGGACGAACTGATCAACCGGCTCTCCGAACGGGTGACGGAGTGGCACCAGGTGAGGAACCCCACGTTCTCCCGCAAGTACCGGAGGACGCCGGCGCACGTGCTGGTGAAGAATATCGCCCGGAGCAACAAGGGCGCACTCGGGCGGGTAGCGGTGCACATCGAGGAATTCTCGGCTGCACGGACGGAGCTTGCAAAAGAGGTTTCAAACCGGGCGAACCGCGTGCTACCTAATACCAGTGCTCTGATCGGCGGACTTGTTGCCGCCCGTCTGATGTCCCATGCGGGGGGGCTTCTTCCCCTCTCGCGGATGCCGGCGAGCGCGATCCAGGTGCTGGGTGCCCGGACTGCCCTCTTTGCCCACCTGCGGACCCATTCGCCCTCCCCCAAACACGGGATCATCTTCCAGCACCGGCGGGTCCACAATGCGCCGCGGGAAGTACGGGGGAAGGTGGCCCGGGCCCTTGCCGGCAAACTCGCGATCGCTGCCCGGCTCGATTACTTCCGGGGTGTTCCCGTGCCGGAGTTCCTTGAAAAGGCACAGGCCCGGATCGACCTGCTGGGTGGAAGTGAGGAAGAATGATCCGGATTGGCGATGTGCTGGTATCGAATGGTGAGGGGAATGTGTACGGCGAGCGGATGCTCGGGGGGGCCCGGGTCTGGGACCCGTTCCGGAGCAAGCTTGCGGCTCTCTATTACACGGGTACCGGCGTGGAACTCCTGCCGGAGATGCGGGTGCTCTACCTCGGCGCGGCAAACGGGACTACCGTCTCGCACGTGGCTGATTATACCGAAGTGGTATATGCGGTCGAGTTCGCCCCCCGGCCCATGCAGGACCTGCTTGAGGTAGCCCGCAGGCGCAGGAACATCGTGCCGATCATGGCGGATGCGTGCCGCCCCGAGCTCTATGCCCCGCTTGTCGAAGCGGTTGACCTGCTCTACCAGGACGTGGCGCAACCCGACCAGACTGCCATCGCCATCCGGAACTGTGCGTTCCTGCGGGCCGGTGGGTATCTCATCCTGATGCTCAAGACCCGGAGCGTTGACGTGAGAAAAGCGCCGGCCGAGGTATTCCGGGAGACGGTCGACGCCCTCACTGCTGCCGGACTTACGGTACAGGAGAGCGTCTGGCTCACCCCGTACCACCAGGATCATGCGGCGATTGTCTGTACAAAACCCGGGGGACGCCCATGAGCGACGGTGTCCGCTTGTATTCGGCAGGGCCGCTCTCCGTCATCGGCCTGGTCCTGCTGATCGCTCTGGTCATCCTCCTCATCCCGCTCCTCTTCCTCGGGCTTGTCGGGGCGGCGTTCACCCGGCTCGGCTTCTCCTGGATCGCAGCACTGGCCGTTGTCCTGCTGATGCTCTTTGGGAGTTTTGTCAATATCCCGCTCTATACGATCCGGCGCGATATGATCAGGGCAGATTCCGGGGAATTCTCCTATGAAAGTGCTGCCGCCCCGTGGACTCCCCAACCGGTCTGGGATACGGTGATCTCGCTCAACCTCGGCGGGGCGGTCATCCCTGTCCTTGTTTCTGTCTATCTTCTGTACCGGGCTGTGGGGGTTTTGGGGACTACGATACTCGGGCCCGTCGGTGCCGGCATCGTGATCGTTGCTGTCATTGCCTACTTTGCAACGAGGTCAGTGCCCGGGTACGGTATCAAGGCGCCCCTCTTCATTCCGGGTCTCGCAGCACTGCTCTGTGGGCTCCTGCTGACCGGGGGCACCGGTCTTTTAGCCGGCGTGACTGCATTTGTCGCTGGCACGGCCGGTACCCTTCTTGGTGCCGGCATCGCATGGCTCCCCCGGGTAAAAGATCTCGAAGTGCCTCAGGCGAGCATCGGTGGGGCCGGGATGTTCGGCGCGATCTTCCTTGCCTGCATCCTCTCGGCGCTGATCACGTAATATACCCGTATACCGGGGATCGGGAACTATTTTTAACGATGTTCAAAAGGAATTCCACGCACCCGTATTCAACGGAAATACGGAAGAACACGAAAAGCGCGACCACAAAATAAGTAGCCCGGAGCAGATTCGAACTGCTGTCGGGGGATCCAGAGTCCCCCATGATTGACCGCTACACTACCGGGCTGCTGACCCATATTTTTTGCAACTGTTGCTTAATTAAGGTGACTGAGGACCGGGTGAAGCCCGGATATCATACCGACCTTGCCCGGTCACAGCGCTGGCAGGCCCGGCAGACTTCACGCACCGGCTGGATCAGTTTTCCTTTGCCGCAGAAGGGTTCGATGTCGTGGGCGTCCCGGATGTAGTAGATGTGGGGGACGAGCGAGATGTGTGTATACGTCCCACAGGGTATCCCGAGCTGGTCTGCTATGGACTTCTGGAGCCGGACAAGGGCATACATGTTGGCACCGGCTGCCGTCAGCATGTCGTTGGAGCGGAAGATCACCCGCATGCAGAGTTTCCCGTCCCGGACTATGCACTGGACGAGCTGGAGGCAGGGGCAGTCGTCGAGTTTCTCATCTATGACCGGGTTCCATGTGATGGCGATTGCCCGGCGCGAGACCGGGGAGGATCGGAGTTTTTCCACAATATAGGCGATCTGGTCGAGGTGCACCGGCTGGCCGTCCACCGCAAGGCGCTCGCCCCAGTCAAAGAGCCGGCCATGGTAATCGTACTCGAAGTTTGCATGGGAGCCGTGCAGCAGGTCCTTTGCGTACTGCTCCACGAACTTCTGCTGGAACCGGGAGTGCGGGCTGACCGACGGTTCGGCAAGCGGGGTGTCGACCTGCAGGGTGACTTCCTCGAATTCAACCGTTGCTTCCTCGTCCTCCGTGTTCAGCACCCGGCCTTTCTCAAGGATCATCCTGATGACCTGTTCGTGCGCCCCCCCGATGCTCGGTGCCCGGATAACTCTCATGCCCCAGATGTTTGTCATTATTTCTTGTATATTTGTTGAATAGTTCCCGGCATGCGGGAACGGTGGGATATCCCTTAGTATGTTGAGAACCAGCGAAGGATCCGGATCCATATTACCATTCACGATTACGAGCAGCATTTTCTGGAATAAAAAGGAGCTTTCCTCAACCGGCCTTGTTCGCCATATCAGCAGGTTATCCATAAAGCTGGCTGAAAGCATGTGCAGCCGGACCGGTCCGGCTATACTCACATGCATTTATAGCCGGAAATTCAATGAGCATAAGAGTACATTATGGTATAATTTACTGTATACTGTACTATAGAGCGATGCGCGTGATATATACTAAAAACAGGCAACGCATCGGATCAGCCTATGATCGGAATGGGGCCAAATACTGTAGAAAAAAACGCATTAAAATACCCGGATCAGAAAACGGGGGGCTGTTTACCCCTGAAATGACCTGCAAAAACAACCACAAAGGATATATTAGCTCTTTTACAAATACTGTTTCATATTCCGTCTAAACGGAGTATGGGGCTCGTAGAATCGTTATTCGGCATTTGTCGAACACGGTTCCCGGCTTGCAATGTATGATGTAAACTTTGGAGGAATTGAACAAATGACTAAGCGATTAACTATTGCACTGGTTGCAGTCGCTCTGTTTGTACTGCTTGCCGTATTCCCGGCATCAGCAGCAACACTTGCAGGGAACGGCACTGTCATCAACCAGACCGCAACTATCTTCATCGGCGAACAGGGCCTTAACGTGACCCACGCCCTGAACCAGGCAAACAACCAGATTATTGGTGCGGTACCAGTCCTCGCAGACTCGGCACCGGGCAACCTCACCATCGGCTGGTGGGCATCAGCAGCACAGATCACTACCACTGCACCGTCAGCAAAGGTTGATCTGACCGGCAGGTACACCTCGTTAACCGTTGCACAGTCCGACTTCGTCGGATACACCGGTAACTGGTACCTCCTCGGCGCTGACAAGTCAACCCCGATAAAGGATGGCTCAGGCAACCCGATCGTTGTCTTCACTGTTGCAGACCCCGCACTTGACATTGGTGTCTGGGACTACCAGCAGGCAACTGACGTGACCGGCAAGTCCGTTCCGCAGGGTGAGCACCTCGGCTTCCAGATCAAGACCAACATGGTCATCAACCCCACCGCCACTCCGGCCCTGCGCTCGGACCTCATTTCCGGGACCAACTATATTTGGTGGTATAATGGCGTTTCTGGCAATGCGACTGTCACCCAAGTGACTGCTACCTACGGTACGGATCCCACTGGTGCGTACACTAACGCCACAGTAGCCAATCCCGGTGTCTGGGTCAACTACACCTACGGTAACCCTCTGGTAACCTACGCTCCCAGCAGCGCTGGCCTGTACACATTCACAAACACGTACAACGTTGTCCAGAACACTGGTGTTGCCACATTCGTATCCTCAGTTCAGAGTCCCGTATCCCCGGCAAACTATAACTATAACACAGCAACTGACGGATACATCAACCTCAAGGTACAGGACGAATCCGGCACAACCCTGACCGGCCTCTACAACTCGTCCGGCCTTATCGCGGATACTATCCCGCTCACCAACCAGTTCGTCATCGGACAGCCGTTCTACTGGCCTTACGATGATGCCGTTGGTATCAGCTACTGGAAGACCGATGCATTCGACACCAACAACCAGTACGCATACCCGGTTGGCACCTACACTATCTGGGCAGAATCCACGCTCAACAACATGAAGAACAACTACAAGAACTCCGGAGCAGACTACACCGGCAAGACGATCTCGCAGACCTACACCGTCTCACTCGTCTCCGACACGGTCAAGATTGAGGCCAACAAGGACTCAGTCGTCCGCTCCAAGTCCTTCTCCGTCACCATCACTGGCAAGCCCAGCACTCCCTACTATCTGTGGGTCAAGGGTACCAGCTCGATGAAGAGCGGATACGACGACCAGCCCCCGATGGTCAATGTTAACCAGCTGGGCGTCCAGAATGATAACGCAATCAACGCAGGCAACGGCCTTCACCCGATCGGTGACTACCAGTACGAGAACGGCGGCGGCGGAGCTGCGAACAGCATCTTTGCAGATGTTGCTCAGGACAACGTCACCGGCTTCAACGAAACCAGATACTACGGATACGTCACCCTTGACACCTCCGGTACCAGGACCGTTGAGTTCGTAACCAACAACTGGACCAAGGCACAGAAGTACACCGTCCGTGTTGAGCAGAACTTCCCGCTCGTTGGTGGCTACGGCTCACCCTACGGTAAGGGAACTATCAAGAGCGACGAAGTTGACGTCAACGTCGAAAAGGGCGCAGTCACTATCGTTGCAGCAGGCGACCAGTCCTACTACCTTGGAGAAGAGATCCAGTTCTCAGGTACCAACACTGAAACCTACTCGACCTACCTGTTCATCATCGGCCCCAACCTCCCCGATCAGGGTGCGGTCATTAGCGATCCGAACCCACGGGCAGCAGGATCCGCAAACCCAGGTATCACCAACAACTACATCCCTGACTTCAGGGCAGTCCAAGTCAACGGTGACAACACCTGGTCCTGGAAGTGGGGTACATCCAACTATGCACTCGATGCAGGTACCTACACTATCTACGCAGTAAGCCAGCCTTACGACAGGAACCACCTGGCGAATGCAGCATACGGCACGGTCTCCATTATCATCAAGAAGCCGTTCGTCTCTGCAACCGCATCACAGTCCACTGTCGCAAAGGGTGACAGAATCTACATTACCGGTACCGCAGAGGGACAGCCAACCGCCGTCCACATCTGGGTTATGGGTAAGAACTATGCAACCCTCGACAGCACCTCGGTGAACTCCGACGCGTCCTTCAGCTACGAGATCAAGCAGGAAACCACCAAGACCCTTGCCAGCGGCCAGTACTTCGTGGTTGTTCAGCACCCGATGCAGAACAACAAGTTCGATGTCGACCTTGTAACCTATGCAAACGGCGACGGCTGGGTAGTCAACAAACAGTTGAACACCGCAACCAACACCGCAGGAACCCAGATCTTCAAGCTCCTCGGCGCCGGCAGTCTGCAGGGATCCGATGCAGCAGAAGCTCTTGCAGAAGGCATCAACGACGCTAACGTCGACGATACCTACACCAAGCTCCAGTTCCTTATCGAGGAACCCGTCATCCAGATCGATGCGATTGGTGACAAGCATGTTGGTGACAAGTTCACTATCACTGCCTCGACCAACCTCGCAGTAGACGATGAAGTCCTCGTCCAGATCTACTCATCATCATTCAAGCCGACTGAGAAGAGCCAGAGCGGCGAGTTCAGCGGCGCAACCGGTACCGTCAAGGTTACCAAGGGTGACAGCGGCATGAACCTGCTCTCGTTCGATGTTGATTCATCAACATTCAAGCCGGACGAGTACATTGTTACTGAAGATGCAGTCATCCAGTCTGCAACCGGTACTGCACTGTTCAACGTGCTCGATACCTCAGTACCAGTAGTCACAACCGCAGCACCTGTTGTTACAACCGCAGCTCCAGTCGTCACGACTGCAGCACCTGTTGTTACAACCGCAGCCCCGACCGCAACCCCGACCAAGTCACCAGGATACGGTGCCCTGATCGCGTTGATCGGCCTCGGTGCAGTTGCATTCATCGTTGTGCGCAGGCACTGAACTAAAATCCAAAAATCTTTTTTTTTTCGGGCAGGCATTCTTTCAGCAAGAACAAGTACCGTTCAGCAGAGCGGTTCCGGTTTTTACCTGCACACCTGGCCTGGTAACCTTAGTCTCAATGCATGTGGGATCTTTTTAAGACCCAAGCGGCCAACGTAGATCTGAAAAGACGTTCCATACGGCGTTTTAAGATCCTCAGAGGTGCAGACAGTGAAACTGACCGTGAAAATACTTGATATTGCAACACGAGGAGTCCTCCTCAACCGCCTTGATGCCCGGAGCATGGGTGTCTTCAATGGCGATCGTATCCAGGTAATAAACCCGAAAAATGGCGTTTCCGTTACAGCGTTTGTTGAAACCACGTCAACCATCACCGATCAGGGAACCCTTGGCGTTTACCGTATAACGAACGAACGCCTTCACCTGGATGAAGGGGCCGAGATCGAGATCCGGGAAGCCGGCAGGCCCGCATCCCTCGATTTTATCAAGAAGAAGATGGACGGTGGCAAACTCAATAAAGAGGAGACACTCACCATCGTCAAGGATATTGTCAGCGACGACATCTCGTCTGCCGAACTGACGGCATTTATTACTGCGTCGTATATCAACCCGCTCGATATGAATGAAGTTGAGCATCTCACCCGGGCAATGGTCGAAACCGGTGAACAGATCAAGTTTGCATCCCGGCCTATCGTTGACAAACATTCAATCGGAGGTGTTCCCGGGAACAAGATCTCATTCCTGGTAGTCCCCATCATTGCCGCAAGCGGCCTCAAGATCCCCAAGACCAGTTCCCGGGCGATTACCGGTGCCGGAGGTACTGCCGATCTTATGGAAGTCCTTGCCTTTGTTGAATTCTCTGCCAGTGAGGTACAGCAGATGACCGACAAGGTCGGAGGATGCATCGTCTGGGGCGGGGCGACAAATATTGCACCGGCAGATGACCGGATCATTATCCAGGAATATCCCTTCAAGATAGATGCCCGGGGCCAGATGCTGGCGAGCGTGATGGCGAAAAAATTTGCAGTCGGCGCAAACCTTGTTGTCATCGATATCCCCGTGGGCCTGCATACCAAAGTTGCCACCATGCAGGACGGGAGAAAACTGGCCCGGGAATTCATCGAACTGGGTGAACGCCTGGGCATGAAAGTGGAATGTGCTCTTACCTACGGGGATATACCGGTCGGCCACAGCATCGGCCCGACGCTGGAAGTTATCGAAGCCCTGCGAGCACTCGAAGGCTCGCCGGAACCCAACTCGTTTATCCAGAAGAGTCTCTCGATTGCCGGGATTGCACTGGAGATGGCAGGAAAAGCCCAGCGTGGCAGCGGGGTTGCCATGGCACAGGATCTCCTCACCAGCGGCAAGGCACTGGAAAAACTCCACCAGATCATTGAGATCCAGGGTGGAAATCCCCAGATCAAATCATCTGATCTCTCCGCCGGTGAATACCAGTTCGTGGTCAAAGCCCCGGCATCCGGTTACGTGATCGAGATGAACAACACGTCCCTTATCTCCCTTGCACGGACTGCCGGAGCCCCCCATGACCGTGGGGCAGGTATCCTGCTGCATGCCAAAAAAGGTAACCTGATCAAGACAGGGGACCCCCTCTTTACGATATATGCTGACCGGAACTGGCGGCTCCAGAATGCTGTCGAAGAGGGGAGGCGTCTCATGCCGGTGCTTGTAGAGGGCATGCTTCTTGACCGGGTACCCTCGGTATCCGAGATTTAGACCGATGTGCTGATATATGAGCAGGTGGCGATAATTTATCATGTATCAACATCGCCTTCGTTTCCTTTTTTCCCTGCTGTGTGTGGTCCTTCTCTGCAGCTCGGCACAGGCAACGACGAACCTGCTGATCACCGTGCAGGACAGTCTCGATAACACCACCCTTCCTCACGCCACGGTGTTTGTCAATAATGCAAATTTCGCACTCACGAATAACAACGGACAGGCATATCTCACGCATGCCGGCGTAGTGAACCAGGACATCAGGGTCTCCATGGACGGGTATTCCGACTGGGAACAGATCGTGGACATGAATGCCACCACGCTGCTGGTCAACCTGAGCCGAAAGACACTTACTCTCAAGGTGAACCTGTTCGATTCCGATACCCTCGGCCCCATCACCGGTGCAAACATCAATGTGACTGCGCTGAACCAGTCTCAGATGAAACAGACGGATGCGTCCGGGTCTGCCACATTCGGAGTAAATGGAGCAACCCTCTATTCTGTGGACATCAATGCTCCGAATTACCAGGAACGCAGCGATGTTATCGACATAGGATCAGAGAACCAAGAGATCCAGTACAAGCTGCTCTCCGGGAACAGTTTCTCATTCGAGATCAAAGACAAGGATACCGGGTCTGCAATTCCCGGGGCCGAGATTCGTATCAATACAATACTTGCAGGGAAAACGGATGCCCGTGGTATTCTTATCACCCCGGTCACCCGCGGGAACAGTTATACTATTGAGATCAAAGCGCCGGGATATACAACCTTTACCGAGACACGTACCATCAGCAGTACGGATGCAATTTATTCGGCAGACCTGACAAAAGCCTCAGTCGGGGTAAATATCTATGTCACCGACGAGAACAAGATGCCCCTGGCCGGTGCGGATATCTATCTCAACGGAACCTTGTCAGGATCCTCCAATGACTACGGGAGATTGAGTTTCCCGAACCTTGTTGCCAGTGATTACCTCATCGAAGTCAGGAAATCCGGGTATGTTTCGCAGAGCCAGGCCATTTCCGTATCCGATCAGAACCAGGACTATTCCTTAACTCTTCCCTTTGAAAATGCAGCGATGACCATTTTCGTCCAGGACAAGGACCAGAAGATCGTACCGAATGCCACCATTTCCCTTGACGGGACGCAGGCCGGTGTCACCGATGACAATGGCCAGCTGGTAACTCATGTTAAATTCAATATCCCGGTGAATATCACGGTGACTAAAGACGGTTACTCACCGGTAACTGTCCAGAAGGAAGTGATCCAGGGGAACAGTACTGCCTCTGTCAACATAATGCTGGACAGGAATCTTGACTGGGGCCTCATCATGATGATCGCTCTGGGAGTTATCGGTGTCCTTATCCTCTTTGCCGCCATCCGCATGTTCGGCCGCAGGAAACACCGGCATGTGATGAGAAGAAATGAAATTTAATCAAAATACCCATTTTAAACATGCATTCTGCGAATCCGACGCAGGATAATACCTTCAAACGATGATGAATTTTTGGCTTTGTTGGATTCCCCAATAATAGACCCGGATAATAATCGCGGGAATAATTTTTTAAGATGTTGCAGAACCGAATTTGATCACGAGTTTGATCTGCGATTGGAATCTCCGGGCTTTTGTGGCGTCCCCGGTATAGGTATCCGCCCCCCACCACCCCTATCAGAAATTCGATGGATCTTCCAGAAGCGATCTCCCCCCGGTTTCAGGATCAGGAATGCAACAAAAAAGCGGACCCAGCGGGAATCGAACCCGCGTCCTTGGGTTCGAAGCCCAAGAGGATATCCTCTACCCCATGGATCCTTCTCATCATCTTTACATCAAAAGATATTAAGTATTTTCTACCGATAATCTACTCAATGATCTTATCAGCTTCCGAGATTGCCCGCCGCCTCGACCAGGATTCCCCGTCGGGAAAACTGGTCATCAGGCCTTTCCACAAGGAATGCCAGCAACCGGCATCCTATGATCTCCGGGCCGCTTCCGATATGGCGCTTCCCCGCGGAATCTGTACGCTCGTTCCCACCCTGGAATGGGTTGAGCTCCCCACCGATCTCGCAGGAACTCTCCGGTGCCGGTCATCGTTTGGCAGGAGGGGGGTTCTTCTTGGGGCCGGGTTTGTCGATCCGGGATTCCGCGGGCAGCTCACTCTTTGTCTTACCAACCTGGGGGCCGGTGATGTCACCGTGCAGAAGAACGACCGGGTTGTGCAGATGATCCTGCACGAAGTCCGGGAGGGCAGCCACGGATACTCCGGCCGTTACCAGGACAGCCACGGTGTCGTGGAGGCGAAGTGACCATGATACGGACAGAACGAAAATATATCGAGATCCTGCGGATTCTTAAGGACCACCAGGACCCTGTGGGAGCAAAGAGGCTCTCGGAACTCATGGCGGAACGGGGTTTTATCCTGAGCGACCGGGCGGTGCAGTATTACCTCAGTTATCTTGATACCCTGGGCTTCACCGAAAAAGTCGGGAACCTGGGCCGTATTCTGACCGCTGCGGGACGTGAGGAGACCGATAATGCCCTTGTCGATGACCGGATCGGATT
>NZ_JBEKRH010000019.1:0-39013 GCF_049518935.1 Methanoregula sp.
TTAATAGCAGATCTCCATGGTCAATTCGGTAAAATTGATTCATTTCTGGAATTGAATCCGGAAGCGGTATTTATTGCAGGAGATATCACCAATATGGGTCCCGTTGACGCGGTCGATGACGTGCTTTCACGCATCGACGTGCCGTGTTTTGCTGTGCCCGGCAACTGTGACCCGCGTGAGATCCTCGAGACACTCGAACACTCCGATGCTGTAAGCATGCATGGAGCCCAGATGAACCTGGGGAAGATGACGATTGCCGGTGTCGGCGGGTCAAACCCGACGCCTTTCAATACGCCGTTCGAGCTGACCGACAAGCAGATAGATGACGTGTTGCATGGCGCGATGAAAAAGATGGAGAAGGCAGTTCATAACGTCCTCCTCTGTCATGCCCCCCCGTTCGAGACGCTCGACAAGATCAATGGCGAGCACGTGGGCAGCCAGTCTATCAGGAAGCACATGAAATCGTTCGACCTGGTCTGCTGCGCCCACCTCCACGAACTGCGTGGCGTGATGGATGTTGACGGTGTAAAAATTGTCAACCCCGGCCCGGCAATGGACGGGCACTGTGCGATGATCCACTTCGGGACAGACGCACGGGATATCAAGATCGAGCTGCTGACCGTTTAAAGAGCAGCAGCTCAAGGTAGGAAGCGAGGATCGCCTCTCCCTCCGCCCCAATCTCTTTTGCAATCCGAAGAATTGAGCGAAGCGAGATTCGAGGAGGAGAAGATTTACGAAGTAAATCTTCGACTTCGATCTGCGAAGAATTGAGCGAAGCGAGATCCGAGGAGGAGAAGATTTACGAAGTAAATCTCGATCTGCGAAGAATTGAGCGAAGCGAGATCCGAGGAGGAGAAGATTTACGAAGTAAATCTTCGACTTCGACGTGCGAAGAATTGAGCGAAGCGAGATTCGAGGAGGAGAAGATTTATGAAGTAAATCTTCGAACTTCGACGTGCAAGTCCCTGCAACGAAGCACGGGATGTCAGGATTGAGCTGCTGACCGTTTAGAGAGCAGAAGCTCGAGATAGGATGCGAGGATCGGTTCGCCTTCCGCCCCAATCTCTTTTGCAATTCTTCCGATCTGTCCGGTCGGGTTTGTATCTTCGTTCTCTATGATGATCTCGATCTCGGCAAAGGTCCCAAGCTCGTCGACCGAGTCAAGGGATATCGTTGCCCCGTCAAACCGGTAAGTCTCCCGCCACTTGTTGACCTCGGTGGTCTTCGTAAACCCGAGCCGGTCGAGCATGGTCTCGAAGTCCTTACCGGACTCCACCCCGAAGTTCAGTTCTTCCCGGGCCTTGAGGCCGAACTTCCTGATCTTCGGGCCCTTGTAGGTGACCACCGCATGATCATTCGTGTACCGGACCCGGACCGCTTCATCCGTGACACCGAAATCCCTGTGGGGGGCATTGTAATAGATATCGTGTTCATGGACCCGGCCGAGGAATGTGGCCCTGCGGCTCACGAGCGCTGCCCGGACCGGATCGAGGGAGGGGATCTTTACCTTGAGTTCAACTTCGAGCATGGTTGTGCCACACTTTTATCTGTCTTCGTTGCGACTTATAGTAGTTGACGCTTCATTCCTGAACGGCCGGACCCGGGTGAGGCCGGTCCTTTCAGGATTTGTGCGTTAAATTCTATTAAAAGACCAAGAAGGAATAAACGTCTGGTCTTCGACATACTAGAGGCAGGTGAAGCAATGGCAATAAAAGAAGGAGATTTTATCAGGCTCAGTTATACGGGCACCGTCAATGGCAATGTCTTTGATACCACCGACGGCGATGAGGCTAAGAATGCCGGTATCCACAGCCCGAATGCACTCTACGGCCCGGTCACGATCTGTGTAGGCCAGAAACACGTCATCATCGGTCTCGACGAGGAACTTGTCGGCAAGAAGGCCGGGGCATCAGGCTCCGTCACTGTCCAGCCTGACAAGGCTTTCGGCGAGCGCGACCCGGCAAAGATCCAGTCGTACCCGAAGAACAAGTTCAGCCAGAAGCCGGTCCGCGGCATGCCCGTCAAGATCGAGGAGCAGGGCGAAGGCACGGTTGTCGATGTCATCGGCGCCCGGGTCATCGTCGACTTCAACCCGCCCCTTGCCGGCCAGACCCTCACGTACACGTACAAGATCGAGGATAAAGTCAGCGAACCGCTCGAGCAGCTCAAGGGCCTTGTGCGGCTCTATGCAGGCCGGGAGATCGAGATCACCATGGATAATGGCAAGGCCACCATGGACCTCCCCGCAGGAATGACCTATGACCGCCGCTGGCTGCTCTGGCGCGGGCGGATCATCCACGAAGGGTTCGAGCTGATCAAGGGCATCTCCGAGATTGTCATGGTCGAGTCCTTCAAGAAGCCCGAGAAGAAAGAAGAATAATTTTTTTCGGATTTCATACCTTTTTATCACATTTTTATCATCATCGTGGATCCCTTCTCCCGTAACTGATCGTTTCGTCCCGTCCCTGCAACCAGGAATAAAAAAGCTCCGGTCCCCGCCAGTGCCGGATAATTCAGGAGAACCGGTTTTTATACTTGCCTGACAATATAATCACTATGGAACGAAAATATCTCGTGATATCGGGCCTGATTGTACTTCTTACAATAACCATTTTCATAGCAGGTTGCTCCAATTCCTCTGCATCCAATTCCTCTGCACAATCTGAAGTTACCGGCACGGTCATACCTGCTGCCACATCAGGACCCCTGTACACTGCAGGAGATATTCTCAAAAATCCCAAATCAAGCTCCGTGATCGGGGTCCTGATCGTGAGCTACGATGCCGCGACCGACATGTACGAACGGGCATTAATCTATCCCAACAGCGACGGGAGCTGGGGGTACCGGATGGATTCAAGAACAGATTCCGTAAGCAGAATGACGATTGAAAAAGTGTACACTGTGAAAGTTACCAATATTGCGTTATCTTCCATCCCGATCGGGACTCCAGCCGTTACGGCAACTCCGGTACCGGCTGCCACAACCCTTTCGTCATCTACGGTAACACCGACTTCCGCAACTTCGGCAGCTTCAGGCCCGAAGGTCCTGGGGATCACACCGGATACCGGATATACCGGCACTTCAGTAGCAGTCACCGGACTCACCGGCAACAATTTCCTTTCCGGTGCCACGGTGCAGCTGGTAAACTCCGGAAGTCCGGGTATTGCAGCTACCGGCGTATCAGTTGTTTCGGCAAGCGATATCACCTGCACTTTTGCCATACCGTCGAATGCGAGCGTTGGTGCCTGGGATGTGCAGGTGACCAACACAAACGGAAATTCCGGAAGCTATGCCAACGGTTTTATTGTCCGGTCAAATCCCTCAATAACCACGACCACGACAGCAGCCACAACTGCAGGTAACCTGACCGTTACGGGCATTGCCCCCTCCGCGGCATCGTCAAACTCTCACAGTTCTTATACAATAACCGGTACTAATTTCGTTGTCGGGGCCACGGTAAAACTGACCAGTAGTATTTATCCGGATATCCGGCAATTCCAGGTCAGCGCAACAACACCCACATCAATCACGGTCTGGTTTGACATACCTCAAAACTATACTGGTAACTGGAATGTCGTTGTTATAAATCCCGACGGCACATCCGGCACCTTTACGGGCGGATTGACCATCCATTGATGTCACATGCCTGAAAGAAAACCCAGGAACTTTTTTGTGGTACGCGTGACATGAATCTCCCCCAAGGGAGATACAAGAACGCTCTGATGAAATTATGTACCTTTTGTCCGGGTACTGTTCCCCACAGATAACCCGGCCGCCGCTCTTTTTTGCCTCATATTTTATACCGGAGCAGTGCAGCAATCCCGCCGAGCGCAATAAGCCGCTCGCCCGGCTCGAATGAGGATGAGAGCACCACGATGTCTGCCCGCATCCCTTCCGCGGTCTCGATAAGGGCCATGATCTCCGGGTCCCGGAGCAGGGTGTCGGCAATCAGGACCTGCTCCACCGCCCCGTACCCGATTGCATCAGCCACCTCTTTCCTGCCATAGGCAACGGCCCCCTCCAGGGAGATCCTGCGGAGTACTTCATCCATCTGCTGAACTTCACGGGAGAGCTGGAGATCGCCGATCAACTTGTCGAGTGCACCCTTACCGATCACTTCCTGGACCGCACCCCGGCCGATGCGGCGTGTCTCGACCACGATGGCGCGTTCTGCCACAGGAGTGTTCCTGTTCTTTGCAAATTTGACAAAATCATCCTTGATGAACCCGGGGCCGGCGATGATGAGCGGACCGGAGATATCGGTGATGGCTGATATCACCTGTTCAAAAAAAGAAGATCGCGACTCTGTCTCAGCACCCTTCCCGCTGCCGGCCATGATGGTGAGGGCACTTTCCGGCCCGTACTGGCGCAGCCGGAAGAGTTCTGCCTCTCCTTCTTCAAGGGTCAGGATGTGGATGACCCCGTAGACTGAGGCCTTCTTTGCCCGCTCGATCCGTTCCAGGTCAAGCGGACGCCACGGTTTGATAACAGAGATCTCGTAACCGGTCTCCACATTGATGGTATGGAATGCGCCGGTATCGATCCCGTGTTCGATCAGGCCGGTCAGCCGGAGCCGGACGCCGTGCTCAGAGAATTCCCGGCGGTCAACGCGGAGACCGAGGCGGACCGGGCGTTTCTCTATCTTCTCCGGTCGGATCTTGTCGCTTGCTGTGTCCACGCTCCTGAATGTAGTAGCAAAGACAAGGTCGCCCGGGGCGATGAGGTGCTGCAGATGCCAGAGATCGTCTATGCTTTCCGGAAGAAGCCTGATCTCGCCATAGTTACCCTTGATCTCCCCGAACTCAACCTTCATGGTGCCCCACGATGTCAGAGCCCCCTGGAGGTACGAATCCGGCGACTCCTTCAGTATTGAGAATTCCCTTGAGGGACTTCACATCGTCCTCAGGAATTTTACTCTTCAGGATGCGCAGGGCTTTTTTTGCCACGTCATTGGGCTCGAACTGCCCGGGCTGGAGTTCAATGTACGCCGCAGTCCTGCCTTTGATTGCCGATGGCGGTCCACCTATCATTGCTGCATTGGGCTCCAGCATCAGGCCGATGCCCACGAGGAGCGGTACATTCTTGTAATAGGTGCGCTCCCCGCGGACTATGAAGGAGCCCCGTGAGACGAACTCTCCCGACTCCGGTGTCTTGCTTACTTGCGTCGGGAGGGCGCTGTAGATGTCAGCCGATGCATGTCCGCTCCGCCATGCCCCGGAATAGGAGGCTGCGAACTGCGCGACCTCGTCCATCCGTTCCGTCTTTCCCTTGACGATCACCACGCTGGCGCCGTGGACATCCGCATGCACGAACAGGTCTCCCCCGGCCATATATTTCTTTACCAGTTCCTCGTTCTGCGATGCGTCCCGGCCCCCGAGGACAACAACCCCGTCGCTGGTGATGAACCAGCGGAACCGGTGGTACCAGAGTTTTTTCATGGGGATAAAGTCCCGTTTCCGGACCGTCTTCTTTACCTGGACGGTCTTCATCGCCACAAGTGCCCCGGCCTTCTTCTTTTTGAATTTCTTAATCAGGTCATGGTACCGGCCGGCATTCTGTTCCAGGCCCTCATGAACATATATCTTGACCCGTTTGCCGATATCGACCTCAACAGCCGCCTCCCCCGGGTGGAAGGCAACGATCATCTTTGCATCTGCGGATTTGGCGTTCTTCAGATGCTTCTCGATCTCCTGCCACGAGAGTTGCCTGCTGGCCGTATCCAGGGAGGTGATGAGACTTGTTATGAACTGGTAGTTCTCGTAGATCGCGCCCACGATCTCTTCGTTATTCCGGATCGTGTTATCGAATTTTTTTATCGCTGCTTCCTGGTGGTGCCTGATCCGGTCTTCCTTGGGAATCTTTGGCCGTGCTGAAGATTTCTTCTCGGCCTTTGTCAGGGGATAGAACGCTTCAAGCGCCTCGGAAAATGTAGGATATGCCGTGACCCCGTTCCCGTCCCAGAGATCGATTGGTTCACAGTGTTTCCGGGCAATCACGGGTGTTGGTGACTGCACGACACGGAGGAACAGGTCCTGGATCGCACTGAAGATACGTGCAGGATCGGCTGAAGCTGCAGGATGGGTCTTTTCATACCCGGCCTTTGTGCAGATATATTCTGCATACATTCCCCCGAGCATGCAGCCGATCGCAAGGCACCGGACAATATCCCGGTCATCTGCCGCAAGGACTGCGGCGATATTTTCAAGGGAAGCCGTAGGATCTGTTGTCCCCAAGGTATAAGCAACCCCGGGGACCACTTCGCGGTCCCTGAACCGGTGGTGCCGGAGGGGCTTGACGATGAGATTGCTCTCATCCGCAAGGATGATATTTCCCTCATCAAAGAGTTCGATGATGAGGTGGTACACGAGATTGCCTTTGCCGATATCGAAGATGAGTATGCGTTCAAGCCCGTGCTGGCGGATAGCGAGGACCTTGCCCCCGGAGATATATTTCCTGAGCAGCATGGCAAACTGCGGGGGGTTTTTCGGCGGTTCCGGCAGGCTCCTGACCAGGTGCGCCCTGCGCCCGGCTTCAACAATCAGCTGGTTCCGGGCCTTGTTCTCACCGTTGAGGCGGATCGCAAGAGTTCGCGAATCGAACTGGTAGACCTTGTCGATCCAGAGCGGAAGCTTCCCGTTGAGATCGGACGTTATCGCCTTAACGTCGATACCACTCATCCCCTGTTCAGAAGCCATGGATAATTACCTGATACTTATTAGCTGCACAAACCTGATAAACGTATAATTTTTTGGAATATGTGTTGTCGGGGGGTGCCCCGGATCTTTTCCTGCACTCTGTTTTCCCGGTACCCGGGTTCCTGTAACCGGATACTGTATCAGAAACCGGTAACGGAATCTTCCACCAGCATTATTACATCCCGTTACAAACGGTAAACCGATAACTTCTCTGGCAAACGTACAGGTTTTGTGGCCAGGATCCATTTACCCCGGTAAGATGCAGTAAACCGGCAGCAGGGCAGACCAAGATACATATGGGTTGCGCACAGAGATTTAAGACAACTGGTGTTGCGGGATGAGTGAAGTACAAGCAATAGAAACGCCTGTCCAGTCCAGGAAGGCAAAGACCCGGGCGGAAAAACAGGCTGATCACATCGGCCGTATCCAGCGGACCCTTATCGCATGTTTCATCGGGCTCTTTGCCGGGATGCTCTCGTTTTATCTGGGCGGTGTAGTTGATGCAACAGGTCACCAGAATGATGGGTTTCTCGGGTTCATGCTCATGCTGGCCGGCGTTGTTTTCCAGAAATATATCTTCCTCCTCCTCGGCATGGATATTTCAAAACTGGGCGGGAAAGACTGGTTTTACCAGGGATTCATGACCTTTGCGTTCTGGTTCATGGCCTGGACACTCCTGCTGACGGCGATTCCGAAATAACTTTTTTGTGATCTCCATGAGAATTGCCATTGTCCACAAAGACCGGTGTCATGCCAGGAAATGCGGTAACGAGTGTATCCGGTACTGCCCCCGGGTCAGGACCGGCGATGAAACGGTAGTCATCGGTGCCGATGACAAGGCCGTAATCTCCGAGGAACTCTGTGTCGGTTGCGGTATCTGCATAAAGAAATGTCCCTTTGATGCCATCGATATTGTCAGCCTGCCCGAGGAACTCGAGCACCCGACCCACCGTTACGGGAAGAATGGGTTTGCCCTCTACGGGCTCCCCACTCCTGTCGAAGGAAAAGTGACCGGTATTCTCGGTGCGAACGGTATCGGTAAAAGCACAGCGATCAAGATCCTGTCCGGACAGCTCCGCCCGAACCTTGGCAATTTTGACGAGGAAGTGGCCTGGGATGCGATCCTCAAACTGTATGCCGGTACGGAGCTCTTCGATTACCTCCAGACCGTCTCAAAGAAGACCCTGAGGATCGCAACAAAACCGCAGTACATCGATTTTATCCCGAAAGTTTTTACGGGGAATGTAAGGGCGCTGCTCAAAACCACCGATGAACGGAACAAGCTTGGCGAGATCCTCCCGGCGCTGAAGCTGGATGCGATTCTCGATCATGACATCAGCACGCTCTCCGGGGGAGAACTCCAGCGGGTTGCCATTGCGGCCTGCCTTGCACGCGATGCAGATCTCTATTTCCTCGACGAAATCACCCCGTTCCTCGATATCTACCAGCGCATTTCCGCAGCCAAGCTGATCCGCGACCTGGCCACGCAGCGCCCGGTCGTGATTGTCGAGCATGACCTGGCAATCCTGGATATGCTTGCCGATACCGTCCACGTGGGATATGGCAAGCCGGCCGTATTCGGTATCATCACCCGTCCGAAAGGGGTCCGGGTTGGTATCAACCAGTACCTTGAAGGATTCCTTGCTGAAGAGAACGTGCGGTTCCGGGACACCCAGGTCGTGTTCGAGAAACGAGCGCATGAAAAGGGATCGGACCGCGAGGATCTCTTCATTATTCCCCCGATGACCAGGCAGTATGATACTTTCTGTCTCACCGTCTCCGGTGGGACCGTGAGGGCGGGCGAGGTGCTGGGGATCGTCGGGGCAAACGGTACAGGGAAGAGCACGTTTGCAAAGCTTCTTGCCGGCGCGGAGACGCCCACTACCGGCACGATGGAGACGAACCTGCGGATCTCGTACAAACCCCAGTATATCAAGGCCGATACTTCCGACAGCGTCGAGATGTATCTCCGGCGTTGTACAACCCGGTTTGACACCTCGATGTACCAGCACGAGATCATTGAATCCCTCAACCTCCAGCCGATCCTCCAGTCGCCGGTGGACACCCTCAGCGGCGGTGAGTTGCAGCGAACTGCAATAGCCGGCTGCCTCTCGCGGGATGCGGATCTCTATATTCTCGATGAACCCAGCGCCCATCTTGATGTCGAACAGCGTGTCAAGGTAACCCGGATGATCAAGCACCATGCAGAGGGTAAAGAAGTTGGGATCATGGTCATCGATCATGACATCTATCTCATCGATATGATCAGCGAACGGATCCTTGTTTTTGACGGCGAACCCGGAATTTCAGGTACTGCCACCGGCCCGTTCCGCATGCGGGACGGGATGAACCGGTTCCTGCAGGAACTGGATGTCACCTTCCGCCGTGACCAGAGCGGCCGCCCCCGGATCAACAAACCCGGATCGTTCCTTGACCGGGAACAGAAAAGCCTGGGTGAATACTATTACTATGCACAGGATGAGGAATGACGAGTCCGTCTCTCATACATTTTAATATTTTAACATGCCATTGACAGTATATGCGGGAAGAGAAGCTTTCGGATGCAATTGTCTACGATAAGCTGCACCTCCTGAAGAAAGATTTTTACGGATATATCGAACGCAATACCATCAAAGTGGATGCCAACCTTCCGGTCTTTTATGGCTATGTGATCTCTGCACTGGAGAATTCGTTCCCCAGTCTGATGGACAGCTCCTATGACGATTTTATTGACAGTATCACGTTCAAAGTACTGGATACCAGCGCAAATATCAATGATTTTGACTATGTCCGCAAAGTGATGGCCAATGCGATCCGGTTCAAGAAGAACAAAAATGCAGAGATCGGCATTAATATCGTTGTCGGCCTCAAGCTCCTGAAATCCGGCGATTATATTCATGCCCTGGATTTCCTGAAAAAATATGCAACCCTCGATACAAAACTCGGAACTGCCGTTGCCTACTGCTATTATGTACTTTCCCTCAGGGAATTCAAAAAGGACGATGAAACCGTAAAAAACCATCGTCCCGGCGAGATGGAACTGCTTGCCCGGGAGCTGATGCTTAACCTGGCACAGATCAAACCACCGGTAAACCATCTGAAACAGCTGGAGATTGACGATCCTTCGTTCTTAGAGAAGATATTCTGGCAGATGATCTTTATCGGTCTTGAATGGTTTTCAAGCGAGAAATGGTTTGTTGAGATTGGCCTGAAGAATGCTGCCGCAACCAATGACCCGGAGATGCGCAAACGCCTCCTCGATATCGGTGCTGAACGTTTTTACACCGACAGCCACTTCCTGCGCGAATTATACTATTACAAGCTTGAAACAAGAGATGCTGCCGGTGCAGCCGGGGTTGTCAACCAGCTGATCAAGCAGTACCCGAACGAACTCGAGCCGATCTACCTGGGTCTCAAGTTGTCCCTCCTCACCACCAGGAAGATCACGTACCATAGTTTCCGCAAGCTTGCTATCTCAAAAGGGATGCCCTCGTATATCATCGAGCTTTTCGATTTCTCTTTTGAACTGATGAACCACGAGCAGAAGGAAGCGATGAACCGGATTGGTGACTTTGAGAAGGAATATCCGAGGATGCTGTTTTATTCCACGACCCTCCGGTATATCGCGAATGATTTCTCGTCAAATGACGAGATGCGGGTCAAGAAAGCCCGGAAAGCACTGCTCGATTCGATCGAGCAGTACTGTGTGCTTGAGCTTGCGGGTAAGAACCAGAAATAATTTTTTTTAATTGACGGGAATCCCTCAGGACGGGATAAGTATGATTTCCCTCGATATCCCCCGGAATGGATCCTGTGAAGGATACAGGCCTGAAATTTTCATTCAGTGAATGCCCAATCCCGAGAGTACGGTCCCGATTGCCCGAAGGATCGGATCGATAATTGCACCGATTCCCCCGCCAGAATCTTCAGCAGCAGATGATTCAAGTGGTAGTGGTGCAATGGTATCCTCGCGGAGAGTCGGGATTGCTCCCGGGAACGTGCTCCCCGAGTCCGGCTCAGGAGATGTAGTCGGTGTTACGGTCTCAATAATGAGTGCGTTTTCCGGTGATGTCTGATCGATATAATATCCGACAAATCCGTGGGATGAGAACCACACCCGGTTTTCCGCATCAATATTCAGGGTCCTGATGACAGATGATGTTCCGATACCCTCAAACCGGTTCAGATGGCGGTAAATTCCCCCGTTTTCCCAGATAAAAATCCCGTCATCCGTGGCAAGATACACTTTCCCATCTGCCGCTGCTGCCAGATCATTGACAGCAGTACCGGATATCAGAAGATCGGAGCCGGAAAGTACAGGTACAAACCCCTGATCCCGTGAATAATGTACCACCATGGAATTATTGAAAAAATATATGCCCCCCCGTGGATCCTGCCGGGCCTGGTCGAGGAGGCCATAGCGGGAACCCTTGTCGGCAATCTTTTCAAAGCGGACGGGATCTTCAGGAGATTGTACTACCCATAACCCTTCGTTGACCGTTGCAATTACCAGCTCATCAGGCAATGCATGCGTTGCCGGGTCCAGGGTCATGCTGCTGACTTCGTAAAAACCTGGCCCGCCCTGTGAACCCGGCTGGAACCATGTCCAGGTACCGTTACGGTACCGGTGAATCCCGGCATGCCCGGTGGCGACCCACATATCATTGTTCCAGCGCTGGAGATCCTTGATATTGGTATCTTTCAGGAGCTGCTGGTCCCGGATCACCTGGTAATACGTGCCATTATTGATCTGGATGCCCCGGGAATATCCAATCCAGAGATTACCGTCCCCGTCAAATTCAACTGCGGTGATATAATCACTCATAAGGCCTTCTGAAATATTGTCAAGATCCAGGTGTTTTGTAGACCAGGTTCCATTCGCGTAATAGGTTGAAAGACCATAGGAGGTAGCAACAATCGCACTTTTATCAGGACCGTTAATCAGCTTCATGACCTGATCGGAATGGATCATATCCGGAGATGGGATGAAAAGCTTAATGGTATAGGGGACCGGGGAAGGTGTAGTATTCTGCAGATCGGCAGATACCGGTACAAAAAGAAGAAGAATGATAATGAGAACAAAAAAACTAGAGTTCGGCCGTTGTGCCATCTGCTCTCCGGATACTGAACTTGCCACTGTTTGCCGGGAGAAACGTGACCGATCGCCCGCATTTGCCGCCCACGTCTTCCCTGGCGACGCGGATATGGTTTTCCTCCAGGAGAGTTCTGACCTTAACTGCGTTCCTTTCACCGATATTGAGATTGGCTCCGAAATATTCGAACATTGCAGCTCCCCCGGCCATTTTTGCAACCAGGGACCGGTTTTTACAGCCCATGGCATTGAGTTCCTTGATGATTGCCGGTACTGCGGTGTCCGCATATTTGCCCGGCCGGTCTTTCCGTCCGGCACTCTCCGGCAGCATGATGTGGACCATAGCGCCGACTTTGAGGGAATCATCATATAAGGTGAGGCCGATGCAGGATCCCAGTCCGATAGTCATCATGGGAAACGAGCCGACCCGGTATTCGCCAATCCCGATCATCGCGGTCTGCTCATTTTTGGAATGTGAATCGGGCATCGTCTTCCCAACGCTCATTAAATACCTTTCATCATGTTTTCCATCAGTTCAACAATCCTGGCAAGTGTGGAGGGTTCCGGGAGCATAATGATATCGCTGTCAATCTTGTGCTCCTCACAGACCAGTTCTGTGGAGAAGAGCAGGACATCATCGACCTCTTCCGACATCTGGGCAATCAGGCTTGACATAGTTGCGTGCGCCATGTCAAGGCTCAGGACCGGTGGTGAAGGGAGCATGATAAATCCGAGCAGCTCGGCTGTGGCATCCAGAAATGCCGAGACCATGATATTGCCCACTTCCAGCAACGCGCTCTCATCCATCTCGTTCATTGTCCGGTTCATATCGGTCAGCCCGAGCATGGTATTGGTCAGGCGTATTGCGGACTCACGGGAAATATAGAAGATGATATATCCCCCATGGGGAATATCACCCTGGAGCTCAAAGGCGACCATGGCGGCAGATTCCTCTCCCATATAGTTCCCGAGTTCTGAAATATCGATCGCCTTGATCGCCGGCACACTCATCTCCACAGTACTGCCCAGCATCTGGGACAGGGTGGTTGCTGCATGTGCAGCGCCAATGTTTCCGAGTTCCTGGATTGCATCGGATTGAACGCTTGTTAGTTTCATGTCTGACTCCTACACCATCGTATTTACGTCAAGCACGGGTACGACGTCACCATCGCCAAGGATCGTGACGCCGCTGACACCCCGGGTGTTGCCGATAAACCGGCTGAGGGGTTTTACCACAACTTCCTGTTTGCCTTCAACAATGTCCACGGGAATACAGCACTTCCTTTTCTGGTATTGTACAATAATAAGAATTTCACAGACCACTGATGATCCCATCATATCGTTCAGCCAGTAGATCTGGAGCACTTCATCCCGGAGCAGGATCGCCTCACCCTTGCCGATGTGGTGCGTAGTGTCGCGTTTGAAATTTGCCACCTCGACAATACTGCTGATGGGGATGGCGAGCCGCTTGTTGTTGATCCGGACAATCATGACATCGACAATTGCCATGGTCGGCGGGAGGAGAAGCTCGAACCTGCTGCCTTTCCCGTCCGTGGTTTCGACGCGGATGGTGCCTTTCAGGGCTTCAATGGATCGCCTGACCACATCGAGCCCGACTCCCCGCCCGCTGATGTCCGTGATCTTGTCCGCCGTGGAAAAGCCCGGCTGGAAGAGGAGATCGATCGCCTGATCCGTAGTAAAAGTATCAGACGCTTCCTGGGAGATCAGTCCTTTCTCGACAGCCTTCCTCTTCACTTTCTCAATATTGATGCCCCCGCCATCGTCAATCAGTTCAATGATGACATTGTCCCTGTCCCGGTGGGCTGACAGCTTGACAAATCCTTTCCGGGGTTTTCCCGCAGCTTCCCGTACTTCCGGTGATTCAATACCATGGTTGACGGCATTCCGGATCAGGTGCAGGAGCGGGTCATTCAGACCGTCCATCACACTCCGGTCCAGCTCGGTCTCCCCGCCTTCAATGGTGAAATCGACTTCCTTGCCGTCATACTGGGCTACATCCCTGACTACCCGGGGAAGCCGGTTGAATATCTGGTTGAGCGGGATCATCCGGATATTCATCATCAGGTTCTGGAGATCCGATACCGATCGATCGACCATCCCGATCGCTTCATCCATCTCCTTGATGTGGTGCTGTTCAGCGATCTGCTTGAGCCGGCCCCGGTTGATCACGAGATCCTCGACAAGGTTCATGATGTGGTCAAGCTGGTGTATATCGACCCTGAGGTGTTTGATCTCACGGTTTTTATCCGGCCCGGCAGCCTGTTTTTTATCGGCATCCGGGCCCTTGGCGGAGGGGGCTTCAATCTTTACCGTCGGCGTGATCTCAACAGTTGCAATCTCAGTGCCCAGCGCAGCTGTCCTGAGTGCTTCTTCCCCGGCATCGCTCGCCATACGGATATCCAGTGTTCCGTCAAATTTTCCCTCATCGATTGCTTCTTTGGAAGGAGTAATCGAGGTGATTGTTCCGAGCGCTTCAAGGTTGCCGATTGCAATCATAGCCCGGACATCTTTCATCATACATTCGCTTACAACCGTGATCCGGATGTCGTACTCGGGAAGATCTCCGGTGTCCGGGGATGAATCCACATCTGCAGATGATTCTTCCAGGACTGGCGCCGGGGCAGCCGGGGCCGGGTGATCCTTCTTTTGTATTCTGCCACCCCGGGCACCAAGCCATGTCTTCAGCGCATGGACCTGCTCGTCAGGATTTTTAGACGATGTATCTCCCCCGGATTCAACATCATCTATCATCTGCTCGAGTACATCTGAACAGGCAAGGAGAATATTGCCCAGCTCCTGGGATATCTCTGCATTGCCGCTCCTGATCAGCTGGAAAACATCCTCCATTGCATGGCAGAGGTGTTCCATATCGGCAAAACCCATCGATGCCGAGGCACCTTTCAGGGTGTGGCATGACCTGAAGATCTCATCGATGGCATTCTGGTCTGATCCTTTTTCAAGGAGGAGGAGGTTTTTTACCAGGTTCTCATGGTTTTCCCGGGACTCCGCGACAAAAAGACCCCGGTATGCCTCAAACTCAGACACGGTGTGCCTCCATATTGTGCACGGCCCGTTCGATCTCCCGTGCCAGCCGGTTGAGCGGGAGAACCTTGTCAACGGCATTCCTCTGGATAGCCGACCTGGCCATCCCGTAGACAAGGCAATCCTTCTCGTCGCAGATCAGGCTCACACCTCCAGCCTGCTTGATCGCTTGTGCCCCTTCGCCGGCATCGTTTCCCATGCCGCTCAGGATTACCGATACGATATTTTTCCCATAAACATGGCTTGCGGATTCGAAGGTCTTGTCGACCGCCGGGCGGACTGCGTGGACCGGGGGGGTATTGGAATGGATGATACGACCGATTTTTAGATTGTTCACGTTCATGTCGCTGCTGATGATGGTATGGACCCCGGCCTTTGAAAGGAGGATCTTCCCGGTCTCGACAACATCCCCGTTTTCTGTCTCCTTGACCGGCATGCTGGCAATGCGGTTAAACCGCTCTGCAAGCGCTGCAGTGAACCCCGTTGGCATGTGCTGGGTAACCACAACGCCGGCAGGGAGATCGGACGGAAGTTCGGCAAGGAGCGTATCGAGCATCGGCGGACCCCCGGCAGAGGAACCGATAAGAACAACCCGTTCAGCTGAACTGCCTGCCAGGGAGAAAGGTTTATGTTCGGCAGGTTTCGAAGGAAGGGTAAGGAGATGCTTGATCTTCGAGACCAGTTCGTCTCCAATCTCCCGTACATGGGGGATATCCTTGGGCTTGAGCATGAAGTCATCGGCACCCAGCCGGATTGCCTGGGCCGTCATCTCGGCATCTTTGGAGGTAAGAGAACTGACCATCAGGATCTTCGGGCGGCGTTTGAATTTTCTGAGTTCTTCAAGAACCTGGATGCCATTCATCTTGGGCATCTCTATATCAAGGGTGACCAGATCAGGTTCAAGACTCTGGATCTTTTCAAGGGCATCGATCCCGTTGGATGCCGTTCCCACTACTTCTATCGACGGGTCTTTAGTGACCATATCCCGGATGACCGTCCGCATGAACACGGAGTCGTCAACGATGAGTAGTTTCACCATAACGTCAGGACGCAAGGACGTTTTTGACTTCTTCGAGCACTTTTGGGGCCTGGAACGGCTTGACGATATAGCCTTTGGCACCGGACTTGATGGCAAGCTTGACCATCTGTTCCTGTCCCACAGCCGTACACATGACGACCCGGGCTGCGGGATCAAATGCCTTGATACCCTTCAATGCTTCTATGCCATTCATCTTGGGCATCACAACGTCCATGGTGACGAGATCCGGTTTGAGTTCCTTGTATTTTGCCACAGCCTCTTCCCCATCCCCGGCTTCGCCGGCGATAGTATGTCCACCGGAGAACAGGATATTTTTGAGTAGCGTTCTCATAAAGAGGGTATCATCCACGATCAGAATCTTTCCCATTGACGATCAAGTACCTGTTTGGGAGATTATTACATAAAACAGTATGGGATTACAGAACTATGGAAATTTTAGTTTGTTTGTGATTTTGTTGCGTCGGAAATATACCGTACCCCTTTTGTGGTGAGCTGGACTTCCCTCCGGATCGTAACCACTTCGGCAAGACCGAGTTTGAGCACCTTGTCATAGATTGCATCGAGTTGTTTGTGCGGTATATTCAGCATATTCTCAATTGCGTGGGAGTCCATGCCGGAATAGATGAGCATGGCCACCTGCTGGTCGATACCGTCCAGTTCAGTGCCTTTCATATCCATTCCTTTTGTGGTCTCCTTGAGGAAATTATAGAGGACCTGGAGTGTTGAAAGCGGGCAGAGAACAAAGCTTGAAACAACTTCGCCGGACTCCAGGTGATTTATCCTGACAACGTCCGTTGGCTTGCCCTGGACCTCCCGTTTCGTGAGCTCGATCCCCGCTACGTCCGTGACGGGAACGCATATCTGTTTTGTTGCGCTCACAAACCAGATACCGGACTGGACGACAACCACACTGCCTTTTTCCCACTGGGCGTCTTTAATCATAACCCCGCCCTTTATTGCAGGTGACATGAAATAGGCCATCAGCCGGTAAGCGTTGCAGGAACCAAGAATGAGCTTTTTGAGGATCGCCAGTACTTTTTCTACCGAGAGAATTTTGTAAACAACTTCTGTATCAGTTTTTACCGTAATGATAAGGACATTTTTTCTCTCGGCCACATCTGAAACCGTCTTGAAAAGAATCTCCTTGTTGACCGGGTCCGGCAATGCGATGCGGTCTTCGTCAACGCCGATCTTGACAACGACCCATGTATTATTGTGTTCAATTTTTGCCGGGACTTCTTTCATGGTACCTCACGGATTTTCTTAAGATTTTTTCATAATACGGAATAAATGTTCACTTCTTTTCTGTTGTTCCTGCGTTTATTTTATTCCATTTGCAGGAGGCTCTGTTTTATCCTTGGGTTTCTGGATTACATTCATCCGGCCGAACATGTCCTTGAGTTCACTCTCGATCTCGTCAGCAGGCGCCTTGAAATCCTTGAGCTCCCGCAGGAGGCTGACGTTCTTTTCCTTTTTTACCGTTTTTACATCTGATGCTAAGGAACTGAGCAGGTCTTCGTCACTGCCACTCCCGGAAGCGTTGGCAAATGAAGCCATATCGGATTGGGCGCCAAACTGGTCTTCCGCGGTATCAGCACCCTTGGGGGCATCCGAAGGAATCCATGCAGTCTTGACTGCGCCGGAATCTGCCGGGGGTGCGGCTGCCGATGGTGCCGATGGAGCAGGTGCATCCGGTGCGGGAGCCGGCGCAGCAGGTGTGCCTCCTCCCGTATCGTCATCGAGTTCCACATCATCCAGGTTCAGGTCATCGAGATTGCCGAAATCCTCATCCAGTGCATCCCCCCCGTCAAGACCTTCGAATGCATCGAGTTCCCCGTCAGCAGAAGTTCCGCCCTCAGCAGGCATAGCAGCAGATCCGTCGGAGTCTTCCAGCGAGGGCATGGATAATTCGGGTTCCGGGAGTGGAATGCCGGGTCCTTTTGCAGTCCCTGCTCCGTCAGGGGATGGGAAGGATGCGGATTCATCATCCAGACCATCAAGCAGTCCAGGATCGAAATCATCGTTTGACAGGGCGAGGAATGGATCTGTATCGGTGGCAGGTCCACCAGTCCCTGATCCAGCCCCGCCGGGTTGAGATGAAACTGATGTGCCGCCCGCACCAGCAGGAGGAGCGTTTTTAGTTACCTTTTCGCTGACGGTTTTATCGAGCATCCTGTCAATGTCTTCGACTTTTTTACCCTGTTTGGTTTTCTGCCTGATGACGGTGCCAAGGGACCCGAGCGAGGTCATGAATGAAGTGATATGGACCCGGATTCCGCCTGCCTTGTCAGGGACCTTAGGCTTGTTCTCCTTTGCCTCGGTTTTCCTGACTGCTTTCCCGGCGTTCTGGGAGAGTTTCTGGCCGGGGGCGGGTGCGGATTTCTCAAAAAATTTCATCTCATCCAGGCGTTTGAGAATGCCGGTTTTTTTCATGACGGTAAGTCCTGCACGCACTTCGTCCACCGTGGCAAGGCCCAGCAGGAATGGCATGACAATTACGAGAAGTATCATCATGGCGAGCAGCTGGATAAGAGTGAAATCGAAGAAAATCAGGATTAACCCGAACGTCAGGATGGTGCACAACATTACGATTCTGCGTATCTTCGCGTCCATTTCAGCTTCCCCCGCTTGCAGATACTGCCGACGCTCCCGATGCTGCCATCTGCTGCAATCCTTCCGGGCTGAAGAACATATTCACCCCTATGGGTGCGATAAGGAGCACAAGTCCCGTCAGTGTACAGAATAATGCCGTATAGAAATAAAACATATACCTGTCCCCACCTCCTACGATCCGTGCGGCAAAAATGTTGGAAATGGTAATTATTGTCAGGATAACTACGACAAAAAAGCCCATCGGCTGTTCAGGGAAATTTGAGAACATGTTGAGGCCGCCAAGGGCGCTGCCAGCTGAAACTCCGCCCCCGCTCATCCCTCCTGATGCTGCCGAAGTATTCTGGAACTGTGTCATCATTGCCGAAACGGAACCCGTCAGGACTACCATAATGCGGTACAGGCAGACAAAAATTCCAGCCATCGCTGTATGCATCGGTACGAGCAGCACGATGAAACTTTTCGCATGCATATCCTTCTTCTCCCGCAACAGGGTCTGTTCGAGCATGGATGAACCCACAACCGTTCCGATGGGTTCCGGCGGACCGCCCAGCATGACCGTATCAAGGTAAATGTTGAGGTATTTGTAGATGAGATTGCTGCCGGATTCCCCGATGAACTTGTCCCAGACCTGCTTGTCATCCAGCCCAAGGTTCATCTTGGAATAGACCGAGTTGACCAGCGGTTCGAGTGCCAGCAGCGATTTTTTATCGATAATTCCAAGGGCATACACAGCCGTAGTGCTCTGCCCTCCCATCACCGCACCAAAACTCCTGATAAATGTGGAAAAATCATTGTCCCGCAATGTGATGTTGGAATCATCGATAAACCCGATGATGCCCAGAGGTGCCATGAGGACCCCGATCAGGATATAGATCATCCCGGCACTGACCCCGAGAAGGGCGAGCACGACCACGGCCGCGATGGTTAATGGGACGATAACCCGTTCCATTGCATGGATTGTCTGTTGTTCCTTGGAAGAATGATCCGTGAGGCCATGGGATTTGGGATCGTCCGGCACCGATTGGTACATCAGGACATTCCCCGAAAGACAGATGAGAAGAATGATGCCGTATGCAATGTTGAGGGTGGAGGATGTGCCACTGGGAGAATAGATGGCTATGGAGATCATAAGGGTGACGGCGATGACCGTACCTGACAGGAGCATCGCAATATAGGCATCTCCCCATTTTTTTAAGAGCTCGAGGCCCTGTTCGATCTGGCTCCGGTACACACTGCGTACGGTTGCCAGTTCGTTTTTTAAGAAGTCGTCATCCGGTACCCCGGATTCAATCGCATTCGCGTACCGGTTCAGCATACTCTGGAGATTGGTGTTGTTGGTCCGCTCAGCCACGATACTGAGAGCTTCTGAGTAACTGTAACCCCACTTTTTGACATACGTATCGACCTTGGCGATGTATTTTGCTGATATGTATTCCTTACGGTTTGCAGCATAAGAAAAAATTTCCGGACGGGAGGCGCTGGCAATCGCAAGGGATGCCATGTAGGTATTCATGAAGAGCAGGTCAGCGCCCATGGTCTTGTTTTCCGTGACCTGTGACAGTTTTTCCCTGATACTCTCTATCAGGGAGGCAAACGGGATTTGCCTCTTTTCCGTTGCTTCGGCTGGATCGGGGGCGGGATCAGCCATATCATGCACCGATTGTCAGGAGCCCCTGTTTCTTGATCTTTGTCATCATGTGGAACAGATCCCAGAACTTGGTATACCCGGCCTTGTGGAGCCTTTCCAGGATCTTTGCCCGTTTTTCCACTTCAAGATAAATTTCTGCTTTACGGCTGTCGGGAATTCCCAGCATGGTGGCAATCTTGTTTTCAAGTAAGAACGAGCTGCCCTTTCCTGTCCAGATGAACGTGTCCGATACCGGCTCCCAGGTAAACATCTGCACGAACGTGAACCCCTGTGTCTCTGCATTATAGCCAACCAGTTCGTTGCAGCTGATCATCCGTCGGACGAGCTGGCCGTCCGGGCGTTTTACTGCACTCTGGATGACGACAAGGTTGAGGTTATCCACATAGGTCTTGGGGATATTGATGGGGTCCCCGCAGAGACGCTGGATCAGTTTTTCGACAGACGCCGCGTGGAACGTGCTCATTACCGGGTGTCCCGTCTGCATGGCACCAAAAGCCACGGCTCCTTCAACCCCACGGATCTCACCGACAAGGATCTGGTTGGGGCGCTGACGAAGTGCCGCTTTCAGGAGATCGAACATCGATACTTCACCGGCAGCTCCCCCACCCTCTCCTTTACCCTTGGCCAGGGCAACTTCGCGGATCCAGTTGCGGTGAGGAACGTTCAGTTCTGGCGTATCTTCAATCGTGACGATCTTGTTCTCCGGCGGGATGAACGTCGTGATAGCGTTCAGGAGCGTGGTCTTCCCGCTTGCGGTCTCACCGGAAACGAAGAGCGACATCCCGTACTCTACACAGACCCAGAGATATGCAGCCGACATGTAGTCAAGCCCGTTGCTCTCGATGATATTGAGAATGCTTAAGGGGACTTCGTTCACTTTACGGATCGTGAAGTTGCTCCCGTGCCGGGAGATGGCGGTTCCGTAGACGATATTGATACGTGATCCGTCGAGGAGCGTTGCATCGATGACCGGGTTCCGGTAGGTGATCGGGCGTTTGATCCGCTCTGCCATCTTGACAACGAACTCATCCAGCTCACTGGATACCTTGAATTCAATAACGGATTTCAGACCCTTGAAGATCTTGTGTTCAATAAAGATCGGGCCGACCCCATCACAGGAAATATCTTCGATGTACGGGTCTGAGAGGAATGGCTTGAGGACCCCCATGTCGATCTTGTCACGGATCAGCAGGTATTCAATTGCGCGGTATTCCTCATTGGTGAGGATCACTTTTCCGTCCGGTGTAAGGGGGACCTGGTGCTTCTTTTTGACATTTTTCATCTTGTCTTTGGCCGTAAAGTCCGTGTTGAGAAAATTCGTTATCCTGGATTTGAGATCCTGCTGGCCAGGGCCTCCGCCGGTGAACTGGGCAATATCAACATTCTTCGGGAGTATGACCGCGACATTCGCGAGCATCTTCTTGATCACTTCAGCCCGTTCTTTGTCGCTGATGGGATCTTCTTCGAGTCCGTCGATAAGATCGATCAGTTTCGTTTCAATGACCGGCAGCATCTGGTTGACGCTGTGAAGGAAAGACGGTTCGATGGGGATGTAGAAGTTCCTCACATCGTCAGGATCGGGGAGGATGTGTACGAACGTGGTGTCATTTACGGGGTAAATGATGTTGGGGCTTTTCATTGTACGGAGATCTTTCTTCAGCTCCGACAGGAAGAGCGGGATCCCGTACGTATTGACGGGGAACACATGGAGGTACTCAAGGAGATGCGGGCTGGCCTTGACATAATCCTTGGCATTGGCCGGGAGCATCTTGTAAAGCGGACTGGATTCAATATCGTTGTAAAAATCGATAGTACTATCTACCTTTTCCGGCTTGAACGGGAGATTGACTGCAACGGATAATGTGCCCATATCAGACCTTCGCAAAACTCATCGGGATGACTTTCATGCCATATCCCGGATGGACTTCGAAACTTACAAGGTTTCCGGTAGTCTTTCGTGCACCCCGGACCTTGATGACTTCCATAACCATCACGTACTTATCGCCGACAAGGGCTTTTTTCATATTGAGGTGGGCATCGCA
Source organism: Methanoregula sp. (assembly GCF_049518935.1). Classification (GTDB taxonomy): domain Archaea; phylum Halobacteriota; class Methanomicrobia; order Methanomicrobiales; family Methanospirillaceae; genus Methanoregula. The sequence goes on from NZ_JBEKRH010000019.1 coordinate 22,193, forward strand.
GATGGACCGGATCCGGACAAGCGTATCTTCCTCAAAGGCATAGGTATGGAGGGTGACAAGGATGGTTTTCCCGTGATCGATGAGGGACTTGCAGTTGGTGAAGAAGGTGAGGATGGAATCGGTCTCGGCATACTCGGTAAACAGGGTCAGTGAATCGATAATGATCACCTGCGACTTGCTCTGCTGGATGTGGGTGATGAGGTGGGCCAGGATATTCACCATCTCCTCTTTTTTCCATTCGAACCCGACAACGTGGAGGGGGAAGATCTTGAGATATCCCCAGGCAAAATAGTCAGAAATATCAAGGCTCATCGATTCCATCTGCTTTATAAAACTTTTACTGGTGCTTTCTGTGGTAAAAAGATCTACGGACAGGCCCTGGTGCATGGCCCCCCATATGATCTGCTGGGTGAGTACGCTCTTACCGGTATCGTTCTCCCCCTCAATAAGGGTTAAGGATTCCATCGGGAGGCCATCGGCAATTTTTTTATCAAGTTCGGTATTGCCGGTAGAGATGATCCGCCGGTCATCGCCTCCCATCAAATCAGACATCGTTGCCATATACTCATTCCCCCCAATTCTTACAGCTGGGATATAGCTGATACGCCGTTGCTCGTGGTCACCTGTACGGTACTTGGTGTGACCCCCACAGGAAGATTTACCTGGATCCACATTTTTACCCCGGGATCCAGCTCTTTTGCATGGATTTTGTCGTTTTCAAATCGCACAATCTGCCACGTATTGGGGTCTCCTGAATTCGTGCTGTAGGTATAGTGTTCGTAACCGTTTGTGGCATCAAAAGAAAAAACATCCATATGGGGCAAATCCGTGACGATCTCATCTCCGGTATTCGTGATACTGATATTCAGGTTGTTGTTGTCTATCTCCTTGTCCGTCACGGAAATACTGGTTCTCAACCGTGCCTCGTGAAGGAGCGTGATATCTTTCTGGGCCGTTACCACGGTTTCGGCAGTCGAGAGAGTTCCCCCCACAAGCAGGTAAGCAACCGTCACAAGGAGAAGCACTCCTATCGCCGCACCAATGAGCTCTGCTACAGCCATAACTATCAGCTCACCGTGAATTCCATGGATCTCAGGATCCCGTCAGGCAGGATGAACTGGAAGTACACCGTGTCACCGGAAGTGGGTGGAATCTTGCTGCTGTATGCCGTAATTTTAATGGTCTCGCCGGGGTCCCAGTACTGGTTATTATTGGTATCATACGAAGGTCCGAAATCTGCCATCCACGTACCTTCAGTCCCGGAAACACCGTAAGTAAGCCGATCGAAATCGTCCACCCCGCCGGCAAAGACATCACTGCGGTTGACAAGATCTGAAAATGCTATCCGGGTAGTGCCGATATTTTTCATCCACACGTCCGCTTCGTTGGGTGAACCCCCCGAACCGGCTTTTGCATACATGGTAATGATCTTGAAATCCGTGCGGAGACGCTGGTCCGATTCATGAGTGGCAGACTGGAATGTGCCTGCCATAGTGTATACTACCGGAAAAACCGCATTGATCAGGACTCCTGCCGCTATGACAGCCGTGATCAGGAACATTGCGGTAGTGAATGTCTCGGCAGACATCTATCAGATCCTGTCCGGGAGGTTCATCCATTCTTCATCTTTGTCTTTATTCTGAGACGAACTTTTCTTCTCGCCAAGCGAGACCTGGGAAAGATCGATGCGTTCACCGGATTTTCTCCCGGGAACGACGGGCTCCTGCTGGCGCTGTTCCATCATGACCTCGATCATATCCCGGTCAAGGGAGGTATCGTTTGGCGTCAGTATCCGGTTGAGTGCATAGATTTCGGATACGAACTCATCGGGACCCACCTCGTGCTCTTCGCCAAGGTTTGCCGGCATCAGGCGGGATATCTCCCGGATTTCATCAGCGGATTCTTTGGATATGTACCCCATGACCCGGTAGGATTCAAGCATGATCTCAAGCCGGTCGTGGCCGAATTTCCTGACTGACTGGTGGGTCCATTTGAAGAGTTTGTACACCTTCTGGAGCCGGAGTTTTTCATTCAACTGGGGCTGGACCGGGGGTGTTGGCTTATGGGGGGCCGCAACCTGGGATTTCAGCAGCGCAAGCATCTGCTCTTCAAGGATTTTTTTATCTTCATTTACCGGGGAAACAACCGGTTCAGGTTGTTTTCTTGGGGGTTCATTATTGGACTCTGTATCCCTTTTTGCTTTTGTCGCATCCATCTGCGATTCCCTGGCGTCAAGCGCAGCTTCACGTGCTTCCAGCGCGGATTTCTGGGCCTCCTTGACATCTGCATCCATGCCGGGGGCAATACCCGAGGCTTGAGCTCCACTGCTGCCGGGAAGTGTCAGGGTGAACGGGTTTTCCAGTTCATTCATACGTTCCCGGATGTCCATGAGAAGACGCTTGATGGAGGTTTTTATGAGGTCAACCTCCCGCTCAAGGTTCTGGAGCTTTACTTCCGGATCATCTTCGGAGGCAGCAGTGATGATGTGGTCAACCTGTGCCTGATTTACCGCCATAGAGTATCTACTCGTTATATTACATTTTTAATTAATAAACATTCTTATCGTAAAACTGGCAGGGAATGCGATATGATGTAATTTATAAGAAAATCCCGGGTTTTTCCCCAAGAGTTCCCGCGGTTTCCCCGGGCAGGGTATATATGAATTAATCCGTTTCTTTTGCCGGGGGTGTGTGAATGTGCAATCTGAAAAAAGAATCAGTAAAAGATCCGTGTTTTTCACGGTCCGGGAATTGTTCGTTTATGGGATCTGTTCTCACGTTTGCGATGTCCGTGGGACTGTTTCTTATTAGTAAATAATGTAACAGCCTGACTTGTTTTAAAAACTCTGGATTAACTGAAAGGGATCCTTAAAAAAAAGAAAAAGATTAGTAGAGTGGCTGCACTGCTGTAAGGCCACCAGGGATAGTCCTTGTTATGGGAAGAACTGCTCCAACCGCGGGCTGGAAATTAATTGTCATTTGTGTATTTGGTGTTGCGGTTGCAGGCATTCCAACCATGATGATCATTTGTGAATTGTCATCAAGCATGGCTTCCCCGGTCTGGTTGTTGATCTTCTGTGCAATGCACCAGCTTTGGGAACCGGCGGTTCCTGCCAGTGAATTTGGACAAGTGGCTCCGTTTTGATATACGCCCTCATAGGTCAAATTGGGATTGTGACCCCCGGCGTTATCGTTGTAAGATACTACCATCGAAGACAGGTCGATTGGAGTACCACCGGCAGTAAGGGCAATGGTTACGTTAACATATTTAAGGTAATTATTTGTACCACTCTGGATTCCGTATACATTCCCGACAAGTTCCATACTTGAGCTTGCCTGACTCACGCCCGTGTGGACTGTAGCCTGGGCAGTCTGGGATGTGAAGAATCCTGCGCCGAGCACAACGTACGAGAATACTGCCGCCACGACAACGAATGCGATAAGGACAATGGCGGCTTCAAGTCCGGTAAAGGCATCTTCTGAATACAGGTTTTTCATTTCTTCCACCCTCCTTAATATACCTCATACCATGTATTGGTTGACAATCCTGCCGGGATGGTTCTTGCGATCGGTAATGCTGCACCAATCGGCGGCTTCACTTCAAGAATAAACTTTGTATTTATTCCCAGGTCTGATGACGTGAATCCGCTTGGGACAACGGTAACGAGAACCATCTCGCGGGGTTGCAACAATCCGCCATTGGTACTGTGGGTACCCGCGACGTTTTCCTTGACCCAGCTGAGCGATGTAGCGTTATTATCGTAGGTTGCGACCTTTGTAGGGGTTGAGAGCGTGTACGTAACTTTACTCATGTCCACTCCGGTACCGCCCGCTGCAAGCTGGAGGTAGAAGGTGATATTGTCAATAGTGGACCCATCCGGGGAATGTACACTAATCGGGCCACTTGGTTCCACTGCTGAAGTCGTTTGCGCTACACCGGTGTGAACTGTCTCCTGGGCCTTCTGGGTTGTAAAGAACCCGGCGCCAAGCACCACATAAGAGAACACTGCCGCAACGACAACGAATGCGATCAGCACAATCGCTGCCTCAAGGCCAGTGAATCCTTCGTCATTTGATTTAATCGAATGCATAAATTCACCTTGGTAAGATAGTGGACACTGGCGTATACCAACGTCCCTGTGTGATAAAATGTTATTATTGTATTTATATGTTCCCCGCACGTTTGAAAGGGATATTTTGGATTATGGGATTTTTTTGCGCAATTACCGTTCAGTTTCCGAATTTCTCCCAAACACTCCACATCCCTGCTCCGTCGAAATTTTACGTGATTCCCTTCATAAACCTTCCTTTTTGATTCTCGTATTTTGCCGTAATATTTATGTAGGGAAAATCAACAGATATCTTGATCTTCATGGATAAACAGGACATGATGTACTTGGCGGCAGCGCTGGTTCTTGTACTCATTATTGCCCTTGTAATAAAACCCATGATTACCGGACACCCGGTAAATACGGGTATTGCTGTTGCCACGACAACACCCCTGCCCGTTGTTGTGACTCAGCAGTATACTATCAGCCCGGAACCTCATATTGTATCAACCACAACCACCCTCATTCCTACGCCAAAACCCACACCGGTCCAGACATGGAACCCGAACGTGACCCAGACCGTTGCTTTTGTGAATCCTTCAACGTACGGGGTTTCATTTAACCAGTCAATGCCCGGGGGAACCAGGATTGAAAGTATTCCCTATGATACCAACATGAGTACTTTTGCTACTATTGCATCGAACAATGGCAGCAGCGGTACTACTGGTATCATGTATATACCGTTTCCCTACTGGGAACTCTGGTATACCGTAGATCCCGCCGGCCCTGTTGGCGGCAAGGGGCAATCGCTCAGTTCCTCGACCGTTACGGGACCAACCCTGGGCACCATGAAAGGGAGTGGAAGTTCCCAGACGGTCATCCAGGGATCGTTTTCCGTAACGAATCCCCAGTTCACCATCAACGTGATGGATGGGAACGATCCCAACCGGATTGTCAGGACCATCACGCCCCCGGGCGGTCTGGATTCCTCGCTCTGGGTAACAACAACTGATACCAACGGGAATCTCCTTTCCACGGATCCAAGACCCTGGGTAGAGAAATTTTTCGAAGGCCAGAGAAATTATTATTTTATCATTACTACCCATTCTCTCAATTCATATTCAATTAAGATCCGGGTCCCGACACGTTATATCGGGCAATACTGATTGTGCTTTGATTTTTACGGACAATGGCGTACAACCGTCCCGAAAGCAGTGTAATCCGGGTACCTGCCTGATAAAATTCAGATGAGGTATAAAGCGGTATTAAAAAAGAGAAATTGATTTCGTATTGGATAAACTATTCAATCGAATTTCTTCTTGCCCATCGATTCGATGTACGTGTACTCTTTCCCGATTTCGATGGCACCCCGTTTGTCTTCGGGGATCGGAATCTCGAAGTTGGTGAAATCTTTCATATCCATCAGTTGTGCAGTGGTGCCTGCTATGGAAAGGACCTGGCCGCTTTTACGCTCCACCACGGGCACATATGTCTTGGCAGATACCGGCTGGACGATCGATCTCTTGACGCCGTCAAAAATGCCCACGGCATCGATACGCGCCTTGGCCGCGCCATGTTTTCCCGGTTTGGACGTGGCGATACCGACTACTTTACAGGGCTCTTCCTCAATGACGATATACCGTCCTTCCTTGATCTTTCCGATTTCAGTCTGCTCTTTCATTTCATTCACACCTAATTGTCATACTTGGTAAACGCGTTAGTAATTTATTTCTGTTGCATTACATAAATACAACGTTAAGAAAATGGAAGTCCGTTTGTTATGAATAAGGATTTTTTCTCTGCATGCGATGCCATGGCCAAATCCGTGGAAGAGAGTATCCGGGATCTTGTAGGGACTCCTGAAGGGGGAAAAACCGTTAAAATGGGCGCGGACTTAACGCCGACAAAACTGATAGACCAGGTTGCTGAGGACTGTGTTATCAGCTATCTCCGGGACAACCCCCTGTGTTCCCTGCTTATCAGTGAAGAAGCCGGGAAAGTCGAGTTCGACGGTGGGAACGGAACAATATTCCTTGATCCGGTTGACGGGACGTTCAATGCAATAGCGGGCATCCCGTTTTTCGCCCTCTCCGTTGCATATGCTGAGGAGGGCGTTGTCAGGAAGGCATATGTACGCAATCTTTCGAGCGGGGAGACATTCACCGCGGAGAAAGGACACTATGCGCGGTGCAACGGGAAATCCATACGGGTATCTGATCTGGCCAACCTGGATGAATGCGCCATGAGTGTCTACAGCAGGAAATTCGATCCCGGGCGTGTCCTGCTGCTCGGCCAGAAAATCCGGCGGTGGCGCCTTTTCGGTGCGTCCGCACTCGAACTCTGCTATGTGGGCAACGGGCGCATCGATGGATTTATTGATCTCAGGGAGACTCTGCGGGTAACCGATGCAGCCGCCGGTATGCTTGTCTGTAGTGAAGCCGGTGGGAAAGTTACCGATTTGAACGGGAAAGCGATACGATTCCCGAATGAAGTGACGGTCGGGCGGTGTCTTGTTGCAACAAACGGGATCCTGCACCATAAAGTGATCGAGTACCTGAGGTGAACCTGGTGAAGATTGCAATTGTTTCGCGGATAGATAATCCGGATGCGCTGGCGTTTGCCAAAAAGATCAGGTCCTATCTGGAAAAAAGCGGGTGTGACACCCTGTTTGACCAGGACACGGCCCATGCCCTTGGACTCGTTGGTATCCCGCTGGAAAAAATGCATGCAGATGCGGTAATTATCGTGGGCGGGGATGGTACTATCCTGAGAACCGTACGGGAACTGCACCATCAGATCCCCGTTCTCGGTATAAACTGGGGGGAGGTGGGATTCCTTGCGGACCTGGAACCCGCAGAAGCCCTTGATTTTATCAGCACCCTGCCGGACGGTTTCTCTGTAGAAGAACGGATGCGGATCTCCCTCTTTAAGGATGGCAAACGTCTCGGGGTGGCATTGAACGAGGCCCTGATCGTGACTACCCGTCCTGCAAAAATGCTCCATTTCTCCATCTCGGTAGATGGATGTATTGCCGATCATTTCCGTGCCGATGGACTGTTGATCAGTACTCCCACGGGATCCACCGCGTACGCCATGAGTGCCGGAGGACCGATCGTTGATCCCCGGATCCACGGTTTCCTTCTGGTTCCTCTCGCGCCGTATATGCTGTCATCCCGTCCCCACCTGATCAGCCATAACCGGAGTCTTGAGGTCTGCCTGGAGAGTGCAAAGTCTGCAAACCTGGTAATTGACGGACAACAGACGATCGAACTCGGGGTATCCAGTGTAATCCAGGTTGTCCGGTCTGAGTACCCGGCCCTGTTTGTTGATGTCAAACGCAATTTCTTTGAAAAAGTGGATAAAAAACTCAGGAATTTGTAGGGTTTTTTAGCTGTTCACCCTCTCCCACCCCAATACGGGCTGCACCAAAGTCACCCGCGTGCGGAGAATTCCGCACCCCGTTGACCTCTCTTTTTTTATCGTTCACCATGTCCGGATAACCAAAATAAAGACTTATCTTGCAGGGCGTTCTACTACTTGTCAGGTGGTTTTGTGCAGGTCTCCATGAAACTCGAGATGAAAGATTCCCCCGGCCAGCTGGTGGCAGCTCTCAAGCCTATCTCTGATGTAGGGGGCAATATCATCGCGGTCATCCACCAGCGGGATCCCGATCTCAGGAAAGGGATCCTGAATGTCCAGATCGTTCTTGAGCTGCCGGATGGCCAGCGGGAGAGACTTGTGGAGCTCCTGCAGGAACAGGGTGTGCATATCCAGCGCATCGGGGAGGAGCGCCTGTTGTATAAACGAACGGTTATCCTGATCGGTCATCTCATGCACACCGATCTCTCGGACACCGTGGACCAGATCGACTCTACCGGTTTTGCCGAAGTCAGCGAACTTTCCATGAGCATGCCTGCGGTGAACCAGCGCTCCTCCTCCCGTATCACCATCAAAGCCGTGAGCAAGGTGGATATGGAATCAGCGCTCTCCATTCTCCGCCGGGTATCCGCCCAGAAATCCCTTCTCCTGATCGAACCGCTGGAGGAGATTGCATGAAGGTCGCGATCATCGGCCTCGGATCGGTCGGGAAAGGCGTTGCCGGGATGCTTGCAAAGAAAGATCTCGGGATCCAGGTTACCGGCGTCGCGGATTCCCGGAGCGGGGTCATCAGCCCGGCCGGGATTAATATCGGGGAGATGCTCGCGCACAAACAAAAGAGCGGGTTGTGCGGAAGTACCGGTATCACCGCTGAGGATGTGGTAAAAAAAGCAGATTACGATATTCTCATTGAGGTTTCCCCGACCAATGCCCTCTCCGGGGAACCTGCGACCGGTTATATCCGGGCTGCACTCGGCCGGAAAAAACATGTCGTCACCTCCAATAAGGGGCCGATTGCCCTTGCGTTCCACGATCTCCGGGAGCTGGCCCGGAAAAACGGGGTTGCACTCCGGTACGAAGCAACCGTTGCCGGTGCCATACCGATCATGCACACGCTTGAACATGGTCTTGCGGGAAACGAGATTATCGCCCTGTATGGTGTACTGAACGGCACCTGCAATTTTATCCTGACCCGGATGGCGGATGAGGGGCTGACCTATGAGCAGGCCCTGATGGAAGCCCGGGAGATGGGCTATGCCGAAGCGGATCCCACGTATGATGTGCAGGGTATCGATGCGGCGATCAAACTGGTGATCCTTGCCAACACGATCTGGGACAATGGGGTCAGACTCAGTGATGTCGATCGCACGGGAATCGATCTCCTTACAGCAGATGCGCTCAGGCTTGCCGAAGAAGAGGGGTGCACGATCCGCCTGATTGCAGAAGCGATGCCCCGGAAAAAACTTCTCCGGGTCTCGCCGCGGATCCTCTCCAAGACCCATCCTCTTGTGGTTGAAGGGACGCTGAATGCCCTGACTCTTGAGACGGACATGGCAAAGGAAATTACCCTTATCGGGCGGGGTGCGGGCTCCATTGAAACGGCAAGCGCCATCATCGGCGATCTGCTTTATATCCGGGATCAGTATGTCCAGCGTACTTGAACACCGGCGCGATTACCTGCGCCTGATGCGGCAGTTCACCCTGGACAATGGTTTTTTTACCGTCACCGATATCCAGAAATCTGCCGGTATTCCACGGAGTACAGCACAGGACTGGGTAAGCCGCCTTCTCCGGGAGGGATGCGTGCTCATCCGCGACGAAAAACGCGGGAGGAATGCTGCACGGTACGCGGCGATCAGTGCCATGCCCTCCAGTACCTGCAGACGTATTTTTACTGCCGTGGATGGCGAAAATGTTGCCATATATCATGAATGCGTGAGCGGGGCCTGTGCTGCCTTCTGCGGGTACCATCATTCCCTTGCCGGGGGAGTGCTGACGCGGGTGAGCCGTGACGGGACGCTCCTGCGCGAATCAGCAGCGGTCGGCAGGAAGGAAATCAATGTGGGTCTTCCTCCGCTCCCGGCAGTCGGGATCTTTGGTATTGAACGTGATGGGGATACCATTACCCAGCACATCCGCTGCATTGGCGGTCCTGCCTATTCGCTGTCGGATATGATGTCCCGGGCTGAAGGTGTGATTCATGTTGAATCAGCTTCCCGGAACCATATTGTTGAAGGGAAAATCCGGACCCATGCCCTTATGCAGGTGACGATTGGCATCGATGATACGGATACAAAGGAGGGGGGAGCAACCTTTGCCCTTGCCCTTGCCCTGCTTAACCATATCAGCCGTATCAAGGGGGTGATCCCGATCAGTCACCAGGTGGTTATGCTGAACCCGTCTGTTTATACCAAGACTGCCGGGAACTCTGCCAGTTATATCGAAGTGGCTGTTCTCCCGGCCCGGTACGGCAGCCTTGTTGAGAAAGTGCGGAGGTTCGTTGCGGATGAATCCCTGTCGGACGACTGGGGAATCGCCATCAGGACCGGCCTGCATGTGCCGGAAGGCCTGCGGGAGTACGGGAAGCAGGTTCGCGCCAGTGTTGTGGCCCGGACGGTGGCCGAAGCGACCGCCGAACGGTTCGGGATCTCGTTGTACGGGGGCAACGGGATCATCGGGGCGCTCGGGGCGGTTGCGCTTACGAACCTTCCCAACGAGGTTCTGCTCGATCCATCACGTGATCTGGGGGAGTAATTTTTTTATGTTCCGGAATTTAGCAAAAAATCCATTTTGTAACCTTGCGCGGTCTCATTTTTTTTCTTGAGAACATCATGGCTTTTTGCTGGTACGCAAGTCATGGTTATTGGTCTTCAAGTGAAGTTGGTCGCTGGCGGGAGGTTATGGTGTATTGGCAGCACACGGGGCATACACCGGTACCTGGGGGTACGGGAGGTGACAGGCAGGAGGATGTCTATTATTGAGTTATTTTTATGCCGAATGGTTTGATGACAAAAAACCGCCATAAAAACTTTATCTTTCCCAGACATAATATAATAACAATTATCGTGATTATCCATGCCGATACTTTCTGAAGCCCGCTATGAAAATAAAATGCTCAAGCCGGAACGGGAACTCCCCCTCCGTGAGGGCGAGTCGGTTATAATTGAGATAAAACGACCGGTAACTGATCAGATGTACGGCATTCTCTCAACGGATAAAAAAACCGCTGATACTATACTTGAAATGGAAGGATTGGATTGAATCTATCCAAGATACCTTCCGGAACCCGGGTTTTTATTGATTCAAATATCCTCCTTTATGTTTTTTTCAGCCACCCGGAATACGGGAAATCCTGTTATGACTTCATGAAAAAAATTGAAGATGGAGATATTTTTGGATTTGTGGATGAATTTGTGTTGAATGAGGTACTGCATAAATTAATGATCACTGCGATTGTAAACCGTTTTCATTGCGCACCTCATGAAGCCATTGCGATAGTGAAACACTCCCCTTCGATACTTGCCGATCTTCCCCATTTGTGGGAAGCGTCTGATCTTCTTCAACGGATTGATGTCACCTGTATTCCAGGTCCGCTGTTTCCCAAATCCCTTGCGATTTCCCGTGAATGGAACCTTTTTGCTACCGATGCGGTTCACGTTGCAGCAATGAAAAAAGAACAGATCTCATGTATTGCAACGAACGACGCAGATTTTTCCCGCATATCTTTCTTACAGCTCTTTCGGCCGGTTCCAACTGATGCACCTGCTTAAAGCATTCTCTTTTTATCCGCTTGTAAAATCTTCCGCAACCAGCCGGCAGAGCCGGTTGCTATCAGCAAGATATCGGGGCGTGTCGCGGATGATCTTTTCTTTCTGGCTGGCCCGGAGATTTTTTGACCAGTCTTTTATGATATCCTCAGTCAGCTCGAGATGGAACTGCAGTCCCAGTGCATTCCGGCAGGAAAAGGCCTGGTTGCGGACTTTGGTCCCGGATGCAAGCAGCCGGCCCCCATAGGGAATTTCGAATGTTTCGCCATGGAGCTGGAACACGTGGAACTGTTCCGGGAACCGGGAGAAGATTCCGCTGGCATCGTTCACACGATTGAGCCCGGACCATCCGGTTTCATTCACGTACCGGTATACTTTGGCTCCGTGTGCTGATGCGATCAGCTGGGCCCCAAGGCAGATGCCAAGGACTTTCTGACCATTTTTTACCGATCTGCGGATGAGTTCTTTCTCTTGTCGGAGCCACGGGAATTCGTGTTCATCATTGACACTCATGGGTCCGCCAAGAAAAATGAGGTGGGTAGTACCGGGCAATCGTGGTACTTCATTCGTTTCGTATAACCGGATATATTCAAACGGGATCTCCTTCTGCCGGAAGATCGTTTCAAGAATACCTCCGGGTTCGTTTGGTACATGCTGGAAGATAGAGATCTTTTGATTCATATCCGGTGTTTTTATCGTGAGATATTTAAACAGTTGTTGTTTCGCGGCGACACCGACATGACCGCCGTTGGTATCGGCAAAACACATGGCCCGGGGGAGTGAGGCATTGGCTTCGTCGTACCATGTGTCTTCGGAAACGGTCATCTGAGAAGTGATCTGGTAGGCCAAGTATTAGTTCTGGCGTTAAGTGAAAAAAAATTTCATTTATCACTTCGTTTTTCCGATTTTCTTCCCGAATTTCCGTTAACTTATCAGAATCATAATTGAGTAAGTCTATAAAGTGTAACCGGACATGTTTAGATAATCCGGGTGTTAGAAGTGCACAGGAACTTTCCCGTTTGTCTCATGAGCTGCCTGTTCGTTACGTGTTTACTCGTAAGTACCGGCTGCGTTCAAACCCCATCTGCCGGTAAAAACCCCGGGGAAAATGCAGGTCAGCTATCCCAATCTCCTCTCGGCATCCTAGTGCAGGTCCCTGATGTCCGGCAGAGTCAGTCATATTCCTGCGGGGCAGCATCCCTGCAGGCTGTTCTTAATTACTGGGGAATTGACGAGCGGGAGGGCATGCTTATACAGGAGCTAAACTCAACTGAAGAAGCTGGCACACCGCCGGAATCCCTCGTCCGCGTGGCCCGGGCTCATGGCCTGCAGGCAGATATGCTGTCGAACCTCACACTTGCCGATCTCGAACAATTCAATGCCAATGGGACTCCCGTGATCGTAGCCTGCCAGGCATGGCGAACTCCGGAAGAAGAAAATCAGTCATGGGACAATCTCTGGGATGACGGGCACTACATGGTCGTGATCGGGTTTGATAAGGATAACGTCTATTTCGAGGATCCTTCCCTGCTAGGTTCACGGGGGTTTATACCGCGCCAGGAGTTCCTCTCCCGTTGGCATGATTATGAAGGAACATCCCTCTCCGGACCAAACTCGACAGTGTTTTCCCACCTGGGTATTATTATCCGTGGCAGTGCGCCTGCAGCATATCCGACGTTTACATACGTGGATTAGCCTTACAGGGAAACCGGATCAATCCCATACAGATAAAAAGCGTCCGGGAACCTGCCCAGCTGTTGTTCATGAATCGCTGATAAGTACACGGGGGGAACGGCTGTGCTGAAACTCCGGTTGAACCTTCTTTGACATTATGCCGTCCTTCCGTTAATACCAATTAACAAACCGTGCAAAACTTGCTGAATGAACTTGTTGAGGATAGACTTGTATTAATTATACGAAATTAGAGTGTAAATTATTTATTTCCGTTCAGACTGCCATAGAGATTGCAATATAGATTTCTCTATGACCAATATTTCAGTCCATCAAAATTTTTCCGACGTCTATTTGCATCGGACAGTCTTCTCAAGTTGGGCTAAAGATAGCGAAAACCAATTCCTTCGATAGGTCAATTTCCCCGATTTGGTCTTTCCGTTAATTGTAATTAAACGAAAAAAATGCAATCCTATCCATCCCGATTTCAATTCCTGATGACGATGATTGAGTGGGTCTATCGGTTGGCCAAGCGGTGGGAACAGGTATGGTAGTTGCCTTACATCAGTATAATTCACGGACCCGCGCCGTCGGTATCGTCATTTCGCGCCGAAAAAGAATTGTAAGTTCAGTTCAGGTAAAGAGCATCAGATGGGTAATATCGTCTTTCAGGTCGCCGGAGCAGTACTCTATCCCACCGACAAGTGAAGTGACCAGCCGGGGGTCAAAGTTTCCTTTCGTGTACAAGCAGGTCATATTCTTCCCTTCCAGCATCGTCTTCATCTCCTGCATCTCGCTCTGGTTTAACCGCACCAGCGTCTTTGTGAAGATACAGTTGTCGGACGAGGTATACTGGAACGTCCCGACCGCGTCGGTGATGGTAACGGTCGTGTCCGTGCAGTTATTGGCTGCCGCGATGAATGCAGACTGATCCTGGGCAATGGCATTCTGTGACGCCGGATTCGCCGGACTATTCGAAACGCATCCGGCAAAGAGCGTCAAAAGAACGAGCCCGGTAAGGAGCGCGGAGAACATTCGCCCGGTATTTTTCAGTCTCTTGTCCTTCATGGCGGGCTCACTCCGGTAGCCTTATAAACCAGATTGCCATCCTTTGCAGCTGTATTCGGACTGACATATATCTCGAAATTCCAAAGGTTACTCAAAAGGGATGGTTCGGTCGATGTCTGCGGTAAACTGGTGCCATAGACGTTCTGGCTGGCACTGGGGAGGTTATTCCCGATCGTTGCGACGAAATTACTGTTACCCGGGCCCGGGTAATCGTTGAGGTTGTTTCCTTCAGCAAAATCGTTCTTGATTGCGTCCGCCTCATTTCCGGCAACGTTGTTGTTCAGTGCGGTCTTCGCATAACCAATACCAACCGCGAGTTGACCTTCGCTCTTTTTCAGTTGTGCCATGTCCCAGTTTGCCTGGAAATTATTTGGATCTTTTACGAGGACCATCTGATACCCGTTTTCGATCTCAGGTCCCATGGTCGCGATCTTGTTCTTGTCCAAAACAAGCAATGCCCGGTCCTGGGTAATAGCCGGAGGTTCGTCCAGGTACTTCCCCGTCAGGCGATAATTCAGGTTGCTTGATGCGGTGAATGCATCGATATCGTGCTGAAGTCTGTCCCGCTCGTCGCAGAGGGGCAGGTAGTTGACGAGCTCGGCATGGGGACCGGCGAGCATTGAAGCATAATAATCAACCTGGGTCGGAGTAACCCCCGGAGTGACCTCATTTGACGCATATTCAGTCGGGGTTGGAGAAATCACAGAGGTAACCTCGCCTGATCCCGGGCATCCCTGGCTGTTTGCCCCGCTGAATGAAGTTGTGCCGGTGCACGCGCCAGCTGTATCCGGGCCGGTGTAATCCCAGCTGTATTTTCCGGTAAATGCAGAACAATCCGTGGTAAAGAAAATATCATATGCCGATAATGTTGACGATCCCGGCGGATCATCGACGACCCTGCCCGGTATGTGCAATATGTTTCCGGAAATAAATGTTCCCGCAGCAGGTCCATGGCCGATATCGCCCATGATGGCATTCGTGAGATTATGCTGGATTGAAACAGAAGACTGGGTTGTGGTAACGCCACCCTGACAACCGGACTGGTCTTCCGTGATCGTTACCTGCCACTGGCTTACCCCGCTATAGGTATTCCAGCTCCATGGCGGGGGAGAGGTTTGAGCGGCAACGGGGACCAGGAGGAACAGGATTATAATAAATCCCAGGACATACTTGGACATATACATCTGTTGAGGAAACTCCTTTCTATATATGTATTCCCCCTGAGGATGCTGTTGCATTACCGGGACTTAATGAAAATGATAGCGCTGTGACCCGTCACTATTGACTATGTAACCTTCCCGACAACGCAACAGAACCGCTGCTTCGGTTTGTAAGTCGTTTCCCTCTTTTTTTAATAACACACAATCGATTGTAAAAAAGGTAAAAATTATTTTATAACATTTTTATCCATTCTAAATCTTCTAAAGTATTATCTGGGGAGGTTCCTTAATTTCAATGAGGGGTAATTCCTTGCTTAAGTCGTGAAGAGGAACCGAATTCCACCCCAGCCAGTAGCCTCCGATATCCTGCATCAGCTGGGTAAACTTCTTGAAGTCGAGGGGTTTGACCACATAACTGTTCGCATGATACCCATACGATCTGACGATATCTTTTTCCGCATCGGAACTTGTAAGGACAACGACGGGGATTTCCATAAGATGGGGTGTTTCCTTAATGGTTTTAAGAACTTCAAGTCCATCCACCTTTGGGAGACGTAGATCTAAAAGGATCAGGTTAGGACGAGGGCTTGTTTCCATTTCTTTAAACACGTTACGGTGAAACAGGAAGTCCAGCGCTTTCTCCCCGTCATTGGCATGGTAGATGATATTTGCCACTCTGTGATCTTTCATGCTTCTCAACACAAGTTCTGCATGGGCATCGTTATCTTCAATTAAAAGAATAACAAGAGGTTCGCCCACAAGTTTTACCATAGATGATTCTTTTCTACCTTGCTAATATTATAGATATTGGTGCTTGAAAGTCGGCAAAAAAGTTATTTTTAAATTTTTCTTTCACAGATAATTATGTGAGAATTTTTTTGCTGAATTCTCCGAACAAAATTTTATAGAATTTTTTTTGAAACGTTCCGTAAATTCCAGTCACATCCGTCCCCATCTCATTTTCATCTGTTTTTCCCGCCGGAAACTCCCCCTATATATTGTACTTTAATTTTCCGGGTTTTTAATAAATTTTGTGCAGAGTTGCCAAAGGACATATTATGCGTACCAGAACGCGGCATGAAGTACAACATAAGAGAAATGTGAAATTCCGGATTAAGTGAAGCATGAGTTACAGTAAATCCGGAAATTTTTTAAAACCTCCTCTCGTCGTGCGGCAGTTTGGCCTGATTCTATTACAAACTCATATCACAATGTAGTATTCACTCCATTTCCAGAGCGGGTTTGGGAGTCTGGCTTATCCGGCCAATGCATTTCAGATACAAATCTCTATATACAAGCATAGTAAATAGACTCATTATACATTGTCATGTCCAGCAATGGGCATTTTAAAGGTGTTTGAAATTATGGCGTTTACCAAAAAGAATGATGAGGCGGTATCACCGGTTATTGGTGTGATCTTAATGGTCGCAATCACGGTGATCCTCGCGGCAGTTATCGCCGCATTCGTGTTCGGCATGGCAGGAAATATTACCAAAACCAAGGTCGTTGCAGTAACTGCATCAAAGACTGATGCACAAGATATTACTGTCATGAATCAAGGTGGTCAGGACCAGTCAGCATTAACTGCTCTCAACGTAACCACACCCGGTGTTGCTCTCGCTGCAGCTGGTTGTACAGGTTCGGTAACTGTCGGTCAAACTGGAACTACTTATTGTGGGACTACAGCCGCCGTAACTAATCCTCCAGTTGGATCCACTATTAAAGTGAC
>NZ_JBEKRH010000020.1:0-34786 GCF_049518935.1 Methanoregula sp.
TATTACCTCAGTTATCTTGATACCCTGGGCTTCACCGAAAAAGTCGGGAACCTGGGCCGTATTCTGACCGCTGCGGGACGTGAGGAGACCGATAATGCCCTTGTCGATGACCGGATCGGATTCATCATCTCGAAACTGGAACGGCTTGCGTACCGCAGCACGTTTGATCCCGCCACCGGTACCGGTGATGTAGCCTACAACCTCTCCATCGTGCAGGAAGAATCCCTTGAAAAAGTCACTTCAGCCTTCGATGAAGTGGCCCGTCTGGGATGCGGGTTTTATAACACCTACCGGATCATTGACAGGGACCCCCGCGTCCCCCACGGATCTGTCGGCGTGATCACCCTCTGCAGCATATCCATGGACGGCGTGTTCCAGCGACGTGGCATACCGGTCAGGATGGCATTTGGCGGGAGACTTGAGATCGTAAACGGGGTCCCGGAACAGTTCCGGGATCTCATCGCATACCGGGGTACCACTATCGATCCTCTGGAACTGTTCATTTCAGCGGGACTCACCTCCATATCAGGTTTTGCCCGGACGAAATCGGGTATCGCTCTCGCAAATGTCCGGGAAGTCCCCTGTGCTGCCAGAAGCCTGGTTGAGGAGACGATCCGCCAGATGAACGACTCCGGTTTTGTCTTCCCGGTATCCATGGGAAACCAGGTTTTCAACCTGCCCCATAACCCCTTCCGGCTTTCGATTGTGGCGTTCAGCGGACTGAATTATATCGGGAACGCCGTTGAACACGGTATTGAGATCAAAACAGAGATCGGGGCCGGTAATATACGGTTCTCGAAAATCATGGAAACCCGCTGATCAGATCCAGGAAATATCATCATGTTTCCTGGTCTTCTTATCCTGTTTTACGGCTTCGGCTGATCCAGTCCCGGTATTATTGTCTGCTGACAAGGAGGAGTGTCCGAGCCCTGACGGCATTCCCGATGGTCAGCCGTGGGCAGCGCGTCACACTGTGAGCATCAGCAGCATATCAATGATCTTTATTTCGATGAACAGGGCAATAAGTCCTCCAACACCGTAGATCAGGATGTTGTTGTGCAGCGCCTCTCCTGCCGGCATTGCCTTGTATTTCACGCCCTGCAGAGCGATCTATGCCGAATTTATCAGCAGGTTCGGCAACGAGATTGCAGTCCTGATCGATGCCCCGTTTTTGGAGATCCGTGCGGTCCCCCCGAATGTGGCAGATGCAATATCCGCTCTTGAGGAACGGGACGATCACCTTGCACCCGGGCGGCGGGAAGTACGGTACGTTCTCGCTTGTCTGAACCGTATTCTGGAAGTGCGTCTTTGCACGCTCTAACGAGCATGTAATGCCTGTCTGGAAAAAAGGGGATGATAGTTACATATCGAAGTACAGGTGGAATTCCCACGGGTGGGGCCGGAGCCTGACACCGTCTATCTCAGAACGTTTGTACTCGATCCAGACATCAATGACATCCTGCGTGAAGACGTCACCCTCGAGCAGGAACTTGTGATCCGCTTCGAGTGCATCGATCGCCTGGTCCAGCGATGAGGGAACGGTGGGGAGTTTCTTGGCTGCCTTTCCTTCAAGCTCGTACGTATTGCCCTCGAATGGCTGGCCGGGGTCGATCTTTTTCTTGATACCGTCGATACCTGCCATGAGCAGTGCCGAGAAGGAGAGGTACGGGTTGCACATCGGATCGGGCGGGCGGAACTCGATCCGTTTAGACTTGGGATTCTCCGAGTACATCGGGATCCTGACTGCAGCTGAGCGGTTACGGAGCGAGTACACGAGGTTGACCGGTGCTTCGTATCCCGGCACGAGCCGCTTGTAGGAGTTGGTAGATGGTGCGCAGAATGCCATGAGTGCGTTGGCATGCTTCAGGAGACCGCCGATATAATATTTTGCGGTCTGGCTGATCATCCCGTATCCCTTCGGGTCGAAGAAGAGATTCTTCCCGTCCTTCCAGAGCGACTGGTGGGTGTGCATGCCTGAGCCATTGTCGCCAAAGAGCGGCTTGGGCATGAAGGTCGCGACCATGCCGAAGTCCCGGGCCATGTTCTTGACAATGTATTTGTACATCATGCAGTAGTCCGCCATCTTGACGAGCGAGCTGTACCGCATATCGATCTCGTTCTGTCCTGCCGTCGCCACCTCGTGGTGGTGCACTTCGACAGGGATGCCGGTCTCGATCATCTTGAGGATCATCTGGCTCCTCACGTCCTGGAGCGAGTCGTGAGGGGGTACGGGGAAATATCCTTCCTTGTAACGCGGCTTGTACCCGAGATTGGGCTGCTCGTCGCGGCCGGAGTTCCAGCTGCCCTCAACAGAGTCTACGGAATAGAATCCCTGGTTGACGGTCTGCGAGTACCTGACATCATCGAACAGGAAGAACTCGTACTCCGGCCCCCAAAAACTGGTATCAGCGATCCCGGTTGATTTGAGGTACTCCTCTGCCTTCTTAGCGATAAAGCGCGGGTCACGGGTATAGGCCTTCTTGCTGAGAGGATCGTAGACATCGCAGATGATCGAGAGCGTGGGAACATCGCAGACCGGGTCGACGACCGCGGTAGAAGTGTCAAGATACAGGAGCATGTCGGACTCCTGTATCTTCTGGAATCCACGGATGGAGGAGCCATCAAATCCGATACCTTCAGACCAGATACCGGACTTAGGATCGGTGGAGCCGCTCAGTTCCGAGGCAGGGATTGAGAAATGCTGCCAGAGACCCGGCAGGTCGTTGAATTTCAGGTCAACGATCTGGATATTTTTCTTTTTGATTAGGGAATGAACTCCACTAATCTGCTCTTTTGTCACTTCTGTCATTTTTTTTGGTTTATTCGCTTGTGCCATTCTAACACCATCCACCATACGAACGCACTGAAACGGTGCTCAATGCATGTGCAAAATAAACAGGCAATTTGATTATGCCGGATCTGCACTAGGAAGTATGTTTCTATGTACCACTATTTAAAAATTTCTCATTTGTTGATGTTCTTGAAAATCATCCCCCGTAAGAAGAAAACGTTTGAAAAAAAATTCAATTTTCAGAAGAGAATTTATGCTATCATCATGGGGAGCCCGGTTATGAATAATCAGCAGACGCGAGACTCCCAATAGAAACATACTTCTCATGTTCTTATAAATATATTTCTACTAGGGTTAAGAGACATCTAAAATTGTAGTGTAATTTATCCAATATAGTGTCCACAAGTTCAGTTGTCCCTCTCCTCTAGATCCGCAATCACACACCCACAAGTAGGGTTTCATCCATCCCGATCACCGTAACAATCACCACAGCACCCCCGGCACCGGCCGTATCAGTCATCGGATTCTCGCTCATGACCTTCGCACTCATCGGTGCCGGTTGTGTCGTACTCATCGGGGGCGGGTTCGTAGTCCGGTGCTGTTCCGTGATTACGATTAACCTTCAGTACTTCTCTCATTTCTCCTCCTTGAATCCTGAATAGGCATCAATCAGGATCATACTCCAATCGACAGCGACTTCGAGGAACTGAGATGAATGTAATGAGTTTAAGTTTTTTACGAGTTCCTTCCCAGACGAAGAGTCGGAAGAGGTCAAAGCGGAGCAAATCTTCTTCACTATTTAGCGGGCAATCTGCCGTTGTTTGGTCATATGCGGCGTCCCCTGCCTATTTAGATCTTACGCTCTTCTTTGGGTCGGGATAAAAATTAAAGTAGTACTGGGATCCGGTAACTAGGAACGTGAATATAAAACCTATGCTCATGGGGTTCTGATACGCTTGCGGTTGATATGCAAATTCTTTCGAGATAAAAAATCCGTTACCAATCGTAGATGCATCAGAACTTCCTCATCCAAAACCATCCAAAAAACCTTGTTTTTTGGCACATATCCCATTTATTTATTTTTATTATAATGCCGTTGGAGAACACGAACCCCATATTCATGTTCCGGTGACGTTTTATGGATCCGGAGGGGGTAAACTATGTGGCGAAAACAACCTCGGTTTTAGGGTCTGTAATGGCCAATAGGCGAGGCGCAAAGCTGACGTATTTTGGTAAACAAAACGAATTTCTGGCGTATTTTCCACAAGAACAGAAAAAGGGGAATATTTCAGGGTTTTACGGTCTCGACCAGCGTACTGTGGGGGGAAAAAGAGCCAGATTTGGGCTTATTTTATCTTTTGACCGTAATGTCATTTCTCTCGACAAAACAGAAGGGATCTTCTGCAAAAAAATCCCCGTTCACAGCATACGCCCGGACCCGGCATCCTCCTCCGCAGAGACCCCGATAGTTACAATTTCTACACCTGCCCCCGAACCGGGCCTGTTTTTCCCGGAACCGTAGGAGCACAGGATTGGTGTTATCTCCCCAGATCCTGCTGAATGACTGGCTTCGGATATTCCCTGCACAAAAATTCTCAGAACGGGCAAACTGGCAGGGGTACACATTACCGTGTGAATCTATATTTGCCACACGAGTACCCGCACTGCATCCCCCGTTGAGGGATTGCAGGAGCTCGCGTGCTTCAGCAATGTCCGGAGATCCATCCTGTTCCATCGAAGTGAGCAGATGAATACAATCCTGCGGAGCATCAACTGTGAGAAACTCTATGAATGCAGGATCTGTCTCCTTTGCCTTTAGATAGAGGAGCGTAAGGGCTTCAGTTACCTCTTTGGTTCCCAGCTGTAACCGTTCATAGGATTCGATCCCACGGCCTGTGGGAACGAGCCAGTACAGGCAGAACCTGGAGGCACCGAGGGTTAAGGCGAGATCAATAAGTGCTTCAAGCTCGCCACAGTTCTCCTTTGTTAAGGTTACCCGAACGCCGCATCGAAGCCCTGCCTCGCGGCATGAGGTGAATGCTGCCATTGTCCGCTCGAAAGCGCCGGGCGAATTCCTGAACCGATCATGCGTCAGTGCCTGTGCACCGTCAAGCGATATCCCGGCATATTCGATCCCGCTTTCCTTGATCCTGCGGGCAACTTCGGTTGTGATAAGGGTCCCGTTGGTGCTGAGTGCCATTTTGATTCCTTTCTTTTTGGCATGCTGTGCCAGTTCCCAGATATCCTCACGCATCAGAGGTTCCCCTCCGGTAAACAGGATAAGCGGGATACCCATCTCTGCAAGGTCATCAATGAGACCCATTGCCTCGGCAGTCGAAAGTTCTCCCTCAATATGACACCCGGGCCCTGATTTGTTGTAGCAGTGGGTACAGCTCAGGTTGCAGCGATCTGTGAGATTCCAGAAGACCACCGGCCGGTACATCCCTGAGAATGCAAGATAGTTGCTGGGCACGTCGGTCTGCGGCTTGTGGCGATGCCGCATCACACCACTGACCGTTCCCTGCCCGTGCATGCACTGGGTAATCCGGTTCATGTCAGATCGCCCCCATTCTCTCCGATTCGCACCGCCGGAACCCGCTTGAATTCTTCGGTACTGAAGAGCACGACATAGCTGTTGACCCCGGCCTTCTCTGCAAGCCTTTTGACCTGTGCGAGAACACCCGAACGGTTGCGACCATGATGGACCGTGTAGAGTGTGTAGTTCCACCTGCCCGGCACAGGCTGCCGCAGGTAACAGTGGGAGACGCCGGGGAAGGATGCGAAACAGGAGTACAGTTCCGGGCATGACGTGTCCGGTACATCCCATGCCACGACCGCATTTGCCGTGATCCCAATCTGCCGCTGGTTAATCCGTGCCCGGAATTTCCTGATAATCCCGATCTCTTTGAGCTTTCGGATTCGTTGCAGGACTTCCGTACCGCTGATGTGGAGCCGTCGTCCCAGTTCATCGAACGGTTCGCTGACGAGTGGCAGCCCGTTCTCCAGTTCCTTAAGCAGGGAACGATCAGTCACATCCACGGACATCCGCCTCCTCCTCATCCGGGCAGCAGGAGAATTTCACGTCGATCTTATAGCGTTGCCGGGTGGGCAGATTGAGCATATCGGTCTCCGGAATACTGGTCCTTTTGAGAATTTCATCCAGCACCTCACCAATCCGCGTTTCCGTTGCTGCGGCAAGAGTAAACCAGACCGAGTAAGCGTGGTCCCGCTGGTAATTGTGTGAGACTTCCGGATACCCGTTGATGATCCGGGCAACCTCAGGAATCCGTGATTCAGGTACGTGGAGGGCAACGAGTGTTGTTGCAGTGATACCCAGACGTCGGGATTCCAGTACCGGGGACACTCCCCGCAGGATACCGGCATCCTTTAGATGCCCCATCCGTTTTATGACTTCAGCCTCGGAAATACCCAACCGGTCCGCTATCGCTTCCCACGGGCGGGGAACGAGGGAGATATCCTCCTGGAGAGCATCGAGAAGTTCCAGATCGGTCCGGTCGCAGTTTGTAATCGGGGGTATTGTTTCGGGCATTATACCACGTCCTCAGGTTGGTAGGGACACCACGGATCTTCACCGCAAATCTCCCCTTTCAGTATATCCGGTTGTGCAAGGCCGTCGCACCAGAATGGAGTGGCTGCATCCTCCCGCCGGTATGCCCGGGCCCTGCACCCACCGCAGGTTGTTTTGAAACTGCACCGTCCGCACTTTCCCGTAAGCCGGGAGGGATCGCGGAGTGCGGCAAAGAGTGGGGAGTTGTTCCAGATATCAGAGAACGGCGTTGTCAGGAGATTGCCGGCACTCACCGGCAGGTACGGGCAGGGAGTCACGTCACCATTGGCAAAGATGCGGCAATAAGTGATACCGGCAAGACAGCCCCGGCCCCAGGCCGGGTTGACAATGCCCAGTTCATTCGCGATACGGCGGAACTGCGGAGCGCAGGTCGGGCGAATGTTGAAATCGCTGTCCCGGTACCTGATGAGGATCTGCCGGATCATCTCCTCGTATTCCTCCGGGCTCCGGGGCTCGATCTGCCGTGCCCTCCCGGTCGGGATAGGGAAGAAGAGCTGGTAATCGCGGACCCCGAGGGAAGTCCCGAGCCCGATTACTTCTTCGACATCGCTGATGGCTGACCGCATCACCGACATGTTAATCTGGACTGCAATTCCTGCATCGCGGCAGTGCCTGATCGCCTGCATGGCCCTCTCCCAGACCCCGGGAAGCCCGCGGAAGGCATCGTGGACGGACGGGTCTTTCGAATCCAGACTGATGGCCACAGCCCGGATTCCTACGTCACGGAGTTTTGCAGCAGTGTCATGGTCGATCAGGTACCCGCTCGTGCCCATGACCATCCGTAGGCCCTGCTCAGTACCATACCGTGCGATATCGTATACGTCATCCCGGAGGAGAGGTTCCCCTCCACTTAGCACGACAACCGGCCTGCCGGTCGCCCGGATCTGGTCGATGACCGAGAACGCCTCTTCCGTGGAGAGCACTCCGGCTACTTCCTTATCGCCTGCATCCACGTAACAGTGGGAACACTCTAGGGGGCACCTGAGCGTGATGTTCCACGAGATGATACGCGGTGCACTCACAGTACTGTTCAATGTTTCAGTCCCTTTGCCAGATCGAAGCGATCAAGGTTCATCACTTTGGTCCAGGCTGCCACGAAGTCCTGGACAAACTTCTTCTGCGCATCCGCGCTTCCGTAGACCTCGGCCAGTGCCCGGAGCTGGGCGTTCGAACCGAAGATGAGATCGACACGCGTGCCGGTCCACCTCACTTCACCAGTTTTGCGATCGCGCCCTTCAAATATATCCTTAACGTCCGATACCGGCTTCCACTCCGTGACCATGTCGAGCAGGTTTGTGAAGAAGTCATTGGTGAGCGCTTCCGGCTTCTTCGTAAAAACGCCATGCCGGGTCTGTCCGAAGTTGGTATTCATCACGCGCAACCCGCCAACAAGCACCGTCATTTCGGGTGCGGTCAGGGTCAGCAATTGCGCCTTGTCAACCAGCAATTCCTCGGCCGATGCGGCATAGCGGGCTTTCTGGTAGTTGCGGAAGCCGTCCGCCTTTGGCTCGATCACGGCGAAGGAGACCACATCGGTCTGCTCCTGTGAGGTGTCCATGCGTCCCGGCATGAAGGGAACCGTCACCTCGTGACCGGCATTCTTCGCAGCCTGCTCGACGCCTACACAACCGGCCAGAACGATCAGGTCAGCCAGCGAGACCTTCTTGCCGCCAGAGACGGCGCTGTTGAATGCATTCTGGATACCCTCCAGCGTCTTGAGCACCTTGGCCAGCCGGGTCGGCTGGTTGACTTCCCAATCCTTCTGCGGCGCCAGACGAATGCGGGCACCGTTGGCACCACCACGCTTGTCGGAGCCACGGAAGGTGGACGCCGACGCCCATGCGGTCGAGACCATCTCCGGCACCGACAGGCCGGATGCCAGGATCTTGCCCTTGAGGGCGACGATGTCCTGTGCATCAACCAGTTTGTGATTGACGGCAGGGATGGGGTCCTGCCAGATGAGCTCCTCGACCGGAACCTCCGGGCCAAGATAGCGTGCCCGCGGGCCCATGTCGCGGTGGGTCAGCTTGAACCACGCCCGGGCGAACGCGTCCGCAAGCTGGTCCGGGTGCTCGTAGAAGCGCCGTGAAATTTTTTCGTAGGCGGGGTCGAACCTCAGGGAAAGGTCCGTGGTCAGCATGGATGGCGCATGACGCTTCGACTTGTCGTGGGCATCCGGCACCGTGCCGGCGCCCGCATCGCCCTTTGACTTCCACTGGTGCGCACCGGCCGGGCTCTTCGTCAGTTCCCATTCGTTTTCGAACAGGATCCGGAAGAAGTTGTTGCTCCACTTCGTCGGCGTGTTGGTCCAGGTGACCTCCAGGCCGCTGGTGATCGTATCCCCGGCTTTGCCAGTGCCGAAGCTGCTCTTCCAGCCAAGGCCCTGTTCCTCAATGCCCGCGGCTTCGGGCTCAGGCCCCACATGGGTCGCCGGGCCGGCACCATGGGTCTTGCCAAAGGAGTGGCCGCCGGCGATGAGCGCAACCGTCTCCTCGTCGTTCATCGCCATGCGGGCAAATGTCTCACGGATATCCCTGGCCGCCGCGACCGGATCCGGGACGCCACCCGGGCCTTCCGGATTGACGTAGATCAGCCCCATCTGCACGGCAGCGAGCGGGTTTTCGAGGTTCCGGTCGCCGGAGTAGCGTTTGTCCTCCAGCCACTTGTTCTCAGAACCCCAGTAAACGGCTTCTTCCGGCTCCCAGACATCCGCACGACCGCCGGCGAAGCCGAAAGTCTTGAACCCCATTGACTCTAGGGCGACGTTGCCGGCAAGAATCATGAGGTCGCCCCATGAAATTTTCCTGCCATACTTCTGCTTGATCGGCCAGAGCAGGCGGCGTGCCTTGTCAAGGTTCGCGTTGTCGGGCCAGCTGTTGAGGGGCGGGAAGCGCTGCTGGCCGGCACCGGCGCCGCCGCGACCGTCACCGGTGCGGTACGTGCCGGCGCTGTGCCAGGCCATGCGGATGAACAAGGGCCCGTAGTGGCCGAAGTCCGCCGGCCACCAGTCCTGCGAGCCGGTCATCAGCGCCCGCAGATCCTTCTTCACGGCCGCAAGGTCGAGTTTTTTGAATTCTTCAGCATAGTTGAACTCCCCCCCCATCGGATTGGACAAGGGCGAGTGCTGGTGAAGAACCTTCAGGTTCAACTGGTTCGGCCACCAGTCCTGGTTCGATGTGCCTCGGCTGGTTGCTTGTTTATTTGCTCCGCCTGTTACCGGACACTTACTATTGGCAGTCATAACATCATCTCCTGGTTTTCGATCAGGTGGACATCCTGCAGGAGGGCCGGACCACGCTGCCCGGCGGTGAGGGAGTTCTGGTAATCATAAACCGGAACACCTCGATCAGTAGTGAGGGTTTTCTTGGCCATGATGTTTCAAAGCTAGAATTGCCACGGTCACATTTAATAAGATAGGGGTTCGGGCAGGACAGAGATTTTTTCAGGGATTCTTCTTAAAGTCGATAGTGGATGTGCGATAATGCTGATTAAAAAGAGGGGATATGATTCTATTCCCGTTTTCCCAGCTGGTGATCGAGATAGAACAAGTGGCCGACAATATCACCAACAATTTTTATCTGGTTGACGATCTCGCTCGCATGTTGTTCTTCTTCCACCTGCTCCTTGACGAACCACTGGAGCATCTCGAAGGTTGCGTGATCTTTCTCTTTAATTGCAAGATCGACAAGCCCGTGGATCATGGCAGTAACTTTCTGCTCATGGGAATAAACTTCATCGAATACTTTGCCGGCTGAAGACCATTTTGCCTTCGGGGCTTCAATATCAAGGAGACTGACGGTTCCTCCGCGGGTAATAATATAATCATAAATCTTTAATGCATGCATCTGCTCTTCTTTTGCCTGTATCCGCATCCATTTGGCAAATCCTTTCATATTCACCGATTCGAAGTGCGAAGACATTGCAAGGTACAGGTACGCCGAATATAATTCACGGTTGACCTGCTTGTTCAGGGCTTGTTCCATGGTTTTTGAAATCATGTTTCATCCTCTGGTATCCGATAATTGGTTTTTCGGTACATAATGATTGTGTATCGGAAAAAATGATAGTCTTAAAATCTGAGTGGAATATTGAAGGGATGATAGTGATATTTTAGGTCAACCTAAATATTTATTATTTAGGGACACCTAAATAGTGAAGCAGAGTGAACAGCAAATTGTTGAAAGGGTGTTACAAGTGAATTTTACAGTCATTAAAAACCATCGAAGATTATTGATCATCGGTCTGGTCGGCTTTTTTGCCCTCCTCGCCCTATGGCTCCGCCTTCTCCCCATGTTTATCCCGGGTCCCACGGATATTTTATCGAGGGTAGCCAGCGATGACCCCCAATATGATCTGCGGCTCGTCGAACTGTTCCTTGCCAATCATTTCCAGTACGCCTGGTTTGACCCGATGTCAAATTTCCCCCATGGAACTTCGATTTACTGGGGTCCGATGACCATTTATATTGCCGGTCTGGCATGCACGATCGCAGGCGCGATCACCCGTCCGGCTATTATCGGAGTATGTCTTCTTGTGACTCCCCTTTTCGCGGCTGCAACTGTAGTTCTCATGTATTTTGTCGGAAAAGCATACGGGGACTGGAAGACAGGACTCCTGGCTTCAGGTTTTACCGCAGTTATTTCAGGGACCTTTTTCCTCTATTCCCTGTATGGGTATTTCAACCACCGTGACGGTGAGGTGCTCTTTTCCACATTATTCTGTCTGGTATATCTGTATATCCTGATCTCGGAAACGGGGACAACAATAAATCTCGCGGATTTCAGTACCTGGAGAAAAATCGCAATTTTATCCGTACTTGCGGGTATTGCGTATCTCCTTGGCCTCTTCGTCATGCCGACCATGATCCTGTTCGCATTTATCGTCGGCACATTTACTGTCGTCCAGTTCCTGTTCGATTTTTACCGCGGTCGTTCCAGTGAATACCTGCTGATCGCAAACACCATCGTTTTTACGATTGCAACCGCCGGGCTCCTGGTCTTCGGATTTAAAAGCCCCGGTATGGATCTCTCGACCTATTCCATAGGTCATGTCTATGCCTATGTATGCCTGATCGGTGCAACAGTAGTACTGTATCTCCTTGCCCGATATCTGAAAAACAGAAAGAAATACTATTATCCCGGGATCATTATCGGCAGCGGAATCCTGTTTGCAGGGATTCTCCTTGTTGCAGCCCCGCAGCTCTACACGTTATTCATCAACGATCTCTATGCATTTTTCGGGCAGCAATCCATAACGCAGACGGTCATGGATGCTATGGGTTGGACACCTACGGAAGCATGGCAGGCATTCAACTACGGGTTCATTCTCATGGCGGGGGGGATACTGGTAGCTCTCTATAACAACCTTAAGGATGAGCGGCCCCACGAAATTTTTGCGCTGGTCTGGGCTCTCGTCATTTTATTCTCCACTTGGCAGCATGTCAGGTACGAATATTATCTTGCAGTAGTCATTGCCCTGCTTTCAGCCGTGTGCATCCATTTCGTTTTCGAGAAAGGGTGGGGAGATCTCTGTACGCTGGCGAGGAGTTTCCTGCCGCACACAGCATCAGATGGCGCTGACGAAGCCGAGAAAGATCAACCACGCAGGGGCAAAGGCCAGAAGTTCAAAAAGAGTTCGTGGAATTCCCGAAAACCGAACTATCCGGTTCTTGGGGTTGTGGTAATTGTGCTGGGTCTTGGTCTCCTCTTTGCGTACACTTCAGTTTCCAATAATTATCTCATCGGGTCCAGCGGTGTCAACGCGATGAATCCCGACTGGAAGGAATCTCTCGAATGGCTGGGCAATAATACGCCGGATACCGGTGTGAATTATTTTACCATCTATGACCCGAAGACGTTCCAGTATCCATCCACCGCGTACGGGATCATGTCCTGGTGGGATTACGGGCATATGATCACGTATATCGCAAAACGCATCCCGAATGCCAATCCGTTCCAGCAGGGTGTAACCGGCGATACTGGTGCCGCAGCGTACTTCATGACAACATCCGAGAATACCGCAAATGCCATTCTTGATGCCGATGGGACCCGGTACGTCATCACGGATATTGAGATGGATACCGGCAAATTCTATGCAATGTCAACATGGTTCAATGCGTCTGCTACCACAGGACCCTACCAGGAAAATATGTTCATGACAGGAGGTAGCTCAGCTCAAAATTATCAGGTCATCCAACTCAATAAGCAGCCATATTACCTGACCATGATCTCCCGTCTCCACAACTTTGATGGATCGATGGCACAGCCCGGCAGCGTGTATTACATTGAATATGCAGATCCTGCAATTACAAAGGAGCAATTACCGGTTATCACAAATGCCCTGCTGTTAAATCTCTCAGCAGCTACCCTTGCTGCAGAACAATTTAATCAGAAGGCTCCGGCGGGATACCATGCAGCAGTTCTCAGTCCATCGATTACCCAACCCCTTGACACTGTGCCTGCACTCCAGCATTACCGGCTTGTCCATGAGTCTCCAACCAACGCGGCGAACTCAGACACCTTCGATGTGAAGTATGTGAAGATCTTTGAATACGTCAAAGGGGCTCATATCAAGGGAACCGGTATCATCGATATTCCGCTCGTCACTAATACCGGAAGGAACTTCACGTACCGGCAGGAAAGTGTCAATGGCGAATTTATCGTCCCGTATTCAACGAGTGATAACCCGTACCCGGTGAAAGCTACAGGCCCATACCGGATCGAAGGCACCAGTACAACATTCGAGGTACCGGAGTCAGTGGTTATACAAGGGACGACTGTAGGGCCAGCCCAGATATCCGGTTCCCTGTCTCAGGAGAACGTATAATGGCACAGGAACAAATCGAGGAATACCTTGAAGCAATCTACGATCTTGAATCGCGGGATGGTTCGGCAAAAACCACCGCTATAGCAAAATGCCTTAACGTTGCCCCGGCGAGCGTGACCGAAGTGCTCCGCAGCCTTTCGGATAAGGGGCTGGTCGCATACGAGCCGTATAAGGGAGCGACCCTGACGGGTGAAGGGAAAAAAATCGCCGGCACCATCAAGCGGAAACACCGGCTCCTTGAAGTGTTCCTGACCAACGTCCTCAAACTGAACCGGGAGAAGGTCCACGAGGAAGCGTGCAAAATGGAGCACACAATCTCCGAAGACACGGAGAACGGGCTCTGCCGGATGCTGGACGCCCCGGCACGCTGTCCGCATGGCAGCCCGATCAGTCCCTGCAACAAATGTGTGGGGAGCTGTGCCGAGTGCGACGGTGCAGGAAAAACCGATATGCCCGTTGCCATCCGGGATAAAAAGATCATTCCCATCACGGATCTCAAACCGGAACAGAAAGGCCAGATTGCATTTATCCGGGGGGACTGCAAAGTGGTCCAGCGCCTCTCTGACCTTGGGCTTACTCTCGGCACAAAAGTATCCATCCTGAAAAAAACACCAATGAACGGACCCGTCGAGATCTCCGTGAGAAGAACGAAACTTGCGGTCGATCACGCAATTGCCGAGAATATCTTTATCGAATCCCCCGGAGCGGGTGAACCATGAGCGGCTGCGGGGAATGCAAAGGCTGTTCGACCGGGAAGGAGTCCGGAATAAAGGATGCAGAGTATACGATTGCCCTTGCCGGCAATGCTAATGTCGGTAAGAGCGTGATCTTCAACCAACTGACCGGTGTTGACCAGATCATCGGCAACTGGCCGGGAAAGACTGTCGATCGGGCGGAAGGTCTCCTGTTACACAAGGGGAAACGTATCCGGGTCATCGACCTGCCCGGAATCTACTCGTTCTCCACATACTCGATGGAGGAACTGGTCTCGCGGGATTTTATTGCTCTAGAACACCCGGACGCCGTGATCAACGTCATCGATGCCTCAGCACTGGAACGTAATCTCTTCTTCACGATCCAGCTCTTGGAACTGGCACCCCCGCTGATGATCGCGGTCAACCAGATCGATCTTGCCGAAAAAAAAGGACTGACTGTCGATACACAAAAGCTCTCCGAACTGCTCAGCGTCCCGGTTGTGCCGACGGTTGCCATTAGGAGCAAGGGAATCCCAGCCCTCACCGATGCAATCACGGGCCTCATGCAGGATCACCCGGTTCCCCCGGTCCTGCTCTACGGGAAGGAAATAGAAGAGCGGATCGGGAAAATTATCTCCCTGCTGGATTCCGTCACAACACCATACCCCGTACGCTGGACCGCGATCAAACTCCTTGAGCGGGATCCGGCGATCCAGAAGATCGTCAGCGAACAGGACCCGGGTATTGTTGAAAAGGCAGGGCTGCTCGCCGGGGAGATCGAATCCATCCACGGGGAACCGGTATGTGTTGTCATGAGCGCAGAGCGGTACCAGATTGCTGACCGGATTGCGGCGGAAGTAATCACTGTGCGGGCACCGGGCGAGGGACCGCAGAAAAAGAGCATGACCGATAAGCTCGACGAGATTGCCCTCCACCCGATCCTCGGGTACCTCGCGGTCATCGCCGTGATTGGCGGGCTGCTGTTCTGGACGTTCCTGATCGGTGCGCAGATCTCGGGATTCCTGCAGTCGTTCCTCTCGCAGTTCGAGCAGTACGAACCGGTGGTCTCAGGGCCGCTCATGGATATTCTCTGGAATGGGGCATTCACCGGTTTCATTGCAGGAGTTACCTTGGTCGTTCCCTATGTCCTGCCGTTCTACCTGCTCCTCGCTGTCATGGAGGATTCAGGCTATCTCACCCGTATCTCGGTGATGCTCGATCGCGGCATGCACAAACTGGGGTTGCACGGGAAGGCGATTATCCCTCTCATCCTCGGGTACGGGTGTAATGTCCCGGCCATCTATTCCTGCCGGATCATGGAAACACCGAAGCAGAAGACCCTTGCCGCATTCTTAGTGACACTCGTGCCGTGTACTGCACGGACGGTCGTCATCCTCGGGCTTGTCGCTGCGTTCGTTAACATCTGGTGGGCGCTCGCACTCTATGCGTTCGACATTCTCCTGATCCTCGTTGTCGGGAGAATTGCGTTCAAAGCAGTACCGGGCGAGTCGGTCGGCTTGATCATGGAGATGCCCGACTATCATGTCCCCTCGGTCTCGGTTGTTCTGAAGCAGACCTGGACCCGGACAAAGTCGCTCATCTGGATCGTCTTCCCGGCATACATCATTGGGAGTGCCATCATCCAGGCATTCTATGCAGCGGGGCTGCTCAACCCGGTGAACAATCTTCTCTCACCCGTGACCGTCCTCTGGCTCGGGCTTCCTGCGGTCATCGGGATTACGCTGATCTTCGGTATCGTCCGGAAGGAGCTGACGATCCTCACGCTCGCGGTAATCTTCCACACGACAAACTTTGCATCCATCATGTCGCCGATCCAGCTAATTGTCCTTGCACTGGTCTCGATGCTCTACATCCCCTGCATTTCGGTGATTCTCGTTCTCGCATCGGAGTTCGGCTGGAGGAAAGCACTCGCGATCTCGGTAACTGAGATCGTCATGGCGATTGCCATTGGCGGGATCGCATTTCGGGTGCTGAGCCTGGTGATGTGAGAACGGTTCAGATTTGTTGACGGAGGTAAGGATCTTGGAAGGAACGGAATTTTTAATGAGGGGGAAAATCAGTCATTAACCGTCAACTTATCGTTGTCCGGAGCCGGTTTCCAGGACGGAAAAATCCGGCCCGGAAATCGGATCCGGACGATAATAGTCATGGGGGATTACTGGGTCTTGTCTTTCAGCAAGTTCAGATAAGGTGACGGTCGGTAGGGATTTTTTAGTGAGGTGAAAAATCGGTTACCAATCGCTTTCTTATCAGAACCCTCTTCCCCGTTATCAAGACAAGGCTTTGTCTCCCAGTTCACCGGTCCTGACCCGGATAGCACCGATCATCGGGCAGATGAAGATCCTCCCGTCGCCATACCGGCCAGACTGGTTGACATCCAAGATTGCTTGGACAATACGGCTGACCTCCTCATCGTACGCAACAATGATGAGCATCCGTTTTGGCAGAAAGCCCAATGCGAACTCAGTAACCGGCTGAAACGACCCGGCCATTTTGATTCCGGCATCTAACGGTTCGTCGCCGGGCCTGGAGTTCTCCAATTGCATCCGCTGATTCATGTTCAGAGGTCCACTAAGTTCCTGTGCGTTGCCCCTCCCCTTCTGCTGACCGCGGCCGGTGACGTACAGGAACGTGACGCCCCTTACGCCGATGGTTTCAAGAGCTTCCTTGGTCTCTTCAACCCGCTCGTCCCGGAGGATGGCAATGATCTGCTTCATGCTTTTTTCAGGTTCCGCCTGCTTTGCCGGCGTTTCGGATCGAGAAAGTGTCCTCTACGTAGGTAACGAAGATTTTTCCGTCGCCGATGGCACCTTCATTAGGTGCGCTCTTCGAAGCGGTCTTCGCTTCCGTCCTGATGATCATGACTGTCTTTGCCACGTTGTTGTCCGGTACCACGATCATCAGCATCTCTTTGGGAATTTCATTGTAATGGACTGCACCAAGGGTAATTCCCATCTCCTTGCCATGACCAGTCACGTGGAGGCGGGTCATCCCTCCGATACCGGCGACGTCGAGGGCCTTGATCACCCGCTGCGCTGATTCCGGCCGGATTACGGCCCAGATCATCTTCATAACCGACTCTCGCCATCTTGGTGTGCGTGTTTCCCGTTACACATCTGATTCCCCAGTGCGGATCCGGATCGACTGCTCAACCGGGATGACAAAGATCTTTCCGTCTCCGATCTTCCCGATCCAGGCTGATTCGGTGATGATTGCGATCACTGCGTTGACGTCCTTATCTTTTACCACAATCTCGACCTTGATCTTGGGCAGTATGTCAACCGTCATCTTGCCTCCCCGGTATTCCAAGGAGATACCTTTTTGCTCGCCCCGTCCCCGGACATCGGTAACGGTCATGCAGATAAAGCCTTTGTCTTCAAGAGTTTTTTTTACGAATTCGAATCGTTTTGGTTTAAGGAATGTTTTAACCATTTTCATTATGATCCCTCCGGATCATCAGCGCTCCCCGTCCTGCGAGATATCAAGTCCGACAACGCTTCCTCCTCAGTGACCCACATCCCGATCGTTTTGTCTTAGATGACTGCGAGGATGAAGATGACCACAAATGCATACCCCAGAGCCGTACCGGCTCCGGTGCACTAGGCCACGAACTGGCGGACATTACCTTTGAAAAAGCCAGACGCACAATTGACTGCAGCCTCTGTATAGGCCCGGCTGGTTTCTGCTTAAGAAGCAGTTGCATTTCACTCCGCATGAAATTCACTCGCACCCTCCACCGGCATTTTTCGTAAGCCGGACCTTCACTTCGTTCTTTCCGATCTGCTCGGTTGCTACCGAATAACCCCTTCGCTCCGCATCGATCTCGATCCACGGCGGCATGTGGTCACAAATGACGTCGAGCTGCTCAAAGACGCCTTTTCGCACAAACTCCTGTAAAACCTGCTTGCTCGAGACTTCCGGGCGCTTGCCTTGGATTTCCTTGATCGAGATCAAAAAATGGCCGGGAGTAGTCTCTGTGGGCGTTGGAATGCCAGCATCGGGCGGCAGGTACGAGTTTGCCTGTTCGGCCTTCTCCTCGTGCCAGACACTGTCGAGGAACTCAGCCGGAGCGCCGGCTATCTCCCACACGGAGAACCGGGCCTTCTCAAGCTCGAAGAAAAGGGCACCGCTCGCCGACTTTGCGACAAAGACACGGCAGTCACGGAGGAATGCTTTGAGATCTTCCACTTTTTTTCGCAGATCACGGAGGCCGCGGGCCGGCTCGATGACAAATGCCATCTCCCGGTCCTTCTTCCACTCCCCACGGACCCTGCTGTACACGATGACCGTTCCCGGTTCACTGAGGGGGATGGATTCGCCACCCGGCCCGATAATAGCTGCAATCTCCTGGATACACATGATCCATCACCCTTGTCTCAGAGCAGCAGCCGTTCAACCGGCTTTCCGCCCTCAATATGGGAGTCGAGGATCTCTTGGACGTCGTCCGGGGTCACAGACCCGTACCAGACATTGTCCGGGTACACGACCACGACCGGCCCTTGCTCGCAGATACCGAAGCAGCCGGTGTTGGTGAGGAAGACCCCGCCCCCGGTGCCGCGCTCTTCGATCTCTTCCATGAACTTCTGCATCACGTCGACACCGGTCTTGGTGTGACAGAACCCTTTCTGCGTCCCGTTCGGCCGGGAGCTCGTGCATACGAAGATGTGTTTCTCTGGTTTCTGCATTTCAACAACTCCTGATCAACATTTTTTCTTTGATCTGCGCCCGGTAGGACACGTACTTCGCTTCGAGCAGCGTGTTCGTGAACCGGTCGAGGAACGCGAGGGTTCCCGTGTACCCGGCCGATAAGATCCGCTGCCCGCCGGTCCGGTCGTGGATTGGGAAGCCGACCCGGACCACGGGGATGCCCCGGCGCTCGGTCAGGAACTTCCCGCCCGAGTGGCCGACTCCGATGTTCGCACAGGCCTGCGCTGTCGCCTCGTCGATGGCGGCAAAGTCCGTCTCTTCAAGGAGGACCGGCGTTTCGTCCACGTCGGCGAGGACCGGCACCAGCAGTTCGGCGAGTTTGCTGTTCCTCGTCCCGCTCGCGATGACGACCGGTGGCGCACCGTTCTCTGTGCAGAGGCGCGTGAATGCGTACACGAGTTCGGGTTCGCCGTAGATGACCGGCCGGCCCTCCGCGTTGTATTTGTGCGAGTCGGCCATCGCATCGAGGAGCCAGCCCCGTTCGAGTGCGAGCTGGTTCGGCACCGTCCGGCCGCAGGTGAGCCCCCGCAGCGTATCGATGAACAGGTCGACCGCCCCGATGCCGATGGGCAGCGGCAGGTTTACGAGCGGGACGCCGAACTGCTCTTCGAGAAATTTGCCCGGCGAGAGCGCGTCCGGGCAGGTGAGCCCGAACTGGATCGTGACTGGTGCGCCGGGCATCTCTGCGATGTCTTCTGTCCGGGTCCCTCCCGGCGGGATCTTCTGGTACCGGCCCCCGTACGGCCGGTCGAGCGTCAGGGAATAATCGGGCACCAGCGTGTACTCGACCCCCATCAGCGCGAGGATCCGTTTGATCTCCCGGATGTCGGCCGGGCTGATGTGGGGAATGATGACATTTATCCGGTTGTGCTTCGCCGTCACTTTCGCGAAGTGGGCGATGATGCCCCGGGTCGCGGCCCAGAACCCCTCGGTGTGGCTCCCGCTGTAGCTCGGGGTCGGCACCGGGATGATGTCGACGCCCGTGAGGTTGCGCTCCCGCACGTACGACAGAACGATCCGGTCGAGGTCCTCCCCCATCGTCTCCGAGAGGCAGGTCGTGAGGATCCCGAGGACCTTTGGCTGGTAGACCCGGAGCACGTTGTCGATCGCTTTTTTGAGGTTCGCCTCCCCGCCGTAGATGGTCTGCTTCTCGTTGAGGCTTGACGAGGCGATGTCGACCGGCTCGTTGAAGTGCTCGACATTTGCAAGGCGCATGTACGTGCTGCACCCCTGCGAGCCGTGCGAGATGACCATCGCGTTCTCTATTCCCTTGAAGGCGATCACGCCGCCGAGGGGCATGCACATCTGGCACTGGTTCTCGTTCACCTGCCGGGCTTTGCCCGCCGTTGTTGTCCTCTCCATGCCGTTCATCAGCACACCTCCAGTGCAAGGGTTCCTTTCAGCTGCTTCCAGACCGGCGAACACGTGGTGACGTACACCTCGTGCGCGAAGGTGAGCGCCCCCTCGAACCCCGCGAGGCACTCTTTCCGGTCATGGTTGTGGTCGACGAACCCGATGCCGAGCTTGTACGCGAGCACGCGTTCCTTGACGCCGCCGACCATCACGTCGACATGTTTTTCGAGCAGGAATTTTTCGAGTTCCGCGGGGTTCGCGTCGTCGATGACGACCGCGTTTGCGTCGAGCATCCCGCTGATGTCGTCGTACTCCTCTTTCTTCCCGGTCTGGGTGCCGGTGAGGACGATCTCTATCCCGAGCTCTTTGAGCTGCCGGATGATGGCGACCGCCTTGTACGCGCCGCCTACGTAGATCGCCGCCCGCTTGCCGGCGAGTTTCTTCCGGTACTGTGCGATAACCGGCTGGATCCGGGCCGTCTCCCGGGCGATGAGGACCTCGGTGCGCCGGGTGATCTCCGGGTCATCGTAGAACGACGCGATCCGACGGAGGCTCTCCGCGGCGTTCTCCGCGCCGAAGAAGTTGACGGAGATGAACGGGGTGCCGAACTCTTTTTCGAGGTTTGCCGCGACCCAGTGCATCGAACCGGTGCACTGCACGATGTTGAGGCAGGCCCCGGGCGCCTGTTTGAGCGCCGCGACCGTTGAGTCTCCGGTGAACGCGACGTTGATCTCTAGTCCCATCTCCGCGAGATAGTTCCTGATAAGCCAGGTCTCGCCGCCGAGGTTATACTCGCCGAGGAAGTTGAGTTTCCTCGTCTTTTCGATCGTTTTCCCGTTTTTTGGCGTGATGAGCTTCATCAGCGCCCCGGCAGCGGCCCGGTACCCGACGACCTTGTTGCCGGAAATGAAGCCGCTCGACTCGACCGGGATGACGTCGATGCCGTACCTGGCCGACGCCGCTTTGCTGACCGCGATGATGTCGTCGCCGATCATGCCCGAGACGCAGGTCGCGTACACGAAGATGGCGGGCGGGTGGTACTTCTCCACGATTTCATCGATGCAGGCGACCAGTTTCTTCTCGCCACCGAAGACCACGTCCCGCTCCTTCATGTCGGTCGAGAAGCTGTTCCGGTACATCTCCGAACCGCTCGACAATGACCCCCGGATGTCCCACGTGTAGGTGGCACACCCGATGGGGCCGTGGACGAGGTGGACCGCGTCCGTGACCGGGTTTAAAACCACCCGGGCCCCGCAGAAGACGCAGGCCCGCTGGCTCACCGAGCCCGCGAGGCTGTCGTCGGCGCAGTGGATGGCGGTCTTGTTCTTCCCGCCGCTCGCGATGGAATTCTGGCGTTCGCTGATGCAGGCGTTTGGGGCCGACGGCACCGCACAAAGGTCCTCCATGGTTTTTTCTCCTTCTTTGTGAAATCCTACAACACGAGTTCGAAATCCTCGTCGAGGCAGTCGCGGTCCCGGCGTTCGAGGAGCGCGCTTGAGATCTGCTCGATCAGCCGCAGGCAGCCACGGTAGCCGACGACCGGCATCAGCGGGTGGACGGCCCGGTCGAGGACCGGGAAGCCGACCCGGACGAGCGGGATGTCCTCGGCCCGGGCGATGTACTTGCCGTACGATGTCCCGAGGATGAGGTCGACTTTCTCCTCCTTGATCCACTGCTGGAGCTCGAAGAGGTCGCCTTCCGCTTTCACTTTGCTGCCCTCCACCCCTGCTTCGGTAAGCATCTTCCGGATCTCCGGCTCGAACTGTTTGCCGGGCGTGCCCGTGAGAATATACTTCGGGACCATGCCCATCGTCAGGACGAACTCCGTGAGGGCGATGACGTGGTCGGGGTCCCCGAAGATCGCGACTTTCTTCCCCTGGTAGTGGAAGTGGGTGTCGATGAGGGTGTCCACGACCTGTCCCCGCTCGATGGCGAGCGACTTCGGGACGACGACGCCGAACCAGTCTTTGACCGCCATGATGAAGTCGTCCGTTGCTTTCAGCCCGATCGGGAGCTTGAGCGGAATACCCGTGACCCCGAATTTCTCCTGCAGGAGGTCGGCAGCATCGTTGGACGCCCATGCCCCGAGCGCGATCGTTGCCGAGGAGTTGGCCGAGTCGCGAATCTCCGCGATGGTCGCCCCACCCTCCGGGTACATCTCGTACTTGCTGGTCAGCGGCGAGTCGAGGACATCGGAGGTGTCCGGGAACATGATCGTCCTGACCCCGAGCTCGGTGACGATCCTACGGATCTCCCGCATGTCGCCCGGGTTGACGAACCCGGGGATGACGTTGAGCTGGTTCTTCTTCTCTTCCCCGTCAGTCTGCGCGAGGTACGAGACCATCGCTTTGACCATGCCGGAGAACCCGGTGATGTGCGAGCCCTGGTAGCTCGGGGTGTTGACGTGGATGACGTGCTTTCCCTCCGGGATCTCGGACTGTTTGAGGATATTCGGGATGTCGTCCCCGATCGTCTCTGAGAGGCAGGTGGTGTGGACCGCCATGATCTCGGGGTTGTAGATCGCAAACACGTTCTTGATCGAGGTCTTGAGGTTCGCGGCCCCGCCAAAGACCGAGGCTCCTTCCGTGAAGGAACTCGAACTCGCGAGCACCGGGTCCCGGAAGTGCCGGGTCAGGTGCATCCTGTGGTACGCGCAGCAGCCCTGCGAGCCGTGGCTGTGGGGCAGGCACCCGTGGATGCCGAGCGCCGCGTACATCGCGCCGATCGGCTGGCAGGTTTTTGCCGGGTTGATCTTGCCGGTCGTGTGGCCGGCCGTTCCTTCCGGTACGCATTCAAGCATTGGATTCACTCCGTTGTTCGTTCTCCCGCTCCCATGGCGGGGTGATCAGTTTCCATGCGGGGGTCGTGAGCGCATTGACAACGTCGCGGGCGAAGTTGATCGCGCCGTTGTAGCCAGCGTAGGGCCCGCTGTAGTCGTAGGCGTGCAACTGTTTTGACGCGACGCCCATCTTGTGGACGATGTACTTGTCCCGGACGCCCGAGAGGAAGAGGTCTGGTTTGGCCGTTTTTATCAGTATTTCGACCTCGTGGTGGTTTGCATCGTCGATGATGACCTGCCCCTCTTTCATGTTCGGGTAGATGCCCTCGTAGTAGTTGAGCGGGACTTTTGCTTTCAGCTCCTCGAACTTCTCCTTCGACATGTTCAGGTGGACGTGCGCTTCCTTGTACATTTTTTCGTCAGGGACGAGGTGGAGCTCAGGGATGTTCTTGCTGTCAGCGTCGGTCTTGATGGTGGGGATAACCTGCCGGCCCTCGTAGTCGTCCCGGTGGGCAAACTCGTAGCCGGCGATGATCATCTCCATGCCGAGGTCGCGGAGGAGGTACTGGTAGTGGTGGCTCCGGGATCCGCCGACGATTGCAAACGCGGTCTTGCCCTGCAGCACTTTCCGGTACTGGTCGAGGATGGGCCCGACCCGTGCGGTCTCCCGCTCGATGACTTCTTCGGTCTTCCTGACGAGTTCCTCGTCGCCGAAACACCGGGCCATCTGGCGCAGCGATTCGTTCGTCGACCCGGTGCCGATGAAGTTGACCTTCAGCCACGGTGTGCCGTACTTGGTCTCCATCATTTCTGCGATATAGTTGATCGACCGGTGGCACTGGACGAGGTTGAGGTCCGCAAGGTGCAGGTTTTTGATGTCGAGGTAGCTCGAATCCCCGGTGAGGACACAGTTAACCGTGTAGCCGACCTCTTTGAGGATCCGCTCCAGTTCCCACCCGTCCCCGCCGATGTTGTACTCGCCGAGGATGTTGATGACGTGCTTCCCATGCTTCCGCTCGGTGCCTGTCCCGATAACGTTCTGCATGATGTTGTTGTTCGCGATATGGTGACCGGCCGACTGGCTGACGCCCTTGTATCCCTCACAGTTGTACGCGAGCACCTGTATCCCGTGGCGTTGCTCGGCCGCTTTTGCGACCGCGTTGATATCGTCGCCGATGAGCCCCACCGGGCACGTGGCGCAGATGTTGATGGCCCGCGGGTGGAAGGTTGCGACGACTTCGTCGATCATCTTTGCGAGCTTCTTCTCGCCGCCGAAGACGATGTCCGGCTCCTGCATGTCGGTCGTGAAGCAGAGGTTCGAGTACACTTTGTCTTTCGGGGTCGTGTCATCGGCCCGTGCTTTGTTCCGTCTTGTGCCCCAGCTGTAGTACCCGCAGCCGACCGGGCCATGGGTGATGGTCACCATGTCCTTGATCGGGCCGACGACCACGCCTTTGCAGCCGGCGTATGCGCAGCCGCGCTGCGAGATAATGCCGGGGATGGTCCGGGTGTTTGCCTCTATCTGCGGGCAGCACGCGGCTTCGTCGTTCTTGACGATGAGATGCTTCTTCCGGTTTTTCTTCACCATGTCCGGGTACGGGGTCAGCATCTCGTCGATCGTAGCTTCAATGTCTGTCATCAGATGCCTCCTTACCAGATTGCCGCTTCTCCCGATTCACCGGTGCGGACACGCACCGCGTCGAGGATCGGCATCACGAAGATCGTTCCGTCCCCGATGCCGTGCTCGGTCCTGTTCGCGTCCGTGATCGCCTCGACGATCCGCGGCACATCGTCATCGTGCGCGAGGATCGTGAAAAGCCGGCGCGGGAAGAACCGGGATCCGTCGAGAAAACTCGTGACGAGCTGCTCGGTATCCGCTCCTGCTCCACCCTCGTTCACACCCATAGCGAGGAGTTTTGCTTTGCACTCCTCGATCCGGGCCGGGTCGGTGACGAGCCTGCCCCGTCCCGAGACCTTCACCGCGGTGAACCCGGCGACGCCGGCTGCGACGAGGGCTTTTTTCGTGGCGCCGGTCTTTTTCATCCGGACCACTGCCAGAATTTCTTTCACGGGCAGTCCCTCCTAAAGTCCGCTCGTGCCCTTCGAGATGGTGTAGACCTCGTCGATGGGTGAGACGAAGATCTTCCCGTCGCCAAATGTCCCGTCGCTCCCGGTCTTTGCGGTCTTTAAGATCGTCCCGATGACCTTCTCCTTGTCTGCGTCTTGGATGGCAACGAGGATCAGGATCTTGGGGATCTCGTCATAGACCATCCCGCCGATCTTGATCCCCTTCTGCTTGCCGCGTCCCACGACATCCACCATCGTCGCCGCATTGAACCCCGCAGAGGAGAGCTCCGCGAGAACGTCGTCTTTCTTCTCCGGTCGAACTATTGCACGTATCAGTAACATTGCTACACTTCCGACTGTTTCCTGTCTGGTTTTTTCGCTCTCACATCGCGTCGAGGAAGCCGTGCTGCATCATGAGTTCCTCCAGCCGTTCCTGTTTCATCGGTTTCGGGATGACGAACATCTTGTTCTCGTCGATGGCTTTTGCGAGCTTCCGGTACTCGTCTGCTTGGCCGGAGGTCGGGTCGAAGTCGATGACCGTCTTTTTGTGGATCTCGGCCCGCTGGACGAGGTTGTCACGCGGGACGAAGTAGATGAGCTGGGACCCGAGTTCCTGGGCGAATGCCTCGAGAAGAGGGCGTTCATTGTCGACTTTCCTGCTGTTGCAGATAATGCCGCCGAGCCGCACCTTCCCGTTCGTCGCGTACTTCTGGATACCTTTTGCGATGTTGTTCGCCGCATAGAGCGCCATCAGTTCGCCGGAGGCGACGATGTAGATCTCTTCGGCCTTCCCTTCCCGGATCGGCATCGCGAACCCGCCACACACTACGTCGCCGAGCACATCGTAGAAGACGTAGTCGAGGTCGTCCGTATAGGCCCCGAGCGATTCGAGCAGGTTGATGGATGTGATGATACCGCGACCCGCACAGCCGACGCCGGGCTCCGGCCCGCCGGACTCCACGCACCGGACGTTCCCGAACCCGGGTTTCAGGATTGCCTCGAGCTCAATGTCGTCACCTTCATCTCTCAGGGTGTCGAGCACGGTCTTCTGGCACAGCCCGTGGAGAAGGAGCCGGGTCGAGTCCGCTTTCGGGTCGCACCCTACGACCATTACCTGTTTCCCTGCTTCTGCGAGCGCCGCAACCGTGTTCTGGGTTGTCGTTGATTTGCCGATACCGCCCTTTCCGTAAATTGCTACTTGTCGTTTCATTTCTTATACGCCTCTGCTTGTAATGTTGTCAGATTTTTTTCCGAAATCTTTTGATGATCTGATCCGAAGAGATCTCGTTTTTTATTGTCACCGCGATATCGCCGATGATCAGGTTTTCGTTCCTTGGTATCCGCCAAACCCAACTTCCGGTTCGGGACCAAAGGATGGTGAGTGAGTGAACGTGTCAGAGCCGGCGATCCGGGTGAATTCTGGTACTCGTGCCTTAGTCATTCCGCCCAGAAGTAGACTGGTTGATTTTCCGTTTGGACCAGAACCTGTATGATCGATACAGTGACGACAAGCACAGGGCGTCGTCGTTGGAGAGAAAATAGCGATCGGTCGGACACGACCTTCGTTACCTTCAATTACGTGCTTTTTCATAGTGCCTCCATTTCATATATACAAACATACAGTGCGCAAATATTTATAATTATCACTAGGAAGGAATATTCCTTCCATGTAACAAATGAACCATTTATTGGGCGATGACACTCATCAACACGGCGAATGTTGCTGCATTCAGCGGGGCATCACTTCATAGTTTTGCAAACCGCACATACTAATCAATCTTTCAGGATTCTGATGCCTTCTCGTGGCTTCAATACAGAAAATTTATTGATAAATTAGTGATTTCAGAAAACCGACGGAAAAGTTATCTTTAGTAGAAAATGCTAAAGGCTCGAAGATATACCACACCCATCAGTGCAGTTTTATGATGTTAATAGAGTAAAGAATGCTTGAAAAATTTTGCATCTTTCGGAATTAAAGTCCCATTTTCTAGTTTTTATACGTATAATCACTTGCGGTTTGATCTTCAGTAAACGGGATTGTCTTCATGGAAGGCTCCGGAGCACTGCCTCTAATTCGCTCTCAACGATCTCGCAGACACCGAGGGTTTTGAGGTGGAGATCGATCTCCACAATGACATGCGTATGACCGATCTCCCGGAGAGATGCGACCTGCCTGGGACCGTTGGTGATCGAGAAACATTCGATCTCGTCAGTATATTCAGGAGGAATCGCATAAGGGACACTGGCGATGAGTGCGAACGAGGGCGCAAGTTGCCGGAGCCGTTTGCCAAGCACGTCACCATTCGCACCGTATTCATCAAGCGCCCCGATAAATTTTGGTTCCAGCCCGCGTTTCGCAAGCTCGTCATATATCTGCAGCGCATCGGCCCGGGTCTTGGGCAGGCCACGATGTTCGAGGTTGGCTATATAGGTGATGTCGGCATCCGGGCACACCTCGTGGAGCGCAAGCAGTTCATCGGCAAACATGTAAGCAGTCTCTTTCTTCGCGTTCATGATCGCAACCTCCCTTGCGCCACTCCGGGCGAATCGCAGGAGCTCCTGACCAGCCTCATGCTTGAGATCCCCGCGGGAAAGCCTCGATATACAATTTTGAGGCGGCCCCCCTCACATGTTCGATCTCGTTGG
The DNA here is from genome assembly GCF_049518935.1 of Methanoregula sp. Taxonomy (GTDB): domain Archaea; phylum Halobacteriota; class Methanomicrobia; order Methanomicrobiales; family Methanospirillaceae; genus Methanoregula. The sequence continues at coordinate 27,474 of NZ_JBEKRH010000020.1, forward strand.
CCTTCCCCAGCATAAACCGCTGACGGGAAAGTTCCTCAAGAGAGATCCAGCCAGTTCGCTCTGCAGCTTCCAAGGTGGAGAGAACACCGGCAATATTCTCAAGATACCCCGCGTGGATATCAACCGCGATCGTGGGAGTTATCGCACCCGCCCCGTCAATCGCGTACTGAAGGTCTTCGCCGATTATCATCGTCACGCAGGTACCGACGACCGCCATACGTCGGGGTTTTAAATGATCCTCGGAATACCGCAACATATTCTCCAGTGGTTTCTGCCCCCCGAAAATGAACTTATTGTCAGCAAGCGATGTAGTCAGGACATGCATTCCGTCCTCTTCGAGTAATCGGGCGTGCTTGAACGAACAGCCGGAAGGCCCGTGCAGGATTGCGACATCAACGTTGAGATCGTGGGCTGTATATAGGGCTGCAACAATCGAGCTTGGGCGGGGGTGCATGTATTTCACAGATATCATCACCAGATTTTAACCGCGATGACTTTGGATCTCCGGGAAGTTCCGCTCTTCGCGAAGGCAAGTTCCTCATCGAGAGTCTGCATTGCGAGTGGTAACTCGCGGGCCGAGACGAACATATTCGGTTGTACTGGAGTCGAGAAGCGGTGGATCCAGATCAGGTTCGCCGAACCGGTCGTTTCAACCGCCGCAAGCATCTGGTCAGGCCGGAAACTTTCACAAACTATTCGATTCTGATAAGTTGACGGTTGGTGGCGAATTTTTCACTTCATTAGAAACTCCCGACCAACCGTCAACTTATCAGAACAATTCAAAATCACTTCCTAATCAATTGACAACTATCTCATTCACTCGAGAATTTAATTTGGTAATTTTGCTTTTATTTCTCTTTCTCAGGAGATCCGCATACGTCATCTTCCCATCAGGATTTCCGATTTTTGTATCAAAGAAATCGATCTCATAATAGGTTATGTCAATTGGAATAGCTCTGTTGAATTCAAAAAAAAATTTTGCTTTTTCATTCCGGTTGGGAACTGATATCTCAATTTTTCCGCAACCTCTTTTTTTTGCGTTTCGTACGCAAAATTCAAACAATGCCCCGCCAATCCCAAGGTTTCTAAAATTATTTAATACAAATATTTCTTCAATAGAGAGACTGGGTAATGCTATGAAAGTCGAATATGATATGATAATAATAACATAAGCTACCCAATCCAGACCAATTTTTCCCAAATACGCTTCATATTTAGGATTTGTTAAGAAAGCATCTTTTTTTAGTCGATTTATTAAAGTAGTGTCAAGATAACGAGTTCTCTCCGATTCAATATATCTTTTATGAAGATCGATGAAATTATCAAAATTTTCTTTATTAAGTTTTTCTATTTGTAATCGAATTTCTTGCATTAGAAGGATCTTTCCTTCCATATTTTATAAATATTGCTTAAGCACAATAGCAAATTGGGAAATTAGCAAATTGGGAAATCAAAAAAAGTTCCAACTTCTAGTAAAATCAATCATAAACAAAGGAGTTAAATTTTATGAAGATGGTTTATGCGATTATAAGGCCAGAGAAATTGGATATGGTAAAAAAAGCCCTTGAAGAAAAGGGTTATGTTGCCATGAGTATCCTGGAAATAACCGGACGGGGAGAACAAAAAGGTATCCTTCTCGAATATCGGGGAGAAAATGTTGAAGTTGATACTCTGCCCAAAATCATGATCATGATGGTTGTAGACAGCTATGATGTGAATAAGATTATATCGATTATCCGCGAGGTCGGGAGAACAGGTCGCATTGGAGACGGAAAAATATTTGTTTTGCCTGTAGAGAAGATGGCGAGAGTACGCACCGATGAAACTTGGGGATGAATTCTAAATTTAGCAGTATCTATGAAGGGGTTTCCCCGCAATTTTTTTATTTTAAAATAAATGCAATAATATATTTTTTAAAACTTATTGATTAATCTTAATTATTATATAATAACAAAATCTTTACTTTATAGAAAAATTTATAACTAGTAGAAGGAAGTTACTTTCCAAAAGTTTAATATTAAAGCAAACAAAGTCCCTTTTAGCTAATGAGGATTCGATTTCGATGGATCAAGCACAAAATAACAACCAGCCTGCGGGCGGTCAACCCGCTGGAACAATGAAACGCACGCTGAACCTGACCTCGCTTCTGGTAAATGCCATGGCGCTTATTGCTCCCGGGGCGTTTCTCTGGACCACCTTCCAGGTGCAGGCAGCGCAGACCAATGGGGGTGTAACAACTGCAGGGGAGATGTGGACGGGCCTTCTCGCCGCACTTATTCTCGCGTTCTTAACGGCAATTTCCTATGCCGAGCTCGCGAATATTTATCCTCGGGCCGGTTCAGGCTCAACTTATTATTATGCTGAAGCTTCTTTCCTTGAAAAAGAAAAGACTGAGCACCGCAAATGGGCAAGAATCGCCAAATTCCTAGTAGGCTGGATATCACATCTCTACTATTGGATTTACCCGGGTATCATGGTAGCCTTCTCGGCCATTCTGATAGTGTATATCTTTGGCTTATTCGGGATCACTCTAGCAGTATGGCAACAGATTCTCGTAGCCATCATCTTTGCAGTCCTGAATGGGTATATCGCGTATCGTGGGATTAACGGTTCGACGATGACCGCGATCATCATCAATGCCATCCAGCTTGCGGCACTCATTGCCTTTTCGATACTGGCGATACTGTACCGTTACTCGCATCCGGAACTGGCATATGTCCAGACCGCCTCTTCCATACTCATCCCGCATAACTTCACCAATCTGCTGTTTCAGTCAACGATCGCCATTCTGTTGTTGGTGGGGTTCGAGTCGGTAACATCCCTTGGTTCCGAAGCGCTCCAGCCAAAGAAGGATATCAAATGGGCAATCCTTCTCTCCCTTGTCATCCAGGGCGCGTTTGCCTATTTGTTCGAATACTTCGCCGCCATCTATTTTGTCGGCCCTCAACTGACCGGCACCGATTCGACGGGGGCCGCAGTGTCGGGTTATGCGGCAGCCGCGGCATCCGGGGCTCCTATTGGGGATATGGTGCGAGTTATCGGTGACGCTATGCTGGGGGGTTCAGGATTCGTGTTGGTCCTGATATTTGCTGCAACGGTGGTGCTGGCACTGATTGGAACTACCCTGGCCTGCCTTAACACCGGTGTCCGTATAACCTATGCTATGGGCAAAGACAAAGAGATGCCCACCCTGCTCGGTATTCTGCACGGCAAGTACGACACTCCTCACTACGGAATCTGGATTCTCGTTGCGATATCTGCCGCGTTCGGCGCGTACGGTGTCCTGAACGTGGACAACCTGACCCAGATCACGCTAGCGTCAAATACCGGCACATTCCTTCTCTATGGTCTGACGAATTTAATCTGCCTGTGGGCATTCTTCCACCGACCCGATGCAAATTTCCTGAAACACAGGTTGGTTCCCTTGTTAGGGTTCCTCGCAAATATCCTCATGCTCGGGGCTATCGTCTGGATCGGTATGAGCGCCGGAGGAAATACAGCGATGGATGCCGTAATTGCCATCGCGGTGGTCATAGCCTGGCTAGTAGCCGGGGCAGTGTGGTTTATTCACAATACAAAGAAAGAAGGTCACCCGGTAACGACCGAACATATGCCACAGGCAACCGGACTGGAGATTGATAATTCATAATTAAGATTAGCAGCAGAGGACTGGTTTACTCCCTGAGGTAATGGGGCCCGAAAATGTCTGAGACAAACGCGCGTGACAAAAAAAGCGTTCGGACTCTGATATTCTCATTTTTAACTATCGAAGGGTATGTGTGATTACCGTGACAGAAAATTCCATAGTGCAATCACCTGGCAGGAAGCCAAACCTGATCGGTGTCATTGTGAAGTGGCGGGTCATAACTCACCAGGGATTGATGCGGTCCCAGAACGAGGATGCCCATTGGGTAGGTCATTCCATCGAAGTAAAAACAGAGACTGAGTCCGCGTCAAGGTATATCTTTGCCGTTGCTGATGGGCTTGGTGGACATCGTGGAGGGGCTATTGCCAGCAGGACGGCCCTGAAATCTGTCAAAGCTGAATTTTATAAATGGCATGGGGGGGCGGCGGACGGAATGATTGGCCAGGCAATGCAGAAGGCAAATCAAAAAGTGTTCTGCGTGGCACAGTCAGACCCTGAATTATTCCGTAAAATGCAGACCACGTTAACGGTCGTCGCACTTGACCAGGATTCGTTAACCGTCGGGCATATTGGGGACTGCCGACTGTACCGTTTACGAGATGATTGTATCAAAATATTAACCCGTGATCACACCATGTCGAATGATTTGCTCCAGATGCACCTGATCTCCGCGGAACAGGCGTCGACACATCCCGGGCGCCACCAGCTGACCCGTTCAATTGGCAGCGAGCTATTCATGAATGCAGATATAATACGTGAAAAGGTTCGCCCCGAGGACACTTATCTTCTCTGCAGTGACGGATTGTGGTCAGAACTTACAGAAGAGGAAATTCTGAATGCGATGCAGCAAAATGATGTCAGTTCAGCTTGTGAAAAACTTGTACGGGTTGCACTCAGTGCCGGAGCCCCGGATAACATTACCGCGATTGCATTTCATATCGAAACCGTAGGAAACTGCACCGCTCCCGCGTTTTCCTGGCGAACATTCTTTCGAATGAGTTAGTTCAAAAGATTAAGAATCTGCCAGCACCGTTCACTCTAAAATAATATAGGAATAAACATAATATCCAGAGACTGTGTATCCATCGGCTTTATGCCCAAAAGAGACACGAAATGAGAAATTTTCCAGAAGCAGGCAGTGAGGTTTGTTGATGTATAAGGAAGGCGACCTGATCTGTAATTATAAAATACTGGGATTGCTAGCCCAAGGGGGGTTCAGTCAGATCTACAAGGCAAATGCCCCTGATGGCACGCTGGTAATTCTTAAGTTCCCTGATGTTGCATTACTTGGGGATCTCGCAACGTACGAGCGTTTTCGTCGCGAGGTCTCGATCGGGCAGAAACTGAAACATCCCGCGATCCCTCGGGCAATCAGCTTCAATGAAGGATCTGATTGCGTATTCCTCGTCTTGGAATTTATCGAAGGCATTCCTCTCCGCACCTACATCAGCGAACATGCGCCGTTACCGCTCAGCGAGGTTCTCTCTCTTGCTGACCAGCTCGCCGGGACAATCGAGTATCTTCATGCGAACGGTGTCTATCACCGTGACCTGAAACCCGAAAATATTATTATCGGGCCGGATGGTAAAATTCACATTCTTGATTTTGGGAGCGCGTTGCTTGAAGGTTCGCGAAGGGTAACGTGGAGATGGGCCTCGAATACCTTTGGAACTCCGGATTATATGGCACCTGAACAGATTCAGGGGAAACGGGGGGATTCCCGTACTGATGTGTACGCTCTGGGGATGATTATCTATGAATTGCTTACCGGCACACTGCCATTTCAGGGTGATAATGCCCTTGCTGTCATGAATCAGCACCTCACTGCAATTCCTGTCTCGCCCCGCACTATCCAGTCATCAATCCCTCCGGGCATTGATGCAGTGGTGCTCAAATCAATACGCCGAGACACTGAAGAACGCTATCAAACTATCAGAGAGTTCCGGTATGATTTGCAGCATTTTTCAGAGCTCGATTTATCACGATTCAGATTGGAGCCGGAACCGTCATCTACCGGGGGAGGTGTGCTCACCAACCGCCAGATATGGGTGAGGAGCATTTTGATCTTTATCGGTTTTCTAGTAGGTGCGGCATTATTAGTATTGGTTGCGCATCTGATGCAGCACCGGTAAGAAGTAATGCGGCGGAATGGTGGCTTGCGCATTCAATTATCATTGATCGGAAATATAGGGAAGTCGACTCAAAAAACTCTCTAACGGGGTTCCGCCATACGTTTCTTTAATTCTTCTCTTACTACGCGGGATAGAAAAATTTCTCTATACGACCCTTTTTTCCCATGGAAATTTTTCATAATGATTCCCGTGAGGGTGCATCCGCCCAGCACGGATGAATTTACGGGCAAGGGATTCGAGTTCATAGGTTTCCGGGGAGAGGGAATCGAAAACCAATATTCTCTGTGATGCACCGGCTGGTGTGCGTTCACCTCTGCGGGGATCGAGTCCGGGCTAAACTCAATCACCGTCTGCTGGTTCATTAAAAATCATGTGAACGGATCATCGTGGCCAGTACATAATGACGGATACACCTATGAGTGCGATTGCGTCGCCGAGGATGTCAAACATATCCGGTGTTACTCCATCGATCTGCCGACCCCAGAGCAATGCAAGCACTATAAAAACTCCACCGTACGCCGCATATACCCTCCCCGAAATTTGCATTCTGTAATGTGGGAATAATCCCCTACAACGCGAGCAGAATTGCACCAAGCACCGCATATTCAAATCCTTTGCCATCCCTCATCCAGATGAGGTATCCTCCACCGATTTCAAATAATCCGGCAAGTATAAATAAGAAAATTGAGAGGAAAATCATATCAGTACCACGTCATAATTTTATAAAAAATAACGTTTTCCAGCAATACGCGACCGTTTTGTTGATGTGATTGCAAAAAAGAAATCAAATTTCAATAGTATACATTTTTTATGTCGGAAGTTACGTTCGGAACTACTAATACATGCGGGGAAAGGATCGTTGCTGAGGCTCCTGAGAGTGTCAAAATGATTCTTTGAGAGTTTTACAGAACAGCATTTTCTTTCCTTTAATCAGAATTAAAGAGTCAGTAATGGTGGTCGCTCCAATGCTTTGTCTTATCAAAGAAAAATATCAATAATTTCCGGAATAGGGATGACCTTTGACCCGTGCATTTTTCAGATGGCTAATGCCGGCATAGATATCATTAATGGTATTGGTTCTGTATGGGCCAAGAAATCTCCGCATTTTTACGAGATTAAACGTGAGCTTATTAACTCGTCCAGGGCTGATATTGCTGGTCACCGCGACCCATGCAACATGATTTTCGATAAGAGTGCGGTCATCGGCGGTGATTCGCCCCTCCTGAAGTGCATTTGCGAGCGAACGGGGAGCGTACTCGGGTTTGATGTGGTGAAACTCGACGGTTTCAGAAGGGGATGAACCAGAACTCCTATCGCTGAACACATTACATTCAGTCTTAGGGGTTGCCTTAAAACTTCTCAGGGATTTAGGATTCTGAACGCTTTTAGAAAAGATTTGACCCTTAGAGCCGGATGCGAGGGATGGGATTCGAACCCAAGAACTCCTACGAGACTAGGCCCTCAACCTAGCGCCTTTGACCTGGCTTGGCTACCCTCGCCTTTGTGCCATAACAAAGAGGTTGTCTATCTAATAA
>NZ_JBEKRH010000021.1:0-42367 GCF_049518935.1 Methanoregula sp.
GGAGAACGGGCAGGTCCAGAAAGTAGGCACGCTCATCGTCCGTGGGGATAATGTAATTTATATCTCTCCATCACTCGAACAATAAGGTGAAGTAACATGTCAAAAGGCACTCCATCAATGGGAAAGAGGAACAAGTTCACCCATATCGCCTGCCGGCGCTGTGGGAAGATCTCGTTCCACGCCCAGAAGAAAGTCTGCTCTGCCTGTGGTTTTGGCAGAAGCACAAAGATGATCAGCAACAAGTGGAACACCAAGAGACCGAAAATCCCTACGCATTAAGAGTTGTACCATGTGCGGAATCGTTGGCATCGTCGATGCTGGCGGTGTATCAATCCAGCTCTATTATGCCCTGTACGCTCTCCAGCACCGTGGCCAGGAGAGCGCCGGAATATCCACTTTTGACGGCACCCTGGTCCACAAGTTCAAGGGAAACGGGCTTGTAGCCGATGTGTTTTCCCCCTCTGTTTTATCCGATCTGAAAGGCACTGCCGGCATCGGCCATGTGCGGTATCCGACAACGGGCGCGAATCTTCCCGAGAATATCCAGCCCTTAAACTTCCAGTTCCAGGAGCACTTCATCTCGATCGCCCATAACGGGAACCTGGTCAATACCTGTGAGCTCCGGGCAGAGTACGAGCAGGCCGGCCAGATCTTCACGACAACGACCGATACCGAGATCATAGCAAAGATCCTGATCGATGCGATCAGCAACTCGGGGTCGGTGGAAGACGCAGTCAGCTTCTGCATGCGCAAGCTCGTGGGGTCTTACTCGGTCGTGATCATGATCGACGGGGTTCTCTATGGCTTCCGGGATCCGCTGGGTATCAAACCCTTCTGCATCGGGAAGACCGAGCATGGGTACATGGTGGCCTCAGAGAGCGTTGCCGCTGACGCCCTGAGCGCAAAGTTCCTGCGGGATGTGAAGCCCGGCGAACTGATCCGGATCGATGCGGAAGGAGTCAGGTGCATGCAGATCGCGGTGGCCGGCAAGCGTGCCCACTGCATCTTCGAGTATATCTACTTCGCACGCGCAGATGCGATTATCGATGGTGTGCTCGTATACGACGTCCGCCGGCAGATCGGCCAGAAACTCTTTGAAGAAGATCCGGTAAAGGCCGATTCGGTCTGCTCGGTACCTGATTCAGGAACTGCGTACGCGATCGGGTACGCGGAACGCTCGAAGATCCCGTTTGTCGAGTCCCTGATGAAAAACCGGTACATGGGCCGCACGTTCATCATGCCATCCCAGAAAGAGCGGGAGAAGGCGGTCCGGATCAAGCTCAATCCGATCCCTGCACACTTAAAGGACAAGTCCGTGGTGCTCGTGGATGACAGCATTGTCCGTGGTACGACCTCGAAACGGATCATAGAGATGATGCGGGACGCAGGTGCCCGCGAGGTCCACATGCGGATCGGCTCCCCTGCGATCAAGGCTCCCTGTTACCTTGGTGTGGACATGCCGACCCGCGAGGAGCTGATCGCGAGCAACAAGGCCGAGGATGAGGTCAGGCACAGTATCACGGCTACTACCCTCCATCATGTCTCGATCGATGCGCTCGTGGAAGCGATCGGGTTCGACCGCGAGAGCCTCTGCACCGGCTGCCTCACGGGCTGCTACCCGCTTCCCATCGAAGGGGAGAAGGCAAAGACCTGCCAGATCAACTTCGTGGACGGGACGGTCCAGTCCAAGCTCGGGTCGTTCGAAGCATAACCGTTCTTCCGGAAACATATCCTATCAGGATCACCGATCTTTTTTGGCTTTGCCGAGCCGATCTATCAATACCGGATTACCCATACCGGGCTCTGGCAACAGGTGTATTCATGGAGCACATCAGGCAGGCATTCAACCAGTTCGCACAGTACTACGATACCCAGCGGGAGTACATCATCCCTGAGATGCGGCAGTTCTATGGCACCGCAGTCTGGGCAGCGGAATCAGGAAATCCTGAACCTGATGTCCTCGACATCGGTGCAGGGACCGGCCTGATGAGCGCATGCCTGCTGGAGAAGTTCCCGCAGGCGCACCTGACGCTCGTGGATATCGCCGAGAACATGCTGGAGATGGCGCAACAGCGGTTTGCCGGCCGTGAGAATACCCGGTACGTGGTGAGCGATTATTCCGCGGGCGAGCTTGGCGGGCCATACGATATTGCCTGTTCGGCCCTCTCGATCCATCACCTAGCACCCGAGGAAAAACGACTCCTCTTCAAGCGCGTTTTTGTGTGCCTGAAACCCGGCGGGATGTTCGTGAACGCGGATCAGGCGGATGGCGAGACCCTGTATTTCCGGGGACGGTATCTTGAATACTGGAACGAATTCCTCAGAAGTGGCCCGATGACCGAATCGCAGCATGCGGAGATCCTGAAGCGACGGGATGAGCTTGATCGGAACGAGAAGCTCTCGGACCAGCTCGCGTGGCTGCGGGAGGCCGGGTTTTCTGATGTGGATGTGGTGTACCGGAACCGGACGTTCATCGTGACGGTGGCGAGGAAAGAATAGTGTTCTGGGAGATTCTCGCTGAACTGGGGTACCCCCAAGCTGAAACGATCAAACTCCTGGATAAAAAACGGGCAGATTGTGATTGGAAATTTTCCAATCACCTCATGACCCCTTCCTGAAAACCGTTTGCAGATCAATCAATCCTGCTTGAAAAAATCATCAAATCTTGATTTAAAATTTTTAATGACGATCCTGATCGAGCTTGAAAACGTATCACCAGCTGCATTGGTCACCAGTCATGATGCTCCCTGGTGATTCCTCTCCTTGCGAACAGAAGTATCCTGGTAACCTCCGTAGATTTCGCTGCAGGAAAAAACACAATCAGAATGTGTCCGTGCCGGACAAAAACCTAAGAAAAAGCAGTAGCGAGGGATGGATTTGAACCATCGATCTACGGGTTATGAGCCCGTCGGGATATCCTGACTACCCTACCTCGCTTCCTATAATCAGGGTTATAATATAGTCGGCATCCGCAGATATACTGCATTAAATGAGCAGTGACGGTAATACTGGATCATGGACGATGAGCTTGCCCTTCTCCGGGAGAAGCGCAGGAAGGAGTTGGAAGAAAAAATGAAACACGAGAATAAGGGTTGCGTAGAGAATGTTGACGAGATGCACTTCCAGCAGTTCATCACTACGAACCAGTTTGCCGTGGTGGATTTCTGGGCAGAATGGTGCGGACCCTGCCAGCGGATTGCGCCCATCATGGACGAGCTCTCAAAGGAGTTTGGCGGCAAAGTTGCGTTCGGGAAATGCAATACCGATGAGAACCGCAGGCTCGCAATGCAGTTCAACATCGATGCGATCCCTGCGATGATGATCTTCTCCCGTGGCCAGCTGGTGGACCGGATTATCGGTGCCTATCCCAAAGAAGCGATCCGGGAGAAAATTGTCCGGAAGTTCGGGCTGGACTAAAAAATTATTTTTTAAAAAGAATTACTGGTCTTTTCCCATCCCGTTGAGTTTTGCTGCCATGATGAAGTCATTCATGGTGAGGCCGCCGGCGGGATAGGTATAGAATGAGACCTCGACGAACCGGGACTCTTTCATGCAGAGGTCCGGGAAGTGGCCTTCTTCTGTGGCGAGACTTGTGATCTCCGAGAAGAAAGCGATGCAGGCAACTGCGTCGGGGAACGTGAAGGTACTGACAATGTGCCCGTTCCGGAGTGACCAGCCGGGAACACCGTTGAGAAGCTCCATCGTCTCCTTCCGGGTGAGTGGCGGGGAGCCCGGCTTATAAGTTGTGCACTTCTGCTGTGCGAGTTCCATGGTAATGTCTCGGTGCGCAGGACAAAAAAAGTTTCTCCCGGGGAATGGTGGGAATATTCCCGCAGGGCTACCCGGAAATCAGGTGGCACCGGGCGCAACCATTTTCGCCCTGCAGACCTGATACAGGATCCCGACGGGAAAAGCCATAATGCCCGGGACACAACCCTTGTATATCGTGTCGTCCGTCTTCTCCTCCATGCACGAATCGCTCCAGGGCATACTTTCCCAGCGGCTCGAATGGACCGATCTTCGCGAAGTGCAGGAGCGGGCCTATTCCGCAATCTCTTCTGGCAATGACGTGCTGGTGATTGCACCTACAGCGGGCGGGAAGTCGGAAGCAGCCCTCATACCGGTGATGGACGATATTCTCAAACATGGCAGGAGCGGGATTGCCTGTCTCTACCTCTCGCCCCTCAAGGCGCTGATCAACGACCAGGAGGAGCGGTTTGCTGCGTTCTGTATCCCCACAGCCCTCACGGTGACGAAGTGGCATGGGGACGTGCCGAAAGGGGATCGTTCGTGGAAGGAAGGCGAACCCCCTCATTTCCTGATGACCACCCCGGAATCCCTCGAGGTCCTCCTACAGGAGCGGACGGTATCCGCCGATCTCAGGAATGTCCGGTCGATCATCATCGATGAACTCCATGCGTTTGTGGAAACGGACCGCGGAGTGCAGCTTAAGGTCCTGCTCGACAGGATGGACGGGATTACCGGGCGGAAGGTGCAGCGGATCGGCCTCTCGGCAACTACCGGGAACCCGGAGGAAGTGCTCACCTGGCTCTCGGACAAGCGTCAGGGTACCGAGCTGGTCGTAGTCCCGACACTGCCACGGGAGAAGCAGTTCAGTTTCCTTATCGAACCTGACGAAAACCGGCGGATCGATGCGCTGGCAGGGATTGTTGCCGGGAGGAAATCCCTCGTCTTTGTCAACAGCCGGAGCGTTGCCGAACACCTGGTCCAGGCACTTGAGGGCAAGGTCCGGAACCTCCACATCCACCACTCCTCGCTCTCGCCCTCGACCAGGAAATCTGCGGAGGACGCGTTCCTCTCCGAAGACGGGGCCTGCACCATATGCACGAGTACGCTAGAACTGGGTATTGATATCGGTGACCTCGATGTGGTTGTTCAGGTTGGCCCACCTGACTCGGTCTCCTCGTTCCTCCAGCGGATGGGCCGGAGCGGGAGGCGGGGAGCAGCTGCATACGTTGCCTGGGTGCTCAAAGATCCCTGCGAGCTGCTCTGCAGTGTCGCGATCATCGAATGCGCCATGGATCGGGAGGTCGAGTGTCTCTTCCCACCGGAGCAGCCCTGGAACGTCCTGCTCCAGCAGGTGTTCCTGTACCTGCACCATGCGTCACGGGCAGGACGGGGAAAGCTGATCAAGGATCTGCTCTCCCGTCCTGCCTTCCGCGGAATCAGCAGGCAGGCGCTGGACGGGGTGATCAGCCGTCTCGTCCTGGATGGTTACATAACAACCGACGGGGAGATGCTGATGCCCGGGACCGAGGCGGAGCGGGCATTCGGGCGGTCGAACTGGAAAGATCTCTACTCGGTGATCAATGGAGGTGGGGAGTACCGGGCGGTTACGCCCGATGGCGAGGTTGTGGGAAATCTCGATGCCCGTTTCGTCAACTCCCGCACCGGGGAGGAGGTCTCGCTTGGTGGCCGTAACTGGTCGATGGTGAAGAGCGACGAGGGGCACAACCTGGTTGTGGTAGTCCCCTCCGGTAGTGCCGGCTCCGCACGCACCTTTTGGACCGGTGCCGGGGAGAGCAGCCTCTCATCCATTGTCTGCCGTCGGATCCAGCAGATCCGGGACCGGGCAGGGTCCCATCTGCCGCTCAGGGACGAAGAGCAGGCGCTCCTTTCCCCCCTGCTTGCAAAGATACCTGAAGGAGGGGGGAAGGCACGTCTGGTTGTCATCGAGAAGCGGAGAAATGACCGGCGGATCGTTCAGGTTTCCTCCCCGAACGGGAGCCGGTTCAACCACATCGTTGCGATACTCCTGCAGAAACGGCTGGGGGGCAGCGCCCGGGCCCACTACAACGACTCTGTGATCCGGATCACGGGCCTGGGGAAGACTGGCTGCCGGGAGGATGTGGTATCGGCGCTGCTCGCTGTTAAGGTAATGGACCGGCATGAGATCGGCCGCCTGCTCCCCTTACCGCCCCGGGAAGGCTGGAAGTTCGCCCGCCTCCTGCCCGATGCAGTCTTCCGGGAGTTCGTTCTCTCGGATGAGTATCGTATCGGGAAATTTCTCCAGACGATCGCTGCCCTTGAAGTTTGCGCTCCCTGATCCCGGAATTACGGCCAGAGATCGCAATGGGTATCGCTCACCCGGTACCCGGGGTCTCTGATCACTTTTTTTACCCGGGCTGCTGACACTACGGTATGAAGAAACTGTTCGTGCTCGTACTTCTCGCAGCCTGCTTCATCATTGCCTGCGGATGCACCCAGTCCTCCCCCCAGCCTGCGGACACTCCCGTGCCAACACACTCTGCCGCCCCCACAACGGCGAGAACCTATATTCCCGCAACTGCCGTGATCACTCCTGAAAGTACCGTTTCGGTATCCGACAATACTATTACTATCATTAAGGACGCCTTCACACCCGCTGCTAACCTGACGGTGAAGGTGGGTTCGACCGTCCGGTGGGTGAACGGGGATGATCACCCGCACCGGATCCTGTTTGCTAACAACGCGTTCTCCCGGTCCCCCCAACTCCTCGCGGCAGGCCAGTCCTTCAGCCAGCTGTTCGATCGCCCGGGTGTCTATAACTATGACTGCATGATCTACCCGTTCATGAAAGGCACCATCACGGTCGTGGAGTGAGCCATGTTCCTGGAGATCTCTTATGCCCCCATTTTCGGCAAACCGCTGATATTCTATCTTGGGATTGCGACCATCCTGCTCTTCTTTTTCGCAGCAGCAATTGCGATCCTGAACCGCAGGGGAATCCACACGATACCTTTTGCCTGGCACCCGCGTTGTGCAATGATCGCGATCTTCGTTGCCATTGTGCACGGAGCGCTGGGGGTTCTTGCGTATTTTTAAAAACACCGAACGGGATCCTCCGGTCTTCCCCGGATACTGGTAAAAAGAGTGGTTGTTAACGCAGCCAGTACAAAGAATGGATTATAATCCGACCATTCGAAGAACTGCCCCGACAAGGATGCCAAACATAGATGTGGATGCCGAGAGCATTCCAAGGATAATATAACCTGCAATCGCACCGATCTTCAGCGGCATGTAGGTTCGGTTCAGGTTCAGTCTCCGTATGGCCCGGAACGATTTTGCGTCTCCGGATACCAACGGTTTGTTCTGTCTGATTCGAAGCATGTTCATGCACCCTGCCATAAACGGTACCTGCCATACACGATACAGTGCATGGTTTTGTTACATGTACTAGGAACAGGCCGTATTTAATAATTTTTAAACGATCAAATCCGTGAAATCCCGTTTTTTCTCTTTATTTAACTCAAATCGTTGATATTGTCCGTTTTTCAGTGTTTGCCGGGGTAAGGATGCTGATGGGAAATATGCGGGAGATTTTTGCCCGTTTCACGCACATCTTCATGCGATGAAAAAATGCAGGAACTGCGCTTAGGTACACTGTTCCGGTGTCAGGATCGTTTGTGTGCCGTTTTTACCCTTCATATGGCGGGACAGACCCGGCCAACGCGACCGATCAGGTAGCCGGAAGCTGGCGGGCAGGTGTGGGAAAAACAAGGCGACTTATCATAAAATCAGAGGAGAGCAGGATGCTCCCGTTCAAACGCCGAGGGGGAGATTTGAACTCCCGAGGCGCGAAGCGCCAGTAGCTTTCGAGGCTACCGCCTTCCCGGGCTAGACTACCTCGGCACCCGATTCTCTTAATTTTTTCCTCAATTCCACTAATAGTTATCTGAGTCCCGGCAAAGTAGCAGGGTACTGTGGATCGCTATGGACCATATACCTCCTGCCGGATTTTGCAGCAAACAAATCATGAATGAATGTGAAAAAAAACGAATAAAGAAAAAAGGAACGGATTTTTAGTATTTACATCCCGTGAGGAGCGCCGCCCCTGCCACCCTGCTGGGTGATCATCATATCATCCACGCGGATGAGCATGACAGCGGTCTCGGAAGCGCTCTGGATGGACTGGCGCTTTGACCTGAGGGGTTCGATAACACCTTCTGCCAGCATGTCAACAACTTTGCCTTCGTAGACATTCAGGCCGGCATTCTTCTTGCCCTTGGAGTGGACATTCTTGAGCTCGACCAGCTTATCGATCGGGTTGAATCCGGAGTTCTCTGCAAGTGCCCGTGGAATGGACTCGTATGCTGCTGCATAGGCTTCAATGGCAATCTGCACGCGGCCACCAACGGTCTGGGCATATTCGCGGATCTTCATCAGGAGCTCGGTCTCGACCGCTCCGCCGCCAACAACATAGGTACCGTCTTCCATGGCATCCATTACGACACGGGTGCCATCGACAACGGCCCGCTCGAGCTCGTCGAGGAGGTAATCGCTTGTCCCGCGGAGCAGGATGGTCGTGGTCTTCGGGTTCTTGCACCCGGATATCCGTGTCACACTGCCTTCGGAATCCTCTTCAACAAGGTCCGCAGCCCCGAGATCCTTTGCCGTGAGTGACTCAGGCTTGGTGACGATGGTTGCATGGAGTGCCCGGCCTGCATACTTCATGTCCTTCTCGGGTACGTCTTCGATTGCAAGGATACCGGCTTTGGCAAGGTAGAACTGAGCGATGTCCGAGATACCTTTCTGGCAGAGGAGAACGTTTGCGCCGCTGTCAATAATCATATCGGCGAGTTTCTTTAATGCTTCGCGCTCCTGCTGGCTGAAGGCATTGATCTGCTCAGCGGTGGAGATCTTGATCTTCGCTTTTACCTGGGTCTTGGTGATCTCAAGGGGGGTTGCGATGAGAGCGACTTTTGCCTTGGTGATCTTCTTGGGCATGCCCTCGTGGACCCGGGTCTTGTCGATGACCACGCCGCGGATCAGTTCGGCGTCGTCCATGGACGATCCCTTCTGTTTCTTGATCATCACATCTTCTTCGTCAACGAGGATCTTGCCGTTCGCCTTCTCGGCTACGGTCATGACCGCATCGACAATGATGCCATCAAGCTTGGTCTTCACCTGCTCGATGGACTTCCCGGTGATGGCGGTGTCTGCGATCTTGATCAGGAGCTTCCGGTCCGAGGGGTCGAGCTTGAGCGAGAGGCTGTTCACGATCTCGAGCGCCTTCTCCATCCCCATGCGATAACCCTGTGCGATGACGGTCGGGTGGATGCCCTGTTCGAGCATCGATTCGGCCTGTTCCATGAGGGCGCCAACAAGAATGACTGCGGTTGTTGTACCGTCCCCGACTTCATCGTCCTGGGTGCGTGCGACCTCGATCACCATCTTGGCGCCGGGGTGCTGCACAGCGATCTCCCCGAGGATTGTCGCGCCATCATTGGTGATGACGATATCCCCGGTAGGGCTGACAAGCATCTTGTCCATGCCACGGGGGCCAAGCGTTGACCTGACGGCACCGGCGATCGCCTTTGCTGCCGCAATATTCGAGCGCTGGGCTTCCTTCCCGTAATTACGCTCCACATTTTCTTTTAAGATGATAATTGGCTGTCCAGAAAGCATAATGGAGAAAAATGGAAGGATCAATCTATACGGGAGATCTTGAAGAGCGAGTAGACTGGGACGCCATCAATATCCTTGATGCCGCGCTTATCGAAGATCACCCAGATCGCGACCGGTGTCGCGTTATGCTTCTTGAGGTACTTGACAACTTCTTTCATTGTGTTGCCGGAGGTGATCACGTCATCTACAATAATACAGCGCTGGCTGCTGATGGAGGCGAAGTTTCCGCTGATCGACCCGGTGGGCCGGTCGCTCTGGTTCTGTTTTGCCGGGTGGTAAATGGCAAGCTGGGCCGTTTCCTGCACGGCAATGAGCGTGGCAAGGGGGATACCCGAGAGGGCAATGCCCACGATGACATCCGCTGCGGGGGATCCCTCACAGTCCCTGGGCTGCACCTGGTAATACCGGTTCAGGAGCATCGATGCAGTTTCTTCGAGAAGGGGGGCATGGCTCGAAACCGCTGTCCAGTCGATATGGACATCCTTGGGTGCGGTTGTTCCCTTGGCCTGCGTGAGCAGCCACGTTACCGTCTCCATGGAAAGGGAGAGCTCATCTGCAATCTGACCCGGGCTGTGGCCTTCTGCAAGGAGCATCTTTGCCCTGCCGATCAGATCGTCAAGCGAAGACATGAACAGAGATTCGCTGGTATCTATTTAAGTTTTCTTTTAATCGCTGCACCGCAGACCGGGCATTCCCCATCGTGGTCGTAGTACTTCCCGCAACCGCTGCACCGGTATTTCCAGAAAACCCTTTTTGCTTTCCTCTGGGTTATGGGATGTGTTTGCACACCAAGCGCTGTTGCAACATTCTGGATTGCAAAGTCGTCTGTGTAGAGGACTGCTTCAAGGTCCAAGGCAAGGGCGAGGAGCTCACGATCGGTATCGGAGATGACGCCGGAATCCCGGGTGGTCAATGCGGCCGCCCGCACCCGGTCCAGGCTCCCACCCCCAGGAGAGACGACACGTAACCCGGCAGCGGAGAGCTTCTCGAAATTGCCTTTCGACCGGATATCACGCAGTTCGTCGCAGACTGATGGCGTGGTATACAGTTCGCCTTCAGGCTTAATGTCTGAGAAAAAGATGCTGGCATCAAGCACTGCTTTCATGGGTGCCTGGCCGGAGACGACAGACGGGGAATCATGATACAACCTGCCGGAAAGCAGTCAACGGGTCCTGATCGCGTGGGCGATCTGCTCTGCCGCTGATACTTTGCTGCAGGCCCGCTCTATCGTATCACTGCAGATCACGTCACGGATGCCGGAAGCCATGAGCCGTGCATATGCCCCTCCGGTGAACACACCATGGACGCAGGCTGCATAGACGTCGGTGGATCCCTGCTGGTAGAGCATACCGGCAGCAGTGGCAATCGTCCCGCCTGTTGAGATGATGTCATCAACAATGACGACCGGGCGGCCAGCAGCAGAGAGCTGCCTTGGAGCCATCCGGACCTCAACGCCGCTCAGCCGGGTCTTTTCAAGGTGATCGAATTCCCAGCCCCCCCCGGCCGATGCGACCTGACCGGCAAATGCAAGGGCCCCATCATCAGGTGCAAGAATCAAGGGATTGTCGAGATCCAGTGTTTTGATATACGCTCCGATATCCGGCGCAATGGAGATGTTCTGTGCCGGTGCCGGGAAATATTTCAGTATTTCCGGCTCGTGGATGTTTACGGTGTAAATATCCTCAACACCCCGCCCGATTGCCCGTGCCACTGCCCGGGCACTGAGCGGTTCACCCGGCTTGAATTGTTTGTCCTGCCGGGCATAGGCCATGTAGGGAAGGACAAGGTGGTTCCGGGAACCGTCACATGCATCGATGAGCAGCAGAAGCTGCACGAGAGCGTCGTTATCCACAACGCTCCCGACGATCATAGTCTCGTCCCCGGTTTTCCCGGCCTGAAGATAATGTTCCCCGTCCGGGAAGCGGGAATATTTCACATCAACAAGCGGAAGAGTGAGTTCCCTGGCGAGACGGGTGGCGAGGATCTGGGATGTTTCCGTATACACAACATTCATGATATCGTTCCTTACACCGGCATGGTTGAATGACTGCATTTCCAGTGAGGTACCTGTCTGGTAAAAAGTATTGCGGTTTTTCAATTTGAATAGTTTGGGAATGCGGGTTTTTACTTCCCAATCCCTCCGGTCATCCCTGCGAATGCTATCAGCTGAAAGTACTTAAACTAGCGTGAGACATTGTATATAAAAAAATCAAGGGTAAAACCTGAGGGCACAACCGCAATGGAAAATTCCAGTCAACTCCCGGAGCAGGAAGGGCAGATATCACCGCCAGCTGAAGTTGTCGATGAGCAGAAAGCGGACATCGCTGGCATAACATCATCGCAGATTGAAGTACCGGCAAAATTGATTGACCAGGTGATCGGCCAGGAACGTGCTGTGGAAGTCATCAAGAAGGCGGCAATCCAGCGACGTCATGTCATGATGATCGGCAGCCCCGGCACTGGCAAGTCGATGCTCGCAAAAGCGATGGCAGAGCTTTTGCCCAAGGAAGAACTGCTGGACATCCTTATCTATCCGAATTCCGATGATCCCAACAATCCGGTGGTCCGGACCGTAGCCGCCGGGCGGGGCAAGCAGATCGTTGGCGCTCACAAGGCAGAGGCCAAGAAGAAGATCCAGTTCCGGCAGACCCTCCTGATGCTTCTCCTGCTCGGTATTGCAGGATATGCGATCATCACCATGCAGCTCTTAATGGGGCTTATCGCAGGCGCGTTTGTTTTCATGGCCCTGCGGTATACAACACCCCGCGAAGAGACCATGGTGCCAAAACTTCTGGTCTCCAATGATACCAAAAATATCGCACCCTTCATTGACGGGACAGGTTCCCACGCCGGGGCGCTTCTCGGGGATGTCCGTCACGATCCATTCCAGAGCGGGGGCCTCGAGACCCCTGCCCATGACCGGGTTGAAGGTGGCGCTATTCACCGCTCAAATGGTGGTGTTCTCTTTATCGATGAGATCAACACGCTCGATCCTCACTCCCAGCAGAATCTCCTCACTGCTCTCCAGGAAGGTGAGTTCCCGATCACCGGCCAAAGCGAGCGCTCGAGCGGTGCGATGGTCAGGACCGAGCCGGTGCCCTGCAGGTTCGTGATGGTCGCAGCCGGGAACCTTGATGCTATCCAGGGAATGCACCCGGCCCTCCGTTCCCGTATCCGGGGGTACGGATACGAGGTCTACATGGCGGAGAGCATGGAGGACACACCTGAAAACCGGCAGAAGTACATCCGGTTCATTGCGCAGGAAGTCAAAAATGACGGGAAGATCCCGCACTTCGACCAGAGCGCAATCGACGAGATCATCCGGGAAGCCCGCCGGCGCTCGAACCGCAAGGGGCACCTGACCCTCAAACTGCGTGACATGGGTGGCCTGATCAGGGTCGCCGGTGATATCGCCCGGCAGGAAAACGCTGCTATTACCACGGCAGCACACGTTACCACCGCGAAAAAGACTGCGAGGTCGATCGAAGACCAGGTCTCGGATGAGATCACCCGCCACCTCCGGGAATACGAGATGACCGTTGTCGAAGGCACTCGTGTCGGACGCGTCAATGGTCTGGCCGTGACCGGCAGCGACGCAGGGTCAGTACTCCCCATCATGGCCGAGGTCACCCCTGCACAGGGCGCCAGCGGTACCGTGATTGCAACGGGAATGCTCAAAGAGATCGCTCAGGAATCGATCAAGAACGTGAGCGCCATCCTCAAAAAATTCACTGGCAAGGATGTCAAAAATATTGACATCCACATCCAGTTTATCGGGACATACATGGGTGTCGAAGGAGACTCCGCCTCCGTCAGCGTAGCTACTGCAGTTGTGAGTGCTATTGAGGGCATTCCTGTCAGGCAGGACATCGCAATGACCGGTTCTCTCTCGGTACGGGGTGACGTCCTCCCGGTCGGTGGCGTAACCTATAAGATTGAAGCCGCGGCCAAAGCAGGCATCCACACGGTTCTCATTCCCCGCATGAACCTCGGGGATGTCCTGATAGAGGAGCGGTACAAGTCCTTTGTCACCATCATCCCGGTCGATACGATCGACGATGTCCTGAAGTTCGCACTGGTTCCGGAGAATTCCGATGGCTTCCTCACCAAGCTTAAGAAGATGGCGATGAGGTCGACCGCGATGATCGCGGATGCACCCCCGGTCAACCAGACAACGGCCTGAACTCAAATGGACGGCATCTCCTATTACGACCTGCGGCATGTGACCGGTGAAGTCACCCATATCGATATCGATAACAGCGTTGTGGAATCCGCAGGAACCTCATTCTTCAACAAGGCCATACTCAGGGTACTTGACAAGACCGGCTGGGGGGTAATCCAGATCGACAATTACACGCCCTGTACCGGCAGGAAATTCGAAGAACTCCTCCGGCAGGCCTTGAAGCTTGCCAGGATTACCCAGGAGAGCGTCTCGCTTGGGGACTTTCCCCAAGGAATGCTCCCGGTTCCGCGGCTTCTGGAAGACCCGCGGGATGTGAGCATCGAGGAAAAGTCCACCCTGCTGGCCGCGATCGAGAAGAGCGCCATGCATCCCGATGTTGTGAACCGGCGGGCGAATTACGTTGAACGGGCAGAAAAGGTCAGGTTCTCGGACAGTTCCGGGAATGAATATTCGTATGAGATGAGCAGGTCCGGGTTCAATGTCCTTGCCGTGGCATCCCGCAACGGCAACATCCAGATGGGTTATGAACGGGAACACACCATCCACGGATTCAACCTCCGGCAGCATCTGGATCTCGGGAAGAAAGCCGCGGAGATCGCCGTCGCCCTCCTGGACGCAAAGGCTGTTAAGGGCGGGAAGATGCAGGCGGTGCTTGATCCGGAACTTGCCGGTGTCTTTGCCCACGAGGCAGTTGGCCATGCAAGCGAGGGGGATCTCGTGCAGGAAGGCAACTCCGTTTTGAAAGGAAAGATCGGGCAGAGGATCGGCAATGATACCCTAACCATCGTCGACGACCCTGGTCTTCCCGAGTTCGGGTTCGATCCTGTGGATGCGGAGGGAGTGGCGGTGAAGCGGACCGAGATCATCATGGGCGGCATCATTAACGCCTACCTGCATACCCGGGAATCGCTTGCAGCAGTAGGGGATGGGGTTGCCGGCCATGCCCGGGCTATGCCGGGCGAGCCGCCCCTTGTGCGGATGAGCAACACGTTCATCGAATCGGGTGATTCTACCGCAGAGGAGATTTTTGCGGAATGCAAACGGGGGATCTTCCTCAAGGGTTCCCGGGGCGGTCAGGTCGATCCCGGGCGTGGCATCTTCCAGTTCAACGCGGAGTACGGGTATCTCGTCGAGGATGGCCAGTGTACGCAGATGGTCCGGGATGTCTCCCTATCTGGAGAAATCCTGACAACGCTTCACGGCATCGTCCTCTGCGGGAACGACCGGATGATGAGCCCGGGGTATTGCGGGAAAGGTGGCCAGAGTGTCCCGGTCAGTGACGGGGCGCCCCATATTCTCCTGAACAATGCGGTGGTGGGTGGCAGTGGCGTGGATTGAAGAACTGATAAAAGAAGGACAGAAGACCGCTGATGAAGTGGAGGTTTTCTTTGTCAAAGGTACCAGTGTCTCTGCTGACCTCCGGAACAAGAAGATCAGTCTTGCCACGACCTCATTTGACTGCGGTCTTGGCATTCGTACGATTCACAAGGGCAGGATCGGATCGTCGAGTACCAACAACCCGGACCAGTGGCGTGAATGTCTGGCTGCAGCGATTGCGAGTGGCAGGCTAGCAACTCCAATGAAGTGGGACGAGTTGCCTGGTGCCCGGTCGCTTGTTCAGGAGCCACTTACCTTCGACGCAAACGTGAATATCGATCCCGCTGCTGCCAGCGGACTGCTCGAGGCAATGCTTGCCGGTGCGGCCGAACATCCTGCGGAGGTGACCTCGGGATCGGCCGGACTTTCAAGCGCGGAGGTTACGCTGGCCAACAGCCACGGGGTGCGGTATACCAGTTGTCACACCGGGATTTCCCTCTCCCTGGAAGCGATCGTCTCCCAGTCCACGGGGTACGAGTTCGATCACTCCTGGTCTATGGATCGCATCGACCCGGCCCTCGTCGGGGAGCGGGCAACGTTCTTTGCCTGTGAATCCGCGGAGGGGAAGGATATCCCGTCCGGGGATTATGATATCCTCCTCTCTCCGCTCGCGTACGCGGAACTGCTTGGCAATGTCTTTATTCCGGCCCTGAGCGGAAGGAATGTGCATGCCGGACGGTCCCGGTTTGCCTCATGCCTTGGCACATCCGTCACCGACCCTCAGATCTCAATGTATGACGACCCCCTGATGCCAGGTGCAAACGGCAGCACCCGTTGGGATGCAGAGGGAACACCCACCCGGCGCGTGGATTTCATCCGGGACGGGATCCTTGAATCGTTCGCGTACGACATACGAACTGCCTCCCGGTACGGGAAGGAGAGCACGGCAAACGCAGTTCGCGGAGGGTATGGCGGACTGCCCTCCATCGGTCACCACAACTTCGTGGTTGACGGTAACAGGGACACTGTTGACGATGAACGTATCCTCTATGTCCACAACATGGTCGGCGCCCACACGGCAAACCCGATGAGCGGCGAATTCTCTGTGGAACTCTCCAACGCGTTCTGGATGGTGGATGGGGCGTTCCAGGAGCCGGTCCGGAGCGCAATGCTTTCCGGCAATGTGTTTGACCTGCACAAGACTGTTGGAGGAATGAGCAGGAAAACCCGGACAATCGGCTCGCTCGTCCTTCCGTCAGTTAAAATACCAAAACAGCATATCATTGGTAAATAGGGGATTTCATGACCAACCTCCTCGTTGCGCTTCTCCTGATTATAGCAATCATCGTCATTGTATGGTACCTGGTAAAACGGCTTTCCGCCCTTGTTGTGAATGCGGTTCTCGGCCTGCTCCTTCTCGTTCTCATCAATTTCCTGCATATCATGCAGTGGATGGGGAAGCCCGATCTCGGGTATGATGTCGCCACTATCCTGATCTGCGCTCTCGGAGGGGTACCCGGCGTGCTGATTCTTGTGTTGCTCAGCATCCTCGGAATTTCGATTTAAAAACCTTATTAAAACGATTTTTAGATTTTTTTAAGAAAAGTTGTTAATCGGGATCTCCCTGCATTTTTTTATTTTTTAATAGTATCAGAACACGTTGGCTTCCGAGTAGACGAGCACTTGGTCCTGCATCAGTTCGTAGGGCTTGATCTCACGCGAGTGTGCCGACATCCTCATCTTCACTACTTCCAGCGCAAGGTGGACATCCGTGAGATCCGAAGGGCGGACGTACCGGAGCAGGATAACGGTATCCGAAAGGTATTCGATGAGAGCATGCCGGCTCGCAAACACGTTATCCCGGTCAGTTTCAGAGGTCATCATGATCGTGCATTTCTTGTCCCGAAGCCCCTCAATGAACCGGAACATCTCTTGGCGCCGCTCGAAATCCGTAGTAAACAGGTCTTCAAACAGCGAGATGGGATCGATGACGACCCTGTGTGCTTTTACTTCCTCGATGAGTTTTGGCAGCTCGTTCTTGATCCGGTTGTTTGCCAGATTGAAATCTGTGGGATCAAGCTTGATAACGTAGAGTGATTTGTTCAGGTACGGCGTGACATCCCAACCCTTCTGCTGCATATAGGAGACGATCCGCTCCTCGCGCTCTTCAAGACTGATATAGATGACGTTCTCTCCTTTCTTGAGCCCGTCCCAGGCAAACTCGAGCGAGAAGGTTGTCTTCCCGGTACCGTATGTACCGATGATGGAACAGATGCTTCCTGATATAAGACCTCCACCCAGCATATCGTCCAGACCCATAATTCCCATCTTGACCCGTTCGCCGCTCATATGACCACCCGGATATTGCTCACTTCAAATCCGCCGGTAGTGGAGATCCGCACGGCAAACTTCACCAGATCACGCTCTTCCAGGTGGGGCATGACGCCGCGGAACTTCTCGAAGTACATCACCCGCTGCCTGCGTGCACCGCTGGTCTCCTCCCACTTGAAAAGGAGGACGGCATCCGCAATATCTGCAAGCTCCCGCTCTTCGGAAGAATCAAGAATGCCCCGGCTGAGCAGGAGGTACGTGGTGATGTTCCGCTGCTTGGAGATCCTCTGGAGACCTCTTAAAAACCCGGTAAGATTATGCCAGATGTTGGGGATGGATCTCTGCGTTGCAATATCCGTGATCGAATCCAGGACCACGAGACTACCGGAAGGTATGCCGTTGATCACATTTGCCAGCTGGAGCAGGATGTTCTCGCGACTGGCCCGCTTCTGGAGCCTCGATATGATATCCCCGTGGCTGTACCATTCGTCGGGCACGACACTGTTGTCGAAATACAGCTCAGAGAGATCCTCAAACTGTATGCCGTCGACCAGTGCCGAAAGGCCGTCGATGTGCAGGGAACCGGCAATCTCCTGCCTCACATCCTCTTTCAGTCGGGTGAACGTGATATACCGGACTTCCTTTGCTATGTGGGTTCTTTCCGAAGCTCTCTCTGTCATCGATTTCAGCGTGTTGACAATCGAGCTGTACGTGAATTCGTAATTCCCGGCCCCGATGTCCCCAAGGAGAAGGATCAGTGAACCCGGCGGGACCCCGCCATCAAGAATAGGATCGAGCGATGCGATCCCGGTGGGCATTTTCTGTGGTGTACGTTCCTGCATATCTGGGGTCTCCAAGGCGTTGGCTCAGATGCGTCTGCAACAAGACTCTCATGGACTAAATTGATAAATATATCTGTCGGGCAAGGATAATAACCAGAATGGTCAGGAAAAAATAAAAAAGGGCTGAAAACGTAACGGAATGACCCATAATTATATAGAATGGTTCCCCCGAATAATAATTCGGAAGAATCCATAGAGTATCTCACGGAGCGTCGTGTCATGCAAATAGCGGATTTCATAAAATCATTAAAAAAAGACACACCGCCGGGCGAGCCGGGGCAGGTCTCTCCGGGGCCCGCCATTGAACCTGCACCCCAGGAAAAACCCCGGGACACGATCGAAACCGCACCGCCGGGTGCTTTGCCGCAACCCAGAAAACCCGACGCTACCTACCGCCATTATTTCCGCCTGATAAAGGGGCTGGAAAGATCATCGATCGAAGAATACGATTTTGAACGGGACGGATCTTTGGTCGATGTCCGGATCCCTGACGGATACGAGGAGGTTGACCAGTACTGGGTGGAACGCGGTCGCTCGCTCGTCATCATCGCCCATAACCGGCGCTCCAACCAGAAAGAATACCTCCTCTTCGAACCATCCCTTTCCGATTTTGAATACGAACTGCTCGAACGACTCCACGAGGACCTGCGGGACGTGCTGATCCTCTCGTCAGAGGAGATCAAGAAAGACCGGAAACGCATCCTCCTTGAAAAGATGCATGGCCTTCTGGATGATTATGGTCTTGATCTGGAAGTATCCACGCTCTTCAAGCTGCAGTATTTCCTGATCCGGAATTTTATCGGCTGGTCGCGGATTGACCCCCTCATGAAGGATGCGATGCTCGAGGATATCTCCTGTGACGGGAACAAGATCCCGCTCTTCCTGTATCACCGGAAATACCGGAACATCAAGACCAACATTGCCTTCGAATCCGAAGTCCTCCATTCCCTTGCCATCTCGCTCGCCCAGCGCTCCGGCAAACACATCTCCACGGGATCGCCTATGATCGATGCGACCCTGCCTGATGGATCCCGTCTGCAGCTGACCTTGGGCACGGAAGTGACCACGCGGGGAACCTCGTTCACGATCCGTAAGTTCAGGGAAGAGCCGTTCTCTCCTGTCGAACTGATGGAGAACGGGACGTTCAATGCAGAGGCGCTCGTCTACTTCTGGATGGCGATCGAGAACAACAAGAGTCTCCTCTTCATCGGTGGGACTGCATCCGGGAAGACCACCTCCCTGAATGCGGTCTCGCTCTTCATCCCGCCCGTGGCAAAAGTCGTCAGCATTGAAGATACGCGTGAGATCACGCTCTACCATGATAACTGGATCGCCAGCGTGACAAGGGAAGCCATGACCGAGGGCGGAAACGCTATCAACATGTTTGACCTGCTCCGGGCAGCGATGCGGCAGAGGCCGGAATTCATCCTCGTAGGCGAAGTCCGTGGAGTCGAGGCCCAGACGCTCTTCCAGGCAATGAACACCGGCCATACCACCTTCTCGACCATGCATGCAGGCAGCGTGGATGCCGCGATCCACCGGCTTGAGAGCGAGCCCCTGAACGTGCCGCGGAACATGATGCAGGCCCTGAACATTATCAGCGTCCAGGGCCTGATCTATCACGGCACTGAACGGGTCCGCAGGGTCCAGGAAGTGGTCGAGATCGCCGGCATCGATCCCTCGACCGGCAACCTGAGGGTCAACAATGTCTTTGTCTACGACCCGGTTCAAGACGTTTTCAACTATACCGGCAGATCGCAGGTATATGCCGATATCACCGAGAAGCGGGGGTGGACCCGTGAGCAGCTTGAAAACGAGATTACCCTCCGCATCTCCGTTCTCAATGCGATGAGGAAACAGAGCATCATGGATTACATCTCGGTGGCGTCCCTCTTCCATTCCTACCATATCGATGCGAAAGCTGTCCTCTCCAGCATCGATGACCTCCGCAAGGTACTCCGATGATCGTACGCAATTACCTGTACCGCTGGATAAAAATGGATCCCCTGCGATACCACGGGCTGCATGCGGACATGATCTCCGCCCGGGTCGGTATGACCCTTGAGCAGTATCTCTGGCGGTCAGTCAAACTTGCGTTCGTCACCGGTATCCTGTTTGCGGTCATCGGGTACTTCGCAAGTGCGCTCATCTCCCTGCAGATGGTGACCGGCCACGCCGGGATCTCGAACGTGTTTAATTTCCAGATGCCGGTCATCTTCGATGCAATATATCCAACCGTCTACATCCAGGCAATTGTCATTATCTTCTCGTTTATTGCAGGCACCTATCTCGGGTATGTCCTGTTACTGAAAGTCCCCGGGATCGAGAAGAACAACCGGTCCATCAAGATCAACCTCACTCTGCACAATGCGGTTGCCTACATGTATGCCATGCGCCGGGGTGGCGCCCAGATGATGACAATCTTCCGGTCCCTTTCCGACCGGGCGAACATCTATGGGGAAGTAGCCCTGGAGTTCCGGCAGATCGTCAGGGATGCCGATTTCTTCGGGTATGATGTGGTCACGGCGATCCGCCACTTGTCGGAAACCACGCCCTCGGAAAAACTCAAGACTTTCTTAGAGGATCTCCTTTCGGTTATTGAGAGCGGTGGGAATATGGGCGAATTCCTCTCCATGCGTGTCAGGCTTTACCAGGAAGAGGCACGCTTTGAGCAGCGGCAGTTCCTCAACGTCCTCTCCATTGTTGCCGAATCGTATGTGACGCTGTTTGTTGCCGGCCCCCTCTTCCTTATCATCATCATGGTGGTGATGGGGATGATGGGCGGCCAGGCGGTCCTCCAGCTCTCCCTCGTTACCTATGCGATCATGCCGATCGGGTCCCTGGTCTTCATCCTCCTCATCGATCTCATCTCCATCAAGGCGGAGAAGACCGAACGGTATGTCAGGACCAAATGGCTCCATACATATTCTGATGTCACAATAATTCAGAAAAGCAATGAAGAGCCCCTGTTCGAACAGCTGAAAAAGTATGATCGCCTGCGATCATTCGTTCATCACCTGCGCCACCCGCTTGAGAGTTTCATCAGCAATGTCAACCATACGCTCTTTATCACCGTTCCCGCGGCCACCATCTACCTCATCCTCGTCTTCATGCAGGTCCCTCACTACCGTGATATTGAGACCTACATCCATGTAGTCGATTCCCATGTTGTCATCGCGCTCCTGATGATCCTTATTCCCTACGCAATCTTCTACGAGATCTGGTCCCGGAAAGTGCTTGGGATCCAGGCCCTTATCCCGGATTTCCTGGAGCGGATGTCCGGCATCAACCAGGTAGGACTGACCATTGCGCAGGCGATCGCAATCATGGTCAACACCAACCTCGGGCTCCTCAGCTACGAGATCCGGCGGATCAAGCGGGATATGGAGTGGGGTGCGAATTTCACCGAGGCGCTGATGCGGTTCGAGGAACGCGTTAGCACCCCCTCCATTGCCCGTACCGTGACCCTGATCACCAAGGCGAGTGAGATGAGCGGACAGATCGGGGACGTCCTCTCCATTGCATCGAGCGATGCCAAGATGAGCGAGGTCTTAAAACGGGAACGCCTCGCTGAGATGTTCATCTATACCGCGATCGTTTACCTCTCGTTCTTCGTCTTCCTCTTCGTGGTTGCCGTGCTGACCACACAGTTCCTGCCGGTCCTTGCAAACATCTCGGTCAAAGGACTTCCCACAACCGGGGCACTCGCAGGTATCGGATCCATCCCCACGGTAACCTTTGGCCGGCTCTTGTACCATGCCTGCCTCATTCAGGCCCTCTTCTCAGGCCTCATCGCGGGCCAGATGGGTGAATCCTCGCTTGCAGCGGGGGTAAAGCATTCCTGTGTTCTCCTCATCATATCCCTTGTGGCATTCAATTTCGTTCTCGTTGCGCTGTGATGAGCAGAACCGGCTTCTCCCCCTCTGCGAGATACCATTAAATCTTCATATGAAGATCTCAAACTGAGGTGAGAGAATATGTGTACTGTCGGGGGAGGTCCCACCGGGGACCTGAATTTCGATGACGACCGGGTGAAAGCGAAGAACTATCGCTGCAATGAGTGCGAGGAAAAATTCCCTCACATCAACCCGAACAAGAAACCTATCTGCCCCAACTGCGATTCAGATAACGTTACGGAAATATGATTCATCCTCTGACCGATGAGTTTCTGCTCATCAGCGGGGAACACTCTTTTTTACTGGCAGGAAAAGCGAATGCCCGGTTCGGTCTCAGGATCGAGACCATGGATGCAGAATACAGCCAGACCGTGGACCCGGATGATCTCATCGTGGTCTCAGCACCCGAAGGTGGCCCTCTCGAACCGGCGATCATGCTTGCAGAGTTTGTAAGGACCTACCGCATGCCCCTGATCGTTCTCCCAAAAAACCATCCCGGTTCCAAACGGTTCTCCTATCTTGTATCTGTATGGCCGGAGATCCACACCAGCTGCTCGATACGGAGGGGGACACACCCGGAACAGCACCTGGTCTGTTCGAGTGATGAACTGGCAGGAATATCTCTTAAAGGGCTTCCCGGCGCCGTGGAACTTTCCGGTCTTACCGGGAATATTATTCCTCAGTATGTAAAATCCCGGATATTAACCGAATTCTCTAAATTTCCGGGATAAGCTGCCGTTCTCTCGTACTGGAGACCACCCTTTTGATCGAAAATGACAATACATATATGGTTTTTTTCACCTACTATTGTACTGCCGTGAGAGGAGGGTTGGATGAAGACTGAGGTCCTAAGAAACATCAAGAAAGCTGAAGAAGAGTACCAGTCAGTGATCAGCAAGGCCCAGGAAGAGAAGAAGAAGAAACATTCAGAGGCCGAGCTCGAATCTGATAATCTGGTAACGAAAGCGCAGAGTAATGCAGAACAGTACAAAAAGCTGAAACTGGAAGAAGCACGGCACCAGGCGGCACTTAAGCACGCTGAAATCATCAAGGGCGGCAACCAGCGCGCAGCAGCACTGAAACAGAAGGGCGAACAGAATCTTCCAAAGGCGGTGCAGCTGCTGGTTTTGCGGTTTAAGGAGCAGCTGCATGTTAAAGCCTAAACAGATGAACCGGCTTCTCATCGCCGCTTCCCGGGACCAGATGGGCCCGGTCATAGCGGAGCTCTACCGCCATAACCTGTTCCACATCGAGGAGTACGTGGAAGCAGGAGTGGAAGGCTATGAGGGTTTTAAGATCGGTACGCCTCTTTCAGGAGCAAGCGAAGCATCAGGTGACCTGCTGAAGATACGGGCGATCGAGAACGCCATTGCCATCCGCGGCGATGACATGGAACCGGCAGCCCTATCTTCCCGGTCCGCACTCCGGACACAGATCGAGCGCGAGCTCCCGGGTCTTGAACACGAGGTCGAAGAATTGACCCAGAAGCGTTCGAAACTCGAGAACCGGTCAAAAGAGTTCGAACAGAAGATTGCCGAGATTGCGCCGTTTGCCAGCGTGCCGGCCGATCTGGATCTGTTCCGCGGCTATGCGGGTTTTACCGTATATGCCGGGTATGTTTCCGGCGATGTTGCACTCTCTGTCCCGTGCGAACAGTTCTTCTCCAAAGGTAAGGAGAAGAGTTTTATCGTTGTCGTTGTCCCGTCAGGGCAGCGCAGCGAGGCCGAGCGGGCCCTGCAGGAAGCAGCATTTCAGTCAGTACCGGTTCCCGATGAGACCGGTGCCCCGCAGGCACGCATCGATTACTATACCGGGCAGATTGCCGACCTGGCAAAGCAGATTGCCGACATTAACGGGAAACTGGGTGCTGTCAAACAGCAGCATGCCGGGTTTCTGGTTGCCTGCGAGGAATTCCTGAAAGCTGAAGTGGAGAAGACCGAAGCCCCGCTCCGGTTTGCAACCACACGGCAGACCTTCGTGGCAGAAGGCTGGATCCCAACAGACAAGGTTGACGAAGTGAGCGCGTCTCTTGTCAAGGCAACCGGTGGCAGGATCTTTGTTACCGTGGTACCGATCGATCTGGAACACGACACCGTGCCGGTCGAGTACAATAACCCGAAGTTTGCACAGCCTGCACAGATGCTGATGGATGTCTATTCGCGACCCCGGTATACGGAAGTGGATCCGACACTGATGCTTGCCATCGTCTTCCCGATCTTCTTCGGTATGATCCTCGGGGACGTCGGGTACGGCCTGATCCTTCTTGTCATGTGCTTTGGCCTGCGGAAATTTATCAAAGGCGAAGAAGGGGGCCAGTTCTTAACTGTACTCCGGAATGCCAGCATATCGAGCATTATCTTCGGGCTGCTCTTCTCCGAATTTCTCGGATTCGAGCTCCCGTGGAACCCGATCATCTTCTCAAGGCACCTGCTGATAGGTGGCGGGGCGGAAGGCGGTGCAGGCCCGGCAATTCCTGCACTCATGATCATGTCGATCTGGATCGGTATCCTGCACATCACGCTGGGCAGGGTGCTTGGTATGTACAACCATGCACAACAGGACCATGGCGAACACCGTATAAAGGCCGTGATGGCCAACTTCGGCTGGCTTGCGGTCATGTGGGGTCTTGTCATCGCAATCTGGTCCAATGTTGCAATGCCGTATATGCCCAATCTCACCGGGCTTCCGGCTGTCGCAGCCGCACTGAATGCCGGGACCATTTCCGGGGCCGTCCTCATCCTTATCGGTGTGGGCTGCATTGCGAGGGACTCGATCCTTGAAGTGGTCGAGTTGCCCACGATCATCTCCCATGTTCTTTCCTATGCACGTCTTGTCGCGGTTGGCCTCTCTTCAGTGGCCATTGCGATGGTCGTCAACTACATGTCCATCGGGATGTTCATCGGTCCCGGGCTTAAGAGTCTCTCACTCGTCGGAATCGTCATGATCCTTGTCGGTATCGTGATCTTCCTGCTCGGGCATGCGCTTAATACCGCACTGGGTATCCTGGGTGGAGGGCTTCACTCAATTCGTTTGCACTATGTCGAATTCTTCACCAAGTTCTACAAGGGTGGAGGCAAAAGGTACGTTCCATTCGGAATGAAACGCAGATTTACGGAGGAATAAATTATGGTAGACGCAGGAACAGCAACAGCAGTAGCAGTATCAGCAACAGATCTCGCATCAATCCAGGCATCGCAGATGGGAATGAAGGCAATCGGCGCAGGTCTCGCCGTCGGGCTTACCGGTGTCGGTACCGGTGTGGCCGAGATGGGTATCGGAGCAGCCGCAGTCGGTGCAATCGCCGAGAACAAGGACTTCTTCGGTCTTGGTCTCCTCTTCACCGTTATCCCTGAAACCATCGTTATCTTCGGTCTCGTCGTCGGTCTCCTGCTGTTGTTCTAAAAGGAGAGAACAATGGGACTGGAAGCAGTAGTCGAAGAGATCAGGGAAAACGGCAGGAAAGAAACAGACCGGATACGGCAGGAATCGAAGCAGGAAGTCGATCTCATTCTCACAGCTGCCAACAAGCGTGCAGGAGAGATCAAGCTTGCCGCAGAAGAGGAATCAGCAAAACAGTCCACTCACCTCGTGAGCCAGGATGTTTCCGCTGCCAACCTCCTTGTCAAGCGTGAACTGCTCAATACGCAGAAGGCTCTCCTTGACCAGGCCTACGAAGCGACCCGGTCGGAAATCGCCGGTCTCCCTGAAAGCTTCCATCGGGAAGCAATCAAGAAGCTCCTCACCGAGGCAAAAAAGGAGATCCCGTCCGGGACCATATATTGCAATGCCCGGGATATCGCAGCCGCAAAGGCGGTCATTGCCGAACACCCGGAGTTTGCAGGATTCACGGTTGGGCTCCCCGTCGCTATTGACGGTGGACTTCTGATTGAAGGTGCAGGAGCCGAGTTGCAGATTGATTACAGCTACCGCACATTCCTCATGAAGGTGTGGGAATCCGGGTTGAAGGATGCGTCGGATATCCTGTTCGGGTAAGGAGGCACACGTATGGGTGTGAATATTTCAGCACCGTACATCTATGTGTGTACCAGGATGCGGGTGAGGAAGGCCAAGCTCCTCCCGCGTGACGAGTATATGCGGATGCTCAACATGAGTATCCCGGAAATCACCCGTATCATCGAAGAAACCGAATACAAACAGGAAATCGACGAACTCGGGACTACGTTCAAAGGTATTGATCTCGTGGAGGTTGCCCTGAGCTGGAACCTGGCGAAGGAATACCAGAAGATCCAGGAGATCACCCCGGGCACGCTCAAGGCATTCACCCGGGCGTACCTGCGTCGCTGGGATATCCAGAATGTCCTCACCATCCTGCGGGGCAGGGTGCAGGGCGAGAAGACCGGGCGGATCAAGGAGATCCTGATCCCGGCCGGCAGCCTGGACAAAGTAGTGCTCGACCGGCTCCTTGCCGAGGACAGCAACGACCGGATCATCGAGCTCCTGAAGGATCACCGGATGTACCCGGTCCTTGCACAAGAGTACCCGGCTGCAAAGGAGAGCGGATCCTTCTCCCGCATGGAGAACGAGCTCCACAAGGATCTCTACGCGGAGATCATCGCTGATGCAAAGGCAGGAATCAAGGGCGGGGCATCGTTCCTCTCCTATATCCAGCTGGAGATAAACATCAAGAATGTGAAGACCCTCTTCAGGCTTCGGGCAGATACCCAGGCGGAGGATGTCCGGGAGATGTATATTCCTGGGGGTTCCCTGTCTGCAACGGATTTTGTAAACCTGAATGCGATCAAGGACCAGAACGAATTCATCGATCAGGTCAAGGCAACGATCCGGAGCGACAGCCTGCATGCGCTGCTCGATGAGCTCAAGGGGCAGAAGGCCATGCACGATATTGAGATCCGGCTGACCCGGGTGCAGATCGAGCAGATGGAGAAGATGTCCAAGCGCAATCCCTTCTCCATCCACCCGATCCTCGTCTACCTTGAGAAGAAGAAGTACGAAGTTTTCAACCTGAGGGCCCTTGCACGCGGCAAGGAATCGAAGCTGCCCTCGGAGAGGATCGCAGAATACCTGGTGATGTAAATGGAGATTGCAGTAATCGGCAACAGTGAGTTCATTCTCGGGTTCCGGCTGGCAGGCATTCGCAAGACGTATGCAGCCGAAAGTGATGAGAAACTCAACGAGCACATCACCCGTGTGCTGCAGGATGGCGAGGTAGGGATTCTCGTCCTCAACAGCAGTGATATGGAGAAGATCCCCCGCAGGCTCCGCGCCACACTGGATAATTCCGTGAAGCCGACCGTGATTGCCATCGGCGGCGAGGAGAAAGGCGGCCTGACTATGAGAGAGAGAATCAAGAGATCGGTGGGTGTTGATCTGTGGAAGTAAAGGACAAACAAGCAAAAGAACAGAAACACGGGGTTCTGAAAAGAATCGCCGGCCCTGTCGTAACGGCAGTCAATCTTGACGCCCACATGTATGATGTGGTGAAGGTCGGTAAAGAAGAGCTGATGGGAGAAGTCATCAAGATCCAGGGTAATAACGTCATTATCCAGGTGTACGAGGATACCTCGGGGATCCGGCCCGGCGAACCGGTCTCGAACACCGGACTCTCCCTTGCAGTTGAACTCGGGCCTGGCCTGCTTACCAGTATCTACGATGGTATCCAGCGCCCGCTCGCGGTGCTCGTCGACAAGATGGGCAACTTCATTGAGCGTGGTGTCTCGGCACCCGGTCTCTCCCATGAGAAGAAGTGGACCTTCAAGCCGCTCGTTAAGGCCGGCGACAAGGTTGAGCCGGGTGCAATTCTCGGCGAAGTGCAGGAGACCAACATCGTCCACAAGGTCATGCTACCCCCGAACGTAAAGCCGGGGACGGTCAAGACGATCAAGAGCGGGGATTTCACCGTTGACGATACCATTTGTATTCTCGATGACGGCCGCGAGTACCCGATGATCCAGCGCTGGCCGGTCCGTGTCCCCCGCCCCGTGAAAGAGAAGATGAACCCGACAATCCCGCTGATCACCGGTCAGCGTATCCTCGACGGTCTCTTCCCGATCGCAAAGGGTGGCACCGCCGCAATTCCCGGCCCGTTCGGGAGCGGCAAGACGGTTACCCAGCAGCAGCTGGCCAAGTGGTCGGATGCCGAGATCGTGGTCTACATTGGCTGCGGAGAACGCGGCAACGAGATGACGGAAGTTCTTACGGAATTCCCACATCTCGAAGACCCGAAGAGCGGTAAGCCTTTAATGGAAAGGACCGTGCTCATCGCAAACACGTCCAACATGCCGGTGGCAGCCCGTGAAGCATCAGTATACACAGGTATTACCATCGCGGAATACTTCCGTGACATGGGCTATGACGTCTCCTTAATGGCAGACTCTACCTCCCGCTGGGCAGAAGCGATGCGTGAGATCTCCTCCCGTCTGGAAGAGATGCCCGGTGAAGAAGGATACCCGGCATACCTTGCAGCCCGGCTCTCGGAGTTCTACGAGCGTGCCGGTCTTGTCAAGACCCTCAACGGCGCCCGCGGCTCGGTCTCGGTTATCGGTGCCGTGTCCCCGCCCGGTGGAGACTTCTCAGAACCGGTCACCCAGAACACGCTGCGTATCGTCAAGGTATTCTGGGCGCTGGATGCCAAGCTCTCCCAGCGCAGGCACTTCCCGGCCATCAACTGGTTGAATTCGTACTCCCTGTACCTCGAAGCCCTCCACGACTACTATGACAAGGAAGTCTCCCCAGAGTGGAACAAGATCCGGTCATGGGCCATGGAAGTCCTCCAGAAAGAGGCAGAACTCCAGGAGATCGTGCAGCTCGTCGGTTCCGATGCTCTGCCCGAATCCGAACAGGTAACGATCGAGGTCGCCCGTATGATCCGTGAGATCTTCCTCCAGCAGAATGCATACGACGCAGTCGACACGTTCTGTGACATGAAGAAACAGTACGACATGATGAAGGCGATCAAGACGTTCGCCGAACTGGCGTACGCAGCTCAGATTGCCGGTGTCAGCCCGGCCCAGATCAACGCGGTCCAGGCCAAGAACGAGCTGGCCCAGATCAAGTTCATCAAGGACTACAAGCCGGAACTCGCCAAGATAATGAAACAGATGGACGATGAATTCAGTGCACTGAGGTCGGCAGCATGAAGGAATACAGGACGATAAGTAAGATTGCCGGGCCGCTCGTCTTTGTCGAAAAGACCGAGCCGATTGCCTATGGAGAACTCGTGAACATAGTCCTTGCCGACGGCACAACCAAGCGCGGCCAGGTGCTCGACACGAGCGACGAACTCGTCGTTGTCCAGATCTTCGAGACCACTGCCGGTATCGGAAGAGACAGCGGAGTCCGGTTCACGGGCGAGACCATCAAGATGCCCGTGGGCAGGGATATGCTTGGACGTATCCTGTCCGGTGGCGGTAAGCCCATTGATGGCGGCCCGGAGATTGTCCCGGAGAAGCGCTTGGACATCAACGGTGCGGCTATCAACCCGTACGCCCGGGGCATGCCGGCGGATTTCATCCAGACCGGTATCTCCACGATCGACGGAACCAACACCCTTGTCCGTGGCCAGAAGCTCCCGATCTTCTCGGGTGCTGGTCTCCCGCACAACAATGTTGCACTGCAGATCGCCCGTCAGGCAAAAGTGCCCGGCTCAACCGAGAGTTTCGCGGTAGTCTTCGCTGCCATGGGTATCACCAAGGAAGAAGCGAACTACTTCATGCAGGACTTCGAGCGCACCGGTGCGCTGGAACGTGCAGTCGTGTTCCTCAACCTTGCAGATGACCCGGCGGTCGAGCGTATCATCACCCCGCGGCTGGCCCTCACCACTGCCGAGTACCTTGCCTTCGAGCTTGGTATGCATGTGCTTGTCATTCTGACGGATATGACCAACTATTGTGAAGCGCTCCGTCAGATCGGCGCTGCCCGTGAAGAAGTGCCCGGTCGCCGTGGCTACCCGGGATACATGTACACGGATCTCGCCAACCTCTACGAGCGTGCCGGTATGATCAAGGGCCAGAAGGGCTCCGTCACCCAGATCCCGATCCTGACCATGCCCGGTGACGATATCACGCATCCGATCGCCGATCTGACCGGGTACATCACTGAAGGCC
Organism: Methanoregula sp.; assembly: GCF_049518935.1. Classification (GTDB taxonomy): domain Archaea; phylum Halobacteriota; class Methanomicrobia; order Methanomicrobiales; family Methanospirillaceae; genus Methanoregula. The sequence continues at coordinate 30,062 of NZ_JBEKRH010000021.1, forward strand.
AGATCGTGGTCAACCGTGAACTGCACCGCAAAGGCATCTACCCGCCCATCAACGTGCTGCCCTCGCTCTCCCGGTTAATGAACCTCGGTATCGGCAAGGGGAAGACGCGTGAGGATCACAAGAAGGTCTCCGACCAGATGTACGCGGGGTACGCGGAAGGCAACGATCTCCGCGGCCTCGTGGCCATTGTTGGTAAGGACGCGCTCTCCGAGCGTGACCGGCTGCTCCTCGAGTTCGCCGATCTCTTCGAGAACCGGTTTGTCCGCCAGGGATATGACGAGGACCGGACCATCGAGGATACCTTAAACCTCGGATGGGACCTCCTCGCTACCCTGCCTGTCGAGCAGCTGACCCGTATCGACCGTGACCTGATCCACAAGTACCACCCGAAATTCCGCACTGGTGCAAAGAAGGAGTAAGAAGTTCATGGCGCTGCGCGATATCAAGCCAACCCGCTCGGAACTGATCAACCTCAAGCGGAAGATCCAGCTCTCCCAGCGTGGCTATAAGATCCTCAAGATGAAGCGCGATGGACTGATCATGGAATTTTTCAAGGTCCTGGCAGATGCGAAGGACAGCAGGGGCGATCTTCTCAGGAAGTATGAACTCGCCGTCCAGATGATGGCGATTGCAAACACCGTTGAAGGAGCCATCGGGGTAAAATCCGCGGCATTCTCTGTCAAAGAAGTTCCGCAGATTACCCTCAAGAGCAAGAACATCATGGGAGTCATTGTCCCCCAGATCGAGTCCTCGAAAGTGAGAAAGACGCTCGCTGACCGCGGCTATGGTGTGCTCGGCACATCCACGGTCATCGATGAGACTGCCTCCTCATTCGAGGAGCTGGTCGAAGCGATCATCGAGAGCGCGGAGATTGAGACCACAATGAAGCGGCTCCTCGACGAGATCGAGAAGACCAAGCGCCGGGTCAATGCCCTGGAGTTCAAGGTCATCCCCGATCTCACGGAAGCCCGTGATTTCATCAAGATGCGTCTTGACGAGATGGAAAGGGAAGAACTGTTCCGGATGAAGAAGATCAAATCCCGGAATACCGCATAACCATTTTTGGTGGTATGGATGCCGATTGGAACCATCAGGGACCTGGGAGCCGAGGGAAAGACCGTTCTCCTCCGGCTCGATCTCAACTCTCCTATCGATCCCACCTCAAATCTTATTCTTGACGACAAGCGTTTCCGGGAGCATCTCCCGACTATCCGTGCTCTCGAAAAGAGCAGGGTTGTGATCGTTACCCACCAGAGCCGCCCTGGAAAGAAGGATTTTACCACGCTCGAAGCCCACGCGGAGAAACTGGAACAGCTCCTCGGGAAACCCGTCCTCTACGTGGACAGCATCTTTGGCCGTCATGCCCGCGAATCCGTGCATGCCATGAAGCCGGGTGAGGTGCTGATGCTCGAGAACGTCCGGTTCAATGCCGAAGAGAACCTGACCTTAAAACCGGAAGAAGCCAAAAAAACGCATCTGGTGAAGAAACTTTCCTCCATGGCGGATGTGTTTGTCAACGACGCCTTTGGCACCGCCCACCGCTCACAGCCAACCGTCGTCGGTCTTCCGCTTGTCATGCGCTCAGCAGGTGGTCTCCTCATGGAAAAGGAGGTATCCCACCTCTCACGGGTTTTCTCCGGAGCTCCGCGTCCTGTCTGCATGGTGCTCGGAGGGACCAAGGTTGACGATTCTATCGATGTTGCCAGGCACGTGCTGGACAACGGGATTGCAGACCAGGTGATCGTGATCGGCGTGGTTGCAAATGTCTTCCTGGCTGCTGCGGGATACAATATCGGGAAGCCCTCCATGCAGCTGATCGTCCAGCTCAAGTATGAGCCGGAGATCCAGAAGGCAAAGGAGATCCTCGTCCGGTACCGGGACCGGGTCGTGATGCCGGAATCGGTTGCCGTCCGTCAGGATAACCACCGCGTTGAATATTCCATCGACCATATCCCCGATGATGCCCCGGTTCTCGACCTCGGCATGGATGCCGTAGCCACTCTTGTCCAGACTCTCAAAAAGGCCGGCACCGTGGTCTTCAACGGCCCGGCTGGTGTCTTCGAGGACGCCGACTTCGCCACCGGCACCTACGAACTCCTCAAGGCCGCGTCGAAGGTGGAGTTTTCGGTAATCGGTGGCGGGCATACTGCAGCCGTCATCGACAAGCTAGGGATTGAGAAGGACTTTACCCACATATCGACAGGTGGCGGGGCCTGCATTGAATTCCTGACCGGCAAGAAGCTGCCCGCGATCGACGCCCTCGAGCAGTCAAAAAAGATATTCGGATAATTTTATTCCTTTTTCAGCATCGCTCCAATCATGATGGCAGGTGCGTGGGAGTCGTACCGCTTCCTAGATACAATGGATGGTTGCCCGTCTGACTGCGTGATCGCAATCACTTCATCCTGCGTACCCACCTGGAGCACCGGCACTTCGCTTTTGTGTTTCTTCCGCCGCATGGTGCTGAGCACCGCAAAGGAGAATGCGAGTGCAGTGAACATGAACAGGCAGATAGCAAAGAGCGTGGTGATGCCGAGGATCAGGCCAAACCGGGTCTCCAAGAGTATACCGTAGACCCCGATCACGAAGAGCAACCAGAAGAGGACCACGGCGATCCGGGTGGACTCGATCGGACTTGCCAGACCCCGCTCGCGTTTCGATTCGTCTCCGACAGGGTAGCGGTCAATCATCGTCCCCAGTCCGAGGAGGCCGACACTGCATCCGACAGCAAACACACCGACGATGGCAAGAAGTAACAGGAATATCTCATCCATACGTTCACCTCACGACAAACTCCTATGGTAGCCCGCGCTATAAAAAGTACTCCATAAGTATTATTTAAGGAATACAAGCGGCACTTTTGAATGACTTAAAGAATATTGGGTGCGATTAACAGCCTATTTATAGTATTTTACCCAAATTTTAGAGGAATGGCGGAAAAGGGACCAGGGAGTCGTGGGGAGCGTGTGGCAATATCCTACAAAATGCCCCCCAATATCTATGAAAAGGTCAATAAACTCGTGTACGAGGAAAAGAAGTTCTCTACGGTCTCTGATTGTCTCACACAAGCTTTATTATCCTTCGTTGATAATCACCACGATATGGGACAGTTCAGAGAACTGTTCAAAGACTACATGTCATCGGAGGAGGGGCGGGAACTCATGAGAACCATGATGAAAGAAGTGCTCTTGGATGTATTATCTCACCAGAAAATCGATCCAAAGGAACGCAAGAGTAATCCATAGGTAACATACTTCCACCCCCGCTCTTTTTATCACGCTAATACCGGTTATGGCATTTCGGCCGGCATTGTACATAGTGAAAATCATGCAGGTCACGATTATTGCTGTCGGGAAGATCAAGGAGAAGTTCCTGCAGGAGGCGATCGCGGAGTACGAAAAGCGCCTGCGCCCTTACATGAAGCTGCATATCCTCGAAATTCCCGAAGAGAGGCGGCCGGTATCTGCCACGGCTTCGGTGGAGACTCGTGCCATGGAGAAGGAGGGCGAACGTATCGTTGCGGCCATCCCCACCGGTTCCTTCGTGATCGCTCTCGATGTGCAGGGGGCCGGTCGGTCTAGTGAGGAGTTTGCCACCGCATTCCGGCAGTGGGAACTGGCCGGTAAAAGCCACATCTGCTTCCTTGTCGGCGGAGACCTCGGATTTGCGCCCGCCGTCCTCGCCCGCTCAGACAAGCAGTTCTCACTTTCACGGATGACCTTTACCCACCCGATAGCCCGGTTTCTCCTGCTGGAACAGATCTACCGGGCGCTACGGATTAACCACGGAGAGCCGTACCACAAATAAGCGTGCGTTCCAAAAAACAGATGCAGACCGGCACTTCCACACTTGCCATTTCATGAACAGACATTGCAGCATAGCGTTTCCGAGGCCCGGGTCATCTGCATTGCCGTGACTGCGGTCATGCCAAGGTGAAAGGTCGGGAACCGGCCGGTGGTGAGGACGGTGCTCGAGACCATCGCGATTGCAATCGCCGCAGCGATTGCCGGCGTCCTGATTGGAATGCTTATCAGCTGAGCAGCCCGGGGAAAATTTTCCCGGGACTCCCCCAATACTATTCTTTTGTATTTTACAAGATGGGAATCTAAAGAACTTTCATGTCCGGTTTATCTCTCGCCGGAGGATAGCACAGGTGTTTATGGCAACTCCTGCCGCATTCGGTTCCGCCCCCATACCGGCGGAATATCGGCGATTCCACGCCGGCATGGATTTATCGAAAAATTATTTATAATGCGGTTGCATTATACTAGACTAATGTACCAGTCAGTCCCTTCCATGAAAAGCAGGGTAATGCGGGTACGGTCCGCTCATGGTAAGCGGATGCTCTTCTTTGTTTGTTAGGACCGGGCTTTTTCCGGTATTCCGGCAGAGCATGGATCGGTGTTGAACATTCTTGATGTAATCTGGTGAATATATGGATCTGATTGCGGGAAAAATCCAGGGAGAATGGTATGATTCCCTCCCCGGAAAAGGGATTGTATACGATCTGGCGTATGCGGCGCTCTCCGGTTCGGATACTGAAGGACGGCTGAGGGCGGTAACCGATTTGGGGAAAAGTGACGATCCCCGGGCGGTCCGCCCACTGATGGACCTGGTGGCTGACCGGGATCCGGCAATCCGGAGCGGTGCGATCGCGGCTCTCGGCCAGCTGAAGAGCGGCCGCCCGGTTGATGTCCTGATCGAACGGTTGCGGAACAGGAACGAGCAGGGGGATATAAGGCAACAGGCTGCGGGAGCGCTTGCAGCGATCCGGAGCACCGGCGCCATCCGGGGGCTCAGGGAGTTTGCCGCTGATCCGGACGAGGACCCGGCTCTCCGCTCGCATGTCACGTATCTCCTGGATCATCTCCTGGCCTGGTGAGGAATGGAAGAGCCGCATCATCATCTCCAGGGTCATCCGCGTTTATTTTCCATAACGCCCGGGAAAAACAGCAGGTTAATCCTTTCCTGTAGCATAGTTTTCCGGCAATGACGGTGAGACACTGATATGAAATCTTCCCCCCCGATACCAGCGGCCGGCACATGCAGCCGTTGCGGCGAATGCTGCCGGTGGATCCCCTTGCTGATGGTCCGGCAGTGCAACCCCTCCCAGCTCCACTACCTGCGGGAGCGTGGTCTCAAAGAATACGGGGGGTATTTCCTCGCCGATGACCCCTGCCGGCACCTGAAGTCTCTCGATGACGGCACCGGACAGACAACGTGCGATATCTACGATAAGCGGCCGGTCACCTGCAGGGATTTCTGCGGGAAGGAGCTGAGCGGAGGAAGGCGTTATTTTGTTCCCGCAGGTTGCACCCCGGTGGCTGGGAGGGGGGGGTTGGGATGAGGGGGACGAGTGGAAGAAGCAGGTCCAATACATGGAAGAAAACAAAGTTTGATGTGTCTGTGTCACCAATAGAAACAGACACAATTCCGGATATCTTCCAGTTATCCGAATCATCCTGCGCGGGAAAATATTGTGCAGGAATCACGCGGAAGATGGCAGGATTACCATCTTAAAGGAAAGGCATCGGGTGAAGAAACCGGTGCCCGTACACAGACACAGGGTCACGATGATCCACGGTTTCGTGGTGATGGCCCGTTTGGGGGCCCTGGACAATATCTATCGACGAACCTATGCGGTAAAGATGGGCGGATCGATAAATCGTGCAGGGCCTGTCACCGGTGTACCGGGAGTGGCAAATGAATAGTAAGGGTGCGGAGAATCAGGAATAAGCTGCTTCTGCCTACCCCTTCAGCAACCCGATATGTACCGATGTAGCCGGTGGAATGAACGGGAAGATGTGCGAACTGCCCGGACTGCGGGAGAACACGATCACTCCATCCCGCAGGTTCCAAAAGGGTTTCATTGCCCCCCGGGGTGCGTTCCACTGGATTCGCACTCAGGGAGCACGAGAGAAATACCATTCCGGGCACTATCGGGGCAGGCAGCTGTAACAAAGGATCACCTTTGTTTCCGCTGACATCGCATCGATAGGCGGCCCGGACCCGGGCAGATCGCACGATACCATAACAACCGGGAACTTTTTCCCCCAGACACACAGCCAGATACAGAATTTGAGGAGATACAACACAAAATGGAAATAGAAATTATCGCCGTTGGCGGATATGACGAGGTCGGGCGGAACATGACCGCTGTCCGCTGCGGAAAGGAAATTGTCATTTTTGACATGGGGCTCCGCCTGGACCAGTTGATGATCCATGAGGATGCAGAGGTTGACGAGATGCATTCCCTTGATCTGATAAAAATCAAGGCGATTCCGGACGATACCGTGCTGCAAAATGTCGAAGGCACCGTAAAGGCCATCGTCTGCTCGCACGGGCACCTGGACCACATCGGGGCCATCCCGAAACTTGCACACCGGTACAAGGCGCCCATCATTGCGACCCCGTATGCAATCGAACTGATCCGCCAGCAGATATCAGGAGAAAAGAAGTTCGCGTCTAACAACAAGCTCTTTGCGCTCAAAGCCGGGCAGCGGTACACGCTCTCCCCGAACCTCATTCTTGAGTTTGTCCACACACAGCATTCGATCATTGATACGGTGACTCCGGTCCTTCACACCCCCCACGGTGCGATCGTCTATGCCTGTGACTTTAAGCTGGACCGGACACCGGTCATCGGCGAACCTCCGGACTTCGCCCGGTTCCGGCAACTCGGCAAGGAAGGCGTGCTCGCCCTGATTGTCGAGAGTACCTATATCCATCGTTCAGGACGGTGCCCGAGCGAGCGGATCGCCCGCGATCTCGTGCGTGACGTAATAACCAGTTTCGAAGACGACAAGCATGCAATCCTCGTGTCTACGTTCTCATCGCATATCTCCCGGGTGAAGACCATCGCGGAGTGCGCCCACGAGATCGGCAGGAAGCCGGTATTTCTCGGGCGCTCTATGGAGAAGTATTCCGTTACTGCAGAGCAGATGAAATATGTCTCGTTTCCTGAGACAGCAAGTGTCTTCGGCAACCGGAGGACGGTCGACCGGGTGATGCGAAGGATGATGAAGGAAGGAAAGGAGAAATTCCTGCCGATTGTCACCGGTCACCAGGGCGAACCCGGGTCGATCCTCACTCGTCTGGCACTTGGCGATACCCCATACCAGCTGAGCAAGGGTGACAAGGTGCTCTTCTCGGCAAACGTGATCCCGAACCCGATGAATTTCGGGCAGCGGTATGTAGTTGAACAGCATCTCAGAAAGGCAGGCGCCCGCATTTTCGAGGACCTGCACGTGAGCGGCCATGCCTACCGGGAAGACCATTATGAGTTTATCCAGATGCTCAACCCGCAGCATATCATCCCGGCACACGCGGATATGAAAATGACCGCAAGCTATGCTGAGTTTGCCGGTGATCTTGGGTACACGCTGGACAACGATGTCCACCTGTTGAGGAACGGGCAGCGGCTGATGATAAAATAATCCCCCGTTTTCCATTCTCACGATATTCCGGAAACCGGTTGTGCATTGGTTCAGCTGCAGACATGGTTGTCGGATAGTCATTGTGCTGAAAGGGAGGGGTACCCCACCCTCTCATCAGCCTCAGGGGAGGGGGTACCCCCCCTACCGCTGAGGGAGCCACCCTCCCCCTACGGCCCGGCCGTCCGGTACCTCCGATAACCGGATACTCGTCGGAAAAAAACCCGTTCATACAAACAGGACCGGTTGTCTGACAGGAGTTCCCGGACAACCCCCCCACCCTCATACAGGGGGGTCGGAACGGTTTTGAAACAAGAATGTGGGGGGGTTGCCTGTGAACCCCCCTCCCCATTTTTGCGTAACGCGGTATTCCGGGCAGTTGATCGGCTGGGGTTTCGTGTAGAGTTGCAGTCGGCACGGTTGGCGTTACGGGATTATCGAAAATGAGTAAGGGGCTCTCCGGGTACAAAAGGGGGGAGGGGTAGGCCGGCAACCCCCCCGGGGTCGGGTGGGGGGGGTTCGGTGCGATTTGAAAAACAAATGAAAGAGGGGTTGGGATACGATCCTCCAACAGTAATTTCCCTCCCCGCCGGTTTCTTACTTACCAACAAACAGGTGCCCTGTGAACCGCTTCCTGCTAATCACCAATACCCTCCTGAATCATGAACATCTGAACCAAGATATGAAAATCTGACAAAAACGGGATGAATACAAGATACGCGGGGAACGATCAGGTCCCCGGTTGCGTTTTCTCTTCGGCCGCCTCTTCCTCGCCCGCCTTGAGCGTCTTCATCGAGGGGAAGAGAATCACTTCCTTGATGGAATTGTTGTTGGTCAGGAGCATCACGAGCCGGTCTATTCCGATCCCGACACCGCCGGTCGGGGGCATGCCGTACCCGAGTGCGTTGATGAAATCGTAATCGATCATCTGGGCCTCGAGATCGCCGAGCCGCCGTTTCTCGTCCTGAGCCTCGAACCGCTCCTTCTGGTCCACCGGGTCGTTCAGTTCCGAGAACCCGTTGCCCACTTCCATCCCGTTAATGAAGAACTCGAACCGCTCGGTGAAGCCCTCCTTGGAGCGGTGGCGCTTTGCAAGCGGGGAGTTCTCGACCGGGTAGTCGTAGATGAAGGTTGGCTGGATGAGCTTTCCCTCGACAAGCCCCTCGAAGAAGGCGATCAGGAACTCCCGCTGGGAGCTGGCCTTCTCCCATCCCTCGATCCGGTGCTGCTGTGCAAGCTTCTGCAGTTCCTCCACGCTATGGGCAAAGATATCGACGCCGCCGATCTCCTTCACTGCTTCTTCCATGGAGAGTTTCTTCCACGGTTTGGCGAAGTTGAGGGTGATCTCACCGTATGGGAGCTCGTACTTCCCGTGAACTTCCTGGATGATGGAGCAGACGATATCCTCGGTCAGGGCCATCATGTCCCCAAAGTCCCGGTACGCCCAATAGATCTCCACCATCGAGAACTCAGGGTTATGGTCCGCGTCCACCGCCTCGTTCCGGAAGTTCCGGGCGATCTCGAAGACCTTCTCAAAGCCGCCTACGACGAGCCGCTTGAGGTAGAGCTCGGGAGCGATCCGGAGGAAGAGTTTCTGGTCGAGGAAGTTGTGGTAGGAGGTGAACGGCCGGGCGTTTGCCCCGCCATAGACCGGCTGGAGGATGGGGGTCTCGAACTCGAGGAACCCGTGGTCGTCGAGGTACCTGCGGATAAGGGAGACGATCCGGCTCCGGTTCCGGAAGGTCTGCCTGCTCTCCTCGTTGACGATCAGGTCCACGTACCGCTGCCGGTAGCGCTTCTCCACGTCGGTGAGGCCGTGGAATTTCTCGGGCAGGGAGCAGACTGCCTTGCAGAGGAGGGTGAAGGAGTCCACCCAGATCGTGATCTCCCCGAGCTTTGTCCGGAAGACGTGCCCGTTCACCCCGATGATATCCCCCCGTTCGATGAACTGGTTGAAGAGCCCGAACTGCTCGTCCCCGAGATCGCTCTTCCGGATGTAGAGCTGTATCCTGCCGGTCTCGTCCCCGAGATCGGCAAAGATGGTCTTGCCATGGTTCCGGACTATGTAGATCCTCCCTGCGGTCGAGACACTCTCCACACTCTTGTCGTGTGTGATCTCCGCGTATTTTGTCTTGATATCAAGCACGGTGTTACGGCGGTCAAACGTGGGAGGGAAGATGGAGATGCCTTTCTCCTTGAGTGCATGGATCTTGTCGAGCCGTGTCTGGTCGAATGCCGTATTCTCGGTGGGACTGGTCATGGGAAAAACACCCGGGGACTCATGGATGTGTATCGTAATAATGCGATCCCGGATGTAATAATACCTTCAGCATTTGCGTCGGTAGACGCACCCTGGCGGGTATTGCCAGGTGAGAACCTGTCCCGGGTACCGGGAACGGGGTATTATGAACCGCTTTTTTTCCTCAGGAGTTCCGAGGCATATTTTGCAAGGCCGTACACCCCGTCCGTGGTGGGGTGGACCTCGATGAATTCCTCGAAATCGTGGACCGAGAAGTGGTGCTTCATCAGGAAAGCCATGTAGCCGGCGATCAGGCCCCCACCGGGCGAGGCGGAGATGATCCCGCTGATCGAGCCGTCGGCTTCCACAAGGATCTTCGCAAGGCCGGTCCGGGAAGAGGGCACCGACCAGAAGGTGTCCGGCCCTGCGGGTCCCGGGACGGAGAGCGGTTTTGCCGTACCGCTTCCGTCGAGTGCAAACGCGAGCTCGTTTTCAAGGTATATTGCCTGCGGGATCGCGGGGAGGTCCATTTTCCGCCGTTTTCCGAGGATGTTGTCCGCGGCCACGATTCCCTGGTGCCGGGCCACGGGTGTCAGGTATGGCGGTCCGGTCACGTCCCCCCCGGCATATACGCCGGGTACGCTCGTCTCCATGTATTCGTTGACGATCACCTCCCCGGACGGGCCTTTTTTAACGCCGCTGATCGTGTCCGAGCGGGGGATGAGGCCGGCAGCGACAAAGACCGCGTCGCAGGGGATCTCCTGTGCCGTTTCCCCGATCTTTACCGTGACGCTGCGTACCTGTCCTTCGCCGGCAATGGCCCGGAGGTCGGCATTCTCGAGGATTGTGACACCGGAGAGCTCCCGGATCGCCTCGGCCCGGAGCGTCGGGTCGACTGTTTTCAAAAACGTGCTCCGTGAGAGGACAGTCACTCCGCTCCCGAACCGGGAGAAGATGTAAGCATACTCCGCAGCCATGACTGCCCCTCCGAGAATGACAATATGCTCCGGCAGCCGCTGCATCTGCCCGAGAGACCTGGGGGTAAAGACGCCGGGCAGGGTGATCCCGGTAACCGGGGGAATATTGGACCGGGACCCGGTAGCCACGATCACGGCATCCGGCACGATCCGTTCTTCGTCGAGCCAGATGGTCTTCCCGTCCAGTCGCCCCACTTTGCCGTAGATGATTTCCACGCCGGCGCTGCGGGTCTCGTGGTCGAGGATGCCGGCGATCTTTGCCTGGACCGCCTGCATCTCCCTGATCACGCGGGGAAAGTCCGGCTGCGGCGCCGGCCCGGCCAGACCGAGTCTTTCGAATCTCCTCCCCATGTCGAGAAACCGTGCCACGTCGTTCAGGGCACAGACCGGCATGCAGCCAAAGTGGAGGCACTGGCCCCCGATACCGGCACTGACGCCGCCTTGCTCGATCAGACGGACCTCTTTTCCTGCCGACGCAAGCCGGAGGGATGCGATCCGGCCGGCCGGCCCGCCGCCGAGAATTACGATCATGGGCATCCCGTTCCCCGGGTTACATGGCCCGGGTCAGCATGCATCCGCAGTAACTGTAGTGAACCGGATAAAAAAAGGCAGGGGGATTCTGCCCTTCCTGCTGGTATTGGAGAATGGATCGTCATCCGTTTTAAAAGACTTCGACGCCCTCATCCATCGGTTCCGAGAGCAACTCACCGGTGAATGCATTCACTTCCACGATCTTCTTGCCACGAATCTGCCATACGGGAACATAGACCTGCTTCGAATCGATGGTGATATTCTTGCGGTCGGGCTTGAGGATCTTCTCTTCGTAGAAGATCGCATCGCCCTTCTCCTGCTTGATCCTGACCTTCTGGGTGAGATGGTCGATCAGCTCAGTGACAATGCGTTCGGTGGCCTCATCCTTCCGGATATGGGGGTCGCAGACCTCTGCACCGCCAGGGATCTCGGACTCCTCCACGAGCTTCCCGTCGAGATCGATCTTGATCCCATTGATCGCGTTGATTGCTCCCCAGCCGTCGGCATCGAACGGAATGCGGCGGTCCTTGTAGACCTGCTCACCTGAGCTCTGGTAGTGGAAGAGGTAATAGGGGATAAACCGGAGCTTTGCTGCGCCCTGGACTCCGCCGGTCCGGATTGCGGCCTGCTCGCTCAGTTTTATCGGGAAATGGGGGAGGGTGATACCCGAGGGCTCTTCTTTCTCTGCAATCGCTGCTGCAACGGCGGCCTTCTTCGCCTTTGTCGGTGTCAGGTCGAGAGCCAGCTCACGGGCAAGGATGTCGGCAAGGACTGCCTCGCCGGTATACCGTACGAACTCATCGATACCCCACTGGATACAGTTCTCGGTCGCCGTATCCTTCTCAAGAGTGAAGAGAAGTTTCTTGCAGTTCATCTCGTGATCATCGATCATGAGACTGTAGTTCGTCTTGTCGAACTGGCTGATCAGGTCGCGGTCGTTGGAACAGAGCACCAGAAGGCACACCCCGTCACGTACCGCCGAGAGGTCAAGAGGCTCATCCACTTCTTCCACCTCAAAACGAGCCGCTTCAAGAATGAGTCTCATCGCATTCTTGGCTTTTTCCCGCATTTCTTGTTCCATCATACATAAATTGCCATGGTCTTATAGAACAATTTTTCTATTGCG
>NZ_JBEKRH010000022.1:0-32242 GCF_049518935.1 Methanoregula sp.
GTCGTCATCAACAAGGACGGGTCGCTCATGGTCGAGGATAACGGCCGGGGGATCCCCGTCGATGTGATGGAGAAGAACCACAAGAGTGCGCTCGAAGTCGTACTGACCGTCCTCCACGCTGGTGGCAAATTCGACAAGGAGACCTACCAGGTCTCGGGCGGTCTCCACGGAGTCGGTGTCTCGGTGGTCAACGCGCTCTCGAACTGGCTCTCGGCCCGGGTCTACCGTGACGGGAATATTTACGAGATGCGGTTCTCGAAAGGCAAGCCCACCTCAGCGCTCACGACTCGTGAGGAGAGCCTCGCTGAGCTCCTCGCCCGGTACCAGCAGTGGTACGGCGAGCCGGCACCTTTTGGCCGGGCCCCGGCATTGGCAGCCCCTGCACCCGGTGATATCACTGGTCGAGTCCCCGTCCCGCCCCCAGGTGCCATTACCGGCCAGCTCGATCTCACTACTGCAACCCACTACCCAACCGGAAACGAGCAGGAAGACCGGGCATCGCTCCTCGCGACGCTCGGGAACAAGCTCACTGGCACCCGGATCCACTTTGTCCCGGATGCAACGATATTCGAGACGACGACGTTCGACTATGATACCCTCTCCCACCGGCTCCGTGAACTTGCGTTCCTGAACGCCGGCCTCACGATTATCATCACCGATGAACGTACGGTCGATTCCGTCACGCTTGCGGCCACGGTCGCCACCTATTGTTATGCCGGCGGGCTTTCCGAGTTCGTGAAGTACCTCAACGAAGGCATCGATGTCATCCACCCGAACCCCATCTATATCACAAAAAAAGACGCTGATAACAAGCTCGAACTCGAGGTCGCGCTGCAGTACACGACCCAGTACGATGAGAAACTCTACACGTACGTCAACTCGGTCAACACCCGCGAAGGCGGCACACACCTCGAAGGCTACCGGAGCGCCATCACCCGGGGCATCAACGTCGTTGCGAAGCGGAACGGTCTCATCAAGGAAAATGCCCAGGTTACCCTCCGGGGCGAAGATGTCAGGGAGGGCCTGACTTCGGTCGTTTCGGTCAAGATGGCCAACCCCCAGTTCGAGGGCCAGACCAAGATGCGGCTCGGGAACAGCGCCGTCAAAGGGATTGTCGATTCCCTTGTGTACGCGGCTCTCACCGAGTACTTTGACGAGAACCCGGGCGTGCTCAAGACCATTGTTGAGAAGGCACTATCGGCCGCAAAGGCCCGCGAGGCCGCACGGAACGCCCGGGAGCTGGCCCGGCGCAAGAGTTCGCTCGAATCTGCCGGCCTGCCCGGGAAGCTCTCGGACTGCTCCGAACGCGATCCCAAAAAGAGCGAGATCTATATCGTGGAAGGGGACTCTGCCGGCGGCAGTGCCAAGCAGGGCCGGGACCGGAAATTCCAGGCAATCCTTCCCCTCAGGGGAAAGATCCTCAACGTCGAGAAAGCAGGCGAACACCAGATCCTCAAGAACGCCGAGATCCAGACGCTGATCAACGCCATCGGCACCGGGATACTGGAGAAATTCGATGCTGAACGTGCCCGCTACCACCAAATCGTCATAATGACCGATGCGGACGTCGACGGGGCGCACATCCGGACGCTCCTCCTCACGTTCTTCTACCGGTACATGCCAAAACTTATTGATCTCGGGTACGTTTACATTGCCCAGCCGCCTCTCTTCCGGGTCTCGAAGGGGAAGGAAGAGAAGTACGTGTACAAGGAAGAGGAGATGCAGAAGGTCTCCGCCGCTTTTGGAGAGAAAGGAGTCTCCATCCAGCGGTACAAGGGTCTCGGCGAGATGAACGCCCAGCAGCTCTGGGACACGACCATGGACCCGGAACAGCGAATCTTCCGGCAGGTCACCGTCCAGGATGCGACAGACGCGGAGTTCACCTTCAAGACCCTGATGGGCAAAGACGTGGAGGAAAGGAAGAATTTCATCTACCGCCACGCGAAGGAGGTGACGAACCTTGACATCTGAAGCCCCGCAGGAGATCGCCGAGACTCACCGCACCGAACCGATCAGTATCGAGCAGGAGATGAAGACCTCGTACATCAACTATGCGATGTCAGTCATCATCGGCCGTGCCATTCCCGATGTGAGGGACGGTCTCAAGCCGGTCCACCGGCGCTCGCTGTATGCCATGTGGGATATGGGCAACACGAGCGACAAGCCCACGAAGAAGAGCGCGAGGGTGGTCGGTGACGTGATGGGTAAGTACCATCCTCACGGCGATGCCTCTATCTACGATACGATCGTCAAGATGGCCCAGCCCTTCTCGTACCGCCACATGCTGGTACAGGGGCAGGGCAACTTTGGTTCCGTCGATGGTGATGCTGCGGCAGCGAGCAGGTACACCGAAGTCCGGCTCTTCCCGTACGCCGAGGCGATCCTGCAGGATCTCGACAAGGAAACGGTGGAATTCGTTCCCAACTACGATGAGTCATTAAAAGAACCGACCGTCCTCCCCTCGAAGATCCCGAACCTCCTCGTCAACGGGACCGATGGCATCGCGGTCGGGATGGCGACGAAGATGCCGCCTCACAACCTCCGCGAGGTATGTGCAGCCGTCAACCGGTTCCTCGAAGAACCAAATGTTTCCATTGAGGAACTCCTCCAGATCATGCCAGGCCCGGACTTCCCGACCGGCGGCGTCCTGATGGGGGTTGAGGGCGTCAAAAACATCTACGCCACCGGCCAGGGCCGGGTTGTTGTCCGCGGGGTCGCCGAGATCGAGGAGTCCGATGGCGGGAACCGGGGCGACCGGATCATCGTTACCGAGCTCCCTTACCAGGTCAACAAGGCCCAGTGGATCACGGCCATCGCCGAGATGGTCAAGGACAAGAAACTCGACGGCATCAGCGACATCCGCGATGAGTCGGACAAGGATGGTATCCGGGTAGTCTTCGAGCTGAAAAAGGGCATGATCTCTGCGGTCATTCTCAACAACCTGTACAAATACACGGCGCTGGAGTCCAGTTTCTCGGCTTCAAACCTCGCGATCGTGGACGGGGCCCCGAAGATCCTCAACCTCCCGGCCCTCCTCGGGAACTTCGTCCACCACCGGATCGAAGTGATCCGGCGCAGGTCGGAATTCGATCTCAACAAGTGCCAGGAGCGGGTCCACATCTTAAACGGCCTTCTCACTGCGCTCGCGAACATCGATAAGATCATCGCGGCAATCCGCGGGTCCGACACGGTCGACAACGCACGGATCGCGCTCATCTCGGGTTTCGGCCTTGACGAACCTCAGGCCAATGCAATCCTGCAGATGCAGCTCCGCAGGCTCGCAGCGCTCGAACAGCGGAAAATAACGGATGAGAAGAACGACCTCGAAACAGAGATCCGCAGGCTCGAGACGATCCTCTCATCTGAGGCAAACATCAAGGATGAGATCCGGCGCGAGACCTCCGAAATCGCACTGAAGTTCGGCGACGCCCGCAGGACGGAGATTGCCCTCGATATGAGCGATCTCTCGACCGAGGATCTCATCGAGGACAAGACAGTGCTCGTCTCCATCACGAAGACGAACTATATCAAGCGGATGGATCTCGACACCTACCGGAAGCAGCGGCGCGGCGGCCACGGCGTCACGGGCATGACCACGAAGGAAGACGATGTCGTCAGGTCGGTCTTTGCGGCCGGCATGAAAGACTACCTCCTCTGCTTCACGAACATCGGCAGGGTGTACTGGCTCAAGGTCTACCAGATCCCCGAGAGCTCGCGGATCGCCAAGGGTAAGCCGATCATCAACCTCCTCAACTTAAAAGACGAGGTCATCACTACGGTTATCCCCATTCGTGAGTTCCGGCCGGACAGGTACCTCATGTTCGCGACAAAACTCGGGCAGGTCATCAAGATCCCGGAGACAGAGTTTTCGAACCCTCGGTCGACCGGGACGAACGCCATCCGGCTCAAGGAGGGCGACCAGCTCGTCGATGTCATCATGACCGATAACACGAGGGAAGTGGTCCTCTCGACCCGTTTCGGGTACGGCCTACGGTTCCATGAGGACACCGTCAGGGTGGTGGGACGGAACGCGTCCGGGGTCATCGGCATGCGGTTCCGGGTCAAAGAGGACACGGTCTGCGCGATCACCCTCGTTGATAACGAGCACACGCTCCTCACGATTTCCGATGTCGGCTTCGGGAAGCGGACCGAGTTCGACGACTTCCGCGGGCACGGCCGGGC
Source organism: Methanoregula sp. (assembly GCF_049518935.1). Classification (GTDB taxonomy): domain Archaea; phylum Halobacteriota; class Methanomicrobia; order Methanomicrobiales; family Methanospirillaceae; genus Methanoregula. The sequence continues at coordinate 4,183 of NZ_JBEKRH010000022.1, forward strand.
AACGCAGGGAGTCCGGACGATGGTGCTCGAACGCGATGCCGTGGTCATCGAATCGCGGGCCGTCTCCGGGACCGACGAGATCTTTGTCATGACTGCATCCGGTGTCGTCATCAGGACGCCGGTCAGCGAGATCCGGATCATCGGGCGTGGCACCAAAGGTGTGAAGATCATGCGCCTTGACGAGAACGACAAGATCGTCGGCGTTGCCGTAGTCCCGGCGGACATGGATAACGGGGCCGATGTCACGGGCGAAGATCCGGTACCGGAATAACGCTCTAACCATTTCTTTTTTAACCTGCAACCGGCAGATAACGAAATGTCTGAACCATGCGCGAAAAATGAATGGCGGTTCCGGAAATGAACCCCAATTACCGAACCTTTTTATTCAGGAGAACCCCAACTAACGATTAAGGCCTGATGCACGAAATGAGCAAACCTGAAAGCGGACTTTCCGAAACCATGTCCCTGATATTCATGGCAATGCTCGTGATCATTGCCGCAATACTCCTTATTGCCTCAATGACCGGCGTAATCTCCAACCTGCTCCAGAAACCCGCACTCTTGTCGGCCCAGGTTATCCAGTATGATGCTCCCGGTAACTTACATACAATCGCCGTCTTCCACCAGCAGGGAGATGCCGTTGACCTGAATGGTACATCTCAGACCGGGGGCTCTTCCATAGTCTCCCTCACCCTGATCGATACAGGGGGTCTTTCCTATACGGTCAGCCCTGCCGTCCCAATATTCCAGAATAATCAATGGGGACCTGGGGATACGCTGTATATTTACTGGACGGGCAGCGCATACAGATATACAGATGACCTGACGACCGTTACACCGGTAAGTCTGCCGACAGGCACCTATACGGTAAAAATTATCGATAATAAAGTAAACGTGATCATCAACGCACTCCCGGTAACAATCAGGTAACCTGCCGGTCCCTGTTTTTCTATCAGGACTTCATTTTCCATCTCTTTTATCTGCCATCATACTAATCTCCCTGATCGGGATTTCCATGTACCGCAAAGAGATCAAGGCTACTTCACACCGTGAAGGGGATATCATCGACCTGACACCGGACATGCAGGCAGCAGTAACGGAAAGCGGGGTAAAGAGAGGCCTCGTCCACCTCTTCGTGCAGCACTCGACCGCCGCACTTACTACTATTGAATACGAGCCGGGGGTGATTGCGGATATGCAGCGGGCATTGTCTGCTCTCGCCCCGGATGCAGCCACCTATGCCCATAATACAAAGTGGGGGGACGGGAATGGCAGATCCCATGTCAAGGCGGCACTGGTCGGGCCGGATCTTGTCATACCGGTTGAGGCAGGGAAGCTGATGTGCGGGACATGGCAGCAGGTGGTCCTGCTCGAACTCGATGTGAATGCAGGCCGCACGAGATCCATTGTCTGCACAATTACCGGTGAATAGTTCATTTATATCCTGCACGGGATTGATTGCCTCCACCCCCGTTTTTCTCCTCTGGTACCTGGACTGCTCCCGTGCCCAAATCCATTTATCGGGGCTCATACCAAGTGGTAGATGAGATGAGTGACGCACTCAGACAGCAGATCAGGGAACGCTGTGCAGGGATGGATATTCCCCTGGTGGGCTTTGCCCCGGCAGAGCGCTGGGATCACCCGCTCTTCGAGCCTTGGGTACCGGAAGAATTCCGGCCGCTATCGATCTGGCCGGAAGCAAAAACCGTGATCGTGATCGGGTTGCCGGTCAGTCTGCCGATACTCGAGACGGCTCCATCAATCTGGTATCATGAGCTGTATCGCACTGTCAACACCCTGCTGGACGAGTACGGGTACCGGATCGCTACCTCCCTTACAACACAGGGTTTCCCTTCAGTCTGGATCCCCCGCGATGGCTATGGTTCGGTCAGCGTACTGAAGGAAAAACCGGTGGCCTTCTTCTCCCACCGCCATGCCGCGCTGCTTGCCGGCCTTGGGAACTTCGGGATCAACAATGTCCTGCTGACTCCGCAGTTCGGTCCGCGGGTCCGGTTTGCTTCGATTTTCACTTCAGCAGAGATCCCGGCCGATCCCGTCATCGACCAGCCGCTCTGCATCCGGTGCATGCGCTGTGTCCACGTCTGCCCGGTCAAGGCGCTCCAGGAAAAAACATATCCTGAAGGACTCACGGACAAGAAGGCATGCGCAACACGATCGGAGGCCCTGAGTACCCGGTACATCTCGCCGTGCGGCCTCTGTATCCGTATCTGCCCGGTGGGGGATGACAGGATATCATATGCCCGGGAAAACCCGGAGATATATAATGATAATGACGAGCACTATGCCCCTTATCACCGGGGATGGAATCACGTACGATCGTACAGCGGGCGATGATTGCCTGACGGCATTCCGTGCAGGGAAACGAACTTATAATCACTTAAATATAATCCGATGACAATCCAGGGTATGAGACCTGTCTGGGGGGAGTGTTGATTCTCCTCATTATGGGAGTCGTATGTGCCGGATGTACCGGCAAAAAACCAACATCGCTACCGGTCACAAGAATATCAACCCAGATTCCGGTTGTACCCTCAATACCGATTCAGCACGCATACAGGGGAATCCTGCCAATCTCCATTTAACACGACCGTGTTTGCTTTTTCAGCGGTATCGGAAGAGATGTGTGGACAACCGAACCCTGCTCCGGGATCAGGATCGATACGCGGATGCAACTTCCCATCAGCGCAGCAACCCATCGATGCAGATCATGTATTCTTTTATCCACCAGAATTTTATTCATTTTCGGAAAAACGGCGGAAATGTCCGTTTTTTTAAGATTGTCCGTTCAATTTCAGTTTTCCGGGCATTCCTCCAATTGCAGAGATTCTGAAATGTTTAATGCAAATAAAAACATTTTTATAGCTTATATGTATTTTATACATTTACCAGAGAGCGTTATCTGAATGGATAAGGACCACCAAACAGATCAAGCACCTGTTCCCACAACCGGAGCCGGTTCCACCGGCTCTGCTATCGGCGATACTGAACCGCAGGGAATCGCTGTTCTGTACGTCGATGATGAGCTTGTCCTGCTGGAACCAACCAAGATATCCCTGGAAAAAAAGAAGGGATTTTTCGTCGATACCGCAATGAGCGCAAAAGAAGCGCTGGAAAAAATCGCCGCGCGGTCATACGATGTGATTGTCTCGGATTACCAGATGCCCGAGATGGACGGCATCCAGCTCCTCAGAAAACTCCGGGATGAGAACAATGGTATCCCGTTTATCATCTTCACGGGAAAAGGGCGTGAAGAGGCCGTCATTGAAGCGTATAATGCCGGCGCAGATTTCTACCTGGCAAAAGGGGGAAATCCCAAGGCAATGTTCCTGGACCTTGCCAACAAGATCCGGCAGACGGTCAACCGGAAACGGGCAGAAAAGGCCCTCCGGGAGAGCGAAGAGCGGTACCGGAAACTGGTTGAGCAGAGCCACGATGCGATATACATCTACCAGGGAACAAAGTTCGTCTTTGTCAACGACCGGGTCTCGGAAATATCCGGCTATTCCAAGAACGAACTGTACAGGATGAACATCCTGGACATTCTCCATCCCGATGACAAGGCGCGGATCGGGGAAATCTCCCGGAAGCGGATGAGCGGTGAAGATGCCCCCCAGACCTATGAAGCCCGCATCCTGACAAAGAAGGGGGAGGTCCGGTATCTCGAACTCTCCATGACAAGCCTGGTATTCAATGGCAGTGACGCTGCACAGGGATCGGTACGGGACATAACCGAGCGCAGGATTGCGGAAGATGCACTCCGGAAAAGCGAGGAGAAGTACCGGTCCATCTTCAATAGCTTCGATGACCTGTATTACCAGACGGACCTGCAGGGCATTATAAAGATTCTCTCTCCCTCCTGCAAAAAGATCACGGGATGGGATGCCTCAGAACTTCTCGGTCACCAGGTTCTCGACCTGTACCCGTTTCCCGAACAAAGGAAGATACTGCTTGGAGAGATGTTCACCAATGGTGCAATTCATGATTACGAGGTGATCCTGAAAAACAAGGAGGGGAAGCATCTCATCGTCTCCGTAACCAGTCACGTTGTCCGTGATGAATCCGGCAATCCGCAGGGAGTGGAGGGATCGCTCCGGGACATCACTGAGAGAAAACAGATCGAGGAAGCGCTCCATGCAAGTGAAGAGCGTTTCCGGACGCTTGCCGATTTTCTCCCGGTGATCGTATTTGAAACAAATATCTCCGGGACACTTACTTTTACCAACCGGCTCGCTTATCCGACATTTGGTATCGGAACAACAGATGTCATGTCCGGCCTCAACGTGATCGACCATATCGTTCCCGAGCAGAGGAAGACGGCAAAGGAGAACATGGCAAAGATATTTGCCGGAGAGGTGCGTAACGCAATCGAATATACCCTGCAGCGCAAAGACGGCAGCCGTTTCCCGGCAATGATCTCCACCAGCGGGATTATTGACAGGAAAACAGGGAAGGTTTCCGGCCTGAGAGGCGTAATTATCGATCTTACGGAACTCAAAACAAAAGATGCGGAACTACAACAGAGCGAAGAGAGTTATCACGGGTTGTTCAATACCGTCAAGGATGCCATATGCATTCTGGATACGACCGGCAGATTCATCGATGTCAATAAGGGGGCAGAAGAGATGTTCGGTCACCCCCACGAGTTCTTCATCGGTAAAACGTTTGAAACGCTCTCCGCGCCGGGCCGCAATGACCTGGCGCATGCCTTTGGCCAAGTGCGGGTCGCATCACTCGGCCGGCCCCGGCAGTTTGAATTCTGGGGATTGCGTAATGGCGGCGATGAGTTCCTGACCGAAGTTCGCTTATACAAGGGTACATACTTCGGTAAGGACGCGGTCATCTTCCTCGCGGTGGATATAACCGATCGTAAAAAGGCCGAAGAAGAGCTCAAGAGCAGTGAACAGTACCTTAAGACGATCTTCAATTCGGTCCAGACCGGCCTTGTCATCATCGATCCCGGCACCTATACGATTATCGATGCGAACCCGGCCGCCATCACCCTTATCGGGGCTGACCGGAATGCAATCATCGGGGCGACCTGCGAGGATTTTATCTGTCATACCGTGAAAGGCAAGTGCCAGTTCACCGACAGTCACCTGGAACGGGAGAACGTCGAGAGTATACTTATCAGGGCCGACGGGCAGAAGGTCCCCATCCTGAAAACCGTGATTCCGGTCACGATATCCGGCAAGCCTGCATTCCTTGAGAGCATCCTGGATATCACCGACCGGAAACGGGCTGAAGATGCAATGCAGAAGGCGTACTTCGAGCTTGAGCAAAAAGTAGGGGAGCGGACAAAAGAGTTAAGCGAACTCACCCTGAATCTCCAGGACGAGATAGCCGAACGCAAACGAGTGATGGAAGCACTGGCCACGAGCGAGGAGAAATACCGGTCCCTCGTCGAGCAGATCGGGGATATTGTCTTCCACATCGATGAGAACGGGCATATCACGTACATGAGCCCTCACGTCCTGGCAAAAATGGGTATGACGGGAGAAAACCTGCAGAAACTCCATGCACGTGATCTGGCCCCGCCGGAGTACCAGGATGCGATCGGGAAATACCTGGATCCTGCTATCTCAGAACACCCCCAGGTTTCGGGTTTCGAGATACACATCCCCATAAAAGGAACAGGATCATCCCTGATATTAGAGGTGAATGCAACCACGAGTTTCGACAAAACCGGGCGGTTTACCGGCTACTCTGGCATAGCCCGGGATATTACCGTTCGCAAAAATCTCGAGAACGAAGTTGCAGCTTCGTTAAAAGAGAAAGAGATCCTCTTAAAAGAGATCCATCACCGGGTCAAGAACAATATGCAGGTGATCTCAAGCCTGCTCAGCCTCCAGGCACGGCTGATGAAAGATCCGGGGAGTCGTGAGGCAATACGGGAGAGCCAGAACCGGGTCATGTCAATCGCCCTCGTTCACGAGAAACTGTACCAGTCAAAAAACCTTGCCCGTATCCATTATGACGATTATCTCAAAAAAATCGGGGAAAACCTGCTCCAGTCCTATGGAATACCTGCCGGGAAGATCCGGCTGGATATCCATGCTGACGATATGGTCCTGCCCATCAGCAAAGCAATTCCCGTCAGCCTCATCATCAACGAAATGCTCTCCAATGCATTGAAATATGCATTCCCGCAGGACAGAACAGGAACAATCACCATCGATTTCAGAAGGACGGGTGAGCATTACATTCTTGTTGTAAAGGATGACGGGGTGGGACTGCCCGGGAAGATTGTACTGGACTCTATCGAGACACTGGGGCTCCAGCTGGTGAACTCGCTCGTGGCACAGATCCAGGGTACTCTTACTCTGCAGAGAGAGAACGGGACGGAATACAGGATCGAATTTGATTTTGAACCGGGAGAAGGAGACCATTATGGGTGATGTAAAAACAGGGGATGTAAAAATTCTCGTAGTAGAGGATGAAGCGGTAACCGGCATGGATATACGGAGAAGCCTCACCGAACTCGGGTATTCGGTATGTGCAATCGCAACAACAGGGGAGCTGGCCGTGCGAAAGGCAGGTGAACTGCATCCCGACCTGATCCTTATGGACATCATGCTTGCCGGCAAGATGACGGGCATAGAAGCTGCAGAGATCATCAAAGAACAGTACCACATACCGGTGGTGTATCTGACCGCATACAGTGATGACAGCTACCTGACGAAGGCGAAACTTACTGAACCTTTCGGGTACATCCTCAAGCCGTTCCGCGAACAGGAGCTGAAAACTACCATCGAGATGGCGCTCTATAAATATGCCATGGAGCATGCGCTCAAGATCAGCGAAGAGACAACACGTGTCCTGCTGAACGCCACGGAAGATCTCCTCTTTCTCATTGATATCAATGGCAGGTTTCTTGCCGCAAACCTCGCCCTTGCCATGAAGACCGGTAAAAAGGTCCAGGATTTTATTGGTACCAATGTGTCAGATCTCGTTGAACAGGGGGTCCTGTCTCAACGGATGGCCGTCTGGAACCTGAACGTGACCCAGAAAAAGCCGGTGCATTTTGAGGAGGAGTTCAAATCAGCCTGGTTCGAGACCTCAGTTTACCCGGTTGTCAACCTCGAGGGCCAGGTCGTCCTGTATGCAGTATCCATCAGGGATATCACCAAAAACAAAACAATCGAGGAACAATCCCGGCAGAACGAGGAATTTTTCCGGTCCCTTATTGAGGAGACGTCCGATATCATCGCAATTCTGAACAAGGACGGGACACTCCGTCATGAAAGCCCGTCAATAGCAAAATCCCTGGGATATGCACCGGACCTGCTTGTCGGGAAACCCATCTCCGGGATCCTCCCAAACGAGGACATCCCGGTCTTTAACCGGATCCTTGGTGAGATCCTCGACAACCCCGGTATCGTAAAACCCATCCGGCTGATGATCAATGACAACGATGGATCGGTACATATCATGGAAGGGATCATCAGCAACCTGTACGGTAACCCGGTGATCGACGGCATTGTTCTCAACGGGTGGATCAGGAGGAGCGGGGCAGACCGCTGAACCCATCTGTTTTAAAAAAAAGAGCTGGAGAGACCGGTTCAAGGGGCAGGGAAACTATTACCGGCCCGGAATATTTTGCGATCGTTCCGGTCTTTTAGATCTCCCGTAAGGATTTGACAAGGAAGAATCCCACTATACCGAAGGTGATGAGCGGGGAGACCCAGAAGGGAATATGGTTGCCAAAACTGTCCAGTATCATGATGATCCCAAGGAAGAAGATGGAATACATGGCCCCGTTTTTGAGATAGAGATATTTCCTGATGGTGGCGACGTTCCTGATCGTCAGTTCCCGGACCACCAGCGCCCCGAGGCCGTTCCCGATGATAATCAGGGGCACGGCCATGGTAAAGGCAAAGGCACCCACTACGCCATCGATGGAGAAGGTGGCATCGATAACCTCGAGATAGAAGACCTTGGAGAGGTCGGTCATGTCCGTGTGCAGCATCGTCTGCTCTGCCTGTTCGGCATTCTGCCGGAACCCGTGAACGATAAAAAACACTGTCGATCCCATCACCGCACCGAACGCAACCATCGTGTTGTACCCAAGGGACATCCAGACAAGGGCCGCAAGGATTACACCGACCACCGCAAAGAACCAGACACCTTTGGAGGCAAGGAATTTCTCGCCCGGCAGCCCGAAGTGCTTGTCTTCGAGAAACAGCCAGTGGAAGAAGAGGAAGAGGAGGAACGTGCCCCCGCCCATCAGCAGGATGGGGGCGGATTGTGCGATAGCAGCAAGGACCAGGGGATCGCTTGAGAACGTAGCGGTGAATGCCCCGACAGGGCCAAGTGACGGGGATGAGAGCCAGACGATCAGCCAGGGCAGGAGGCCGCGGACGGCAAAGACGGCAAACAGGAGTCCCCAGGTCAGGAACCAGCGCTTTGCCCGCTCGCTCATGGTCGAGAGCACTTCGGCATTGATGATCGCATTGTCTATGCTTGTGATCGTCTCGAACAGGCAGAGGCCGGCGATGATCAGCACGACGGAGATAATGTCCATGAATCAGGATCCTATGCGATTTGCATGGGTATTAACATTATGAGAAGCGGGTAAGAGATTCCGGATCCAACAGACTCCTGCGATCGCAATCCATATACCTATTTCCTGTCAATACCAGACACTGTACCGAAGTGTCCGGCATTCTATGGATGATGTAACCACCCGAATGGACAGTATCACGGGAGACCATGATCAGGTCTCACGTGAGATTTGTGCGGTCGCAGAGCTGATGCGGACGGCAAAAACAAACGGTGAGCTGGGATCGATCCTCTCCCGGGAACTGCAGAAGTATTCCCTCTTCGATCTCCAGATCATCGGGGGCAGGCTCAATACCGAGATCGAGCGGCTTCCCTCCCCGTACCGCGAATCGATCCGGCCACATTTCCGCGAACAACTCTTTGGCAGGCACCATCTCCTGCTTGCCATGTACCGCAGCCGGGCGTTTGAACGCCTTGATACCCCGATCCGGGACCGGGAGTCCTTCGACGGGTTCTGCACCATGCTGCCAAAGGGCATCTTCGCGTGGGACGATTCCAGTGAACGCAATCCCTATTTCCGGAACCCGAAGAACCGGCTTTTCTATTACCTGATCTCCGCCTTCACCATGTTCATTCTCGAGGAGCCAGGTCATCCCGTCGGGATGCCGTTTCCCGGCGGGTTCAAAGTTGAGCAGCGGGGAAGGGAATATTACTGCCTGATACGGGACAAGGAAAAAGAGATATTCTATTCGATCTGCAACTTCTGCCCGGCCCTGCAGAGTGAAGAGAACAAGAACCCGGAATAGGTTATTTTTTGTATTTCCGTCCCGCAGAAAACGCCTTCCCGATTACCCTGCCGGCAGTATAGTATTCGGAACGCGTGACGTCGAAGATGAGGGGGTTGATCTTTGAGAGATCGGGTCTGCCTTCGGGGTCCAGCGCCGATTCGTCGATCTTGACATCCAGGATCTGCCCGATAAACTGCGGGTGTGCGCCAAGGTCAAGGGTCTTGATCACCCTGCATTCCAGGATGACCGGGAACTCCCCGACATAGGGTGCGTTCACATGATCTGCACGCACCGGGGTAAGGCCGCATGCGGCGAATTTATCAGTTTTTTCCCCGGATTCGATCCCGAAATAATCTGCCTGGGCCATGTAGCTTGTGGAAGGGATGCTGATGGTGAACTCCATGGTCTCCATCAGGTTTTTGTAGGTATACCGTGAGGGACGGATCGAGACGGCAATACTTGGCGGATCCGATGAGCAGATACCACCCCATGCGGCAACCATCGCATCGGGCTTACCTGCAGAATCATAGGTACCTACAACGAAAACCGGGAGCGGGTACGCGATCGTCCGTGCACCAAAGGATCTCTTCATACAAAAACGGTTGCAGCTCAGGGGGATTAAATGATTTCACTACAAAGTACGCGGAACAGTCAGAAAATACCCGGAACTCCCGGCCATTTCACACAAAAATCAAAAGGCCATTCAAGGATTGAAAAAAGAATCATGGAGGAGTATTTTCAATCCAGCGGTATCGTCTCCAGCTGGGACACGAGTTCCCAGATCCGTGTCCGCGCATGGATGGGCATGTTGGGATCATTGGAGATTTCATCAATCTTGGATATGGCTTCTGCGGCACGCAGCCCCATGGCCTTTGTGTTGTTCGTGAGCAGCGTCCGGGTCTCGTCAGCAACACGCCGGATATTTCGGGGTATCGAACTGTCTTCCTGTATGTGCTGCAGCATCAGGATACAGTTTTCCATAGTCTTTTCAGGGTTTGGCATGGTATCACCTGATTGGGTACCTTTAGTTAATATGCGGAACCGACATATATAGTTTAAATAACCTGACGGTGAACCATGCCCTCCCGAAAAGAAGACGAAATTATGGCCGAATGCCTCCTCAAGGGAGGCAAAATGCTCGAAAAGAGCTGCAAGACCTGCGGATGCCCCCTGTTTGAAGTTAAGGGCAAGACGCTCTGCATCGTTTGTGCAGAGAACGAGAACGCTAAAAAGATCACGAAGAATACCAAAGCCGCCGCTGCACCGGCCGCAGTAGCTGAACTCCATGACCACGAGCATGGTGAAGGCTGTGGCTGCGGCGGGGATCATGACGAAGATTCCTGCACCTGCGGAGATGAAGACGATGGAATGCTCACCGATGAAGTGGCAATGACCGTCTTCTCTCTCTGCGAGCGGATCCAGAACGAGAAGGACCCGAACCACATCCTCACCCTCATGAACGCGGTGAAAGCCGGCACCGAGGCGCTCGAGATCCTGTGCCGGTTGTAAAGGTTCAATCGATTTTTTCTTTTTTGCTGCTCTAGAACCGGGTGGATTTTTTCCTGTTTTGATGGACAGGGTGCGTTCAAAAAAATTTGATCACGATCATGAGGTGTTCGTTAGCATGGCTATAATCGGATAATTATCCTACAATCGTATGTACAACTAACAGCAGATTTATTCATCCGACGTGAATTTTTTGGGCGGATCACGTTTTTTCCGGAAAAAACGCGGGCCGTGAATTTCTGAAAATTTTTCAAAACCCAATCATGATCGCGATTTTATTATCACAAACTGCTCATGGACCTGGCATTTTTTCAGGGCCGGACACTCTCCAAAAATGCAGTGCCCTAGACGCATAATAATTAGAAGGATAACCTTCCCGTATCGGTTCCCGCATCAGCGGGGACACGCACATGAGGTGTCAGAATTATGATCGGACTGCTCTCATCTTACGGGGTGCCCTGTCGGGACCTGTTTCACCAACAGCATGAACCCATATGAATTTCAGACCTATTTCCTGGATTTTCATCGAAATTGCCGTGGGATCCACCTTTTTTCCCTGTGCCTTGAGGATATAATGATAATATTCAGAGGTGACTACGTATCTTTTCTCTTCCAGAAAACGTTTGATCAGATCCCGTTTCCCCCCGGAAATGTGATAGATCCCGTCACCCGCAGGCTGACTGGTGCCGGCCCAGTCCTTCATCCTGACATCATACTCTTCCTTCACCGAACCGTATTGAGAGCCGGTTATTACCTGTCCCACGCTGAAGCGACCGAGAGTATCCCATTTTATTTCATATTCCGGTTTTCCTGCCGGAGTCGCAGGCAAGTGTGCGTCCCCCGTATCTGATGTACGGGTCTCACAAGACTCTTTTTGTAAATCACTTCCACTGCTGACTCCGGTATCTCCCATATTTTTCTTCAAGGTTGTTGTAGTTCTGTTCTCCGGATTAAATAATGGTGACGTATCTCAACGTGCCCAAATACCTGCTATGGGATCTTTTCTGGAGAATTCCCAGAGTCAGCAGCATAAAAAAGGTAAGGGAGGGGTACCTTATGGCAGGGTGCGGGTACCCGGGGAACCCCTCTCTTTCGGAAACGGGAGACTGCAGGGGATTAAATGATTGCCGCAACCCGTGAACTGATCTTAGGAAGCGTGTAGTTCAAACGGCCCAGACCAGCGGTAGTATCTGCGAGAATCGCGAGGAATTCGTCCTTTGTGACCGGGGTGAGAATGAGAGGTCCATTCCCATATTCCATCACAATCTGCCGGGGGGCACCCATTTTCATTGACGGCCCGTGTTCAAAAAATCTCATCGAACTTGAACAGAGTGCCCCAAGTGCATCGATATCTGTCGGGGAGGTCTGCACGATTTCGATGACAAAGCCGTCGCGCCCGATGAGTGCTACGGTGTTTACTCCTTCGATCAACAGGAATTCTTTAAGGATCTCTTTCAACATGCAGGTACCCCGTTCACGAAGGCAGGATAGTTTAATTTTTAAGGGGTATCACGAACAAATCGCAGGGAACATCATCGTACGCACCAATTACTCTGTCCGGTGCATCTGAGACGTTTCCGATAATTTTTCAGAACGTCCCACAATTAAATATATATTCTGTTTAAAAGGATATAGAAATTCCGTTTCAATTATATGCCCGACTTTGCGATACCCTGTGCGTAAAACGGCTCGGGGATTGGCCTTCCCGGATCAGCCGTCGCATCATCGAGGACTGATTGGAGAATAATTCATCAGGATTCTTCGACTTCTGAGTGGTTCATCAGAACCACGAGGATGAGAAGGTTGCAACCATTCTATTGCGCCCCATCGGGGACAGCCGCAGGATGTGGAGAAGATTTTCGTAAGAAAATCTTGGACTGATGAGTGGTTCATCAGAGCCACGAATCCGAAAAGTTCTCAAACTTCGAGGCGGCGGCGTGCATCAAAACGGGGGTACGTGGGTATCAACCCCCATCGATGAACATGCCATATTCACGAGTAATTTCTCCGGCACAGCTCGAAGATCTTCCCGCCGGTCTTCTCCCCGATCCCCTTCACCGCCACCAGTTCCTCCAGTGACGCATTGGCAATCGCCTGGATCGAGCCGAAATGATCAAGCAGCAGGCGTGCGTTCTTCATCCCAATCTCCGGGAAGGACGAGACGATGTACTCCTGCTCTTCTTTCAGGGAGCGGTGGGACTTGTGCGGGTGCATCTTGCGCTCGCCCCGCTCGCCCTCTTCACGTTTGGCAAGCACGAAGAGCATCTGTGCGGTGTCCTGCTCATCGGTTGTGTAAATGAGGGAGACGCCCATGTCAATGGTAAGGGCCGCAAGCACACCCTTGATCGCATTGGGATGGATATCCCGCTGGGTATAGAGATCCCCGCCTTCGATGATCAGCACCGGGCGGGGCACGACCTCCGCCATCGCCTTCAGCTGCCCGAGCAGGTCGCGGTTGATCAGGGTATCGACAAAGTCGCGTGCGGTCTTCCGCTCTATGAGGATCCGGTCGCCGATTGCATAGTCCCCGAAGGGCAGCCGTTCCAGCCGGATTATCGCACCCATGCCGGAGAGGTGCTCCACTACCCGGGAAGAGGTCTCGCGATCGTCGATCACGATCTTCGGGCCCTGCGGGGTGAACTCATCGATGCTGGCCTGCTCCACAGGCGCCGCTCTTGGGGGGAGCGGCGAAGTCATGCTACCCATCGACCGCATGCTCTTCTGCATCATCTTCTCCTTGCTGGCGCTGACGTGGCGGAAGACCTCGTCTGAGGTGCCCTTCGTGACGAGCACGACAACCCTGCCTGCACCCGACCGCCCCGTCCGTCCCTTGCGCTGGATGGAACGTATCTCAGAGGGGACCGCCTCGTAGAATATCACAAGGTCCGTTGAGGGGACATCGAGGCCCTCCTCCCCCACGGATGTTGCGACGAGTACCTTGAACTCCCCTTCCCGGAAACGGGTGAGGGCTGCGATCTGTTTCTTCTGCGAGAGGCCTTTCTCGGCATCCTTCGTTGCCTGGCCTACGAAGCGCTCGCTCACGATACCGTTCCGGGCCAGGTGGTCGACGAGAAGCTGGACGGTGTCCCGGTAGGTGGCGAAGATGATGATCCGGCTGTCGGGATGTGCCTCCAGCTGCTCCCGGACGAGACCGAGCGCCACCTCCGGTTTCGGATGCAGTTCCCGGGTCCACGAGACCGATCGCTCGAAGAGCTCATGGAACGACGGGTCCTGGGCCAGCCGCTGGCTCGCCTTGCTCCCACCGGCACCAGTCCCCTCGGCGATCAGTTTGGCGAGGTATCCCTTGAGCACCTCGCTTCCCTGAGATTCGGCAAGGGTGACTGCGTGTTTGAGTTTCATGCACTCGGCATAGACGGACGCCGCCGAGAATGCAGCGGAATCGCGGTTCGCGATCCGCTGCTGGATCTGGACGTTGATCGCGCTGAGCGCCTTCATGGTCAGCTTGTCCCGCTTCGGTACGGTGAAGTGCAGGGAACCGAGCAGGGTGAGGCGGTCCTCGATGAGGGCATTGAGGGTCAGGATCGCAACCTTCAGGTCGGGAGGCAGGTCGATGGAGATATAGTCGAGCTCCCGTTCGAAGACGTACGGCCGGACATCCGGGTCATTCTCCGTCCGGGTCTCGACATGGGCAATGCCAAGGTTCGCGCAGACCTCCTGCACCTTCTCCTGCGCTCCGCCCGGCGACGCAGTCATGGCAAGGAGGAGGGGCTTGTCCGCGGTACCGAGGTACCGCTGGGAGAGGAAGACGTAGGCGTAATTGCCGACCGCCCGGTGACATTCGTCCACGATCAGGAGCGTGACGTCCTTCAGGGAGTACCGGCCGGCGATGATATCGTTTTTTATGACTTGCGGCGTTGCAAGGATCACCGTTGCCCGTTCCCATTCGGAGGTCCGTTCAGCCGGCGGTGCCTCACCGGTGAACATTACAAATGGCAGTGAGTCCGAATCGGGGGGGTTGCCTGAGGGGCTCTTTACAATGAGGTACTTTTCGAAATAGCGGAGGTGCTGCTCCACGAGGGGTTTTGTCGGGGCGAGCATCAGCACCTTGCCCCCCTCGTTGTAGAGCCGGGAAGCGGCCACGAGCAGCGCCACGGCGGTCTTGCCAAGGCCGGTCGGGAGGATCACCATCGTGTTCCCGTCCAGCGCACGCATGGCTACCGAGAGCTGGTACTCCCGCGACTCAATACTGTCCGGCCGGATGAGGGGATGGCTGATGCAGCTCATGGGTCTGGTTGCCTGTACGGATACCTGTACGAATATTCATAACTATTATTCAAGGGATGTGAATTTCCGGATCCCTTCAATGAGGTCCCCGATAACCTCAGGGAGCAGATCGATCGCAATCCGGACCTGCTTCATGCTGTCCCGGTCCCGGAGTGTGACGGTGTTGTTCTCCTTCGTGTCGTAATCGACCGTGACCGCAAAGGGGGTGCCGATCTCATCCTGTCGCCGGTATCGCCTGCCGATCGCACCGCTGTCATCGTATTCCGCAAGGATGCCCCGCTTGTGGAGGGTGCGGGTGATCTGTCCTGCGATCGTATCGAGGCCATCGCGGGTCATCAGGGGGAAAACCGCGACCTGGACCGGTGCCACCTTCGGGGAGAAGCGCATGACCGTGCGGGCCTCACCGTCGGCCGTGTCTTCATCGTAGGCCTGCTCGAGTACCGCGTAGCACATGCGGTCGATACCATAAGAGGGCTCGATCACATGCGGGACGATATCCTCGCCCCGGACATCTACAACCTCGTCCCGTACCTCGAAGAGGTCGGCGGGGATGTGGATCGTCTCACCGTCAACTACAACATCCGCACCATTTTCCGTAGGGGTCGAGCTCCCGAGCGCCTCGAAGATCGCTTTTGCCTTGTTCCGGTACTGCTTGCCGAGCACCCCCATGTTGGGGATGATCCGCCTGCGTGCCACCTTGCGGGGCTCCGCGTACTGGATGAAGACGGTCATCGGCGTACCGCTCTGCTTGGCATGGGCATTCAGATCATAGTCCGTGCGGTCGGCAATGCCCACGGTCTCAACCCACCCGAACCTGCCGGAGAAGATCTCGGCATCCCAGCAGTCATTCGCATAGTGGGCGAGCTCGTCGGGAAGGTGCTGGCGGAACCGGAGCCGGTCCGGTTTGATCCCGATCGTGATCAGGAGGTCGTGGGTGAGGGCCACGTAATACGCCACGTATTCGTTTGCGATCACACCCTTGTCCACCGCTTCCCGCATGGAGAGGGTGACCGGCTCCTCGTCCTTCAGCTGCCGGTCCGAGGTGAGGAGCGGCATCCGGTAGTCAGTGTACCGGCTGAACTTCGGGTGCCGGTTCTTCTCGTCCGGGTGGACGAAGATCTCGGCTTCCGCCTGGGTGAACTCCCGGAGCCGGATCATGCCCTGTCTTGGGGAGATCTCGTTCCGGTATGATTTGCCGATCTGGACTGCCCCGAAGGGGAGCTTGTCCCGGTAGAACCGGAGGAGCCGGGCAAAGTCCACGAACATGCCCTGTGCCGTCTCCGGGCGAAGGTAGCCGACCCGCTGGGAGCCCGGGCCGATCATAGTCCTGAACATCAGGTTGAATCCGAAGACCTCGATCTGCCCGAGCACTTCCTCGCAAGCAAGGCACTTGCACGTGGCGAGAGCGGAGGAGAGCTCCTCGTTCTTCATGGTCGAAGCATTTTTGATCCCGCCGCCTTCGGCAACGTGATCTGCCCGTAGGTATTCCTTGCAGTGCGGGCACTGGCACATCTTGTCAGCGAACCCGGCAACATGACCGGATGCGATAAAAACTGCTTCCTGGGCAATGGTGGGGCACTCGATCTCGTAATACCCCTCGCGGATCACGTAAAAATCCCGCCAGACATTCTCGACCCGCCGCTTCATCATTGCGCCGAGCGGCCCATAATCAATGAACCCCGCAACCGCACCATAACATTCTGACGTAGGCCAGATGAAACCACGGCGCTTGGCAAGCTCCATCACGTTCTCAAAGACATCGTTGGAAGGCTGTGTCACTATCGATCACTTCGTTTTGAATTCTCAGTACCAATTACTTCGGACAGCTCTTATATCTCTCGTTTTTCAGAAGGTAAAACAGGGCTCTTTCCAGATGGGGGGCATCCACCCGTCTGCACAGAGAACAACCACAGAAAATAAAGGGAGAACTCCGCAGTAAATATGGCGGAGTTCATTCACTCCATATGTCCCACACTGCAAAATTACCTGCAATCGTCACGATCGTAAGCGCACCCGGCAACGTTCTCTGCAAGGTACTCAGATCTCCCGGGAAAAAAAGGATCAGTCTATTTTCGCACGTTCGAGGTAGAAGACATCGTCAGCATATGAGTGAAGGGTGCCATCTTTTGTGGCAGCATCGACATCAGCCTGCTCAAAATCACTGACGAGATGCTCCGGGAGCGCGTAAGACTCTGCAACAAGAATATATTCCCGCACAAGAGGAGCACCAGAACTCCCCACAGGATTGATCTTGACAAGGTAATGCCCGTCGCTTAATTTCGTCCACGAACCTGATGCGGTTAACTCCGGTGAAGGTATCTTCAGATTCGAAGATACCGATACAATCGTACCCTCTTTATAGACTACGGTACCGTCAGAATAGAACCGGAATTCATACCCTCCTCCGGATACATTTTGCCGGATCCACCGGTGGAGAATCGGATCGGATGCTGCTGTGGGCACAGTGGTTGGCACGATCGTTGTGGGTATAGCAGCTGGCGGTGGGGCTGCAGTAACCGGATTATCGGAGCACGCCATCCTGGAGATATCCCAATAACAATGCGTAGGGGTAGGGGTAACGGTCACCGTGACATAGATTATCTGAGGTGTTGGCGTGACGGCGGTTGGAGAGTCCATGCCTATGCACCCGGCCATTAAAATCACACTCATGATCATGATTATGAAAACAACAGCATATTTTAGTTGCATTATCCAAAGTTAAATTTTATAAAGATAATTATTGTCATTTAATTCCGGAGTCATTGAATCTTATCGGTAAAAAGACACGTGATTTTTTTCTCCGGAAAACTATTGAAGAATCCAGAAAAAATTCCCGGAAATATGAGACATCCCGCAGTTAATAAAAAATAGGGAGATATAAGGAGCATTACCAATGCCTGGGAAAATAACCGCATTGCGGGTTTTTTGGACGGGAAATACAGGGATAGACACTGGACCGTAAAAGTCCAATTTATAGGTCTTTTGGTCAAACAACGCGTAAAGATAGCATTAAATAGCTGACGAAGTATTGTATATCCTAATCCCAATACGGGGTATGCAATGACCGAAGACAAACGCAAGGCACATCTTCTGAAACTCTTCAGTTCCATGTCGGGCAAGACGAAGATCGTCGAGCCGATGAAAAATATCCATGGCACGTTAAGAGACAGTGACGCGATCGAACGCGAGGTCGCTCTCGTCATGAGAGAGATCACGGAACAGGGAATATTCAAGACCTCATTAAAGCCGATCCAGCTTGCAAAACTCGTCACGTCGTTCTATGCAGGAAAGAACGACACCGAGATCGCTCGCGAACTCGGGGACGAGAAACTGAGCAAAACGGTAGCCCGGGCACGCGTACGGCTCAAGCTCTTCCGGGAGCTTGACTTCAAGATGCCCTTTGACAAGGAGAAGATGGAGGCACTGATCGAATCCGGCAAGACCATGAAAGAGGTGTCCGAAGAACTCGGGGTCAGCCCCTCGACCCTTCGGGAGTACCGGCACGTGATCGAGGAACAGGAAGATCCGACCATCGATCCCTATATTGACCGGATCCGCGATGTGATGGAAGACCGTGACCTCACTGAGCAGATGACCCGGAGCGCCACTGCCGACAGTCTTGGTGACTCGATCGACATTACCGAAGCAGAAATGATAGATGTGACATAAAGGGCAGACAATTCCCCGAAACTCGGCCCTTTCTTTTTTAGTGGTGGTGGGCTCTCGCGCCGGTACGATCCCTGACAGAGGATAATGTTCATTCGGGAGCAGGCAAATACCAGTATGTATGAAGCTGACCTGGCTTGGCCATTCCTGCGTGCTCCTCTCGGGATCAAAGAAAGTCCTTATCGATCCGTTTATCGATGGGGGAAGCGTTACCGGCACACAACCTGATATCGTCGCAGTCACCCATGGCCATTATGACCACCTGGGTGAAGCAGTGGCACTGGGGAAGACTACCGTGGCAAGCACGGAGATTGCAAAATATCTCAAGACGAAGGGAGTGCCGGCAGAGGGTATGGGCATCGGGGGAACGATCCTGGTGGACGGTGTTTCGTTTACGATGACCCCGGCACTGCACTCCTCCTCTGTCGAGGACGGTGGGGCGATCTTGTATGGAGGTCTTGCAGCAGGATATGTGGTCGGGATGGACGGGGTCAGGGTATATCATGCCGGGGATACCGCCCTTTTTTCCGATATGAAGCTGATCGGTGATCTCTACCACCCGGATGTCGCACTCCTTCCGATTGGGGGGAGGTACACGATGGGAGTCGCCGAGGCAATGATAGCAGCAAATTTCATTGGTGCAAAGACCGTTATCCCAATCCACTACAATACTTTTGAGAGGATCGCTGCAGATCCCGAGATATTCAGGAAATCAATCGAGCGGACCACGGACATGAATGTCAGTGTCCTGCAGCCCGGCGGGAGTGTCGAGATAAAATCCTGAACGTTCCTGAACTGTTCCCGCTCCCAGAAATGCCCCGGCAGGCTACGGTTTTAATAATATCGGTCCCAACTATTCCGTAGGCCGAAACGGATGGGGAAGAGCCATGTCAAACTGTCCGAAGTGCGGGTCGAAAAATACAGAGTGGACTGACTGCAAGACCGTCAACAACAAAACCATCGTGGTCTGCGCCTGCTCTGATTGCGGCCATACGTGGGAACAGCCACTCTGATTCGCGGGTTTATGCCTGCACTCACGAAATTCTTTTAATCAGGGGTGCCTGGGTTCCTGGCACCGTATCGTACCAGTGTGAACGTGCCCGGGGGGAAAGGATTAATGTCAGAGTGCAGGAATATCCTGTACTGTGTCTCTGACGGGCAATCCTTACCATATGGGTATCCTGATCCTCCTGGTCTCCTGCCTCCTCTTCACGGGGACGGTAACAGCCCAGGGCATTCAGGCATACCTGGGGGATACGATCCCCCTCTCGGGTTATTCCCCGACAAGCCCGTATGTGTACCTCTTCCTGACCGGGCCCAACCTCCCAGAAAACGGGGTGGCGCTCAACAATATTAACCTGCATGCAGATGAAGGGGGATTCACCAAGGTAGCGGTGGACGGGGGGAATGACATGTGGAGTTATAAGTGGGGTACGAACAGCCTTGGCGGACGGCTTGACGCGGGAACATACACGATCTGGGTGGTCGACAGTCCGGATGATCTATCCCATCTCGCGAATGACAACTATGCCACCATATCGGTCACGCTCGGCAGTCCTACGCTGAGTATCGATAATGCCGGTACGCCGGTACAGCCCCCATCCCTTGAAGTCAGTTCCGAACCGGACTATGCGTCCGTATCCGTCGACGGTCAGTACCTTGGCAAAACGCCCTTCTCGACAGACAATCTCGGGGTCGGGACCCACACCGTCACGGTCTCCAAATTCGGGTATATGCCGTACTCGACCAACGCATCGCTCGTGAATGACATGACCACCGTGATCAACGCCACCCTCCCTATTGAGACCGGGGCACTTGCGGTTACGACTACCCCGTCAGGCGCTAACATCAGCATCGACGGGGAAAATGTCGGCACATCTCCGGCAACAATAGCAGACCTGGCACCGGGAAATTATACCGTATCTGTGACAAAAGACGGATACAATCCCTCAGAACAGCAGGTAACGATCTCGCCAGAGTTAACTCTCCGGCTGGCGATTGCCCTGGAACCAGTGTCACCACTCGCTGCTGCGTTACCTCTGAAAACACCGGGACCCATGGCAGGGATACTGCTGGGACTCTGTGCTGCGGTCGCCGCCATTGCGTACTGCCGGCAGGGATTACGATAGTGTGTTCCATTATCTGGGCAGGAAACTGTGAACGTGAGAGGGGTCCTGGTACGGTTTTATATCCGAAAACGGGCAACCGGAAGAGAGGAGTCTGATCACCATGGCCGCATTTGATATCCTGATGGTTGTTGCACTCGGCACGCTTGCCGGCACCATACTTGGACTCGTGATCGGATTCCTGGCCCGACGTCAGCAACCCATCTGGGGGGAGATGACCCAAAAAGAGAGAATTATCAATATCGCGCTGGTGCTGTTCTTTTCGATCATCTGCACTGCCGGTCTTGCATGGTATGCACTCGTCTGAACCCGTCGGATACCCTGGTTTTAGCGAGCCGGGAAAAAGGGTTATTCCAGCCACCGGGTCACATCTTCGACCGGGGGGCGTATTGAAGGGGAGAGTTCGTCAGCCGGATAACCGACCGCACAACCCATCAGATCCCACTCGCCTGGAGAGATACCGAGAACTGCACAGAAGTCCGGATTGTCGGACAACTTCGACGTAACTGACACCAGCTGGAACCCGAGTCCGAGAGCGGTTGCCTTAAGCCACATGTTCTCCATGCAGTGGGCCAACGACTGGAGCCCGACCGGGGGAAAGCCCCGCTTTTCGGCAACCACGATGTAGCACGGCGCGGTCCCGACTCCCGGGACAACCCCGGCCTTCCGGATCATTGCCAGCTGCCGGGCAAACGATGCCGCCTTCTCACGGAGGGCTGGATTTTGTGCCATCTCCTTTTCGAGACCGTCGGCCATTCGTTGTACCTGGGCATTCACAAGGGGAGTCACGGTGTTCATTGCCTTCGATCCCCGCCCCATCACAAAGAACCTGCGGAAATAGTCATGGGAAGTTCCTACCGCTGCCGCGGCAAAGGGGGCGAGAAGCCCCGCATGCAGGATGCGCCGGATCTCATCTTCTGAAGGATATTCCGACGTGAAGCTCCGGTTTGAGCGGCGCTCCCCGAGGATTTGGTCGAGATACATATTCCTCTGTTCGAACAGCTCACTGCACATGATAACGTACCTGCACTGTGTTAGAAGAGCCGGTTCTTGAATATTGCCAAAGGATGCACCGGCTTCCGGCCGGGATTGCATCACGGGACCGCGGGAGGTTCCCGTTCATTCCTTCCGGGTGGCATGCAGTACGCCCATGACTCCCAGCACATCGTAACAGGGAGTGCGGGTGATCTCGAAGTCGAAATCGCGGCTGATGTAATCGAGGAGGGTCATATCAGGAGGGCCGCTTATCGGGGGAATGTGCAGTTCCATCTCGATCCTGCGGATACCGTCAAGTTCACCGGACCGGATCCGCCACTCTCCACCTTCGCAGTCGCATTTCAGGAAGTCGCATCCCCCGGCTATGCTGATAATCTCGGACAGGGAATATCCCGGGACCGTTGCGGAACAATCGTCCCAGCTGCAGGTACAAGATCCGCCCATTCCCAATCCACCATTGATCACCCGGACCTCCGCTGAGTTCGAACGGATATTTTCGGCAAGGATGCGTGCCGTCACCGGTTCAACCGCAGTTACCGACCGGGAGAGGCGTGCAGCCCGGATACAGAACGCTCCGACATTTGCACCGATGTCGATCACGCAATCCTCAGGCTGTATATCCTGGAACCAGTACTCCGGTACTTCGAAGATCTGGCGATAGGGGGTAGATTCCCTGACAAACGAGATGCCATCCGCAGTGGTAAAAAATGCAGGGTCTGTCATTCTATCCTGTGATCCAAACACGGTGCTGCAAACCCGGCCCGGTCAGGTATGGCCCTTTTTAATAAAGGTCCCGTCCTCGTATTCCCGGAATGCCTGCCGCAGCTCCTCGCGGGTGTTCATGACGATGGGGCCTCTCCATGCTACGGGTTCACCAATGGGTTTTCCGGAAAAAAAGAGGAAACGCATTCCTTTTTCAAAGGATCGGGTCCAGATCGAAGCGCCGTTACTGAACAGGACAATATCACGGTTGGCAACGTGATGGCCTTCCTCTGGATCGAAAGTTCCCGTACCGCCAATCACATAGGCCATGGCGGTATATCCCGTCTTTACCGGGTGCGTGAAGAACATGTCCGGTGAAAGTGTCACATCAAGGAATTCGGGATCGGCAACGATCTCCCGGACCGGACCTGTCACCCCGTTGATCGATCCGCTGATGGTACGGATCGTGATACCTGACTTGGGAGAGAACACGGGGATCTGATTGGATTTGATCTCCTGGTACCGGGGATCCATCATCTTGTTCGCCCGGGGCAGGTTCACCCAGAGCTGGAACCCACCCATTCGGCCGTTTACCGGCTTTGGCATCTCCTGGTGGATGATCCCTGATCCCGCGGTCATCCACTGTACATCCCCCGCATTGATGGTGCCGGCGTTTCCCAGGCTGTCACCGTGCTCTACAGAGCCTGCGAGCATGTAGGTGACAGTTTCTATCCCCCGGTGGGGATGCCAGGGGAATCCTGCCAGATAATCGGCCGGATTTTTTGCCCTGAAATCATCCAGCATCAGGAACGGGTCGAATTGCGGAACTTCATACGTGCCGAACGCCCGGTGGAGCCTGACGCCAGCCCCTTCCACCGTAGTATATGCCCGGAGGATCCGCCCGATTCCCCGCACCTGTGTCATAATGATGAGAACAAAGAACTCATGGTTCATTAATATATGGGTTGCCGCCAGGTCCCTGGGGAATGGCGGGGCCACAAAAAAGAGGAGATTAACTGGCAGGTGCCGGGGGCATTCCGGCATCGTATACCTGCGAGAGGAAGCGGGCGCTCATAACCGTGATGAGGGGCGCTACAATCAGGTCGAGGATCCAGCCAATAAACGGTACCAGACCCAGGATACCGGTGATAATGCTGAAGATGAGAGCGATCACGCAGAGGATGATACCGGCAATAATGTAGTCCCACCAGCCGATCCGAACGATCGTGGCGAGGATCTCATGATAGTTCAGACCTTCCATGATCCTCCCCATCCGGGCAAACCGTATTGCACCGATTGTCCCGAGAACGATTGCCGCAAGCACAAGGATCATGGCGGCAAGCAGCAGGATTAGCATCACTGCAAGTAAGCCCAGCCCGGCAGCGGAATTTCCTTTCATGGAAACCGCGCCGAAGATGGTGGCAAACGCGGCAAGCATGAGAATGAGGGCCGGCAGCATCCAGATCAACCAGACGATACAGAGTTTTATCCCGTCGAAGAGTAGCCCGGCCCACTGGTTGAATGCCGGGGGTGTTGCCCCGCCACGGTAAATCCTGACGATATACCCGGACAGGAAGAAGGAGGCTACGAGCATCAGGATCCCCAGTACCGCCACCTGGTCCCAGTGGATCAGTTCCCAGTGGAACGCGGACTTGTTGGCAGTCATATCCTTGATATTGAGCACAAACGGGAGGAGCCCTCCCGGGAGGCCGAGGATGACAAAGATCAGCCAGCGGATCGGGTTCCCAAGCAGCGTATCCCGGGTAAAGTTCACGGATTCATTGATAATTGTTTCAAAATGCATCGTTCACCTGTTTAACAGAAGGTTTTAATTTTTAATTATATATAAACCAGCAGTATTGGCTGACCCCGGGAAAGATTCGTCTCACAAGGATGAGCAGGCACCGGGAAAATCCTTCGCGGTTACCACCAGAAAAGGGGCATGATTCACCGGCTCGTTATACCCGGTGTTCTCGTTATGGAGGTATATGCATGCTCTTTTTTGATTTGCATCAGGTGTGTCCGCAGGAATATGATTAGAGTTCCTTAAAGACCCGGTACACGGCCGAGAAATCCAGATCGTCATAACCTTTCGAACGGGTCATGGCAAAGAGTTCCTTGACGGTGCTGCCAATAAAAAGCGGCCTGCGCATGATCCGGCAGAGGTCCTGGAGGTAGTGCAGGTCCTTGTAGATCAGGGCCGAGGAGAAGTGGGTGGAGAACTCAGCGTTAGCCAGTTTCTCCTTCTTGGCAGAGAGGATCATCGAGTTGCCTGCCCCGGAGAGCAGGATATCGATCACCCGCGTACGTTCCACGCCGGCTGCTTCCCCCAGGGCAACCGCCTCGGCACAGGTGGCCATGAAGGACCCGAGGACGAGGTTGTTGATCAGTTTCATCTTCGTGGCAAGTGCAGGTTCCCCAAGATAGTGGATCGTGCTGCCAATCTTCGAAAGAACCGGTTTTGCCTCATCGAAGGCCGTCTTCTCCCCGCTCACGACTACGGTCAGTTTCCCTGCGGATGCCGGGACTACACTGCCGAGTACCGGGCATTCGAGATACCGGGCACCATGATCCCGGGCCTGCTCATGGAATGCAAGCACCCGCTCGAAATGGTTGGTCGTGGTATCGATGATGAGACTACCCTGACAGTCGCCGGCCAAGAGGCCGTTTTTACCATTCATCACTTCATCGACCGCATCGCTGTCGAACAGGTTCATGATGACGATGTCAGAATCGTCCATAAGCTCACGGGGAGTCTTTGCAATGGGGACACCAAGGCCGGCCGCCTTCCCCGGGGTCCGGTTCCAGACGATAAGGTCCACGTGTTCCGCAATAAGATGCTGCGCGATTGCGCTTCCAAGGTGCCCGAGCCCGGCAAAACCAATCTTCATGATGATCTCCGGAACGTGATTGGCCCGTGGGGTTTATTACTCCAGTGATCTGCATGAACAGGATTCCGCCCGGGGGTGTAATGTACGCGTGTTCAGGAGACAAGGTAAAATACCCGTCTGCATATTTTCCTGAATGATACACCGGATCCTGTCAGAATGGAGATTGCAGGAGTGCATGAACGGGTGGGGGAATGCATGCGGACTACGTTGAAAAAAGGGAATTTTAAAAAATAAAGGGGGTGATATACCCCGCCGTTGAACTATTCGTTCCGGAGCGCATCTATCGGGTCCATGTTCGATGCCATCCATGCCGGATATAAACCCGATACGACACAGACGACGACCCCGATGATCATCCCGTACGGGATATAGATCAGGCTTTCGGGAAGGAAGAAGTATGCAGTGCTGCCGATCATTGCCTGCACGACCGTATACCCGATAATAAAGCTCATGATCCCACCGACGACCGCTCCGATAATCCCGAGGATGAGCGCTTCGTAGAGGAACATCCTTCTCACCTCACCCTTTTCCGTACCTATGGAGAGCAGGATACCAATCTCCTGCACCCGTTCCTTGACAGACATCATCATCACGTTGAAGATGCTGACTGCTGCCACAACAAGCGAGATGCCGCCGATGGCCATGATAAATGTGGTGATGGTCCCGAGGGTGCTCGTAATCGTGGAGAGCCGGGAGCTCGCATCGCTGATGCGGATCACATCGGTGTTCCGGTTGACCTTCCGGTCTATGTTGGCCTCAGTCTGGTTAATGGTGTCCACATTCTGCAGGATTACATTAACCTGGTCGTACACGTCCTTGTCACCGAAATGGGTGGTATACCAATCGTCAGAGACGATGATCGCGTTATCAGCATTGACGCCATCGGAGG
Source organism: Methanoregula sp. (assembly GCF_049518935.1). GTDB lineage: Archaea > Halobacteriota > Methanomicrobia > Methanomicrobiales > Methanospirillaceae > Methanoregula. Next base: position 30,512 of record NZ_JBEKRH010000022.1, read on the forward strand.
CGATCCCCCTGGCCTGGAGGATACCGGCGACCCGGAGCACCGGCCTGACGATCGTGGCACAGTTCTGCCCGATTTTGATGCTGCTCCCGACCGCCATATTGAAGTTGCTCGCGATCGTTGCCCCGACCAGTGCATCGTTTCCTCCCTGGATATTTGCCCCTTGATCTATGGTGAGGAACTTCGGGATATCGTTGGGGTCCAGACCGTAGACCGAACCCCGTCCGTTCGTGCTGCCGATCGTAAACTGCGTACTGGTATGGTGGATCGGGACCACCTGGTTCTGCCCGGCCGATGACTTGATATCGTTGAGCTGGCTCTTGTCAATCCCGTTCTGGACAGAACTATTTGCAGATGTGCTCACCTTCACAACATCAGATGTAAGCATGACGGTATTCACATTGGACGAGAGCTGGTCCTTAACTGATAGTTGCATGTTGGTACCCAGCATGCCCATAGACGAGATCGCGACTACTCCGATGACGATCCCGATCGAGGCAAGGAGCGACCGGAGGAAATTGAGACGCACGCTGCGCACGGAGAGATCAAAGAAGATGTCTCTCATGATTCCACAATCCTGCCATCATCAAGGCTTATCGTGCGTTGCGCGTAATCCGCTATCTTCTGGTCGTGGGTCACGATGATCACAGTCTTTCCCTTCCGGTGCAGGTCAACGAGTATGTCCATGATCTGGAGGCCGGTCTTCCGGTCAAGGTTGCCGGTAGGCTCATCGCAGAGAAGGATCTTCGGGTCGTTGACAAGCGCCCGTGCGATCGCGACCCGCTGTTGCTGCCCGCCCGAGAGCTGGTTGGGCCGGTGGGCACCCATGTCATGGTCGATCCCGACCTCCTGAAGCATCTCCGCGGCCCTCCCGGTAGTATCCCGTTTCTTGTATTTCAGGATGAGCGGGTACTCGACGTTCTCGTACGCGGACAGGAGGGGGATAAGGTAGAATTTCTGGAAGACGTACCCGATGGCGTCGCGACGTAAATGGGTCCGCTCGAGGTTCGACATCAGGGCCACATCATGTCCATCGATGAGGAGCTGCCCGGTGGTGGGAACATCCAGGATACCCAGCTGGTTCATCATTGTCGATTTTCCCGAACCGGACGGCCCCATGATCGCGACGAAATCATTGTCACGGATTTCGAGCGAGACGTGGTTGAGGGCGGTGAAGTCACCACTCTCCAGATGATATATCTTCGACACGTCCACGAGCTGGATCAGGGGAGCTGTTTCCATGGAACTGCTCCGTCACTGCTTCCTGATTTTTGCCACGATCCATTTCCTCTTCATCCAGAAGACGATGGCGATGATGATGACAACCCCACCGGCAATGAGGGGATAGAAGGAGCTCAGGCCACCACCACGGCCGCCGCCGATGCTGAAGAGACCGCCACCGCCCCGTGCAGCGCCACCGCCAGCCTGGGCAGATGCACCGCCGGTTGTCGAGCTGCCGGAACCGCTGGAACTTCCGCCGGAGCTGCCGGACCGTGAACCCGTTCCACCGGAAGCGGCAAGGGAGCGCAGGTCAAGGGTCTTTGTTGTCGTTAACGTGTTCCCATCAGCATCCTTCCACTGGAGGATAACCGGGACTGCAGAGAGATCGCTCGCCGTGAAGGTAAGGGTGAAACTCGAGAAATCATCGGATGCAAGGGCTCCCACAGCATAGCTCGAATACGGCTCAACGGGGTTAGCAGGTGCGCCGACACTCAGGACCATGCCACTCGCATC
>NZ_JBEKRH010000023.1:0-30979 GCF_049518935.1 Methanoregula sp.
GTCCTCGATATCGAGTGTGTGGGGGAACAGGACGGCAAATTTGTTGTCGAAGTCCTGGGCGAAGCCGGCCTCTACATCAAAGAACTCGTATCCGGGGACTCAGGCAGAACCCAACCAAGTCTTGCCGAGATCCTGAAAAGAACGGCTCACGTCACCAGCCTCGACGTTACACAGGTTGAAGGAGCACAGGAGGGAGAATAACATGGCACATCACAATGGTCCACGAAAGAAAACCCGGTATAAGTTCAAGAAAGATTTAAGAGAGCGGGGGCTGCCACCGTGCACCTGCGTTATCCAGAGATTTGAGATTGGTGACAGGGTACACGTTGTCTGTAACCCCAGTGTCCAGAAAGGAATGCCCCACCGCCGTTTCCACGGCCTGACAGGAACAGTCCTTGGTCAGCGCGGGCGGGCGTGGATGCTCACTATCCGCGACGGTAACGCCGACAAAATCGTCATTGCACGACCACAACATCTAAAAGCACAAAAGTAAATTGTCTGTCAGGTGATTGGCATCAAAGTCAAGGGTATAGTTAGCGAAGAGAAGGTTACGCTCCCCGAGATGCGCAGCGTCCTCCTCCGGGTGGAATCCGAACGGATCGCCGCCGAAAAGGAGATGTCTTACGAGTTCCGGCGCAGTATCGAGCATGCCAATCAGCTTGCAAAGACCAGTCCCGAGAAGTCCCGGGAGCTGGTGACTGAACTCTCCAGGCTCGAAAAGATGAAGCCGGAGATTGCGTTCCGGATTGCCAACATCATGCCCAAGACACGGGATGAAGTGAGGGCAATCTTTGCAAAAGAGCGCTTTACCTTATCTCCGGAAGAGATCGATACGATTATAGAACTGGTAACGACACACTTCTGAGGTGTGGTCTTGTGAAGGCGGAGAAAAAAGAGGTCAACGCGATCGTACTGGATGTGCTTATGAAAGGGCACGCGGACGATCCCCGCCCCTCATTCAAGCGGGAACCGCTTGTCCAGGCTATGGGTCTTGAGCAGTTCAAACTTCTTGAACTGGTACCAAAACCCACGGTCAGGATTGAGCTGTACGAGAAGGTCTATATCGGTGATGCCGAGCGGGAGAAGGTCGAGCGCGTTAAGCGCCGTATCGGGTATGACGACCTGACCCAGACCGCAAAAGGCGAACTCCCGTTCATTATTGAGAAGATTATCAAGGAGCGGGAACAGGATTTTGTCCTGTTCTTCAACAAAGCGATCTCGATCACGCCGAAACTTCACATGCTCCACCTCCTGCCAGGCATCGGCAAGAAACTGATGTGGGAGATCCTCGAAGAGCGGAACAAGAAGCCGTTTGCGAATTTTGCCGATATCTCGGCAAGGATCAAGGCAATACCACATCCCGAGAAGATGATCCTGGCACGGATCCTTGAGGAGCTCCAGGACAAGGACGTCAAATACCACGTCTTTACCACGAAATGAAAGCGCACCACGACCAGCACTTCCTCATTGACACGAACGCGGTAAACCGCATAGCAGACCTTGCAGAGGTGCAGGGGAAGAATGTGCTCGAGATTGGACCGGGCAACGGGGTGTTAACCCGTGCCCTGCTCAACCGCGGTGCCATCCTTCATGCGATAGAGCTTGACGGGATGCTCTGCGAACAGCTCACCGATACCTTTTCTGAAGAGATCGAATCCGGTCAGCTGACGCTCCAGCATGGCGATGCCACCCGTTGCGAGATCCCACCGTTCGATATCACGGTCTCCAACCTTCCCTATTCTGCCTCCTCCAAGATCACGTTCCGTCTGCTGCTGCAGGGATTCGAGGTCGCGGTGCTGATGTTCCAGACCGAGTTTGCCGAGCGGATGGTGGCAAAGGCGGGGACAAAAGACTGCGGACGGCTTTCCATTATGGTGCAGACCTATGCGGCCGTGCAGACCTGCTTCCGGCTTCCTCCGCAGTGCTTCTCGCCGCGACCACAGGTGCATTCCACGGTAGTGAAGATCTTTCCCCGGGACCCGATCTTCTTTATCGGCGACCGTCGGCTGTACGCGGACGTGGTCCGTGCGCTTTTCTCGCACCGTCGCAAGACCGTGCGCAATGGTCTCAGGGGTGCGGTCGGCAGCATGCTTGGCGAGGCCTGGGTCGGGCGCGTAATCGCCGCGTTGCCGGAAGAGATTCTCAAAAGCAGGCCCGAGGAACTGTACCTTGAGGATTTTGCAACGATTGCAAATATTCCCTGACCCTCTTTTTCCCGGTGCAGGAGTGTTTCACCGGCCTGCATCGGTTGATCATGTCCGCGTAACGTCCGGGAACCTGTTCCCGGACCTGAACTCAGCCAGGTTTTCTATCGCTGGCGGATGGTGAACCAGTACCATGCCGCGTTGAAGAGGAACGTGCCGGTACAGAGACCAATAAACCAGAGGAAGAGTGTAGCGTCCATCGACATGTCGGGGAAGAGAAAGCCGCTCACTGCGTCGAAGGCGAACGAGAAGACGATCCAGAACGCTATATTGAGGAAGATCCTGCTGCTGTCCATTGTTGTCACTAAGTCGTATGAAGCGGGGAGGTCATAAGGGAATATGGCGGACGGTGATCCCAGAAAAAATGGATCCCAAATATCAGGAAAATTAAAAAAAAGTTGGAAATCCTGACTGTTTACCCGTCAGAGTCCAATATACTGGTAATTACCATAATATTCTTCTCTCATTTTCAACCGGGTCCCGAATAGGTGCATACTCACATCACCGCTGCTTCTCCTTTCGGAAGAAATGGGCGGCATTTCTCTCATATAAACCTCCGGTGAGTATATGGTATAAATACTCTATAATTTCGATATGGGATTTTTTACCCGGTAATACTCCGATCTATCTGTCCCGGCAGTCATCCGATCTCTTTTTGCGCATACCGCCCAACCATTCTGTTACCTATGCACTACGACCCCTGTCAGGTGTACCAGCCGGAGGCCGACACGTACCTCCTGCTCGATGCAGCCCGGGCGGAAGTGAAGCCTGGTGATCGGGTGCTGGAAGTGGGTACGGGTTCAGGACTGATTGCAGCCGAACTTACGAAAGTGGCCCCGACTATGGCAACCGATATCAACCCGCATGCGGCGCTGTGTGCCCGTGAGGCAGGAGTCGGGATCGTGCGCTGCAACCTGTTCGATGCGATCCGCGGGAAGTTTGACATCGTTCTCTTCAATCCCCCCTACCTCCCCACGGAACCGCACGAGCGGATCGATGACTGGCTCGAGTATGCCCTTGATGGCGGTAAGACCGGGCGGGAGACCATCGAACGGTTTGCATCCGGTGTTTCCCGGGTGCTGGCTGAAGGGGGAAGGATACTCCTGCTGGTATCATCACTGACCGGGCCTGAAGAGATACGGGAGCTGTTTGCCCGGCACGGCTATATCGCTGAAGTGATCCGCGAGGAGCGGGTAGAGGAGGAGATCCTCTATGTCCTGCGGATTCTGATCAGATGAGCGCTTTTTACAAATCCCTTTCTGTATCTTGTTACTGGTGTAACCGCAGCACAATGACAATAAGATTTGTCACGAGGATCAGGCCGATCATCATGAATGCCGGCCAGAGCCAGACAACGTCGCCAAGGAAGAGCAGGGCGAGTATCAGCCCGGCCGTGGAAAAAAGGTACAGGAAGTACAGTTGCGCCAGGCGGACCATAGGTGTCTCTTATCCTACTCTTGCCGGAAGGACATAATATCATTCCTGTCAGGCCGGCCCATGACCGGAATGCAAAAAATGGGCTGGAAGTGTTCCCGGTATAAGCGCACGCTTCAGACAATCAATCGTCGCCGCATCAGGTTAATCGAGAGGATGCAGAAGGCTGCGGTGACTACGAGAATCCATGCGACATGGACAAGGATCATCCACGAGAACGACGGCAGGGTGAACATCCGCATGATCGCAACGAGATGGGTGAGCGGGAGGATGGCAAACGCAACGTACTGGAGGAAGACCGGCATCAGCGTGAGGGGGAAGAAGGTCCCCGAGAAGAGGGACATCGGCGTGATGAAGAGGAACGAGGGATAGTTCAGGGTGTCGATCCCGGGGCTGATTGCGGTAAAGCACATCGCGATTCCGGCAAACATCAGGCCGCCGAGGAACCCGAACGGGATCACGAGCAGGGCGAGAGGCAGGGAGATCACGCCGAACGCTGCAAGGACCGGCAGCATGATGATCACGTAGATCACGCTGCGGGTGGCACCCCAGAGCAGTTCGCCCGCTATCACGTCTTCGATCGAGAGCGGGGTTGCGATCATGGCATCGAAACTCTTCTGGTAGTACATCCTGACGTACGAACCGTAGGTGCACTCAAAGAACGCGGAATTCATGACCGCGATGGCAAGTATGGCCGGGGCAATGAAGTTCACGTACGGGATCCCATTGATATCGTGCACGTACGACCCGATGCCAAGGCCGATGGCAAAGAGGTAGAGCAACGCTTCCACTAAGGGCGGGAAGAAGTTCACCTGCCAGGTCCGGACAAAGACAACCATGTTCCGGTGCCAGACCTTCCCGGCCCGGCGGGTGATTCTCGGGATGGAGATGAGTGACGCCATGGTCATTCCCTCAGGGTCCTCCCGGTGAGTTTTAAGAAGACGTCTTCAAGCGTTGCCGGGCGGGTGGTGAATTTCCCCGGTGTGCACTTCTCGAGCAGGATCCGGGCGACCTCGCGGGATGATTCCGTGGCGATCTGGATTCCGTCACCGGTCTCTTCGAACGGGATCCCGAGTTCCCTGAGGCACGCGATCACCTCCGCCGATTTCTCCACTTCGACAATCTCATGACCTACGTGCTGTTTCACAAGGTCAGCAGGAGCTCCTTCGACCAGGATCTTCCCGTTGTCCATGATCACGAGCCGGTCGCAGAGCCGGGCTGCCTCGTCAAGGTAATGGGTAGTCATGACGATCGTATTGCCCTGTGCCTGCAGGCTCCGGAGTTTCTCCCAGATCAGGTGCCTGGCCTGAGGGTCGAGGCCGATGGTGGGTTCGTCGAGGATGAGCAGGTCGGGATTATTGACGAGTGCCCGTGCAAGGATCAGCCGGCGCTTCATCCCGCCGGACAACTTCTCGACTTCTACGTCCCGTTTCTCCTGCAGCTGGACAAATGCCAGCAGTTCATCGGCTTTTTTCGTGGCTTCCTCCGAAGGAATATCGAAGTACCTCGAAAAATAATAGAGGTTGCCAAAGCAGGTGAAATCGGGATCGAGGTTCGTTTCCTGCGGGACTACGCCAAGACGCCCCTTGATCTCCGCGGGGTTTTTGTCCGGGTCCATACCCAGCACGTTGAGCGTACCGGACGAACGGGGCGAAACGCAGGTGATCATCTTCATCGTTGTGGTTTTGCCAGCGCCATTGGGGCCGAGGAACCCAAAGATCTCACCTTTTCTCACCTCAAAACAGATACCGTCCACGGCCATAACGGCACCGTAGTTCTTTCTCAGATCCTTGGCTTCGATGATCGCGGGGATACTCTCACCATTCCTCTCAGGAGCTTCTGCGGGCGTACTAAAAAATCCTCGCGATTGGATCAACCGTAAACTGGGAGTAAAAAAGGGTTATCCGAGAGGTTCCGGCTTGACAAGGACGATTCCGGCAATCAGCACTGCAAGGAGGGCTACTGTCCCGAACAACATGGCAGGGTCGACCGTTGCAACATTGTATACAAGGACATGGCGCACCATACCCGTGAGCCCGGCAATGAGGAGTGCCCGCACTTCGACGCGTTTTGTCCTGAAATAGACCGTGACGGTCTCAAACAGAACGATGATCGTGATCGTAAGGAGGAGGGCGTAGATGACATTGACAAGGCCGTTGGCGAAGTCCCGGGATACGATCATCTGAGCGATCAGCTGGAGTGCGTCCCAGACGGAAAAAAAGGCGATTACGGTCAGCAGTATCGCCACGATGGTGTAGAGGATCAGCGGTACAAGCGAAAAGAAAGAGATGAGATTTTCCATGATTGAATGGCTCTTATCCATAGACAGACCTCGATGTTGAAGATAGTGTGTGGCGTCGTGAGAATATAAAAATGGGGGAACCTTTTACCCCAGGGAATGTGTGTTATTTCTCAATGCGGAGGAGTGCGGCTTCTGCAGCCTCACGCACCTCAGAGAAGGGATCGTCCAGCAGGTGTTTCAGTGGCAGGGCCGCCCTCCTGTCACCCAGCCTGCCGAGCACAAGCGCTGCCCCGATCCGCACTTCGATCTCCTTGTCCTTCAGGAGACGGATGACGGCCATTGAAGATTGAGGATCCCTGATCTTCCCGAGTGCCGCAAGGGATGCGGCACGGACTACCGGATCGGCATCGTCGAGTGCATGGATGAGGGTGGGAACAGCGGATGAATCGGCGAGCCGCCCGAGTGCCTGCACAACCTCACACCGGACCACCGGGTGAGGATCAGAGAGCGCGGCTGCGAGTTGTGGGATTGCCAAAGGATTACCCGATTTTCCCAGATCCCCTGCGGACTCCCTGCGTTTTTTGACCGACGAGGCCTGCAGCCCGGCTGCGATAGCAGTGATATCTTTCAATCGCATGTCCGGAGTGACGGGATCAATGCTCACAGGCATTCCCGGACTCATATGCTGAGATAACGTTCTGTGCGACTTCAGGAGAGAGTCGGTCATGGATCAGGTGCACCAGCGCCTCGACGTCCTCTACCGGGAGGCACCCGAGGCTCTCTTCGCCCTTCCTGATCAGGTCCGTAATGTAGGTGAGTTCGTCGTTACCGAGACTGCTGATGCGCCGGATAAAATCGTCGCTGTCCTCGGAAAAATGGTTGGAAACCGGGGGCAGGATCGAATGGAACATATGCCCGGAGCCGGAGCAGGTCAGGTCCCCGCATTCCGGTGCAAGTTTCTTCAGTATCGCAATATCTTTCTCATCGAGTTCGCGTGGCATGATGGAGTACCCGGCTAATTATTTCCTTGGCTTGGGAATAAACGTGCGTGATGGGCACCGTTCGCTCTCGCGATCCGGTGAGGTCTCTCCATTGATGCGGCATTCACTCCGGTCAGGGAACCCGGGTATGTAACTGGCACAATCAGCACAGGTTGGCATATACGGACTTCTTCGTGTACACCCGATTAACGCTTGCTGCAGAAAAAAAGATCAGAAATATTTGCCAAGCCAGTTTTTTATCCCGGCAAAGACCCCGCCGGAACTTCCGGAACCAGATGACTTCTTACCGGACCGGGGCTGTATGGTCTGGGGGGACCGGGAGATTGTCCTGCGGACCGGGGGTGCTTCACGCTCGGGAATGTCGCGGAGTGTACCCTGGCTCTCTGAGCCATCCGATTCGAAACCCCAGGCAAATCCAATCTTATACGCCCGTTCATTCTGCCGTATCCAGTTTGCGGCATTCATATACCCGCGATCTTCAGCTTTCTTGATAGTGTCCTGGTGATCCTGGGTGAAATGAATCTCACGCTGGAGAGCGACTAATTCTTCATATACCTTTCCGGGGACTTTGATCTTCTCCCTGCTCATAACTCCTCATATAGGGATATGCTGGGATACGATATTTAATGTTTCCCCCAAAAAACGCACAAAATGGGGTTTAATCGTAATCCGGATTGTACGGAATCCCCGGAACACGCATCGCACAAGATTGATAAGCGCACTGGTCAATTGAGCAATATAGCCCATGGGGAGAGCGGATTATGGTAAAAGTAATATATGAAGGCGACGATTTCAAGCGTATGCACCGGACCGACATGCTGGCGCTGCAGCGGATCGTGGATGCAAAAAAATTCGGTATTCACGAGATAAAATACAAGGAATCTACGATCAAGGTAGAGATCAAGAAAAAAGGCGACGATATTGTTGTCAAGCGATGGCGTGCAATCTGATTGCCCCTTATTTATAATCTTTTTTTAAGGACTCTCATCAGATTGTAGCCGGACCCGGTCTTAATCGTAATTATCCGGTTCCTTTCTGCACTTCGCCACCGGATATTCACGGCAATCGTTCCGTTTGCTTTTATCCCGTTTTCATCCATATCTTACGGGAAACCCGGATATATAAGGACCTCTTCCGGAATAATGTCCGGTAAACGATCCGGCCGGACCGGGTCATATTCTCGTATTCTGCCAAAGATCTCCGGAAATGCAGCGAACCCCGGCTGCTGCCAGCCGGACACCAGAGAACACTTTCTCCGTTTTATTCCTGACCACGTATGCACTCTGTCGACAAGCGGTTTATTATCAGATTGATTTCTACAGATTTCTACAAATTGTATTGTTTGTTGTAGTAATCGAAACGTTTATCTTACAAAATGTTACATATACTTTACAAGGAAACTGAAAGACCAGTCTGCCGGGAAATCCGACAGTTTCACTCGCTCTGGACAGGTTTCCCTTTAATGAATGTGATTAACCATGAAGATCCAGAAACCAGGATTTCTTAAAAACTGCGGCTACATTGGCATCATTGCTTCGGTGTTACTTATCATGAGCCTAGTAGTGGCAGGATGTACCCAGAGTTCCTCTGACAATTCCGGCCAGTCAGCAGCAGTATCGTCCCCGACAGATACCTCCGGGAACAGCGCACCCGATCAGGGTGCCGGTTCCGCGGCACCGGTAGACACCAGCCAGCAGGGTACCGGTGTTTCACCGGCCGGAACTTATATGCAGGGTCAGCACTCCGGAGGGAATTTCCTGAGCAACGAGACCCGCGTTGCGGCAGCTGCACAGACCCTCGGGGTGTCCGAGAGCGATCTTACCAATGCCCTGACCCCCCCGGCCCAGGGTCGTGTAAACCTCACAGACGCGGCAGCACAGTTGTCTGCGGCATCAGGGACCACCATAACGACGGCCCAGCTCATGGCGGCATTCGGGATGCATGGCGGACCAAGGAATGGCAGCTACCAGGGGAACGGACAAAATGCTGCCATGCATAGTGGCAACACTCAATCCGGTAACACTGCTTCCGGACAGTGAGATACAGATGTATCATGGGCTGGGATGAGTATGAACACTAAAACTTTTTTTCTGGTTTTCTGTCTGACCATTGTGGTTCTTGGGATTATTACATCGTCAGTATCTGCGGATGGTAATACAACAGCAACGGCTACACCTACGCCGACTGCTACCCCAACGCCAACAGCAACGGCTACACCTACGCCGACTGCTACCCCAACGCCAACAGCAACAGCTACACCTACACCGACTGCTACCCCAACGCCAACAGCAACAGCTACACCTACACCGACTGCTACCCCAACGCCAACAGCAACGGCTACACCTACACCGACTGCTACCCCAACGCCAACAGCAACAACTACACCTACACCGACCGTCATCAGTGTCTCACCGGCGTCAGGCACGACTCTTGGGGGGACCGTTGTGACTATCACTGGCAGCGGTTTTTCCGAGGGCAACGAAGGCGATGTGAGCCAGGTAATGTTTGGCAGCACAGCGGCTACCGGATATACATTTGTCAGCGATTCAGTAATCACCGCTTCCGCCCCGGCTGAGGCAGTCGGAATGGTTGACATCACCGTTATCACCTCCGGCGGCACATCAAGCGGCACATCTGCGAGGTCAACAGCCGACGAATACACCTATACAGCAGCAACGACTACAATCCCGACCGTGACAAGCATTTCACCGACGTACGGCCCGGTTTCCGTCGGTACCCCGATAACCATCACCGGGACAGGCTTTACCGGAGCGACTGCGGTAACCATTGGCGGCACAGCAGCTACCAGTGTCGTGGTTGTCAGCGATACAGAGATCACCGCAACCACCCCGGCCAGTTCATCCGTAGGACAAGTTGACGTCACCGTTACAACCCCCAGCGGCACATCCGCAACCGTGTCCGGTGACCAATACACATTTGCAGAAGCGGCAACAACCGTCCCGTTGCCTCTCTTTTCCGCCTCACCGACATCCGGGGCTGCACCCCTTGAGGTAGAGTTTGAGGACGAGTCGACCGGGTCCCCGGCATCCTGGAGCTGGAGTTTTGGGGATGGCAATACCAGCACCTTGGAAGATCCCACCTATACCTATCTGGACAACGGGACGTACTCCGTGACACTGACGGAACAGAACTCTCTCGGAGAAAACGCAACAACCGAGACTGATTATATCGTAGTCGGGGGTTCGGGTCCGGCAGCGGATTTTACCGCGACTCCCACGTCCGGAACAGCCCCGCTGACCGTCCAGTTCACCGATACTTCGACCGGGTCCCCTACCACCTGGCTCTGGGATTTCGGGGACGGGACGACCGATTCAGATGAGAGCCCGTCCCATAGTTACACCAGTCCCGGTGTATACAGCGTCTCCCTTATCGCATCGAACAGTGACGGTAGTAATACGTTTTCGCAACCGGATGCCATCACGGTTTCCTCAGTAACCACCGCTCCTACAGATACCGGAATTTATACACCCCTGCCTACGACTGCCGACACGTTTGCGATACCGGCTGCTACGCAGCAGGCATCGGACAGCAGCAGTGCTGCCTGGCTGCAGCAGGAGAACGCGAAGTCAGCAGCAATGGCTGTTGCAACCCCGGCCAATGGATCAAGTTTACCCCCGGTAATTTCCCTGATTTCTCTGGTATGTGTGGTTTTATTCCTCAGGAAAAACCATCAATAATCCCCAATTTATCCGGGTGACATGACAAACCCCGTCCCCGGCCCCCCCCTTTCTGACATATCATAATCCGTTTCATTTTCAATTCCCATTCATGGTTCTCTCCTTTGGAAATGTATCCTGATGATCGACGGGCCAACCGTACAATCGTCCGGTGAAATTGAAAAAATGACGGATGGTATTCTGCCTGTAAGGCCGGCCATCTGCTCTCACATTTTTACATTAGTGATCCCATGGCAGGGATCAGTGATGGTCTCGGCCTGGAAAGAGAAAGGGGGACTTTCGTCCGCTTATGAATAAACGCGATGCTGGAATCAGAGGACTCGTGGATTCCAACCGTAGAACAGGATGCTGCTATGGGGATTCGAACCCCAGTCGCGAGCGTGAGAGGCTCGCATGATTGGCCGGACTACACTATAGCAGCAGAGTTGCCTAATAAACTGGGCGATGAGTTTACTTATAGTTTTTTACGGATGCCGTCCGCCCTCCTCAAAGCCGCAGGTTTTCGGCCGAATGCGCAGCGATGGTAATCCACCTCTCCGCAAAGCCGATGTGACCCGGGATATAAACAACTATATCTCGGACGTGCGGCGAATAATATAGGAATGAGTAGTCTTGAAGAACAGATCAAGGAGCTCGAAGACGAGCTCGTCAAAACCCCGTATAACAAGGCTACGTCAAAGCATATCGGCAGAATCAAGGCAAAGATAGCCCGTCTCCGCGACGAAGCGGTCAACCGCGCGATGAAAGCCGGCGGGGGCGGCGAAGGTTACCAGGTCAAGAAGTCCGGCGACGCAACCGCTGTTCTCGTCGGATTCCCTTCAACCGGTAAAAGTACGCTCCTCAACAAACTCACCGGCACCGCGAGCGCGGTTGCCGCATATGCGTTCACCACCCTCACGGTAGTTCCCGGTGCACTCGAGCACAAGGGAGCGAGGATCCAGATTCTCGATATCCCGGGGCTCATTGCCGGCGCAGCGATGGGCAAGGGCCGGGGCAAGGAAGTCATCGCGGTCGTCCGGGGTGCTGATATCATTATTATTCTCGTGGATGTCTTCAACGAGCGACATTTTGATGTGCTCCTCAAGGAACTCCATGATGCCGGGATCCGGATCAACGTCCCCAAGCCGGATATCACCATCAAGAAATCCTCGGTGGGTGGCATACGGCTCAACGCCGTTGGTACCCTCGATCTCGATATCGAGGAAGTCCGGTCCATCCTTGCCGAGAGCAAGATGATGAATGCCGAAATCCTGATCCGCGGGAACGCTACGCAGGACGATCTGATCGATGCAGTGCAGGGCAATCGCGTCTATATCCCCGCCTTCATCGCGGTCAACAAGGTTGACCTCGTGGATAAGGAACAGTATCTTGAGATCGAGCACGATATTGCCGACCGGTTCGGCAGCCAGCCGCTCATGATATCGGCAGCAGCGGGCTATCACACCGAGGAACTCAAGGATGCGATCTATGACAGCCTCGGGTTCATGCGGGTCTACTTAAAACCCGTTGGTGAAGAGGCTGACCTCGAAGAGCCGCTGATCGTCCGGAGGAAGAGCACGGTTGAAGACGTTTGTAATAAGCTCCACCGGGAGTTCGTGCAAAAATTCCGGTACGCGAGGATCTGGGGAAAGTCAGTCAAGCACCCTGGCCAAAGGGTTGGGTTGACCCACAAACTCATTGACGGCGACCTGCTCACGATCATCGTCGAGCATTAGAACACTTTTTTCAATGTTTTTTTAACTGTGTTGAATGCGCCATTCCTAATCACAAAGATCAGGATTCCCCCGGGATCGTACAGGAACCGGGTGAATAAAGGCGGGCCTCAGCCTCCCTGTGGAATAACGAATACCTGACCTATGATCGGGTGCCTATCGCATCGAGAATGACCGGCAGCGGCGCTTCGGTCTTGATCCCATAGCCCGAGAAATGGGTGCGGGTCGCAGGGTACCCTGCCTCACAGATCCGGTTGAGTACCACGGCGATGTTGGGGGGTGAGCAGCCCAGCCGTTTTGCGAGCACGTGATAATCGTAATGGCTCGAGGTGGGCAGTTCCCCGCCGCAGAGGTCCAGCAGTTTCGTGATCTCTTTTGCTGATCCCGGTTCCGTGGTCGTCAACCGCTGCTGCAGATTGGCCAGTATATTCCCGCTATGGAGTTGGCCAAGCCAGAGGGGCCCGATGGGCTGGAGTCTCTCCCCGCAGTGCGGGCAGGTGAGGGTGGACGGGAACATTGAGCGCTCCTCTTCGCGGTACGGGCATTTCCGGCACTGGTGGACGAACCCGAGCCGGGCAAGAGTGTCATCTGCCGCCGTGGTCCCGCGCAGGAGACGGGTGTGGAGCCGGAAGAAATGCTCGCGGGCATAGCAGAAGACTGGTTCGACTCCCCGGTCATAGCGTGCAGTGGCCCGGACTACGAACCCGAGCAGGATGCGGAGACCGACTTCGCTGTGGTACTCGGTATTCATCGGGAACGCGTTGTACCGCCGGATCCCGGCCTTGAGGTGAGCACCGCAGAGTGGTGCCGTATCCGTTGCTGTGACGAACAGGAACCGGCGTGTCCCCTTTACGCCCGTATCGATGAACGGCGCCGGTGTCCCGAACGGGTCCAGGTCGACCGCATCGAAGGACTGTTCCGACAGGAGTGCGTTCACATCCCGCTGGACAACGGTGACCGGTAATCCCGATCTTTCCACATTGCGGGTGATCAGGTTGATTGCCACCGGATCGCGATCGCTGATCGTGACGGGTATCCCGCACTCGTTGGCTACCCGGAGGCCACGGATACCGGTGGCGCCCATTGCGTCGAGGTAATCGGAGGGTTCGAGGATCGGAAGGAGCAGGATGGTGATGTCCCGGTTCAGCTGCATCCTCCGGTTGAAGAAGATGGGGGCGGATCCCGGCGGGAACTGGGCCCTGTCGTCCTGGACCGGGACAAGGAATGATGTAGTTCCCTCCCGTGCCTCAATGAGATCCATGGTGCCAGAGATGTTCCACCGCGCAAAACTTATACATATTCCCCTGCAATGGATATGGGCAGGGCGAGTGGCTTAGCCCGGACATAGCGTCAGCCTCCTAAGCTGAATGCCGGGGGTTCAAATCCCCCCTCGCCCGTTTAAAATCACTTTTCGCGCATTTTATGTACCGGATGATCAGAGAATAATCCAATGACCGCTGCAGGTTTTTTCCGGATCACGCGTCCCGTCAATGCAGTTGTTGCCGGTATTGCAGCCGTTATCGCGTATCTTGTTGCCACCGGAACGCTCGTTCCGGAAGTCATCCTCCTGCTCGTGATCGTCACTTCCATCACGGCGGCAGGAAATGTGATCAACGATTGTTACGATGCAGATATCGACGCAGTCAACCGCTCGGACCGCCCGATCCCGTCAGGTCAGGTCTCCCGCCGGGCCGCGTTGTGGTATGCAGTCCTGCTCTTCCTTGCGGGGATCGCAATCAGTTTCTTCACAACACCGCTCTGTATCGGGTTTGCCGCCTTCAACTCCCTGCTGCTCGTACTCTATGCCACCCGGCTGAAGGGTATGCCCCTCGCAGGGAATATAGCCGTGGCCTACCTGACCGGCAGCATGTTTCTTTTCGGCGGGGCGTTTGCCGGGTATGCCGGGTTCGTCCACCTGGTTCCCCTTGCAGTTATCACCTTCCTTGCCACCATGGCCCGGGAACTCCTGAAGGATGCAGAGGATGTGGACGGCGACGCTGCTGGCGGTGCGTCGACACTCCCGATCCGGATCGGCGTGAGAAAAACCGCGTACTGTGCGTTTGCGTTTACCGTACTCTCAACAGCTGCAAGTATCATCCCCTTCTGGTGGTGGGGTGTCCCGTATCTTGCAATGATTGGAATAGTCGATCTCCTTCTCCTGGTTGCGGCATACCGCACCCTTACCTGTGATACCCCGGCCTGCATCCGGAAATCCGGTGCCTCGGGGCTCCTGAAATACAGCATGTTCGCCTCCCTTGTCGTATTCACCATATCTGCCCTTTTCCTTGTCTGAATGTATCGCCAAAAAAGGACCCCCCCTTCAATCCGTGCCGGTTTTTTTCAAGCAACAAGTTTATCATTGCTATCGTCAACAGTTACCATTAGAGACCAATGCCCACGCTCATTCAGAAAGGGAATACGTATTTTGCCCAGAAAGGCTCGTATTTTGAAGGAAATGTCAAAGTCGACGGTGACTTTGTGGTTCCCTCCCGCACTCATTTCTGGGGCAGGCTTAACGTCACCGGCAACCTCGAGCTCGGACCCCGCTCCAGCGTGGCGCTCGATATCAGCTGCTGGAGTGCGGTTATCGGCAGCCAGTGCAGGGTCAAGGGCCCGATCGTGGCCCATGGCGATGTTACGATCCTCGACCATGCGAGTGTCCATTCAGTCCAGGCCGGTGGAAAGGTGATCCTCCGTCCCGGTGTGATTGTCGGGGATGTAACGAGTGAGGACACGATTATTGTTCACGGGCACATCAAGAGCGGGAACCTAGTTGGCAAGAATATGAAGGTCCTCGGGAATTGAGGCCGGGTCGATCCCGAGGACTGCCACTTCGTAGATATCCGCCCAGTTGACTACGGTCTCAACGCAGCCCTCTTTTAATGTCACGACGCCCATGACGACAAGTCCCATCTTGTCGGCCATGTCAATGCCCTCTTTCACCTCAGCAAGGCACCCGACACCCATGATCGCCTTCGGCCTGTATTTTTTGACCATCCGTTTGATGAAGGATGATCCCGGCACAATGAAGATCCTGTACCCGAGCCGTTCGAGCATTCCTTTGGCTTCGCCAACCGTGCACCGCCCGCAGTTCTGGCACCTGAGGCCTTCCGGTGTCAGGTGGGCGGGGCACTGGGATGACCGCAGGCATTGAGGCATGAAGATCGCCCGCTCCGGAACCGGGATTCGGGTGAATTCAGCAGTATTCATGGAGTTGTGGAGCATGATCAGGAATGTGAACAGTTCCCTGTCCTCGAGGCCGAAGAACCGGAACATCGCTTTCATCAGGCCTTCGAGTAGGACGAGGCCGGTCTTTAAGACCCGGGGGAAATAGAGCCTGCCTTTCCGGATGGAATAGAGCGAGATGACGACGAGGATAAATGCGGAGACCACTGCAAGTACGATGATGATGACGGTCAGTTCTCCGATGAGATACAGCAGGCTGTTCAGGGTCCCGAAGTCAAGTTCCATAGTGGAGCGTCCAATGTACTGAGAATTATTTGGTATTTGTACAGGATAATAATGACTGGATATTCACCGGGGGCCGCAGGATCCCATTTTCCATAATGATTGCGCTGACCAGCTCCATGGGCGTGGCATCGAATGCAGGATTTCTCACGGCAGCCTTATCCGGCACAAAGGTCCGGTTCCCCATGGTCGTGACCTCTTCCCGGCCCCGCTCCTCGATCACGACATCATGTTCCCTGTTCTTCCCGTCAAACGTGGAGAGCGGTGCAGCGACATAGAACGGGATATCGTGGTGCTTCGCACAGACGGCGTGCATATATGTCCCGATTTTGTTGAAGACCGCATCGCACGTGATCCGGTCGGCACCGACAATCACGGCATCGATCGCCCCTTTCCTCATGAACTGGGCGGCCATGGAATCGGTGATTACCGTGACATCAATCCCGTCCCGGGCCAGTTCCCATGCCGTGAGGCGTGCCCCCTGGAGGAGCGGGCGTGTCTCGCACGCTATGACCCGGACCTGTTTGCCGGCCTTTACTGCGGAGCGGATCACGCCGAGCGCAGTGCCCCACGATGAACATGCGAGGGCTCCCGCATTGCAATGCGTGAGGACCGTGCAGCTCTCTGGCAGGAGTTCTGCGCCATAGTGCCCGATCGCGTGGCAGCAGGCAGTATCCTCGCGGGAGATCGTATCAGCCTCGTCAAGGGCGCGTTTACGGGCCTGTTCTCTATTTTCAGACGTTTCCACGAGCGCAAGGACCCGGTTGATCCCCCATGCGAGGTTGATGGCAGTCGGGCGGGTGGACCTGAGCATCGCCGCTCCTTTCCGCACATCGTCAAGGAATTGTTCCCAGCTCGTGGAGGGTGACGTCAGGGTAGCAAGAGCGACGCCGTAGGCCCCGGCAACCCCGAGAGCTGGTGCCCCCCGGATCTCAAGGCGACGGATCGCGGTTGCCAGCCGCCCGATATCACGGCATTCGACTACAACGAGCTCGTTCGGGAGCAGGGTCTGTTCGATATAGCAGAGGCACCCTGCCCCGGAGTCCCACCAGAGCGTGGTTGACCCGCCCGGTTCCATCACGCTGATCGCGTCCTTATTGCATCGATATATGCCCGGATCGCCGCCGATCCACCGGATGCGACGCTGTCCGGGATGTCCCGGGGAGCCGTAACCGTCCCGGCCACATAAATCCCCGGCCGGATAGTGCCGGTGGTGTCAAGTGCATCGTTGATGGGTTTGATAAAGCCGGTATCCTCACAGGGGATCCCCAGCATCTCCGCAAACCGGCCGGCTGTATCCGAAGGTCCAATTCCTACGGAGAGAACGACAAGTTCCGGCCGGAGTGTGTGGAGTTGTGAAGTTTCGGAGTCCTCGACCTGAACGATCACGCCGTCCCGGTCATGGAGCACATCGGAGGGCATGCCGTGGAGAAACCGGACTCCGGTAGCCTTTGCCCGTTCGTAATACTCCTCGTACCCTTTGCCATAGGAACGGATGTCCATGTAACAGATGGTCACCTCCGTATCGGGGTTTTTCTCCTTTATAAGCATCGCGTTCTTCAGCGCCTGCATGCAGCAGACGCAGGAGCAGTACGGGCGATCGATCGTCATGTCGCGGGACCCCACGCACTGGATGAAGAGGATCGAACGGGGTTTTTTCCCGCTGCTGATCCGCAGCACTTTCCCCCCGGTCGGGCCGCTGGCATTGATCATCCGTTCGAGTTCGAGGCTGGTGATCACGTCCGGCCGGGCCAGGTACCCGAATTGCGGCTTGTTCCGGGCATCGAATACCGAGTATCCCGTCGTTATGACAATACTTACGGCATCGATGACGATGACACGTTCCTCGTCCTTGCGCAGGATCGAGCCCGGGCCGCAGGCATCGTAACAGAGCCCGCATTCAATGCAGTGCTCCGGGTCCTTCACTACCACATCCGGGACTGCCTGGGCATGGGGCTTGTAGATTGCCTTCCTCACACCGACGCCGGCATCGAACCGGTTGTAAACTTCCACCGGGCAGATCTCTATGCAATCCCCACAGCCGGTGCACGTGGTTGTATCGATATACCGGGGAAATTCCTTCACGGTAACGCGGAAATTCCCGGCCTTACCTTCGATCTTCTCGACGGTTGCGCAGGTATGGAGGGTGATATCGGGATGGCGGGCGACATCCACCATCTTCGGGGAGAGGATGCACATTGAACAGTCGTTGGTCGGAAACGTCTTGTCCAGCTGGGCCATGTGGCCGCCGATGGAGGGCTCGCGCTCGACCAGGTGCACATGGATGCCGTGCCCTGCAATGTCCAGTGCCGCCTGGATGCCGGCTATCCCGGCGCCGATGACCACCACGTTACCCATGGCGTGCATACTCTCCCGCGAGTGCCACGTACGAGGCAGCGTTCTCAAGGATGTGCTTCTGCTGCTCATCGCTTGCCTGCTTGACAACCTTGCCGGGAATACCGACAACAACGGATCCTTCCGGTACCTCCATACCTTCCTTGATAACCGCACCGGCGCCGATCACGGATCCTGCACCGATATGGGCCCCGTTGAGCACGATTGCGCCCATGCCGACGAGCACCCGGTCATCGATCCGGCACCCGTGGAGGATTGCCCCGTGGCCTACGGACACGTTGTTTCCGATGAGTGTCGGGAACCCTTTGCTCGTATGGACAACACAATTGTCCTGGATATTCGAGCGATCACTGATCACGATCCGGTCCTTGTCAGCCCGGATCACGGCCCCGAACCAGATTCCCACGTCACTGCCGATCGTGACATCGCCTATGATCGTGGCATTGGCTGCCCTGAATAATGCCCCGCCGGAGATCCCTGCATCCATACGCATAATAACATAGGAAATTAAGAATCAAAGAGCATGAAGGTTATGGTAGGGGGAACCTTCGATCCCCTGCATGACGGGCACCGGCAGCTGCTGGGCCGCTCATTCGAGCTTGCCGGGCCGGCAGGGCATGTGGTGATCGGCCTTACCACCGACCAGTTTGCAAGCCGGAAGGTGCATCCGATCCGGCCGTTTGCCGTGCGGAAGGCAGATCTCGAAACTGCTATCACGGCGATGGGATACAAAGTGCTCTGGGCCATCGAACCGCTGAATGACCGGTACGGTTCGGCTATCGAATCCGATTTTGATGCGATCGTGGTGTCCGAAGAGACCCTCCCGGCGGCTGTCGATATCAACAGGATCCGGCGCGAGACCGGGAGAAGGAAAGTTGACATCCACCAGATCAGCTGTGTCCTTGCCGAAGATGGTCGCTGGATCTCAAGCACCCGCATCTACCGGGGAGAGATCGATATCCACGGGCATATGCTCCGCTGAAGTCCGCGCGAACGTTTGACCCGGCAGTCTCAGGTTCTCTTTAATTTTTTTCTCTGTTATTTTATAACGGTCAGCGTGTTTGCTGCCAGAATAAAAAAAGGATTATTTCCGGTTGGCAGATACGATTGCCAGAACTGCAATAACGGAAGCAATGACGGAGATTACCTCCGGAAGGGGTGCCGGGGTGGTCTTCGGGAGTGTTGTAACAACAGGGGCTGCTGCCGTCGGTGCCGCTGCCGGTGCAGTTGTCGGTGCCGCGGTAACGGTCATCGTTGCGGGGGCAGAGTTGCCGGATTTGAAGGATGTATCACTGCCGTACTGGTTGGTTACCGTCAGGCTGACATCATACGAGCCTTCGCGCTGGTAGATGTGGCGGGGGTTCTGTTCTGATGACGAGGTTCCGTCGCCGAAGTCCCACTTCCAGGAAGTCGGGTTGTTGCTTGACATATCCGTAAACTGGACAATGAACGGTGCCTTGCCTACTTGTGCATCAGCCTTGAAGTTGGCTAACGGTGCGAGAGTGGTCGAGATATAGTTCGTCTTGGTGGTCGAATCCACTCCGTCCTTGTTGGAGGCAGTCAGGGTCACGGTATACGTGCCGAGAGTGGTGTAGGTATGGCTTGGGTTCTGGTCAGCTGATGTTGATCCGTCGCCGAAGTCCCACTTCCAGGAGGTCGGTGCGTTGAGGGTCTTGTCCGTGAACGCTATGGTCATCGGTGCGCTGCCCTGGGTTTTGTCTGCGACAAAGTCCGCACGAGGGATATTGATGACCGTAATGTACTGGTTCTTGGTACGGCTGTCAGTGACTGAGGGGTTCGATGCAGTCAGTGTGACGTCGTAGACACCTGTTGCCTGATAGATGTGATCAGGGTTCGACCCGGTACCTGTTGATCCGTCGCCGAAGTCCCAGATCCATTGGGTGGGAGAGTTGGCGGAGAGGTCCGTGAATGTCACGATCCTGCCGACACCGACCGTGGTTGTATCGGCGGTAAAATCAACCGCTGCGCCTTTACCGACCGTGATGAGGTCTTTCCTGACCCTGATGTCAGTACCAAAGTTGTTCTTGACCGTAAGGGTTACTGTGTACGTACCCACGTTCTGATAGAGGTGGGACGGGTTCTGAGAACCGGAGGTCTGTCCGTCACCGAAATCCCAGTTCCATGAGGTCGGGGCACCGGTGGACTGGTCGACGAAGTTCACCGACATCGGGACCTTGTTCATCTGGAACGGGACGATAACCGGGATGAACTGTGCCGTGGGTGCAACACCGACGTTGATATAACTGGTCTTAGTCTCCGTGTCCCGGCCGTTATCATTCCGTGCCGTGAGGGAAACCGTGTAAATACCCTTCAGCTGGTATGAGTGGCCGGGGTTCTGGTCAGTGGATGTGGCGGTGTCTCCGAAATCCCAAGCCCAGCTGGTGGGCGAGTTTGAAGACTTGTCCGTGAACGCGATCGAATCACCAACACTGGCTTGCGTGGGGTTGGCCGCGAAATCGGCATTGGGTACGCCGCCAACATTCAGGGTCTGGGTCGAGGTATCGGTGTCCGTGCCGCGGGTAACGGTCAGCTTGACATCGTACGATCCGGCGGTGGTGAACGTGTGGCCGGGGTTCTGGTCAGTGGATGTCGTGCCGTCAGCGAAATCCCATTTCCATGCGGTAGGTGAACCGATGGAGCGGTCAGTGAACGTGACTGCCAGCGGAGCCTTGCCGCTTGCCGGGTCAGCGGAAAATTTTGATGCCAGGCCGCCGACAACATTGATGTACTGGTTTTTCGTGATATCCGAAGAGCCGTAATCATTGGACGTTGTCAGGATCACGTTGTAGACACCTCCCGTCCAGTAGGTGTGGACCGGGTTCTGTTCGGTTGAACTCTGTCCGTCACCAAAGTCCCAGATCCAGCCGGTTACCTGGCCATTGGACTTGTCGGTGAATGCGACATTCAGGGGAACATTGCCGCTTAACGGGGTCGCAACGAAATCAGCTTTCGGGCCCATGCCGATATTGATGTAATCTTTCTTGATCTCGGTGCTGGTCCCGAATCCGTTCTTTACCGTAAGGGTTACGGTATAGGTTCCGCGCTGGATGAAGGAGTGCGTGGGATTCTGGTCGGTGGATGTAGCTCCGTCGCCGAAGTCCCACTGGTATGTCATCGGGGTTGACCCAAGGGAGCTATCCGTGAATGAGACTTGTGTCGGGACGGTGGAGAATGCGTAGTGTGCATCAAATTGTGCGACCGGTGCTATACCTACCGTGATATAACCCGCCTGGGTGCTGTCAGATGCAGCAACACCCGGCATTGCCAGAGCTGCGAGCAGGATAATCAATCCTGCAAAAAGGAAGTACTTTTTTGATCTCATCATAATCACTACCCAAATTATCAATTGACAGATATTTAATTCCATCACTTTATTATTTTTGATATCTGATCATGGCGTGGTGATATGACATTTGATGTAATGTTTTGCGCACGCTTGGAAAAAAGCCGTTCAGCCGGTCTGGTGGTATCCCGGTGCCGCTGGCGTGAAATTCACGACGAACCCGAAACATGTATGAACTCCGGGAAAAAATCAGATGGAGATTAAATAATATGCCCGGTGATATTGTCCCGGGTGATTACCCAGTCGCAGTACCGGCAATGCAGCCCTTTTGGCAGGATTTCGAATTTACTCGTGATCGGCTCGTTGGTATTTGATATGCAACCAGGGTTGGGGCATCGGACCAGCCCCTCGATCAGCGTCGGGATCTCGACACCTTTCTTCTCGAATACTTTGTAATTACGGATGATGTTGATCGTTGCTCGTGGGGAGATCAGGGCAATCCGGTCCACCTCCTCTTTTGAGAGCTCGCGGTTGGTCAGCTTGACAATATCCTTTCGCACCATGTCGTGGCTGGGGACATTGGTGGCAATGGAAAGCGCTTCCTGTGTCGTACCGGTAATCCCGAGGATCTTGACAACGTTGAGTGCCTGGCCGCCATCAATATGGTCGATCACCGTACCATTCTTGATCCTTCTTACCAGCAGGCCCTCGTTTTCCTGCGACTCGGTGATCTTCATTTCATCACCTGCATCAGCATTGCCATTCGGACCGGCACCCCGTTTCTCGATTGTTCGAAGTACCGGGCATGGGGGGACTCGTCCACCCGTGGATCGATCTCGTCGATACGGGGAAGGGGATGGAGGACGATGAGCCGCTTCTTTGCACCGGCGAGCAGTTCGGGAGTGATCCGGTAACTGGAGGCCACGTTAAAGTAGGAGGCAGAATCAGGGAACCGCTCGCGCTGGATCCTCGTGACATAGAGGACATCCACCTCACCGATCACGTCCTCGATGGAATCGTGCTCGGTGATCTCCATGCCTTGCTCCTTAAGCTGGGCAGCCAGCGTTGCGGGAAGTTCAAGGCCTTTGGGCGAGATCGTATGGAGCCGGGCATTGTAGAGGGAGAGCGCGGATGCAAGGGAGTGCGCAGTCCTTCCATACCGCAGGTCGCCAATCAGTGCCACTTCAATCCCTTCCACCGGCATCGACTGGCGAATGGTGTACAGGTCGAGGAGCGTCTGGGACGGGTGCTGTCCCGCCCCGTCACCGGCATTGATGACAGGTACGGTTGAGAATTCCGCGGCAAGCCGCGCCGCGCCCTCCTTGGGGTGCCGGATCACGATGGCATCGGCGTACCCGCTGACAACCCGGACCGTGTCGGCGAGGGTCTCTCCCTTGGCCATAGAGCAGGCTTCGACACTGCCAACCGAGAGTGAGGTGCCACCAAGCCTTGCCATTGCAGATTCAAAGGACATCCGCGTCCGCGTGCTGGGCTCGAAGAAGAGGACGGCAAGGATCTTACCGGCAAGCGCATTCGCATCGTACTTTTTCTTCTCGATCTGTGCCGCATGGTTCAGCAGGTTGTCGATCTCGTCCCGATCAAAGTCCCCGATGGAAATGATATGCTGTATTTTTACTCCCCCCGGCTCGTTCGTACGCATATAGGTTTTCCTGCACTAATTACCTATCTTTCGCCCGCCCCGCCGGATCAGGGGCGCGATAAAAAAAGTGAAGTATCTTTCCTGCGAACAACCAGGTCACCTTGTTACACCAGCATTTTCTTGTCGGAAAGAACTGAATTTTCGCACGAACCGTAAAACCGATACCCTCATCAAAGAAACACCTGTTATCCGGTTTGATCGGGAAGAACTGGACTTAAATAAACCAACACCAAATGAGCTGATCACGGAGTCTTCGTTCTCATGCCGGAACTGTCAGACAGGAAACAGAACGCGGGACAGGTACCTGTTCACCAGAAAACGGTATGTATTGTCGGTCTTGGATACGTGGGCTTTCCCCTCGCTGAGGCGTTCTCACAGAGGGTGACTACTCTCGGTTTTGATATCGATACGAGCAAGATCAGAACAATCCAGGAATCAGGGACGGCCATACTGGCAACTGCCGATCCGGCGCAGATCAGAAAGGCAGATTTTGTGATGATCTGTGTTCCCACTCTTCTTACTCCGGACAATGAACCGGATTTATCCTATGTCCGCTCGGCAGCAGAAACGGTCGGCAGGAATATGAAGAAGGGTGCCATCGTCATCCTCGAATCCACCGTTTACCCGGGCGTGACGGAGGATGTCCTCAAACCTGTCCTCGAACGCGAATCAGGATATGTCTGTGGCCGGGATTTCAAGATCGGCTATTCTCCCGAGCGCATAAATCCCGGGGACGATGAACATGTGCTTGCTAAGACCACCAAGATCGTAGCCGGGATGGATGAAGAGACCACTCTCGAGATGAAAACGATCTACAGCCTGATCACCCAGGTATATGCAGCTCCCGACATCCGCACGGCGGAGGCGGCAAAGGTGGTCGAGAACATCCAGCGGGATGTCAACATTGCCCTCATCAATGAACTGTCGTACATTTTCCACCGCCTCGGGCTCAATACGAAAAACGTGCTCGAAGCGGCCGGCACCAAGTGGAATTTCCACCGGTATACGCCGGGAATTGTCGGGGGACATTGTATCCCCACAGTTCCGTATTTCCTTGCCTATTCCGCGAAGCAGTCGGGTTATAGCCCCGAGATGATCCTGGCCGGAAGGGCAACCAACGATTACATGACCCGTTTCATTGCTGAACTGATCATCGGCCACCTGAATACCTGTGGAAAACCCGTTCGTAACGCCGGCATTGTCATTCTCGGGCTGACCTATAAAGAGGATGTTGCTGATACGCGGGACAACCCGGTTACCGAATTGATCAGGAACCTGCAGGAGCAGGAGATCACGGTATATGGATATGATCCGCTCCTCACCCCGGCTGAAATTGCCCGGATGGGTGTAATACCCCTCGAAAAACTCGATAAACCGGCTGACGGTTTTATCCTTGTTGTTCCGCACAGGCAGTTCCTGGAATCCGCAAAAGAGGAGCTCCGGCACCTGGCGAAACCCGACGTTGTCTTTGTCGACATCAAGGGTGCCTTTTACAAGGATCCGGACTTCAAAAAGATGTTCAGGTATATCACTCTGTGATTCTTTTACCCGCGATTTGATTTTTCACCCTTTCTTACGATATAATTGTCCATGACCAGGATATCCAGGTCGCTCTTTTTCAGGGTATCCATTGCTTCGCGGGGATGGTAGACCATCGGGGACCCGTGGAGATTGAACGAGGTATTCAGGACGCAACCGGTCCCGGTCAGACGGGAAAACTGCTCGATCACTGCGTAGTAGTCCGGGTTCTGGTCGCGGGTAAGGATCTGGGGCCGGATGGTGCGGTCCCGTGGGTGGGTTGCGGCCCGGATGCTGTCCCGTTCCTGCGTAGTATCGAACGCGAGCATCATGTAGGGCGACGGGATCTTCTTCGGGTTCACCAGGTACCGGTCCATCGCGACATCGATGACGGATCCAGCAAACGGCATCCAGAAATCCCGCATCTTGATCGCATCGTTGATCTTCTGGACGGTCTCGAATGAGCGGGGATTTGCAAGGATCGACCGGTTGCCCAGTGCGCGGGCACCCCATTCGGACCGGCCCGAGCACCGGGCAACAATCCGGTCCTGGCTGAGCATCTCCGCCACGTACTTGTTGACATTGGGATCTTTCTCGCACTGGAACCCCGCCCGCTGCACTTCGTCGCGGATAACCGTCTCATCAAAGGACTCCCCGAGATACAGGTTTGTGAGGGGTTGGATCGCGGGATCCGACCCGGTTTTTGCACAATGATCCTTGTAGGCAAGGAACGCGGCACCCATTGCGTTGCTCTCATCCCCACAGGATGGCATAACGAAGAGTTCTTCAACTTCGGGAAGCCCGGCGATCAGCTTGTTCAGCTTCACGTTCATGAAGACACCGCCGGAGAGGCAGAGCCGGTGCAGGCCCGTTGCCTGGATGGCATTCTTTACCCACTGGATGACACTGCGTTCGGTATAGTCCTGCAGGGCCCCGCATATCGCGTCAAACCGCTGGTGGCGGTAGATCCGCTCGAGGCTCGCGATGGAGTTCGAGCTGGTTGCGAGTGTCGAACGGCGGAAGGTCAGTCCGTCTACCTTCAGGAGGCGTTCGAGGGATTGTGACATGCCGGTATAATATTTCGGCTGAGAATACGGGGCCATGCCCATGAGCTTGTATTCATGCTCGAGTGGCATCATGCCCATGTAATATGTCGAGACCGCGTAGAGGTTCCCGACCGAGTTTCCCTCCGGCGTACTCGCAATCTGCGACAGCTCCCCGTTCATACTGGTATATATTCCCGCGCAGCTCCCGTCCCCACCGCCATCGAGTGAGAGAATAAGTGCCTGCTTACCGTAAAAGCCGCTGCAGCAAAGAGACGTGGCCGCGTGCGTCAGGTTATGATCAAAAAACCGGGTCCGGCTCTCAGGAATACCCTGTGCGGTGAGGAATTTCGTTCTCTGCCGGGCCTTGTCTGCCTTGTAGAACCCGAACAGGGGCGATGCCTTGAAAAAATCCCCGAGATATTTCTTCCATACCGGGGATGCATACTGGTTTACGAGGGCTTTTGTATCCTTCCACGCAGGATTATGCATGGTGCCAAAGGCAAAGAGGTCGATATCGTCAAGGGTGATCTTCCCGAAGTCCAGCGCCCGGCCGATGGCGAGTGCCGGAAACCCGTTGAAATTTTTTATACCATTGATCCGCTCCTCCTGGAGACTGAACGTTATCACGCCGTCTTCCAGCAGACTGACAGAAGCGTTATGGTTGTCATGGATTCCGAGCACGCGGAAATGATCACTCATAAGTTGAGATCTATTGCCCGTAGAGATCAATAAATATTGGCCTTGGGAAAACGGGTGCATGTCGCGTTGTCATGCGGTCATGTATCTGGAAACCGCTGTGCGATACCGGCACCCTGTCGCCAGGATAACATAAACGTATAAATCCGCCCCGGAAAAATGGTTAAGAGAATGTTACTGCTCATCATCATCGCATGCGTCCTCCTTTTCATCGCCGTCATTCCCTATATCGTCTATCTCTTCGGCATCACATTTGGCCGGAAATCCACGGATGCAGGGTTTCCCGCGGAATATCCCCGGATCACCATCATCATGTCGGCGTACAATGAGGAGCGTGTTGTGGCGGACCGGATTGCGAATCTTGAGCAGTGCAACTATCCCAAAGATGCCTATGAGGTGCTCTTCATCGATGACTGCTCGGATGATGATACGCTCGCCCGGGCACAGGCAGGCCTTGAGAAATCCGGGATCTCGTTCCGGATCATCGCCAATACCGAGCGGATGGGGACGAATCGCTCGTACAATCATGCGATGAAGCTGGCGCAGTATCCGGTTATCGTGACTACCGATGCCGATGTCTTCTTTGAACCGGATGCGCTCAATTATCTCATGGGCCGGCTTGAGAGCGATCCCGGCATTGCGGCCGTGACCGGGGAACTGCGGCCCCGCATGAATAATGACGAAACTACGAAACTGGAGGGTGCCTACCGGTCTTTTTACGGCCGGATGTGCGACTGGGAGAGCACTATTGACTCCACTTATAACTTCAACGGGGCCCTTGTCGCGTTCCGGACGAACCTGATACGGCGGATCGATGACAAGCGCGGTTCGGACGACGCCAATACCGCGTTCGAAGCGATCCGGAGGGGATACCGGGCGGTCTACGAGCGCCGGGCGATTGTTTACGAGGACATCCCGTCAAGTTTCCGGATCCAGTACCGCCAGAAGATCCGGCGGGCAAAGCGCCTGATCGAGGCAACGCTCGCAAACCTGGATCTTCTTGGCAAGGACCGGCCGTTCACCCGGTATTTCTATCCCCTGCGGCTGTTCATGTTTCTCTGTACGCCTACACTGTTTTTTGCAGGGCTCGCTCTCCTTGCGATTGGATTGTATCTCTCCTACCCTCTCGTTCTGCTGGCACTGGCCGTCATAGTTGCGGTGGTCGGGATTGCATGGCGGGAGAACCTCTTCAATGCGTTTGCCGTGAACCAGTTCTACCTTCTTATGGGCCTGCTGAACCTGGGGAAGGAGACGCGGGTGTGGGAGAGCACGTCGAAGAAAGGGAAGGCATAATCACGAGGTCGGGCACCGTGACAGGAACGGGCGTACGATTTTTGTCTGTCAGTCCGCCTCCCGGATCCCCAACATCTGCCAGCTCGTGGACCTTTTTGTTCTCCCGGATTCTTCCTTTCGGGATTCGTCTTATGCGAGTTCCGGCATACTGTCCGACCACGCTTCAACCCGTTTCCGTATGGCATCATCCGTATAGGATGAGATGGTGATCCGGTCACGGGCAAGACTGATGAAATAGAGTTCCCCTCCTTCATCGTGACATTTGAGGGAAACAGAGAAGAGATCGGCATCTTTGCGGTGCACGATCTTTCCCCGGTGGGAAGCAATGTTGGCCAAGTTCGAGATCATGGACGCGACACCGGTCTCGTATCCCCCGACCGAGTCGTACACTTCCGAACTCGTGCCTGCCTGTTTCCCGGTCCTGTCAAGGTAAACGAATTTTGCCGTGTACCGCTCGCGTACCGGCATGACGGGCTGGAAGTTCCTCCTCTGGGCATAGTACGAGGTGCACCCGAGTGGGTTTTTCATGCGGAGCGCCTGGACGACCGCGGAGAATGCCCCGATGTCCGGGAACGGGTGTTTCAGCCGGTGCGTTGCGCTCTTTGATCCGGGTCTCTGGCGGAAATGGGTCATGATACTCAATGCTCCCGGTATCCTGTTCCGGACGGGCGGAGTCCCCATCCACAGGATGCCTGAGTAGGAGAACGAATGGGTTCGATAAATCCTTGGTGGTGGAGTGCAGGTCGTTGAGGAGGGGTCGCGTGGGTACAAAGTTACGGACGGGCCAGAGTTCGGGAATCGGCTGGCTGTGCCGGCAGTGCCCGGTTTTTTCGTCGGTATACGGGTTCTCTTTTGGAGCAACATCGGATTGCATGACCCTGCTGCTTTGGCACTGAAAGCACCGGTGTACCCACGCGACCCCCCATGCCCATGTCCGGATTTTGTACGAAAATACTGGAATTTCACGTCATTAGAGTGTCTGAAATCGGAGAAATATCATGAGGGGGGGTCGCGTGGGTACAGAATGATCGCGGGCGAGATCATGGATATGTCTGGCTACTCTGGCAGGATATTTTGTGAGGGTTGCCGCCGCCCCCGCGGGGGCGCTCCCGCGGCGGCCTAATGACTTTTCACTCTCAGAAAACGGTAATGAGCAGCGCAAAACCCGACGAGGCGTTTTGCGCGTAGGGCAATCGTAAATTTTGGAGAATTGCCCGTATCTCTCTCAAAATAAAAAACTAAATTCGTTAGAAGTTTAGTAGCAACCGCTAGAGAAAAAAACTGAAAGTATTGATATAATTTGATATGGATATTGCTGAAATAATATCGATAATCAGTCTTCTAGGGATTGGTGGAATAGTGGGGCGTAAATCCAATATCTGTTGAATAAAAAATCGCAAATCGAATTGGAAATTCGTCAATTAAATGAATCAAAATATCGCACGATTTTGGTATGGATGAGGTGCGTCATAACTCCAGAAAAAAGCATATCTTTTCTCCTTTGATGGAATGAAATTTCCTGGAAATAAAACAAAAGAAGAAATTCAGGAATTGGCGACTGAAAAATTAATTGAATTTTATTACAACTCATTCCTTTACGGTTCAGATGATGTTTTAGTCAGTATAAAGAATTTTATTCAGAATCCTGATGAGAGAAAATTCACAGAAACTGCTGTTGCAATGCGAAAAGAATTATGGAAAATAAGCAAAAATCGAGATATTGAGTCATACGCCCTGAAAAAAATTGATACTTAATTTTGAATAAACTTACTTCTATTTCCTCGCGATAGTCACATACCCTGAGTGACACACGCTCGTGGAAGGCCGGGTCCCCCGCTTCGACCGGGTCATCTCCCGCTCGATCAGCTCGTGGGTGTGGACCTCGGAAAAGAGGTCCGTGGCCGCGTCGACCACGATTGCCATCTGTTCGAGGAATGGCGTGTAGCATGCAAGGTAACCGCCGGCCCTTAACAGGGAAAATGCATGGGTTACATATTCCGGCTGGATCTGCAGGTCGAGATGGACCACATCATAGATTCCTTCCGCTGCAAGGAAGTCTGCCGCAACAGCCTCGACGTTCGGGAGTTTCGCGTCCGTGATGTTCTTCATCGCGAGCGTTGAGAACTCGGGGCGCACTTCATATGTCTTCACGCTTTTAGCAATACCCCCGAAGTAGATCGCGGCGATACCGCTCCCGGTACCGGCATCGAGCACGTCATCGTTGTGATTCATACCGGTATAGGCGATGACGAGGCCAATGTCCTTGGGGAGCATCGGTGCTCCTGAACGCTTGCCGTGGGTGAAGAAATCGGTGGGCCTCGGGATGCGGATGGTAAACTCCGAGCCGCTGTGCGTGGTGATGATATCGCCGGAGTTCTTACCGACAATCGCGGCGAGGTCCAGCTGGCCCTTGTCAGTGCCGAGTGTGCCCGGTCCTGCCTTGATGAAAAATTCCCGTCCTGCCCCCACGAGCAGGACGCGATCGCCCTGCTCGATCATTGGGTGAGGTGCATGATCGCTTCGGCAATATCGCCTTTCGATGCTACCAGTGCGGCCTTTGCCTTCTCTGCCGGCACGTTTGCCTGGACTGCAACCATGGCGACATCCTCGTTCGGGATCTCGGCTACTGCGGCCTCAAAGCGCGGGGTGCCGGTGACCTGGTACGTGGTCTGGCCCTGCATGGTCATCGAGGAGACTTCAGCCGCTTCGAAGATCCAGTTGCCCTTTGGTGTCTTGATCACAATACTCTGTACGTCTTCAATCTGCTCGACCTGCATGCCGAGCTTCTTCATCATCGCCTTCATCTGGCGCGGATTGATGTTTCCCGGAAGCATCCTTCTCACTACCCTGCCGTACTCTTACCGCTGCTCCGTAATTAAATGCAAGCATCTCCGCGCCCGAAACGACCGCAGCGCCGCAGGCGATGAGCCGGTCATCGCCCGCAACCACGATCACCTCGTCACCCGCGCGGATTTCGGGATCGGCTGCCGTCACGTGCTTGGCAAAGACGTTCTTGCCCTGCGCCACGAACGATGAGATATCATCGCGGATCACCACGCGGTAGCCGGGTGCCGGAAGGAGCGCCTGGATCCTTTTTGCTCCTTCGATCCCGAGGGTCAGCCTGCCGTCAGAGGCCCTGACGGTTGCGAGGCGGACTCCCCCGTCCAGCACCTGCCGGATCCGGCCCGTCGTCGAGAAGATGTAGGTGCAGCCCTCCGGAAAGAGCCCCGTCCCCACCCCGCCGCCGAACTGGAAGTCAGCGATTACCTGGACCCGCCGCAGCGAACTGTTCTCCGAGTATCCTGTTGACACGATGCACAAACTCCTCTTCTGCTGTTTTCGGGATAT
>NZ_JBEKRH010000024.1:0-30718 GCF_049518935.1 Methanoregula sp.
CAACAAAATCCATCTTGCGGACAACCGGGGGTTGTGCCGTAAAAGTGAAAGGACGGGTTCACCAAGCGACAAAACTTCGTTGAACCCGATCCCGCCCGTAGGCATGTGAGTTTTATCTTTCATGGTTATGAAGATTTTCCCGTGCCTTTCGAGCGTAGCGTATCGAAAACGGAGGAAAAATATGAAAATATGCAAACTTGGCATCGTCCTGCTCGCGCTATTGCTGGCAGCGATGGCGATGGTACCGATGGTGAGTGCACAAAATACAGATTTATATAAATCTGAAAAAACTGAAATTCAATTATTAGATAACCCGATTGGAAATGAAATATCAAACTCTCTTGGGAATGAATCAAAACAGATCGACTTTGAGAATCTAAGAAATGTTATCCAAAAGAAATATGATCCTCAATTAAATACGATCATTGAAAAATTGAATTCAATTACCAACCAAAAAATATCAGATTCGCAAAAAAATGAACTTAAAACTGTAATTGTAAGTGAAAAAATTAATCGTATCGCACGTGAAAAATATATGGAGATTCATGGGCTCTCGATAAAAAATATGAAATCCGTTAATGTCACTCCAAGCGAAACGCAGCCCGTTCCATCTAATTCTTTACAAACAATAAACTCGGCTCTTCCACAACCATTAACATTAGTTCAGGTTACTGCAGACATTACCGGTGGGACGGGTAGAGATGGTGCAAATACACCGTATACTGTAAATGGTGGAAATCAATTCTATCGGATAAGTTATAATTATTACCCAGGAGCATATACTTTTTATGTCCTTCAATACAGAGATGAGGATATGCCCGATCCCTCTCTCGATTACGCATATGATCAGTACAGACTTTCAGTCTATGGAACCATAGAAGATACCCAGTCATTTGTAATCTATCCCGATGGTAGGATTGATTTTAGTATTAATTCAATTTGGGATAATGGGCATTCATATGCCACAGCTATCGGCCAGCACGGAAATATTATTCGTCCATGGAACACCGGGACGAGTATTTACATTAGCAATGTATGGAACCATGCGATGGACATCTACGACAGAAATTCAAACATGGCAAAAACTACCTATCATCCTTAATTTTTTTTTGCAATAAAGGAAGATCAAAATGGACGAAAAAAACCCATTCCACAGAATTGAATTATTGAGCAAGTTTTATGTGGAAATAATGATGTTAATCCTTTTCTTTGGAACACTGATGCTTTTTATCTTCAATTGGGAAACACGATTTTTCGGAATTAAACTAGATGGAAATTCAGCAGACATTGTGCTTTTCGTTGAAGTAATAATTCCACTGATAATTTTCGGATTACTGTTTATTCAAAGAAACAAAAAAATTCAGAATTTCTTTGTTTTAATAGCAATCCTCTATGCTGCATTTCTCCTTATCCTGAATGGATGTATTCGATTGCTTCATAACTCTGTTGACTCTTCGGATTGAGCGAATTTTAATCCCATTTCACCAATCATTATCATCTTCATCTGGATACCCTCAATATTGTTCACCATAACAATAATCAGCCAAATTTTCGCAAAGTTAACCATCGCAGAAGGGAAAGATTGAGTTTCTGTTTTGGTTTGATAAACGATTGCTTGAGATTTTAAGTTTAAATTAATCACAAATCGTCCTACCCGGGTCTGCGTGCTGCGGTGGGCCGTCGGGGTTTGCGAGCGAGAGGGGGATTGCAGATTGGGATATGGGAGGGCGTTGCTAACGGCCGGTGATTGAATGAGTTATCTTAAAAAAAATTCTACTCATTTTCGAATAATTATGACATGTGGGAAGTATTGATTGATTCCTTCTCGAATTTCTTTGAAATGTCCCTCACTAAATCGCGGTTCAAATAAAACTATTATAAGATGATCATAATATTTTGAGTATTTCAAACATTTAGTCGTCAAAGTATCCAATGCTCCATTATCCGTTGGACCTTTAAGCTCAATCGCAATATTCTTTATAACCAAATCTGGCCTTGAACTTCCTATTTGAAATTCATATTTTATTTCAGGAAAATCATGGCTTAAATATCCCAATAATTCTTTATGATATCCATCTTCATTTTCCCACTTTCTTATAGGCTTAAAATTTTTTATTGCATCAACAATTTTTGTTATTAATAAATCTTTGATTTTTTCCGCATCATCCTCTTTTTTCCATATTTCCACTTCTTGTAAAGATCCCCAGGATGTCTGATTAAACCTATTCACAAATTTGAATAACCCTAATTTTGTTTGTTGTTCTTCAAAATCTCGGATATTTCTTTCGCGTTCATTTCGT
Source organism: Methanoregula sp. (assembly GCF_049518935.1). Taxonomy (GTDB): domain Archaea; phylum Halobacteriota; class Methanomicrobia; order Methanomicrobiales; family Methanospirillaceae; genus Methanoregula. The sequence goes on from NZ_JBEKRH010000024.1 coordinate 2,301, forward strand.
TCATTTTCTTCTATTTCTTTTCGTTTAATTCTAAGATCTCGCTCTTTTTTTTCATATTCAATACGTTCAATTTCTTCTTGCTTTCGTTGCTTCGCTTCAAATTCTACACGTTTTTTATCTTCTATTTTCTTTTGTCGCTCAATTAACCATTGAAAAATGAAATAAATTGATCCAATTAGAATTAAGACAATTAAAATTGGAATCCAATTCGCTAAAATCCACAATATAATATAATAAATTATGCCAATAATTATGACTATTGCTAATATTAGGAGTGATCCTTCATCAGTTTTTTTGGCCATAATTTACCAATTGTGAAAAATTGTAATCTCCATTTTATCATCATTTTATAATTCGATAAACTTTCGCTATTTCTCTTCTCGATTATAGTCTTTCAAAAATACTAGCGTCATAAGATCGAGACGAGTAAATATAAGCACAAAAGAATATTCTCTTTTAATGATTCAGTCAAATCGAACGTGGAGTGTAAATTATTCTAAAGAATCATTACTGGAAGAAATAGATGACGAGATTCAAAAAGAATACCAAATATTGAATAAATTTAGTTCAGAAAAATTCTCAATAATCTTAGTTATATTCGGGTTTTTAACAATATTTGTATCAATTTGGACTTTCATTTCATCATTCATAAACGAAACCCAATTGGTACTTTTCTACCTCATTTCAGCAAATTTGTTAATTTTATTCTGGAGTTATTGGGAAATTATCAAAAACATTCTATTTGCAATTTTAAAAATTCCAATTCGACCAAATATAATTGGGCCTAAAATTTCCATCAATTTTTTATCCATATTCGATGCAAGTGAAAGAGAGCAGTTTAAATTTCTTCTTAAAACTGACTGGGTTTTTGCGAAAAAAGGAGAGCCACACTCATGGGCTTTTTTTATTTTTCTTTCGACACTCATAGGAATAAGTTATGCTAATCTTCAAGGTTGGATCAATATACCTCACTTGAATGATTCAATAATCTTCGGGATTTCAGTCTCAAGTGTATTAATAATTTTTTCAATTATCACAATCTTCGCTAATTATTATCTAAACAGTAAAGGGATTCTTTGGGAAAGTCTATTCGAGGTTTCCAAAATTATTAAAGATCAGGCCATTACAAAATTCAAAAAAATCATATTTGCAATTTTATTTATGATATTAGGCGTATTGCTTCTTATGTGGACATTTTTTTTCTATATTTTCCCAATATTGTTGCTTTCTATTTTTGTACTGCCCAATCTTCCTTTATTGTCTAATAGTTTATTAAATAATTTAGTAATGTTACTTTTTTTTACACTTATTCTGAATTGTTTAGTGGAATTTTTGGCAGTTCCCTATGGAATCAATCTAGTCGAGAATATTAAGAATGAGAAAATTTGGTGGCTAGAAAGGATTAAACTTGACATCAATGCTTTTTTACCAGAAAATGATTCTAATACACAATTGACAGTTTTTTACAAAAAGTTCGACTGCTCTGACATTTATGTTCCAGTTCCAATTCAACGATTTTTCATATTCCAAAAATTTGTATTAATATCAAAATGGATTATGAAACCGGTTATTGATATTGACAAATGCGATGATTCCGATTTCAAAATTTTCAAGGAACGATTCAATTTTCATAAAAATCTAATATATCGAAACGAAGTGCAATAAGAAAAACTATCCTTTCCCCCCATCCCCACCCCCTCACTCTTATAAACCCCGGCGCATAATATCTACCCATCAACGACTGTGCATCGTTGAACAATATGTGCTGCACTCCGGAAAAGCAGTACAGCACATGCGCGGGGGATGCATCCTCCGCCGGAAAATAGTATAGCATAGCATACCATAAGCACGACGGAATAAGGGAGAAATATTTTATGATACTGGTACCAGATACGAGCGTCCTTATTGACGGGCGCATAACCTCGATGATAAAGGCCGGTGAATACAAGGGTGCGACAATAATCGTTCCGGAAGCAGTGATCGCAGAACTCGAGGCCCAGGCGAACAACGGACGCGAAATAGGGTTCGCGGGGCTCAACGAACTCCAGCAGCTCTGCAAGATGGCCGAGGAAAAGACAATAGAACTCAAGTTCTCCGGCATCAGGCCCTCGCTCGAGCAGGTCAAGCTCGCGAGCGGCGGCGAGATCGACGCGATGATCCGCGGGATCGCCATTGAGAACTCTGCACGCTTCATCACGAGCGACAACGTGCAGGCCGAGGTGGCACGGGCAAAGGGGCTCGATGTCATCTACTTAAAACCGCAGGTAACCGATTTTGTCCCGCTTGCCATCGACCAGTTCTTTGACGAGCACACGATTGCCGTGCACTTAAAAGAGCGGATCTCGCCGATGGCAAAGAAGGGCTCCATCAGCGACATGAAGCTCGTGAAGATCCGCGACCAGCCAACAAGCGAGTACGAGCTCCGGATGATGGCGCAGGAGATCCTCGAGCGGGCGAAGCGCGACCCCGACGGCTTCATCGAAGTCGAGAAACGCGGGATCACGGTCGTGCAGATCGGGTCCATGCGGATCGCGATCGCCCGCAGGCCGTTCTCGGACGGCATGGAGATCACGGCAGTCCGCCCGATTGTTGACGTGACCTTAAAGGACTACACCAAGTCCGATATCATCACGAAGAGGATCACAAGCGACAGGCGGGGCATGCTCATCATCGGCGCCCCCGGCGCCGGCAAGACCACCCTCGCCCAGAGCCTCGCGACCTTCCTCTCCGACAGCGGCTACGTGGTCAAGACCATGGAGGCTCCCCGCGAGCTCCAGGTCCCGGACCAGATCACGCAGTACACCATGCTCGACGGCAGCATGGCGAACACCGCCGACATCCTCCTGCTCGTCCGGCCCGACTTCGTCATCTTCGACGAGCTCCGGAAGGCCGAGGACTTCAGTGTCTTTGCCGATATGCGCCTCGCGGGCCTCGGTATGGTCGGCGTCATCCACGCAAACGGCGTGCAGGACGCGGTCCAGCGGTTCAGCGACCGGGTGGACTTCTCGGTCCTCTCGCAGGTAGTCAACACGATCATCTTCTTAAAACAGGGCGTCATCACGAAAGTCTACGACGTAGGGTTCACTATCAAGGTCCCCGAGGGAATGGGCGGCGAGGTGCACCTCCGGCCCGTCACCACGGTCACCGACCATGAGACCGGCGAGCTCGCACTCGACATCTTCCGGTACGACGGCCAGACCATCGTGATGCCGGTCATGGGGATCATAACCCAAGCCCCGGTCGCAGCGCCGCAGGCCCGCTCCGCACAGCCCGTGCAGCACGTTGGCCAGCCGGTAACGGCAGCCCGCGAGCCCATGAGGGCACCGGTCGCCACACCGGAACCCGCCACCTGCCGCAAGGAGAGCGACGACCGGCCCGGGTGGAAGCTCACCGAGAAGGAGATCCAGCGCGAGATCGGGCGCTACACCGAGGGCTTTGTGGACGTCCAGATGCTCAGCGACACGAAAGCCGTGGTCTATATCGACGACAAGGACGTTCCCGCGGCGATCGGCAAGGGCGGCAAGAACGTCTCTGCCATCGTCAACAAGCTCGGCATCGGGATCGACATCAAGCCCCGCTCCGACTTCGACCGGCAGCAGCCCCAGCCAAAGGCTGACGAGGAGTACAACCTTGGCGGCGGGATCAAGATCCTGACTGACAAGAAGCAGCTCACGATCGTTGCCCCCGGCGAGAGCGGCAGGATCGTGGATGTCTTTGCCGGAAAAGAGTACCTTTTCACAGCAACGGTGAACGAGACCGGCGAGATCAACCTCGCGAAGAACTCGAGCATTGCCCAGGAGATGATCAAGCGTCACACGAACAACGAGGTCATCAAGCTGAGGCCGGTATAATCCCCGTGTGGATGGTGCATGCAAGTGAGTCAGTTCGATCTACCAGCATTTGAGGAAGAAGCGCACGAGAAGTGGACCCATGCCTTTGAGTCCAACCCTTCCCGTCTGGAGAAATTCTACATCAATGTAGCATTCCCGTACCCGAGCGGCGCCATGCACGTCGGGCACGGCAGGACTTACATAGTGCCGGATGTCATAGCCCGGTTCTGGCGGATGAAAGGAAAGCAGGTGCTCTTCCCGATGGCATTCCATGTCACGGGGGCCCCCGTGGTCGGCATCTCGAAGAGGATCGCGAACAAGGACCCGAAGACGATCCACCTCTACCGCGACCTGTACAAGGTCCCGCAAAACGTGCTCGACGAGTTTGTCGACCCGCTCACGATCGTCCGGCACTTCGCCGCCGAGTACCAGCGGGTCATGACCGCCTGCGGTCTCTCCATTGACTGGCGCCGCAGGTTCATCACCGTAGACCCGACCTACAGCAAGTTCATCGAGTGGCAGTGGAAGCACCTCTACGAGGCAGGGCACGTGATCAAAGGCGTCCACCCGGTGCGGTACTGCACGGTGGACGACAACCCGGTCGGCGACCATGACCTCCTCGAGGGCGACAAGGCCGAGGTAATAAAATTCACCCTCGTCATGTTCCGGTACGGGGATGCCTTCATCCCGACCGCCACTCTCCGGCCCGAGACTATTCACGGCGTGACGAACCTCTGGGCAAACCCCACCATCACGTACGTCAAAGCGCTTGTGGACGGCAAGGCATGGATAGTCTCTAAAGAGGCAGCCGAGAAGCTTGCCCTCCAGGACCACACGGTCGAGATACAGGACGAGATCAAAGGCAGCGACCTCGTCGATAAGAAGGTCAGCCACCCGCTCTGCGGCGAGATCGCAATCCTGCCGGCAGAGTTCGTGGATCCCGACATGGCAAGCGGCATGGTGATGAGCGTACCCGCCCACGCCCCGTTCGATTACATCGCCCTCCGCGACCTCCAGCAGGCAGGGAAGTACAAGGACATCAAGCCGATCCCGCTCATCAAAGTCGAAGGATATGGCGAGGTCCCGGCCCAGTTCGCAGTCGAGAAGGCCGGCATCGCAAACCAGATGGACAGCCGGATGGACGCCCTCACGCAGGAGATCTACTCCGCGGAGTTCTCGAAAGGCAAGCTCTTCGAGAAGTACGGCGGAAAAACCGTCAGGGTCGCCCGCGACGAGGTCGCTGCCCTCATGACGGATAAGTACGATTCGGCCATCATGTACGAGTTCGATCTCCGCCCCGTGGTCTGCCGCTGTGGCAACAAGGTGATGGTGAAGATCCTCCACGACCAGTGGTTCCTGAAGTACAGCGACCCCGCGTGGAAGCAGCAGGTCTCCGATCACCTCAAGGATATGGCACTCGTGCCCCCCGAGGTAAGGCTCGAGTTCGACCGCACCGTCGACTGGCTCAAGGACTGGGCCTGCACACGGCGTGTCGGCCTTGGCACGAAGTTCCCCTGGGACACCACGCAGCTGATCGAGCCCCTCTCGGACTCGACCGTCTACATGGCGTACTACACGATCGCCCATAAGATCCGGGACATCGACTCAAAACTCCTCACCCCCGAGGTCTTCGACTATGTCTTCCTCGGGAAAAAGTCCCCGGACCTCCCCGAGAAGAAGAAACTCGATGCCATGCGGGAGGAGTTCCTCTACTGGTATCCCTACGACTTCCGGTTCTCGGCAAAGGACCTCATCTCCAACCACCTCACCTTCCAGCTCTTCCACCACGTCACGGTCTTTGAGAACCAGAAGGACAAGCTCCCAAAGGGCATGGTCGTCTTCGGCATGGGCCTCCTGAACGGTGCGAAGATGTCCTCCTCGAAAGGCAACGTCTTCCTCCTCGAGGATGCTGTGCAGGAATTCGGGGCCGACACCGTCAGGATGTTCCTGATGGGCAGTGCCGAGCCCTGGCAGGACTTTGACTGGCGGAACGAACTCGTCCTCTCGACCAAGAAGCAGATCGAGCGGTTCTACAACACGGTCATGGAGTGCAAGGACGCGACCGGCGAGCCGCACGACATCGACCGCTGGCTCGCGAGCCGGCTCCAGTCGCACATCGCAAAGACCACTGAGGCCCTCGACAACTTCCAGACTCGTCAGGCCCTGCAGGAAGCCTACTTCGGGATCGAGAACGACCTGAAGTGGTACCGCAGGCGCCTCCCGAAGGACTGCGACGGCAGCAGGGAACTCCACGAGCTCTGCTCGGTCTGGGTCCGGCTCCTCTCCCCGTTCATCCCGTTCACGGGCGAACACCTCTGGAAGGAACTCGCGGGCGAAGGGCTCGTCTCCTTCGCTCCCTGGCCGAAGATGGATGCCCAGCTCGTCAACGAGAAGGCTGAGCTCGCCGAGGAGCTCCTCGCCCGCACGGTCGAGGACATCGAGTCGATCCGGAAGCTGATATCGCTGACCCCCAAGTCTATCACGATCGCCCTCGCTCCCGAATGGAAGCACCAGATCTTCCGCACGATCGCCGAGTCGACTGACCGGAACGCCGTGATAAAAGAGATCATGAAGGACGAGAACATGCGGAAACGCGGCAAGGACGCAACCGATGCCGCAAAACAGTGCACCACCCTCATCCACCGCCTGCCCCCGTACGTGGTAGACCCGTTGGTCCACAACCCGATCAGCGAGCTTGAGGTCTTCGAGTCGGCACAGGCCTTCCTCGAACAGGAGTTCGGCGTGCCGGTGCACATCGCCGAGGCCGAGTCGAGCGGCCATGTCAAGGCGCTGACCGCCCTGCCGTTCAAGCCGGCGATTATTATTGAATAATCTCCCTTTTTCGGATGCCGGATATATCACGGGAACCTTCGATCACGTACCACGGTTCACTGTCCCGTATACCTGGGCATAGAGGACAGACCGGCACCAGAACGATCTGCCTGCTAGGTCCCTGATCATTATTTCCCCCGCCGACAGGGAGAATATTCCGGCAGGAAACAATGCGTGAACATAAAAAGGAAAATATTATGGTCTGCGCCCGCTATTTTCTGCTATTTACAGTGTGTTCTGGTGAATTCTATGGCAAATTCCTGTATTTCATGTAAACAGCGTGCCGCGGTCCTGGTTGTGCTCCTGACGATCGCAGTGCTGGCCCTCCCTGTCTCCGCTGCTCCTCCGGGTGCAGTCGGGATCAACAGGCAGGCAATCGTGAACGTGACCCTGACAGCAACACTATTGCCAGAGGTAACCGTGCTGCCCACCCAGCAGGAAGTCCGCACGGTGGAAACACTGGTAATTACCCCATCCGTTACCACCGTTCCAACCACGGCCCCGGCTGCTGGCACGATGGGCGGGGCAGCAGCCCCCCTGAACCCGTCAGTGGTAGCCGTAATGACTCCTACTTCTGCTCCTACTCCTGCTGCAGCAGGACTGGCCGGTAATGGTTCCGGGATCGCGACCTCCGCTATCTCCGGCCAGGTGAACAACGCAGGTATTGCCGGTGAGGTGAAACAAAATGCAGGACGGATCACTACACCGGTCGGCCAGGAGATCCCGGGCACGGACCACAGCGTCCCGCTTCCCGGGCAATCAACCGGCAGCGGGCTCCCGGGCGGAATAGATGTCGGCAAGGCGCTCCCCTCGGGTGAAGACCGGGCAACGGGCCTTGGCAGCGGTGTCCTTGGAGGGGGGACGGATTACCTGGGACAGGGAACACCGTTTGACACTAACCCGCTCTCCAACCCGATGGACAGTTTCATGAACCAGTATGGTGCAAACCTCGATCCTCTCGCTGCAGAAGGGCTGGGGAGAACGGGCTTTTCGCCGGCAGACAGCGGTGACTCATCACAAAGCGGGGCATCAACGCAGGATAAAACGGTCGCGCCGGCAAACGATGACTCATCACAAAGCGGGGGATCAACACAGGATAAAACGGTCGCGCTGGCAAACGATGACGGGAGTACCGTGATGCTCTGTGCCGGCGACTATGTTGGAGTGGATAATTCTAAGAAAGACGAGTGCGTGGTCATCGAATTTTCGTCGTCCGGTGGATTCAAGAGTTCCGAGGATGCAAAGATGGCCAATGAATGGCTCCAGAACTGGGTGGACTTCAATGCAAAAAACCCGGTTCCCGCCGGCACTCACGACCAGCAGTACGAAGGTGAGGGCGGATACGTTGGCGGTGGATCAAGTGCCAACGATATAATGGTCGGAGCCGGAGGGAAATCGCTCGGCAAGGGACCGTCGACGGGACAGGAAACCCCGGGTCTCGGGAAGGATACCGGGGGGAACATTCCCGCCTTATACCAGTCGATTGCGTCATATGTGGCAAAAGGTGGGAAACTCCATGGAGTGAAAGGCGGCTTTGATCCCGGCAGTTCCGGGCTTGGCGGCGATATTGGCGGTGCGTCTGAGAACAGTGTGAATAGTCTTAAGAAAGCGCTGAACACCCAGCGGTTTATCATCGATCCGGACACGATGACCGGCGATGAAGTCCCCTGGTGGATGCAGCGGGTTGTCTCCCCGACGACACAGGCAGCGACAACCGCCACGTAACAGACCAACCTGTCCTTTTTTTACGTCTGACGAAGAACTTTGTTCTTCTCATGGATCATCCCTTCAGGCCCGGGTCTGATGACCCTCCCCACAGCGAAGAATCCTGATGGATTCTTCTCGTGGCTCATCCCTTCAGGCCCGGGTCTGATGACCCTCCCCACAGCGAAGAATCCTGATGGATTCTTCTCGTGGCTCATCCCTGCGGGATTCGCCACAGCGAAGACGCTGATGGTTGTTCTTAGAGCACTTCTCCGTTTTCCCGCAAACATGATATGCCGGCACATGATACGTTTCTCAGGATAATACATGCCCACAGGTTCCCGGATTCATCTCTTCGCATCTGCCCTGCTCCTTGCCGCCTGCCTCATCGGCACTGCGGCGGGAATCAGCCTTGGCATCGACTGGAAACAGGCACCGCCCACCACCAGCCCCTTTGCCGGCGTTGCGATCTCCTCGGACGGAAACACCGTCTATGGCGGAGGCAACCAGATGCTCGTCCGGACCTGGGACGGGAGCAGCCACTGGGGCGGCAGGTCCGGCTACGTTGCCGCGATGAGCACGGACGGGAACCACGTGGTCACCTCCCTGGGGCAGGGGATTGTCGTGCTCGATAAGAACGGGGTTGAGTCCTGGTCCCGGAGCATGGGGGCGACCTGCACAGCGGTTGCCATCTCCCCGAACGGATCCTTCGTTGTCTCGGCCGACGAACAGGGAAACATGATCTCCTGGTCATCGAACGGGGAGTTCTGGGGCAGGAATATAACGCCGCAGGTCAAGAGGATCGCCATCGCACCGACCGGCGATCTTGTGGTCGCGACAACGGACAGTGGCCTGCAGTTCTACACGCCGGCCCTCAACCCGGTCTGGACCGATAACCGTTCCGGTAGTCTCGATGATTATATCCTCATCTCATCGGACGGCTCCACCATCATCACTGCAGGCGACACCCGGCTCTCGTCCCACACGAACACCGGCGCCCTCAACTGGCAGGTGAACGTGGCAAAAGCGGCGATCACGGATATTGCCGCAAACGACGACTGCTCGATCATTCTCGTAGCGAGCAAAGACAACAGCGTCCGGGCGGTCGACCGGTACGGTAATGTACACTGGACATTCAACACCGGGCAATGGGCGAATGCGGTCAGTTCCTCCCATGACGGCTCGGTGATTGCAGTCGGCGCCAATGACGGGACCCTCTTCGTGCTCGACCATAGCGGGAACCTGCTGACTACGTGGAATACCGATACTGCCATCCAGCAGCGATCGCTGGCCGTCAGCCCGGATGGCCTGCGGATTGCCGCCGCCGACCAGCATAACCTGTACGGGTTTACGCTGATCGGGCTCACGGCCGCTGACAGCGGTTCGGACACCATCTATGTCGAGGCCCCGCTGAACCCGTTCAGGACAACCGCCACCATGTCATCCGCTGCAACCGTGACGACACCGGTGGAGGTCACCATGCCGGTTGAAGCCCTTCCGACAACAACGGCGGAACCGACCGCCACGACAAAGTCTCCTGCTGCACTCTGGACGATCATTCCCGGCGGGGCCGCTGCGCTCTGGCTGGCGAAGAGACGATAATCTTTTCTTCATCGGTACCCGGGGGAATGCCCGGGTAGTCATCATGCACATCTTTATGATTATACCAAACCAGATTTCCTGTAACCGGCAGAACCGGAGAGATCAGGGAATTTTCCATGAATACCCCTTCCACGGCGCAATGGATCAGGAATCTCCCGTCTTCCACAAAGGAGCTCTTCATCATCCTGTTCCTTGCGATCATCCTCTTCGTACTCTCGAATATCTTCGACCTCCCTGACCTGATCCTTGTATTTGTCACCAGTAACAAATCCTGGCAGCTGGATGACATGATCGTCATCAGCATATTCCTCACGTTCGCACTCGGTATCTACATCTATCGCCGTTCACGGGAGATGCAGACAGAGATCCGCGAGAAAACACTGGCGCAGGAGGCGCTCCTGCAGGCAAATACCAAACTCGGCCTTCTCAACAGCATCACCCGTCACGATATCCTCAACGGCCTTGCCGCCCTCCTCGGATACCTGGAGATCGGCAGCATGAAGACGGAGGACCCGGCAATCCTCTCCGATATCAGCAAGGAGAAAGAGATCGCAGAGCTGATCCAGCGCCAGATTGCCTTCACCAAGGATTACCAGGATATCGGTCTCCATAAACCGGCCTGGCAGGATGTGCGGGACTCTATAGCAAAGGCCCGTATGGGCCAGAAGACCGGACTGGTAACAATAGACATCCGGATACAATCCCTTGAGATATTTGCCGATCTACTACTGGAGAAGGTCTTTTTCAACATTATAGACAATGCCCTGCGGTACGGTGGCCCCAAGATGACCACCATCCGGTTTTCAGCACACCCACTGGGAGAGTCCATGATCATTGTTGTTGAAGACGATGGAGAGGGAATTGCCGGTGAAGACAAGAAGAACCTTTTCCGCCGGGGTTTTGGCAGACACACCGGGTACGGGCTCTTCCTGATTCGCGAGATCCTCTCCATTACCGGTATCAGGATCGATGAAACAGGCGTGCCGGGGACCGGTGCCCGGTTCGAGATCGCGGTCCCCAAAGGATCCTACCGCTTTGTAGATGAACTGGAAAGCGGAACGAAGGGACCTGGTATGTCCTGACAAGTCAGCGGGTAGGCCGGGAGCCGGTTCCGGACCAGTTCCCGACTGTAGTTCCGGTCGCATGAACCCGCAGGATATACGTATTCCCGGCTGCGGAGAATCGCTGAAACACCGGGGTCTCATGAACTTATATCCGTCCCGGTTGATTGGAAATATCATCCATTTGCCGGAGTTGTCACCCTGGCGTCGCGGTGCAGGAACATGAAACGCCGTCCGATCACAATGCCTGCAGGGATCAGCCAGATCCTGTGCATTTTCATCCTCGTTTCAGCCATAGCATTCATCGCGGGATGTTCTGAAATCCGGGGAACGGCAGATAAAACCGGGACATTGGTACCGGTATCCGTAGCATCCGGGCTCACCACAATCCCGTCACCGCTCCCGGACCCTTCGGCGAAGATCGTGAATGTCACTCCTGATACGGATCATCCCGGCGGGAGGATTCCCGCAGATTTCCTCGGCCTCAGTTATGAAGCACCCCAGATGAACAACCGGGCATTCTACCCCAACGCGACATCGTACATAAACCTGCTCAGAAACCTTGGTCCCGGTGTCCTGAGGTTCGGGGGAAATTCCGTTGAGTTTACCTATTTTATAGACAACGGCACGACATCCATCCCGGGAGCAAGGGGGATCATACATCCCTCCGATCTTGACCGGGTGTTCTCCTTTGCCCGCCAGGCCGGGTGGAAGGTGATACTCGGCCTGGACCTGGGTCATTATAATCCCGGCATGGCTGCTGATGAAGCCGCATATGCAGATGCGCACAGCCAGGGCCAGCTTCTCGTTTTTGAGATCGGCAATGAACCGGACCTGTACATGAAAAACGGCCTGCGACCCCCGTCATGGAACTACACGGATTTCCACCGGGAGTTCGATGCCTCCAAGGCAGCAATCCGGGCACGGGATCCCGGTGCTCCCATTTCCGGGCCGGTTACCGCAGGGAACCTGGATTTCTTCAGGAGGTTCGTAAACGACGAGGGCGGTGACATCGTATTCTCGTCAAACCACATGTACCCGTTGATCTTCAGCCCGGATATGACCCCGTCGCAACCCCGGTATGCAACGGTCGGGCACCTCCTGTCAGATGCCACGTATTCCCGTGAAAAGGCAGAGATCGGGCAGTTTTCCGCTGCAGCCGCCGGGGCGGAGGTCCCCCTGCGGTATGCCGAAACCAATACCGCAACAAGCGGCCGGGAGCCGCGAGGATTCCATGACAACGTGAGCGATACCTTTGCTGCGTCCCTGTGGACCGCGGATTACCTTGGCCTGCTCGCCGACAGCGGTATCACCGGGGCAAATTTCCATGGCGGGTTTTCCCGGGGAGGGTATTCCCCTCTCTGGTATGACGGCACAACGTACCGGCCCTCCGCGGAATATTACGGGATGCTGCTCTTCCGCCAGCTGGGCACCGGGAACAGCATCCCCATCTCCCTTGATTCTTCCGCCAATATCAGTGTCCACGGTGTGCGGAATGATGACGGTACCTTAAGGCTGCTCATCATCAACCGGGATGAGCATGCGCCCATCAGCATTGCGATACCGGACCGGGACAGCACAACCGCGTCCGTCATGCGGCTGAGTGCCCCTTCTGCCACCGCAACCGGAAACATTACGGTCGGCGGAGCGGAGGTCTCAACCGACGGGACCTGGCAGCCGAAGGTGATCGAAGAAGCCTTCCCGCAGGATCAGAAAGTCAGGATATTCCTGCCCGCCGCAAGTGCAGCCCTCGTGACGCTCCCGTCGCCCCTGCCGGTGATATTTGCCGGGATGTGAAACACATGGCATTATTTACAAAAAAAGGAAGTGAAATATTCCGGTGCAGCGGAAGGACGATTCTCCCGACTATACAGAACCTGACCTGTTTTTCATATAACCGGATGGGATCATCATGAGGGAAAAACAGAGACGGGGATCGGATGTGCCGGCCGGTATCCTCATTATTCTCCTGCTCCTTCTCGCTCTGTCCGCACCCGTGCTTGCGGACACACCCCAGGATACCACTATCACGTATATTATCTCGCCCCACAACGACGGCACCGCAACATGGAACGTGGAATACCGTATCCTCCAGCCGGCTTCCGGAGACCTTGCATCCTTTGAGGAGAATACCAACACATCGCCAATCCTGTCATCCGATAATATCCGGCAGCTGATGGAGCGATCCGCAAGCGAGGCATCAGACAGTACCGGAAGGGTCATGGAGATCCGGAATTTTTCCCGTACTAGCGTGTTCCAGAGTTCCCCGACAGGCAGTTACGGCGTCATCCGGTATACATTCGTCTGGACAAACTTTTCAATGACCGGTGACGGAATATCCATAGGCGATGCCTTCGCAAGCGGGATGTACCTGCCGGTCGGGGCCTCGCTGATCGTCCAGGTACCCCCGGGGTATGCGATAACTTCCGCTGAACCGGCGGCAGGCATCGTGAACGGCAATCTGGTCTGGTACGGCCCCGATCCGTTCGATACAGGCAAACCTGCTGTCAGGCTCAGTCCAACCGGCACACCGTCAGGCGAACTGCCCCTAGTCGGAATCATTGTACTTCTTCTCGCAGCTGGTGGGACAGGTATCGTTGTGTGGATCCGACGCAGAAGAGTGCCTGCCGAGACATCTGCAGACAACATGCAACCAGAAGCTGCTCTCCCAAAACCTGCAGGAGATCCGGAGCCGACCGGGGACGAACTCAAGATAACCGAAGAACGCATTATCAGCCTGCTGACAGAAAGCGGAGGTGAGCTTTACCAGTCTGAAATCATCGAACGACTCGCCCTCCCGAAATCCACCGTCAGCTCCGCGCTGATCGGTCTTCACCGGAGCGGCCTTGTCCGGAAAGTCCGGAAAGGCCGGGAGAACCTGATCAGGCGTATCCCTGATGACTGATTGTTTTCCCTGCGTTTCTTAAAAGTGATGAGTACTCCCGGAAGGGAACATCATCTGCTACTTTATTCCTGACTCTTTTTCCTGCACCCGTACATGAAAAATGGCATACCATCATATGCGGCACCCCTGCAGGATCCCCCACAAAAACTGTGTCCCCCATGCGCGATAAGGGGAGATGGACGGCATCCGGTAAAATACGCTGCCCGGGACCGATTTCGCGGGAGGGAGAAGGCTGTTGGCTGATTTGAAAACGGACGGTTTTACAGAGCCGGAACCGAATTCCAGACAGTCCCGTACTGTTCGGGAGGATCAGACTTTCAAGTGGTTTAAGAGCACACCCTGCGACCCTCTGAATAAAAACGGAAGTGAACCACAATGAAAGCATCTTTGAAAACGATTGTCTGCCTGGGCATACTCATTGCCCTTGCAATTCCTGCAGTAAGTGCATGGAGTTCCGGACAGTCATGGGATGACAATCCTGAACACATTGCTGCGATGCAGGCGTACGTAGCCTATACCGGTGAAACGTACAAGGCAAAGATGGACGGGGCAAACCAGTACATCAACAGCCTGAACGGGACCACCGGTGCCGGTACCATGCAAGCGGATGAACAGCAGTTCCTTGCAACGGTCGCGTCGGTCCAGACTATGACAACCTCAGCCGCGATTACGCAGGCAAGGGAAACGATGAAAACCCAGATCGCCCAGTACCGTACGGATCTTTCATCTGCCTTTACTGCGGATAACGGGAACCTTGATAACCTGAAATCTGCGGTCAGTGCTTCGGAAACCGCGGACCAGACCACCATCCAGAACCTACTGACAGCATACTGGACGGCGACAGAAAAATCTCACCTTGACGAATTCAGTTATTATGACACCCAGAGGACGGCAACGCTTGCAAATCTCACGGCAAAAGGCGTCGATGTCACACCGGCACAGCTGATTGAAACACAGATCCAGTCCCTGCAGCCCAGCCTCAAGGTTGCGCTCGATTCCCGGAACTGGGCGCAGATCGACGATGTCAACCGTCAGCTCGGGACGCTCGGCAGCCAGTTCTGGACCCAGGTCAGCAATCTCGACTGGCAGGTCAGGGAGAAGAACCGCCTGTCATGGTTCGACAACCGGACCGCCCAGATGAAGAGCGAGATCGCAAACCTGACCGCCGAGCATATGGATGCCTCACAGGCCGAGGGAATTCTTGACCAGTTCCAGGCACAGCGCACTCCGCTCAAGGTCGCCTATGACAACCACGATGAGCAGAACATCGACACGCTCGTCACCCAGCTGAATGCGCTCTCCAAGCAGTTCTACGACCTGACGAACGGCGATGTCTGGTGGCAGACCCACGAGACACAGGCACTGGCCGGATTCGACAACACAACGGCGAGGATGCAGGAGCAGGTTGCAAACCTGACCGCCCAGGGAGCCGATGTTACCCAGGCAAAATCGATCCTCGACCAGATTCTTGCCGAGCGTGCCCCCCTCAAAGCAGCGTACGATACCCATGACAAGACCGGCCTGACCAATGTCGAGACCCAGCTGAAATCCCTGGACAAGCAGTTCAACGACGCCATCCACGCCATAAACGGCTGGGACAGCCAGGAAACCCGCAGTCTTGCGGAATTTGACAAGAATGTCGCATCATGGCAGTCAAAACTGGACGACCTGAAGACCCACGGCGTTGACGTTTCAAAAGGTGAAGGAATTCTCGATCAAATCAAGGCAGAGCGCGGACCCCTGCAGACAGCTTACGTAAACCATGACCAGACTGCGCTTGACAGCATCAACACCCAACTCAAGGGCCTTGAGGATCAGCTCAGGGAGCTCATAAAGGGCTACGAAAACCCGCTGTCCAGGAATGTCACCGCCAGCCCGAAGCCGACCACGCACGCGGGCAACGGGACGCATGAAACTTCAGCAGCCGGCGGGGTGATCTAAGGGAACTCTCCGTTCCCTTATTCATACATAGGAGGAAAAAGATCATGAAAATGACAAAAATCGGTATGGGAATCAGTATCCTTTGTCTGTTCGCAGTATTTATGGCAGCCGGATGCACATCCCAGAACGCGAGTACTTCCCCGACCCCTGCTTCTGTTCCCCAGGTGACCAGTGCACCCGCTGAACAGACACCGGCATCATCCTCCCAGTCATCCTATACGACTGAGGCATCCCAACCTGACAACCAGGGATCCGGGGATTTTAATTATTCTTCCGATGATGCGCCGTCATCCGATCAGAGCCAGGTGACCCTGGCTCCTGATACACCGGTAGTCCCGTCCGGTACGGTCCCGCAGCAGACCCTGACTACGGATCACGAGGATATGGGGGATATCCTCCCCTGATTTTTCGATGAGCATGCATGGTTACCAAACCTCATCTCTGCACTGCGACACCAGCGCCAAAACAGGACGATATCGTTACAGAACTTGTCAATGCTGTTGAGAGCCGGTTCTCGTGCATATGACATGTATTTTTTATAAAAACAGTGCCGGAGGTACCGGGGCGGAGCTTTTAGTCCGCTGTCCTCCCGGCCGGATAAGGTACCGCGGGAAAAAACCGGGGATTATCCTTCAGCCGTACTCTTTGCCCGCTTCACCCGCTCCTTGGTGTTGAACCCGGTGATCGCATCGAGGAACTTCCGGAACCGCTTGTTGGTGTCGATGATCACCGCATCCGCCGCGGTAATGTCCGATTCGGTATCGATGATGACGCTCTTCCCGTCCGCAGCAGGATTGACATCCAGCCGCTTGATCGCACCGAATGCGATACGGTAACCCTTTGCTGTCTTCTCCGGTTCTCTGCCAAAATGGTTTTTCAGCTCTGCCACTGCCCGTGTATTGAGGTCTTTGGTCAGCCCGCGTTTGATGGGATACTCTTGCATAATACTTTTTTAGTAGTGGGTGTATGTTAATCTAATGACGGCAGATACTCCGGAACGATATGATACGATCCTCTCCCGGCTGGATTCGGTCCACGAAGACCTGGCGAAGATCCAGCCGAACAGGGATCTCAATATCTTTTCAAAACCCCTTCCCGCCAATGGTGCAATCCTCATGGGCTTCCCCGGCAGCGGCCTTGTCGGCACCATCGCGCTCCAGTATATGGTAGACCAGCTCGAGTTCGAACTGGTCGGGTCTATGACCTCCCGCTACTTCCCGCCCCTTGCGATGATGAACAAGGGACTGATTAACGATCCCGTCCGCATCTATGCAAAGGACATTGGCGGTATGAATATCGCGGCGGTTGTGGCCGATATCCCCATCGCCCCCCCGATCTGTTACGAGATCTCAAACGCGCTCATTGGCTGGCTCGAACCGTTCAAGCCAAAGGAAGTCCTGACCATTGCGGGAATCGTAACGAACGAGCCCGAGAAACGGGTCTTCGGTGTGGCAACAACCCCCGACGCGCTTGCCCGGATCCAGGACCACACGCTGGTCCTGCCGATTGGGAGCATCTCGGGCATTGCCTCAAGCATCCTCACGGAGTGCAAGTCGAGAAATATCCCCGCATTCGGCCTCCTTGGCGAAACGGTCAATGCCCCGGACCCGAGAGCTTCGGCAGCAACGATCGAGGTGCTCAACAAGATGTACCACCTTGCGCTCGACATCCAGCCGTTGATCGAGCAGGCAGTTGAGATCGAACAGACCATGGGCAAGCTGGCAGAGGAAGTCCAGCAGTCGGCAGACACGAGCCCGAAGAAAGATCTGCCAATGTACGGGTGACCCTGATGAAATGCGCCGCGTTAACCGGTATCTCACCCGAAGTGATCAAGGACTTAAAAGCCGGCAGGCCCCGGACGATCGAGCTCCAGAGCGCCCATAATATCGTCACCATAGCGAATGTCGAGCCGGGCCCTGATACCCATATCTTCATGACCTCTGTCGATGTGGGAGACCTCTCTGCGGGCGATGCCGGGATCTGCGTCTACCTCATCTCCACGAGCCTCTCGATGAAACGGATCGTGGAGTTCTCCCGCGGTATGTATTACGAGGAGCGGGAACGGATGTCTGCCCGGGTGCAGGTCAGGTACTGCGCTGCATCGGTAGTCAAGGAAGTATTCCACGAGAGCCTGACGCAGCCTACCGAAGTGGAAGTCTTAAAATCATCCTGTTATCACGCAGGATAAAAACAGTTTTTTCCCGGGGGTACCGGGCTATTTTCTCATCACGAGGATTGCAATCCCGACCGCCCCGATGATCGCAAGCGGGCCAACCGGCGAGGCAGGGGTCGGCGTAGCGCTGGGCCATGCCGTGGGAACGGGTACGGTGGTCCTCTTTGCGGTCGGGACCGGGGTATAGATCCGGGGAGTGGGAGTTGCGGTCGTGGCGGTTGCCGTAACTACTGTCGCCAGATTCCCATAGACCGAGGTCTGGTTGCCTGCGGTAACCGTGACCGTGGCAGCGTAGGGCTGGTACCCGCTCTGCACTATTAGGACTTTGTGATCGCCGGGAGTCACGTTGTACAGCGTGTATGTTGTCGTCCCTTCAAGGACATTGTCCAGGTAGACGCTGGCACCGGAGGGGCTGGACTGGAAATAGATGCTGCCGTTTACTACTGATGATGCGGCGTTGATAGTAAAACTCGGGCCGCACACACGGTTTGTCCCGTCGTAGAGAACGCAGGCGGTCCAGGTGCCCGGGACCTGGTTGGTGAGATCGAATGTTCCGGTGATAGCCGTCGAACTCACTGTACTGACATAACCTAGGACATCATTGTATCCGCTCCGGGAGAGACGCATTCTCGCAGCACTCTGGAAACCCGTCCCCGCAAGGTTCGTAATGGTGACCGTCGTGTTGGTTGTCCCGCTGGCAGGAGTGATAGAGGTAACCGTTGCCACCGTTGATGCATTAACAACGGTAAAGGCTCCGCTTTTTGTGATGGTCGCACCGTTAGAATTGACGACAACATCCCAAGTCCCGGCTGTGGCTCCATTGAGATTGAAGTCCCCGATGAGGTCCGTGGCAGTGAAACTGGGATTGACCATGGAAATATTGGTCTGGCCTGACATGGACAGCCAGACCGTAGTTCCGGTGGTGGCAAAACCAGTCCCGCTGACATCCACGCTCCGGATGTAGCCGTTGTTGATGCCACTCGAAGGGATGATGGTGGAGATGGTCGGGAGAGCCACATACGTAAATGCGCTTGTGCCGGTTGTAGTCGACCCGCCATTACCATTGGTAATCACTACATCCTTGGCTCCGGCTGTACCGGCTGGAGTTATTGCTGTGATATGGGTGGCGTCAACATAGGTTACGCCCGTTGCTGCCGTTCCACCAATGGTCAAAGCAAGCAAACTTCCGGAAACAAAATTTGTCCCGAGAATTGTTACAGCAGTGCCACCCGAGGTTGAGCCGGAATTCGGAGAGATGCTGGTAAACGTCGGGGGAGCCAAATACGTAAAGGCGCCTGTGCCGGTTGTGGTCGACGAGCCATCACCATTCGTAATCACTACATCCTTTGCTCCGGCTGTACCGGCAGGAGTTATTGCTGTGATATGGGTGGCATCAACATAGGTAACACCTGTTGCTGCCGTATTGCCAATAGTCACAGCAAGTGAACTTCCGGAAACAATACCCGTGCCGGTTATCGTTACAGCGGTACCACCCGCTATCGGACCGGAACTTGGAGAGATGCTAGTGAACCCTATATCTGCCGCAACCGGGGCAACCATAAACGCTATAGTGAGGATAAGCGCAATCGCCAGAATAATTGAATTTCGTTTCATCATGAGATACACCCGGATATTATCATTCATTTCTTCAAACCGAATAAAGAAAATGGAAACCGGTATCAGATATATTTTGTTAAATTTATTTTCGATTGTACAAACAGGACAAATTTTACCGGTTTCACCGGACCCTGCGGATTTATCCCCGCACAATCCCACCTATCCTTCGTGATACCCGGATGAGCCCCGAAACGAGAATCTCCGCATCAGTTCCGTTCTGGATCGCCCTGCTCTGCATCGCCATCCTCGCGGTCGTGCTGCTCTTTTCCGCTATTCATTTTCCTGCCGGCACGGAAGCCACAACAGGATTCCCTGAAAGCACCGGGTCACCTGCGATCACGATGCCGGTGGGAATCTGCCCGGCAGCGGTCCTGGCAGGGCCACCCGTTGCAGTCATACCCGATACCCGTGCGCAGGAAACGATTGTCTTAAGCCGGCCACCGGCTGATGACCGGGTGCAGTACACGGACCGGGGATTTTCAGAACCGGTCGAGGCCTCCATCGCATGGTGGATGTCGCCGGGCTTCATGGACAACACCACCGAGTTCCGGGGATACGAGCGCACGACCCCCGAGGCCAAAGCTGCATACCCAGAGGAGCACCGGATCTTCTTCTCGTTCATCGAACACCGTCTGGACAGCGCAGAATCCTCATCCATTATCAGGCACGATACGACACTGTTCCGGGGCATCAGCCCCTTCGTGGCCGGGACGGTTATAAACACGTCGGAGTACCGGGAACCCGCGTTCGCGTCCACCTCCTATGACATCAGTTTCAGCCTGGATGCGTTTGCCGTACGGAGTCCCGACGGGTACCGGAACGTACTCGTTCTTTCGCGCCAGCCGGGCGACCACGCACTCTACATCAACGAGGATGAGCGGGAGGTCCTGCTCCCCCGGGGCACGGACTGGTCAGTAGTGAAGGCAGAGAACGTGGAGAACCTGAGCGTGAATGCGGATTTCCCCCTCCACAACCGCACCACCGGGACGGCATCGTTCGATCAGGTCAGGCTGATCTTTATCCGGGAAAAGCCCTGTACCTGAACGGACGGGGGCTTTCCGTTCGAAGAACCCTGATGTGTTCTTCTCTTCCTCATGGTCCTGACGGACCATTCGGGCCGGAAGCACAAACACTTTTTATATAACCGGTGTGAATCTGACTGTACTGATATCATGGGTGAAAACGATCTCGGTCTTCTGGAACAAGTGAAGGCATACGGTATCAAGGACTGGGCACAGGTCGTCTTCATGATCCTGATCTGCGTTGCCGGGGGGTACCTGATCATCTACAGCGTGTATATGATGACGGCCAACCACGAGCCCAGCCTGTTCATGTTCGCCATCGCTATGTTCGGTGTCGGCTGTACGTCAATCTGGTTCGGGCTCTCCCATGTCGAGATCCAGTCGACCGAAGAGAAACTCGAAAGCATCACAAAACGGCTGGACAGTATCATCGAGCGGATGGAAAAGAAGTACCCCTAGTTCAGCAATTCCTTTTTTCCCGGGAACCGTTCTTTGGATCCGGTAAGGAAGCAGATTAATTATCCACGAGCGCGAACGTTACTGGCACACGTGGGTCTGTGGCTTAGCCTGGACATAGCGCCGGGCTTCTAACCCGGATGTCGGGGGTTCAAATCCCCCCAGGCCCGTCTTTTTGATTTTTATGAAGCAGCTATGGCCGGGAATCAGGGTCGTTCCCCTGTACCGGTCAGCCAGTCCAGCGGATGAAACTCACGGTTACCTTTGGGCACAGGGGTGTAAGAAAACCGGATCAGATATAATCAGCCCGTTACTACGGTCTGGTTAAAAAAAAGGTTAGAGCTGGCTCTGCTCGTCTTCCGGCTGCCCGTCCAGGGGCTTCTGCAGGATCTGGACATCTGCAATGTTGTGCTGGCGCAGTGACAACTTCTTTGCCTTGAAGATGTTCTTGCCATCCTTGCCGATTGCAATACCGCGGTCCTCGTCCCGGACTTCCACAGTCGCGCTCTGCGCATCGGGTTCGCCTTCGAACAGGATGGAGGTGACCTGGGCAGGGAGGAAGCAGTTCTTGATGAACTGTTCCGCATTGCTGTTGTATTCCACGACCTCGATCTTCTTGCCCATCACTTCTGATGCCTTCTTGATCGAAGCGCCTTTCTTGCCGATTGCAAGTCCCATGTCGCCGGGGTTAATCACGAAGATGAGTCGCCCGTTGCGGTCGTCCACGACACAGTCGCGGCTCCCCGCGCCGGTCAGGCTCTCGAACTGGGAGATGAGGCGCATGCAGTCTTCGGTCAGTTTCACTTCTACCATAAAGATGCCCTCGGTTCAGGCCCTCTTAAGGGAGAGAATGTCTGACTCGCCCGGGCTGATAACGGCAAGCGTGCTGACCATGAATGGTTTACCGCAGGCCTTGCCAAGCGCCACGCTCGAGCCTTCGAAGGTGTGGATGAAGAGATTCTCGTAAGCGGTAAGTTTTGCAGTGAAGACCGACGGGCAGTTGCCTGCCACGACGATCATCTGGGCCTTGCCCTCTTTTATGCACTTTTCCGTGTTGTTCTGGCCAAGAATTACATTTCCGGTCTTGATTGCCCTTCTGAGTGAAGCATTAAAATCCATGTACAATTCCTCGTAAGTGTTCTAGCTGGTTCAATTGTCGTGTTGTCTGACTGCGATCAGTTTCACATCGCCGGTGCCGAGCTGGATCGGCTGGCCGACAATGACATTCTCGGTCACGCCGCTCAGTTCATCAACTTCATTTGCGACGGCCGCATCAAGCAGGTGGTTGACGGTCACTTCGAACGCTGCCCGCGAGAGGACGCTCTCCTTCTCGCCGGCAATGCCGTGTCGGCCGATCTGCTTGACTTCGCCTTCCATGCACATCATGTCCGAGACGAGCATGAGGTGCCGGACATCGACGAGGATACCCTGCTCGTTGAGCGTGGAGACCGCTTCGTGGATGACGGCATTTCTCGCTGCCTCGATACCGAGGACTTGCGCGATCTCACTGATGTTGTTGGTGCGGGTTCTCGTGGTGTCTACGCCAGCGACATCAAATACGTCCTTAAGATTGGATCCCTCAGTATAAAGTATATACTCCCCGGTCTCTTTCCTGACGACAACCCGGAGGATGTCGTCAATGCCCTGCACGATCACATTCCTGACATGTTCGGCGAGCTGGAAGAGGTTCTGGTAACTTTCCTTGTCCTTGGGGGAGAAGATGATAGTCGCTTTATCCTCGTCGATCTCGTGCTCGAAGTCCCGGTAATGCCGGCGGTCGCGGATCTTCTTGGGAGCCGCTTCCATGATCTCCATGGGCGAGATCTTGCGCTTGTCGCAGACCTTGGTGTTCAGGTGCACGACCACGTGCATGTTCTCCATGTCCGTGGTGATATCGCCAAACTCGTGGAGCGGGGCGGCCTCGATCTGCCAGCTGACTTCCCGGGCCTTGTCCCGGTCAACGCCATACTCGGGCTCGAGGTACACGGTCATCGTCGGGGTGCTGGGCTCTTTCCTCGCATCCATGATTTCGATAAGCCGCGGGAGACCCAGGGTAACGTTGATCTCAGCGACACCCGCATAGTGGAATGTCCGCATCGTCATCTGCGTGCCGGGCTCACCGATGGACTGCGCCGCGATGATGCCAACTGCTTCGCAGGCCTCGATCCGGGTGCTCTGGTACTCGGCGAGGACCCGTTCGAGAATCTGCTTGAACTGGGTGTCCGTGATTTCCTTGTTGGCAAGGAACTTCCGGAGCTGGTCCTTGGTCTTCTGGGGGAGGGATGCAGCCTCGATCTTCTTGTCATGCTTGTCAGCGAGTGCCATTGTCTATACCTCCTCTTTCAGGATACTCTCAACGATACCCTTGACATCCACCGGGTCGCCGAACGCGCTCTTCGTCGGGTCGGTGCCATCTTCGCCGTATTCGAACTGGATGATCCTGCCACCCGTAGAACGCACGGTGCCGTCGTATGCAACCTTCAGGTCCTGCAGCGCATTGATCATCCTGCGCTGGAGGTACCCGCTCTGGGACGTACGGACTGCCGTATCGACGAGACCTTCACGGCCGCCGATTGCGTGGAAGAAGAACTCGGTCGGGTTGAGGCCGCCCTTGTAGCTGTGCTGGATGAACCCGTGGGCATCCGAGCCGCGGTCGCCTTTCTTGAAGTGCGGGAGGGTCCGGTCATCGTAACCACGGACAATACGCTCACCACGGACGGACTGCTGGCCGATACAACCGGCCATCTGCGTCAGGTTCAGCATCGAACCACGGGCACCGGAGACCGCCATCACTACGGCGCTGTTGCCGAGACCGAGGTGCCGGCCGGCAATCTGACCGGTCTGGTCACGGGCCTTGCCCAGCACCTGCATGATCTGCATCTCGAGGGTTTCCTCGACCGTTCGCCCGGGCATGGGCTCGAGCTGGCCGTCCTCGTAGATCTTGATACGGCGGGTGACATCGAGTGCTGCGTTATTCAGCACCTCGTCGATCTGGCCGTACTCGGTCTTGGAGAGGTCTTCATCATCGATACCGAAAGAGAAACCATCGAACATGATCGCACGGATCGAGAGCTTGGTCAGGTCATCGATGAACTTCGTTGCCCGCTTCATGCCCTGCTGGCGGATGATGCGGTTGACAATCTGGCCGTCGAATGCGCCGATCGCCTTCTTGTCGATGGTTCCCACTTCGAGCTTGCCGTCGATGATGCGCACGTACGCATCCCGCTCGCAGATCTCTTTTTTACAGACATCGCAGTTCTGGCAGGAACTGGCCTTGAAGACCATGTTGAGATGTTCGGGAAGGATGACGGAGAAGACCTGTTTGTTGCTCCAGAATTCCTTGCCATTCTCCACCTTGCCGGGAACGGGCATGCGCTCGATACCGGTGTACCGGAGGAGGTAGAGCGCCTCTTCCTTGATGAACCAGCGGACGTCGTGCGTCAGCATGAATATCCCCGATACGTGGTCGTGTATACCGCCGATGATCGGGCCGCCGAAACGCGGGGAGAGAATGTTCTCCTGCACGGAGATGAGGATGGTAGCCTCGGCCCGGGCCTCTTCGGTCTGCGGCACGTGCATGTTCATCTCATCACCATCAAAGTCGGCGTTGTAGGGAGGGCAGACAGCCGGGTTGAGCCGGAACGTCCTGCCTTCCATCACCTTGACGCGGTGGGCCATGATGCTCATCCGGTGCAGCGAGGGCTGACGGTTGAAGAGCACCACATCGTTGTCGCGAAGCTGGCGTTCAACCGTGTAGCCGGGCTCGATCATGTCGGCGACCGTGTCGAGGTTGCCGTCCGCAAGCCGGAGCCTGCGGTTGTCGGGCCGGATCACGTAGTTTGCGCCGCACGGGGAGTTGACGTCAGGACGGAGAGGGCCGGTCCTGACGATCTGCCGGAGTTCCTCGATGTTGTAGGTGGTGACCCGGACGGGGATCGTCATCTCGTTTGCCACAGCACGCGGGACACCGACCTGCGCGACCGAGAGGTTCGGGTCGGGCGAGATCACGGTACGGGACGAGAAGTTCACACGCTTACCCGAGAGCGAGCCACGGAACCGTCCGTCCTTACCCTTCAGGCGCTGCGAGAGTGTCTTTAACGGCCGGCCGCTGCGGTGCCGGGCCGGGGGACAGCCTGCTACTTCGTTGTCGAGATACGTGGTTACGTGGTACTGCAGGAGTTCCCAGAGGTCCTCAATGATCAGCTGGGGGGCACCTGCGTCCTGGTTCTCCTTGAACCGCTGGTTGATACGGATGATATCCACGAGCTTGTGGGTCAGGTCGTCTTCCGAGCGCTGGCCGTTCTCAAGGATGATGGAAGGTCGCATCGTGACCGGCGGTACCGGGAGCACGGTGAGGATCGTCCACTCGGGACGGGCAACGTCGGGGTTGATGCCGAGAGGGATTAAGTCCTCGTTCGGGATCTTTTCCATACGTGCACGGATGTCGGCGGGGGTGAGCTTGTGCTCCACCTTCTTGCCGTCCTCGACCACGACTTCGGAGAACGTGGTTGGTTTCTCGAAGTTGATCTTGAGCTGCTGTTCGCCGCAGTGCGGGCAGACGCGCTCTTTCTTGACGTCCTTCTCAGAGAGCAGGTCGCCGGTCTGGTCGTCTTCCGTACCGACTACTTTCTCGATTTCCTCGGGACTCAGGAGCACACGGCCGCAGGCACGGCAGGTGACACGCAGGAGTTTCCTGATGAGCCTTGTATAGCCCACGTGGATAACCGGCTTGGCAAGCTCGATGTGGCCGAAGTGCCCGGGGCACTCGCTGGCCTTCTGGTCGCAGGTCTTGCACCGGAGACCGGGGTCGATCACACCGAGGTTTAAGTCCATGAGGCCCTGCGGGTAGGGGAACCCGTCATCATCATAGGTGTCGGCCCAGATGATCTTCCGGACACTCATCTCACGGATCTCTTTGGGGGATAACAGGCCGAACTCAATCTGTCCTATTCGTTTTGGGGATGGCATGTTACACCACGTCCTGTAATTTCAGTCTGGGTGCTATACCCATGCTCTTCATCTCGTCCAGCAGGAGCTTGAACGCGTAACTCATCTCGACCGAGTAGATATCGGTCTCATTTCCGCAGGCAAGGCAGCGGGTCATGTTGCGCTTGCGGTCGAGCATGGCAACCATGCCGCAGTGGGCGCAGACATATTCCTGTACCTTGTCCGACTCGTCGAGCAGGCGTTCCTTGAGTGCCATGGCGGCGCCGTGGCCGATCATGACATCCCGCTCCATCTCACCGAACCGGAGACCTCCTTCACGGGCACGTCCTTCCGTAGGCTGGCGGGTTAAGACCTGCACGGGTCCACGGGACCGGGCATGCATCTTGGACGAAACCATGTGGTAGAGTTTCTGGTAGTAGATGACACCAATGTAGACATCGGCCTTGAACTGTTTCCCGGTGATACCATCATACATGATCTCCCGGCCATTGTGGGAGAAACCGAGTTTCTTTAACGAGGCCCGGATATTGGCTTCACTCTCGCCACCGAATGCCGTACCGTTGATACGCCGTCCTTCGAGCGAACCTACCTTGCCGCCGATCATCTCGAGCATGTGGCCGACCGTCATACGGCTCGGGATCGCATGGGGGTTAATGACGAGGTCGGGAGAGAGACCGCTCTCGGTGAAGGGCATGTCTTCCTGGTGGGTGATGAGACCGACGACACCCTTCTGCCCGTGCCGGGACGCGAATTTGTCGCCGACTTCCGGCACGCGGAGGTCGCGGGTCCGGACTTTCACGAGCCGGGAACTGTTCTCACCCTCGGTGATGATGACGGTATCGACAATCCCATGCTCGTTGCTGCGCATCGTGACGGAGGTGTCGCGGCGCTTCTCAACGGCAATGAGTTCTCCTGAGGGTTCCTCAAGGAAACGCGGCGGAGAAGTCTTGCCGATCAGCGCATCTTTCTCTGCAACAACGGTCTCGGGGTTGATCACACCGTCCTCGTCAAGGTTCTTGTAGGCGTCCGCACCGTGGGCTCCGGCCACATCCTCGTCGGGGACTTCAATCCGGTCGATCTGGCCGCCGGGATACCGGCGCTCTTCGCCTTCATAGGTCCTGAAGAAATGGGAGCGGCCAAGACCACGCTCGATAGAGGCCTTGTTGAAGATGAGCGCATCTTCAATATTGTAGCCTTCGTACGAAAGGATCGCGACGACAAAGTTCTGGCCAGCGGGCCGGTCGTCGGACCCGATCAGTTCCGAGGTCTGGGTGTGGGTGAGCGGTTTCTGCACATAGTGGAGCAGGTGACCGCGGGTGTCCGGGCGCAGCTTCATGTTCGCCGCACCGAAACCGAGCGCCTGCTTGACCATCCCTGCACCCATCGTGACACGGGGACTTGCATTGTGCTCGGGGAACGGGACGTGGGCCGCACCGATACCAAGGATCAGGGAAGGGTCGATCTCGAGGTGGGTGTGGTCGGGACTCAGTTTCGAGAAGTCCATGGCGATGAGGAGATCTTCTTCCTCTTCTGCGTCAATGAACTCGATCAGGCCGCGCTTGACAAAGGAGTTCATGTCGACCTCCTTCTTCTCGAGCTTCTTGAGATCCTCCTCGGTGATGAGCGGCTCACCGTTCTTTAAGACGATGAGCGGGCGGCGGGCGCGACCGCGATCGGTCAGGATCACGACATCGCCGTTGTACTCTTTGTGGGAGACGTTCACTTCCGATGATATTGCACCCTGCCGGCGCATACTGCGGATATTTGTTACGAGTGTCTTCGGGTCATCGACAAGGCCGATGAGTGCACCGTCAACAAACACGCGTGATTTCTTCATCAGGACTCACCCCGGATGTGTTCGACACCAAGATTGTGCAGGATCTTCATGATCTCTTCCTCGTTATCGACACCTTTGCTGATCTCCACCATCTGGGCGAAGTTCTTCACGAGACCACAATTGGGTCCTTCAGGGGTCTCGCTCGGGCAGATCCGGCCCCACTGGGTCGGATGCAGGTCACGGGCCTCGAAGTGAGGCTGCGAGCGGGAGAGCGGGGAGATCACGCGGCGGAGGTGCGAGAGCACGGCCATGTGATCGACCCGGTCCAGCAGCTGCGAGACACCGGTCCTTCCCCCTACCCAGTTACCGGTGGCAAGCGGGTGGAGCAGGCGTTCGGTGAGCACGTCGGCACGCACTGCGGTCGCAATAGAGAGATCGCGGTGGCGCATGCTGGCGCGTTCGAGCTGGTACTTGATATCACGGGTGAGCCGGTTGAGGGAGATACGGAAGAGGTCCTCCATCAGGTCGCCCGCGAGTTTCAGCCGCTTGTT
>NZ_JBEKRH010000025.1:0-26641 GCF_049518935.1 Methanoregula sp.
ACCCACAAGTACGAGCAGCCCGGCTGCCACGTCTGCCTTGACTACGTTGCCAACCTCGGTGACATCTCCACCGGCTCCGTCGGCAGCCCCGATGGATGGAGCACCGTCTTTGTCAGGTCCAAGATCGGAGACTCCGTCTGGGCAAAGGCAATGGCAGCAGGTGTCTTCGAGACACAGCCCATGGAAAAGGTCAAGCCCGGTCTTGAACTCGTGTCCAAGCTCGCAAACGAGAAGATCACGAAGAACAAGGCAACTCTCGAGGCCCGCAAGACCTTCGGTGTAGGCAAGGCTCTCCGGAACCCCTACATCTAACGAGAAGACTCATCAGAGTCTTCGCTGTATCGAATGTCATCAGATCCGAAACGTGAGGAGAATCCATCTGGATTCTTCGATTTGCCGAAGGTCGAAGACCTGATAAACGAGAATGTGGTGAGGGTCACCAGACCCGAGCCTTGAGGAGAACGTAGCTATCCGTATTTTGAAGAGGATTCACCGTATTTCCGCTGTCGTGGAAAGAACGAAGCTTCCCGGGTTTTTCGATACTGATCTGCATTCATATCGTTCATCGCGAATCACGGGAATTACCTGCGTTCCGCTAATTCATTTCATTGCCCCATACGGTAGCATCCAAAGAATTCTTGGTTACAACGGCCAAGTGTACCTGACCAGAAGATGACCGATACCACGTACGGTGCAAAACTCCAGCGGGATGGCAGGACCTACGCGATCCAGACACGGATCCCTGCCGGCGTCGTAACGCCGGAAGATCTCGAGACAATCGCCCGGGTTGCAAAAGAGTTCCACATCCCCCTCATCAAGATCACCTCCGGGCAACGGTTCCTGCTTGTCGGCGTGCAGGAGCAGGATATTGCAGATGTGCGGAGGGAACTGGGGAGCATCGGGTCGGCATCCATCACCCCCGGTGTCCGGTATGTCCAGTCCTGCCCGGGAATTGCATACTGTAAGAACGGCACGCAGGATTCCCTCAGTCTCGCCAGGGAAATCTCTGATGAATACGCGGGCAAAGAGTTCCCGGCAAAGATTAAGATCGGTGTCTCCGGATGCCCACGGTGCTGCGGGGAGAGCCGGGTCCGGGATATCGGGATCATGGGCACCGCAAAGGGCTGGACCCTATTTTTCGGAGGGCACAGTGGATTCAACACCCGTCAGGGAGAGCAGGTCGCGACCAGTCTGACATCCGATGAGATTTTGGATCTTGTCCGTAACCTGCTTGCCTATTACAAGACACATGCACAGCCAAAAGAGCGGACATCACGGTTCCTGGAGCGGGCGGGGACGGGGTGGCTGGCAGAGGGGGCTGGGAAATAAATCTCTTTTTCGTGGGGTTATCTGCACATATTCATCTCGTGCCATATCACCTTGCGATCCAGCAACCCGGAGAACTTCACTATTCTCAGGAATCGGGGTGTCAATCTCACAATTATTCAAAGAAACGGGAGGTCCTGAGCTCTCAACAAAAAGGCGAAATACCAAAGAACGCCAAAATAGAAGCTACGCAACAGATAGTCATATACCAGTTATTTTATGGAGAGACGATATGAGCGACAATAACTATCTCGATCAGCAGCCGCTGGGAGCAGTGACATTCGCGGAGAACCCGGAGCCCCGGTGCCCCTGCCTGCTGCTGCTCGATACCTCGGGTTCCATGGCCGGCGAGCCGATCGCCGAACTGAATACCGGCCTGAAAACCTTCTATAACGAATTGCAGACCGACTCCCTTGCAATAAAACGGGTCGAGGTCGCACTTCTCTCGTTTGGCCCGGTCCGGATCATCAGCGATTTCACCACCGCCGAGTGCTTTTTCGACCCCCAGCTCGAGGCCGTGGGCGATACTCCCATGGGAGAGGCAATCAGGAAGGGTATCGAGTTGATTAAGAGCCGGAAAGAGCAGTACCGGGCAAACGGCATCTCGTTCTACCGGCCCTGGATCTTCCTGATCACCGACGGAGAGCCGACCGATGAATGGAAGAGCGCGGCGGCCCTGATCCGGGAGGGCGAACAGGCGAAATCCTTTGCCTTCTTCGCCATCGGCGTCAACAGGGCAGACATGAAGATCCTCAAACAGCTCTCGGTCCGCGAGCCGGTGAAACTCCAGGGCCTGAAGTTCCGGGAGTTCTTCCAGTGGCTCTCCAACTCCATGAAGTCTGCGTCCCGGTCCAATCCCGGCGACAAAATTCTCCTCGCTCCACCCCTTGGCTGGAGTGAGATATGAGATGGAAGATCACGGGATCATCTGTCACGGGAAGATCGCACGCGGATCGCGGTGAGAGCGGCCAGGACTGCCACCGGGCCGGGTGCATCCGTAGAGGGGACAACGAATATTTTATCGGGATTGTCGCTGACGGAGCCGGGAGCACAACCCACGGGGGGGAGGGAGCGGAGCTCGCGTGCGGGTGCATGTACGACCGCATCACCGACACGCTGCGGAAGACCGGGGATCTCTCCTGCATCACCGACGGGGAGATCCGGGAGTGGATCGGCGCCTCGCGTTCGGCGATCGCTGCGGAAGCGGTTGCAAAGGAGAAACGACTGAAGGATTATGCCTGCACGCTGCTCGGGGTGGTGGCCGGGCAGGGCCATACCCTCTTCTTCCAGATCGGGGACGGGGCCATCGTAGTGAGTGCCGACGGCGGGGAGTACGAGACGATCTTCTGGCCCGAGCAGGGCGAGTACGCCAATATGACTTTTTTTGCCACGGATGACCAGTTCTCCGATCACCTGGGTATCCGGCACTTCAGTTCCGCTCCCGCCGAGATCGCCCTCTTCACAGACGGGGTACAGAACCTTGCCCTCTCCTTTGCGCAGAAGAAGGCCCATGCGGGATTCTTCCGGCCGCTCTTCGATGCGCTCCGCGAACACCCGGAAGGCGGTTTCCTGGACTTCTCCCGGAATCTCAGCGGTTTTCTCACCCGGGACGATGTCTCGGCCCGGAGCGACGATGACAAGACCCTCGTGCTTGCCGTGCTCGTGCAGGACTGATCATGGATCCGGTACCCGTCACCCCGTTCTACGATAGTGGCGGCACGGTCATCCGCCTCGGGAAGAAGATCGGGAGCGGGGGCGAGGGGGATGTGTACGAGCTCCTGATGTCGCCGAAGACGATCGTTGCCAAGATATACAAGAAGCCACTCGACGAGAAGAAACAGGAGAAACTGCGGCTGATGGCACGGGGGTGCAACGAGGACCTCAAGGGCATCTCGGCGTGGCCGACCGATGTGCTCTCCACCCGCCCGGGCGGGCCGGTGGTCGGGTTCTTGATGCCAAAGATCGCCGACGCCGAGCCGATCCACAAGGTGTACGGCCCCACGCACCGGAAAGAGACATTTCCCCACGCGGACTGGCGGTTCCTCGTCCGTGCGGCCAAGAACCTCGCGGCGGCGTTTTACGTGATCCACCAGTACGGGTACGTGATCGGCGATGTCAACGAGGGCAATATCCTTGTGAACGAGCGGGCCTGCGTGCGCCTTATCGATTGCGACTCGTTCCAGGTCAGGTCACGTGACCAGCTCTACTGCTGCGAAGTGGGCGTGGCGCAGTTCACGCCGCCGGAGATCCAGAAGTCCGGCCATTTCCGGCTCGAGCGGACCGGGAACCACGACAACTTCGGGCTGGCAATCCTGATCTTCCAGCTCCTCTTCCTCGGCCGCCATCCCTATGCCGGGGTCTATTCGGGGAAAGAGGATATGCCCATCGGGAAGGCGATCGCCGAGTTCCGGTTCGCGTACAGCAAGCATGCCCATACCAAAGCGATTGCACCCCCGCCCAACTCCGTGGGCCTTGCGATCGTCCCGGGCGAGCTCGCCGATCTCTTCGAGCGGGCCTTTGCCGAGAGAGGGACCAGTCCCGTTGGCCGGCCCCGGGCCGGGGACTGGTGGGACATCCTGGACCCCCTCGAGAATAAGCTGCGCAGGTGCAGTGCCGATTCGGTCCACCACTACTACGCCGGCCTCTCCTCCTGCCCATGGTGCAGGCTGGAGGAAGAATCCGGGGTCCTGCTCTTCCTGAGTGCCGACAGCATTACGAAGATCGACCTGAAGCGGGAGTGGCAGAAACTGGAAGCGATCCGGCCCCCGGGCCCGATCCCGGTGATCACCCCGGACATCTACCATCCCCGGCCTTCCCAGCTGACCCGTGATCTCGAACGGTCGCTCGATCTCCGGAAATTCCGCCGGATAGCCGGCGCGGGGCTTGCACTGGGCGGACTGCTGATGCTCGTGGCGAGCGAGTTTAACCCCGATATCATGACATCCCTGGAAATTCTGTTCCTCTTCGTCTCTGCGATCGCACTCTTCGCTTTCCCGGGAAAGGAGGCAAAGGAGAGGAAACGGCGGAAGGCCGCCCTCGAGACCGCCGAGTACATGGGGAAGTTGTGGAACCGGAAATGGACCGATGAGGCAGGAGAGGAGACTTTCCGGTCCCAGCTGGGCCGGTTGCGGGACCTCCGGCAGAAGTACGAGGAGATCGACCGGCAGTACCGGAGCGGCCTTGCCGGCCTCGAGAGTTCAGTGCGGGAACGGCAACTGCAGCAGTTCCTTGCCCGGCACCGGGTTACCGCGGGTACCCCGCCCCATACCGGGGCTGCCCGGCTGACGGTCCTGCAGTCCGCCGGCATCCTGACCGCGGCGGACGTGACGCTCGCCCGGTTGCGGCGCGTCCCGCGGCTGGACAATTCCCAGACGGGCGGGCTGATCGCATGGCGGGAGAGCGTGGAGAAGGCATTCCTGTTCGATCCCGGGCGGGGCGTGGAGAACACGGATGTCCGGGCGCTCGTACACAAGTACCAGCCGCTGATGAAGCCGGTCGAGCGGGAGCTGGTGCAGGGGATCGGCAGGTTGTCCCGGATCCAGCAGGATGTACTCAAGAAACGGGTGATGCTCCGCCCTGTCGTGGAGAAGAAGGCGCAGGAGCTCGCCCAGGCCCGGGCGGATTACCGGATTTTCGCAAACAGCATGGGAGACGCGGTCTGGCGGGATATCGATGCGCTCCTCACCCGGCTCTTATCCCGGTAAATACCGGGCTCACCGATTGTTTCCCGTGCGGGGGTGTTCTTCCCGGAGAGCCCGGGCTGCAGGTTGCCGGGTACTCACAGGAATGGAACCCTCACTGCCCTGAAAAAAAGGATGTTAAGCATTGCCGGAAAAGGCAAAGTCGATAAAACCCTTGAACGGGTCCGTCCCGAGCAGCCTCACCCGGATCTTCTGGCCCACCCGGAGACCCCGCTCGCCCTCGACCACCCGGCCCTCGGCCGGGGGCGTGGAGAGGCGGACATAACTGCCCTTGTCGGAAGCACCGGTGACAAGGCCGACAAACGTCTTACCGATCTGGTCTTTTAAGAGGACCGCCGCTGCCGCCTTGCGCATGAACCGCTCGGCCTTTTTGGAGGCCTTCTCCTTGTCCGTCAGCCAGGCGCAGAGCTCCTCGAGTTCCTGCACCGGATAGGGGCTGGGCTTCTTGTCGATCACGGACTTTAAGAGCCGCTGGATGACCAGGTCCACGTAGCGCCGGTTCGGGGCGGTGCCGTGGGTGTAATCGGTCACTGCGAGGGCAAAGTGCCCGATCGGCGCGGAACCGGGCGCGAGGAGGGCATACTCCCCGGGCCCCATCAGCTTGACGACCGTGAGCGAGAGGTCGGGGAACCGCTCGGGATCGGCGGCCCGCCGGGCCACGAGGAATTTTGAGAGGGCCTGCACGTCGGGCTGCGCAGGCAGGGTCTCTCCCAGTGCGGCAGCCGTCAGCACGATCCCTTCCCAGTCCCGGGGAGTCCGGACGATCCGCTCGATCCGGGGGATGCCGGCCGCGGAGAGGAAGGCCATCATCGTGCGGTTTGCCGCGACCATGAACTCCTCGATGAGGGACCGGGCCGCGTTCAGCTCGAGGACTATGAGGTCCTTAACCGCGCCCGCTTCGTACACCGCCTGCGCCTCGATCGTCTCGAGGGCGAGTGCTCCCTGCCCGGTCCGGCGCTGCCGGAGCCGGACCGCCGCCTCGTTCTGGAGCCGGAGCTGCGCCTCGAGGCCGGGGACGGCCTCCACATTCTCCGGCATGGGGCCGGTCCCTTCAAGCCAGGCACCCACCTGCTCGTAGACCAGCTTCGCTTTGTTGGCCACGATCGCCCGGTACACGGTGCCGTACCGTATCGTGCCGTCCAAAAGCACCCAGTAGTCCACGATCATCGCAGGACAATCCTTGCCGGGCAGGAGGGACGTGATGCCGGCCGAGAGCTTGTCCGGCAGCATGGGGAAGGTATGGACATCGAGGTAGATGGAGGCCCCGTTATAGGCGGCATACTGGTCGATACGGGAGTTCTTCGGCACCCGGCTGTCGACATCCGCGATCGCGACCTGCACGTGGATCTCACCGTTCTTCTCCCGCTCGCAGTATTCCATCTGGTCGAGGTCCCTTGAGTCGATGTTGTCGATGGAGGACCAGAGGAGCTCCCGCAGGTCCTGCGCATCATGCCAGGACGGGTTTTTTGCATTTGGATCGATCGCGTTCGCTTCCTGTATCACGGCATTCCCGAAACTCGCTCGGAAACCGTACTTCTTCATGGCATCCCAGGCTATGGCTTCCATGTTGATGGAGGGGCTGCCGTGTCGTACCGGGGGTCTTCTGCTCATAGATGGTGATCAGCATTCTGTCTGTCGTTCTCCTTTATCTCCTGATCGGCCCGTGCACGGCCCCCGGCGCTGGACACGAAACCACGGGTATTTGCAGAGAAATTTTCAAATAAACCGCCGGCAGATTTATGAAAAGAGGGGGGCGACCGGGTTTACTTTCACGGCGTAACAATAGCAGTTTCGGGGAATCTGGCCGGAAGTGCGGGGTAAAAAAGAGTGGCTGCCGGGGCGATTGCCCGCTACGGGCAGATTGTTTTTTTGTGGCCGGTTTTTTTAAGGCCGGTACAGATTCCGTACTTCCAGAACCAGCGCCCGTAATTGAACGCTGAACGCACCCATCCCCGGCGGGGCGGCAGTACACCCCCCGGTTCCGGAGATCTGCCGGTGAAATCCGTTTTCCCGGGACGGGTAATAAAAGAACTATTATTAATCGGATAGGGGAATGTCTAATTGCCATTCGCGAAGGTCATATCATTTACTCGGTCCTCTATGTCGATGACGAGGATGCTCTGCTCGAGATCGGAAAACTCTTCCTTGAGCAGAGCGGGCAGTTCCGCGTTGACACCATTGACTCTGCCCCGGCCGCGCTTGCCCTGCTGAATGCAAAGACCTACGATGCCATCATCTCGGATTACCAGATGCCGGAGATGGATGGTATTGCATTCTTAAAGAAGGTAAGAACTTCGGGAAATACCATCCCGTTCATCCTGTTCACCGGGCGGGGACGGGAAGAGGTTGTTATCGAGGCCATCAACTCCGGCGTGGACTTCTACATCCAGAAAGGCGGGGATCCGATGGCACAGTTTACCGAGCTTACGCACAAGATCCGCCAGGCCGTGCAGAAACGTCAGGCGGAGGCGGAGCTCCGGGCGGCCTATGAGCAACTCACCGCCGCAGAGGAAGAGCTGCGGGAGCAGTATGACGAACTGGCCCGGAGCGAACAACTGATCCGGGAGAGCGAGGAAAATTTCCAGTCGCTCGTGGAAAGCGCACCTGATGCCATTTATATCTCCGTGGGGGAGCGGTTTGCCTATGTCAACCCCGCCATGGTCCGGCTGATGGGAGCAGGCTCTGCCGATCAGCTGCTCGGGATGCCGCTCTATGACCGGATCCACCCGTCATTCCACGAGGGGATCCGTGAACGCGTACGGGTTGTAGTAGGTGAACATAAACCCGTCGGGCTCAAGGAGACGGTGTACCTGAAAATGGATGGTACCCCGGTAAATATCGAATCGGCTGTCGCTACCTTCCGGTACAACAATAATTTTGCCGGCCTCGTCATCCTTCGTGATATCACCCGCCGGAAGCAGGACGAGCAGCTGCTGCGGGAGAGCGGGGACACGCTCCGGAAAAGCGAATCACAGCTGAAACGGGCTGAAGAAATCGGAGGGTCCGGCAACTGGGAGTTATGGCTGAATGAGAATGCATTTGAAGGATCGGTTGGTGCACAGATCCTTTACGGTCTGCAAGGACCGGCATGGACTCTCGAAGAAGTGCAGAAAATTCCCCTTCCCGAGTACCGTCCTCTTCTCGATGCTGCCCTGAGGGATCTCACTGCAGGAAAATCTCCCTATAATATAGAGTTTAAGATCCGGAGGGGGTCTGACGGGGCCATCCTGGACATCCATTCTGTAGCAGAGTACGATCCCGAACGGAACATTGTATTCGGCGTTATTAACGACATCACCGATCGGAAGAAGATGGAAGAGAGTCTTGTTGTCGCGAACAGGGAATACACGAACCTGCTGGACCAGATGCAGGACGTATACTACCGGAGTGATATGAAAGGCATACTGATCAGGGCCAGCCGGTCACTGGCAACGCTGCTCGGGTATTCAGAGCTCGCGGAATGCCTCGGGAGGAGGGGGGACAGTTTCTACTTCAACCCGGCTGACCGGAAACTGTTCCTTGAAGAGATCACCCGCAACGGGAGCGTGACCGATTACGAGAGCCATCTCCGGAGAAAGGATGGTTCGATGGTTGTTGTCGCCACCCGCAGCCACCTCTGTTACGATGCTGCGGGGAATATCACCGGGATCGAGGGCACATTCCGCGACATCACCGAACGCAAACGGGCCGAGCTGGCGCTTGCAGAAAGCGAAGAAAAGTACCGGCTGATCGTAGAGAATACCCGTGACATCATTTATACGCTCAACACCGCGGGAGAGTTCACGTATATATCTCCATCCCTGACCCGTGTGCTTGGCTACAGCCCGGCAGACCTCATCGGCCACTCACTCCTGTCCCTGGTCCATCCGGATGACCTGCCGACGGTCCGGGAGATATACCGGCGCAGCATTGCGGATGACTACAGATCTCCCGGTACCGAATCCCGTGTCCGCCATGCCTCCGGT
Source organism: Methanoregula sp. (assembly GCF_049518935.1). Classification (GTDB taxonomy): domain Archaea; phylum Halobacteriota; class Methanomicrobia; order Methanomicrobiales; family Methanospirillaceae; genus Methanoregula. The sequence goes on from NZ_JBEKRH010000025.1 coordinate 8,993, forward strand.
GAGTGGCGCTGGCTCATCACCAGAGGTGAAACGGTGCGTGATCCCGCAGGAAATATCCTTTATTTCACGGGCATTGCCAATGACATCACCGGGCGCAAACAGGCGGAGGAGGCATTACGCACGGTCAACAGGAAGCTCAGCCTCCTCTCCGGCATCACCCGCCACGACATCAACAACCAGCTCACGGTACTGAAAGGGTATCTTGCATTCCTCGAAAAGAACCAGCCTGATACTTCATCCGGCGGGTATTTCACGAAGATCAACACTACGGCAACCCGCATCTCGTCGATGATCCAGTTCACCAAGGAGTATGAGGAGATTGGTGTCCATGCCCCGGGCTGGCAGAACTGCCGCACGCTCGTTGACGCTGTGGCAAAGCAGGTCACGCTGGGAAACGTCAGGGTGAAAAACGATCTTCCGGCAACCGTTGAAGTCTTTGCCGACCCGCTGATCGCCACGGTATTCTACAACCTCATGGATAATGCAATCCGGTATGGAGGGAAGATCGCCACCATCCGGTTCTCTGCAGGGGAACCAGGAGATCACCCGGTCATCATCTGCGAGGACGATGGCGACGGTGTCCCTGCAAAGGAGAAAGAGAAGATCTTCGAACGGGGATTCGGAAAGAATACCGGGCTTGGTCTGTTCCTTGCCCGGGAAATACTCTCGATCACCGGCATCACGATCCGCGAGACGGGTGTGCTGGGTAAGGGAGCCCGGTTCGAGATCAATGTGCCGGACGGCAGCTACCGGATACGCGGTGAAGAGTGAGAATTCCGCATCCCCTGCGTTTTTTTCGCAGCGGCAGTTACGTCCCTGGGTTCCGTTAAAAAGAGGGGGGCATGTGAACGTACGAGTACGCCTTCCGCCAGTGTTACCTGCCGCCTTTATGCGGCCCACCAGCCCATGGAGGAACGAGCCGGCCAAAACACCCGGCCCGGGCGACAACAGGGGATGCGACCGATCATGATTATCCAGAATAAGGATAGATTGGTACTGACCCTGCATGAAACCCACAACCAGCACCCCCGGTGAATTCGCGTTCCTGTGCGACGCCGCCCGCTCGCTCGGCGCGGCGGATGCAAAAGTGATCCCCGCCTCAGACGTCATCGTGGAGAACCGCGTACCCCTCAAGTGCCGGGCCGGGTGCATCGGCTACGGGAAGAAGCTGACCTGCCCCCCGTATGTCCCGACCCCGGACGAGTTCCGGAAGATTCTTGCCGAGTACCGGTATGCCCTGCTCGTGAAGTTCATCTCCCCGGCGACCGCAGACCCCGACGTGATCTGCTCGATCTACCGGTACTGGCTCGACCCGGCGGCGCCTGCTGACAAAAAGGAGCAGGCGACACAGTTCTGGAAAGACCATTTCAATGGCACCGGCGCATTTGCCCCGATGATGCTCGAGCTGGAACGGACCGCGTTCAATGCGGGCAATCCCTTCGCCCTCGCCTTCATCAACGGCTCGTGCCGGCTCTGCGAGAGCTGCAACGTGAAAGCCGGGATCTGCATCCACCCTGCGCAGGCCCGGATCCCCGAGCACGCCGTCGGCGTCAACATGGTAAAAACCGCAGAGAAGGCAGGGATGCCGATCCGGTTCCCGGTCCAGGGGCACCCGGAGCTGATGGCGCTCCTGCTGATCGACTGAAAAAAGGAGGATGAAACCGTATGGAAAACCTGTTAAAACCGGCCGACCGGGTTGAAGTGACCATCCTCGTCGACAACTATATCGATCTCTTTGTACCGCCCTCGACTCCCGTGGACCGCAGGCTGCCGTTCGACCCGTGCCGCGAGCTCCTTGCCGAGCACGGCCTTTCCTGTCTCGTCCGGGTCTTCACCGGGAAGAAGGAGCACGCGGTCCTGCTCGATACCGGGCTCTCCCGGGACTGCCTCTTCCACAATGCCCGGCAGCTGGGCCTCGACCCGCACGCGGTCGAAGCCGTGGTCTTAAGCCACGGGCACTTCGATCACACCGGCGGGCTTGCGGGGTTCTTCTGCGGGGCGGGGCGGCAGGTACCGCTCATCGCCCACCCGGATGCCTTCCTCCGGCGGAGGCTCAACAGCCCGAAAGGCACGGTGGAACTCCCCAGGACCGATGCAATCGCACTGAAAAAGGCCGGGGCGGACCTCCTCCTGCGCAGGGAGCCCTCGGCCCTCGCTGCCGGCCACCTGCTCGTGACCGGGGAAGTGGAGCGGACGACCGCGTTCGAGAAAGGGTTCCCGGGCATGGAGATGTTTGTCGGAGACCGCTGGGTGCCCGATCCGATCAGCGACGACCAGGCGCTCGTTGTCAATGTAAAGGACAAAGGCCTCGTCGTGATCAGCGGGTGCGCCCATGCCGGGATCATCAACACGGTGGAATATGCCCGGAAGATTACCGGGGTTGACACCGTTCATGCAGTGATGGGCGGGTTCCACCTCACCGGGCCGCTCTTCGAGCCCGTTATCGGGCCTACGATTGACGCGATGAAGAAGATTGATCCTGCATATGTAGTCCCGATGCACTGCACCGGCTGGAACGCGATCAACCGGATCATGGCGGAGATGCCGGGCCGGTGTATCCTGAATACGGTGGGGACAACGTACGTATTTTAGAGCGGGAAGAATACCCCCGCCCTCCCATCCGTCCAGTTTCCAAAAAGTGAGAATGATCCAAAGGATTATCGCTCCCGCAGGGAGAATGTCGGATACTTCATCAAGGTGATGCTCGTGAAAACCACAACCCTCATTTTCCTTGTGCTGACAGTAGCCGTGGCACTGATCAGCGCCGGATGTACGCAACAGCAACAGCAGGTTCAGACACCGACGGCTGCCCCGGCACCGACAGCCATGCAGCCTGCGAATACCATCGGGCTTACCAGCAGCCTGATGGGTACCATCCTCACGGATGCCCAGGGAAAGACTCTCTATTACTTTGCAAACGATGTGCCTGCCAGCGGGACAAGTGCCTGCAAGGGCCAATGTGCAGTCGTCTGGCCGGCCTTCTCGGCCGGTACTATCAAGGTATCCTCCCAGCTTGACCCGGCCGACTTCGGGTCCATCACGCGGACCGACGGCACGAACCAGACCACCTACCATGGCTGGCCCCTCTATTATTACCAGGCAGATACCATGCCGGGCGATATGAAGGGAGACAATGTCCAGAATGTATGGTTTGTGATCAAGCCTGATGAACCCGTGATGGTTGCACGTACGCCTGACCTCAACCTGTACCTTACGGATACCTCCGGGAAGACGCTCTATTACTTCACGAAGGATACCAGGGGCGCCAGCGCATGCAACGGTACCTGCCTTGCCAAATGGCCGGCTTTCGGTGCCGATCCGGTATCCGCCCCGTCCATACTTGTTCCTTCAGGGTTCAGTACGGTCTCCCGGGCAGACGGCGTAAACCAGACGGCATACATGGGCAGGCCGCTCTATTACTATGCCGGGGATATGAAGCCGGGCGACGCGAACGGGCAGGGGTTCAACAACCTGTGGTACGTGGCGAACGCGTCCGGGGGGGTGCCGGTGGTGACAACCCCGCCGACTATGGTACCGACAACCCTTAATACCCCCATGTCCTCAGGTGGCGGGTACTGAGCGGGAAGGGATTATTCTTTTTTTGGGAGTTCCGGGGAATACTGCCGGGACGATGAACCGTTGCATACGGGATAAATGCAGGTTCACTTGTGTCAGCGGAAAAGATCCTGCGGCTCCACTCTGCTTTTTTCTGTCCGGTCGAAATCCTTGTCGAAACTCACGATAGAGAGACTATTCCGCTCCGCCACCGCGTACTGGTAAGCATCATCAACCAGAAAAAATGGAACTGTTTGTTTTTGATCATTCCGGAATCACACCCGCCGGGAATAACAAACATCTCCCGGTATCATCTGACCCCGGGAATGTCACTCACTATTCCTGAGGGCATCAATGGGATCCATGTTGGATGCCCTCCATGCCGGATACACCCCGGAGATGACACAGACCGCTACACCGATAGACATGGCGGCCGGGACGTACAGGATACTTGCCGGCTGGAAGAAATATGCCGTTGTTCCCATCATTGCCTCCACTACGGTGTATCCGATAACTACACTGCAGATCCCGCCGATACCGGCACCAAGGAGCCCGAGGATGAATGCTTCATAGAGGAACATCCGGCGCACCTCTCCGCGTTCTGTACCGATCGAGACCAGGATACCGATTTCCTCAATTCGTTCACTCACGGACATCATCATCACGTTGAAAATACTCACGGCTGCAACGAGGAGAGAGATCGCACCGATTGCCATGATGAACGTAGTCACGGTGCTCAATGCTGAGGTCTCTGACGCAAGCTGTTGCGTGGCATCCCTGATCCGGACTGCCGGGGTTTTCGGGTTGGTGTTAATCTTTGCGTTAATGGCCTCTTCTATGTCGCCTATGTTGTCGATATCATTGACTATGACATTCACCTGCGACCACTGGTCTTCCCCGCCGTACTGGTCAGTATACCATTGACTGTGCACAACGATCCCGTTATCTGTTGAGACGCCATCAGCAACGGTTCCCCGGGGATTCAGGATCCCGGCAATGCGAAGCTCGGGCCGGGACGACGATGAGAACGATCCAATCCTGATGCGATCTCCGACCTTGAGGTTAAAATTCTGGGCAATCTCTGCCCCGACCAGGACCTCATTTACCCCAATACGGGTAGTCCCGTTGCCATACGACTGGTTAAGGGAGAGGAACCTGGAAATATCAAGAGGATCGATACCATAGACCGAACCCCTGCCAGGGATTGAATTGATCGTAAACTGGCTGTTTGTTGAATAAATGGGGATCACCGTGCCGTTTGATCCCACAATCGAGTCGATCTTCGTGAGTTCACTTTTGGTCATCCCGGTAGCCGCAGATGAGGGAGGCCGGGTCCCGACCGGACCCATCCTGACAGAATCTGCTGATATGACAATGGTATTTGCGCTGGAGGAGAGCTGATCTTTTACTTCCAGCTGCATGTTGGTGCCGAGCATTCCCATGGAGGCAATGGCGACGACACCAATCACAATGCCGATAGCGGCGAGCATTGAGCGCAGGAAATTCAGCCGGACACTCCGGACCGAAAGGCTAAAGAAAATATCACTCATGGTTCCTCCGCGATCCTGCCGTCACCGGATCGCAGGGTACGGCGGGCATATGCAGCGGCCGCGGGATCACGGGCCATGGGGACCGGGGCCTTCCCGTCTTTGTGCAGGTTACCCGGGATTTCCCCGATCGCGACGAAATCATTTTCCCGGAGATCGTGTGAACCCTGATCGGGCGCAGTAACGTCCCCGCTTTCCGGAGGATATGTTTTTGTCACATCGGCAGGCTGGATACAGGGGATACCGGTCATATCCGATCCTTCTCACTGTTTTTTCAGTTTTGCAGAGATCCATTTCCGCTTAATCCACAGGATGATACCGATCACAACGATGACACTACCGGCGATGAGGGGGTAGAATGAACTGATGCCGCCACCCCTGCCGCTGGTTATCCCCCCGAACATGCTGCTGCTACTGCTGCTACGTCCCCCCCCGTAGCTGCCGCGGGCCGTTCCCCCGGTGCCGCCGCCCGCCGGGGAAACGGGTGAAGTCCTTGAACTGCTGCCGGTTGCATTGCCGGATCCGGAGGGTGAAAGATCGAGTGTTTTTGTGAGACTTAAATCATCACCGCTGGAATCCTTCCAGCTGATGATCACCGGGACCGAGGAGAGATCATTGCTGGTAAAGGTTACTTCGAACGTACCGGAATCGTCAGAGGCTATACTGCCAATGGCATATTCCGGGTAGGTCCCTGCGCCTTGTGCAGGTGATCCGACCGTAACTACGACTCCCTCTGCATTGGAAATGCCGGCATTGGTGATGTCACCGGTGATATCGTAATCAGAGCCTGATGTCGTGAGGACAACATCGTTGAGAATGGGCACTGCTGCCGTTTTGTCCGTACTAATAGTTATCGGAAGCGTGACGTTGACGCTATGGTCATTGTCACCATTCTGGTACGTGATGGAGAACGTGACATTTGATTCCTGGTGAGGGATAATCACGAAATTAACATCCGATGAATCAGTACCACCCGATGCATCACTGCCATCCAGCGATCCAATGAGGGCCTGTTTAGGGCTCACATCTACACCGGTTCCGTCAGCAGTAACCCTGATATTTTTTATCCCGGCGTCGCGGCAGTTTTCGAGACTCAGCGTCACGTTAGCCGGCGTTGAAAGTGAAAATGAAGTGGGTTTATCGGTTATAACGGCTTCCAGGGGAGCTGAACTCACCTTGATCGGGATCGGGTAATGGATGGGATTGCCGCCAACGGTGCCGACGGTAAACAACGCGTAATAGGTCCCATCAGGTGGATCTACGGTAACTACAAACGGATAGGTCACCGTTGAGCCGGCCCCGATATACGTAGTTGTACCCCAATTCTCTTCCTGTTCAACATGTACCTTATTGCTCAGGATATCCGGCTCCGACAGCCCGATTGCTGAGGTACCCGCATTTGTCAGGGTCACGGTAATCGTACCCTCTTCATACGGGAAGAAAACTCCCGGGTCCAGGGTGACATTTGACACCGTGACAAGAGCTGAATTATCTATTGCCGTGCTGGTTGCCGTATTAGTACTGCTTGTGGTCGAACTGGAACTGCTCGTTGTTGAACTGCCTGAACCTGAGGCGGCGCAGGCTGCAGATACCATGAGCAGCATCAGGATGAAACTAAAAATTACAAATCGCCCTTTCATGAAATCCCCCGCGTTTTTTTGGAAAATGGTACGGTAACCTGTTCTGGTAATGTAACGGTTCAACGGTGCATTGAACAACCATTACACTCAGGGAGCATACGAATCTGATCGGTGCACCCCATAGTCAAAAAACCTCATTTTTGATACACGCGGAATTGGTTTAACGGATTATCGTTCCCTTTTTTTGGATTCGACCCCGGTCTTCCCGTTTCACGGTTATCATGTGCTATAGCTGCAAGGTTCCTGGCTATCATTCTCATACTGATTTGATATGTAACATATATTTTACTTATTGTCATTTAAAGGATACCTTTGTCGAAAGATGAGAGAAATCGCGGAAACGGGGGTAGTCAGGAGAGACGATGCTCAAAAGGGGGTTGAAAATACCAATCGGGGATTGTTGAAAAATAAAGCAGGGGGATTCTCACTCCCTGCATCTCTTCACAGCCCGGCCAGCATCCCGAGCACATCCTGTGCCGTCACCGGGTCAACAATCCGTGCCAGCACGAGGCCGGCGAGCGCGAGGAAGAGCGTCCAGAACACTTTCCGGAGATGCTCGTTTTTGCCGAACGCATCGATCGCTGCCGCCGTGTCGATCTGCATCGCCTGCCGGATGAGTTTTGGCAGGAAGATGAAGAGCGGCAGGAACAGGACCGCTGCGCCGATCACGGCAAGCGGGAGCTCGGTCCGTGTCGCAAACCAGCACCCGGCCGGGACCGCGATGATCCCGGCGAGGAACGCGGACATGACCGCTTCCCCGAGCCAGAACCAGCTCTTCTGTTCTGCAACGCCTGCCCGTTCCTCACCGGAGAGGTCGGCGAGATCGAAGGCGCCGGTGGCGTGGAGCAGCCCGCACCGGAATGCGGTGAGAGCAGAGCCTTCCGCCGGGCCGGGGATTTCTGGGGTCATGATTCAGCTCCGCAGGACAGAGGGGGTGAGGTGGGATCGTAATTCCATCCCGCAGCCCACTGCTTCAGGTACGGGCATCGCTCCCCTCCGGCGCGATTGACAGTTCGAAGACCGGGCTCGTGGAGCCGCCGTTGGCAGGACTGAAGTCCCGTGGCAGGCCCCGCTCGGTCCGGTTCCTCCGTGCAGTACGAATCCTGACGGTGTGGATCCCCGGCGAACGCGGGTACACCCGCCGGCCGTCCGTATCCCGCATCTCCCGGTACGGCGGGATCTCGAACCAGTCCGGCCAGAACCGGACGCCCCGCGGGATATCGGTGCCCCGCATGAGATCCTGGAGCCGGAATGGCGAGAGATTGTCGTAGATCACGTCGATGATCAGGTCCGCTTCCTCCTGCCCGGGCTGCAGTTCCAGCTCGTAGAAGACCGGGTTCCGCCGGACCTCGTCCATGGTGAGCGGGGTGTCCTTTGTCAGCGGCTCGAGACCGGAGAAGGTGCCCCGGTACAGGCCGGTGACGGTTGCGACCGGCGCGGGTTCAGGCACCATGGTATGCCTCCAGTACGATTTCATGTTCGTCCCGGAGCCGTTTGAACTCCTCCACGATCTCGTCGTACCGGCCCATCTTCTGGTAGATCACGATGAGCAGGGGGTAGATCGGGAGGACTGCCCCGAGGATGATGCCTAAAAGTTCGGTTTCCATTGTGTGTCTCCTGTTGTATTCTATAAGAGAAAATCCGGCAGGGATTTGACGCTCTTGGGGGCTTTCGCCCCCGCCGCGTGGGCATCCCCCGGTTGCAATGGTGCAGTATTACCTGTACCGAGAAAATTCAGAGATTTATTTCAGAGATTCCCGGAACAGGTAATGCAGAGGCATCGTAAGCGCCCCCGCCCCCCCACCGGGGGGGCAGGGCTGGCGCAAGGGGGGACGATCAGATCTCCCTCCGGATCTTCTCAGATCACGTAGATCCGTTATCCTCCTCAGGCAAGGGCCGCCACCGAGTCTGCCCAGGTGTCGACCTTTGTCCGGATGTTGTCGTCCGAGTACGAGGTGAGGCTCACGCTGTCACGGCCGAACGTGACATTGTAGATCTCCCCGTTCGGGTCGTGGCACTTCACGGTTGCCGAGAACGTGTCGTTCGCCGCATCATGGACCGGTGTGCCGTTGTGGGCCGTGTTCAGCGTGGCAAGACCGGCAAGGGCCGGGATGCCGGCGGTGTAACCGGCCATTGAATTGAATGAGTGCGAGGCAGTGCCGGTCTTCTTCGCGTCAGCGTCCTGGTAGACGAGCTTTGCCACATAGTCTTCCCGGGTCTTCTCCACGGGGGGGTGGGTCTTCCCGGCGCTCACATACGATACGCAGGCAAACGGGTTGCCGGCCAGGACCGACTCGACGATCGTGTTGAACGCCGCCACGTCTGCTACCGGGTTCGCAAGGGTGCGGACCGCGGTCTTTACGTTGGTTTTCTGTACGAAATCTGCCATTTGTGTTTCCTCCTTGTTTTTTGTTTTGCCGGGGATCCGCTCCGCGGATCTCCTGCGGGTTTTTCCGGGAAGGCCTGCGCAGACCTTTCCGGAGGAGGGGATTTTTCCCCCCGTCTCCAGGGCCCCTTTGACATATCACTATGGGATGTTTCGGGGGATGGGCTTTGATTATAAAATGAAAAATCCGGAAATCAGGGGCGTTTTGTATGATATCCGGGGAATCGGGGCAAGAATATGCTTTTTTAAGAAGGAACAAAATTGTTCCTCCGGAGAGAGAGGACCAAAAAGGGGATTATTATGGAATTATCAGTCAGATCGGGCTGAACTACGGTTTACCCCATTTTCGCCCGCCCAAAAGAACCCATTAGGGCAGGGTCCCGGACATGGTCATTTCACGACGTAAATCCACAAAAAAATGCGTTATAAAGATCCGAATAAGACACGCGTTTTTACATTTGGGACACGGTCTCTTTCCGGAAACAGGCAATCGGAGCCCTATACGGGCCCGGATTTGGGCAGCTCCAAAACAAGCCTTTTTGTCGATGGTGGTTCGTTCCGGAAAGGGGGCGGGCCGGGAACCAATACCTGCCCACCCCACGGGAGTTCACTCGTTCACGGCTATTGGATCGCCGTTGCGGTGGAGCTCAACGAGACCTGTCTCCGTGATCCGGAAGAAGCGGAACACACCGTGCGGGCTCGCGACCCAGAGCTCAAGGACCCGACCCGGGCCCCGCGGTACGAGCCGGAGCCGGCTGATATGTTCGGAGAACTGTGTCTCCAGCTCCGCAACCGATCCATGGAGCCGCCGGCTCCGCTGGACCAGGACCACGGACGTGTATGCCGCCGCATGGATCACGAAGTCGCAGGTACTATCGCGTTCTCTCCGGCAGAGTGTCACAAACCCCCGGGACCATGCGACCGGCAGCGCGACATCGAGCGCCTTTCGCGACGGTCTCCCCCGGCTCATGCACTACTCCCTTTGTGGCCCGGGGATATATCCGGGCCACCGGCCCGGGGGACCGGTGGCCGCAGCTCCCGCTTGACCGACCGGGAATGGATACTCACATTGTACCGGTGCCGGTTGACTTTTCGGACAACGATCCGTACCACCTCCTCGCGAAAGTTCAGGATCCCTTTCCGGACTGCGTGCGGGATAAGGAAGAGGGGAATATCCGGCTGGACCATGGCAGCCCGCCGGGGAATCACGAACACCTCCGCCGTTCCAGCAAGGTCATCCCCTGATCCAGCCGCCCGATCGTCTTCTTTATCCGGCCTGATAACCGGTCAATATGATCGGCAAACCAGAAGATCATATCACTCTTCTTCTCCGGAATTCTCCCTGTGGATTCAAAAACCAGACCGTTCAAATCCCGGCAATTTTTACTGCTGCATGTGGTTTGTATGCTATCAGCTCCATCATTGTCAAACCGGGCAGAGGTTCCCCCGGCCGGCCCGTTGCCCCAGGGCGCGGCAATCACTGCAGGAGAGATGTTGCAGGATGATCCCCGGGCCGCCTGCCTTTGCTGAATATTCCGGTTTCGTTTTTTCTCTTCACATCCATTTGCTTTGCCCGACAGACCACGAAAAAATGATCCTTCGGGTGGGATCAGATCCAACACAGTTCGTCACCTGGTGGACCTGTACTTTCTTTGCGGGACAGCTCCCCCGGCTGCCCACGAAGAAACATTCGTTACGCAATATATAATAGTTCTAACGCATCCATCTACAGGAAGCAGAGAATGCAGAAGCCTGCAGGAATACAATCTGGACCTGCTCCTGAATCGTGTCCTGCAACAAATTCGCCAACGGGGATTGAAATCAGGAAATATACATTACCATGACGAAATTGAAAAAAATGGAGGGTTTTGTTGTTCATCATGTCCCCTCACGTCATTTCCGGTGACCGGTGACCTGCACCCTGCTTCTCCACAATAAAAACATCATAAGGAAAAGCATGAGCAGGTAACCCCCGAGCGTTGGAAGCATAGGCGAGATTGCACTGAGGGTTCCAATTCCGGGAAATAGCACCATTACCAGGGTCCAGAGGAAAAAACCCAGGATTCCGGCTTTGAAAACAGCATACAATTGTTGTCTTTTCATTTCGGACCAGTCTGATCGCGAGGAAAAGTACATACCGGTTCCGATAAACAAAAGAACAGGGCCAAGAAAAATCCAGACGAATAAGGCGCTGTTGACATTTGCCTGGCCGGAAACCAGCAGCATATGTTCATCAGCAAATAATAACAACGTCGCCCAGACCAGGATCAGGACCAAGCCGCATAGTACCCCGAAAAATTTTTGTCCGCTTTGAGACGGGGTCATTGATTTTTCTCCAGGGCATTCATCCGCTGTTCAAAGTCGAGAATCGACTGCTGGAGGGATTGCAAAGTACCGGAGTTTTCCGATCCCGGTGACTGCATTTCTTTCAATGCATCGAGGTAGGCAAGGTGCCGGGCATCAAGCCATTCCCTTGTCGAATCAACAAGGGCATCGATATAGAGCATGGCTGTGATCCCGGCCCAGAAAATCCACCAGCCGGTTATCATGCAATAAAAGGTCACGATTACGAATACGGCGACAGATGCATTTTTTTTGAGATCATTCCGGCTGGATTTATACGATTCCTGGAAATCCGAATAGAGAAACGCAATGATAATAAGAGCCACGATGACGAGTGCCGGAAGAAACTGGGCCAGGGCGAATCCGACTAAACTCACAATGCATCCGGTAATCAATAATACGATCAATCTGTTCCGTTCCATGGTCAACACCCGTTAGAGGACTCCTCATCGAGATCCACCGTTGAGGTTTTTTTGTGGTGTATATAATGGTTCTAACGCAATCGTCTACCGGATATTGGATCACACGGGAGTCTGGAACAGTAGACACTCAGGACGGCCCAGAGTCTTTTTTATGATTGTCCCATGGTGCGGATGAGTATATCCAAGAAACGGGGTGGTTTTGTTGGTTGTCATTTTCGTATCACACCCGTTTCAATTCGTTTTTTGCTGAGACCTTGTTGGGAAAACGGATGTCAGTTGCTCCTTACAGGCACCGCCCTCACACCACAGGTCGAACGGTCTGAGGACACCTCTTTCCGGATCGAGATTGAATGATTCTGTACAATCCGAAGAGATCGCCAGTTGTTCGTACTGCGATGAAATATTTCCATCAACTACGAAGATTACGGAATAGTTCTCCTCACCCCCTGACAGTGGATGAAGTGTCAATGTGGTCATATTACCTGGCGCGATATCATAATGCCCACCGGTCTGGATCCTGATAGAGGAATTGTATACGGAAATATCGACAGCATGGGATCTGTTCAGATCTTTATTAATAATGGTAAACTGATAATCCACCTGATGAAAGCAATCAGGACCTGACGTTCCGGAAAAAAATGGATTGATAATGAGTAAAACCGCCAGGACGAGTCCTGTCACCAGGCCGATAATGGCAAATTTCATGGTTCTCATGTTTTTTCCTCCCATTTAAACGCTTCACCCGAGAGGCATGTTCCAACTCAGTTTTTGTTAAGGTGCATGGGAACAGGGTTCATGCCTTCGGGCGGGACCGGGTTTTAGTGACGTGCGTGGTTTTGTGAACCCGGTCCTTTTGTTTTTGTGGCTGCCCCCGGCAGGCCACGGGGGGAGATTTCATGACGGGGGATATAAAGATTCTAACGCACGCCTCTACACGATTCCTGACGTGTAGACGATTGCGTTAGAAGCTTTAAGTGCCGGATACCGAAACCGCAGAACCGGTATACTATGAAAGTTACCGGAACCAGTATGGCAATCCTGATCTGCGCCCTCGTGCTCATATCGGGAGTTTCTGCACAGAATGTCGACAAAAATGCCGGGTATTCCGTGACCCCGGCCGGGAGCCTGTTCCTGCCTAAGGGTATGTCACCCATGACCGCGGGGTCTATCACCCAGGGGCAGACTAACTGGTATTCAGTCGTGGTCCCCGCAGGAAAGGCATCCCTGACCATGGACCTGAACTGGGGATATGTCCCCGATTCGCTTTCGCTCACGGCCATTGCCCCGGACGGGACCATCGGCCCGTATTACGATGCAGCCGACGGCGTGACGGACGGGAGGATCTTCCTTAAGATCAGCAGGGCGGGCGGAATTGCTCCGGGAACATGGAACTTCAAGGTGTACGGGGTGAGTGTCCTGGGAACCCAGAGTTATAATTTTGTTACGTATTAAAACAAAATCATAAAACTGATATTCTGTCATGAGAAAGATTCATTGATGGAACCCTCTCATGCGAGGGCTGTCGCCCTCTTCATCTTCATTTTTATGGTTGCCGTGCCATTCGCCGCTGCAGATACCGGCGGATACAGCACGACCCCGGGCCTGACCGGTGCAGTGCCGGATGACCCCCAGGATCCCGTGCCGATCTCGTTCTGGGACCTCCCGCTGCGGGAGATGCTCATCGCAGTTGCCCTCTCGTTCTGCCCGGTGCTCGTCTACCCGGTCGAACTCTTCTTCTTCCTGAAGTTGCTGACGGTCCTCGGGTACCGGAAAGTCGAGCAGAATGCCGTCTCGTATAACGAGAAACGCCAGAAGATCTACGACTGCATAGCAGAACACCCGGGCCTGAATTTCAATGAACTGGAACGGCTGACCTGCGTGGCAGAAGGGACACTGAAATACCACATGCTGATCCTCGGGGCGAAGAGGAAGATCGTTTCCTATGGCACCGGCAGGTCCATTCGGTATTTCGAGAACACCGGCCTGTACGGCGAAGTGGAAAAGAAGGTGTTCCTGTACCTCCGGAACCGGACAACACGAAGGATCCTCGATATCCTCGCCACGAGCCGGGAAGTCTCCCGGAAGGATCTCGCGGAGAGGGTCGGCGTCGCCGGCCCGTCGATCTCCTGGCACATGAAGAAGTTGTCCGGCGACGGGATTATCACGATGAGCAGGAAGGGGAAGGAGGCGCGGTATACGCTGTGCCCTGCGGGAGTGAATATTTTCAAACGGTATTTCGGGAATGAGAGCGGGATGGGGTACGGGAGCGCGGGGAACGGGGAGGAGATGGGGGAGTAAAGGTGTGGATCAGTGTATGAAAATCATTGCCCGGGCATTCCCGGAACAACCTCAAAAAAATTATGCCCGGGTCTTCTTCTTCCCGTGGGCGATAACAGCCGCAAGATATTTCTCAGGATCTTTTTCAAGCCATTGTTTTCGTTCTTTGGTGTAATCACCGCTTCCCTGGTCATAGATCTGAAGGAACCGAACCGCATCGACCGGTCCAAGTACTTTCACAAGTGCTTCAATACCCTGTTTGTGAATTTCATTCAGTGTCTTTGCCTCCATGTTCGTTCACCTCCATAAGCCATTCAACGGGATTTTTGACTTCAATAGTTATCTGGTTACCGTGCTTCTTAATAATTCTGATGATCGCATCATCCGTCGTCAGCAGAACCGCACCGGCAGATTCAGCACATGCAAGGTGCAGTGCATCTGCCGGATCGATACCCAGCGCCACAATTTCATGATATCGCTGGGAAACGGATTTTGTAATTGCAACATGTTCTTTTGCCAGATCCATAAGATTCTGCGCTTTTTTCATCCGCGTACTGTCAGGAATACGTGAAATTTCAAAACGTACGGCATCACTGGTAACAAGCGTCCAGTCCCGTGTGCACCGCATCAGGATCTCCTTGACGGCTTCTGATTCGAGGTGAACGCGGTTCATCTTCTGATCGTCGAACGGTCGGCATAAGCAACACACATCAAGATAGACTTTCACCAGAAACCTCCTGATTCACCATTCTCTTCTTTGTATCATTATCGTTTAGGATTCGTGAGGATAAGGATCCCGGTTGGCGGGGTGAAAGTGACGGGAGTCTGACGCTTCATTTGGGGCTGCCGCCCCACCGCCAGCGTGGGCCGGGCCCTCGTTCCCCGGGGGTACACAGAAAATGGGAAACCATCCGGAAAAAGAGGATTTTTCAGGATCCTTAGCTGAGATAATCTTTAATTTTCCTGATGCGGGCGAGTTGATTTTTTACTTCTTCCTTTTTCGCTTTTTCAAGGGTTGCCATAATTTTTTTAGCCGGGATTCCCAGGGAATATTTTTTATTCGGGCGTCCTTTTCGTTCGGAGGGGATATCCTGACTTTTTATCCACCCTTGTCCCGTCATGTATTTTATCGCAATACTCACTTCGGGCTGGCGTAAATCGACCCCTCGTTCGATTGCCCGTGAGGTGGCTTCCGGTACATTAATAAGAAATACCAAAACGGTAGCCACATTTTTCCGAATGCCGATCCCGATTAACAGATTGGTGAATTTCTCTTCCGTATCAGTAAAATAGTGTACATTTTCCTGTCTCATTCTATCACCAGATTATTCCGGGTTGCATCAATTTAGTTTTTATTATAACAATAAATGCATTTTGATTGGTATTTCAAAATCTGCTGGGAATTGGGTCAAAGCTGATTTTGGACAGGAGCCGGGCTGTCCGTATTTCCTGAAGAGACGGCGACCCCGGCCCGATGCCGCGCCCGGGGGATAATGAGGGGATCACCGTCGCAGACCGGCCGACGTCGTATTGAGAGGTGACGCTCAAAAGGGGCACGCACCCCACAGCCAGCGTGGGCCAGCCCTGCCAGCATTAACAATGCAGGGGTCCAGTACTTCTCTAATTATTAGCCCGAGCTAAAGAAAAACGTAAGATCTAAATAGGCAGCGGGCGCCGCATATGTCCAATAAACGACAAATAGCCCGCCGAATAAAGAAGGAGATCCGAGCAGAAGATTGTTCCGAAATTGCAGTTGAAGCAATCAACCGGCACCTCACAATTTCCATCAACGGGAAACTAAACCAAAAGACAATCATTCGGTCACTTGTAGGAATGTCAGCAAACAAACTTTCGGTGCATTCCATCAATAAAGCCGTAGAAAAAGTCCCGTGTGAAACGTCGGTCAGATACCATTTGTCGAAGGTGGATTTAGATTCACTTCTGGCATTACAATCAAAGATCCTCACCTATTCAAACGATCAGATCCTCGTTCCCAGAAAATCGCATCATTTTGCCATAGATTTCACTGATGATCCTTATTACGGAGAGTGTGTTGACGTAAACAAAGATTACGTCATCAAGAGTAAAATGAAGGATTCCACAACGACATTTTACTCGTATGTTTCGCTCTACATCACGACAAAAGGCCAACGGTTGACCCTCGCAGTTCTCCCGGTAAAAAAGGGAGTGTCAAAGGTCGAGTACATCCGGAAATTCCTCGTTTTTATTGACGATGCAAAAGTGAATATCGAGGTACTCTGTCTTGATCGGGGTTTTTACTCAAACGATGTGCTCTCGTTTCTCCAGAAGGAGAACATCCCGCACATTGTTCCGGTGAAAAAAGACGGTCAGGAACTCAAGAAGATTCTCCGGGGGAATCATTCCCGCTATGCCCGGTACACGATGAGGGGAACCTCCGGACCTCTTGATCTTACTCTTGCAATTGATGTTCAGTACCTTCAGGGAAGGAATAAGAAATTCGGGAATGTGAATCTCGGATATGTCGTGTATGGTATTGATTGGAAGCCGCGACGGGTCTACCAAGTCTACAAGAACAGGTTCGCTATCGAATCTTCATACCGTATCCGGAACATCGTAAAAGCTAAAACCTCTTCCAGAAACGTTGTGCTCCGGTATCTCTTGACGATAATCTCGTTCCTCCTCAAGAATATCTGGGTGGCTCTTCAATGGATGGTCTTCTCAAAGGTTCAACGAGGGCCGAGATCGATTAACAATGATTTGTTTCGCTTTGATCTCTTCCGGCTCTTCGTCTGGGAAGAGGTCAAAACGGAACGAATCTTTTTCTTTATTCGGTGGGCATTCTGCCGTTTATTGGACATATGCGGCGCCCGCTGCCTATTTAGATCTTACGCTCTTCTTGAGACCGGGTTAAAAATTAGTGAAGTACTGGGGTCAGGAATATCATATCGAAGTCCTGAAGATAGATATATGGCGCCGGTGAAATGCCCGTTCTGTAATCCTATCGCCGAGGATATTGTCGCCCGGAATGAGCTGTGCTATGCTCTCTGGGATCGCTTCCCGGTCAGCCGTGGCCATACGCTGGTTGTCCCGTTCCGCCATACGCCGGATTTCTTTTCGACGACCGTTGAGGAGAAGGCGGCTGTGATGGCGTTGATTACTTCCCGTAAGGATGTGATTGAGGAGAATTTTTCACCGGCCGGGTACAACATCGGGTTCAATGTCGGTACGGCGGCCGGGCAGACGGTGATGCACTGCCATTGTCATGTGATCCCGCGGTATGTTGGGGATGTGCCGGAGCCGAGAGGCGGGGTGCGGGGGGTTGTGCCGGGGAAGCGGGGGGATTGAGGGGTGTGATATATGAGCCGGCAGGTCCGTGCTCTTCTTTTAAGGAATTTTCATGGTACTTAATCGTAATTTATTAATATTGCACCGCATATGTATACATCAGTGAGTAAGTCCTTCCCGAAAAGGATGATGCCACCCTGAGGTGGATGGGA
>NZ_JBEKRH010000026.1:0-22942 GCF_049518935.1 Methanoregula sp.
CACCTCAAAACGAGCCGCTTCAAGAATGAGTCTCATCGCATTCTTGGCTTTTTCCCGCATTTCTTGTTCCATCATACATAAATTGCCATGGTCTTATAGAACAATTTTTCTATTGCGCTGTCTGAAGATTACTGTAATGAACCCCCCCTTGAAGTTCGTCAACAACAAGATCGAGGATTATGCCATGCAGGTTACCTTCGATCCGGGAGAGGGGGAGGGAACGATTGTCTATAACCTTTCCCTGATCAAAAACGAGGACCTGGAGTTTGCCATCTCCATCTTAAAGGACGCGTTCAGATGCGGGGTCAGCGTCAGCGGTCTGGTGAAGTTCTTTCCATCGGGGCACAGGATCGCCGATTATGTCGTGCCTGACGGATGCACGGCGATCGGCACCATGTGCAGCATTACGTTCGACGGGCTCCTGATCCGGCGGGGGATCCCTGTCAACCCTATAGGCGGCGGCGTAGTCGAGATCGAGAACCGGACACCAATCCGGTTCACGCACATTATCCTGTACGAGCATACTACGATCGATCCCCTGCAGGTACTCATCTCCCAGAAGACTACGTCCGTGACAAGCGTGATGCGGACAGGAAGCGGCAACCTCCTTGCCAATGTTCGGGAGTTCCACATGGAGGCCGAACCCCTAGTTGGTACGGTGCTAGACGAACTTGCGAGCAGCAGCTATTCCGGTATCCTCGAAGTGGGCATGCCCAATGTCCCACTGCTTGGCGTCCCGGTAGACCCGCAGTTCATTGCAATCGCCGCGATCGGCGGGACAAACCCCATGGCCGCGATCCGGGAGGGTGACCGCTGGGTGCAGACCCAGGCGATGAAAGGGCTTATGGACATCCGGGATATGGAAGAGATCCGGGATTATTAAGGTATAACAGAGAATAGTGGCGGTCTGATTGCTCTTTTTTGCCCACTTGATGATCAGGCCGTAATACCGCATAAAGAACCGGATTTCCTCATGTGTACCGGCAATGAGATTGACCAGTTTCTTGTGGATACTCCGCGTGTCCCAATATATGCCAGATGAGCCTTTACCAACGTCCTTGGCAGCGATCCGCTTATGGTGGAGAGCGTATCAGTGGCGTACTTCGAGTCATGTCTGATGTGGGTGAGGTGTCTTGTGATGCCTCCCGGGGTGGTGCAGCCTTGAACCGCTTAGGCACGGATTGTAGAGACCGTGACGGGATCCCTGACGGGAAGTTGGCCGGCTATGGGGTAAACCAATGCGCGCGGAATACCGGAGGATTTATGAATTTCCATTGCTGTGGCATTTTTTACCCTGAGCAGGGCACTGGAGTCAAACGCATCGGATTTTGGTAGTACAGAGAATTCAAGGGATTTCATGAGCCGGGTATGAGAATCATGTAGCGGTGGCATCTGAACATCCTTTATATCTGCAATATTAAATGTTGTTATACCAAGAGCACCATGTGATCTTCAATGAAATTTCTCAAAACAACAGTTATTTTCCTTTTCCTGATATCGGTGTGCGCCGTACCGGTCATGGGCGTCGACACCTTCTTGGGAGGGGCTCCCCATATATCGGCATCGATCTCGGGCACCAATGAATTCTCGCCCGGCCAAGCCGCGACCATCACGATCCTTGTGCTGAACAGCGGCGTGAATACCGATAAGTTCGTCATGACCGGGACCATTGATCGCCCCGACAACCCGACAACGGCCAGGATGGTGATGGTGGGGCTGTCCGCCCCCGGGGGCGTCCCGATAATCATCAAGTCCGACACCCAGAATATCGGTGATATTCCGAGCCAGGTACGGGTACCGGTAACGATTTCTGCCAAGATCACGCAGGATGCGACAGAGGGGGAATACCAGCTTCCGCTCTCGATCAGCTACACCTATCTGGCCTCATCAGACCAGCCGGCAGCCGATGTCCTCCAGTCGCAGTATCAGCAGGCGAACCTGACTATCCCCATTACGATAAAAATCAAGCCCCAGGTGACCATCAACGTGCTTAACTCCTCACCGGAGAACCTGAGCGTAGGAACAAGCGGGTACCTCGATCTCACCATCGTCAACAACGGGACCGATAACGGAACGGAGGCAACCGTTGCACTCCTGCGCAACGGTAACAGCCCGATCGTCCCGGTCGACAGCAGTGTCTACATCGGAGATTTTCCCTTAAATCAGCCGGTCACCTGCAGATACAGGATTGCGATCTCCAGTAATGCGGAGGCCCAGACATACCCGGTCGATGTGGCAGTTACGTACAAGAACAGCTACGGAGATATCGTGGCTTCGGCAAGCCAGACGGTCGGCGTCCCGGTCTTTGGTAAGGTTGTCTTCACCCTCGTGTCAGAACCTGCATCCGTGACTCCCGGGTCCGACAACACCATCACGGTCCGTTACCGGAACGATGGGGCCGTCACGGCCTACGACGCCCAGTCGCGGCTGTCGGCAGAAGACCCCTTCACGAGCTCCGATAACACTGCCTATCTCGGGGACATTAAACCCGGTGATACGGTTACGGCACAGTACCAGATCACGGCAGATTCCGGGGCAGCCCCCGGAAACTATTCCATCGATTCGGAAGTGCAATACCGCGATGTACTGGATAACATCCAGGTCTCCGATACGTTCAAGGTACCTGTCCTCGTTGTTGCGCCTCCTCCGGCAAGCGGGATCGTGTCGATGCTGCCGGCAATCATCGTCACCGTCCTGATTGTTGCGGGCGCCGGGTATTATTTACTTGTAATGAGAAAGAAGAAGTGATGCTTGGATGGGACGGGGAGCTTCCTCCCCCTGCTGTCAGGACAATGGAAGAGATGCGCCCTGTCCTTGCCGATCCTTCGTGTACGTGCGGTGATCCGCTCTATTTTATGTACCGGGACCTGGCAAAATCCGACGCGGACTGGCGCTGGCTCCATGCCCATCACCTGCGCTATGATCTCACCGTCATCCCGCCCAGGAGTCTCTGCGGGGAATGGGTTAAAACAAAAGGGCATTATCACCCGGTTAACAAAGCCGGTGTGGGGTATCCGGAAATTTACGAGGTGCTTGAAGGTGAGGCTCATTACCTCCTCCAGTCAAAAGACCTCACGGATGTAGTGATGATCCCGGCACAAACCGGGGACGTTGTCATCATCCCGCCGGGATACGGCCATATTTCCATCAACCCGTCGCCGGATAAAGTCCTTGCGATGGCCAACATCGTCTCGACCGCGTTCGAAAGCGAGTACGGCGAGTATGAGTCCCGCCATGGTGCCGCATACTTTGAGTTCAGCTCGGGGGAACTCCGGGAGAATCCCCGGTATCCCGCCTTGCCTCCGGTCCGGAAACTCCGGTCGAAATCCGGGTATGGGGATCACCGGATCAGCAAAGGTCCTCTCTACAACCTTATCGGAGACGCGGACGCGCTTGCCTTCCTGAACCACCCGGAAAAATACCTTGCAGTGTTTTCGGTCCTGCTAAAAGATTAGGACAAGATATTGGGGGCAGGCCCCCGCTTGTGCAGGCTTTTTCTTACCAGTGCGAGGACCTTCTCTTCCGTGGGGGTGTCTGTCTTCCACGCGTGCTCCTCGAGTGCCCTGAGCGAGGAATCGATCTCGGCATAGCTGAGGCCGATCTCTCCTTCGTCGCTCTGCCCTTCCCACAGCCCGGCTGAGGGGGCTTTTGTCATGATCTGTTCGGGAATGCCGAGCTCCCGGGCAATCAGGTAAACTTCTGTCTTGTACAGGTGAAGGATTGGCTGGAGGTCGGCAGCATTGTCACCGTACTTGGTGCAGTATCCGAGCATGTACTCGCTCCGGTTTGATGTACCACAGACGATCCGGTGATCCCGGTTTGCATGGTAATACAAGGTGGTCATCCGGATCCGGGCCATGAGGTTGCCGAGGAGGTACGGTGTCTCCACGAACTCCGGTATTGTCCTGAATCCGGCGAGCATAGGGTCAATGCTCACGACCCGGTGGGCCATCCCGAGTTTTTCGCTCAGGTCCGCTGCGTCCTTCAGGTCGACAGGATTGCTGACCAGGGATGGCAGGGAGAGGCCGAGCACCTTGTCGGGACCAACTGCCCGGCAGCAGAAAGCGGCTGCCACCGCCGAATCGATGCCTCCGCTCAGGCCGACCACTATACCCTTGCACCCCGTATTCCAGTAGGCGTACCGGATCATCTGTTCGACCCGGCCCATGCTGCACCCGAGATCCTCTGTCATGTTCTGTCCGGTTAAAGTAGACGGATGAACCTTTTTAATTGTTCGGTATTGCCTACCGCGATGACGGTATCATCTCTCTGGAGCACCTCTTCTGGCAACGGTGCTACGATAGTCCGGCTCACACTCTCGATCCCGATGATACGGATTCCCGATGCCTTCCGCATGAACCACCCGGCCGTCCTCGCGTTCTTTCTGGTCATCTGCTTCATGACCACGATATCACCGTTGGGCAGGTCGAGGAGGATGGTCACGGTGTCTGAAAGGATGATCCTCCCGATGATCTGGCCACCGATCATGGGCAGGAGGGCGACGTAATCCGCGCCAGCACGGTAGAGTTTGTCCACGGATGCCGGTTCATTCGCCCGGGCAAGGATACGGATGTTCGGGTTAATGTTTCTGGCCATCAGTGTGGTGAAGATGTTCACGTCATCGTCATTCAGGGCCACGATGCAGAACTGGGCGCTCTCGATCCGGCTGTCCTTGAGCACCTGCTCGTCCTCGGCATTTCCCACGACCTGGTCCTGCAGGTTGTAGGGCCCGGAATCGATCACCGTGGCGGCGGCGCCGGCGAGCAGGAGTTCCTGGTACGCTGCCTTGCCGACATCGCCATACCCTGCGATCACGGCCCGGGTATCTTTCAGGTCACCAGCACAAAACTCCGTTGTGATCGCCTGGACGATCGACTCTGCCCTTCCGAAGAGGAAGAGGGAGGTGGTATCGTCCACAATCACGTCCTCGCCAGGCTGGGCTACAAACGTTCCCTCTTTCCAGAGGAAGAGGACGATTATTCCGTATTTGTCGAAGAGCCGGAGTTCCCGCAGGTTCTTCCCTTGGGCGCTGCAGCCCGCAATGACTGGGATATTAATCAGGCGGATACCGTTATCCGGCGTATGATTGATGTTGATCGTTATCCGGTCAAGCCCCGGAATTTCCTGTACGGTATCTCCGGCCGGGTTGAGGACTGCGTGACGGGCGAGGATCCTTCCCGTGGAGTCCTTGGGCGAGAGCACATAATCGGCCCCGGCGTACCGCAGGTACCGATCAAAAGAGATTTTGTCGATGACTGATATGATTTTCCCCCTTGCTATTTTGCGTATGCCGAGGATGATATTGGCGGTCAGCCGCTCCTCCTTGCTGATGACGATGAACGCGGCTGAGGAGATATGCGCCGCCTGCCACGTGCCGGGATCGGTATACTCGCCCCAGATCACGTATGCCCTCCGCCGGTACCGTGTGGCGATCTCGAGTGCTGTTGCCTTGTCCTCTTCGACAATGACGATGTCGTGATCAACAATGGTCAGACTGTCAATGACGGACCGGGTGAGCTCGTCGTACCCGAATATCACCGTGTGACTGGAAAGGATGTGTTGGGTTGTTTTCGGTGGTGTGGGGGCGAGCAGTGTGGTGAGGAACGGGGCCAGTAGGAGCGGGACTACGATGAAGATCATGATGACCCCTGAGATCATGATCTGGATAGCAAGAAGTATCGTCAAATCGTTGACAAAGGGCGGGATATCAGTATAACCTACCGTAGTCATCGATTCCACTACGAATAACAGGGCATGAGACCAGGATATTGTATGATCCTCAAGAACGGGGTAGAATGCGTGGAAGATGTAGGTGTAGAGACCGATAAGCAGGGCAAATGCAAGGAAGTAGATCGAGATCTGGATCCCGGGCGAGTTGCGGATCGCCCGCCAGGTATGCCCCCGTTTTGGCGTCATGGTATTTCCCCCTCCATATACAGGCCGCAGCCAGCCAGCTGGTGACCAAGATTGGCAACCGCGTATTTTGTTGCCGGGTGTTGCGAGTTATACTCATCAAGGAGTGTTTTCACTTCGGCATGGAATCTCCCTTGGGAGTCTCCGGGCGGGGAACTATCGCTGCCCACACCCTGCAGCCGTGCGTAAAGCACGATCTCCTCTGCCGGTATCACGGAAAACGGGTAGATGCAGGGCACCTGCCCGCCCTTATCACGGCGTTGTTCTCCGTGATCCCGGGCCTCCGGGCCGGGCAATCCCCGGAGGATCTCACCGAGCACAGAGACTGCGATCTCGTCGAGGCTGATTGCCAGTGCAAAACGGGTGGCATCGATCCGTGCGACGGCCTCTTCAAACGTGGAATCATCGGGATCCGCCATCATTTCCCGGTTTCCGGGAATGGCGGTGATCCGGACATCCCGGCGCCTGCCTGCCAGTTCCTGCAGGAAAAAGAGGAGGGCACTGCTGGCCCGGTCGCCGCAGAGGGGAATGGCAATGTGATCGCCCGGGCACATCCACTGGTGCTTTCGGATCACACGTTTTGCCCGTGCTTCGAAATCGGCAATAAAATGATCCCGGCAGAGATTCCGCCCGGAATAGGGCTGGAATATGACCGGATCGCTCCTGCATCTGTTGCACTGCATCGCCTTATCAATGCTATTCTGGACAATGAAAGATGTTTAAGGTTGTGCTGGCGGGAGGGTTGTGTTGCATGGTACGGAAGATGCGATTTTATAGTCTGCCATATAACCACTCTAACGATTATGTCCGTCGCAGCGGAGCACATCCGCACCCTGAACAAGTACGAGAAGGAGATCCTGCTCGCCCTCGAACGCGGGATGAAGCGCTACGCTTGGGTCCCGCTCGAACAACTCATCACCGCGACCAAACTCTCGGAGTCTGAGGTCAATTACCGCTTGTCCCGGCTGATTGCCTGGGGCATGGTACGGTTCAACCCGGTCCCCTACGACGGTTATGCGCTGGTCTTCGGGGGATATGATACCCTCGCCCTTGCCACCCTCACCCACAAGGGAACGATTTCGGCACTGGGGACGATGATCGGGGAGGGGAAGGAATCGGTGGTGTACGAGGCACTGGGGCTTGGGCCGGTGGCGATCAAGTTCCACCGGGTAGGGGGGCGCTCCTTTGCCTCTGCCCGGGTGAACCGCGAGTACATGGATGACGGGCACTGCCCATGGCTCGTGGCCTCGCGACGGTCAGCAGAGCGGGAATATGCAGCACTCAAAACCCTGCACCCCAAAGTCAGCGTACCGTTGCCGATCGCCCAGAACCGGCACACCGTGGTCATGTCCCTGATCAACGGGGGAACGCTCAACCGTTACCGGTTTGAGTCCCCCGCAGATGTCCTTGAAGAGATCCTCACGAATGTCCGCAGCGCGTACCAGGCCGGGATCATCCATTCCGACCTCTCGGAGTACAACATCCTCGTCGAGGACGGTAAGTGCGTCCTCATTGACTGGCCCCAGTGGATTGAGACCACACACCCGAACGCTGCCACTATCCTTGACCGGGACATCGACAACGTTCTTGCCTTCTTCAGGAGGAAGTACCAGATGAATCCTGACCATGAGGAAGCGGTGCGATGCGTGACCGGCTGAAGGTATTCGGCATTGATATCATCAAAGGGTCTGTCCGGTCCCGATCCCGGCGGCCGATGTATGCCCTCGTCCGTATGGAGGGCTCACGGATCGAGAGCGAATCGGAAGTGTCCCTGTTCCGGCTCCTGCGCCTGCTGTCAGAGGAGCAGCCGGATATCCTTGCTGTCGACAGCCTCCAGGAGATCGCCGCCGACCAGCACGAGCTCTTCTTCTTTTTACAGTCCCTGCCCCCGCAGACCCGGCTCGTCCAGGTGACCGGCGGGGAACGCAAGGAAACACTCGGGAAAGTCGCAGCCCGGTTCAATATCAGCTTCAACCGGTTAGATCCCTTTTCAGAGGCAAGGACTTCGGCCCAGGTCGCAACGCTGGGTGCCGGCGCAGAGGTGATCGCGTTCGAGAACGAGAGCGTGGTCGTGGTCAGCCGTCACCGGTCGCCCGGGAAGGGTGGCTGGAGCCAGAACCGGTACGTGCGGAAGATGCACGGGGCAGTACAACTCAAAGGGCGGGAGATAGAGCAGGCGCTCGTGGCCGTCGGGCTCCGGTACGAGAAGAAGGAGACCCGGGCGTTCGGCGGGTGCAGCCGGGTCGCGTTCCGGGTCTTTGCCACCCGGGACCAGGTGCCGGTCTCAATGTATCGCGGGGCGGACGTACAGGTCCGGATCAGCGGCAAGTGGCTGGAGCGGATCCGGTTCCGCCCGCTCTCCGGGAAACCCCGGTACCTGATCGTGGGCATCGATCCCGGTACCACGACAGCTGTTGCCGCCCTCGATCTGGACGGCAACCTCCTGCACCTTGCCAGTTCCCGGCAGATGAACATGTCCGGGGTGATCGAATCGCTCTACAAGGTGGGCAAGCCCCTGATCATTGCCTCCGATGTTGAGGAGATGCCCTATACTGTAGAGAAAATACGGCGGGCCTTCTCGGCGATTGCCTATACCCCGAACCAGAATACGAGCGTGGAGACCAAGGTGGAGCTGGCAGCCCCCTTCACGTATGCAAACGATCATGAACGGGACGCCCTATCAGCCGCTCTCGATGCATACCGCCAGTACCGGCACAAGTTCCAGAACCTGCTGAAACGGATCCCGCCGGGTCATGATCTTGATGAGGTTCGAGCCCGGGTGATCCGTGGCCAGTCCCTCGATCAGGTGATTAGTGACATGCACGTGCCGGCACCTGTTCCGGTGACTCCGGCCCCTCCTGCGGCCGTGGATGGGAAACATGATGATAGGGTGCGGGTGCTGGACGGGATGGTGAAGCGCCTGCGCAGCTATATCGCCGAACTGCAGGAGGAGATCAAGGGAAAGGATTACGAGATTCACCGTCTCTCCGCCCGGTTGCGCAAGGCCAGGACCTCGCGTGATGCGGAACTGGCAAAGGATGCGGAAGTGGTAAAAAAGGATGCCGTGATCCAGAGCCTGAAAAAGCACCTCCACAAGGAAGAGCGACACAACCGGAACCTTGCCAAACGCCTTGCCAGGATCAAGAAATTTGCCGAGCTCTCGGTGGAGGGCGATGTTGTGCCGGTGAAGATGATGGAAACCCTGACACGGGAAGGAATCAGGAAGCTCGCTGAGGATGTAGGGATTGGCGAGGGGGATGTCATCTGGGTGAACCGGACTGACGGCTGGGGCAGGAGTGTGATCAGGGACCTTGCGGAGATCCGGGTCACCGCGGTGATCGTGGGAGCCGGTGTGCTGGCAGAGGGCGATCCCAACCTGTTGCCCTCGTTCCGGGAGGCGGGCCTCCCTCTTATCTCCGGCAAAGAGACCGGTGTGCAGATGCGGAACAGGCAGGGGCTCTGCGGGAAAGAGGCCCTCGATGCGGCCCTTGTCCGGTGGAATGACCAGCAGGTGAGGGCCGAGCGGGAGAAGAAGACCGAGATGATCGAGCACATCTTCAAGGAGTACAAGAGCGAACGCGGTAAGGAGGTGCGGAAAGGTGGATGATCGCGAGCTCCTGCAGGTCGTGATGGGAATTGTCGGTAAAGAGAACTGTGCAGACGACTGTGCGGTTTTTTCCTGCGGCGACCAGGTGATGGTCATAACGACTGACATGCTCCACCGGACCACGGACTTTGTCCCCGGGATGACCGACTGGCAGGCCGGATGGATGAGTGCTGCCGTCACGCTATCGGATATCGCGAGCATGGGGGCAGCCCCGAAATACCTGCTTATCGCCGTCGGGCTCGATGACTGGAAGAGCCTGGAAAGCGTGATGCGGGGTGCCCGGGACTGTTGCACGCAGTTCGGTGCCGCGATAATCGGCGGCGACATAGACCGGCATAATGAGCTGACCGTGGTCACTACGGGACTCGGCCTTGTGGATCAGGCACACCTTGTCCGGAGAACCGGTGCCCGGCCCGGGGATCTCGTCTGCATCACCGGGACTCCCGGGCAGGCGCAGGCTTGGCTCGACGGGTACCACCAGTTTGAGAAGGCCCTCTTCGAGCCGCAACCCCGCGTACGGGAAGGCCAGCTGCTCGGCAGAGCGGGAGTGAGTGCCATGATGGATGACAGCGACGGCATCGCTCTCTCGCTCTATGATCTGATGAGCGTGAACGGGTGCGGTTTTTCCCTTGAATCCCGGAAACTCCCGCTCCCGGCCGGGATCCCCCATGGACAAGCACGGGATCTTGCCCTGTACGGGGGAGGGGACTACGAATTGATCTATACTATCGATCCCGGGAAGTTCCCGGTCGAGGGTGTCCCGTCAAGGATTATCGGAACTGTAGTGCCAGAACCCGCGGTCACTGTAGATGGCAGCCCGCTTGCGAAGCGTGGGTACCAGCACCGTTGGGAATAACCACTCCTTCCAGCCCAACGCCGTGGCTTTGAAATACCATTGGAACGAGACATTGTACCAACTGGTACAAGGGCATCAGCGATGGAATCACTCGAGAGCAAACTGGAACGGCTGTCACCGGTACAGAGAAAGGAAGTGGAGGATTTTGTGGACTACCTCATCTTCCGGTCAGGAGAACCGCAGCCCGCCCCGCGGATGATCCCGCAGGCGCCCCCGATCTTGTCTCAGGCACCCCCTGCCCTGGAAACGTCCTCCCTGTCCTCTCAGCCTATGCTGGTCTCATCCCCGCTGCAGATGCAGGATCCACCACAGGTCACCTCGTCACTCCCGGCCCCGGCAGTTATGCAGGAATCCCGATCGACCGGCGATGACTGGATCGCCCGGGATTACATTGATTACGGGCAGTTCGAACAGGCCCCCTCACCCGCAACGGGAGCGGACAAAAAAGTGAAACAGAAGATCAGCCGGCGCGAGGAGCACGAGAAATCCCCCCATCTCCTCGACTGGATTGACTAGCTCCAGCACACTAATGCGGTTCTTTCAATGGTAAGTCCGGTATGGCAGCAGCATATCGAGAATGGTTTTTGTTGACCCTGAATAGAGGGTGATTACTATTTGAATCCGGTCGGTGCCACGTGTACCCTGCAGACTGACTTCCGACAACCGCTGGTTGAAATTGAGTTTATCCTCTGCGACTGTCCCGTCAGACCTCGTCAGGATCACCTGGTTGTCCTTCACGAGACCCATCCCCGGCCCTCCGTTGAACTGGACGGTTACCATGGCATTGCTGTCATCCTTTGTTGCATCGACGTAGAGTTCAGTATCCTTCGCCAGTGTCTGGGTAGGTTCTGTTGTGAGTACAACGGTATTCACTGCGGTATCCGAACTCCGGTAATCTACAGGAGCCGACAGGTTGGGACTGACCAGGCCGGACGTGTTCGGCCCCCCTCCAATATTAAAAATGCCCGGATGGATTCCCGCAAAAAGGAGAATAACCGCTGCGAGGACGATCACCGCAACGGCGAGTGCCTTTTTTTGGTGTACAGGAAATGCAGGAAATTGACCCGCTTGTTTCGTCGGGTGATCCGGTCCGGGATCGGTATGAACTGGTCCAGATCCTGGAGCCGGGGAAAGAGGGGCCGGGTCAGGGGAACCCGGTGCGGGAGATGTGGCGATCTGCGGACTCTCCGGGACAGGTTCCGTGCCCTTGCAGTCAGCTGGCTTCTGGTCAGGATTGATGAGGCATTCAACGGTTCCGACCAGACGATCGATGTGTTTCTCAAGCGGTGGGGACACCGCATCGAGCCAGTGGGGGACACTAATGAGGTACTCCATGGATTTTGAGGGAAGCACGTCCTCAATCCGGAACGGGATGATAATACGGCCCTTGTTCACCGCATTTGTCAGTTCTCTGGTGACATGGGGGGATTTGTTTGCTGAAGAGGAAAAGATGAGCACAACCACCTTTCCGTCTTCAATACCTTCGATGATCGCTTCGGGAAAATTTTTTCCGGGGGAGATATCACGGGGGGCAATCCAGCACCGGATATTCCGGGATTCCAGTTTTGCGCAGACCGCGTCAGCAATGGTTTTGTCCTGTTGCGCATAGCTGATAAAAACATCGTGATGGCCCGGTTTACTCCGAAACGCCTCATCAGACATGGATTGGTCAGGATCGCGAATTTCCTGCCCCCGCTATGGTTTTGTATTGTGGGTTGTGAGATTATTATTGTTACTCTTATCCAGACGGATAATTTTCAGGTATACCTTTGCAAGTATTGCCGGCAGAGCCCTCACGGCATTCTGGTCCTTCTGCCGTTGCATCTCCGAGAGTCGTTCCCAGGGGATTATGCAGCCGTGAATCTTCCGCAGGTCATCGCGATCCTTCCCGTAAACCCACCCTTTTTTCAACCGCTCCTCCACCCATCTCTCGTGTTCCTTTTCCGCAAGGAATTCAGTCTCCGCATCGATAAATACAAAGAGCGGCTCCCGACTGCTGACGGACAACCCGATCGTGCAACCGATCTTGTTGAGCATCTTCCAGATATCCCCTGCCTGCCGGAGATTTGAATCCTTCATCCGGTGGGGTAGTTCATCCCAGGAACACATTGAAGGGTTCGATTCCGGGGTTGCACCAGCCTTTTTTTGCTGTTCTCTGTATTCCTCGTGGATTGCCCGTGCCACCAGCTCGTGGGTTCCGGCTGCACCGATATCGTAATATTTTTTGATGATATTCCGGACTTTTTCCGAATCAATCCACCCCCGGTCGATACGGGTAATCAGGGCATCGATCTCCATCGCCCGGGCATGGATTTTTGCGCCTGTTGCCTTGTCTTCGAGCAGATCGCACAGGCCGATGATTGCGGTGAGCGGGTTACGCAGGTGGTCACCCAGGATGGCAAATTGTTCGATATTTTTCTCGATCTGTGTATAGGCGAACTTTTTTAATTGTTCCATCTCAATCGTGTCGGTGATATCCAGGCCGCATAAAAAAATACCGGAAATGTCCCTGCCTGCATCCCTGCGGGGGAGGGCCGTGAACCTGATCACTTTTCTCTCCCCGCTAATTCCCTGAACAGATCGAATAATGCCGGAACGGAGTTCACCGGATTCGATCACATCCCGAATGACTTCCATCATCTCGTTCGCATCTGCGGGAAATAGTATACGGATGTCCCAGGGAGTATCGCCGGGTTCCCGCGTACCCATGAATTCATTGAATGCACAGTTTGACCATTCAACGATCCCGTCAGGTCCCAGAATGAGCACCCATTCGGACACCCCCTCCAGAGTATCTGTGAGAGTTTCCGTTTTACCAGCAGAAACATCCATCCGGTCTCCTCTCGTACCTTCCTAGTGGATACTATCCGTCAGTTATTATCTAATAGTATCTGTTCCCTCCACGGTCCGGGGCTGTACCCCCCCACCGGTATGATCCCCGGTCACGGGAAGAACAAAAAACAGGAATATAGATGGACCCGGTGGGATTTGAACCCGTCCCAACGCGAGGGCTCCACCCTTCGAACCCGGTGAGACCTTACGGTCTTAGAGAAAGTGAATGAAAACGAGAATGGACTCGACGGGATTTGAACCCGTGGCCTTCACGTTGCAAACGTGACGATCTACCCCTGATCTACGAGCCCACAGTGCGTATGCTTGCGGCATACTATTTTTCAGCCGATTCCTTATAGTTGTTACTGATCGGCGGACCGATAGCGCATCTTGTCCCTCTGTAAACGCCATACTTGCGCATGAAGAGGGGGGAGTATAGAACCAGCGATCGGATCGGCCTGATCTAGCGTTACGGGATGGTTTTCTCTCATGATATACGCGAATAAACCGGTAAGAAAAGCGTATGGACCCGGCGGGATTTGAACCCGCGGCCTCTACGTTGCGAACGTAGCGATCTACCCCTGATCTACGAGCCCGCTGCTGGTGTGCTTATAGGTTTCGAGCCGCAGGAATATAGTTGTTGGTTTCCTTCGCGGGACAGGAATAAAAATGGGGATCAGAGTATGATCTCGATATCCAGTTTTTCCGCCAGTTCTTTGTACCGGTTCCGGATGGTGACCTCGGTTACACCCGCAACTTCCGCTACTTCGCGCTGGGTGCGCCGCTCCCCGCCGAGGATGGAGGAGATGTAGATCGCTGCTGCCGCGACACCGGTCGGTCCCCTGCCGCTTGTTAGCTCGCGTTCGCCGGCCTGCCGGAGGATCTCCACGGCCCGGCTCTGGACCTCACCCTTGAGGGTGAGGCCCGAGCAGAAGCGCGGTACATAGTCGATCGGGGATGTCGGGAGGAGCTTGAGTCCGAGTTCACGGGAGATGAACCGGTAGGTCCTGCCGATCTCCTTTCTGGAGACACGGGACACTTCCGCGATCTCATCGAGGGTACGTGGCACACTGCACTGCCGGCAGGCTGCGTAAAGGGCTGCTGCTGCTACGCCTTCGATGCTCCGCCCGCGGATCAGGTTCTTGTCGACTGCATCACGGTATACGACTGCGGCGGTCTCACGGACGTTCCGCGGCAGGCCCAGTGCGGAGGCCATCCGGTCCAGTTCGGAGAGTGCGAATGCAAGGTTCCGCTCAGTTGCGTTGCTGACACGGATCCGGCGCTGCCACTTGCGGAGACGGTAGAGCTGGGCCCGGTTCTTGGAGGAGATCGCCCTGCCGTACGAGTCCCGGTTGCGCCAGTCGATCATGGTGGAGAGACCCTTGTCGTGGATCGTGAAGGTCATCGGGGCGCCGACACGTGACCTCTTCATCCGCTGGTCGTGGTCAAACGCACGCCACTCAGGGCCGCGGTCGATGAAATCGTCATCGATCACAAGCCCGCAGCTCTGGCAGACCAGCTCAGCCCGCTCGTAGTCGTGGACAAGCTGGCGGCTGCCACACTCGGGGCAGACGGTTTCGGTATGGTTCTCCGCTTTCTTCTCCGTTTCCTTCTGTTTCGTGCGCGATTTGAGCGCTTCCCGCTCAGTCTGGAGGGTTTTTAGTTTTTCAATTTCCTGCATCCACAATCACCTGATGATTACTTGCTGTCTCTGATATTTTTGCATGGATCTGATGTATCCGCGGGGAGACCATTACTTTGTGAAGAGTTTTTCATTGGGCTGGACAGTGCATTTCCCCTTGCAGAGGACTGCTGCATAGGGGGCCTTGATGTTCCCGAAGAGATCGAGGATCTTGCCGACCGGTTGCATCTTCCTGTCGGTTACTTCACTGTAGAGTGGGGGGAGCTGGGCGGCGTCACACTGTATAATGAGCATCCGGTCGCCAATGGTGCTCATTGCCCGTCCAACAACTTTCACAACAACCTCATGGATACAACTGTGCTGAAATATTTCGGTAATCTATATATGTGCGACAGCACGGTATTTAAACATTGCGTGAAAGTATAAATAGAAATTTCAGAACTCGAAGAATTGGTCGATATTTAAAGATAGTGCCTGCCGGCACTCCGCTTCGCTCAATCCGGCTCCTCTCGCAACGACATTTTTCGCGCGCTTATCCAGAATGTCATTGGGTGAATGTGCATCTGAATCCACGACGAGCTGGCACCCGGTTTCCCGGGCGATCCACGCCACGTGACCATTCGTCCGGTTGTGCCCCCCGCGCGAGGTAAGCTCAAGTGCGATACCGTTCGATGCGGCAGCCTGCGCCTCCTCTTTTGTTATCATGCCCGGGTGGGCGAGCACATTAACATCCCGGCAGGTGCAGGCTGCAAGGTTAGTGCCGGGTGCCACCGGCTCAACTGGTGTCTCTCCATGGACCACCACGATATCGGCCCCCGTGGCTTTCGCTTTCCGTGCGAGTGCGGCGATCTGGACCGGTGGCACATGGGTGATCTCGACGCCGCAGAGCAACCGCACTCCGAACAGGCCCGCGGATTCCCGCACCAGAGCCAGGGTTTCAAGAACCGGCTCAGTGTTGGATATATCCACGTGATCGGTGATCGCAACAGTAGTGTACCCGGCGACAGCCATCCTCCGGATGAGTTCGATGGGGAGCATCTCGCCATCCGACAGGATCGTATGCGTGTGCAGATCGTACAGGCCGCTCATTTCCGCACTTCCAGCTTCTGGGCGACCTTTCGGATCAGCGCCTCCTTTTTATCGGTCCACTCCGCGATGACCCGGCCCTCATGCCGTGTCCAGTGCGACGAGTGGTGGTGCTCCTCGACCCGACAGGGTACGCCGGCTTTCCTGAGTGCCCGTTCAATATCCGTCACTACCGGTCCTTTGACGCCGAGACTGCGCGGGACCCGCCTGCCCTCAGCACGCGTATAATGGGCATTGAAATAACACGGATAGAGTATGCACTCGCCAGCTGCCATTGCCGGAATGTTTGTGGGTCAAGGTATAAACACTGTACGCTCCCACCTTCTATCATGCATCACATCGACGTCAGGCTGGAGAAGGATGTCTATGACGCCAACAACTCTCTCGCAGACCACAATGCAAAGCATCTCAAGGCCCATGGTGTCCGGGCGTTCGATCTGCTCGGTGCAATCGGATCGGGCAAGACCGCCCTGATCGAGCGGCTTGTACCGCTGCTTACGAAGAAAGGGCTCAAAACAGGTGCCATCGCCGGGGACGTGTACGGCGATGACGACTTCAAGCGGATTGTGGCCCTCGGCGTCCCGGCCTTCAATGCGAATACCGGCAAGGAATGCCATCTGGATGCACACCTGGTAGAGCACGCGATAGATCACCTCCCGCTTGATGCGATTGACATTCTCTTCATCGAGAACGTGGGCAACATGGTCTGCCCCACGGATTTCCGCCTCGGGGCGGAGAAGCGGATCGTTGTCGTGAGTTCAACAGAAGGAGATGACGTGGTGAACAAGCACCCGATGATGTTCCGCGATTGCACGATCGGTGTGATCAACAAGGTGGACCTTGCACCTCTGGTGGGTGCAAATCTGGACAGGATGGAATCGGATATCCGCCGCTACAACCCGGGTATGCCGGTCTTCAGGACCAACCTCAAGACCGGTGATGGTGTCGCAGCACTCCTTGACACCATCCTCGCATAATATGTCCTAACGGGACCCGGTTAGAGACGGTACTTTGAGGGAAACCAAAGAGGTACTATAAATAATTCTGAAAGGAATATATAGAGCACCATCTTCGGGCAGGATTCCCGGAGACCTATGAAGAGAGTGACACCATGCAGTGGCAGGGAGAATCAGTACGGAAGGTAACCGGTGGCAGGCGCCGCCCGGCACAGATGAAACGGAGAGCGGAGATCGGACTTGCACCGGCAGACACCCACATCGGTGAGGACCGGAGAAGGATTATTCGCACGTATGGCGGAAATGACAAGGTGCGTGCACTGCGTGCCGGCTTTGCCAACGTGACCAACGCCTCCAATGGCGAGACCAAGAAGGTCAAGATCGAGAAGGTCGAAGAGAACGGTGCAAACCCGAACTATGTCCGGCGGAACCTTCTCACCAAGGGCGCCATCATCAAGACCGAGATCGGCCGCGCCCGGATCATGAGCCGCCCCGGCCAGGACGGCATCATCAACGCATTGTTACTCGAATAAATCAATAGGGCAAAAGACCCCCGTTTTTTTATTCCGGCCAGGATCGTGCAGGTCTTTCCTGTGCGATACGTAAGCAATCTTTTTTCTTTTGGACTTTCAATCTTCTATCATGCGAAGGATCTATTATCGTTTCCCCCAGCGGGTGGATCTCTCGTTTGCGATGGGCATGCCGTTCAACGAGACCCTGAAATATATTGCGGGATTAAATAACGAGGAATCGACCAAAACCACCGGCAAGGAACTGGTCAAGGTCAAGACCAAGGTGGAGATTGCGGTTGACCGGGCGACCTTCGGCGAGATCACGCCCGATTTCCTGCGTCCCGGTGTCATCACAGAAGCCGTTGACCTGCGGGTGTCTGTACTTGCGCTCGCCCTGCGCGGCGGCGGGAAGGTCCCGATTGCCAATGATATTTTTTATCTCCGGCTGAGTGACCAGCAATCGCGGACTGATATTGACATTGCAAAAGAAGGCCGCGGGGAAGGACTGGATGCACTGGATATGAAAAATCTCCTCCTGGGTGCGCCGAAGTGACGATCCGGACAACGATCGCAGCACCCTTCAAGCATACCCGGAAGGCCGGCATGCGCAAGAATGAGCTCGTCTATTACTATGCCCTCGACCGCAAATGGATGAGCACCGAGCAGGCAAACCAG
The DNA here is from genome assembly GCF_049518935.1 of Methanoregula sp. GTDB lineage: Archaea > Halobacteriota > Methanomicrobia > Methanomicrobiales > Methanospirillaceae > Methanoregula. Next base: position 18,080 of record NZ_JBEKRH010000026.1, read on the forward strand.
CTCCTGCGGCGGGCAGAGGAAGATGGCCTGATAAACCAGGAGAACGGCATCTTCACACCCCGGTTCGATCTCAGTGAAGTGACCCTCCCGATCGGATTCAAGCCTACGTCTGCGATCTTTGAGCGTAACGATCCCTCTCAGGAACTCATAGGCCGCATTGCAAAGACCCGGAATGTAGATGAGACCGAAGTGGCGGCTGAGATGAACCGGATCATAAAGGAAGGATTCGACGGGAATCTTCTCCCGCCTGCAGCGCTTGTCCTGCTGGCAAAAAAATACGGGGTCCCATGTGAGGATATCGTGGCGTCCCTGAGGCAGTCCCTGCGAAAAGGATAGGAATTTTCACGTTCCACCGCTTTTTTGCGGCAAAGGATGAGATCAATACACAAAGTATTTCGCCCAATTATTCATTACCTTTCAACAGATATTCTGGAGAACTGACATGAGAAACAGGAGAAGTGCTTCTTTGGACCAGCCGTGGCTTCCCATTGCTGCGGTTATCGGAGTTATTGCCGTTGTGGCTATCGCAGCGATATTCTTTTTGGGCGGCGGAGGATCCTCTTCACCGGCCTCATCACCCGGGGCGTCATCCCCGGGAACGAGCTCGGTCGCACCGCAGACAACACTGCTGAAAAATTCCGGTGTATCCTCCATCACGGTTATAGCGACAACGCCGGTATCCGTTCCGGCTACCGGAGCGTACGTGGAGGTAAATTATCTCGGTAGTTTCATCGGGAAATACGGAACGACCGGGAATATGATTGTTGCACAGGATTCCGGTGACAAGGTGTACCCTATCGAGACAAACGGGACGATATCAGCCCTCTTCCAGAAACAGGACCACTCCACCACACATGACCTGACCGTCCAGATCTGGAAGGATGGCAAGGCAGTCAAATTTGCGAGCAACAGCTCGGCATTCGGCATCGTGAATATCAATTATACGCCATAATTTTTTTTAATTTATCACTTTTTGCCGATAGTGCGGCGTAAAGGAAACGAAAAAAGGTATAGTTATTTCTTGCCGACCCGTGCCTTGGGTGCGGATTTCTCTGCCTTCTTCTCGTCTTCAATCTTGGGGAAGAGCTCGTCAAGCGGCTTTTCGCCATACGTGGTGACACGTGTATTGATCTGCACAAAATCCTGGGTGATCTCGCTTGACCGGATTGTCTTTCTCCGGCGCTCGCCGTCCATCGTCGGGTGGAACCCGATACCGCCTGCGAGCAGGAGTTTCTTGCGTCCTGCTCCCGGGAGGCCCTTCTTTGCAGTGATCCCGGTCCGGTCAGAAGCGCCGGTAATCAGGATCTTGTATCCCGCGAGCCCGAGGGAGCCTGCTTCAAGTTCATCACCGATACGTTTTCCAACGATCGCACCTGCTGCACCGCCACTGGCGTCGACATTATAGGCACGACCGGTCTTGGGGTCTGATACTACGATTTTAAACTCAACCATGATTGTCTCTCCGTATTGTTATCCAAGGAACGCGGCCTTATCCGATTCCTTTTCACTCTCCGGCTGCCGGCAGATCGCCTACACATGAGAAGTATCTATTTAATTATACTGGTACGCTATTAAATCCTCGCGTCCCCCATCAGGCAACGGTACGCGCCCGGTTATTTGCCCCAGAATGGTTCGCCCTTCCGCCGCATGGCGGTATATTCGCCGAGTACTTCCTGCGTTCCCGGGTTCAGGGTCTTGATCATCTCTTTCTCCAGCACCTTGACATGGCGCTCGGGAATATCTACGAACAGGTCGTCGCCAACGCTCACTTGTCTGCCGACAGTGGCACCTTCGATAGAGATCGCCACTTCAAGACCCGCATCCGCCTCGCGGATCGACTCCTGACGGAGCTGCATGGTCTTGAGGTGCCCGACCTTCTTGCCGTCCAGCTTGATCAGGTCTACACCACTGCGCAGTTTCCCGCCCAGCACGCGCACGCCCACGACTGCGGGATTGCTCTGGCGGAAGACGCAGTCCGGGAGGAGCCGGATCTTCGCCGGCATGACAACGTGCTCGAACCGTTGTTTTTCCTGAAGGCGTTTTTGCTCGTCCCGCCATTCAACGTACTGATCAATCAGCTGGTAGATCACCCGGCCGTCGAAGACCTTGACCTGCGTGTAGAGCGGGTTTTTGATCATCTCTGCCGCATCGGGAAGGATCGGGGTGTTGAACGAGAGCAGCACCCGCAACATCGGGTTCTTGATGGTCTCGGTCTCGATAAGATCGAGGCGGCTGACCGCCCCGACTTCTGCCCGCATGACGCCGATCTCCTTGCCCTCGAGCTCCTTGCAGAGCGCTTCGAGCGCCCCTATCGTGTCTGCCTTGATCACGATCCCCTCATCGGCCAGGTTCACATGGATCTCGGTCATCTCTTTCCTGATCCTTGCCTCGATCTCGTCGCGATTACCGCGGATCACGAAGAATGGCGATCCCGCGATCGCACCTTCGAGGTTCGGCGCCGTGACCTTGATCCCCGACGCTGCCACAACGGACTTCACCCGCTCGAACCGCTCCTCCACAAGGATCTCGTTCATGGGCCGGGGTTTTAAGAGGGATCTCACTTTTGTCACGACAACATCCCCCTGTGTTGCGACAGCGATCTCATCTCCGATTGACAGGGTTCCGTCATACAGGATCACATCGAGGGTTGTCCCGAGGCCCCTTTCTTCCTTGACCTCGAGCACCGTCCCGGCACCTGCCCCTTCGACAACGAGTTTCAGGGCGTCGCTCATGTACCGCTGCGCCAGCCCGATCATGACCATCAGCAGGTCGGATATGCCCTCCCCGGTATGGGCACTGACCGGGACGATGGCGAGGTTACGCTGGAAATCTGCTACCCTGTCGAACCGGTCTGCAGAGAATTCGAGCTCAGCCAGCTTGCCGACAATCTCGTAGGTTTTGTTCTCCACGAATCCCTGGACCCGTTCGTTTTGCTTGGCAAACGAGGAGAGGAACGATTCGTTCTCGTTTACCCGCCACCCGTGGATCCGGTCGATCTTGGTTGCGGCAATGACAAATGGGGTCCGGCAGTTCCGGAGGATCTGCAGAGCTTCGATGGTCTGGGGCTGGAACCCCTGGTTGATATCCACGACAAGGATCGCCATGTCCGCGAGTGCACCGCCGCGCGCCCGGAGCGTTGTGAAGGCGTGGTGCCCCGGTGTATCGATAAACAGGAGGCCGGGAATATTGATTGCGAGTTTCTCCATCGAGCCGCTCATGGCGCGGATCGCGTCGATGGGAACGATGGTGGCGCCAATATGCTGGGTGATCGCCCCCACCTCGGAACTCACGACCGACGATCCCCTGATACGGTCAAGGAGCGATGTCTTACCATGATCCACGTGCCCCATGACGCAGACAATGGGCGTCCTGATCTTCGGGTTCTCCGCCATACTACTTCCTCGTTATCGCTGACACTCCGGTCCCGGGTAAAAATCCCGCTCCTGCTGTAATGCCGGCACACGGGCCACGCGTTTTTCAGGAGAGAGGGACCAGAGCAACCTGATATGTAATGGACGCATGAGCCTATTAATAGTCGCATCCCTGCTGTCACGGTACCCGGGACAGCGCCGGTTCCGGGCTCCGGTTCAAGGCAAAACACGGATAGATTAATCAGAGAATGATGCAAATGTAAAAGGGACATCTGCCAGGGTAGGGTAGTTGGTTATCCTAGAGGACTGTGGATCCTCCGACCCGGGTTCGAATCTCGGCCCTGGCCTAATTGCCGTTGATTGCAGTCTAATTCTCTTTTTGGGCCCAATTTGCTTGTATTTTCCGAATGTTCTTTTGCGTTAAAAAAGATGATTTTGATCTCCTTGTAGCCTCAAAACAGGGATTTTTCATGTGCTGTATCATCCAACCTCAAATCCACACCGACAACCCCATGGTAAACACCCACAGAAACGCATCGTGAGGCTCGCTGTTGATGATGTTTTGACATACTCCTTTGCTATATTTCCCCACTTGGCAGACTTGAATAGATCGACTATCATCCCCTCGCGGACGGTCCTAAAATTGAGAAGATGGATGAAATGGAAATACTTATCGGGTCGGAATATAACCGGAGAAATATGCGAAAAATCGCGGTTATCTCTCTCGTTCTCATTTGTATCGCAATTATTCTTATGGCTGGGTGCACGGATTCATCATCGAGACCACCACACTAGTACCACTATAAGGAGAATGTATGAAGTGTCGATTTGTTATCGTTAGTTTCCTGATACTGCTCGTGTGCAGCGCCTGTGCGAATGCTGCATCCTCCGCGAGTGCTGCCTCCTCTGCGAGTACTGCGCCTTCAGTAAATACTGCTCCGGCAGCAAACGTCCAGAATACCGCAGCGCTTGTGTATGTATCCGGATATGATCTCACACCCGCGGTTTTTTATCCCGGTGAGACCGGAACGGTCACAGTTCACGTTACCAATGCAGGCAATACTTCCGTGGCATTATCCCAGTCGGATTTCATCGATCCCGGTATCAACATTGTCAATCAGGGTTCGTTCACGACCGCTACAACTGTCGGGCCGGGAGCCACCGTGGATTATAATTTCATCATAACTTTCGGTAATGTTCCTGATGGGACATATTTCCCGCTCTTCACCGTTTCAACAAATGCCCATGGCGGCAATGCAGTCCATTCCCAGATCCCAGTAAAGGTGGATTCGGCAGATGTGAGATCCAGTATCTCATTAAAACCCGAGTCATTCTCCATTAACCAGATGGATAAGGTGAATGTGAGTATCATCAACCCGCGGCTCGGAGACATATCGGATGTCCTGATCGTTGCATCCGGCAATGGCAATGATATATCGCCATCAGAGAGTTTCGTGGGATCCATCACTGCCGGTAATTCTGTTGAAGTTCC
>NZ_JBEKRH010000027.1:0-27835 GCF_049518935.1 Methanoregula sp.
GAGAGATCGCGGTGGCGCATGCTGGCGCGTTCGAGCTGGTACTTGATATCACGGGTGAGCCGGTTGAGGGAGATACGGAAGAGGTCCTCCATCAGGTCGCCCGCGAGTTTCAGCCGCTTGTTCGAGTAGTGGTCCTTGTCATCGATCCTGCGCTTGTTTAAGACGAGATCGAAACAGGCCTCTGCCATGCGGCCGAGGAAGTGGGCCTTTGCGAGCCGGACCGAGAGGACTGCTTCCTGGTAGCCCTCTTCGCCTTCCTTGAGGCTTGCCGGCATCGAGTAGTTGAGGTGCGGCAGGAGGTAGTTGTCCAGCACGAACTCTGCGCGCTTGCGCTGGTAGTCCCGTGTCTGGTTCGGCGCGAGCTTCTTGCCCACGTACATGATACCGCCATCGACGGAATCGCACTCGCTCTCTTCCAGGTTCTGCATCATGAACGTGAGGATGTCCTCGTCCGTGGATACGGCGTTCACGACTTCCTGGTCGTTCGTCATGCCCAGTGCCCGCATCAGGTCCGCGAACTTCAGGTGGCCTGCAACGGACGGGAACGAGACCTCGAGCAGGTTCTTCTTGTTCCGCTCGACAACGACCAGTGCGCGGTACCCGCGGAACTGCGAGAATACCTTTGCAACATAGATCCGCTCGTTGTAGCGCTCGGTGAACTCGGTCATGATCTTGTTGGATGCGAGATCCTCTAAGGTCATGAGCACGCGCTCTGTCCCGTTCACGATAAAGTAGCCGCCCGCATCGAATGCGTCCTCGCCGTGGGAGATGCGTTGGGCATCGTCCATACCATAGAGATTGCAGGCGAGCGATCCGACCATGATCGGGAGCTGCCCGATGGTCGTTATAATGGGTTCCTGCCGGTCATCACCGTGCACGAGTGTCAGCCCGAGCTGGATCGGGGCCGCGTACGTGAGATTGCGGAGCCGGGCTTCGCAGGGATAGAGTTCTCCCTGTGACCCGTCCGCTTCCCGCACGAGCGGCTTTTTCACTTCGATCGTGCCCAGTTCAACCCAGACCGGGTCGTTGTTCTTGCCCCGGTTCTCGATGTCGGTCTCGATAACCCGCTGTTCATTTACCACTTTCTGGAGATTGTGCTTTAAGAAATAATTGAAAGAGTCAAGCTGGTGGCGCGCAACATGCTCCCGTGAAAAATATGCCTTCGATAAGATGCTTCTGTCAATCAGACTGACCAACCCCGGAATTACTTCTTTGGTCTCTTGACCACGAGACGGTATGCCTCGGCCCTGCCGGCGGTATGACTCGCCCGGATAATTCGTATCACATCATCGGCATTTGCGCCGATCTCCCTGACGGCTGGATCGTCATGGTAGATTTTCGGTAATTGTTCGGTAGTAATGTTGTAGCGCGAGAGAAGTTCCGATACATCATCTTCGCCCATAATTTTATGATCCGGCACCATCGCGTGCTCCAACACATTAAGTTTGGTGCTCAATGAAAAACCCCCTCCCAGATAAACAGATTTCCTCTCAGATGCATCACCGCAAAAAACCCACGATTGCTCGTGGCAACGGGCCCGGAGGGATTTGAACCCCCGACCACCTGGTTAAAAGCCAGGCGCTCTACCAAACTGAGCTACGAACCCACCCTCAACTATACAGGCTAAGATGTACAGCATTATAACAATGCCCAAAAACTATATAAATATTACCCCTATACCTATTCATACTGTGTACCGCCCGGCACCGGGCGGAAGCGCTTACACCACTTTTGTGAATTTCTCATTGATCTCTTTGAGGCGTTTTTCATCCGTCTGGATCTTGGCTTCCAGTTTCCGGACTGCTGCTATATCGTCAGGGTTGGGCGTACTTCCTGCCAGGTACATGCCCGTGGATTTTTTCAGTACACAGAGCAGGTTCTGGTCCACCTCAATGCTCTTTCTGAGCGCGGAATATTCCTCGATGAGCGCAGGATCAAGACCCGCGTCTTTTGCTACGAGAGCCTCCATCTTCACACTGGTCCGCCGCGTAAATATCCGCTGTATCGCTTCCAGCAGCTGGGCGGGGTTGACAGGCTTTGAGACAAAGTCCTCGATATTCAGGCAGTGCTGCTCTGCCTCTTCCGGCGTGATCTTTTTGGCGGAGAACATCAGTACCGGAAGATCCTTTGTCGCAGGGTTCGCCTTGATCCGATCCAGGGTTTCCCACCCGTCCATGGGCTCCATCATGATATCGAGCAGGACCAGATCGGGGACGACGGTTACAAGAATGGTGAGAGCCTCATCGCCACTATGGGAGGCGACAGGTTTGAACCCTTTCCGTTTTAGCAGGGCTACAAGACCGTCCACAATATAAGAACTATCATCAACAATCAGGATCGTCTCATCCACGGTTTCTTTCCCTCGCATATGCCGGACTAGCGGTGAGCCGGATCATGACAGGCAGGTATTTATTATACACCGGATGCCGGATAGTATACGCCTGCATAGTATTCAAATATTTACTGGCACTGTACGCGGGAAAGTTATTTTGGGGAGGGGGAGCCGGACAGTTCCCCTTTGATCTGCTGGAGACGGTTTTCCTGGAACTTGATGTTCATTTCCATGCTCTTGATCGCCCGCGAGATCTCATCGCTTACCCTGACCTTGGAATCGTTGAAATTGTAGGTTGTCTCAAGGATTTTCATAAGACGTTTGTTGACGTCGATGCTCTTGCTTAAGCGGGCATATTCGGTGATAATCTCGCCATCGAATCCCGACTGTTTTGCCATATCCATATCCGATTTTATGGACTGGCGCCGCGTGAGCACGTGCTCGATCGCATCATAGAGTTCGCGGTGGGTGATCGGCTTGAGTACGTAGTCCTCGATATAGATACCATATTCCTGTGCCTCGGCAGGAGTCAGCTGTTTTGCGGTGAGCATCAGCACGGGGATCTCCTTCGTCTCCGGGTTCTCCTTGATCCGTTCAAGAGTCTCCCAGCCGTCCACGGGTTCCATCATGATATCGAGAAGGATCAGGTCGGGAGTTACGGTCTTCAGGATCTCGAGGCATTCCTCACCCCCGTACGCGGCAACAGTCCTGTATCCGCCCCGTTCGAGCATGGTAACAAAAACATCGACAATGAACGGGCTGTCGTCAACCACCAGTATTGTATACATCACATCGCCTCCCCGATCTTTTTGGCAACCAGGAGCATCTCAGTATGCACTTTCCCAAAATCTGCCTTGTCCGTAATGATTGCGGTAATAAGGAAATTTTCCCCGGCACCCATGACAACAATAGAAGAGTCCTCTGCCCGGATGGTGACGGAACTCATGGATTTCATCCTGATGATGCTGCCTACCGATTCCGCTGAGGCAAGTATGGTTGCCGAGAGCGCCCCGAACCAGGGCTCGTTGAGTTCACGATCAAAATTTTTACCTGCGATTATCCCGTCCCGGGATACAAGGGCACATGCTGCAACCCCGTCAATAGATCGAATCAGTTCAATGAATGCAGAGATCTTCTCTTTCAACATACTGCGTCTCCTGCTGCACTACCCTGTGTAATTGATAATACCTGATGGGAACATATATACATATTGCTTTTCACCTTTGCACAATATGAGAGTTTCATTGAATTTTCAGGGAGATGTCCCTTCTCAGATTCTGCCACCGGGAATCCGGGCCGGGCGGCACTTTTCAGTTAGTTGGCATGGCTTCGTCGATGTCTGGAAATATAAAGATTCCTGATACGGACCGGCCGTATGGAAACGATATCCTGCACCCGGGTAAAATCCCCCTGGCGAAGCGCAGGACGGGCCCTCTGGTTCCTGCTGATCAGTGTAAATCCTCCCGGATCCTGTAAGATTTCTGTTGTATTACGGGGCTATCCGACGTTCGTAGGGCAGAGCGCCTTTCAATACGTATAAATATCCTTTTCCCCAACTTGTGGGTTAAGAATTCTGATGCTCAGGGCATACACCATCACATCCGGAAAAGGCGGTGTCGGGAAGACCACGCTTACGGTAAATCTTGGCATTTCCCTCGCCATGCTGGAGCGGGAGACCTATATTCTCGATGCTGATATCGGCATGGCGAATATGGCCCTGATCCTCGGTATGGACGATGTCCCGGTCACCCTTCACGAGGTTCTTGCCGGGAAGGCAGATATCGAGGATGCGATCTATGAAGGCCCCGCAGGTGTAAAAGTTGTGCCAAGCGGGATCTCCCTGCAGGGGTTCCAGCAGGCTGACCCTGATAAGCTCCGCGACGTCATGCACAAACTGGTGGACCGGTGTGAGTTCCTCCTTATCGATGCACCGAGCGGGATCTCCAAGGAAGGTGTTGTCCCTCTTTCGGTTGCAGATCAGGTGATCCTCGTGGTAAACCCGGAGCTTGCATCTATGGCAGATGCCCTCAAGACCAAGATCCTCTGCGAAGTGATGGGTGGACAGGTCTATGGGGCGATCCTGAATCGTGCAGGGCTCGAGCACACCGAGCTCCGCTCCCAGAGCGTTGAGGATGTGCTGGGGGTCCGGGTGATCGACGTTGTTCCTGAAGACGCCAGTGTACGTCGTGCAGCCGCGTACAAGTCTCCCTGCGTACTGAAGTATCCCAATACGCCTGCCACGCGGGCGTTCAAGCGTATTGCGGCCCAGATGGCAGGTGCAGAATACGACGAGGCCTCTGAAGAGGCAAATCACGAAAGTTTCGTCGATCGTCTGGCCCGTGCAGTATTCAGGTGATTGCATTCCAGGTGAGATAATGGCATACGAAGGATACATGCTGGTCCTCTTTGGCGGCGTTATCGTTGTCCAGCAGTTCATCATCTATCTGATGTACGTGCGGATCCGTCAGCTTCTCAACGAGATCGACGCTATTGAAGGAAAGATCAGGATCACGGATACCGAGCTCGAAAATCTCATATCGCGGGTTGAGGAGTTCAAGCGCGGGAATATCTGACCGGCCGACAAGGGCGGGGACCGGTTATCTGTTTCCTGACGGAGTAGCCCGGTCACTGGCCGTTGACTTTTTTATTCCCGTATCGCTCACGTGCCATTTCGTACCGTTCGGGCCGGGTCCCGATGAGTTCATGACAGTTCCATAACGCCTGTCCGGTAAACCGCCATCATCACGTGGCGATGTAGCGTGGCGGTTTATATATCCTCCCGAAAATCCGTTCATGAACGACAAGATACATAAGTGATCTCATCCTACAGTATGAGAGCGGGGCCATAGGGTAGCCTGGCCATCCTAGGAGACTGGGGGTCTTCTGACCTGAGTTCAAATCTCAGTGGCTCTTCTGACCTGAGTTCAAATCTCAGTGGCCCCATTGCATTTTCTGATCATTTCACGAATTCATAGATCATAGTATGAAGCTTACCGATACCTGCATCGATTGCCTGTTATCCCGTGTTGTCTTCGAGTGTCAACTCGCGTCTGCGGATCCCACCCGGACGGAAGCCACGGTTGCTGCCTGCACGGATCTGCTGGACAAAATGAAGGGGACTTCCCTGCTCCATCCGCAGATCGCCAGTGCAGTCCACCGCGAAGCCTGCAGGATGATCGGGGATCCCGATCCGTTCCGGGAACTGAAGAGGGCGGGAAATGCAGAGGCAGTTTCTGTCTGCCGCGAGGTCCGTTACCAGCTCAATGATTTCCGGGATCACGTACTTGCCAGCGTAATCGGAAACACATTCGATTATGCGGTCCGGGACCACGAGGTCACTTCGGACTTCTCCCGGTTCTTTGCGGATGAGTTTGCCAAAGGGCTGGATCGCGACGACACGGGCGAGATCCTCAACCGCTGCTCCCGTGTCGTCTATCTCACGGACAACTGCGGGGAGATCGTCTTCGACCGGCTGCTGGTCGGGTACCTGAAGGCCCATGGCTCGCACGTAACGGTTGCAGTCCGGGACGCGCCGATCCTCAACGACGCCACGATGGATGATGCTCTCGCGTTCGGATTCGACAAGGTTGCCGACTGCCTCACAACCACCGGTGGCGGTGCAGAGATAGGCCTCGATCCCGATAAAATACCGGCAGATCTGGCACAGGCGATCGGCCAGTGCACTATCATCATCTCGAAGGGCATGGCCAATTACGAGTCGCTCAGCGAATACGGGAACCTGCCCCCGGTCGCCTATCTCATGTGCGTCAAGTGCGGGATGATCGCGGATGATACGGGTATCCCCCGCGGATCGAAGATTGCCGTGCTGCGTAAGTAGCAGAATAAAAACCACGGAATACTAAACGGGCATTACCCGTTTCATCTCACATTGCTTTTTTTCCCCGCCACGGCAAACCCAAGGGCCGGATCGTACCCCTGCCTGACGTACTCCTTCACCATCCTTCGTGCGGAGAAACGCGGCGCCGTGCTCCTGATCGCCTCCTTCATCTTCTTCACCCACATGTGCGGAAAGCCGTCATTCGATACCGTGTAGTAGAGTGGCACCACCTCGCGTTCGAGCAGTTCGTAGAGCTGCCCCGCATCACTCCAGTCCCGGTTCTTTCCCGTCACCGTATCGCCAAATGCCCAGCCGTTCGTGCCATTGAAGGCTTCGATCCACCACCCGTCCATGATACTCATGTGGAGGACCCCGTTGAGAGAGGCTTTCATGCCGCTCGTCCCGCAGGCTTCCATAGGAGGCAGGGGGTTATTGAGCCAGACGTCCACGCCATGAACCAGGTACTGTGCCATCTGCTCCCCGTAATCCTCAACGAACGCGATCCTCCCTCCGAAATCCTGCTGGTGGGCATACTGGTATACTTTCTGGATGATCCGTTTTCCCTCGTCGTCAGCAGGGTGCGCCTTTCCCGCAAAGATGATCTGCACCGGCCGCCACCGGTTGTTAACGATCCGCTTGAGCCGGTCCATATCCTGGAAGATGAGATCCGCACGTTTGTAGGTCGAGAACCTCCTCGCAAACCCGATCGTGAGAGCGTTTGGGTCAAGGAGGGCACCGCCGGAGACGACATTAATGGGATCTGTACCCTCACTCACCCATTTCCGCCGCTTGTGCTCCCGTATCCGGTTGACCAGTTTCCGCTTGAGCTGGACATGCACGGCCCAGAGTTCTTCGTCCGGGATCTCGTTGATCATCTCCCAGATGAGAGGGCTGTCATGCTCGCTGAGCCAGTTAGGGCACGAGGGCGAGAAATAGGTGTTGAAGAGCAGCTCCATCCGGGGATCGAGCCAGGTTGGGACATGCACACCGTTTGTTATATGCCTGATGGGGGGAACATTCGTGCCGTTCTCTGCAAAGAGCCGCTGCCACATATCCCGCGCCACTTCACCATGCCGTTTGCTCACGCCATTCCGGAAAGCACACATCTTCAGGGCAAACGCGGTCATGTTGAAGATCCCCCCGGGATCCTGCGGTGCACGCCCCAGGCCAAGGATGGTCTCACGGGGGGTACCGAGAAGGGAATAATACCCGCCGAAATATTTGTCCATCAGTGCATGAGGGAAGGCATCGTGCCCTGCAGGAACAGGGGTATGTGTCGTGAAAAGGCTGGTATTCTGCACGTGGGCATAGGCTTCCTCAAAGCTCATCTTATCCGCCACGTTCTCCCGGATGCGCTCGAGCAGCGCAAACGCCGGGTGGCCCTCATTCAGGTGGATGATCGTGGGGCGGATGCCAAGGATATCGAGAATATAACTCCCGCCAATACCGAGGACAATTTCCTGCCTGAGGCGCTGTTCATTATCGCCGGTATACAGGCGACTCGAGATCATCCGGTTCGCGGGATCATTTTCCTTAATGTCGGTATCGAGGAGATACAGGGGAATCGTCCCGATATCGACACGCCAGACCGAGATATAGATCGGAGGATCAATGAACGGTACCCGGGCGACCAGCTGAGTATCATGGTTATACATCACCCGCTTGATCGGGGATGCATCCCGGTTCAGGAGCTCCTTGATATTCTCCTGCCAGCCATCCTGCCCGATGTGCTGGTTGAGGTAACCCTCGGAGTACATGAACCCGACTGCGACCAGCGGCAGGCCGAGATCGCTTGACTCCTTGAGATGATCTCCTGCGAGAAACCCGAGACCACCGGCATAGAAGGGAAGGGAATGGTGGAGACCGTATTCGGCGGAGAAATACGCGATGGTATGGCCGTGGTTGTGGGAGAAATGTTCCGTGTACCAGCTGTTCCTGCTCGCAAGCTCCTGCCGGAACCGGGACATCACGATATCGTAGTGCCGGAGATACAGGGGATTTTTCGATGCAGTGACAAGCGTTTCTTCCGGAAGTTCGGTGAGCATCCGGACCGGGTTATGGGTGCTCTCGACCCAGGCCTGGGGGTTGAGCTGCTTGAACACCATCTTTGCGGCAGGGTTCCAGCTCCACCAGAGATTATACGCGAGATCCACGAGTCCCGATATCCGCTCCGGGACCTGAGGGAAATCCTTCCGGAACTTGTCGGCCACTGCATTCACCAGTATGTGTGTAGTAGTTCAAAGGGTTTTTAAAGTATTGGTGCCCCGGGAATTGTCCGTTCACCGTCGCCCGGCCGGCGCATGCAATAGTTGAAAAGGACGCATGCTGTAAAGAGGAGACAGGGATGTTTCATGGAGGATAGCACGTGGCATGATCTCTACCGGAACCTGGAACCACCCCCGCTGGGCAGGACGATTGTCGGGTTCAACGTAAACATCGACCGGATCATCCCGGTTACTGAAAGACTGCTCAACTCACTGCCTTCCTTCCAGGGGGAAATGGCCGTGTTCCCGTCAAGGCTGTACCGCTCCATGCAGACCTGCACTGCCGACGAACTCTTTGTGCGGGATACCCGGCAGTACCGGCAGTTCATCCACCACTTCAGCGGAAGCAGTGCGATTGGCGGGCAGGCCGGGATAGCCGCAGTCCAGCTTGCGTCTGCCGGTGTACCTGAGGTAATATGCATAGCACCATCCATAGGTGTTACCACGCAGGCAATGCTCAGGGAGGCCGGGGTCACGATCCCCAACACGACCCTGGTGCCCGCGAAACTGCCGGACATTGTCCATCTCGTCTTTGAATATTCTCCCGGCCTCGTTCCTCTCGCAGAGGGGGCAGTTCCCCGGAACAACCGGTTCATCGTCTCACCACACCACGATCCCTCAACGGTCATTCTCAACAAGGAAATACTGAGGGAATTCCGGAACGCAGCCTCCACCTGTGACCGGGCATTTCTTTCCGGGTACCAGTACCTCACGTCAGACAAGGAATTCCGGAACGCAGCCGACCAGCTTGTTTTGGCAAAAAAGGAGAACCCGTCCCTGAGAATCCATGTGGAATGGGTAACCGTAGCGGACACGGAGATCACCGGATACTTCCTCCGGTATATACTCCCCCATGCGGACAGTCTCGGCCTGAATGAGCGGGAACTCGGGTTCGTGCACCGGAGCCAGAACCCGGCGGTGCCCCGAAATCACGGGCATACTCCCCTTTCAGCCAGCGAACTGGCACAACAGGCAATTGATATCTGTCGATCAACCGGCCTTGTGCGGCTGCACCTGCATACCTTCGGGTACTACATCGTTATCTGTAAAGATCCACTCCATCCGGAAAAGACCCGTGATGCCCTGCTCTTTGCATCCCGGAGTGCTGCACAGGCTGCCGGGGGTACAGGACCCGGTTTTGTTTCTGAGGGGCACAGGGCACTTGAAGATACCGCCGGTGCGTTCGGCAGGGAATTATCACCGGGGATATTCCGTGCCGGGGAGTACCACATCATCGTGATCCCGTCCCTGATCACCCGGGGAATCGCAAAGACTGCCGGTATGGGAGACAGGATCTCATCCCTCGCATTTGCTGCGGATCCATTCTGACACCGGGACTGCCCGGGGGATCCGGGGCGGGCTTGGCAGTAATCCAGATACTATCCGGATCGTTCCAGAAAAGGTGCCGATCCGTAGGGAATCGGAACAATATATATTCTCTATACAGGAGAATGCAATATCTGATAATTTTTGCAGATACCCGATAGTTTTAAATTATAGGTACGGGATGTAAGTATGCTAGGCCAAGTAACTGTCCGCAGGTACACCGGATAAAACAATACCTGAACATCCACCATACATCTCCCTGCATATCATGTAACATCACAGACCATACAAGATCTCAGGCATCTCCGGTACCTGGCGGATCGTCCCCCTTGTCCAGTGGGAAGTGTCTGCTATGCCACAAATATGCATGGGGTTCGAAGTCCATCAGCCATACCGGCTGAACCGGCTGTTTTCTCCGGCCCCGAAACTGAAAAAGAAGGACCTGTTCGACCAGTATTTTGACGGCCTCAACAAGGAGATCCTCCTGCGTGTCGCTGAAAAATGTTACAATCCCGCCACAAAGATAATACTCGAAAAACTTGACGAGGGATTTGCCTGCTCGTTCTCGTTATCCGGTACCCTTATCGAGCAGCTGGAGAAGTGGAGCCCTGATACCCTTTCGCTCTTCGAGGCCGTCGCACGGCACCGGAATACGGAACTGATTGGCCAGACGTATTATCATAGCATCGCCAGTTGTTTTTCCGACAAGAGTGAGTTCCGGGAGCAGGTAAGGATGCATTCCGACCTGATGTTCGATCATTTCCGGGTCCGTCCGACGATCTTCGAGAATACCGAATTCACCTTCAACAATGAGGTCGCCGCCACGGTCAAAGACATGGATTTTGCCGGCATCTTCACGGAGGGCGTGGATCGCATCCTCGGGTGGCGCAGCCCGAACTATGTATACCAGTGCCAGGGCATCCCGGTGATGCTGCGCAACACCACCCTGTCCGACGATATCGCATTCCGGTTTACCAACCGGACCTGGGACATGTACCCGCTGACTGCCGATACCTATGCCCAATGGATCGCCTCGTCTCCCGGCGACGTGATCAACATCTTCCTCGATTACGAGACATTCGGCGAGCACTGCTGGCAGGAGACGGGCATCTTCGACTTCCTGCGCAGCCTGCCGGGCGAACTGGCACAGCGCGGCGTCGAGCCCGTGCTGCCATCGCAGGTGGTAGCCCGGAACATGCCGGTCGGGGAGATCGATGTGCAGGAGACCATCTCCTGGGCCGATCTGGAGAAGGATACGTCGGCATGGATGGGAAACGAGCGCCAGCAGACCGCCTTCCACGCCATCCAGGCAGCAAAGACCTATGCGATCGACAAGCCGATCTGGCGGTACCTCCAGACAAGCGATCACTTCTATTACATGGCCTCGAAGTACGGGACCTGCGGCGAAGTGCACACCTACTTCAGCCACCACGATGCAGAAGACGCATTCAAGACCTACATGCGGGTGCTTGCGGACTTCGAGTCCCGCAACGTACGGGTAATGAAAAACCGGAAGTCGGCCAAGACCCTGCGGACCCTGCCGCCGGAACTGGCCTTCCATTTTGCCGGCCCGTCCGGGTTCATCGGCCATGCTGCCTACAACCTGGACCAGTTCGAAGAGCAACTCTATGTTGTGCCCATGGACTCGATCGCGTACCACCAGGAGCGGGAGGATTTCTACCACTGGATCAACGATGTGCTGGAGGACCAGAAGCTCGCGGAGAGCATCCGGGGCATCGGGGAACGGCACGAATTGATAGCCGCCGTAAAAGAGAGGAGAGAGCTGTTATGGAGTCATTTAAAGTAGCGTACTTCTGCTGGGAGTCGATGTACGGGGAGCGTGTCGGGGGACTCGCCAACGCCGCCACGCACCTTGCAGAGACGCTCGTAAAACAGAACCACGAGGTCCATTTTTTTACCCGGGGCAGCATCCCTGATCAGGCCGTCAACGGGGTGCATTACCACTACTGCCAGCCAAAGGGCGATAATATCGTCGAGTACTGCGACAACATGAGCAAAAGCATGGTGGAGCAGTTCAGGAAGGAGGACCGATTCGGGAAATTCGATTTCCTTCATTTCCATGACTGGCATCCGGTGCAGGCACTCCATCACCTGCAGGACCGGAACACGATCCTTACGTTCCATTCAACGGAATACGGCAGGAACGGCAACCAGTTCGGCGACTGGTGGGAGTTCCGCGAAATCTCCGGCAAGGAATGGTATGGCGGGCTCATTGCAAAGCGCGTGACTGCCGTCTCCTCGACCCTGAAAAACGAAGTGATGACCCTCTACAATATCCCGGAGAGCAAATGCGAGGTGATCCCAAACGGCGTTGTCCCAAAAGAGTTTCGGGCGGAGATCGATCCCGGCGAAGTGAAAGCCGCTTACGGGATCCATCCCTATGCGCCCCTGATTCTCTTCATCGGCAGGCTTGTGTACCAAAAGGGACCTGACCTGCTCATCGAGGCGATACGCATGGTCTGCAAGCACCGGTGGGATGCAAGAGTCGTGGTCGCCGGCGACGGGGGGATGAAAAAGTACCTGCAGGAACGTGCCTGGGATCTGCCGGTCAACTTTGTCGGGTATATCCCGGACTCGGAGTACATCCGGCTGCTGAACGCTGCGGACATCGTTGTCATCCCCAGCCGGAACGAACCGTTCGGCCTCGTCCTTCTCGAGGCCTGGAGCGCGGAGAAGTGCGTGGTGGCCTCCAATGTCGGCGGCCTTTCTGAGAACATCGATGCGTTCGTCAACGGGATCAAGGTGGGCGTGGATCCGGAGTCCCTTGCATGGGGGATCAATACCATGATGGACGAACCATGGAATGCCGGTGCCCTTGGGAAACGCGGGCGGGGCAAGGTAGACCGGCTCTTCCTCTGGGGCCCGATTGTCCAGCGGCTGACGGATACCTATGCCCGGGTTGTATCATGAAGATCGCATACTTCGTGGATGAGTTCCCCCCGTTCTTCCGGGGCGGTCTTGGAACCTATGCTATGGAGATCACGAGGCAGTTCATTGCAAAGGGGCATAGCATAACAGTCTTCTCCCGGAACACCGGAAACGACCCGACCTCCGACACCTGGGCCGGCGTCGAGGTCCACCGCCCGCGCCTGATGACATTCCCTGATATCTTCTCCATCGTCAACCCGGATGAAGTCAAGAACTGGGACCACAACGGCCAGAATTTTTTTGCCGAGACCGTACTCTACAACGTTCTCTCCGCTTCAAAACTCGTGAACCAGCTGGTACAAAACGAACATCGCCGGTACGACCTGATCGTGGCGCACGACTGGATCGCAGCCCTGGCCGGTATCATCTGCAAGCGGAACCTCAACACCCCGCTTGTCTTCCATTTCCACTCCACGGAGCAGGGCAGGAACCCCTCCGGGTCAAACACGATCAAGGATATTGAGCGGCTTTCTGCTATGACTGCCGACCGGATCGTCACGGTCTCCTATGCGATGCGGGACGAACTGGTAAGCTTCGGGTACCCGGAGGCAAAAATCAGGGTACTCCACAACGGTGTGGATACTGGCAAGTATGACCCGGCGAAGATCCCAAAAAGGCAGGTAGAGGCGTTCCGCGAGCGGATCGGCGTCGGCAGCTCGCCCATGATCTTCTTTATCGGCAGGCTCACCTGGGTAAAAGGCGCCGATCCCCTCCTCCTCGCCATGCCCGAGATCATTAAGGAGATCCCGGATGCCAAACTCGTCCTCCTCGGGGTAGGCGACCAGGAGCAGCTGCTCAGCCAGATGGTCCGGGAGCTGCATCTCGGGAAAAACGTGATCCTGCATTTCAGGATGGTGCCGGAAACGGAACGCCTTGTCTATTACGCGGCAAGCGATGTCTGTGTATTTCCCTCGAAATACGAGCCGTTCGGCATTGTCTGCATAGAAGCGATGTCCATGGAAAAACCGGTAGTGGTCGGAGCACGGGGCACGAGTGGTTTCCGCGAGCAGGTGATCCCCATGGGGGACGATATCTGCGGTTATCATATAGACCCGTACAACCCGTCCGATATTGCCAAATATATCGTTAAGATTCTCAAAGATCCCGATCTTGCGGCAAAGATGGGAAAGAACGGGCGGCAGCGGGTCCTCGAGCATTTCACCTGGGACCATATCGCCGACGAGACGCTCCGCGTTTACCAGGAGGTCGTGGACCAGCACGCCGCTTATCCGGAGTCCGGTGAATGACCCTCCTGTACGGGCGGGAACTTCAGGAGGGAAAAACGGCCCGGGGACTCGAGTACCTCATGGCAGGCGAACACACGTACTGCTCCGCTTCCGTGGGGGGAAACACGCGGAAGTACCACGGGCTCCTTGTCCACCGGGGCAGGGTATATCTCTCCGCACTTGATGAGCAGGTCAACGGCGTGAGGATATCCGCGCAGCAGTACCAGGGTGCACAGGGGGACGCCCAGCTCCCGCACCTCTTTTCTTTCACACTCTATCCCCCCTGCTGGACCTGCATGGTCGGGGACGTGCTTATCCGGAAGACGATCACGTTCAGCCAGGGTGTAACAATCACCTACGCGGTTACCGGGGAGGCATCGCTCACCATCCGTCCGCTCATTACTGACAGGCCGGTCGACCAGGTGATGCGGGACCCCCGCCCGGACTTTGAGACAGATGCCGGGGGTGTCCGCTGGAGGGAGGTCGTTCTCGAAGGGGATCTCCCGTTCACGCAGGACCCGGTCACCTACTGGAATGTCTGGTACGAGCGGGAGCAGGAACGGGGCTATGATCCGGTGGAGGACCTTTTCTCCCCGGGATTCTTCACCGGCACCGTCCGGGATGGATCGGTCTCGCTGCGGTGTTTCTTAAGCAACCAGGTGCCGGGGAAAACCACCGCACTTCCTTCGCCCACATCCCCCCGCGAATGGCTCGATTATGCGGCAGAGACCTTCTGCCACCATGACGAGATCTCTGCAGGGTACCACTGGTTCCGCGAGTCATGGGGGCGGGATTCGGCCATCAGCATCACCGGGCTGCTGATAGAGAGAGACAGAAAGGAAACCACTCAGGCAGTACTCAGGCGTCTTGCCCAGAAGATCGACGGGGGAGTGATCCCGAACCGTTTCCCGGACAACTACCATTCAAGCGATGCCTCGCTCTGGTTCATTTATGCCCTGGGGAGGTACCGCCGCCACTGGGGGGATGACCGGTTCATTGCCGGCATGCGCCCCGTTGTTGCAGAAATTCTCGAACAGTATCCCGGATCCGGCGTGGCAACCCTTGATCACGATCTGATCCGCGTAGTCCCGGGGAGTACATGGATGGATACGGTCTTCACTCCCCGGGAAGGCAAACCGGTGGAGATCAATGCCCTCTGGATCCATGCACTTGACGAGGCAGAGTCGATGGGAATTATCCCCCCGGTCTCGGTGGAATCGGCTACGGAGGCATTCAGGGCATTCTGGAACGAGGAAGCACACTGCCTGTATGACCGCATTGATCCGGTCGACCCGTCCATCCGCCCGAACCAGGTGATCGCGCTGGCGCTGGGTCTCGTGGAACAGGCACAGGCTACGCTGGCGCTGGAGACCGTCGCCCGTGAGCTTCTCACCCCGTATGGACTGCGTACGCTCTCTCCCCGGGACCAGGCATACCGCGGGCGGTTCGATGGCGACACCAGTTACCACAACGGCTGCGTCTGGCCCTGGCTGACGGGGGGGTACGTGGAAGCGCTCCTCAGGAACGGGCGGGACCGGGCAGCGATCGCTCCCTTGCTGCTCCCCATCCTCTCCCATATCCGGGAGGCGGGCGCAGGGTACATCTCCGAGATCTTTGACGGGGACCTGCCGTTCCTTCCCCGGGGGTGCATTGCGCAGGCCTGGAGCGTGGCAGAGATCTCCCGGGCCTGCCGGATGGTCTTTCCCTGATCAACCAGAGGGGGTATGACATACGCACCAGCCGAACTTCAAGGACACGATCGCCGTATCACCGTATATCTTCACGATCGGCGTGGCGGGAGACAGCGGTTCGGGGAAGACCACCTTCACCCGGGGAGTGCGGAACATCTTCGGGGACGACCTCGTCTCCACTATCACGCTGGACGATTATCACAGCCTTGACCGGGCCGGCAGGCTCGCGACAGGGGTCACTCCGCTCGATCCCCGGGCGAACCGGATTGCGCAACTCGAACAGGACCTGATCCAGCTCAAACGGGGGGTGCCGGTCGAGAAGCCCTCTTACAACCATGCCACCGGTACCTTCGATCCCCCGGCGATATTCCGGCCAAAGAAGATCCTGATCCTCGAAGGGCTCCACACGCTCTATACGGAAACGCTCCGCAAATATCTCGACTTCACTCTCTTCGTGGACCCGGACCGGGAGGTGAAGTATGACTGGAAGATCCGGCGGGACATGAACAAGCGCGGGTACACCCGGGAGCAGGTGATGCGGGAGATCACCGAGCGGGAACCGGAGTATGAGAGGTATATCTTACCCCAGCGGGAGTTTGCCGATGCCGTGATCGGGGTAGGATATTCCCGTTACGGCCGCGATGCCGGCAGGAAATGGAACGTATACCGGGTCACGCTCGTCCAGAAACGGATGCAGCAGAGCCTCGGGAACATCGATCTCTCGCTCGACCTTTACTCCATCCTATCCCTCTCGGAACGGAACTTTGCCCTCGAGTTCGAGACCGGAGGGAAAGGGGGGCAGCGGATGGGGAAGATGATCATGGACGGCGAACTGAGCGAACACGTAGTACGGAAACTGGAACAGAACATCGAACACCAGACCCGGGTATCGCCAATCTCCATCTTCAAGAACCGGCAGTACGTCACCGCGGGCGATCTTGCCCAGCTGATCCTCTGCTGGCGAATCATCCACAGGAGGATCTTCATGGAGGTAAGCCGGTGAACCCGGGTTGGGGAAGGGGACTGTTGATGGCGCCGGAAAAGGTATTACCTGTGAGCGAGAAGGGATGGTAGGGAGATGTCGATGAAAACTATCGGGGTGCTGACGGGCGGGGGAGACTGCCCCGGGCTCAATGCGGCAATCCGTGCGGTGGTCCGGGCAGGCCTCCGCCAGGACTGTGAGACATTGGGAATCAGGAACGGCTGGCAGGGCATCATTGACGGGGATGTCGAGCCGCTCACCGACTTTTCCGTATCGGGAATCCTGCCAAAAGGGGGAACGATCCTGGGTACGTCCCGGACCAACCCCTTGAAAGATGTCACGGAGTTCCAGAAGATCCAGCACAACATGAAAAGATTCGGGATCCATGCCCTTGTGGTCGTGGGCGGGGACGGAACCCTCGCGGCGGCCCGGGACGTGGCGGAGAAGGGGATCCCGATCGTGGGGATCCCAAAGACGATCGACAACGATATCGTGGGAACCGATGCGTCCATAGGATTTGATACGGCCGTGACGACAGTTACGGAAGCGATCGACCGGTTGCATACCACGGCAGAATCGCACCACCGTATCATCGTGGTCGAGGTGATGGGGCGGGACGTGGGCTGGATCGCCATCATGGCAGGGATTGCCGGCGGTGCCGACGAAATCCTGATCCCCGAGGTACACTTCACCATGGAGGAGGTCTGCAAAAACCTCATGGCCCGGTACGAGGCCGGGAAGAAATTTTCGATCGTGGTCGTTGCTGAAGGGGCGCACCGGGAGGATATCGGGATGCCACCGGTTCCTGATCATATCCGGGACGAGTGCGGCCACGAGAAGTTTGTTGGCGTCGGCAACCTGCTGGGAAAAGAGATCGAGCGCCGGATGGGTGTGGAAACGCGGGTAACGATCCTCGGGCATGTCCAGCGGGGTGGTTCACCCACCCCCTATGATCGGGTGCTCGCCACCCGTTTCGGCGTGGCAGCAGTACAGCTCATACAGGACGGGGAGTTTGGAACCATGGTGGCCCTTGACGGGAACCGCATCCGCAGCGTCCCGCTCAGCACCGCAGTCTCGCGCCAGAAGACTGTTGATGCCGGGTTTTACGAGCTGGCGAAGCTGGTGATCGGCGGCAGGAAATGACTATGGGACAAAACGCATCGGGGCCCGGATCCGGGTACACAGGACAGGTCTACTGGAAAGGCAAACTGCCCGTCCCCTCGGTGAGGGATGCACGTGAACTCGCAACTGTATTCGCTGACCCGGGCTGCACCTGCACCGGGCCGGTCTATTACATGTACCGCGACGTGGCCCGATCTCCGGAAGACCGTGCATGGCTCCGGGATCAGGGAATCCGTTTCGATATCACGGTCATTCCGCCGCGTGATCTCTGCGGGGAATGGATGAAGACCGCGGGACATTACCACCCGGAGAGCCCCTCCGGTACCGGGTACCCGGAGATCTACGAAGTACTCCACGGGGAGGCGCACTACCTGATCCAGACCCGGGACTGCTTGGATGTGGTGCTGATTGCAGCCTCGGCCGGGGATATCGTGGTGGTCCCGCCGGGGTACGGCCACGTCACGATCAATCCCTCCGCCACCGATGTGCTCCAGATGGCAAACCTCGTTTCATCCGCCTTCGAGAGCGATTATAAGCCTTACGAGAAACTTCGCGGTGCGGTCTTCTATGAGATGACATCCGGGGCCTATGTAAAGAACTCCCTCTACCCGCAAAGGCCACGGCTCAGAATTGTCCGGGCAGGCCACATTGCCGGGGTGATGGACACGGTCACCGATCCCCTCTACAATCTCGTGGAACAGCGTGCACCGGTGCTCAGGGTTCTCAACAACCCGGAGAGATACGAGGCGCTCTTCTCCAGGATCTACCTGTAAGGGCAGGTGCCCTTGAGGTCCGTATGACCCGGCGCTGGGAAAGAGCTTCTTCCGGATACTTCGAAGGAGCACCGGGAAGGCAGCCCGGATATCCGCGGGGGAGTGAAAAAAAGCAAGGAGGGTAGATTTATTCAGACCAGTCCCATCTGGAAGAGCTTTGGCAGGATGAAGATTGCTATGATGACGGCCACCATCGCATAGCTCACCGCAGCAACAACATAACCCGAGTACTGGATCAGGCCTTTCCGGTCAAGGATCCGGTCCACCCCTTCTTTCATGATGTACCCGCCGTCGAGTGGGACCAGGGGCAGGGCATTGAACGTACCGACTGCAAGGTTCCACCAGCCGCACCAGAAAAGGATCTGGATCACGAGCCAGAAATGCGGGAACGGGACACTCCACATCGCGGAGCTTGCCGTATCGTTTATGAGTACCATGAACGATCCATAGGTACCAGGATAGAGAATCACCCCGAACGGGAGAGCAAGGAGGATAAAAAACCCGAGCGGGCTTGCTAGGCTGTTGAATACCTGTTTCATATATGCGGTATCGTAATAAGAGACACCCATGAACCCGCTCGTGCTGTTTCCCACTCCCGCAGGCCATGCGGCGAGCGTCAGGGTATATGTCTCCGGAGTCCCCCCGTTATCGACCACCACGGTGGCAGTATCCCCAGGTTTCGTCCTGCCCAGCACACGGGCAACGTCATCTGTGGTCGGGACGCTGACTCCGTTTACTTCCGTTATTATGGAGTTTGGCGGCACACCAGCAGTATATGCAGGGGAGTCCACATAGACCCCATTGACAAAAGGAATGGAAAGAGGTACGGCAAATCCGAGGAGGAAGATCAGCAGGCCAAAACAGATCACCCCGGCAAGGATGTTGTTGGTGATGCCAGCCCCGAACATCCGCATCTTCGGCCATCCCTTTGACCGTTCCTGGTCCTCCTCGTCCGGTTCAACAAAGGCGCCGATGGGGATGACCGGCACGAGGAGTCCCATGGATTTCACCCGGATGCCTTCGACACGGCAGAGGATCGCGTGACCGAATTCGTGGACCACCATCGTGATGATAAGACCGATCAGCACTGCAATGGTGAGGGGGATGAAATCGTTCACGCCGGGTATTCCTAAAAAATTGTTCAGGTTATTTACAGCAGTAGGTTGTGGTTTCTCTACGATCGTATACTGGAGTGCGTTGACGAGCAGGAGCGTCATCAGCACCGATACGACAACGACCATGACGACGCCAATAGTCCCGTAAATCCGGAAGAACGTCCGGTACCGGGCAAACCCGTCAAAAAAACCGACCCGGTCCGTCTTGATCGCCATGATCGGGCCGTAGAAGGTGATATGGTTCTCCCACAGTTTCCGTGTATGGATATAGTACGCCAGGACCGTATAGATAAGAACGATTCCCAGTGCTAAGAGAAGCAAGTCCATCAATAATTATGGCATTTTAATAAAGATAATGACTATCCAAAAAAAGCCTGCCGGGTATGATACCTGCGGCATAATCAGAAATCCATGAGGGACTTCTGGGATTTTCTGGCCAGCATCGCGCTGATCGTCTTCCAGCTCTTCCGTGCTATGGGCGGGGGCGACCCGTGCTCTCCAATCCAGGTCTCCAGGAACCGGATCGTAACCGGGTCTGCGGGGTAGCCGCTGCCGATCTCGCCATATTTCTTTGCAAGGGTCACGATTGCACGATCCCGGGTCACCTTGGCGATGATGCTCGCGGCCGAGACCACCGGGTACTTCACGTCCGCGTGGTGCTCGGAGACGATCTCGCATTGTTTCACGAGGTTGCCTTTGACCATCTCCGCGTACCGGAAGGAATTGACATCGCAGGCATCCACGTAAGCGCACGAAGGGGAGAGTTTGTCGATGGCCCGGGCATGGGTCCGGGCCATCGCCGCATTCAGGGTCATCTCGGTCCGGATCGCATCGATCTCCTGCGCGTCGAGCTTGATCGTGGCAACCTTGCACTGCGCCCGTATCAGGGGGTAAAGGCGTTCGCGTTCCTTTGGGGAGACAAGCTTTGAATCCTTCACCCCGAGGCCGTCGAGTACGTTTTCTGAGGTCACTCCCACTGCCGCCACAACGAGCGGGCCGAGTACCGAGCCCTTCCCCGCTTCATCGACCCCGCATATCACACTCAGAATTTGATACCCAAATTATTTTAAATGCCGGTGAGGGTAACCGGTAAGCATGTACATCATCATCGTAGGGCTCGGAGGTATCGGGAGAAATCTCGCAAAGATGGCAGTGGAACATGCCCACACCGTCGTGGTCATCGACCAGGACGAAGCCCGCTGCAGCGAGGTCCTCGAGCACTACGATGTGCTGGCCGTGACCGGCAACGCGACCGACAAGACGATCCTTGAGGAAGCAGGTATCGACCGGGCCGATGCGATGATCGCCACCACCAGCGACGACTCGGTCAACCTGATGACCTGCTGGCTGGCCAAGAAGTTCCGGGTCCCGAATGTGGTCGCGATCGTCAACCAGTCATCCCATTCCGACTTTTTCAAGGAAGTGGGAGTCCGGATCAGCGAGAACCCGGACGAGCTCGTCGCTTCCCGGCTCTATTACTGGACCCAGAACCCGCAGCTCCAGCAGCTCGCCTCCATTCCCGGGGGTACGATCTTCGAGATCGTTGCCGAGAACGGCGCCCCGATCGTGAACCACGAGATCCGGGAACTCAAGGTGAAGGACTTCGTCTTCATCGCGCTCCGCAGGCAGAACGGGGAGCTGATCATCCCAAGCGGCAGCGTGCGGATCCAGGGGGGGGATATCTTCACGGTCTTCACGAAAAAAGAGGCCGAGGACGACTGCCTCCGGCTTCTCAACAAACAGCTCAAAAAATCAACGGATTGATGCCGCAAGGGCACCGAGCTCAAGTACCAGTTTCGGGTTTACCCGGATAATCTCTTTTATCAGATTAATGGTGGAGAATTCCTTGAGGTTCAGGTTCGATACGGAGTGGATGATCTCGTTGAGTTTCGTATCGGGCTGTTTGATCAGGTATTCCTTGATGTGGTAATTGCGCTCGATTGCCTTACCCATCTTGGATGCCCGCCATGCCTTGTCATAGGCCATGAGACATTTCTTCGAGACATCGCCTTTCCCGATACAGTCCGCTGCCACTTCGGCGGCAAGCCTTCCGGTGTACATCGCGTTGTAGATACCGCCACCTGTCAGCGGGTCGACTACCCGGGCTGCGTCACCGGCGATAATGAGGCCGTCAGCGACCGTGCAGTCCAGTGGACGGCAGACCGAGACGCCACCGGGGATGTACTCGATGGTCTTCCCGTTCGGGAAGGTCTTTTTCACGAATTTGTCAAGGTAGTCCTTTGCCCGGTGGCCTTCCCCACTCTTCTTCCCGGAGATGCCGATCCCGACATTTGCCGTCCGGTTACCCTTGGGGAAGATCCAGAGGTATCCTTCCGGTGCTACCTCGTTTCCGAGGTAGAAGATCGTTGCGTGGGGATCGATGTCAATATCGGTCATCACGTACTGGACCGAGCTCATGATCTCGCGGACAGGTACGGTAGTGTCGATGCCGCACCATTTTGAGAATTTTGATTCCACGCCATCGGCTGCAATGACCACTTCGGCCCTGACATCCGTGATCTTGCCGCAGAAATCAATCTTTGCACCCCTGACAAAACCGTTCTCCCTAATAGGGGCACATGCCCGTGACTTCACCGCAACATCAGCGCCCGCTTCCGCCGCCTTCCAGACCAGTTCCCGGTCGAAGAACTTCCGGTCAAGGACATAACCGACCTTGCTGCCGGCCATGGCGGATTCCAGTTTCATGAAAAAGCCATCGGGAGCAACGATCCCTGCCCCGGTCATCTCTGCCGAGATCCAGCGGGGATCAGGATCGATGAACTCCTGGAGGGCTTCCTTGCCGATCCCTTCCGCACAGCGGACCGGGGCGCCAATCGCCGGGCGCTTCTCCACGATGCAGGCAGAGAGACCTTTCCCGACTGCGGTCTTTGCTGCAAGTGCTCCCGCAGGGCCACCACCGATGACAAGCACGTCATACTTATTTTTCATGGACTACCTCCAGGGCACCAAGGGGGCAGACTTTTGCACAGACGCCGCAGCTCGTGCAGTTCTTCTCTACGGAAAGGTACGCATCGATCAGTTCGAGGGCACCCTCCGAACAGACAGAGACACAGCATCCGCAATATCCACAAATATCCCGATGTACTTTGAGCATTGAGAGATCATGTTGGCGCGCCCTTTCATTAATATTTACGATACGGTGCGGGCGAGGCCACGCAGCGTACCGTTACAGGGAGTCCGCAAGTGAGAACGTGCCGTATTTCCCGCCGCCGCCCGGGTGCAGGGTGATCGTCCCGTTCCGCAGGGCAGAAATCGCATCCGCGACCTTCGGGTGAACCGCACGGATCTCCTCGACCGGTGCATCGATCAGGACCGCGATCTCGTTTTCGAACCTGCTGATGAACGAGGCATAGATTGACTTGCATTTCTTCGTGTTCGGTGATGACAAGCCTTCCATCGTCTGGATGATCTGGGCGAGCGGGAGGACGTGGACATAGGGGGGACGGGGGCGGGGCTCTCCTCCCCCGGACAGCTCCTTTGCCCGGTCGGACACACCTTTCTTGATAATGCCGCCGTCCGCAGGGCACCGCCACCCGTGACGGACTGCCTCTTCCAGCGGGTACTGCGTGAAACACCGGACGCAGGCGGTACGGTTGTACTTCCCTTCCTCCGGGAAGAACCCGGCGTTCATGACCACGTTTCCCTTAGTTATTGCTTCAAGCACCCGTTTGACCGTTGCTGCCCCCGTATCGAGCCGGTTGAACTCTCGCCCGAGCTTGTCCGGGTGGGGGCTGTGGGCATCGGAGTTAGAGAGGAACGGGATATCGTAGAGATCCGGGATCGCGGCCCCGTACGAGCTGTCTGCCGAGAGGCCAAGTTCGAGAAAGTCGATGGGCTCGCTGCCATAGCAGTCGGCAACCCCGGTGCAGTACGCGTACATTGAGGTCCACGGAGTGAAGGCATGGGCAGGGCCGATCAGTGCGCCGACGCTGTGGGCATAGCGGGCGATCTTCTCACCGGAGAGGTAAACATGCGGGCGTCCGGTCGTGGAGAAACTCTTGCAGGTCCCTTCCATGAGCTCCTGCAAATCGGCGAACTGTGAGAAGTCTTCGGCCATGATGAGGTGGTGCACCCTTCGCTCGTCCTCAACTTCACCGGTCGGAACGACTATGACACCTGCATCGTTCGTCAGGAACGGCTCCCAGGTCTTCCGCCAGACCGGGTGGAGGGCGTCACCGGTGCCGAGCACCTGAATCCCCTTGGTTACGCACCCCGCGAGCAGCGGTTCCGGCTGCATGAAGCGGGAGACGGCCATGGAGTACGGCGAATGGATGTGCAGGTCGGCATTAACGTGCATGAGTACCTGAACGATTGTACCTTGCGGAATATAAGAGGAGGTGATGGGGGGATCATACCCTGCCACAACATCCGGTCCGCCATCCCCAAAGGAGAGGGGGGGTCACATGGGTACAGTTAACCGGTCAGGATCCGGCCAGGACCGCAGGATACGAACCCCTATTTCCGGCAGATTCACGGAGTAGATATTGTCCCGGGGGATTGACTGGAGCCGCATGAAGTCCGGGCGGCAACAACCAATTGTACCCATGCGACCCCCCCCAATCACGTCCGGGTTTTTGCGGAATTTTGTGTATTTTTACGAAGTGAAATTCTGTTGGATAGAGAATTTTTGGAGGGAGGGGGTCGCATGGGTACAAATGTAGATCATGGCCAGCCTCCAGACCCATGCAGGGGATCCAGCCATAATTTGTACTGATCCAAACTCTCATCCCCTCCAAACACCAGAACACCTGCATAAGGTGACCTCATGACACAGGCTGTTATAGTTCAGGTAGGAGATCCGGCACGGAACTTCTCGCTTAAGGACCAGGAAGACAAGACCTTCGATCTCTACGAGCAGGAAGGGAAACGGGTGCTCCTATCGTTCCACCCGCTCGCGTGGACGGAGTTCTGCGCAGCCCAGATGAAATCGCTCGAGGAGAAACGGGAGGTGCTCGCCTCACACAACTGCATCCCCGTCGGGATCAGTGTCGATTCCATACCATGCAAGAAGGCGTGGGCAAAGAACCTCGGGATCTCGAAGACCCCGCTTCTCTGTGACTTCTGGCCGCACGGGGCGGTTGCGGAGAAGTACGGGCTCTTCCGGGACGCAAACGGGTTCTCCGAACGGGCGAACGTGATCATTGACGAGAAGCAGCGGGTCGTGTTCGTGAAGGTATACCCGGTGCATTCGGTGCCGGATATCGGGGAGATCATTGCGTTTTTGGGGAAGTGAGGCGGACATACTCTATGGTAGTTATGAGCGTGACCCCCTCTCTCCCCCAAAGGGGGAAGCAGCCCAAGGGGAGCACCCCTTGACCCCCTTCTGGTACGAATACTTCTGATCAACCTTCTTGCCCAGCGAGGCCCCGACGAGGCGGCCGAGCGACCCCCGAAGGGGGTGGGTTGACTCCTTTCTTCTGAAATGGAGTGTGTAACCCTTTGGATGCAAACCAAGACCCTTATTTTAAACATCCACAAATAGAGATTCATGGAATTATCTGAAGATGAAAGGGAGATGTTTGTAAAGAAAAAAGAGGAGATATCTCTAATAACATCAGAACTTTTAACAGAAAAATTAAGTAATTCTGAAAAACTTTCAAGGATGAATCAAATTCTATCAATTTTAAGTACTCTCGAAAGTTACGCTAAACCAGATAGAGATCTCTTTATTTTTCAAGACCATGTAAACAAAGTAAGTGCCTTGATGCAAACAGGGATGGATACGCAATTGTTGATTTCAATATTTTGTTCCGCAGCAAATTCTGTCAAATTCGACATTTCAAAAAAGGGGATCCGGATTCCCTTTTTGATTCAAATAAAGGAATTGATTTTTAATAAAAATCAAGTTGGTTAGTCTTTTTGGATTTTCCCAAAGTTCGTGCAACCTGTTAAAATATGAAATAACAAAATATATCGTCACCCAGATGGAGGTTGCAGTATGGAATTGAAGTATCTACTTTTCGTCACATTGCTCATTGTGACCTTGGTAGTTGGTTGTTTACAACCTCCACCAGATAATTTGCCTATACCAACCGGAAATATTGTCACGATAACACAAACTCCAAAAGAAAACGGGGGACTGCCATATCAAACAGTTACAACCAGTCCAATTATTGTAACTATTCCCGAACAGACCCAAATACCCCCTGTAACTCAATCCTCCCAGAGAACCTACGTTGTTGCAGTTACAGCAAGTTTGTGGGCACCGGGTTGTATGGGGGGAACTACTAATGGAGTATGTAATGGAGTGACTACAACCTCACCGACAATTGTCATTATGAACCAAGGGGGGCAAGATAATGAAAATTTACAATTTTTTTCCGTCTCCGTCAATGATGTGAATGTGGGAGAAATTCATCCGGATAGTGGACAATCCTCATTACCTGTAGGAGCAATCGGAAGGTTCTCAGTTACGAATTCAAACAAGTACCATATCGTAGTAACGGGACATTTTGTGGGAGGGGCAACTCAAATACTTATGGATACTTCACTATAACTCTTATTTTTTTTAAAAAGTTCAGAATATCCGGGACATGCAAATGTCACCGTTTCCCGGCCCGAGCTCACCCGATATAACTCAGCTCTTCATCCTTCCCCTTTTCACCTTCGACCAGGTTCTCGATCGCCTTCTCCATTTCAGCGGCCCGGTCGTTGAGTTTTGTTGAGTCGACCGGGACGCCGGTCAGCTTCGAGAGCATGGCAAGGACGTTTGCCGCACTCATCGGGTCGACAAGGTACCCGCTCGTCTCCCCCATCAGGCAGACCGCATCGATCCCCCGGCGGGCCGAGAGTCCGAGCATGAGGCCGGCAGCTCCCACGATCCCGCCACCCGGCTCTTCGCGGTTGAATGTTACACCGGCAGCTTCGAGCTCCTCACGGAGTTCCACCCTGTTCACCGCCCCCAGCACCCGGGGTTCATTCACAAGGTGGCCGACGCCGAATCCCCCGAGGGTGTAGATCCGCTTCACGTGCAGCTCCTCTGCAATCTCGCAGTAACATTCTGCAAGGAGGTAGTGCCCCTCGTTCGAGGTACTCTGGTGGTCCCCGACAAGGAAGACGATGTCGCGGCCTTCGGACTGATACAGGAACAACTCATTCCTTGCAAGCCGGGCCAGGCCGTTCTCTTCGATGATCACCTGGGGGGGAAGATAGATCGAATGGATCTCCCCGATCTTCTCGGCCCCGAGCATATGGATCATGTACTCGGCAACCAGCTTTCCTACCTGGCCAATGCCGGGGAGTCCTTCAATCAGGATAGGATCGACAGGTTTCTTATCCCTGAAACTGTCCGTGTAGCTGACCGCGATATCTTCAATCATGGTGCTTTAGCCAGCCTGCGGTATTTGCCGTACTTGTCTTCAGGAGAGAACCGTGCAGGATGTGCTACTGCCGTCGCCTGGCCGCACACGGGACAGGTAGGAGAAAGAGTATAGATATTGTCTGCAGAGCAGTGCCGGATGCGCCCGGTCATGCACTTTTCCCGGATTTCGGTTTCTTGACGAGCTTGCCCTCGCCACCGGACTTTTCCAGAACCGCGATCGCAGCGTTCGCTGACTTCTCGATCGCCTTCTCGGCAGCCTTGTAATCGGGAGCGGTCACCTTGATGCGGTAGGTGGGGGCGCCGAGGTACAGGAGTTCAATCTCTGCACCCGGGGTCTTCGATGCGCTCGCCTTCTCAAGCGCCTTACGGATCACTTCAATACCATCGGACCGGGTGGAGGTGAGGACGAGGTGCCCGGTCACTTCCACGTGGGGCACCTTCACGCTCTCCTGCGCCACGCGCTGGAGGATCTCGGAGACGTTCTTTGAGAAACCGAGTTTCTTGAGCGAGCTCTCGGGATCGATCACGATATCTTCAAAGACCGGGTAGAAAGCCCCGAACTTTTTGTAGATCACGTCCTCGATATCCGTGAGGGATTCGCCCGACTGTTCCGCAACGAACCCCAGCCACTTCTGGGCCTTGGACTCGTTCTTCCACTCGCGGATCTTCTCGCGGCGCTGGTGCTCGTTGACATCCTTTAAGGAGAGGTCGATGTGTCCGCGGGTCCGGTCTACGTTGAGGACCTTGCAGACGATCTTCTGGCCTTCCCGGATATGGTCGCGGATGTACTTGATCCAGCCCGTTGCAATTTCAGAGATGGGGATGAGCCCCTGGCGGCCACCGTACTCATCGAGCGAGACGAAGGCAACAAAGTC
>NZ_JBEKRH010000028.1:0-21326 GCF_049518935.1 Methanoregula sp.
GGATCTCAAAGCAAGACGGTTCCTCATTCAAATGAAAGAAATCGCTAACAAAATGATTGTCTGTAACATCCACAGGTTCTTACAATTTCTTATCGTTGAGGTTTTCTACAGAGCATAAAATTCATAATTTTTTTTAATAGAAGAAAGAGGGTTGAACCTCTGATAGATTGAAAAAAACGAATTGTACTATTTACTCCACTGTTTGATAAAATCTCATCCTTTTTTTATCTACAAAAAAGATTTTATCAACCTTAAATCCTAATTCAAACATAAATTCGTCAATTTGAGATGCATTAAATTCTTTATAAAACGATTTTTGACCATCCCCATAATCTAAAAGAAAACCATCTCCAAAAGAATTTTTGGGTTTTCGTTGGTTACGATAATATTTTTCGCCGATCGGGGTTGCTATAAATATTTCAAATGGATATTTCAAATTTTTTTTCACATTTTCAATTAATTTAATTCTTGTTTCATTTTCAGGAATTGTATGCAGTACAAAAGAGATAAAAGCTCCATCGACTTTTAATCGTCCGTGTTTAAGATTTTTAGGAGGAAGTAATTGTCGAAAATTTTTATTTCTAACAAGCAATTCGAACCTAGTTTTAAATAATTGACTTTCAGTTATTTGAGGAAAATCACAGACATAAAGAGAGAAATAATTTATTAGAAAAAGTGAATTTCTTAAATAACCACATCCTACGTCCAGAATTTCTTTATGGCCTTTAGAGTCCCAATATTGACATATTTGTTGAATGTTATGTAATGGTTGTATTTGATTTGGAGCCGATCTACAAACATTAATAGTAATATTTGAATCACACTCCAGGTAATTGAATAAATCATTCATATTAATCATCAAAATTTCTTTGTCGGATATCATTCAATAATTCTTCATTCGCCTTCTGATGAATTTGTTCTATTTGTTCCGTCGGTATTTCATACAATTTTTTAGAGACAACCCCTCGATAAATACTATATAAATTCCACAATATTTACAAAAAAACAAATATTGTTGCGATCAATCTCAAAAATGTGAATTGAATTACTGTCATAATTAAGTATATGAGAAAAAAAACAATTCCGAAGCAAATAAGGGTTATCGAAGAAAAATAATCTGTCCAATAAATGAAAGCATGTTGCTTCAAGGTAGGATTTACGACTTCAGACTTCTCAATATATTTGTAAAAAATTTGCATTAATGTATTTATTTTACCATTTTTTTCAATTTTTTCTCTTATGATACAAATTTTTGTCCGATCTCCTTCTGTAAGTCCTTTTTGAATATCAATTAATTTAAGACAAATAAATTTGTCAATTTGTTCTCTTCTTTTAAAAATCGCATTGTCAATTGTATAGTAAAAATCCTGCCGCGCAATTGTCACAAAAAAGATGAAATACATTAAAACTGTTGGGACTATTGTTAAAAAAATAACATATCCAGCATTATTTAGATCAAAAGTGGTTGCAGGAGAATTGATTATTTCTGAAAATAACGATACATATTGTTTTTCGAAAAATAATATTATCAAAATGAAAATAAATGCAGTTAGTGATGTAATACTATCTTTTCGATGTTTTTCTCTCAACGTTTGAAAATCTGTCATTTTAACCAATAGACCTTAAGTTATTTAAGCATAATAAAATTTTTAAAAATAACAAACATCAAATATTTAATCCGACAAAAAATTGTTTTAAAAATTTGTAGCTATTACACATTAATTGACTACATATAGAATACGCGTGGGAATTGGACATATCACCAACCATTATCGTCATTGATTACTGTTCATTTTTTCAAAGAGTGCTTCTTTTTCATATATCGACAAAGACCATCAAGATCGGGAAAAAGAGAAAAATCATTTACGTTTGCATATTCTAAGAATTTTTTTGCACCAAGGACTGCATCCTTCGGGATCTCAAATTTTCTCACGCAATCTGGACAAATTTTTTCTATAGGGTCTATATCAAAACCATGAATTGTAAAAACCCCTTTTTGTGAAAAAACCCGGTTATTCCTCCTTATTGGAAAAATTGCTATCGGATTATTATATTGTTTTTTTCTTTTCTTTGCAAGATAGGTATCAACATAGTCAAAACTATCAGATACATCCAAAATTATTTCTTTGTTAATTGATTTTTTATTCAAAACGTAAGGGTTTAAAATCCAGATGCAAGGGTTGGATGTTCTTCCATTTAATGCAAAGAAAAGGGCTACCGAAAAACTTTCAGTCCAATCTAACAGTCTAGTTGGGAGACCATGATGCCGCATTTCATAAAGAATCTCCCAAGAATTCAAATCTTGAGCGTGTAATATGGCTGAATTCGGTAAAAAATCATAATAGAGATGATTTTCTAATACCGAATTTTTTTTCTGAAATTGTTTTTCCCGGAATAATGTTGGCAGTAATGTATATGTGTTCTTTTTCAATCCTCGAAAAAATAAAACATCAGTTCCTTCATTTTCTTTGATGCGTTCAATTTCTTTTTGAATATTTTCAAAAAAATCCTGCCAAGGAGTCATTCAATTTGAAGATATACCAATTTTGATATTATAATTATTTCTTACATTCCCCCCTCCCCCTCACCCTTATAAACCCCGGCGCATAATATCTACCCATCAACGACTGTGCATCGTTGAACAATATGTGCTGTACGTCGGACAAGCAGTACGGCACATGCGCGGGAGTAGCTATCCCCGAGAACAGAATAGTATAGCATACCATAAGCACGACGGAATAAGGGAGTAATATTTTATGATACTGGTACCAGATACGAGCGTCCTTATTGACGGGCGCATAACCTCGATGATAAAGGCCGGTGAATACAAAGGTGCGACAATAATCGTCCCGGAAGCAGTGATCGCAGAACTCGAGGCCCAGGCAAACAACGGGCGTGAGATCGGGTTCTCGGGGCTCAACGAACTCCAGCAGCTCTGCAGGATGGCCGAGGAGAAGACGATAGAACTCAAGTTCTCCGGCATCCGCCCCTCGCTCGAGCAGGTCAAGCTCGCGAGCGGCGGCGAGATCGACGCGATGATCCGCGAGATCGCAATAGAGAACTCTGCACGCTTCATCACGAGCGATAACGTGCAGGCCGAGGTGGCACGGGCAAAGGGGCTCGATGTCATCTATCTTAAGCCGCAGGTAACCGATTTTGTCCCGCTCGCCATCGACCAGTTCTTTGACGAGCACACGATTGCCGTTCACTTAAAGGAACGGATCTCGCCGATGGCCAAGAAGGGCTCCATCAGCGACATGAAACTCGTGAAGATCCGCGATGCGCCGACAAGCGAGTACGAGCTCCGGATGATGGCGCAGGAGATCCTCGAGCGGGCAAAGCGGGACCCCGACGGCTTCATCGAAGTCGAGAAGCGGGGCATCACCGTGGTGCAGATCGGGTCCATGCGGATCGCGATCGCCCGCAGGCCGTTCTCGGACGGCATGGAGATCACCGCGGTCCGCCCGATCGTGGACGTGACCCTGAAGGACTACACCAAGTCCGATATCATCACCAAGAGGATCACGAGCGAGAAGCGGGGCATGATCATCGTCGGCTCCCCCGGTGCCGGTAAGACCACGCTCGCCCAGAGCGTCGCCACCTTCCTCTCGGAGAGCGGCTACGTGGTCAAGACCATGGAGGCACCAAGGGAACTCCAGGTCCCTGACCAGATCACCCAGTACACGACGCTCGAGGGCAGCATGGCCAACACCGCCGACGTCCTCCTGCTCGTCCGCCCCGACTTCGTCATCTTCGACGAACTCCGGAAGGCCGAGGACTTCAGTGTCTTTGCCGACATGCGCCTCGCAGGCCTCGGCATGGTCGGCGTCATCCACGCAAACGGCGTGCAGGACGCGGTCCAGCGGTTTTCCGACCGGGTCGACTTCTCGGTCCTCTCGCAGGTAGTCAACACGATCATCTTCCTAAAACAGGGCGTCATCACGAAGGTCTACGATGTCGGGTTCACCATCAAGGTGCCCGAGGGCATGGGCGGGGAGGTCCACCTACGGCCCGTCACCACCGTCACCGATCACGAGACCGGCGAACTCGTGCTCGACATCTTCCGGTACGACGGCCAGACCATCGTGATGCCGGTCATGGGCATCACCGCCACGGCACCGGCGCCCGTGGCAGCCCCGCAGATCCGGTCTTCACCCCAGGTGCAGAACGTGGGCCAGCCGGTCACTGCTGCCCGCGAGCCCATGCGGGCACCGGCAGCCTCGCCTGAGCCTGCCTGCACTAAGGAGACAAGCGAGCGGCCCGGGTGGAAGCTCACCGAGAAGGAGATCCAGCGCGAGATCGGGCGCTACACCGACGGCTTTGTCGATGTCCAGATGCTCTCCGATACAAAAGCCGTGGTCTACATCGATGACAAGGACGTCCCCGCCGCGATCGGCAAGGGAGGCAAGAACATCTCCGCGATCGTCAACAAGCTCGGCATCGGGATCGACATCAAGCCCCGGTCCGAGTTCGACCGCCAGCAGCCTGCGCAGAAGACCGACGAGGAGTTCAACCTTGGCGGCGGGATCAAGATCCTGACCGACAAGAAACAGCTCACGATCGTTGCCCCGGGCGAGAGCGGGAAGATCGTCGATGTCTTTGCCGGCAAGGAGTACCTCTTCACGGCAACCGTGAACGAGACCGGCGAGATCCACCTTGCCAAGAACTCGTCCATTGCCCAGGAGATGATCAAGCGTTACTCAAACAACGAGGTCATCAGGCTGAGGCCCGTATAACCATTTTTCCGGATGGTGCATGAGAGTGAGTCAGTTCGATCTACCAGCATTTGAGGAAGAGGCGCACGAGAAGTGGGCTCATTCGTTCGAGTCCAACCCTTCCCGCCTGGAAAAGTTCTACATCAATGTCGCCTTCCCGTACCCGAGCGGGGCCATGCACGTGGGGCACGGCAGGACCTACATCGTGCCCGATGTCATCGCCCGGTTCTGGCGCATGAAGGGAAAGCAGGTTCTCTTCCCGATGGCGTTCCACGTCACGGGCGCCCCCGTGGTCGGCATCTCGAAACGGATCGCCAACAGGGACGAGAAGACGATCCGCCTGTACCGCGACCTCTACCGGGTCCCGCAGAACGTGCTCGACAGTTTTACCGACCCGCTCACGATCGTCCGGCACTTCGCCGCCGAGTACCAGCGGGTCATGACCGCCTGCGGCCTCTCCATTGACTGGCGGAGGCGGTTCATCACCGTCGATCCCACCTACTCGAAGTTCATCGAGTGGCAGTGGAAGCACCTCTACGAGGCAGGGCACGTGATCAAGGGCGCCCACCCGGTGCGGTACTGCACGGTGGACGACAACCCGGTCGGCGACCACGACCTCCTCGAAGGCGACAAGGCGGAAGTGATCAAGTTCACGATGATCATGTTCCGGTACGGCGATGCGTTCGTCCCGTGCGCAACGCTCCGGCCCGAGACCATCTATGGTGTCACGAACCTCTGGGCGAACCCGACCGTTACGTACGTGAAGGCAGTCGTGGACGGCAAGGCATGGATTGTCTCGAAAGAGGCGGCCGAGAAGCTCGCCCTCCAGGACCACAAAGTCGAGATCAAAGAAGAAATAAAGGGCAGCGACCTCGTGGACAAGAAGGTCAGCCATCCGCTCTGCGGCGAGATCACGATCCTGCCGGCAGAGTTCGTGGATCCCGACATGGCAAGCGGCATGGTGATGAGCGTCCCCGCCCACGCCCCGTTCGACTACATCGCCCTCCGCGACCTCCAGCAGGCCGGGAAATACAAGGAGATCAAGCCGATCCCCCTCATCAAAGTCGAGGGATACGGCGAAGTCCCGGCCCAGTTCGCGGTCGAGAAGGCAGGTATCGCGAACCAGATGGACAGCCGGATGGACGCCCTCACGCAGGAGATCTACTCGGCAGAGTTCTCGAAGGGGAAACTTTTCGAGAAGTACGGCGGCAAACCCGTGCGGGTAGCCCGCGACGAAATCGCTCTCCTCATGACGGAGAAGTACGACTCGGTGGTCATGTACGAGTTCGACATCCGGCCGGTGGTCTGCCGGTGCGGCAACAAGGTGAAGGTGAAGATCCTCCACGACCAGTGGTTCCTGAAGTACAGCGACCTGGAGTGGAAGCAGGAAGTCAAGGACTGCCTCAAGGACATGGCCCTCGTGCCCCCCGAGGTCAGGGTCGAGTTCGACCGCACGGTCGACTGGCTCAAGGACTGGGCCTGCACCCGGCGGGTCGGCCTTGGCACGAAGTTCCCCTGGGACACCACGCAGCTGATCGAACCCCTCTCGGACTCGACGGTCTACATGGCGTACTACACGATCGCCCACAAGATCAGGGATATCGACTCGAAGCTCCTCACCCCTGAAGTCTTCGACTATATCTTCCTCGGGAAGAAGTCCCCGGACCTCCCCGAGAAGAAGAAGCTCGATGCCATGCGGGAGGAGTTCCTGTACTGGTACCCGTACGATTTCAGGTTCTCGGCCAAGGACCTGATCTCCAACCACCTCACCTTCCAGCTCTTCCACCACGTGACCGTCTTTGAGAACCAGAAGGACAAGCTCCCAAAGGGCATGGTCGTCTTCGGCATGGGGCTCCTGAACGGTGCGAAGATGTCCTCGAGCAAGGGCAACGTCTTCCTCCTCGAGGATGCAGTCGACGAGTTCGGGGCCGACACCGTCAGGATGTTCCTGATGGGCAGCGCCGAGCCCTGGCAGGACTTTGACTGGCGGAACGAGCTCGTGCTCTCCACGAAGAAGCAGATCGAGCGGTTCTACAACACCGTGATGGAGATCAAGGACGCAACCGGTGAGCCACATGATATCGACCGCTGGCTTGCGAGCCGGCTCCAGGCGCACATAGCAAAGACCACCGAGGCGCTCGACAACTTCCAGACCCGTCAGGCCCTCCAGGAGGCCTACTTCGGGATCGAGAACGACCTGAAGTGGTACCGGAGGCGGCTCCCGAAGGACTGCGACGGCAGCAGGGAACTCCACGAGCTCTGTTCGGTCTGGGTCCGGCTTCTCTCCCCGTTCATCCCGTTCACGGGCGAGCACCTCTGGAAGGAACTCGCCGGGGAAGGGCTCGTCTCCTTTGCCTCCTGGCCGAAGATGGATGCGCAGCTCGTCAATGAGAAGGCCGAGCTTGCCGAGGAACTCCTTGCCCGTACGGTCGAGGACATCGAGTCGATCCGGAAGCTCATCTCTCTGACACCCAAGTCGATCACGATTGCCCTTGCTCCCGAATGGAAATACGAGATCTTCCGCACGATTGCAGACTCGGGCGACAGGAACACCGTGATCAAGGAGATCATGAAGGACGAGAAGATGCGCCAGCGGGGCAAGGACGCGACCGATGCGGCCAAGCAGTGCACCACCCTCATCCACCGCCTGCCCCCGTACGTGGTCGACCCGCTCGTCCACAACCCGATCAACGAGCAGGAAGTCTTCGAGGCAGCACAGGCCTTCCTGGAGCAGGAGTTCGGCGTGCCGGTTCATATCGCCGACGCAGAGAGAAGCGGGCATGTGAAGGCACTGACCGCCCTGCCATTCAAGCCGGCGATCATCATCGAATAAACTCTCTTTTTGCAGCCGGCAGAACCCGGCGCTGTCCGAAGAGTGCGGTCGACAGGCTCAGTCCCGGAACCGTAGATCTCCCCTTCCGGGCTACATTCATTGGATATAACCGCGGGGTTACACAAATATCATAAGCCGGGGCATGATACGCTTCTCCGGAATTACCATGCACGCAGGTTCCCGGGTTCATCTCTTCACAGCAGTCCTGCTCCTTACCGCATGCCTCATCGGCACTGCGGCCGGGATCAGCCTTGGCATCGACTGGCAGCAGGCCCCGCCCACGAGCAGCCCGTTTGCCGGGGTCGCGATCTCCTCGGACGGCAACACCGTCTATGGCGGGGGCAACCAGATGCTCGTGAGGAACTGGGACGGGAGCAGCTCGTGGGGGGGCAGGTCAGGGTTCGTGGCCGCGATGAGCGCTGACGGGAGTCACGTGGTCTCCGCCCTGGGCACCAGTGTTACGATGCTCGACAGTACCGGGGCGATGGACTGGACGCGGAGCATGGGAGCAGACTGCACGGCGGTCGCCATCTCCTCCAACGGTTCCTTCGTGGTCTCGGCCGACGGACAGGGGAACATGGTCTCCTGGTCGGGGAACGGGGAGTTCTGGGGCCGGAACATCACGCCGGTGGCAAAGAGGATCGCCATCGCACCGACTGCCGACCTCGTGGTCGCGACAACGGAGAGTGGCCTGCAGTTCTCCACGCCGGCCCTCAACCCGGTCTGGACAGACAACCGTTCCGGCAGCCTCGATGACTTCATCATCATCTCGGCGGACGGTTCCACCGTCATCACGGCCGGGGGCACCCGTCTATCGTCCCACACAAACACCGGTGTACTCAACTGGCAGGTGAACGTGGCAACGGCTGCGATCACGGATATCGCCGCGAACAGCGACTGCTCGATCATCCTTGTCGCAAGCAAGGACAACAGCGTCCGGGCCGTTGACCGTTACGGCAATGTGCACTGGACCTACAACACCGGCCAGTGGGCAAACGCAGTCGGTACCTCCAGGGACGGTTCCGTGATCGGTGTCGGTGCCAATGACGGGACAATTTTCGTACTCGACCATGGCGGCAACCTGCTGACAAAGCGGAGTTCGGATACTGCCATCCAGCCACGGTCGCTCGCCGTCAGCTGGGACGGTACACGGATCGCAGCCGCCGACCAGCACAACCTGTACGGGTATTCCCTGATCGGGAATACTCCCGGTGACACCCGATCGGATACCACCTACATTATGACCGGGCTCAATCAGGCCACAACTACCGCTACACCTGCACCGGTTTCCACTGCACCTGAAACGACAGAGGTTCCCCCGTCAGCCGGATCGCCGGCTGCCACCGTGCCGGCACCGGCCACAACACACGCGTCTCCCGCTGCGTTCTGGCTCATCGTTCCCGCTGCAGCGGCCGCACTCTGTCTGAGGGGGAAACGCTGAACGGGTACATGAAACAGGACCGGCGTAGTCCGTAGTAAACTACCCGTGAGTGCTGGTTGAAAAGATCTGGTAAAAAAGTGCCGGAGGTACCGGTACGAAACGGGGTATGCTGCCCCTTTCCGTCCGGATACAGTACCGCGGGATAAAACGGGGATTATTCCCCGACTGTACTCTTTGCCCGCTTTACCCGTTCCTTGGTATTGAACCCCGTGATCGCATCGAGGAACTTCCGGAACCGCTTGTTGGTGTCGATGATCACCTCATCTGAAGCGGTTACGTCCGATTCGGTATCGATGATGACGCTCTTCCCATCAGCAGCAGGATGGACATCCAGCCGCTTGATCGCTCCGAATGCGATCCGGTAGCCCTTTGCCGTCTTCTCCGGTTCCCTGCCGAAATGGATCTTCAGCTCCTGTGCCGCCCTCGTATCGAGGTCCTTGGTCAGCCCGCGTTTGATGGGATACTCTTGCATAATACTTTTTTAGTAGAGGGTGTATGTTAATCTAATGACGGCAGACACTCCGGAACAACATGATCAGATCCTCGCCCGGCTGGACAGGGTCCATGAGGACCTGACGAGGATCCAGCCGAACAGGGACCTCAATATCTTTTCAAAACCCCTTCCCGCAAACGGAGCGGTCCTCATGGGCTTCCCGGGCAGCGGCCTTGTCGGCACCATCGCGCTCCAGTACATGGTAGACCAGCTCGAGTTCGAACTGGTCGGGTCGATGACCTCCCGGTACTTCCCGCCCCTCGCGATGATGAACAAGGGACTGATCAACGATCCCGTGCGCATCTATGCAAAGGACATCAGCGGGATGAACATCGCGGCGGTCGTGGCAGACATCCCGATCGCCCCCCCGATCTGCTACGAGATCTCGAGCGCCCTCATCGGCTGGCTTGAGCCGTTTAAGCCAAAGGAGGTCCTGACGATCGCCGGTATCGTTACCAACGAGTCCGAGAAGCGGGTCTTTGGGGTGGCGACAACTCCCGAAGCGCTCACCCGGATCCAGGACCACACGCTCCTCCTGCCGATCGGCAGCATCTCCGGCATCGCCTCGAGCATCCTCACGGAGTGCAAGTCGCGTAACATCCCCGCGTACGGCCTCCTTGGCGAGACGATCAATGCCCCTGACCCGCGGTCATCCGCGGCAACGATCGAGGTGCTCAACAAGATGTACAACCTTGCGCTCGACATCCAGCCGCTGATCGAGCAGGCCGTAGAGATAGAACAGACCATGGGCAAGCTGGCAGAAGAAGTCCAGCAGTCGGCAGACTCAAGCCCGAAGAAAGACCTGCCGATGTACGGGTGACCCTGATGAGATGCGCCGCGTTAACCGGTATCTCCCCGGACCTGATCAAAGACCTGAAGTCCGGCAGGCCACGGACGATCGAGCTCCAGAGCACCCACAATATCGTCACCATTGCCACGGTTGAACCTGGTCCCCACACCCACATCTTCATGACCTCCGTGGATATCGAAGACCTCTCTGCAGGGGATACCGGGATCTGCGTCTACCTCATCTCCATGAGCCTCTCGATGAAACGGATCGTGGAGTTCTCCCGCGGGATGTACTACGAGGAGCGGGAACGGATGTCTGCCCGTATACAGGTCAGGTACTGCGCTGCCTCAGTGGTCAAAGAAGTATTCCACAAGGGCCTGACGGATCCTACCGAAGTGGAAGTCTTAAAATCCTCCTGCTATCACGCAGGATAAAAGAAAATATTCCCTGCCGGAACGCCAGCCGCAGGTAAAGCCGGTCATCCGGCTCCGATCATTTTTCCGGCCTCCGCATTACGAATAGTGCAAGCCCTACCGAACCACAAAGCACAACGGGATCGAGTGGTGAGGCCTGCGTTGCAGTATCGGTCGGCCAGGGTGTGGGAACCGTAATTGCGGACTTCACCTTTGTTGTTTTCGCTGAGGCTGCAAAGGTCTCCACCGGGATCGCAGTCGGCACCGGAGTCAGTACCGCAGTTTCCTCTGTTGTTGTGGTTGTTGCAGCCAGGTGGAGCGTGGCATCTACATCTTTCTCCGAGCCCGAGGTTACATCCACCAGATCGGACCAGTTGAGGTACCCGCTCTTATACATCAGGATTGTATATGCCCCCGGTGTGATGTTATAGACGGTCAGGGGGGTGATCCCGGTATAATTCGAGAGGATATACACGCCCGCCCCTTCCGGATATGACGAGAAATAGATCGTTCCGTTCTCGACCGATGACGAGAAGTCAGTTGTGACCGTATCAAGGGTCCCGTTGACCAGGATCGTCTTTGTCACATCAGGATAGCCGGCGAGCTGCATAAGGACAGTTCGGCTTCCATAGCCAACCGAGTACCCGCTTATATTCGTGTACCCGATATATACGTTGTCCAGGTAGACCTGGGCGGCCGGGGGGTAGGAGGTGAATGAGGTACTGCTCGTGAGATTCGTAAGGGAACCGGCTGAGAGGGTAGTGGTCTCATTGTCCGTCACTGTTGCCTCGGACCAGACATATGAAGCATATCCCGACAACACGAGGGTGACATTCTGGGAACCGTCAGGTACGCTCTCGATGACATCCGGGGTGGTCAGGCCGGTCGAGGTACCATTGAGGTAGATCGTCGCACCGGACGGTGATGAACTCACAGAGAT
The DNA here is from genome assembly GCF_049518935.1 of Methanoregula sp. Taxonomy (GTDB): domain Archaea; phylum Halobacteriota; class Methanomicrobia; order Methanomicrobiales; family Methanospirillaceae; genus Methanoregula. The sequence continues at coordinate 11,626 of NZ_JBEKRH010000028.1, forward strand.
ATTACCGTCCGCAGCGACCGCTGCAGGCAACACGATCGCAAGAACGGCGATGAGGATAAGAAATACACTTCGTCGGAACATGGGGGTCATTCCATCACGCGTGGTGAGCAGGATGGAATTGACAGAGGCAGGTTATATTTTTGCTATATCGCCGGAGTTAATATAATGCCAGGGGATGGATCGGTATCCGTCCTATGATCCGATGATGAAACCGGGGGCCGATACATTCCGGGTATCCGGGAAAACGGAAGTTCCTGTTATCATCAGCAAAACGAGGTAAAGGGTACCTGGTCTGCCGGGTCATTTTCTCATCACGAGGATTGCAATCCCGACCGCTCCGATGATTGCCAGCGGGCCCACCGGCGAGGCGGGTGTAGGCGTATCGCTTGGCCATGCCGTGGGAACAGGTATGGTGGTATGCTTCACGGTCGGGACCAGGGTGTAGGTCGTGGGGGCGGCTGCCACAGGAGTGGCAGTTGTTACCGAGGGAAGCGCGACCAGGGTTCCATACACCGATGCCTGGCTGCCTGAGGTGACGGTCACCGTGCCGGTATAGGGATGGTACCCGCTCTCCTCCATCAGGACCTGGTAACCCCCGGGGGTCACGTTATACAGGGTGAAGGTTGTCGTCCCGACAAGGGTATTGTTAAGGTACACGCTGGCACCGGACGGGCTGGACTGGAAATAGATGCTGCCGTTGGTTACTTTATCCGACCCTATCGTGAAGGTAAGACCACAGAGCGCATCGGTGTTGGGATTAATGACACATACCTGGTACGGGCCGGGAGCCTCGTTCGTCAGGTTGAATGTACCGGTTATCGTTGTTGATGACAGTGTACTGACCGTGCCGTAAATATCATTATAGCCGGATCGTCTCAGGCGCATGGTCGCGGAACTCTGGAAATTGGTCCCGGAAAGGCTGGTGATGGAGACCGTGCTGTTTGCCAGGGCACTCGAGGGTGTGATGGAGGTGAGGGTAACCGTACTCGAAGGGTTGACGATCGCAAAACCACCGGACAAGGTTGCAGACTGCCCATCGCTGTTGGTAACAATCACATTCCAGCTGCCGGCCGTTTTTCCGGTAATCGGGAATGTGCAGGTGAGCTGTGTTGCAGTCGCAGAAACGATAGTCCCGGTGATATTGGTCTGCCCTGAGGTGTATAAGACGACAGAGGCCCCGGAGGTAGAAAAGCCTGAACCGGTTATGACCACGTTACTGATTGAGCTGCTGTTGTAACCACTCGTCGGGGAGATGCCGGTGATTGCCGGCGCCGCGGTTACGGTAACGAGATTATACGAAACTGCGCTGGTCTGGTCATCGGTCACGGTGACGGTCTGAGAATAATCCTGATAACCGCTCATACGGAGCAGAATGGTATTCGAACCTGCCGGCACACTTTCAATAGTAGCAGGGGAGGTACTACCGGTACTCGTTCCGTTCAGGTATATCGCTGCGCCGGAGGGAACGGAACTGACGGAGATATTCCCCACTGCAGAGACCGTTACCGGGAACAACAGGAGAAGCAAAATCAGATAACCAAGAGTGCGTGATAGTTTCATTGCAATACTTCCTTTTATCAAATCGTTTAAAGAAATTGGAAATTGCGATCAGATATATTTTTTCAAATTTATTCTCAGTTGCAACGCAAATAGGGTTTTGCCTGATCCGTTAAATCCTGTGATTCTATCTCCGGAAAATCCCATCATTCGTGATATCCGGAGTAGTGCCAAAAGGAGAATCCCCGTACCACATCCACCCAGGATAGCGCTGCTCTGCACTATCATCTATTTTTCAGGTCAGCCGGGAAAGGAAACAGATTAATTATCAGCGAGAGCGAATGTTACAGGCACACGTGGGTCTGTGGCTTAGCCTGGACATAGCGCCGGGCTTCTAACCCGGATGTCGGGGGTTCAAATCCCCCCAGGCCCGTTTTTGGTTTTCAAAATCCTTCCGGAGATTCCCGCGAGGGACTTCTTTTCCGGTCCACTATGCCACTGGCTCTGCGATATTCCATAAGGGGGACCTATTTCCGTATTAATCATGCCCGGCGGGCCATGGCCATCGTGCAAAGACTGCCACACCGCACAATGCAAGGAGCCCTGCCATTCCATCGGTGACCGGATCATAGGTCGGTGCGAAGAATGCCTGCGGGGCGGAGGCCAGGGCGGACAGGAGGAGACAGGCGCTCATACCCCCAAGCAGGACAGCGATAATGATGCGGGCAATATTCGACCTGCGAGAGGTCAGGAACCGTGCCAGGCGTTCCGGTATGCTCCAGTACCCTGTGGCGAGGAGGATGAACGATGCACCCGCAAAGATCCATTCCGAGGGACTGGTGATCTCCAGCCAGAGATACTGCCAGACATAATCCGGGATAATAAACACCGGGAATGGCCCGAGGAACGGGAAGAACCATGCTGCGGGCATAGTCCACATGGAATCAAGGATCTGGTGAGAGAAGATCGCGGCTGCACATGCCACGCCGAGGAGGGTCTGCCGGCACTTCCAGACAAGGAGCCCGGCCGCCATGGCCGCTGCAAAGAAGAGCAGGGTATGTCCAAGGGTCCGGCCGGATCCGAAGATACCGGGAACCAGCAGGGAAAGCGATTTATCGATAAGATCGGGAAGAAGTGCCCCAAAGACAGCAACGGGAAGTGCCCGCCGGTCTCCGGTCAGGTGCCAGAATCCAAAGCCGATGAGGGTACCGGCAAAAACGTGAGCAAAGGCAAACATAAGAACCGTCCCGTCAGGGCGGAAAAAAGGGTTAGAGCTGGCTCTGCTCGTCTTCCGGCTGCCCGTCCATGGGCTTCTGAAGGATCTGGACATCAGCAATATTGTGCTGGCGCAGTGAGAGCTTCTTTGCCTTGAAGATGTTCTTGCCATCCTTGCCGATCGCGATGCCGCGGTCCTCGTCCCGGACTTCCACGGTCGCGGTCTGCTCACCGGGTTCGCCTTCGAACAGGATGGAGGTGACCTGGGCCGGGAGGAAGCAGTTCTTGATGAACTGTTCCGCATTGCTGTTGTATTCCACGACCTCGATCTTCTTGCCCATCACTTCTGATGCCTTCTTGATCGAGGCGCCTTTCTTACCGATTGCAAGTCCCATGTCGCCGGGGTTGATCACGAAGATGAGCCTCGCGTTGCGGTCGTCCACGACACAATCGCGGCTTCCCGCGCCGGTCAGGCTCTCGAACTGGGAGATGAGGCGCATGCAGTCTTCGGTCAGTTTCACTTCTACCATGTCATCCCTCGGTTCAGGCCCTCTTGAGGGAGAGAATGTCTGACTCGCCCGGGCTCACAATCGCAAGGGTGCTGACCATGAAGGGTTTACCGCAGGCCTTGCCGAGTGCCACGCTTGAGCCCTCGAAGGTGTGGATGAAGAGATTTTCGTAAGCGGTAAGTTTTGCAGTGAAGGCCGACGGGCAGTTGCCTGCCACGACGACGATCTGGGCCTTGCCCTCTTTTATGCACTTTTCCGTGTTGTTCTGGCCAAGAATTACATTACCGGTCTTGATTGCCCGTCTGAGTGAAGCATTAAAATCCATGTACAATTCCCCGTAAGTTTTTCCAAAGTGTCTAGTTGTCGTGTTGTCTGACTGCGATCAGTTTCACATCGCCGGTGCCGAGCTGGATCGGCTGGCCGACGATGACATTCTCAGTCACGCCGCTCAGTTCATCAACTTCATTTGCGACGGCCGCGTCGAGCAGGTGGTTGACGGTCACTTCGAACGCTGCCCGCGAGAGGACACTCTCCTTCTCGCCGGCAATGCCATGGCGGCCGATCTGCTTGACTTCGCCTTCCATGCACATCATGTCCGATACGAGCATGAGGTGCCGGACATCGACGAGGATACCCTGCTCGTTGAGCGTGGAGACCGCTTCGTGGATGACGGCATTGCGCGCTGCCTCGATACCGAGGACCTGCGCGATCTCACTGATGTTATTGGTGCGGGTTCTTGTGGTGTCTACGCCAACGACATCAAATACGTCCTTAAGATTGGACCCTTCAGTATAAAGTATATACTCCCCGGTCTCCTTCCTGACGACAACTCGGAGGATGTCATCGATACCCTGCACGATCACGTTCCTGACATGCTCGGCGAGCTGGAAGAGGTTCTGGTAACTCTCCTTGTCCTTGGGGGAGAAGATGAGGGTCGCATGTTCCTCGTCGATATCGTGCTCGAAGTCCCGGTAGTGCCGGCGGTCGCGGATCTTCTTGGGAGCCGCTTCCATGATCTCCATCGGCGAGATCTTGCGCTTGTCGCAGACCTTGGTATTCAGGTGCACCACCACGTGCATGTTCTCCATGTCCGTGGTGATGTCGCCGAACTCGTGAAGGGGCGCCGCCTCGATCTGCCAGCTAACTTCCCGGGCCTTGTCCCGGTCGATACCGAATTCGGGCTCGAGGTACACGGTCATCGTCGGGGTGCTCGGCTCTTTCCTCGCGTCCATGATCTCGATGAGCCGCGGGAGACCGAGGGTAACGTTGATCTCGGCGACACCCGCGTAGTGGAATGTACGCATCGTCATCTGCGTGCCGGGCTCACCGATGGACTGCGCAGCAATGATCCCCACCGCTTCGCAGGCCTCGATCCGGGTGCTCTGGTACTCGGCGAGGACCCGTTCGAGGATCTGCTTGAACTGGGTGTCGGTGATCTCCTTTTCGGCAAGGAACTTCCGGAGCTGCTCTTTTGTCTTGGGGGGGAGGGCTGCCGCCTCGATCTTCTTGTCGTACTTATCTGCGATCGGCATTTCAGCACTCCTCCTTGAGGATACTCTCAACGATACCCTTCACGTCCACCGGGTCACCGAAAGCGCTCTTCGTCGGGTCGGTGCCGTCTTCGCCGTACTCGAACTGGATGATTCTGCCGCCGGTAGAACGGACCGTGCCGTCGTACGCGACCTTGAGATCCTGCAGCGCATTGATCATCCTGCGCTGGAGGTACCCGCTCTGGGACGTACGGACAGCCGTATCGACGAGACCTTCACGGCCACCGATGGCGTGGAAGAAGAACTCGGTCGGGTTGAGCCCGCCCTTGTAGCTGTGCTGGATGAACCCGTGGGCATCCGAGCCCCGGTCACCCTTCTTGAAGTGTGGGAGGGTACGGTCGTCATAACCACGGACGATACGCTCACCACGGACGGACTGCTGGCCGATACAACCGGCCATCTGCGTCAGGTTCAGCATCGAACCACGGGCACCGGAGACTGCCATCACCACGGCACTGTTCCCGAGACCAAGGTGCCGGCCTGCTATCTGACCGGTCTGGTCACGGGCTTTCCCCAGCACCTGCATGATCTGCATCTCGAGGGTCTCTTCGACCGTCCGCCCGGGCATGGGCTCGAGCTGGCCGTCCTCGTAGATCTTGATACGGCGCGTGACATCGAGTGCTGCGGTATTCAGCACCTCGTCGATCTGGCCGTACTCGGTCTTGGAGAGGTCTTCGTCATCGATACCGAACGAGAAGCCGTCGAACATGATCGCACGGATCGAGAGCTTGGTCGAGTCGTCGATGAACTTTGTCGCCCGTTTCATGCCCTGCTGGCGGATGATGCGGTTGACGATCTGGCCGTCGAATGCGCCGATCGCCTTCTTGTCGATCGTCCCGACTTCGAGCTTGCCATCGATGATGCGCACATATGCATCCCGTTCGCAGACCTCTTTCTTGCAGACATCGCAGTTCTGGCAGGAGCTGGCCTTGAAGACCATGTTGAGGTGCTCGGGGAGGATCTGGGAGAAGACCTGCTTGTTGCTCCAGTATTCTTTACCGTTTTCCACTTTGCCGGGCGCGGGCATCCTCTCGATGCCGGTGTACCGCATCAGGTAGAGGGCCTCTTCCTTCGTGAACCAGCGCAGGTCGTGCGTCAGCATGAAGATACCCGAGACGTGGTCATGGATACCGCCGATGATCGGGCCGCCGAAACGCGGGGAGAGGATGTTCTCCTGCACAGCGATGAGGATGGTTGCTTCGGCCCGGGCTTCTTCGGTCTGCGGCACGTGCATGTTCATCTCATCACCGTCGAAGTCGGCGTTGTAGGGCGGGCAGACGGCCGGATTGAGCCGGAACGTCCTGCCTTCCATCACCTTGACGCGGTGGGCCATGATGCTCATCCGGTGCAGCGATGGCTGACGGTTGAAGAGCACCACATCTGTGTCGCGGAGCTGGCGTTCGACCGTGTAGCCGGGCTCGATCATATCGGCAACAGTATCGAGATTGTCGGCACCGAGGCGGAGCCGGCGGTTGTCAGGCCGGATCACGTAGTTCGCGCCGCACGGGGAGTTGACGTCCGGGCGGACCGGGCCGGTCCGGACGATCTGTTTGAGTTCCTCGATGTTGTAGGTGGTGACCCGGACCGGAATTGTCATCTCGTTTGCCACGGCACGGGGGACACCGACCTGCGTGACAGAGAGGTTCGGGTCGGGCGAGATCACGGTACGGCTCGAGAAGTTCACACGCTTGCCCGAGAGGGAGCCACGGAACCGCCCGTCCTTACCCTTCAGGCGCTGCGAGAGCGTCTTTAAGGGCCGGCCGCTGCGGTGACGGGCCGGGGGGCAGCCTGCCACTTCGTTGTCGAGATAGGTAGTGACATGGTACTGCAGGAGTTCCCAGAGATCCTCGATGATCAGCTGGGGGGCACCTGCATCCTGGTTCTCCTTGAACCGCTGGTTGATACGGATGATGTCCACGAGCTTGTGGGTCAGATCGTCTTCCGAGCGCTGGCCGTTCTCGAGGATGATGGACGGGCGCATCGTGACCGGCGGAACCGGGAGCACGGTGAGGATCGTCCACTCGGGACGGGCAACATCCGGGTTGATGCCGAGCGGGATAAGATCCTCGTTCGGGATCTTTTCCATCCGGGCACGGATGTCGGCAGGAGTGAGCTTGTGCTCCACCTTCTTGCCTTCTTCTACCACTACTTCGGAGAAGGTAGTCGGCTTCTCGAAGTTGATCTTGAGCTGCTGTTCGCCGCAGTGCGGGCAGACGCGCTCCTTCTTGACGTCTTTCTCTGAGAGCAGGTCGCCGGTCTGGTCGTCTTCTGTTCCGACTACCTTCTCGACTTCCTCGGGGCTCAGCAGCACCCGGCCGCAGGCACGGCAGGTCACACGCAGGAGTTTCCTGATCAGTCTCGTGTAGCCTACGTGGATTACGGGCTTGGCGAGCTCGATGTGGCCGAAATGGCCGGGGCACTCGCTCGCTTTCTGGTCGCAGGTCTTGCACCGGAGACCGGGGTCGATGACACCGAGGTTTAAGTCCATGAGACCCTGAGGGTAGGGGAAGCCGTCGTCATCATAAGTGTCGGCCCAGATGATCTTGCGGACGCTCATCTCGCGGATCTCTTTGGGGGATAACAGGCCGAACTCAATCTGTCCTATTCGTTTTGGGGATGGCATGTTACACCACGTCCTGTAATTTCAGCCTGGGGGCTATACCCATGCTCTTCATCTCGTCCAGCAGGAGCTTGAACGCATAACTCATCTCGACCGAGTAGATATCAGTCTCGTTGCCGCAGGCAAGGCAGCGGGTCATGTTGCGCTTGCGGTCGAGCATAGCGACCATACCACAGTGCGCACAGACATATTCGTTCACCTTGTCCGACTCATCGAGCAGGCGTTCCTTGAGGGCCATGGCGGCGCCGTGGCCGATCATGACATCCCGCTCCATCTCACCGAACCGGAGACCACCCTCACGGGCACGTCCTTCCGTCGGCTGACGGGTCAGGACCTGTACCGGTCCACGGGACCGGGCATGCATCTTCGACGATACCATGTGGTAGAGTTTCTGGTAGTAGATCACGCCGATGTAGACATCAGCCTTGAACTGTTTCCCGGTGATGCCGTCGTACATGATCTCCCGGCCATTGTGGGAGAAACCGAGTTTCTTGAGCGAGGCCCGGATATTGGCCTCGCTCTCGCCACCGAATGCGGTGCCGTTGATTCGCCGGCCTTCAAGCGACCCGACCTTGCCGCCGATCATCTCGAGCATGTGCCCGATGGTCATCCGGCTCGGGATCGCGTGCGGATTGATGACGAGATCCGGCATGAGCCCGCTCTCGGTAAAGGGCATGTCTTCCTGGTGGGCGATCAGGCCCACGACACCCTTCTGTCCGTGCCGGGACGCGAATTTGTCGCCGACTTCCGGGATACGCAGGTCGCGGGTCCGGACTTTCACGAGCCGGGAACTGTTCTCGCCTTCCGTGATGATGACGGTGTCGACAATACCGTGCTCGTTGCTGCGCATCGTGACAGAGGTGTCGCGGCGCTTCTCGACCGCAATAAGTTCTCCGGAGGGCTCCTCAAGGAACCGCGGCGGGGAGGTCTTGCCGATCAGCGCATCTTTCTCGGCAACGACCGTCTCGGGGTTGATGACGCCATCCTCATCCAGGTTCTTGTAAGCGTCGGCACCGTGTGCCCCGGCCACATCTTCATCGGGAACTTCAATCCGGTCGATCTGGCCGCCGGGATACCGGCGCTCTTCGCCTTCATAGGTCCTGAAGAAGTGGGAACGCCCAAGGCCGCGCTCGATCGAGGCCTTGTTGAAGATGAGCGCATCTTCAATATTGTAGCCTTCGTAACTGAGGATCGCGACCACGAAGTTCTGGCCTGCGGGCCGGTCATCGGAACCGATCAGTTCCGAGGTCTGGGTATGGGTGAGCGGTTTCTGCACATAGTGGAGCAGGTGGCCACGGGTATCCGGGCGCAGCTTCATGTTGGCCGCGCCGAAACCGAGCGCCTGCTTGACCATCCCTGCGCCCATCGTGACACGGGGACTTGCATTGTGCTCGGGGAACGGGACATGGGCTGCACCGATACCAAGGATCAGTGAGGGGTCGATCTCGAGGTGGGTGTGCTCGGGACTCAGTTTCGAGAAGTCCATGGCAATAAGGAGGTCTTCTTCCTCCTCTGCATCGATGAACTCGATCATGCCGCGCTGGACAAACCAGTTCATATCGATCTCCTTCTTCTCAAGCTTTTTGAGATCCTCATCCGTGATGAGGGGCTCGCCGTTCTTTAAGACGATGAGCGGGCGGCGGGCGCGGCCGCGGTCGGTCAGGATCACGACATCGCCGTTGTACTCCTTGTGGGAGACATTCACTTCTGGCGATAGTGCCCCCTGCCTGCGCATGCTGCGGATATTTGCCACGAGTGCCTTCGCGTCATCGACAAGGCCGATGAGTGCACCGTCAACAAACACGCGTGATTTCTTCATTATGACTCCCCCCGGATATGTTCGACACCCAGATTGTGCAGGATCTTCATAATCTCTTCTTCGTTGTCGACACCTTTGCTGATCTCCACCATCTGGGCGAAGTTCTTCACGAGACCACAATTCGGGCCTTCGGGAGTCTCGCTCGGGCAGATCCGGCCCCACTGGGTCGGGTGCAGGTCACGGGCCTCGAAATGCGGCTGCGAGCGGGAGAGCGGGGAGATCACACGGCGGAGGTGTGAGAGCACGGCCATGTGGTCGACCCGGTCGAGCAGCTGCGAGACACCGGTCCTTCCGCCCACCCAGTTACCGGTGGCGAGCGGGTGAAGGAGGCGTTCGGTGAGTACGTCGGCACGCACGGCGGTCGCAATCGAGAGATCGCGGTGGCGCATGCTGGCGCGTTCGAGCTGGTACTTGATATCACGGGTGAGCCGGTTGAGGGAGATACGGAAGAGGTCCTCCATCAGGTCGCCCGCGAGTTTCAGCCGCTTGTT
>NZ_JBEKRH010000029.1:0-22336 GCF_049518935.1 Methanoregula sp.
CCACTGGCAGAATTTTCCGGAGGCATCAGTCTCTTTTCCACATTTAGGACAGAACATTCGTTGAACTCCTGATATGTAAAGTTAATCCGGGTGTCCTTTTTAATTTAACTGTTCTTTCCCGGGATTTTCACGTATTTTTGCCATTTAGTGCGTTCGCACTCCAAACCGGTATCGTGCCGGCAGGAGATTTGAGGCAGCAGTATAACAGCACAAATCAGTAATATCAATAATTTAAAAGAATTCTGCATGAAATACATCGTGATCCTTACGATCCTCCTTCTCCTCGGGGCGTGTGCGCTCTTTGCCGGCTGCACAAGCCCAACCCAGGCCGGGCTTCCCCCGGTCGGGACGACTGCTGCCCCTGTCCCGGTCACCTCCCCGACAACTCTGTCAACGGTCGTTGCGACCCCGGTCGCCATAGAGACCCTGCCCCCGGAGCAGGCTGTCGATCTCCAGCTGAACAAGGAGCGGCCTGATTACACCCTCCACCTGCTCTATAATGGTGGAAAGGGCGAGGCTTTTGTCCAGTATATCCTCATGAAAGCGACCCTCTCAGACGGTACGGTCGTCCAGCAGTACATGAATGACGGCACGAGACGCCCCCGTCGTGGAGATGAACTGATCATGCAGGGCACGCGGGGCAATGACCGGGTCGAAGTCTTCGTTACCAGTGCTGGCAGGACCTACAAGGTGCTCGACCAGCCGATGATCACGAATACCCTCTGAATTATTCTCTCCTTTTTTAATCTGTCCCCTCCTGAAAGGCGGACCGGACCTGAGCCTCGTTTTGAGGGATCTTTCTTACCCTGAATGACTCAGGCGACTGATTCTTTCTGCATACCTCTGCGTTGCATATGCCAGCACTGCGATGATCGCGAGTGTCGTGGCAAGGACAATCCACTGCTCCGGGCCGGCGGTTCCCACAGCAAGCCGGGTCAGGAGGTTCATCGGGTTTGCCGGTAGGGAGAGGGCAAACAGGATCAAGACCACGAGCGCGGTGGAGAAGATGAACTGTGCAGCAGTCCGCTCCCGGTAGTGCAGCGCGGTCAGGGTCCCCAGCAGGATCAGGATGAGGGAACTGACCGCGACCTGTAACAGGATCAGGGGAGCATTCTCGATCGCGATACCGTTGATCATCAGGAGGACCAGCCATGCCCCGGCCTGGATCGGGATTAGGATTTCGCAGGCAAGCACCTTCCCCCAAACCATCTCGGAGAACGTGACTGGTGTCGAGATCAGGGTCTCCAGCGTATCATGCTGGTACTCTTCCGTGATCAGGTCGATGATGAGCGCCGACGAGATGATGGCCGGCATGAAAACGAGCAGCGGGATCAGCAGCCCGTACACGAATTCATAGAAATCCCCTCCGCTTTTCTCCGGGGGGAGCTGGAGGGGTATGGGCTGCTCGCTGATCCTGCCGGCCCTGACCTGCCGCAGATCCGATTCATAGTGCAGGAAAATATCCTTGAGCTTGACATCAACGATGGCGCTCTGGAGATCGTTCTCCAGTGTATAGAGCGTGATCTTGACCGGCTCCTGGGCATCAGGTGCTGTATCCGGCACGTAGATCACAGCAGCAAGTTTGCGTTCCCCCAGTGCAGCGACTGCTGTCGAAAGGTTCATTTTGAATACCCGGAAATCAGGGCTGTCATGAAGGTAATTGAGCATCTCCGAATCATTGCCCGCATACCCGACACTGTACCGGAAGTGCGAGTACTGGGAGAGGGAAGAGGGATCATACATCGAGGTGAGCCCGACCATGAGGAATGAGGAGAAGAGGGCAATGAAGAGCTGGAGGAGCACGGCAAGCAGGATCGTCCGCTCAGAGAAAAGGCCCCGGAATTCTTTTTTCGCGATGATGGTGAGGTGGCGGGCTTTCATCCGATCCACCCCAGGATGAAATAGAGGTTATAGAGACAGTGCACTACCATCGCGATGGCAAGGCCGGGAGCAAACCCCGATCTCCCCCATCTCTTCAGGCAGAGTGCCACGATGAGCACACCGGCAAAATGGAGGAGAAGTGGAAGCCAGAGCGATCCGAGCGAGAGGAAGAGAATGCTGCCAAAGACCGAGTCCGAGATCTGGGCCAGGGTGACAAAGAGGAGCAGTTTCTCTCCCACAAGGAACCCGAGTGCAGTTGCCCCGCAGGCAAAGACCAGGTTCCTGCCGGAGAGGAAAGACGGGTCGCGGACAAAGATCGTGTAGATCCCAATACCTTTTGCTATCTCCTCTATCAGTGCCGCGAGAAGGAGGAGGCCGATGAGCGAGTACGGCATGGGGAGGTTGAAAAAGAGCACGAGGCACATCATCTGGATCATGAAGACGAACGGGATGGAACACCCTGCGAGCAGGAAGAGTGCAAGGAACAGGTGGTTCCGGGGGAGGATCTCCGAGAGGAACTCCCGCATGCGGGTGACCAGGTTCTTCTCAGAGAAGAGGCGCTCCTCCTTGAAGTTCTTCGCCGCTATGTAGAAGAGGACCGCGCCGGTCAGCCAGAAGAGCGAGGTTGAGTACAGGTAATCGGTCAGGGTCCAGGCAGTTCCCTGCATGGTGAGGACGATCAGGGTCAGAGGCGAGATGAGGCTGATCACGTGGACGTTGGCAAAGATGCTCGGGAAGAAGAGGTACGAGGTTGCCACGGTCGAGAAGAAGATAGAGATGAACGAGAGCTCTTTGAAGCTCCGGGAGAGCATGCCGATGAGAAGCGCGTTCGCGAGGAAGAATACGATGACCGGGATGAGGGGAAGGATGATGATCAGCGGGGCTTTGAGGTAGAGCGTCAGCCCGGTACAGATCGCGAGCATGCCAAAGAAGTACGGCAGCATCTTGCCGATGATGATGGACGAGGCTTTTACGGGGGTCGAGAGGAGGACCTCGCCTTTGCGCTCGATCCGTTCGTTCATGATGCTCATCATGAAGAACTGGGAGGTGAAGTAGAGCGGGAAAATGAAGACGAAGACGAGGATGATCGAGTCAAAGGGAAGGGGTGGCGAGAGCTGGGAGGGTGTCTTGAAGTTCCCCATCGTGCTGCTGCTGGCAGAGAGGACGTCCGTGTACCGCGAGATCTGGGTGTTCTGTGCATTGGACTGGACCAGCTCCGTCCGGAGTTCATCCTCGGAGACGGCAAGGGTCGGGGACGGTGTCGGGATCTCCTTCACTACTCCCTGCGGCACCGGCGGGCCCCGGTTCGGGGCTGCGCTGACGTACTGGCCGCTCTGGGTCGAAAGGAAAGTGAGCTCGCTTGTTACGGACTGCGTATCGATCCAGAGCGGGTACGCGGCGAAGAGGTCCGTCTCGTTGTTGTAGATGCTGTTGACATATTTTGCATAGTCCCTCTCAAGGGCTTTATCAGCGGCAACGGCTCTGCCGCTCATACCGGGATATGCAACCCCCCCGGTGACCACGAGATCAAAGGCATCCCGGTTTGCAGACAGGGTGGACGCGTCGAGCTGGTAGACCGTGAACCGGGCATCCCCTGCCAGCAGCTGGGCCATCTGCGGGTCATCGGTCCCGACCCGGTACATGCCGTCCTGCAGGTGCAGCCCGCTCCGGGCGGAAAACCCGGTGACTGCCACGAGCAGGATAAAGAGGACGATGGCGAGCGGCAGCATGTCCCGTCTCATCATGGTGAGGGACTTTTTTACCTCCCATCGCGCGATGGTCCGGATATCGGCAAGCGTTCCCATGTGTTCGTCCGCAGATTAAGTCCGGTTGGATCCTTCCCCTCCATGCCGGCGCCGGATGCAGCAGCCCGGAACCCGGAATACTCCTGAGTACAGAGTAGTATGGGGTATCCGTAAAATACTCATCGGTATACCCGGCAGACCCCAGAATACTCCCTATCCCAACTTATATCTGCACCCCGAAACAAGTCTGACTAAAGAAGGTATTCCTCCATGATCACGGCCCGCAGCCTGGCAAAGGACTTCGATGGTTTTCTGGCACTCGATGGTGTCAGTTTCGAGTTCGATGACGGTGAGATCTTCGGGATCATCGGCCACAACGGTGCGGGAAAGACCACGCTCCTCAAGATCATCTCCGGTCTCATCGCCCCGACTGCCGGGGAGCTTTTCATCAACGATATCGACGTAGTCAAAAATCCGCTTTCGCTCAAGGAGAATCTCGGGTACCTCCCGGAAGAATCCCGTCTCTATGAGACGATGACCGCTGAGAACTACCTCGCGTTTTTCGGAGAAATCTACGGGCTCTCCCCGCAGGAGATCCGGGTCCGCTCAAACCAGCTCTTCGCGGCCCTCTCCCTCGAACCGGACGGCAAGAAGATCGGGGAGTTCAGTAAGGGCATGAAGCGGAAGACGGCGATCGCCCGGTCGCTGATCCATGATCCGGGATTCCTTGTCTATGATGAGGCAACGAGCGGACTCGACCCGATGACCTCGCGGTTCATCGCGGATTACCTGCGCAGGCTCAGGCAGGATGGCAAGACGATCGTGCTCTCTGCGCACAACCTCTACCAGGTAGAGGCGATCTGCGACAAGGTGATGATCCTCAGGCGCGGTAAAATGGTTGCATTCGGCACCATGCACGAACTCCGTGACCAGTTCGGCTCGCTCACATACACGATCTTCTTCTCGATTGATGACCCGGGAAAACTGATCGGACATTCAAGGACGTACCGGCAGGAGGAGGGGCTCTTTATCTGCGACGCAGAGGACATAAAGGAACTCAACGAGAGCACCGCTGCCATCACCGGGGCCGGTGGCAGGGTGGAGAAGATCGAGTCCCGTTACCCGTCCCTGGAAGAGATGCTCCTCAAGATCGGGAAATGAGCACACTCTTCCTGTGCCGCCAGTTTTCTCATTTTTCCCCTCTATTGTCACGGCCGCTCCATGCAGGTCCGGTTAATCCTACGATCTCACCAGTATACAGAAATGCCCTTTGAATGTAAATCCGGTTGATACAATACTTTTTTTACCCGTACTGACATAAATCCAAAGAGTTTATAGCGGCAGGCAGAGCAGGCTGCCGGCGGGACATAGATGATATGACCAGGATTCTTATTATAGACGACTCATCATTCCAGCGCAGGATTGTTACCGGGATCCTGAAAGATGCAGGATATGATGTGTCGGTTGCGGATAATGGCAGGGACGGTATTGAACTCGCACAGAAAGATGCCCCCTCCCTCATCATTACGGATCTCCTTATGCCGGAGTATGATGGTTTTTACCTGCTCAAAGAGGCCAGGGCACAGGATCTCGGGATACCCGTCCTCGTGCTGACCTCAGATATCCAGGATACAACTCGTGAGCAGTGCTACAACCTGGGTGCGGCGGGACTGGTGAACAAGCCCGTGAAAAAAGAAGTTCTCCTCCCAGCGATAACCCGCGTTCTGTCGGGAGAGCGGCCCTGATGGAGCCGACTGCCGACGATGTCGATGCGATCCGGGAGCTGATCAATATCGGCGTGGGCCGGGCTGCCGGGATGCTCAATGACATCACCGGTTGCGCCATCTCCCTGAAGGTCCCCTCGATACAGATCGTGGAATTTGCACACCTTTCTGAGAGAAACGGCAGGGAAAACGATCCGGTATTATCCACGGTATCCCTCAATTTCCGCGGCCCGATGTCGGGCCTTGCCGCTCTCGTCTTTCCCCCGGAGAGTGCCGCCCACCTGGTGATGCTGATGACTGAAGAGACCGAAGAATCCGGGGAGATGGATGCGATCCGGATCGAGACTCTCAAGGAAGTGGGCAATATCATTATCAATGCCGTGATGGGGTCGATTGCAAACGTCCTTTCACAACATCTCAACTACTCGCTGCCTACCTACCAGGAGCTTGGCATCACTGCACTGGCCGGGTCCATCCATGCCCGGGTTGACGACCGGCTCGTGATCGCAAACGCACATTTCCGGATTGAAGATACGCCGATTGACGGCAACATCCTGCTGATCCTTGAACTGGGATCCATGGATGCCCTGCTTGCCAGTATCCATGGCATGGATCATTAATGGAGAAATGATGCCCGAACGGGTGATGTTTGGCGAGGACTGGACCCCGTACGACATGCTGCCGGTCGGGATCATCGTAATCCAGCAGGATTATACGATCCTCTCCTGGAACGACTGTATCGCTGACTGGACCGGCATCCCGAAGAAATCCATTGTGGGGATGAACCTTCTGGAACGGTTCCCCCACCTGGACAAACCGCTGTACCTGACCCGGATCGCGCAAGTCTTCTCCGGTGGCCCGGCCGTGATCTTCTCTTCCCGGTTCCACCCGCATTTCATACCGGCAGCCCTCCAGACCGGGGAGCTCCGGGTCCAGAGCACCACGGTTGTGCCGGTCATATCGGGAGAGAGTTTCCTCGCGATGATCGTGATCGAGGATATTACGGATCTCTCCCGGCAGGTCAGGGCATTCCGCGATATGAAAAATGTGGCGGAGCGCGAGCTCGAAGAGCGCAGGAAGGCTGAGGAACAGGCCCTGCGGCTTGCAGCTATTGTGGAATCTTCCGATGACGCAATCGTGGGGGAGACGCTCGACGGGATCCTCACAAGCTGGAATCCCGGCGCCGAACGGCTTTACGGGTATGCAGCTGAGGAAGTTTTAGGAAAATCCTTGTCCACCCTCCTCCCGCCCGATCGCAGCGACGACCTCACAGAGGTCCTGTCCCGGGTCAGGAACGGGGAGTCCATCAGCCATTACCAGACCCGGAGGAAGACAAAAGACGGCAGGATCCTCGATATTTCCCTGACCGTCTCCCCGATCCGGGATGTATATGGGCGGGTTGCCGGGGCCTCCTCCATAGCAAGGGACATAACAGAGGCCAAGCGCATGGAGGAGGTGCTCTTCCAGGCCAACAAGAAACTGAACCTGCTCAACTCGATCACCCGGCACGACATCCTCAACCAGCTCATGGGACTGCGGGCATACCTCGAGCTCTCGAAAGAATGTGCAAAGGAGCCGGAATTTATCGAATACATCCGGAAGGAGGAGCAGGCAGCGGAAAATATCGGGAACCAGATCGAGTTCACCCGGTCCTACCAGGATATCGGGGTGAAATCGCCCGCATGGCAGAACCTGCCGTGCACGATCCGGGAGGCAGTTGATGCCCTTGACTTAAAGCAGGTAACGCTGGAGATCGATCTCCCGCAGATCGAAATATTTGCCGATCCCCTGCTGCAGCGGGTATTCTACAATCTTGTGGAAAATGCGGTCCGGCACGGTGAGACCCTGACCACCATACGCTTCAGTCTTGCAAACGAGCCGGGCCGGTGCGCCCTTATCTGCGAAGATAACGGGGTGGGAGTGCCGGCAGGTGTCAAGGAGCAGATCTTCAAGCGGGAATACTTCAAGAATACCGGCTTTGGGCTGTACCTGTCCCGGGAGATCCTCTCGATTACCGGGATCTCGATCCGCGAGACCGGTGAACCCGGCCGGGGAGCACGGTTCGAGATCGTGATCCCCCCATCCGCGTACCGGATACTCTCTTAAATTATCCGCCGGATCGCGTTTTATGTGTCCGGGCGTTTTTCCGGGAGAGTGTTGTTGAAACGGGATCCGGTATACCCGCTGCAATCTCCGCAAGGGATTCCTGCGTGAGATGCCCTTTTTTCCCGATTACGTCCCTGCTGCGCAGCGTCCTGACCCGGGAGAACATCACGTAACTCTCCCCGAACAGGTCCAGTCCCCCCTCAGAAAAATCATCGAGTGAGATCGGGATACACGGGGCATCGGTCGGTGGCTTGCTGCTCACCGGGCAGACCCGGACCTCGCCGTCAGCACCCGCCAGTACCACGATCGCTGGCCGGATTTTTGCCGGGCTTTTTTCATCTATGGACAACGAGATGAGAATCACATCACCCCGCACGTACTGCCCCATGCATACAGGTCGGTGCCGGCAGAAATAATGGATTGGATCCCGGACATTCCCTGCCCCCCTGCAACCGGTACTACACCGGGCTTTGTACCAGACTACCCCTCAGAAAGATCCAATGTTAAACAGGCATTATGCGATTCATTCAGTTCTTACCCGGGCTCCGCTGTTCCGTGCCCCGGTGAGGATGGTGGTTCCCCCTCCGGTCTTCTGCATGAACTCCTGTGCTGCCTGCTCTATACCGGTCATGCCCGTATCCCCGACCGCATACACGGTCGGACCAAACGAGCTCAGTCCCGCTCCCGCCGCGCCGGCTCCCCTCAGCACATCGAGCAGGCCGATCACCTGCGGCGGCTGGAGACCCAGCTCCACTTTCTTGAATCCGAGGCCCTGCACTGCATTTACCGATGAGCCGAACAGGTTGAGATCATGGCTGGCAATCCCCGGCAGCATCCGCATCAGGATTTCGTGGCAGAGCTCCCGTACCTCGGAAAGCGGGACCGGGCAGTAGTTCCGGAAGATGTCGGTTTCGATACCCCCGCTTGCGCCCGGTGGCAGATCAGGGATGGCAATCAGGATGCGCCAGTCTGCCGGGAAATCGTGGCGGGAGATCACCGGTGGCGGACTGACGCCACGCGATGCGGACGACGGGCGGAAATCTGTTTTCTCCCCGCCCTCCCCGAACCGGTGCCCGCCATCGATGATGAACCCGCCGTACTCAAAGGCGGCCGTGCCGATGCCGGATGTCCCGCCCCGGCCCACGAGCCGGGCCAGCTCCCTGACCGGGAGGTGGCGCCCGTGCAGCTCACTGATTGCCCGGGCCACGGCAAGTGAGAGCTGGGACCCGCTGCCGAGACCCACATGGGCGGGGTACCGGCTCCGGACCGTGATCGCCACGCTCCCGCCGGCGCCGAGCTTATGCAGTACGCCCGCAGCCAGCTGCCTGATCCGCTCGCGGGTTGCCGCATCCCCGCCGCTGACCTGCAGGACCGGGCTCAGCTCCGCTTCCAGCAGGATGCCGGGCTCGTCAAGGGTGATGCCAATGCCACCGTCGACCCTGCCCGATCCGCCGTGCATATCGATGAGTGTTACATGGATCCGCGAGGGGGTACTGACAATAACCCTGCGGGTATCGAGGAAGCGGTTGTATGGGAACTGCTCCTCGATAAAAATAAGTGGTTTGCCGGAGTGGATGATCTGGTACTGCCGGCTGAGTACCGGTTCATTCCTTGAGATCGAGAAGATCCGTCCGGTCTCATCCGTTGCCGGCAGGACCCGGGCGTTGAGGATCTGCCGCCGCGCCTCGATATGGTGCTGCTGGATGATCCTGCCGATGGGGATGTCGGCCTTCATCAGGTCGTCCCGGAACTCCGGCGAAAGGCGTGAGAGCGGCGTGTGGGATATTGCATAGATCAATACGTCTCCGGTATCACCGGTCCGGATCTCCACGATCCGGTAGTTGACCGGTTCGCCCTCGGCTATACTCAGGTTGTCCGCGGTTTCCCGGTCCGCAGGTACGACTTTCTGGACAAGGGTCCTGATGACCACTTTTTTTCCGGTGACCGATTCGAGCAGCTGGGTGACCGATCCGTCCGTACCCAGAAGAAATTTCTGCACGGGCGAGATCCGGCCTACCTGTGACTCGATCTCCCGTATGGCCTGTGCGATATCCATCCCAACAACCTCACCTCAGGATCTGATAAGGGTGCTGATGCACCACGTCCTTTCCCGGGAAAATAAAATAAATTCCTGATTTGATTCGTTGTTTAAACACACAATAGGACCTTTCGGGAAGCAGAACGCTTTATGCCCGGACGGCTCAATTAAAAAATAATGAGCCGTTGCGATCATTGCGGCAAGGAGACGGTGTTGCCGTTCACCTGCCAGCACTGCGGGGGAAAATTCTGCGAGGAGCACCGGCTCCCGCCCAATCACAACTGCGTCAACATCGGGAGCTGGAACGCAAAGCCGCGCCCCTCAGTCAGCCTGAACTATGGCAAGGGTGGCGGCGTGACCGTGACCGGGGGCGGGTACCTGCCGGACCAGCGCAGGAATACAAAGAAAAAAAGCGCGAAAGGACTGCCCTGGCTGAAGATCATGGCCGGCATCGTTGCGCTGGTCCTGCTCGGGCTCGCGTGGCTGGTGTTGAGCGGGTACCGGTTCGTGTAAAATCCTGCACCCGTTTTCTCTCCCGGTTATTATTGCCCTACCCGGTTTCGTTCTTATCCCTGCTGCGTTGATCCTGCGTTATCCGCCCTGTACCGCAGCCCGGTACCGGCAGGGCGACCCGGATTTTTCAAACCTGCACGGGTCACCATGACCGGGTCGAACACCCTCTTATCTCACTGTGGCACCGGGTTCACGGCACATTCCATTCTTTTATTAACTCCTGCCACTCAAAACTGGTCACATGATCAAGAAAGAGCACGTTACAAAACTGGTGGATGAGAAGACCGGACTCATGGAATGCCTGGTCTGCGGGGAGCGCCATAATGCTGTCATGAAGCCCGACGCAGATGGCAAGTTTCATCCTGAGAACTGGGAATGCATCAACAAGTGCAGACTGATCCACCACGATGAAAAAGAAGAGGCACACGGAAAGAAGAAATAATCCCCTCCCTTTTTTTCGGATATCCGCCCCCACGGGTTAGTGCGCTGCCCGCCGATCCCTTACTGCCCTTTTCCCGTCCAGTATGCTCCCTTCGGGACTGCGATCTCAAACCGTGCCCCCTTGCCATGGGATCCTGTTTCGTGGATGAAGATGCCGGTGATTGCAAGGATCTCCCGTACCAGGAAGAGGCCGAATCCCGTGTGTTTGCCGTACCCCTTAGCGAAGATCTTCTGTTTCTCATCGAGCGGTATTCCTATGCCATTGTCCTCGACCGTTATCACCAGTTCCTCTGAGACCAACCCGCAATGCACGGTGATCGCTGAGACTTTTTCCCCGTGCCGGATCGCGTTGTCGAACAGGTTGAAGAAGACCTTCCCGATCATCGGGTCGGCAAACACTTCAATGGTGTCGCAGGCGCAGGTGAGCGCGATGTTCTGTGGTTTTGCTGCCATCACAACCTCGTTGACCCTGTGCCATGCCGGGGCCTGCACCCCCAGATCCTGGTAATTCCGGGTAAACTCGATCTGCCACTCCATCATCTCTGCTGCCTGATCGATCTTTGCAATGAATTCCGCGATAATCGGGTCGGGCTTCCTGAGCGTCGCCAGCTGGGTGTAGCCCTGCACGACCGTCAGCTGGTTTGCGAGATCGTGCCGGGTGATGCTGTTGAGGAGGTTGAGCTTCCGGTTGCTCTCACGGATCGCGTTCTCGGACCGTTTCATATCCGTGATGTCGCGTGCATTCCCTATGTAGGCAACCACCGTACCCTGAGCGTCCATGACCGGGGAAATGTTCGAGGTGTGAATATGGATCGATCCATCGGCATGATATGCCCGGTATACAACTCCCGTCTGGCGTTCCCGTGTCCTCACCACGTTTGCAAAAAACGCATCACAGGCGGGAATGTCCTGCGGATGGACAAACTGGTGGAAGGATTTTCCGACAACGTCTTCCGTGGGATGCCCGAGGAGGGTTGTCCAGCTGGGGGAGACAAAGGTGAAGACACCATCACCGTTCAGGGTGTAAATGATATCGTTGCTGCTCTCGACAAGCATCCGGTATTTCATCTCCGATTCTTGCAGTGCTTCCTCCGCGTTCTTCCGTTCGGTGATATCCTGGTTGACCCCGTAGAACCGGATTGTCTTCCCGCCATCGTCCTTCTCGATCCGGAACCAGACCTCCACCCAGATGATTGTACCGTCAGGCCGGATGATCCTTGATTCGAACCTCCGCTCGAACTGTGAATCTGGAGTCTCGATCCCTGCCCGTATGGACTCCTCAACAAAGTGGGTGTTTTCCGGATGGATGAACTGCTCCGTGAACCGCGCTGCCGGCATGCGGTACCCGCCTGCCTTGTCTGCAGTCGTACCGATCAGCCGGTAATACTGGTCGTTGAAGATGAACGTCTGCGTGGCCACGTCAAACTCGAAGTGGCCCATCTTCGCCACGTCCAGTGCCTCCTGATCCAGGCGGCTGAGCCTGACCAGCGCCTCCTCCGCATTCTTCCGTTCGGAGATGTCGTGCGAGAGGCCGAGTACCCCGAGAACTGTCCCCGTCTCATCTATCAGAGGGGAGAGATGGACGTCGAGCCAGATGCCCCCGGCAGGCAGGATCTCAAAGATCTCCCTGTGGGAAGGCTGGCGGTTTGCGATCACTTTCAGGATTTCCTCAAGATGCGGCCCGGCAATTTCGGGACTGAACAGTTCGTTCACGTGTTTCCCGACAAGATCTCCCGGCCGGGCCCGCATGCTGATTGCTGCGAATTCGTTGACGTACCTGACGAATCCATCCGCATCGATGAAGTAGATCATATCGGGTGAATTCTCGGCCAGCAACCGGTACCGCTCCTCACTCTCGCGCATCGCGGTCTCTGCCTTGCGCCGGTCTGATATCTCCCGGCAAAGGGTGATGATCCGGCATTTCCCCTCTTCGTGCACCACGGTTGCATTGATTTCGATCGGGGTAATATGACCCGCGGCATCCGTATAATCGATCTCAAAATTCCGGATGAATCCGTCATGGACGCACTGCCGGACTGCCGCTGCATTCTTATCAGCTTCGGATGCTGCCGTCCATTCAACAACGCTCCGGCCAATAATCTCGCTCAAATCCCGGTGACCCGTGAGACGGACATACTCGGGGTTTGCCTCGAGCACCCGCCCCTCATCATCGAGGATCACATAGCCGGTGTTGGTTGTCTCGATCAGGGACCGGTACCGTCTCTCGCTCTCTTCAAGGGCTTCGGCGGCCCGTTTCTGGTCGGTGGTATCCTTGATGACGCCGGAGTATACAAGTTCGTCCCCGTGCCTGACTGGGCTTGACGTACCATGAAACCAGATCGTCTCTCCGGACGGTTTGATGAACCTCCCGGTAAAATCCCAGGGAGCTGCCGTCTTCACCGCATTGTGCACCGAGTCCATGAACCGGGATCGATCATCCGGGTGCAGGCCGCTGACAAACACCGGGAAGAATTCCCCGGCATCCGTATCGATCCCAAGGATTTCCAGGGCCCGGCTGCTCGCGTAGTACACCCCCATGCTGCCGTCCGGCCTTGCATAGAACTGGAAGACAACACCTGGAACTGTTGCTGCAATCTCCTCCATCTGCTGCCGGCGTTCCTGGATCTCCCCATGCGCCGATGACAACGCATTGTACTGGTCCCGCAGTTCCTCTTCGGAAGCAGTGATCTGCTCGTACACTGCCTGCAGTTCCATCTCCGTACGCTTGCGTTCGGTGATATCCGTGAACATGGCGACCATGGAACCGGTGAAGATCTGGAATGCGGTAACTGCATACGCACTACGTATCTTCCCGTTGTCATACTCCACCTGTTCGGTCTGCCAGATTCCCCCGTGTGCGGCCACGTCGCGGTAGCGATCGGGAATCTCCGTACCTTCAAGGCCGGGGAATGCCTCCCCGATCGTTTTCCCGGCAAACCGGCTGTTATCGATACCCAGTATGAGGTCTGCGCCCGGGTTTGCCCTGGTAAAGACAAGGGCCCCGGAGGGCATCAGATCGTAGAAGTGCATGCCGACAGGTGCATGTTCGACAAGGCTCCGGTATTTTGCCTCGCTCTCCTGTTGCGTCTGTTCGGCACGTTTCCGCTTGATAATTGTCCAGAGCCCCTGCATCAGCAGGATAAGCTCGTGGGCATCACGGTCTGTGTAATCGGAGGGCTTGTTGGCAACGCCGGCGACCAGTACAATGTGCCCCTCTTCCATGATCGGGACGTTCATGTGCCGGATGATACGGGGGTGCCCATCGGGATATCCCTTCTTCTTTGGGTCCGGCGCATCGTAGTTGTTGGTAATAACCGGCCGTCGCTGTCGGACGGCCTCGCCCCAGAGGCCGGTCTTCTCCGTTTTGTACACAATAGGCTTGTCCCTCATGGAACATTCGGCCATTGCTTCCTTGGACCATGCATACATCGAGAGTTCGCTCTCATCATCATTGAGGAATGCCAGGTATCCCAGGGGGCTGCCGGTGATGATCCCGGCACCTGCGACCGCATAATCGAGAATCTCCTTCTCGCGCTTTTGGGCACGCTCATAGAACCCGATCATGTAACCAAGGCGGATTTCGCTCTCCCGGATCCGTTTCTCGCTCTCCACGAGTTCGTTGTACTGCACCTGGAGTTCCTCCTCCGATTGTTTCCTGTCCGAAATATCCCGGATCGCTTCAATTGCCCCGGTGATCTCCCCGTCGCGGTTATACAGGGGACTTGCCTTTCCCAGGGCATCGATCCGCTTTCCTTTTGGATGGGGCAGGCTGGTTTCCGCTGATATGGCGTTTCCCTCCCGCTGGAGATTGATATAATAATCCGCAATCTTCTCGTCAGGTTCAAAGACGAGATCGATGAGAATCGGCCTGCGTGTTCCGTAGAACGGGATCGCGTACTCGTAATTGCCTTTCCCGAGCATTTCGCCTGCAGGAATCCCGGTCATCTCCTCGATTGCCTGGTTCCATGCGATCACATTCCCTTCCGTATCGATAGCAAAGGTAGCGTCCGGGAGGAAGTTGATAATATCTGAAAGCCGGCGTTCCGAATCAGAAAGGGCGGTTTCTGCCGTCCGCCTTCTGATTGCCTGGCGTACCCGGTGGGCCAGCTCGGCGAACTGTGCTTTCGGGTCTCCTCCCTTCTGGAGGTAGGAATCCACCCCATTGTTGATCGCTTCGATGACGATCTCCTCACGGCCCCGGCCGGTGAAAAGGATGAAGGGGATATTCCCAAAGGTTTTCCTGACGGTTTTCAGGAGCTCGATGCCGTCCATCTCCGGCATCTGGTAATCGGAGATGACGGCATCGAAGTCAGTATGGCTGATCAGGTCAAGCGCCTTTTCCCCCGACTGGACGGTCCTGACGGTGAATTCTCCGGTACTCTCGAGGAACAGCTGGCCGATCTCGAGCAGCCCCGGCTCATCGTCAACATACAGGAGGGAGTACATGTCGTGGACCTGTGCAGGGAATGGTAAGACTAGGTGACAGGCAATTGTCCTGAAATACTAATGAATGTTGCGCAGGGCGGATACCGTTCACTGACCTGATCTTCCGCACGGTTACCGGCCCGGTATCCCTTCGGTTGTTTTACAAAAATGACTGTTATCGCCAGCAGGGAGATTCGGGCTTATGGGCCGGCAATCTCCCGGGTGCTCCTTTCAGTGATGTGACATTCCCCTGAATGAGGTATAAAAATAAAACTGGTTATTTTAGTAGTTCTCCGCGGCAATCTCGAAATAGGCCTGCGGGTGACTGCAGACCGGGCATGCGGACGGTGCGGTCTTGCCCTCGTGGACGAACCCGCAGTTCCGGCAGTACCATGTCACCGGCATGTCTGTTTTGAAGACCTTTCCCTTCTCTACGGCGGCCAGGAGTTTTTTATACCTGCTCTCGTGGTGCTGCTCGACCCGGGAGACCTGCCGGAAGAGGGTGGCGATCTCTTTGAATCCCTCTTTATCAGCAGTTGCTGCAAAACCGGGATAGAGCGTGCCCCACTCCATCATCTCTCCCGCGGCGGCGGCCGCGAGGTTCTCCTTTGTGCTCCCGATGACTCCCCCGGGATACGAAGCGGTGATCTCCACGTCCCCGCCTTTGAGCTGCTTAAAGAAGATCTTTGCATGCTCCTTCTCCTCTTCTGCGGTCTGCAGGAAGATCGCACTGATCTGCTCGTACCCCTCCTTCTTTGCGGCACTCGCAAAGAAACTGTACCGGTTCCTTGCCTGGGATTCGCCGGCAAATGCGGCGAGCAGGTTCTTCTCGGTCTTGCTGCCTGTGAATTTCATATGTATCACCCTCCTTTTGGGCGCTCCCTGTTATGAACCTGACGAAGCGGACAGGGACAACGGAATGTTCCGACCGGTTTTTTCCGGTTCTTCGTACTCCGGAAGCCGGCGTTGATGCAGTGGGCCGGATGATTACACGAACCCTCACGCCCGGTGATCTTCCTTCGTGGGTGGGTAACCCCCAAGGATCACCTTCCATGAGATTTCAGTTCTCTCACGATCTGTTCTCCGACGGAGACTTGTCCAGCCGGAATACCCGAAAATTTTCGCCAGTGGAAGTGGTGCCAGCGCCCGGCAAAATTCCTCTTATAAATCGCTGTTTTGTGAAAATACCCGTTTTATGAAGAAAAAACCGTGCACTTTCGTGGGCTTTGAAAATGCGCAAAAACATGACAACCTTGCAGGTTATCGGGGCGGGCCGGTGCCGCCCGGGCGCTGCTATGGCCGAAATTTTTACCGGTACCGGTCGCAAGGGAAAATGGTAATGAAATGAACCGGAAAACGGGGAGTTTTCCGATTGTGACCGGTATAGTGATGGTTTTCCCCTTATTCCCTGTGAGAGCATCACTCTGTATTACCGGCTGCCGTCCGACAATCATGTCGTAAGTGTGGTATAGCAGTGTTCCTGCGTTATGACGGGACACGGTCACCAGCTCGGACAGTTCCGTTCACACCCCCGGGTGAAGAATATTCCCGTGGTCAAAGACATTTTAAATTGTGGAGTGAGACATTCCCGGATTAATGCGGCCGAAGGAAACGTCATCCACAACCCGGTGGTATGTGGGCCCTGATAGAGGTCTGACCCCGGGGCGTGAAGCGGCAGTGACGGTGCCTGCCCCCCTCCGGGCATCGCTATCTGTACTCGTGCGTGAGATCCAGATCCGGGCTGACGTTGCATCCGTTCGGGCAGCTGAACTCGGTATGGTAGTATACTTCACCGATGATCGGTTTTACCGGAGAATAAAATATGGTTCCACAGATCTTACACTGCAATTCTCCGGTATCCGAGTTGATGAGTAAGGTGATCCTATGAGACATGGTTTTTCTCATTACCTCCCATTAGTCCGCCGGTATTCAATGCAGTTTCTTCCTGGGGGAAGCATTCCTATTTCCTGTAGTGAAGTTCCCGGATCGTTCCAGAAGATATGATGCAGTCTTTACCGGTTAACTATGAATAATATAAAAAAGCGAAACAATATATTACAACTTCTTTGAAATTTTTAATAACGTTACAATTCTTCCAGATACCGGAACCGGTTCAGGTCTATTTTCTTATCAGGCACGGTGGAATCTGATCCGCATTCTCTTCCAATTCCTATTAACCTCCGCCGCCCAATCTCCTGAGCAGGAGCCGCACACCGATGAAGATCCTTGCCATCCACGGGAGCCCCCGGACAATCCGGAGCAGCACGCGAAAACTTGCGACCTTCGTCCTCGAAGGAGCAGCCGAAGCCGGTGCAGAGACGGAGATGATCGATCTCTGCGATTTCCGGGTCACCCCCTGCACAGCCTGTGAGGGATGCTCGTTCAACGGGATCTGTGTGTATGAGGATGATGTGCCGGTCATCGTTGCCCGTATGAAGGAGGCGGACGGGATCGTTTTCGCATCGCCGGTCTATATTGACAATATCTCCGGCCAGATGAAACTATTCTTCGACCGGCTGGCTGACGCGATCCATTACCAGGTGCTGGCCGGGAAATACGGCTGTTCGGTTGCGACCACGCACACGTCCGGCGGCGACGAAGTTGTCGCGTACCTTAACCATGTCCAGAACTATCTTGGCGTGATTTCCGTGGGGGGACTCAGTGTCGCAGCGGGCGGGAATGCAGGAACTGTTGATGCAGCGGAGGCTTCTGCACGGGCGCTCGGGAGGAATCTTGCCGGGGCGATCACGAACGGTTTTTCCGATCCAAAACAGGAAGAAGAGATCGCCGGCAACCGGGATTTTTTCCGGGCCCTTGTTGAGGAGAATCGTGACTTCCGCCCTGAAGACTATCAGCGCTGGGTGCAGATGGGATGGATCGGGTAATTGTCCTGCCCCCTTTAACAAAGAACACCGTTCAGGATCTGAAAACCGGCTCAGAAAGCGATTTTCCCCCGGGAACCGGTCAAAGCCGGGGAATGGGAGGGAAGGATCTGCCGATTCGAAGAAGTCTGATGACTTATCAGAAAAGGTGAGAAAACGGGCCTGAAGGGATTTGAACCCTTGACCTGCGGATTAAGAGTCATAGCATTCTCTAAAATCGATATTGAGCAATATTTGGGCCAGAAATGTTATGCTGTGAGTAAAAAAAGTTTCAACTGGATAAACAAAATCTTAACCGATTTTTATCAATTCTCTCATGGCATATTGGAAAAAGGAAAACTCATCGAATATGCACAGTATCTATTCAAGAAATATCCATCATATTCCACTCGTCACAAACACTTTGTCTATGTTCGAAATTTCATAAAAAATCTGGCACAGGCACGAGATGAACATCAAATATCTTCACTCCTTGTTTATTTTGAAATGCCTAAAGTCCGGCGTGAAATTAAACTCTTGACATCGAGAATCATTACTCAAGAGGATGTCAAAAATGCATTATTGGCAATAGAGAAATCATCACTTCCTGAACTAACAAAACAGAATTACCATTGTGCTATCATGTTTCTTGCTTATTCTGGACAAAGAGTAATTACTGCATGTAGGATTACAGCAGAGCAATTTCAAGAGGCATTGAATCAGACACCCCCCGTGCTTATTGTTCGCGCAGATCAGGATAAAATAAAATTAGCACATCATGTCCCACTACACCCCGAATTAATTTCTTCCCTAAACAAAGTTCTTGATGGAAAGACATCCAGTGACTGTGTGTTTAGTTATGAGGGTCTGAAGCAGTGGTTTTCTCGGCACCCAATTAATCTGACTCACACAAAAGGCAATCTCCAACTTAAAGATCTTCGTAAATTCTTTGAGCAGAGGAGTGACGAATTGGGATTCATGGATTCAAATAAGAACTTCATAATGAGCCACGGATGCAGTTCTGTTGGATGGACGAGTTACAAACAATTCCTCCCAGAGAATGTATACAAATCCTATATGCAGTATTGGGGCAGTGTGAAGATTGTTTAAAATCAATTCTAACACTCCCAACGCTCACTAATTAATGGGTTAAACAATGTTGAACCAGAAATGGTATGATTGCATCACATCCACATGCATGTTCTTATTTCCTTTCACTATTGTTAGGGAAAATGTAACCCGCGTGGAAGGAATTAAGGATAGTCTATACAACTTTCAAAGTTATCTGGTCGGCACCGAGTTAACCGGTTCCATGTTTTTCTAATACCTTTAAATACACCATACTTTTGAATTGCCATTATCCCATATTCAGAACAAGTGGGATAAAATCGACATCGTATTCCTCTCTTGTTCAGATGGTGCGATATATGATTTTGATGAAATTTTATCATCTTGATGCATAGGTTAGAAGGAACCTCATTGAACTTCATGGGTTATCTGTTCCTTTCGAATGGCTCTTGATCCACAATTGGGACATTTGTTTAAATCGGTGACATCTTTTCCTTTAAGAAAAAATAACGGGAAACAACAAGCACAGGCATAGAGGTCTTTAGTAGCATTTGATAGGAGATTTCCTGCATTTTGAAATAATTCCCGTTTCCCAAAATACCATACATTACCGCAAGCGGAGCAGGTGCATCGTGTTTCTTGAACTCGTTTTGTGGCACCATTCCCTCGTACCTGTAGAGGTTCAGTTTTGTTAAAAGTGATTTTATCGTTATGAATAACATCTGTTTTTTTTGTTTCAGCGGCAATTAATGGGATATGAGAATATTTTTTGACGGAGACAGCATCCGTTACGGTTTGTCTTGTTGGTTGCGATCTAACATTGAGATTTTCTCTTCCATTAATAGTGATTATAGGAGTTCCACAGATATTACAAAACTTGGATTGGGCATCAATTACTGGATTTCCGCATCCATTACACACAGGACTTCGGGGGAATTTCGAACCACAACTATCACAAAATAATGCTTTATCATCAACGACGGTAGCACCACATTTATTACAGCGTTTTACCATTTTATGCCCATAGTTGTGTGATTCGAGAACCAGTATAAAGACGCCGATTTATCTCTACTAGATTTATGATGAAAATAGTAGAATAAAATCACCAAGTTTAAGGGTAAATAATAATCATCCAGTATTAATGAAGAAAAGTGTCGTAGTTGTTTTAGTGTTTCTTTGTATCTTTAGCATTCTTTTCGCAGGCTGTACAAGTAGCGCAAGTAATGATAATACGGGAACGCAAATTACCCCAACCTCACCCCAACCTGAATTTAATAATGGTGATGTTATAGGAAAAGATGTGTCTTCAACCTTCGCTGTTGCTGTAGTGAATTTTGATAGTTCACGTGATTCTTACACCATAGAGGATGCGACTAAAAATGCTGACGGATCGTGGCAGGTATCAACTAGTCCCTCTCAAAGAGACATGTCACAGTCGTCAGTGAATCGACAACTTCTGTTCCTCAATCCTCGTCGTCATCAGGAGTACAAATTCGAATAACATACAGCGGGGCTTGGTCTGGCTCCTATGGGGATGCAGGAGCAACACAATCTATCGATGGAACTGGCTCAAAGGTTATCATACTAACGAATCCCTCTTATAATCTCGTTTCCTGCGCGTTCCAAAAGAAAGATGGTTCCCAAGACGAAATGAAAGTCGAAATTCTTAAAGATGGAACTGTATTAAACACAAGGAGCACGACAGCGGCTTATGGTGTAGTAGCTGTTGCTGCAATGTTAAACGGTGGATCTACCAGTTCAACGAATTCAGGATCTTCAAAAACGGTTCTGATAAAAGTTTATTATGAAGGACAATGGAGTGGTGCTTACGGAGAGGCAGGAGCAATGCAATCCGTAGATGGTGCCGGTTCACAGACATACACATTGACTAATCCCAATTATATCGTCTCATCAACCTTCCAGAAAAAAGATAATTCCGCATCTGAATTGAGAGTGGAAATTTCTGAAGATGGGAACGTGCTTAAATCAGGTAGCACGACAGCTGCATATGGTGTGGTTCTAGTATCGGCCACAGTATAATCCCATTCACTTTTTTAACAAAAAAATTCGTTGTTGACCTATCGATCGGGGAAATACAAAGTGGATTTTGATCATGCTTCACCGTTTTACGTCTTAAAAATATTGTTAATTGAAGTGTAATCTCTATAATCAAAGGTCTGATACATTGGAAAAATCAGATCAATCCGTTTATTTGCGGGCTAGACTTAAATTTACGTCGAAGGCTCGAATGATTTTCGCCAATTTTGCCTTTGGGGTTATGAGGATAATGTAATACAGCCTTTATAAACTCTTTTTGCTGTAGTACAAAGTTTCATTGTATTTCACGCACCTGTGCTCAAACAAACCAAGATAGTTGGACATATGCGATTCTAATTTCAGGAACTCTTGAATTAGTAGAAGGAAATCGGCATAACAACAAAATCTGGGTAATTGCTCTGATGGTCTTACAGATCTGTTTTAACTATTGGAATTAGTGTAGGATCATGACCATTCATTTTTGTATAGCACGCGGGTGTGATGATTACCCATACCTAGTTGTCGCCCTGTGAGAGCGAAGTATCCACTTTGCCCACCTGTGCTAAAATAAAAATAGTTATTCTGACTTCACGAGGTAATCACAGGATTCACTACATTTTGGATAAAACTATTTTAATATAATATATATTTCTAACTTTCCAATAGTTATGGTAAAAACCTAGTGAATGTAGTGATTCACGACTATGATTTCAAAGCAGAATTGATCATAATGTCTTGTGATTCTGGGATTCTAAAGCCTTGATATCCCCACTTTGTTTTACCATCGACAGCCCTTTGAACCTTTTTCCCTCCACGAGTCTGGAGCCTACTGCAAAATTCTTTCGTGGATAATGGGACAATGCTTGCATCTTTACAGCATTTACAGTAGTGGTTATACAAGTCACCAGTTACGACAAAAGACTCAACATCTCTCTCAAGGCATGTGTGAATATAACGGTAGAATGGATCGCTGTCATTAAGCCATTTCTCCCTTGTAACTATGAAAGGGTCTGAAATAATCCCATACTTCATAATCGCTTGCATTCTTTCAATCACGAGGTTAAGGAATCCAGACATGAAATCATCGTCAAAGGTTCTTTCCTCAAACATTGGATCAATTCCATATGCCTTGTTGAATTCGATAAGACACCATCGTTCCCAATACGCGGGATCATTTTGAGTTACAGGAGGATATTCATTGGCAGCAAAGATGAACGTCGTATCATTTTCATAAGAGTAAGGATCGTGATACTTGCGATTGATTGTGATAATACCTCCACCCGTCAAGGCTTTGAACTGGCCAACATCGTCTAATTTTATTCGTGGAAGGTCATCCGAGATATTCACTAGTTTCCCTACAATTCCTGACAGAGAGTGCTTCTCATTGACGAGATCTTGAAGTGCTATATTGGAACAATTGTCCTTGCCAAAAAATCTCATATTAAGCATCTTAAGAAAAGTTGTCTTCCCTGAATTCTTCTGACCTTTCAGAAGGTA
>NZ_JBEKRH010000030.1:0-19553 GCF_049518935.1 Methanoregula sp.
AGCGTCTGGTCACTTCTGACCTGTTCCCGGTTACCGAGGATATTCCCGAAGATGTTGAAGTTGTCCCACCAGTTCTGGTGGATATCCTGCCGGTTATCCCGGATTCCTTCGGTCAGGTTTGCGTCTGCCGCCCTGTCGGTGCGGATGTCCTGCCGGAGCCCGAAGATCCCGGCGAGCGACCCCAGGGGATCGAAACCCGGGGTGGGCGCGGGGGCAACGGTGTCCACAGGAGCGATGGTGTCTGTTGGCGTTACGGTGGCCTGTGAATCGTCTGCTGCGGCGAAGGCAGGGATGGCAAACGCCATCATGACGATGAAGGCCAGGGGAACCAGATAATTTCTTTCTCTCATATTGAATCAGTCCTGCACTGCATGGTTTGTCAGGGACCCGTTATACCGGTTCCCTTCGTGCATACAATCCTGGATGCAGGATGCTCATATATTGCCAGAATGGCCGGGCTCTCCCGTTTAACCCTGTCCGGGTATGCGTTGAACCGGGAGGTTAGCTGAGGGAGATCATGATTTTCGTTTCAAAAGATGTTTCAATTTTTGCTTTTCAGGTAACCACCTATAAACCCCAGCTTCACACGCTCTGTTGGCGATTCACCATGTCCACCATGCAGCGACCAGGAACCTGTATCGCATTGAGGAAACCCCAGCCCGTAAAATCCCACCGGACCACGGGCAGACCCGGGAGCGCAGGGGACGGTCCCTCCGCGGGCTTCATGGGCACGACATGCCCCGGGATGCTGGACCGGTTTTGCGAACAGTTCCGTTTGACCGGGACAGAAACCAGCCTTGAGGAAGTACTCGAACTCAGGACCTTCGACGAGTTCCTGGCGCGCCATGTGCAGCCGAACGGGATCTACGATGTCCAGTGCATGCTGCTCTGGAGTGAATGGGTCCGTTCCTTCCGCCGCCTCACTTCCGGGTTCCCGAAACTGATCGGTGAAAAAGAGTTTAGCAGTGTTATCACGGACAAGTTCGGCCTGGAGATTGCAAGCAATGGCTTCCGGGGCGCAGTCTATCCCGGCATCCGGTTCGTCCCGTAACTGCCGATGAACCGGATACGGGGAACAGGAGCCGGCAGGTATCGCCGGCGACCCCACCGATAAAAAAAACTATTTTTTTCCGACCAAGACTTTTATATCCAGGCAATGTCTGCAAACGAGTGAATCTTTCTCTTCGGATAGCGCTGCGCATTTGCCCTGATCCGGAATCCTGTCCAACGAGGCCGCGCCACCTGGATCCCGTCCCGGGTTCCGGCCCGGTCAGATCACGAACGGGATAAGCGCACGGACCTCGCGCTTGTACAGGGCGTACTCCTCCCCGAACTCTTCCTGCAGAAAGGTCTCTTCCATCCGGATCTTCATGATAAAAACAACCAGGATAATACCGATGAGACAGACCACCCAGAGATACCCGGTGGCAATCGCCGTGCCGGTGATGCCGGTAAGGATGCCGGTGTAGATCGGATGCCGCACAATACGGTACGGCCCGGTGCGGATAATCCGGTGTTCCATCCTGATGGCGGGCCGTCCGCTCCAGAATTTCCCCAGGTGGACCCGGGCAAAGATTGCAAATCCCAAGCCGGCACCGGTGACGAGCAGACCGGCAATGACAACGGGGATACTGTCAGGAATGATGCGTACCATGAAAAGCCAGGGCGCGAACCAGTTGACAAGGAACACGAAGATCATCCACGGCACTACCATGAAGGACAGGAACGAGAGGGGGGATGACGTCCGTTTGAAGGGCGACCGGTCCCGCCATGCGGACACGAGCCAGTATGCGAAGAAGATTCCCCATAGAATGAAGACCAGTATTTCAGCAATCTGCATGGTATCCGTCCATTCTTCCGCCGTTCAGGTCCACGGTCCCGGAAAAACAGGCAAACGCGGTTGTGTTACGCCTTCGCCCGGTTTCCTGCCGGGTACAGGTGACTCATACAATCTTCTATCCGGGGATATTGAAGGTATGCACCCGACGGGGATAGCTGCATCGGGTGCCGGGAGGATGGAGCCCACACCGAAACCGGTTCGATAGCAATTATATCCGACACATCGCACAGGTAATGATGGAAAAACCGGATACTACGGAAAGCACTGTTTCTCACATGGGACGACTGGTGGATGCCGGAGGGTACTGTCTCCCGGCACTGGTCGGCCTGCTGATGGTGCTGTGGGGAATTTTTCTCGACAGTGGTGACTGGACGCTGGTCATTATCGGCCTTGCACTCTTCCTAGGATTCGGATGGTATGCGTACCAGGTATTTACCGGGAAACCGGCCTGATACACCCACACGACCGGAAAAACTTTTTAAAAATCGCTTTTTTTTGGATCAGGAACCTGAGCAGGATCTCATGAGTGCACCGACCGGATCTCTTCAAGCGGAAATGTGCTGGAGAAACGGGGTATTTACAAGGATTTCAGCTGATATAATCCCGTAATTTACCGAGGAGTGCGAGCTGGTTGTTCGTCTCCTTTTTCTTCTCGTTCTCGATGCTGCTCATAATCTCGTGGATGGGTTTTGCGAGTTCGTAGACTTTCGTGGGCCGGCCCTTCTTCTCGGAGCGGTTCTCGCGGCATTTGATCCAGCCCAGGTCCATCAGGTATTTCATTGCCAGGCTCACTTCAGGCTGACGCAGGTCAGTCCCGCGGTCGATTGCCCGTGAGGTTGCTTCCGGTGTGCCCGCAAGGAACACCAGTACTTTTGCAATGTTTTTCTTGGTTCCAATATCGATCAGCAGATTGGTAAATTCCTCTTCCTTTTCGGTGAAATACTGTATATTTTCCTGTTTCATCGTGCACCTGATTATTCCGGGTTATTCTGGATCGGCATTGAATCTGAACCGATAAATGTATTCCGGTGATTTTTTTGGGGGGTGACAGAACCCGGGGACGGCCGGACACCGGGCAGGCCTGGGGGGCACCGGGGGAGGGTGGGGGTCGCACGGGTACAAATCACCGGCCCGGACCCGGGCCGGCACACTGGACACAACCACTTTTTCTGGCAGATTTACGACAGAGAGATTGTACTGCGGGATCACCCGGAGCCGTATGATGCCCGTGCGGCAAATATAAAAGTACACTGCCCGACCCCCCCACGACCGTTTCCGGTTTTGGACAGAAACAGGCATGATTTACGACGGATATCACGGCCCGGGGAGAGCCCGGAGCGTAAGGGGGGTCGGGCGGTGTACTTTGCGCAGGGTGTGACCCCGGGGTCTTATTGTGCGGGAGCCATGTTCAGGATCGGATCCCACATTTTCGTGCCAGGAGGACGACTGCCAGGGGTACCAGGGTAAGAATCCACGAGAGGCCTGAAGAGGGGGTTGTTCCAGCTGCCGGGACGGATGCATTCCCGTAAGGCACGGGAGAGGTCAACGCCGGGAGGGTGATGACTGGCGTCACGTTACCGGGTATTGTCCCGGCTGAGACGTTCCCCGTTCCTTCCGGAGCCGGTGATGCAACCGTGACGGTAAACCCGGACCGGGAAAACCCATAAACGTCAGAAAGATCGACTGCCACAATCAGGGAACCGTCCCCGCTTACGGCAACCGAACGGGATTTGATCGGGCTTTGTGTTTTATAGGACCCAAGCAGCGTGCCCTGCCGGTTGAATACGCGGATCTGGTTATCGATGCTTCCGGTGGCGATGGTGGAACCGTCGTCAGATACACCCACGCTCATTGCCCAGACCCCGGCTTTTGCGGTAAAGAGAAGGTTACCGTCCCGGTCAAGGGCAAGGACCGTGCCATCGTCGCGTCCTGCAATAATCGTCGACCCATCCCATGAATACGCGAGGGAGATGATATTTCCCCCGGGAAACGACCGGTCCCAGAGAAGCGTGCCGCTGCCATGATACATCCTGATGTGGTTGCCGTTTGGGATCACGATGCCGGTTCCGTCACCGGATATCGCAACGATACCGGGACTTATGGAGTCGTCGTACCAGTTCGGTACGTAACTCAGGTTGAAGCTGCGCAATGCCTTTGCCGTGGTAACGATGATCTGGTCTTTAACCGGGGATAATTTGATGTCGTGCACGGTTTCGGTCACGTTCCTGCCGAGGCCGGAACCGGAATTGTACCAGGACTGCACATAACTCCCCCCGCCGGCAGCGATCATTGACGCATCCGGTGAGATGGAAACATCGGTCACGGTATCCCCAAGCGACTGGTCCCACAGCATGGTTCCCTGCCGCGTGAACAACCGCACGGTCGGGCCCTGTGACGTAACAATGTAGCTGCCATCCCGGCTCAGGTCGACCGTGGTTCCCGACCAGGCCGACCAGAGTTTCGTCCCGTCGGGGGAGAGCACGATCAGCCGGTCCCCGCCGGCAACGATGGTCGATCCATCGTGCGATAGGGCAACGGTGGATAATTCCACTCCCGGGTATGCCGGGACTGTCCAGAGCGGATCGACGGCCTGCACGGCCGGTACCAGGATACAGAGCAGGAGGAGGAGTTTAAGGATCCGGGCGGACGGGCAGGTATGCATTCCAATCAGAGAAACCAAAGGTCAGGATCGGTAAAGAACTATCGCATTGCCCGGTTATATGGCCAGGGGGTGACGGGCATTGGGGAGGTCACGGAGTGGATTGTGGACAGCGGGAAGGGTTACACTATTTACCATAACCCCCTTCCCGTCATCCCCGCCATAGCCCCTTCACAGATACTAAACCGGCGACCGCCCTACGCCGTACGGATTGCGTGTCGTCCAGATGAGGAGAAGGGTCCCCGCTGCGCCGATGACAGCAGCGACGAGAAACCCGGCGCTGTACCCGACAAATGCCCAGATGAACCCAATCATCACACTGGAGATGAGATCGCCGACCCCGTTCATGGTGGCAAGGGCCCCGAAGCCGAGCGCCCGGGACTCCTCTTCCACCATCTCGCCGGCGAGAGCGCCTTCGAGCGTGTCCTCGGCCGCGATGAAGAGGCCGCACAGCGCAAAGAGGAGCCCGTACGCCACCAGGTTCACCGGAGCAATGACAAAACCGATGAAAGTCGCGACTGCAATGGCATACCCGAGAATCAGCATCGGCCTCCGCCCGACCCGGTCGCCGAGCAGCCCAAAGGGGTACGATGACGCGGCATACACGATGTTCCGGACCAGGTAGAGGCCCGCCCCCGCCGCGGTCGCCGTGGCAAAACCGAGCGAGGGGGTGAGGCTGACGATGGCAAAGGCGATGAGCAGGGTATGGGAGAAGTCCGCGATCCCGAAGACCAGCACCGCGGAGAGGAATGATCTGAACCGTGACGGGAGTCCCCGCAGGGATGCGACGAGCGGTCGGGGCCTCGGGTGCGGTGCAGTGTCCCGCTCGCGGAGGAAGAGCCAGATGGCGACGAATGCAAGAACTCCGGGGATGACCGCCAGCCAGAGGATCTCCCGGATACCCATCGATGAGACGAGCACGAGCGCCATTGCCGGCCCGGCGATCGCCCCGAGCGTGTCCCCGGCCCGGTGGAAACCGAAGGCCTTCCCGAGATCCTTCTTCTCCACCGACTTCGAGAGGATCGCATCCCGGGAGGGGCTCCGTATTCCCTTGCCGATCCACCCGACGAGCCGTCCAGCGAGCACCACAAACCACGAGCCGGCAACGGCGATGATCGCAGGGAAGACGGCAGTAGCGACCGAGCCTCCAAGCGCAAACTCCCGCCGCTTTCCGAGCTTGTCAGCGAAATATCCCGAGAAGAGCTTGACGAAACTGGACGCCCCGTCACTCAGGCCCTCGATGATCCCGAGCGCATAGACCGGCGCACCGAGCAGGATCAAAAACGAGGGGAGGAGGACAGTCACCGACTCGTACCCGAGATCGCCAAAGAAACTCGCGAGCCCGGCACCAACTACGGTCCGGTTCAGCCATGCGGGGAGCTGCATAACGGTACATTTTCCGGACAGATGATAAAGGCTGGGGAATTGACGTATCGGACCCGTCAGAATTTCCATGTAAGCGACGGGATGATCTGGCCCGTCACGGGTACCTGATCAGCTCCATCGGGAGAGAAAAACCATGCGCCAAAACAGGGGTTTCCTTCATCGTGACCGTATTTACCCCCCACCCCCCTTCCATTTCGCTTCCCAAAAGCGTACATTAGCGTTTTATAGTGCCGTGCAAAATACTCCGTTTGGCTTGAATCACGTTTAAAATGGGTATTTTGAAAAAATGTGTAAAAGTGTACTGTTTTTTGCATATATTCCGGAAATCGATCGTCCGGATTGGCAAACCAGGGCCGTAAAATGTTTGGATTGAGGGGGGAGATGAGAGGTATCTGATAAGGAAGATATGACGGAGACGGAAGTGAGGGGGTATGTAAAAAGGGGTTCACGCTACGGTTGTATTGATCTGCTCTTGATCGTTACATAGACAATTATTGCAACAAGGGAAATTCCAAAAATATATTCATCGTACAGGAACTGGTCGTGATGGACGACCATCAGCGCAATATTGATCAGGCTGATAACCGCTACACCGGACCAGAAACCGATGGCCAGTATGCTCCAGTCCCAGGTTTTGTTCAGGTTCATAATCAGTATATGGGAAATGTTTGTAAAAAAATTTTCCCGGATTTGCCGGATTCTTTTAAAATTTTTTTCTGAACAGGAAAAAAAATTTCGTAAGGCACGATGCCTTTACGCGAAAAAACGCCTCGTCGGGTTTTGCGCTACAACCTTACCGGGATTCAGGTCCTTACTCATCCACGAAACAAGGCCCTTGATCTAGCGCCTTAATCTACATCAAGATTTGAACTTGCGACTTCCTCCTTACCAAGGAGGCATACATCCGGCCAGGCAATAAAAAAATTCTCTAAAAAAGTATTATCGGATTTAGAAATCAGTCATGACCCTGAACTGGTCGATCTCTTCCCTGTTGAGCTGGTCGAGGAACTCATCCGCCGCATGCCCGATATCCTTCGAGGCAGTAATTGCACGGCCGACCACGAGAATATCAGCGCCTGCCTTGAGAGCTTCCTTCACTACGTCAACACGGATGCCACCGGCAGTTGCTACGAGCAGCTTGGTGCCTGCCGCCTTCTTGATTGCCGCAATGTCGCCCCAGGCATGGGCGGTGTCCTCGGTATCGATCGCACGGTGGAGTTCCACGACGTCGGGCTTGACCTTCAGGCCGGCGATCAGCTTGGCCGGGTT
This sequence comes from Methanoregula sp., assembly GCF_049518935.1. Classification (GTDB taxonomy): domain Archaea; phylum Halobacteriota; class Methanomicrobia; order Methanomicrobiales; family Methanospirillaceae; genus Methanoregula. Next base: position 7,155 of record NZ_JBEKRH010000030.1, read on the forward strand.
CTGCACGTTCAGCATATCGACGATGGAGTAGATGCCTACCTTACGGGCTTCGGAGATTGCCTTCTCGATGGTCGAGGTCGGGGCGAGGCCGGAGACGACGACCGCATCGGCAGTTGCATCGGCTGCCATGCGGGCTTCGAGGTTACCGGTATCGAGGATCTTCATATCCGCGATGATGAACGCGTTCGGGCGCAGCTTGCGGATCTCGCCGATGACCGATAGGCCGAACTTCTTGATCAGCGGGGTTCCTGCCTCGATGATCACGTGGTCGTTCTCAGGCACTTCCTTCAAGACCTGGGCAACCTTGCCCATGTCCACAAGGTCCATGGCAACCTGGAGGTAGGGTGCGTCCCAGAGGCGCTGTACCTTGAATCCCATGATGCCGTGGGCTGCCCGGTCTTTCTCGTACACGAGCGTCTTCGTGTCCGGGAACTTATCGATTGCGCGGTGGAGGGCCAGCTTTGTCGCGCCGTAGTTGTACCGGTAGATCCGGTTGTAGTCCTTTGCATCCGGGTGGACGAACGCGGAGACCATGATGACCGTCCCCTCGATATCGATCCCTGCAAACAGGTTCTCTTCAACGCAGTCCGCAACCGCCTTTGCCACCGCTGCCTGCACGGGACCGAACATCTCGTTGACCTGCGACATGTCTTTCAGGGTCACCTTCGGAATAACAACCGTTACCGGCTTTGTCAGCAGGTTCGGGCGTACCACGGCAAGAAGGGGGGTATGCCCCTGCGAAAGCTGTGAAACCGCGTTTGCAAACGCTGCACCGACAGGACCTTCCTTGTCTCCCATCAGCAGATCGATATGCGCCAGTTCCGCGCCATCGCCAATAAGTGCTTCTCCGACTAAATACATGGAACTCTCCGTATTGTGATATTATGTGCCCGCATTGTATGATAAAGTTATCAAGTGCCGGCCGGGGCGGGCGATACGATCCGAAACGGTTCGCCACCGGTGCTAGGCAGCTCCCGGCCCACTAAGATTTTTGCGATCCCCATTTTGCGATCCGATGTTTGTTCTTACGGACTCCCCGCAACAAAGAAGTGCCTGCCTGTAGTGGCACCCCGGCTTGTGGGGGTTGGGGGGAGTCTGACTCGTTCCGGAGTATCGGGTAACTGAATATCATTGGCGGGGGACAGGCAGCTGCCGGCCTACCGGATGAATGTAATGCACCTCGCTGAAAATCTGACCGGAGTTTTATTATTTCATTACAGGGTTCCCCGGGAGCAAATTTTTAACATGCGGGACATCATCCACTAATTACCGAATTGAGACGAACATTATGGAAAAGAACCCCTTCGAACTGTTCCAGCAGGAGTGCCCTGAGCTCGCCGAACAGTTCAACAGCCTGGTCGAAGTGCAGAAGTCCTTAAAAGGCCTCGATCCAAAAACCAAACAACTGATCAATATCGCGATCCAGACCGCGACACGGAACCCCCGCGGTGTTAAAATGCACACGATCCTGGCATGCATGTCCGGAGCCACGCGGGACGAGATCATCGGTGCGGTCGTGATGAACCTGCACCTCACAGGGATCGCCACCGTGCTTGAAAGCCTCCCGGCCGCCCTCGAAGGGCTCGAAGTGGCAAAACACACAAAAGAGTAGGGACTAAAAAATCAGGACTGCCCCTTCCGGTCCCGCTCAAAAAACACCTCTTTTGCCGCAGCCATACCGTTGAGTGCTGCCGGGAACCCGGCATAGACTGCCATCATCGTGATGATCTCCACCACTTCCTTCCGGGTGACCCCGACATTGAGGGCCCCGTGGATATGCACCTTCAGCTGGGGAGCGGCATTCCCGAGCGCCGTCAGGGCCGAGACAACGGCGATCTCGCGGGACCGCAGGTCGAGATCGGGCCTGCTGTAGATATCGCCGAACGGAAACTCGATCGTGTATCGCCCGAGATCGGGAGCGATATCCTTCAGGCTCTCTATCACCTTTTCTCCGGCTTCGCCGTCGACTTCTTTGAGTTTCTCCCAGCCCCGTTTGTAGCGTTCGCTCGTCATGATTATCCAAAACGGTGATAGGGTGCGGGAGATGAAAAACCGCACGATGTCCGCACCGGGTATCAGCCGGTTACTCCGTCAGACCAGCAGCTTCCCGGATAATATGTGGACCGCGTGGCCCCGCAGGATGACCCGGTCGCCGTGCAGGGTGACCCGCACGGTCCCGCCACGTGCCGAGCACTGGAACCCGTCAAGCTCGGTTTTTTTGAGTTTTTCTCCCCAGTACGGCCCGAGGCAGCAGTGGGCGGAGCCGGTGACCGGATCTTCCGGGACACCGACTGAAGGGGCGAAGAACCGGGATACGAAATCAAAATGCGGGAGATCGGAGACCGCGGTCAGGATGATCCCCCGCGCCGGAATTGCCGCAAGCGCAGCCATATCGGGTTCAAGGGTGCAGAGGTCTGCAGCTGTTGGGAGCTCGGCAAGGATATCAAAACGGTTCCGCCCCACAAAGACCGGGGAGACTCCCAGTGCCCGGTCAAGCCCGGGAACCGATGCTGCAGAAGTAACCGGTTCGGCAGGGAAATCAAGGGTTATCCAGTCCCCGTCCTTGTGAGCCGTCAGCGTCCCCGATTTTGTCTCAAACACGATCGCTGATTCCGGTTTCCCGCGACCGGTTGTCCATAGGATGAATGCTGCGGCAAGCGTTGCGTGGCCGCAGAGGTCCACCTCGCGTTCCGGGGTAAACCACCGCAGGTTCCAGCAGTCCTGGCCGGGATGCAGGAACGCAGTCTCGGAATGCTTCATCTCTCCGGCAACCTGCTGCATCCAGACAGGGTCCGCCGGCCCATCCATGATGCAGACTGCCGCAGTGTTTCCGCGGAACGGGGCACCGGTGAAGGCATCCACCAGATGCAGCTCAGTACTCATGAGAGTAGGATAGCGTTCCGGATGCTTTAACGTGATCGGGCGCCGGCACGTGGCATTCTGATTTCCGAAAGATTGTCTTCCGGTAACAATCACGCAACCGAATGAATTGCTCCGTACAGGATAGCATTCAGTAATTTATTGAAAAACGAAAACCGCGTACGGTTCGTTATCGTGACCCGTATGCTACCGGGGAGAGATGGTACAGGAAAATGTGGGGTTGGTGAGAATTGAACTCACGATCGACGGGTCTCTCCGACATGCATCAGTGCTCCAACGGGTCATCATCCCATTTAGTCAGTAGACCCATTGTTCATCATCTGCGAGCACAAAGAACGCAAAGACCGCTGGAGCCCGTCGCCATACCGGGCTAGGCCACAACCCCGTGCTGCCAACCGGGACGATCTCCCGTGCTGACTCAATAAAATCGCAGTGCGTAAACTTAAGAGTTTTGTCCGGGTGTCCTGTTCAGGGAACGGGTGCACCACTTCGGGTGCAAATCATCACGAATATAATATTTCCTGACACAATAGTGTTGTAATGGTTGAGGGCAGCTACACGTGCGGAACATCAGCAGTCCCCCTGCTGGGAATGACTATCAGCGAGATGGTCGACAGTATCGCGGAAAAATACCCGGACACCGAGGCCATCGTGTCCGTGCACCAGAACATCCGGTGGACGTACCGGGATTTCCTCGGGCAGGTGAACAGGGTTGCCCGCGCCCTGATGGGTCTCGGCGTGGAGAAGGGCGACCGGGTCGGCATCTGGGCCATGAACCATGCCGAATGGGTGGTAGTCCAGTTCGCGACCTCAAAGATCGGCGCAATCATGGTGAACATCAACCCGGCTTACCGCACGTACGAGTTCGAGTACGTGCTCAAGCAGGCCGAGATCTCGACCCTGATCGTGCAGGGCCGGTTCAAGACCTCGGACTATGTAGGGATGTTCTACGAAGCCTGTCCCGAAGCCTACGAGGCGAAGCCCGGCAGGATCTCAAGCGAGAAGTTCCCGTTCCTCAAGAATGCAGTCTTCCTTGGGGACATCCCGTACAACGGTATGTACACGTGGGGGGATTTTCTGGAAAAGGCGGACGATATCACGATGGACGAAGTCATCGAGCGGGGCGAAGGGCTCTCGTTTGACGACCCGATCAATATCCAGTACACGAGCGGCACCACGGGGTTCCCCAAGGGAGTTGTCCTGACCCACCACAGCGTTCTCAACAACGGCTACATCATCGGTGAGGGCATGGGATTCACCGAGAAGGACCGGCTCTGTATCCCGGTTCCTTTCTACCACTGCTTTGGCATGGTCCTCAGTAACCTTGCCTGCGTGACCCACGGTACGACCATGGTGCTGCCTGCCCCGACCTTCGATGCCGAGGAGGTGTTGAAGACCGTTGAGAAGGAGCACTGCACGGCACTCCACGGTGTCCCGACCATGTTCATTGCCGAGCTCACCCACCCGAACTTTTCGAAATACGATCTCAGGTCCCTGCGGACCGGTATCATGGCCGGCTCACCCTGCCCGATCGAGGTGATGAAGCAGGTCAACACGCAGATGCACATGAGCGAGATCGTGATCGTGTACGGCCAGACAGAAACGAGCCCCGGCGTCACGATGACCACCACGAAAGACCCGCTCGAGCGCCGGGTCACAACGGTCGGCCGCGCCTTCCCGCACACCGAACTCAAGCTCGTCGATTCCAAGACCGGGAAGATCGTCCCGTTCGGTGAGATCGGCGAGATCTGTGCACGCGGCTACTGCGTCATGAAATGCTATTACAATAATCCCTCGGCAACCCATGCCACACTCGATAAGGACCACTGGAACCACACGGGGGACCTAGGCACCATGGATGAGGAGGGCTACTTCAAGATTGTCGGCCGGCTCAAGGACATGGTGATCCGGGGCGGGGAGAACATTTACCCGCGCGAGATCGAGGAATTCCTCCACCACCACGAGAAGATCTCGGATGTCTATGTTGTCGGCGTGCCGGATGTGAAGTACGGCGAGGAACTTTGCGCATGGGTAAAGATGAAGTCCGGCCAGACCATGACCGAACAGGACGTGAAAGACTTCTGCAAGGGGAAGATCGCCCACTTCAAGATCCCGCGGTATGTCATGTTTGTGAACGACTTCCCCATCAACATCTCCGGCAAGATCCAGAAGTACAAGATGCGGGAAGAGTCGATAAAAGTGCTCGGGCTCCAGGAAGCCGACAAGATCCAGACCGCATAATCATTTTTTATGTATTCCTGCATTTTTTCCTGCATATATCCTCCCTGTTTACCCGCATGCTGATCTTCCGTACAACGGAAAGGATTTGTCGCAGGAAGGAGAATCTCCATGCACCATACGGGAGTTGTTGCATGAAGACTGGTATTGTGGTGCTGCTCGTGATAGCCGCACTGGTCCTGTCAGGGTGCATTATGACCTCATCGGAGATCGTGACACCCAAGACCCGGCTCGGGCAACCGGCCATCGTGTCGGCCGGCGACTGCTTCTTTTTAGTCAACGATTCCGCCCACAGCGCGAACACGGGTTCGTCCCAGCAGATTACGGTGAACGGGTACGTGAGCAATATCTGCAACACCTCCTTTGAGGATCTCACGGTGCGGGGCATCTTCTCCGACAGGGATGGCCGGACATTCGCATCAGCCGACAGCTACGTTGGTCACGTCGGGTACCATGAAATGGCACCGTTCAGTCTCACGACCTATACGGACTACACGGACCTGTATACGTACCGGCTCGAGCCGGTGATCGGGGGACAGGGGAAATTTTTCTGAAATTTTTTCTGAACTCCGGATGTGTTCCGATCCGCCCGGGCAGGAACGGGTTTATCCCTGACACCGGGTCATGGAACAACGGGAATCGCATTCCTGTCAGGGGAAAAGAGACAACAACCTGATCCATTCATGGAATGGAATAGTGCCGGTAGTCCATCTGCTTCTGGATCTTCTCCCGCACATCCTGCCCGGCAATCTTTTCGCAGAGAGAGACCGAGATCGATCAATGAAGTCACCCCGCCTGCAGTGATGATGCATCCTTCGTCTACGATCCGGTTCGTCGATACCTCCCGGGCGAAATTTTTCAGGATTGCCTGCAGCTCCGGGTGCGTGGTCGCCCGCCGTTCCCGCAGGAAGCCGGCTGCGCCGAGGAGCAGAACACCCCCGCAGACAGCGGCGATAGTCGTCTTCTCCGAGGCTACGGAGATCCACCGGAGGAACGCCGGGTCCCGCATCAGGCCTTTTATACCATCACCACCGGGGATGATCACGTAATCGTACGCGGAGAGGTCGTTGCCGACACAGGCAGGGACCAGTTCTGTACCCTCAATAGAGCGGACCGTTGGAGTACGTGCACATACGTCCCAGCTGAGGTCCGGGACAAAGCCCATGCTCTTCAGCCGGGTAAGGGGATCGCAGGCACCCGCGAAATCGAGCAGGGTGACATCGTTGCAGATGACAAAGGCGATCTTCATGGCATATCCCTACCCTCCATGGCGGGGGAGGGCCTGGTAACATGCGGCCCCCTCTGGTGGGATCGGTACAGTCCGGTTATAGGCCCTCTTCATTCATTGAATTTTTTGTACAGATAGTTTGCCACGAACTGGAAGATCAGGATGAAGATCACCAGCGCCATGATATCCAGCAGCGGCGGGAAGAGCGATGTGCCGGTATACGCGTACCCGATCATGTCGTTTCCATAGGTAAGCGGGGAGAACAAGGCGATCTCCTGCCCAATCAGCGGCATGGCTGACAACGGGATGAAGACACCGGAGATGAAGATGAGCGGCAGCCGGACCGTGTTGAGCATGGACATCACTTCCCCAACGTTCTCGGTGGGGTACGCAGCAAACAGGGTCCCGAGGGTAGCAAAGCAGAACGCGGTCAGTGCCATGGCAATCAGAAGAACCAGGGGATGGACAACCGGCGTACTGAAGAGTATGACACCGATCACGAGCGGAAGACATGCAATGCCAAGACTGTAGAGAAAACCGCTCAGGCTCTCGCCGAAGACCAGCGAATGGAGCGAGATCGGTGCCGAGAGCAGACGGTCGAACGTCTTTACCCGCCGCTCGATGGGGATCGACACCGGCTCGATCGAGGAGGCGGAAAAGAGGAGGGTGATCGCGATCAGCCCCGGGATCAGGGTGCCGGGCGGGGCGTTCTTCCCGATGGCAAAGGCAAGGAACATGAAGAGCGGGAAGAGGATGCCGGAGACGATGATGTTGGGCTTGAGATAATAGATCCGCATGTCCTTTCTGGCAATCGCCCATGCGGCAGATATCTCCCGGGAAAGACGTTCCGTCCACCGCTCGTGATCAGTCAATGGCATGGACTGCACCCCCTGTCCGCTTTAAGCCGGTCAATTTGATGAACACGTCCTCAAGGCTCGGGCCAAGCGTCGTGATACTTATCACTTTGAGATCGTGGGAGCGGGCATAGGTCATCACGGCATCGATAACTTCAGACGGATCTCCTGTATAGATCTTGAACTTGTCACCGGCCTTGCGTACATCATCCGCCCCAGGGAGCAGGCGGAGCTCGTCCAGCTGGTCCGGGGAATTGCGGTTGAACGAGAACTCGATCGACTGCACACTCCGGATCGTCTTTTTCAGCCGTTCCGGTGCATCGATGGCAGCGATGGTACCTTTATTGATGATCGCCACCCGGTCGCACATGATGTTGGCCTCCTCGATGTTGTGGGTCGTCAGAAAAACCGTAACGCCATCGCGGACGAGATCCGTGACCACATCCCGTATAATGAGGTTGCTCTGGACATCGAGCCCCGAGGTGGGTTCATCCAGGAAGAGCAGGCGCGGGCTGTTGACCAGTCCCATCGCGAGCGTCAGCCGTCGTTTCATACCCTTGGAAAACCCGTGTGCGATGTCATTGCGCCGGTCGTATAACCCGAAGAGCGTTAACAGTTCGACAGATTTCTTCTCCCGTTCCTTCCTTCCCACGTGATAGAGTTCTGCCGAGAACATCATGTTCTGCCACGCGGTCAGGTCATCGTAAACATTCGAGGTCTCGGATACAATGCCCATGGACTGCCGTGCGGCTACGGTGTCGAGCCCGATATCATGGCCGAAGATGGTCGCCGTCCCCGAGGTCGGCCGGGAGATACCCGTGAGGATACGGATGGTGGTGGTCTTGCCGGCGCCATTGGGGCCTAAAAAGCCAAAGGTCTCTCCCTCGCTTACGGAGAAACTGATATCGTTGAGCGCGGTGAGAGGGCCGAATTGTTTGATGAGATGGGATACTTCAATTGCGTTCATGGCGATTGGACTCAAGGATTATTTTCTCTGTATGGTACGGAACCATTTATTTCTTTGTTCCACCGGCGAAGAACGGTCGGGAGGCCAGGATAAAAAACGGGGTATGAAGAGTTACAGTACGCCAAACCACGCTATGTAGGAGATCGCTACCATCACGACGACAAGGACGATGAGGATCTTGTACCCGCACTTTTCGCAGATACCGAACAGGGAGGGATGGTGTTCGTGCGAATAGGAAGAGGAACAGACCCTGCAGGTTTTTGATCCTTCCTGGTGTTCAGAGGGTTCAGGGTGTTCGTGGTGTTCAAAGGCCTCGTGATGGGACATCGTATTCCAATCTCATCGGCTGTTTGGAAAAACATATCGGAACAGAATGTGCTGCCGGCTATTCCCGGGGAAGGGTGAACCGGATTGCCGCACCCTGCAGGGGATCGCCCGGGATACGGTCCTCTGCCTGGATGCTGCCACCGTACCTCTCGACCAGAGTCCGGCAGATGAACAATCCCAGCCCCCGTCCGCTGACCGAGGTATCGCCCCTCTGGAACCGTTCGAAGATGAGGGGCTTGAGCGGGTCGGGAATGCCATGCCCATGGTCCTCGATCGAGACCACAACGTCCCTCTCCCCGGGAGTGACCCGGATCGCGATACGCGGAATCGGTCCCCCGTACTTGATGCTGTTGCCGATAAGGTTGGAAAAGACTGACGAGAGCATATCGTCTGCTATGATAACCGCGTCCCCCCCATCGTATTCGATCCACGCATCGGGGTATCCTGAAACCTCCTTCCGGATTATATCGGCGAGACGGAAACGTGTCTGTTTCGCCGGGGATTCGCGCAGTTTCCGTAACGTCGAGACATTGCGGATGATCTCATCGCTTTTTTCAAGGGATTTGATCAGCTTATAGGAGAGTACCTCCTTCTCAACACCTGGTCGTTCCAGGAGAAGCCGGCCATAATTGAGGCTCGCAGTGTTGATGTTGTTGACATCGTGGGTGAGAATGTCCAGGTAGAGATTCGCATCGTCATTCAGCTGCTGGAGCAGCTTCTCCATGTTCAGCCGTTCGGTGATATCGATAAAGGTCAGGACAGCAATGTCCGCTGCGATCTTCCGTGCCGCAACCACGGCAACCCATTCCGAACCGTCACACCGCCGCATGAGGATCTCCGTTGCCGGGGTACTGCAGTGCGAATCCAGGTGAGCAAGAAGCCGGGTGAGCGGGGCCGGTTCCGCGATGAACGTCTCCAGGCTCAGGCCTTCAACCGCTTTGGCGGTGAGGGCAAGGGCACTGGCAAACCGCTGGTTCATCTCCAGGATCCGTTGATCCGTGAGACTGACGAGCAGCACGCCGTTTTCGGTATTGTCAAAGATCGCGTGGTATTTCCTCTTCTCCCGGATCAGGTGGGCGGTCAGGAAAGAGACGATCAGGGCAACGGCAACATCGAGGCCGGAACGGATCGCTGCAGTAACTATGTCGCTGCCGGAAGGATACCGGAACAGGACCACGACGGCAAAATAGAACATGGAGAGGAGATAGACCAGCAGCACGCCCCTGCGCCGGTAAAAATAGGCAAAGAGGATTGCGGGAATGACATACAGGGAACCCACGGTATCCGGCTGGACTCCGGCCATCAGCGTGACGATGGTCACCAGCATCAGCAGGACAGCAAAAATGATAAGACCCGCTTTCCAGTAACTCTCGCGGATGCCAAAGGGTATTTCCGGCACGGAAATGCCATTCCTCAGGGGTTCCCGTGACGGGAGATCAGGGACGAGTCCGGTCTCCTTCAAAACGCTCTATGTGCGTATGCTGGGGATGAGATGAAAAAGGTTGTGGAGAGGGAGCGAACTGACAGGGAGCCAACCCCGGTTATGCAGACTGCGCCCGCTTCACCAGCTCGCGTGCTGCTGTTGCCGCACCGGCCAGCACTGCATCTTCGCCCGGGATCTCATGGTTGAGCATCAGCACACGCCCGTTGCAGATGGTGGTCTCGACTGCATAACCGCTGCAGGAGTAGATGAGGTTCGAGGTCGCGTTGTGAAGCGGGGTATTGCAGGCCGTGCGGGTTGCAACGAGCACGAGATCGGCCGGTGCTCCCACGGCAAGCGTGCCGGTGGGGAGCCCCAGTGCCTTTGCCCCGCTGGACGTTGCCATGCGGAGCGCTTCCGGTGCAGGGAGCTGAACGGGATTGTTCCAGAAGAACTTCTGGAGGAGGGCGGCGGTCTTGGCTTCTTCAAACATGTCGAGGTTGTTGTTCGAGGCGCAGCCGTCCGTGCCGAGAGAGACGTTGGCCCCTGCCGAGGAGAGCCAGTGGTATGGCATTGCCCGGTTGGTGGCAAGTTTCATGTTGCTCGCCGGGTTGTGGGACGCGGTGGTGCCGCGTTCCGCGAGGAGCCGGCACTCTGCCTCGTCGAGCCAGCAGCTGTGGGCCGCGACCGTGCGGGGAGTGAGAATACCGCAGGCGTCGAGGTGGGCAGCCGGGCGTTTGCCGTGCTGTGCCATGCAGTCGGTCACTTCCTTCTCGGTTTCCGACAGGTGGATGTGGATCCCGATCTTCTGCTCACGGGCAAACTCTGCACACCACTTCAGTCCTTCCGGGGAGACGGTATAGATCGCGTGGGGACCGACGGCCGTGGTAATACGGGGGTTGCCGAGCGAGCGGACATGGGCCGTGAGTTTCTCAGTGGCCCTGCACTCGTTCTCGCGCTTCTCTGCAGTGAAGAGGTCGATGAATCCGTACGAGAGCACGGCCCGGATACCGGCCTCGTCCACGGCACGGGCCGCCTCGTCCATAAAGAAGTACATATCGTTAAACGCAGTAGTTCCGGTCCGGATCATCTCGAGGCAGGCAAGGCGTGTCCCCCAGTATACGTCGCTTGCGGCAAGGTGGGCCTCGAGCGGCCAGATTTTCTGCGAGAGCCAGTCCTGCAGGATCATATCGTCAGCATAGCCCCGCAGGAGCGACATCGCCGCGTGGGTATGGGTGTTCACGAGGCCCGGGAGGGCGATCGCGTTGTCGCCGTCAATGATGAAATCCGCCTCGCCCCTATGCTGCTTCCGCACGTTTTCGCCGATTCCCCGGAGGATCCCCTTCTCATCGATGAAGATATCCACGCTTTTGCCGTCAGCAACAACGTTTATGATCAACAGGGAACGGTGCTTATCAAAAATTTCATGCATTTCGTGTTCTGCCATGGTCTCCCTCGTTTCATTCCATATGTTCAATGATGGTCTTCACGATCTCTTCCGTGCGGTGCCGGTGCTCCCGCGAGACGCTGACGATATGCTCGTACGTCAGCACCTCAACACCAAGGCCATTTGCATAGTTCTCGATGGTGCAGAGCGCGGCAAACTGAAGCCCGAGTTCGCAGGCAAGGGTCGCTTCCGAGGCAACCGTCATACCCACCACGTCCGCAATCCATGCAAGCGACTTCACCTCAGCAACGGTCTCGATCCGCGGGCCCCGGGTCTGGACGTACACACCGCCGAACCGGGCCGAAGGCACCAGCCTGCCCAGTTCCTTCGCCAGCTCTTCGGAGAGTTCCGGCCGGACATGCTCGATTGCATGATCGTGGATAGAAGGGATGTCGGTCAGGCTGATATAATCGGTCGGGACCAGCAGGGTGCCCGGCGCGATCTTCGGCTTGAGCGAGCCGGAGGACCCGAAGGCAACGATCTTCGTGACGCCCGCAATTGCCAGTGCGGCAAGGTTCGCCCGGTGATTGATCCGGTGCGGGGGCAGGGAGTTCTGGTGTCGCATCAGCATGACTAGGTTGTCCCCGCAGAGCAGCTCTGCGCTGCCAAATGGTGTGGCAACCCGGCGTTTTTCGAGATCCGGCAGGGTGGAGAAGAGGAGGCTTGTCCCGCCGATAATCCCGAGCATCAGGACCACCCGGGAAGAGTCGGGGTGATCGTTCCGTATCCGGGTACAGGGGGTATCATCATATCGGCCAATTGTATCCCTTCGCTTTCAGAATGGTTGGCGGGAGAACACTAATAATTAGCGCAGTCCGGGAGGGACGGTCGTTCCTGCAATCCGGTCCGGGACGACCGAAGATATTCCGGCACCATCGTGAAAGAGAGGGGGGCGGACCCGGGATCATGGCGCTGAAAAAGACGAACAATTCTTTTAACCTATGGCATCCTACTAGATAGGAGCGGGCCGGTAGATCAGTGGTAGATCGCTTCCTTGGCATGGAAGAGGCCGCGGGTTCAATTCCCGCCCGGTCCATC
>NZ_JBEKRH010000031.1:0-18482 GCF_049518935.1 Methanoregula sp.
AACATCATGGAAACTGAAGACGTCGGCATTGTCAAGGCCAAAATCAACGAACTCAAAGCCCGCGACCCGGGTGCGTTCGGTGCTGAGGCTATCGTCGTCGAGGTCAAGGAAGCGGCTGGCGGACAGGAAGTCGGCTCTGCAAGTGCAAACCCCCAGTTCCTCGAAATCGAAAAAAGGCTCGACAAGATCGAGAAGAAGATCGAGTTCGTGGATGCAGAGGTTGCACAGCGTGTTGGACGAAAGATTGGTCGGGATATCGGCATACTGTACGGCCTCATGGCAGGCGTTATCGTATTTATTATGCTGCTGTTCCTGTACCAGAAATTAATGGCATTGGTATAACGGAGGTGTAATAAAATATGTTCAGATTTGAAAAAGAACAGAGTGTCTGGGACTTCAACGGCACTAAAATCGGTGGACAGCCCGGCGAGTATCCGACAGTACTGGGTGCGTCAATCTTCTACAACAAGCACGAGTGCGTGCTTGACGACCACAAGGGTACGATCGACAAGGCAAAGGCAGAGGCTCTCTGGAACCGCTGCCAGGTCCTCTCTGACTTAACCGGTATCCCGCACTTCATCCAGATCATCGCGGAATACGGCGAGGCATTCGAGAGCTACTTCAGCTGGTTCGACTCAATCGACAACAAGACTGCGTTCTTAATGGACTCATCGGTACCAACGGCACTTGCCCACGCATGCAAGTACGTAACCGAAGTCGGTCTTGCACACCGTGCGATCTACAACTCAATCAACGGTTCGATCCAGCCGGAGAGCATCGAAGCGCTCAAGAACAGTGATGTGGATGCAGCCATTGTCCTCGCATTCAACCCTGCAGACCCGTCAGTTACTGGCAGGGAGAAAGTGCTCACAGAAGGTGGCGTTGCAGGACAGACCAAGGGTATGCTGGAGATTGCAGAATATTGCGGCATCAAACGCCCGATCCTCGACACTGCAGCAACCCCGCTCGGTCTCGGAAGCGGCGGCTCATACCGTGAGATCCTTGCCTGCAAGGCAATCCACGGCTACCCGACCGGTGGTGCATACCACAACATGACCGTCTCCTGGACATGGCTCAAGCGCTGGAAGGGAACGAGCAAGACCCCCTCGGTACTCGCAGCAGGGTACGAGGGCAAGGATGTGCTCCTGAAACAGATGTCCCACCACTACCTCGGCGGTATCGAAGGCATCAAGCAGGCAGCATGGTCGGCACCCGATATCGGCTGCAACATGATTGCAAGCACCCTCGGTGCAGACCTTATCATGTACGGACCTATCGAGAACGTAGAAGCAATGATCACCGCACAGGCCTACACGGACATCACCGTCCTCGAGGCAACCCGCCAGCTCGGGATCGAGTGCAAATCAGAAAGCCACCCAATCTTCAAACTTATCTAAATCTTTTTTTTCCGAAGAATCGCACCAAGTGCGATTTGAGGACGAGAAGAAATTCGTCAGAATTTCTTCGAACTATCGTGATTGTTAAGCGAAGCAAAACACTCTTATCGAAAAGAACTCATCAGAATTTTTTTAAATCCAAAGAGTTGAACGAAGCCAGATTCAATGACGAGAAGAACTCATCAGAGTTATTCGAATTACGATGAACTCCACCAGACGAATTTGAGCTGATAAGAATTCGTTAGAACTCTTTACCTTTCGAAGAATTGCACACTATGCAATTCGAGGCTGATAAGAACTTATCAGAATTCTTCGCGCGATTGTGACGGATGACCGAAACAGCCCACTCTTTACCGGATTAATCCGAAAGATTTGTTCTGTCATTCCGGGTGACCGATCTGGGGACAATACACCCTGTCAGTTAGAATCTCGCAAAACCATCCAGCAAACAAAAAAATCGCATGAAGTATAGCCCGTTTCAGAGGTGAACGCACTACCGGGGTTTTAACGACTCATAAAAAAGGATTTCCCGGAGTTATCCACCGGTTTTTTTATCGTTTCCCGGTCCCTTGAGGAAAATTCACGATCCTGATCGCTTCATCGGCCTCTTTCGATCGTCCGAGATTACGCAGGGCGATCGCTTTGTTATACCAGACAAATGAGTTGATCGGGTTAAACCCGATCGCCTTATCGAAATAAGCGAGCGCTTCCTCATTCTTTCCCAGTTCCCGGAGGGCGATCCCTTTCGAAGTCATGGCACGGATGTTGTTCGGGCTTGTCTCTAGGATCTCGTCAAAGCACTTGATCGCTTCGGCATATCTCCCCAGTTCGTTGAGCGAATAACCCTTATTCGCAAGGGCGAAAGTATATTCCGGGTCGATGGCGAGAGCATGCTCAAAGCACGTTATCGATTCCTCGTACCGGTGTATCTTCCGGAGCGTATACCCTTTTTCGAACCACACCGTGATGAGGTGCGGGTTGATGGCAATTGCCTGGTCATAACAGGCAATCGCATCTTCGTGCCTGCCGAGATAATAATAGATCTTGCCCTTGTTTTCAAGCGCTACGGTATTATTCCCGTTGACCTCCAGAACCTGGTCAAAGAGGGAGATCGCATCGTCATAACGCCCGACCTTCATGAGGTGGTGCGCCTTATCCAGTATCGCAGGGATGTCCATGCCACTCATATTACCATTCACTCATGGGTATGATAATACCTTCCTGATTCTTCCGTAATACATCCTGTTTTTGCCTGTGCAGATGTAAAACACCGTACATACAGGATCCTAACGGGGATTTTTTTAAAAATGGATTGCTCCCTCACAATGAAGAGGGGGCAGACAGCCATCCTTTGGAGCTCAATCCTTACGGGAAAAAACCCGGATCAACCCTATTCCGGCCACACACAGGAGTGCTGCCCACGGCAGGGACGCTGACTTTTGTGTGGGTGTACTGGTAATTACCGTAGTCGGGAGGGTTGTGGGGGCTGTTTCCGGTATGATTGTTGTAGGCGGGCTTGTGGGGGGAGCGGTAGTAATCACGGTTGTCGGCACTACCGTATCATCAGTCAGCCCCCCGGGATGGAGTGTGTAGCTTGACCCGACACTCACACTCCCCTGATGCCTGGTTCCGGTATCCTTAAGATAGACACTTATCGTGTCGTAACTATGGCCGGCAAGGTTGGATTTGTCGACGGGTGCATTCACCACGTACACGGTGTAGGTGCCGGGATCGATGTTGTCTTCTATCCGGGAAGTGTCCCATTTCATGGACCACATCTGGTCACTATTGACATCAACCATAGTAAACTGTCCCTGGTCTGCCCTTTTGGACGTATCGGTAAGGGTAACGCCGTCATCCGGCAGGCCGGGCCCGGTCAGGAAGAGGTACACCTCCTGGCTGTTATACGATGGGCCGCTGAGATCAATCGTGTCTCCGAGATACCCTTCAAAATTTGTACTGTACCCGTATGCCGCTACGGGTGTAACAACAAGACAGGCACACAGGCAGACAAGAAGAAATGCTACTGCCACATACATACGGAAGGAATAAAATCGGGCCATTTGCATCACTAATACTACTGTAAACTGCCGGCAGGTTTATAGATTTGCAAGCCAAAGAGCGGAATCTCGTGAAGAAAGAGGAGAGAGAAGAATGGCAATAACACCTTAAAATGTAAGCGGGAAAATTAATACAGACGGTAAATGAAGTACCCGTCCTGGAAATGCTCGGCCTGATCATAATCAGCGAGCAGGTTCTTCCGGTTGCCGCAGGAGAGCATCTTCTGCTGGAGCATGGGCATCCCGGTTGTATTATGGAGGAGCACTTTGATTTCGTCATTGACCCGGCGGATCTCTTTTGTCTTCATCCGCCCGAGAACATCCGAAGGGTACGCATCGATATCGAAATAGGCAAACAGGGTCTCCAGGCAGATGAACCAGAGTTTTTCCGAGACTGCCTGTTCCGCAGCGTTCGTTGCTTCTGAATCCGTGAGGACCAGGTAGGCTTCATTACTCCCATGGAAAAATGCCTTGAAACCATACAGGGATCCCCGCGATACTGTGAGTGAATCGGGATCCACCTTCAGGAACCGTGCCAGAGCCTGCTGCTTCTGGAAAAGTGTAGGATCCTGTATACCCTGCATATCCTTGCCCCTTACACGCTTTTGCACCTGAAGAAAAGTGCGCGATTACATTCAAAGCATGGATGTGAAAGGTTATAAGATCGTGCGTTTTCCTTGAGAGAGTCCCCATGAATTAAAGATAGGTCGCGTAAATGGTTTAGCCGGAAAAAAAGTAAAAATGGTTTTTACATGGGGAGCGGCTCGAATCCCTGTTTGCGGACCTTGCCGAACTGTACCCGGATCTTGGGGTCAAGGGCACAGACCGGGCAGACATAGTCATCAGGAAGATCCTCAAACTTCGTTCCCGGTTTTATCCCGCGATGAGGTTCGCCACGCTTTTCATCATATATGTAATTGCACATTGAACAGATGTACCTGGTCGGCCGCCACTCATCAAATCCCCATTTGCCGATCCGGCCCTTACCCTGCTGGCCGCAGACCGGGCAGACATAATCATCAGGAAGATCGTCAAACGGTGTGCCTTCAGGGATACCATTATGTGGTTCTCCGCGGAGAGGCGAGTAGATATACCCGCAGAGCTTGCAGCGGTACCTTGTCATGTCCTTTGACTTTTTTTTCGCCGGAATTCTGTTCGCCGGTTTCTTTTTGGATGTAACGGTTGTGCTCTTTTTTACTGCTGCTGTCTTCTTTGTCGGTGCAGCCGCTTTTTTCACCGTAACCTTTCTGACAGTTGCAGGTTTTTTCGCGAGGACTGTGGGGGTTTTCCTCTTCACTGCTGCTGCAGGGGCTACCTTTTTCTTATCACCTGTTTTTGATGCTGGTAATGCTTTTGCCATGAAACTTCTCCCGTGCGACCTTGCCCGGACAGCGTGGGTATAAAAGCCGCTCTACTGGAACATGGACGGTGCCGGCTATTATATATTATGGATGATGCAACTCCGGGAAGTCGCCCCGGATTCCCTGCGGGGATTGTTTGCAAAGGTCGGAGACCCGGCATTTTTATCCCCGAACAGAGCGTATAATTCTGATCAGACTACAATGGACCTCATTCCCGGCATCCTCTACGCTTTTGCGACGCTGTTCATCATCCTTGATCCGCTCCTCTCTGTCCCGATTTTCGCGGCCATGACAAAAGGCCAGACTGCGGTGGAGATCCACAAACAGGCGTTCATCGCCGTGGCCGTGGCCGGCAGCCTGATGTACCTGTTCCTCATCTTCAACACAACGATCTTTGGTATTCTCGGACTGACCCTGCCCAGTTTCCAGATCGCCGGGGGATTCCTGCTCTTCCTTCTGGGCATCCAGATGGCACTCGGGATTGAGATCGGCCACTGCAAGGAGCATGCCAAGACCGCCGCTGGCGTGGTTATCGGGACACCACTCCTCTGCGGGCCGGGAACCATAACAACAGTCATGCTCCTATCGAAAGATTATGGGATCCTGATCCCCTTTGTTGCGATCACCCTCTCACTCATTGCCACATGGATCATCCTGTATTATTCTGAACTGATCCAGCGTGTACTTGGCGAAGTGGTTACTGATATCATGGGAAAAGTCCTCGGGATGCTCGTGGCAGCAATTGCGGTCAAGATCATCACAGCCGGAGTTATGGCACTTGCGGGTGTCTGATCACCTGCTAGGACGTTTCTCCCGTTGCTTCATGGCCTGAACCACGGGCAGCAGACGCACGACTAAAACCGTTATGTGAATCGTATTACACTCGTATCGTGGGAATGATGATCTCAGCTTTTTTGAAAATTTATTTAAAAAAATTAAAATTATGTCAGGATAAAACTGACATGCATGAACTACCGTTTCTTTTTGGCCGGCTTGTTGTCATGTTTACTGGTTGTATCCGTTGCCAGTGCATTTGAGCTCCACCAGGTCTATATCACGGTCGATCAACAGGGAAATGCTGTAATGGACGTGACATACCAGGATAATCCTGCTGAATACCTCGGCATGAAAGGTCTCATTGCAACAAGTTCCCCGTTTATCACAAATCTCCAGAACCAGAATGCGAACGATCTCTCGAAAAAGAACTTTCAGGTTGCATGCGTGGAGCCGGGAGCTGCAGAACTGGTCATGCCCAATTTCGCTCAGGTGAATAAAAAGACGATTACAACATCAACCATCGATCTCAACCAGTTTGCCGGTAAGAGTCCTCTGCCGGGGGGTTACCAGTACCCCATTAACCTGAAGGCCGATATTACGATAGTATTTCCTGACGGTTACAGTGTAC
This sequence comes from Methanoregula sp., assembly GCF_049518935.1. Lineage (GTDB taxonomy): Archaea > Halobacteriota > Methanomicrobia > Methanomicrobiales > Methanospirillaceae > Methanoregula. Next base: position 6,224 of record NZ_JBEKRH010000031.1, read on the forward strand.
AACAGGAACAGACCTCTACTATTCAGGGTGTTACCCATACCCTCCAGAAAACAAAAACCAGCCTGCCACCACCTCTGCAACAGACCTGCAGGAAAGATAAGGGGCTTCCCCTGTCCGGTATTATCCCGGATGAAGTAGCACCGGTCGCAGCCGTTGGTGCCAGCGTAGCAGTGACGGCTCTTGGTATGACCACGTTCGGTTCGGCACTATCGGCCATGTTTGCAAAACTGATAGTGTTCCTTGAAAATACCTTTGGGTGGGTGCTTCAGGGCAGGATCGCAGAAAAACAGAAAGAGGAACGGAATTTTTCAAAGGACCATGACCGGAAATTACTGCTCGGATTTACCCCTAGAGAACTCATCGTTATCGGGATCGGCGCTCTGGTCATCGGGGTGCTGTTCTATTACGCAGCCCGCCTGCCACTGGATCCGGAAAAAATCGCCGTGTTTATTATAATGGGCGGTATAGCCCTGATGACCCACGAGATTGCACACTGGTACATGAACCGGAAGTACCAGAGCACAACCGAGATTCAGTTCTGGGGAATGGGTGCCATCATCATGGCGGTCACATCGTGGCTTTTCGGGAGTATCTTTGCCCAGCCGACAATGACCCTTGTGCATGAACACGTACCGCTGGAGAGACGGAGCCTGGGGATCGTTATGCTCTCGGGCCCGGTACTGAGTGTTCTTATTGCATTCGGATGCCTGCTGCTCATACCACTTGGCGGGCTTTTTTCAACCGCTGGTACCATAGGGTTCTCTATCAATCTGCTCCAGGCAGTTTTCGAGATGCTTCCCATCAAGCCATGCGATGGGAGGGATGTTTATGTCTGGAACAAAGCAGTCTGGGCAGTGGTCTTTATGCCGTTGCTTCTCGTTTATTTCATTGCCAACCTTTAATCCTTTTTTTCACAGCATTTCCAAAAAGGGAGCTGGTACGGAACGGTTACTTAAAAAAAATAATGTTTCTCCTGGTATCATGGGGCTCTTCATGAATCCCGTTTCATGGACCAGACTTCCACCATGTGGTGTGGGTGGTACCGTAACTTTGCCTCCCGGAGACCAGCCACACCAAGATCGCTCTCCCGGTTGATGTACGTGAAGTTCTTTGCAAGACGTACAGCAGCCTCGTTGTTGATCGCCTTGTAGATCCCCTCACAATCGGGAAGACCCTTCTCGAAGTGGACGAGCGCGGTATCGGATGTCATGGGTTCATAGAGGGAGATTGCCCCGATCTTCGAGAAGACCCGGATAATCAGACCCCGGATCGGGAGCTGGTCGAAATGGTCGATGGCAAAAAAGACCGCCTCCTTCTCGTGGGCAAGGACCGGGTCGCCTTCGCATCCTTTCCATTCACACCATTCGATGAGGAAACGCTTGACATCCTCCCAGTTCTCTTTGGAGATCGGTTCGACAACATTGGTACAGTTCTTCCGGAACTTGTTGATCTGGCGGCGGATTGTGAGATAGTTTTTACCGGGGAGTTCTGCAAGATCGGCAGCACGGTAGACGTATTCGAAGTGATTACGGTCAGGTACCAGGTTTATACCCGGGCAGACCTCCCGCATCCAGACTGCCGTCTCCGGATCGATCAGGACGATCGGTTCGTTGTCGCTGATTTCGGATGCCAGATGTATCAGGGAGCGGAGCAGGGCAGGATTTCGGGGCCCGATCGGAGGGCGGAACCGGGTCACGTTGCCGATGGTGCTGGCGATGATGACATTCTTCTCAACGAACGCATAGGTATACTGGGCGAAGTGATTCCAGCAGACCATATTGGTGAAGGTGTTGTCTGAATGCACCTGCGGGTAGAGGGCATAGTGCTGTTCAAAAAACGCCCGGTCTGCAAGCGTTACGGGTTTGAAATCTTCTTGGCTGAGCATTATGAATCACCGGAAAGTATCAGGGGAATGTGTCCTTCCATGCGGCGGAACCCCAACGGTTTGTAAAAGATCTCCGTATCGGGTTCAGCAATAAGACCAATCCACGAGATTTCTGCATCCTGGCATTTTTCCAAAAGGGCTGTTACGATTTTTCTTCCGATACTCCTGTGCCGGAATTCCGGAAGGATCACGAGATCCTGGAGATATCCATCCGATACCCCATCTGAGATAATTCTTCCCATGCCAATAGCGTGACCTGACATCCTGTCGATCGCAACAGCAAATGCAAAACTGCCCCGGATCAGGTCATTGATACTGCGCGGGTTGTACTCCTCTTTCCACCACCTGCCGGCACGATAAAGGTGGACGATATCCTCTTCAACCCACGAATCCACAAGCCGTATGAGGACGTCTTCTTCCATAGCGGTCACACTCACGTATATTGGTTACATGGTTTCTTATGAAAAAAACCTCTGTATGCAGGTACATACAAAGGAGGGGGGATGCCAGTTACGTGCCTTGTCGGAGGGTGACGGTCATGGGGGGGTTTTGCCGGTTTTCATCCGTTCAATGGCAGTATCTATGATCGCTCCCAGCCCCCCCACATCCCAGTGCTCGGAATTCAGGATGAGGTGGTAGATAGAGAGATCCCCGATATCGATGGAATAATAGGACCGGTACCGATCAGATTCACACTGCTCACGTTCAAGAGTCAGGTGTTCCGCGGTTTTTTCATCGGACATCTGGTCCCGGAACACAATCCGGTTGATACGACAGCTTATCGGGGCGTAGAGCCAGATCCTGAGATCGGCTTCGTCCACCATCCAGCCGGAGAGCCTGCCTTCAACAATAATATTGTCCCTCTCCCGGGCAATCTCTTTCTGGCGGGCATCGATCATCTTGTCGTAGGATGCATCTTTTTTCGCAAGTTCCCCAAACTCTGCGAGTTCCAGATTGTGCTCTTTTGCCAGCTGGCGGAAGACCTCGCCGGCAGATATCATGGAGAATCCGTGGTGCTCTGCGAGGTACCGTGAGAGAGAGGTTGTCCCACTCCCGGGCAACCCGCTCACGGTGATGCGCATCAGAGACCCCCGATATTCAGGGATTTCCTGATCACCTGACTCAGCGTAATGGAGCAGATCATATACCACAGCATCCATGCGGGAATGACCCAGATTACTGCCTCGTGCAGGTTATGGGTTCCCAGGTACGGCATAGTAATTGTGGTTTGAAGCTCGTTCAGGCGGTACAGCAGCCAGAAGAAGATCGGGACGGTGAGGATCAGGATGATCGCCATCGGCTTGAACTGTTCCTGAGACATTTCGAGCTGTTCTTTCATCACCCGGTCTTTCTTGGCTTCCAGTTTCTTGATCTTCTTCTCGTCCTGGGAGAGCTGGGCTTCGCGGTACTCCGCCTGAAATTCCTTCATCCGTTCCTGTGACTCGGTCATCTTTTCATAATCGATCGTGTATTTCTGGACAATCGATGAGTAGAGACCGGTGAGACCGGAGAGGATCACAATCAGGATGAAGAACGGGATTCCAAAACCGACTACAATCGGTGCAAAGGCCGCGTCCAGACCCTGACCGACATCCTGGCGCAGCCATGGAACCGTGTAGGTATACATCATGAGGAACATGAACCCGAACGTGAGCCAGATACCGTACTGATCCCAGATCTTCCCGAAATTCATGAATTCACCGGAGTACTTCGGCGAGCTCAGTCGATGACCGCTCGAGCAGGAAATCCGCGTTTGTGATCATACGTATGGTGCACCCGGTCATCATCGCGTATGCCGCTGCGATGGACCGGTTGAACTGCTGGTGTTCCGCGATGGATCGGGCACCTTCCTTGTCCCGCGATCGCGTATCATCAGAGAGACGCCGCATGAGGATCTGGTCATCATCCGTTTCAACGAGCACGATGATGTCGGGCATCAGCTCGCGGAGCACCCATTCAGGAAGCCCCGCAAGATAACCTTTGGGTGTTTTCACCGAAGCGTGGGTATCGATCAGCACATTTCCGGGGACCTGCGCGATTGCCTGGGCGGCGCGCTGCTGGAGCCGTTTCTGGACCGCGCGGTCCAAGGTGCGCATCTGGTCCCGGTTCTCTACGATCTTGTCGTTCCTGGCAACCTCGAACATGAAGCTGCCGAAGTTGATCGACTTGTACTCGATACCTTGTTCCTGTAATTTTTTTAATGCTTCGTTGACTACCGTTGTCTTGCCGACACCCGGTACACCGGTTATGATGACCTTTTTTCCTTCCATTCAGTGTCCCTTTCCTGACTTACTCTTTTCCAAAGAAGGTCCGCATGAACGGGTACATCTCCATGATCTGCTGGCTTGCGATCTCCTCGTAGAGCCGGTAGGTGATACTGACCGTAAGCAGCAATCCGGTTCCGCTCACGGAACCTATGACACCAAAGAGGTTTGCAACGACACTGAGCACACCAATGAAGACGCCACCGATCACCGTTACACGGGGGATATACCGGTCCAGGTACTTTTCCAGCACCTGCGGATTCCGGCGGTAGCCTGGGATGGACATGCCTGAGAGCTGGATCTGGCGGGCGACATCCTTGGAGTCAAGCCCTGCAGTTTTGATCCAGAAGAGCGCGAAGATCGCACCTCCGACCACCATGAATGTGATATCTATCCCCATGCGTAATAGCACCTGCCATACCGCATGCCCGAGATCGGTCGTCCACCACATCCAGTCTGTTGGTCCGTTGACTGGTGCAAGGTACCACATGATACCGTTCTGCGGTGTTGAGCCGCTGAAGGTCCCGAAGATCGTGATGTTGATATTGGAGAGGAACATCCCGACCATCTGGATGTTTGCCTGGAGCACCCGCACGAGGATCATCGGCAGGACACTGGCATAGATCAGCTTGACCGGGAACCGTGCCCGTGCCCCGCGGATCTGCGCGTGGGCAAGGGGGATCTCTATACGTGTGGATTCAACGTAGACGATGACAAGGAAGATGGTGATAGTTGTGATGAAAGCGAGCATATCCGTGCCGAAGTAGGTCAGGAAATTGCCACCGTCAAGACCTATCGCTATGAGGCGGGGGAAGAACCCGACCGGGTACTGGTCCTTGACATGGGCCCAGCTGATAAACCCGTTCACGAGTGCCTGGGAAATACCTGCAATAATGAACAGTCCGACACCGGAGCCGATACCCCACTTGGTCACAACCTCGTCCATGAAGAAGATGAGGACGCCACCAATACAGATCTGAAGGAAGATCAGGAGGGATACCGCGAACAGGTTGCCGCCGAAGAACTGGTTTGCAATGACCGGATCGGGCTGCAGGAAACCGCCGACGAGGTTCGGGGCGGCTTCTACAACGATCATGACCATGATCAGGATCTTCTGCAGGCCCATGTACATGACCTGCCCGCGCGTTTCACTCGTGTCGATGTGCAGGATATCTGCACCCTTGAGGAGCTGGAGTACGATGGACGCCGTGACGATCGGTCCGATACCGAGATGAACGATCGAACCGCTTGCACCGGCAAGGAGGGCACGGTATGCAGCGAGGATATCCGCGCTGTTGGGTGCGAGTCCGAACAGCGGAATGTTTGTCAGGACAAAGTACAGGACTAATATACCAAACGTCCAGATCAGTTTGTTCTTGAAATGAACGTGGCCTTCAGGGCTCTTGACTGCGGGCATCGCAGCGAGCAGGGGTTCCATTCGATCCAGCAGGTTTCCCATTGTTTCACCAAAAAATTGTTCGGATGGTCGTTATTCAACCAGAACCTTTCCACCCATCTTCTCGATCTTTGCCTTCGCAGTCTCGGAGAATGCCGATGCGGAGATATTGATCTTCCGGGTGACCTTGCCGCTGCCGAGAACCTTGTCGATCCCCATATCAGCGATGTTGATCACGATCGTATCGCCTTCTGTTTTGGCAATGCCCTGGGCAAGGAGCGAGGGTATGATCTGGTCCAGCGCACCGACATCGATTGCTGTCACGTCAGTGCTGGTCTGGTTGCAGAACCCGTCCTTTCCGAATACCGGGCCGCCCATCTCCTTGTACCACTTGACAAAGTGGTGGGCATTGATGCCGGCACGTCCACGGCCGCCGCGGTTTCCTGCACCGCGACGGTTCTTGTGAGTGCCGCCACCACATGTCCGCGAGCCGCGGAACTTTGAACGCTTGTTGGTTGGCATCTGCTTCACCTCATCTTATAGAGGAGAGTATTGATCTCCTGGCCATAATATCCAAGCGCTCCACCCTGAGGGAAGGTGCGCTTGGTGGTCTTGTATCCCTTGCGTGGGGGGTGAAGGCGCAGCACGGGTTTGAGTCCCGGCATGTCGCGCAGTTTGGTTTCACCGCCGGCAAGTGCCCTGGCGAAATCCGTAATGCTGCTGTAGGTCGAGTTCGACTTGATGTACTCGTCCGTAAGCGGTGCATCGCCGAGAACCCTGCCGCGAGTCTGCAGGAGGGTCTCGACAGTTGCTGCATCCACTTCACCGTATGCAACGTAGTCCTTGACTTTCCGGATCATGCCGAGGTTCTCGGGGGAGTCCGTAATGAGCACACAGTGGTTGATGTGGTGAAGGCGCAGCATCTTCAGGGTGTCCTTGATATCACGGCGGGTTTTCACAACGCCGCGGACCTGAACGACCGCGTACATTACTGTGACCTCCCAGTCCGGATCATATTGGTCTCCTTGAGCGCGTTGAACGTTGCCTTTGCGAAGTTGATTGTCGTACGTGTCTGTCCGCGCGCAAACGTCCAGGTATCCTTGATACCGGCAAGTTCCAGCACTTTCTTGCTGATGTCACCAGTGACAAGCCCGATACCCTGGGGTGCGGGCTTGAGGGTGACCCGGACACTGCCGGCAGTACCGGTGACCTGCATGGGGAGGGAGTGGGTTACATCGCACCCACATTCCCAGCTGCCACAGCCGCGGCGAACCTTGATCAGATTCATTTTTGCCTTGACGATCGCTTTCTTGATCGCATCGCCAACCTGCACGTCCTTGCCCTGGCCGAAGCCGATGTACCCGTTGCGGTTGCCGACAATGACAACGGCACGGAACTGGACACGGCGGCCTGAGTCGGTCATACGCTGCATCATGGCGATATCGAGGACTTCATCTTCGAGATCGGGGAGGAACGCATCAACAATCTGGGGTTCCTTGATAGGCCTGCCGCTCTCGAGGACCTGATCAATACTCTTGATCTCACCCGAGGCGACGAGCTTGCCAAGACCGGTGACCGGGTGCCATTCTTCTCGTTCGTATGCCATTTACGCCATCTCCTTCTTTATGGCAGCTGCCACCTGTTCGACATTATTGACGAGATCGCCGGCATCCTTATTGTATGCCGCGATGTGCGCACCCTTGATGCGCTCCTCCGAGGGGAGAATCTCCTCGCCGTAGGGAATCTCAAGTCCTGCATCCACTGCACCCTTGAGTGCAGCAAATACCCGGGCGCCCGTTGTGGCGCGGTTGAGCCCGATATCCAGTATAGCGCGGTCCTGTCCGGCTTTCTTTGCCTTGACGGCAAAGAGCATGCCCGTGAGGTAGGCCGCGGGAGTGTTGGACATCGATCCCTTGTATCCGTATGTCTCGAGCTCGGCAGAGTTTGCTGCCACGAGCGTGCGATCGCCATCCATCTCGGCAACAACGAGCTGCACGATGATGTGCCGGTTAGTCTTGCGTACAACCATCCGTGGTGCATCCGCAACTATGAGCCGGGTCCGCTGGTAATAATCGGTCTTGCCTTCCCTCCGTCTCCGGAAGGGGACAAAATACCGTGGTCCTGTTGCCATGTTACTTCATCCTCCCTGCGAGGATCTCCATCTGCGCCTTCATATGCGCGACGCTCCTGAACTGGCCTCCGGCCGCTTTGCGGTAGAGGACGCGATACATGTGCGGGTCAATGGTTGCGGCCGCACGCAGTTCAACGAGCACTTTCCTGATTGCACGGATCTTCTGGACCCATGCGGTCTTGCTCGGGTTGCGGGCACCTGCTGCACCCTTCCTCTTGCCTGCACCTTTCCGGTGCCCGTAGGACCGCTGTGCGATCCGTGCCCGGGCCCTGCCGCGGCTGACGCCCTTCTTCTGGCGTGCCTTGATCGCGCCATCCGTTACGAGTCCCCGTAGGTCCTCACGCGAGATCGCGTTCTCGATATCCGAGATACGGGCCGGGTCGAACCAGACGCGGTTGACACCGCACTTCAGGATGGACGCGGCAATGCGTTTCTGGCTTGCTACGTCACTCATTCTTCTTCACTCCTGAATCGGTCTTCTTTTTTGCCTTGGTTGCAGAGGCAGGTTTTGCTGCAGCCTTGGGCTTTGACTCAGCAGACGTCTTTGCTGCCAGGGATTTTGCCGGGGTCTTGGTGGACTTGGCCGGTGCCTTCTCCTTCTTTGCAGGTTTTTCCTCTGCCACGGCAGACTCTGCCTTGGACTTTGCTGCCTTCTTGGCCGGTGCCTTCTTCTCTTCGGATTTGGGCGCCGGTTTTGCCTTTGCTGCCTCTTTCTTTGCCGGGCTTGCAGCTGCCTTGGACTTTATGGACTTCTTCTCACCTTTCTTTGCTTTTCCCTCGTCCTTTGCTGCATCCTTTGCCGGTGCCTTCTTTGCCTTGATCCTGACGGTGTGGATGTTAAGCACCTTGAGCCCTGCAGCGATTGCGGCGTCCTGAAGCGCTACCCGCTTGCGGTCGCCGACAGTTGCAGAGATCCTCACGGCCTGGGTCTTGTTGTCAAGTCCCTCGAGTTCCTTGATCGAGGCGACGAGCACTTCAAAGAAGCCACTCGGGTGCATACCACGTACTGCAATGGGGCTGCCGAATCCCGGCTTGGGGAGTGCTCCCTTTGCCTTCTTCTGCTCCCTCTGCTTGTTGTGCTGGCCACGGGGTTTTCTCCATGAATCAGAGAGCTGTCGTTTCTTGCCAAACCCGTCGCGCTTGAATTTTGCGCCCTTCTGAACGCGCACACGGATCAGTCGTTTAACTTCTGTTGTCATTGACTTCAGCCCCTCTGAACCATGTAAATGCCATCCTGGAATACCCGCGGGTCGCGGTTCCTGATATGGGTGGCATGTTCAATGTTTGCAGCCGAGTTCCCGACCAGTTCGCGGTCAATGCCGTTGAGCACGACTTCATCGTTTGCCACTTTTGCCGTGACACCCGCTTCAATCCGTGCGTACCGTGCCTTCTTCTCGCCAAGGAAATTGGCAATCTCAAGCCGGTTTCCCTGGAGCTTGAGCTGGATGGGGAAGTGGCTGTACACCACTTTCATGCGGTACTCGAACCCTTCGCTGACACCACGGCACATGTTCTTGGTGTGCGCCTCAAGGGTGCCAACCATTGCCGTGATCTCCTTTCGCCGGGATTCCGTTGCGATGGTGACTTCTGAGCCGTCGCAGGTGATGGTAACCTGGGGGAACCGCATGTTGCGGACGAGCTGCCCCTTGGAACCGGTCACTCGAAGCTGCGAGCCGTCAAGCTGGGCTTTTACGCCCTCGGGAATCTTTACTTTGCGTATTGCTGACATCATCGCACCTTCTAATAGACGTACCCGAGCAGTTCGCCACCGATGCCTTCCTTCCGCGCCTGTTCGTGGGACATGACGCCACGGGAGGTGGAGAGCATCAGGATACCGAAGTTCTTCCCGGGGAGATACTGTTTCTCCCAGTATTCCATTTCGTCAAGCTGTACCGAAAACCGCGGGGTGATTGCACCGCAGCGGTTGATCCGGCCCGTGAGGTTGACCTTGAGCTGTCCACCCCTGCCGTCTTCGATGAACTCGAAGCCACCGATGTAGCCGGCGTCCTGCATGATGCGGAGCATTGCGCCGAGGAGCTTGCTTGCGGGTTCGATGACGCACACGGATTTACCGGTGTCACCTGCATTTTTCAGGGCACACATTCCGTCTGCTATGGGATTTAATCGTGTCATTTCTTGCTCACTCCTCAGCTCATCTTCCTGAAGCCCATCTTCCGGGCCCATTCACGGAAGCACTGCCTGCAGAACATAATGTGGTATCTGCGTACGAGCCCCTGTTTGCGCCCGCACATCTTGCACTCGTTCGCACCGCGACCATAGATCTTCTTCCTTTCTCCAGCCATTAGCGCACCTCTACCTGGTACTTCTCCCTGAGGAACGCGATCGCATCCTGTTTGCTGACGCGCTGCTTTGCCGGGAGTTTCTTCTGCCCCATGCGCCTGCGGGTGATCCGTATGCCTCTGCGTTCGAGCACTACGTTGACATCCATGCCGTAGATACCGATCTGCGGGTCGTAGGACATGCCGGGGAAGTCAGTGTGCTCCTCGATACCGAATGAGAAATTCCCGCTCTTGTCGAGCTGGCTCTCAAAGAGTATCTTGTCGATGATCTTCAACGAGGTTTCCAGGAAATCGCGGGCGGGTTTGCCACGGAGGGTTACCTTGCAGCCGATGGGGGCTCCTTTCCGGATGGAAAACGCCGGCTGCGTCATCTTGGCAATGCTCCTGATCGGCGTCTGCTTGGTGATCGTCTTCATGATGTTTTCCGCTTTCACCAGCTTCTCGCCGCTCTCGCCGACTCCCATATGGACGACAACCTTGTCGACGTGGATATCGCGCATCGACGTCACTGTTCAATCCCCCACTTGGCAATTGCGGATGTCTGCTTGCCCACCATGTAGATGTAGGGGGCAATGGTGTCGAACCGGGTGCCCGAAGTTTCATCCTCGAGAATGATCTTGTTGGGGACGCTGCCGGGCATCTTGATGATCTCAACGATCCGGGCAACCTTGCCGGAGTGCTTTCCACCGATGATCATGGCCATATTGCCTGCCGCGAACGGGAAGTGGTTGAGGATCTTGAACCGGGTCTCGGACTCGAGTGAGACTTCAACGGAATCCCCGGATTTGTAAGTGTTGTCCGCGAGAATGTTGGCGCCATCCCTCATGTTCAGCTGGACTTTCCCACCGGTGATGGTGGTTTTGTTCGTGATCTTGCACAGGCGGCTCTTTGCTGCATCTGCATCGATCTCAATGGAGATGTGGCGTCCGTTCTTGTCGCGCAGGATACGGTAGTACTTGTTGATCTTCGGCATGGAGATGATATCGAAAATGCCGATGCCCATCCGGGGATCACGGCACGGCCTTCCGTTGATGATCACATCATTCTGGCCAAGGATCTGCTTGACCTCTTTCATGTTCCGTGCGTAATCCATGTGGTCACGGAGCCAGACGGCAATCGGCATCGCATTTGCATTGTGCGGGCCGGGTGCGGTCTTCGTGATGAACTTCGTGGTCTTCTTTGCGATGTGCCACGAGTCCGGGGCGTTTAATCGCTTGAGATGGTCTGACATTATTCGGCCTCCGCGAGTTTTGCCACACGGCGCTTGTCATTGAGGTTGAGCTTGGTAAGCTGCACGTTCGAGGCATCGACACCACGGGGAACTTCAGTCCCGTCAGCCTTTGTCGAGAAGACACCGTGAACGACAATCTTGGCATTCCTGGTGTCCACTGCATCGACAAGGCCTTCAGTACCTACGAAATCCCCGCGGGTGACCCGGACGGTGTCGCCCTTGGTGACGCGCAGCGTCTTCTTCGTGTATTGCTCTTTCAGCGCATCTGAAAGGGGTGCGTTTAGGTATTTGGTCTTCACATGGGAAGGTGCGTTATAGCGTGCCTTTCTCTGTTTCCTCGGCTGTTCGCTTTCGATTCTTGCCATTTCACGCACCTCAGACAATGATAGTTGCCATGGAGCCGAGTTTGGGGAACCGCTCCGCAACTTCACGGGCTACCGGTCCCTTAATTTCAGTTCCTTTCGGCTCATTCTTCTCATCCACGACAACAACAGCGTTGTCATCGAAGGAAACCCGCATGCCGCTAGGCCTGCGCATCTCCTTCTTCGCCCGGATGACCACTGCACGCACCAGTTTGCGGCGCATGTCGGGGGTGCCCTTCTGGACACTCACCGTTGCGAGGTCCCCCAGCCCGAGCTTGGGCTGACGGCGCCTGACACCATGGTAGCCAAAGACCGAGATGATCTGTACGGTCCTGGCACCGGTATTATCGGCGCATGCAAGTCTCGTTCCTGTCGCAAGAGCCCTCGGCGTCTTGGACTGCTTCGCCTTCATGGTGTCTGCACCTCCACAACGACAAATGTCGTGCTCTTCGAAAGCGGCCGGCACTCAGCAATCTTCACCATGTCGCCAACCTTTGCCCCGATGCAGGGGGGGTTGTGGGCATGGAGCTTCGAGCTTCGCTTCTCGTACCGCTTGTATTTACGAACATAGTGCAGGTAATTCCGTGCTACTACGACCGTTCCCATCATACGATCGCTCACGACTTTGCCGGTGATCACCTGGCCGCGCACCGGTAAAGTGCCGTGAAACGGACAATTAACGTCCTTGCA
>NZ_JBEKRH010000032.1:0-18462 GCF_049518935.1 Methanoregula sp.
GAGCATGCTCTCGAGTTTCATGTTGGCAATCCTGACAGCGGCCTCGAATGACAGGTTACCTGCCACTTTGACGTTGGGCTCTGAGGAACCTTTCTCGATACCAGCCTCTTTCTTGATGAGTGCTGACACCGGGGGGATACCCACGGTGACCGTGAAGTTCTTTTTTGCGTCGACTTCGATCCGGACCGGGACCTGCATTCCGTTGAATGAGGCGGTCTTCTTGTTGATCTCGTCGACTACAGCCTTCACGTTGATACCGAGTGGTCCAAGCGACGGTCCAAGGGGTGGACCTGCTGTAGCCTTTCCGCCGGGTACTAAAACCTCGACCACTTCTGCCATAGTCTTTGCACCATGCCGTCCCTCATGAGGAGGGTTCCGAGCTTGGGTCTGTTAATTTTGACGGGAAGGGAGATAAAGGTGATCTTGGGCTGAGAGAATTCTGCGAAAATTATCCGGTATTAATCCGGTGCATTTGAGAACTTGCCAATTTTTTTTGCTATGATCGAAATATTATTTGAAATGTGATATGTAAAACCACATACGATTTCGTTTTTTTTGAGAGAAATTCTTCAATGCAAATAGATTATATCAAAGGTTCAATGAATTGAATTATAATGAAAAGATGGATTCTATGTATACTTTTCATGTTGGTACTTACCATCGGTAGTCTTGGCAATTCAAATTCCCTAATTCTTCCTATTCAAGTGAATCCATTAACCCAATCATATGATAGTGAAACGTTTGTATTTTCTCCACAGCCAATTAATACAAATGTTCCAAGACAAATTATCCCACACATTACTCCAAATATCACGATTCAAGGGGAAACTAACAAAAGTATCATAGTTTATAATTTTGTTATAAAGGATTCAATAGATCCTACAATAACTGAGTTTCAAGTACTTCCACCATTCCAAGTTAATTTTTCAATAAATAATTCCGTTTATTATGGGGCTAAAAACGCAATTAAAAGTACATACTTTTTTTCTGAGATAACTCCTGAACAAAATTATTACATTAGTTATAATTCGTTTGTTGATGATCCTTATCAAAATGAACTTTATGAAAATTTATTGACTGAGTTGAGAAAATATCGTTTTCAAAATAACTTGGATGATAATGAATATCTTGAGTTAATAGTACGTTTTGTACAATCAATACCGAATGAAGAAAGGAATTATTCCAGATTTCCCATCGAAACATTATTTGAGGGAAATGGAGTTTGCGAAGATAAAAGTTTCTTATTAGCGGGATTACTAGAACGCGAAGGTTACGATGTAGGTCTTTTCACTTTCACTAATGTTGATCCCAAAATTCCAGGTCATATGGTCGTTGGAGTGAAAAGTAATGGATTACAGTATCCCGGAACTGATTACACACTGATCGAAACTACGATGAGCTCTCCTGACATGGTTAGAGAATATCATTATATCGGTCTTGTCAATCTTCAAGGATATAATCCTAAACCAATATTCATAAAGATTGGAAATGGAACAAAAAAATATACAAAATCGGATGATATCGCATACATCAATGATTCCATTTATTCATGTTTCTCTCAACTCAATCATGAGTCATCTGTAGATAGAAATTCTAATTCAGCGATTGATAACTTGGGAAATATTTGCCAACTTATTGAACGAGGAGCTCCGGATAGAGAAAGTGTAGTAATTTGGTTCAAAAAACATGGGAGCCCGATTAGAGCACCGGAAAATATAAATTTTTTTAATTCATCCGATTCGAAACCGTTCTATAAATTTTTATAAAAACTTCATGTCACCGGGTACTTCTCCTCGCCCAGCGAGGCCCCGACGAGGCGGCCGAGCGACCCCCATCAGGGGGTGGGAAGACTCGCTAAGGATAGGTTAGTGGGATACCCCCTACGGCCCCATTTCAGCCTCCGTTTGCCCTGTCGATCCTCCCAAACAACGGAGTCGCGACAAAAAACCACGGAGTAGTTCCACGATCCGGCTGAAATAGCCCCTGTTATCGCCGTATCCCATCTTATCGTGCCCGGAAATAACAGGCGGCAGCAACGCTGCAACAGCGGATAGTCCGGAAAACGCACTGGGGGAGTGCTGTGCAGGCTGCTGCCGGAAATCGCACGTTCGGGCTATGCATCGATCCGAAACCTTCACCCACTTCAGTTCCGGGCCCGCCCGCATCTTGTACCCATGCGACCCCCTCATGCAATCAATCATCAAAATCCCGGTCATCCAGAATATTTTCACATCGTATAATTGCGCAAAACACTGCAAAGATTCTGCCGGAAAATGTGAGGGGCTGAGGGGGGTCGCATGGGTACAATATGAAAAAGGACGCCAGGGTTATAGGTCAAAATCGGAAAATTACTGACGTGAGCTTTCCGGAAACACCCTTTGGCAGGGAATCAGCTGGTACCCACGCGACCCCCCATCGCCCCCAATAAGCCGGCTAAGAACCCGGCCTCCCTACACCCGCCTCAACGTATCGATCGCCGCGGAGTACGGCGTGGCATCGTGCAGGTACGTGAGCTCGATCTCATCCTTCGAAAGGATCCGGCCGATCGTGTACCCGTTGTCCTTCTCGGCCATGACAAAGCTCTTCCCGTCAGGTGCGATCACGCCGGCCACCCCAATGGATTCCTGGGTGCCGTTGATGGTGAAAAGAAGCTGGCCCGCAAAGATCCGGTCCTTCTGGTCGGTCACGATGAACTGCATCGTGGCATTGGAATAATCCGAAAACCCGGCGCCCTCATCATAGCCTTTCATGGGACCGGCCCAGGTGCCGGTCAGGTCCGGGATCACCGGCGCAGCGACCGTGGCCTCGATAGCAGGAGCTGATGAGGGAGCGGGTACCGGAGCAGACGATGTACATCCACAGGCCAGGACTGCAAGAACAACGATCAGGATACACAGGACAGATCTCATTCTTCAGGATATCCGGCCTATGGGAGATAAACGTGATGCACGGCTTGTGACCTGATCACCCCTCCTTGCAGGAGCGGGAAACCCGATCAGGATGTCAAGCCGGACCGGGGCTCACCGCCCGGCCGGATATTCCCTGGCCAGCATCCCGTAATACCGGGTCGACCGCCAGTGGTCCCGCAGCCAGACATGCTCGCGGAGCGTGCCTTCGTACTGCAGCCCGCATTTCTCCATCACATGGGCCGAGGCGATGTTCAGCTCATCGCATTTCCCGTACACCCGGTGCAGGGAAAGTGTGCCAAACCCGAAGGCAAGAAGCGCCCGGAGAATCTCCGATGCGTACCCGTACTTCCAGTAGTCCGGCAGCAGGATACAGCCAACCTCTGCGGTGCTCGTTTGTTCAGGATCGATCTCGAGCAGCGTAAAGCCGGCGAACTCTCCAGTTTCCGGTATACGGATCGCGAGTACGTATCCCATCCGGTCAGCCCGCTGCGATTCTTCGATCGCGTGCTGTAAGAAACCGGCAACCTGCTCATCGTTCTCGAGCCAGATGAGCACGTACCGCATCACGCGGAGATCGCGGGAGAGCTGCTGGAGGCTGGCGAGATCCTGCCCGTTCAGATCCTCCAGGATCAGCCGTTCTGTTGTCAGGGAAAAAACCATTCTATTCTCCGCGGGTAAAACTCTGTGGAAACTATTCGCCCGGAAATGATGAAACCTTTTTCGCAACCGGTCCAGCACCACGGGGAAGGTATCCGGCTTCCGGTTCCGGGAGGCAGGTAACCTGAACTGAATACCAGTGGTTACTCTGGGAGGGGTATAATCCCGTTGTTAAGTGAAAATTTTATTGCACCGGGCCCGGGATTTCACGGTCGCCACGGCGGTTTTTGGAAATATTTCTCATCCACATTGTAATGTTCACGGCTCGACCGGCCTCTCACTCAATCATCCCTGCCGCATCCGGACAGTACTCGGTGACCCAGTCACTGATGCTCTCCAGGATCGGGATGAACGCCTTCCCGGCCGGGGTCAGCTCGTACTCCACCCGCGGGGGGATCTCCGGGTGCCGGGTCCGGGTCACGAACCCGTCCGCCTCGAGTTCACGGAGCTGTTTTGCGAGCATACGCGGGCTCACATTTTCCAGCGTGTCCCGCAACCCGTTGAACCGGGGCCTGCCATCCCCGATATGGTAGATGATGCGGGCCTTCCACTTCCCGCCGATGATGGCAAACGCCACCCCGATTCCGCGGTCATATGTGCAGCTCTCTGGTTCCTTTCATGAAACTGGGTAACAAAAAGATAACTGATTACTCTATTATACTGACTTCCGATACTGTACCTGCACGGAACTATTCCTGCAGAGGAACCAGATGAAAGTCATTGCATTCAACGGAAGTCCCCACAGGGACGGCAACACGTACCGCCTGGTCCGGCACGCGCTGGACGAGATCGGGAAGGCCGGGATCAAAACGGAACTGGTCCAGATCGGGGGGGAGAAAGTCCATCCCTGCACAGCCTGCTGGAAGTGCATGGAGAACCATGACCTGCAGTGCGTGCAGGACGACGACATGGTAAACGAGTGCATAGCAAAGATGGCCGAGGCAGATGCAATCATCATCGCGACCCCCACCTATTTTGCCGGCGTCACGCCCGAGATCAAGGCCTTCATGGACCGGGCATTCTTTGTCGCGAAAGCCAACGGGGACATTTTCCGTCAGAAACTCGGTGCCGGCATCGCAGCCGAGCGCCGGTCCGGCGCAGTCTGCGCTGTCGACACCATCAACCATTACTTCGGGATCAGCGGGATGTTCTCGGCCGGGTCCCGCTACTGGAATAATGCAAAAGGCCTCAAACCCGGCGATGTCGAGACCGATGAGGAGGGGATCGACACGATGAAGCAGCTGGGCGAGAACATTGCGTGGTTCATCAAAAAGACCCATAATAAATAATTTTTTCCTGGACCGGAAGGGGAGGGGCGGGTACTTTTTCCTGGCAGCACCCGAATGGTAGGTATGCTGCTTGTTGCCGCCAGGTGCCGTGTCCGCCCGGACCACTGCCAGGACTTTGTACATCAGGTAGACCGGATTATTCCCGTTGTCCGTGCAGAGCCCGGATGTACCAGATATGAACTCCATGCAGATGTTTTCGAAGAGGGACTGTTCATCTTTTGTGAAGAGTGGGAGAGCCAAAAACAGCTTGATGATCATATTGCCACTCCGCATATGCAGGATCATTTTGTAAAGTGTGCTGCGTGGATGGCAGCGCCAACCGAATTAACCATCTATGAAGTATCGGGGCTTCAGACCGTGGTATTATCGTAATCCGCAGTGGACAATCCCGGATTGCATAGCATCCGGACTGTGTCCTGTCTTGTACCTGCCCGGACCCCGTTCCCCAATCAGTCCGGCAAAATGTTCCACTCGTGCCATCCGGGGCGTACCGGAAAATCTTCCGGCAGGCAAACGTTTATTGCGGTTCATATCGTCAGAGTGTGTTCATGGCATCCTCTGCCCGGGACCGGTTCAGGGCCTTCCTGCAATCAGGTGCCCTGAAGGTGGCACTGGTTTACCTTGTGGTCGGTCTTGCCTGGATCTTTTTTTCCGATAACATCGCTTTTGCAATAACAGGCGGATCGGACGCGTTCCTGCTGTACTCGGAACTCAAGGGGTTCGGGTTCATTATCGTCACGACACTGATGCTCTATGGCCTCATCCGTTACTTCACGGATGCCTCAGAAAAACAACAACAACAGCTGTTCCGGTACGAGACCCGGTACCGGAAGCTCTATGAGAGCATGAGGGATGCATTTGCGAGTGTCGATATGGCAGGCAGGATAAAAGAATACAATCCTGCATTCCGGGAGATGCTGGGCTATTCCGACGAGGAACTCTCGAAGTTCACCTATCGTGATATCACCCCGGATAAATGGCATGAGTCCGAAGAGAGGATCCTGAAAGAACAAGTCCTGCTGCTCGGGCATTCTGAAGTCTACGAGAAAGAATACCGGAGGAAGGATGGGACGATCTTCCCCGTGGAATTGCACACGTTCCTTCTCCGGGACGATGCAGGACAGCCTGCCGGTCTGGGGGCGATCATCCGGGATATCACCGGACGCAAGCAGGCGGAAGATGCACTGCGCGAAAGCGAGGAGCGGTTCCGGAAGATCTTCGAGAACAGCCCCCTGGGCATGACCCTGGTCACATCCGATTACCGGTTTTTTTCTGTCAACCCGGCCTGGATAGCCATGACCGGCTATGCAGAGGAAGAACTCCTGAAGATGTCTTTTAAGGATATTACACATCCGGATCATCGTGCCAGTGACGACGAACACATGCGGGAGCTGGCGGCAGGGACGATTCCGGTCTACGGCACGGAAAAACGGTATATCAGGAAAGATGGCAGTATCCTCTGGGGATCGATCAGGGTTACCGCGATCCGGGATCAACAGGGTTCCCTGCGCTATTTCGCCGGCCAAATCGAGGATATTACCGAGCGAAAGATGGCGCAGGATGCGTTGGATCGTGCAACAAAGAAGCTGGGTCTCCTGAATTCCATCACTTTTTCCGACATCCAGAACGCGATATTTTCCCTGGCGGGATATTTTGAACTTGAAAAAGCCGGTGAACCTGGTGAAAGACTGCAGCAATACCTGGATAAAGAGATCGAAATTATCCGGACAATTACGGAATCACTTGAATTTGCGAAAAATTACCAGAACCTGGGACTGAAGCCTCCCGCGTGGCAGAATGTCGGCGAGGCATTCCTCTTTGGGATCTCGCACCTGGATATTTCAGATATATCCAGGAAACTCAGTGTCGAAGGAGTGGAGATCTATGCTGATCCGCTCCTTGAGAATGTCTTCTTTACGCTCGCTGAAAACATTCTCCTGCACGGGAAAACTGCGACAGAGATCTCCTTCCGGTATCAGGAGTCAGAAGAAGGGCTCACTCTTTTCTTTGAAGATAACGGTGAGGGTATCCACTCCGATCTGAAAGAAAAGATTTTTGACAGGCGGAATGAAGAGCGGAAAGGTATGGGACTGTTCCTCGTGCGGGAGATCCTTTCCGTTACCGGCATTACGATCAGGGAAACCGGTGAACCCGGGAAAGGTGCACGGTTTGAGATCAGCGTGCCAAAGGGGGCGTACCGGTTCGAAGGACGGCCCTGACTCCGGCTCATATGAGAGGCAGCGGGCAGGAGCTTACAGCCCGGGACGACATCGCAGATCACAGGACCGGGGGTCCCGTCACACATCCCTCACCATCAGCGAGATGCCTCCCTCGAGCCCCGCAAAAAACCGGACACCATCCATGCTGAACGCCTCATACGATAAAGATCCCGCTTCGTGAAACCCGCACTGTTCGAAGGACCGGCGGGACACCGGATTGGTGCAGTCGGCGATGACCTGCCGGTACCCGCGTTCCCGGGCATGGGCAAGCACCCGGCGGATCAGGGCCTGTGCGATCCCGTGTTCCCGGTACTGCCGGCTGACGCCGATCTGGAAGATATGCAGCACCGACCCGGGCGCAATCTCCGCCCGGCCCAGATACCGGTCCTCCAGTTCATCGATCATGGTCACGACTTCCCGGAAATATGCCAGGAGTTCCACCATCCATTCCCCTTCACGTTTGGGATCATCCGTCATATCAACACAGAAGATGAACCCGACAGGCTCTCCGGTCCGATCATCTCTTGCGACAAAGCTCAGGTTTTTTCCGGCGAGAGACCTGGCATAGAGGATCGCGTAGTGGAGGAACAGGGCCGGATCGGGAGAACGGCGGTGCGTTGTCGGCTCGTCGGCAAGGAAAACTTCGTTGTAGAGCCGGGCGGTCCCGTCTACATCGGATTCTGTGAGGGGGAGACAGGCCACCGTTCCTTGGGGCAGGAAATCCGGACCGGGAACATACGTATGAATGCCGTTGCCGGGATCTGTCGGGTATACCATGCTGAGGAGCTGTTCTCGTTCATTCCATAAATGCCGATGCCGTCATTACTGATCGGCGCATGCCGGTATTCCCGCCACAGTTTTTAGCGCCGGCTGCACAACAATATACTATGCAGGCAAAGGTCCCTCTGAGCGAGCTCGGGGCAAGGCTGGAACGGTTCCGGGCACGGATGGATACCGCGGACCCCGGTTGGGAGCTCGCGCTCGTCTCCAGCAACGTCAACCTCTATTATTTTACCGGGACCATGCAGGACGGGATCCTGCTCATCCCCCGCAATGGCGAGGCAGTATTCTGGGTGCGCCGTAGTTTCCCACGGGCAGTGGACGAGTCCTCTTTCCCGCAGATCCGGCCCATGCAGAGCTACCGGGCTGCGGCAGAAGCGACGGGACCAATCCCCGGGACGGGATACCTGGAGACCGAACACGTATCGCTCGCCATGTACCAGCGGCTCCGGAAATATTTCCCGTTCCGGGATGTGCAATCGGTCGATGGCGTGATCGCAGATATCCGGTCGGTCAAAAGCCGGTACGAGCAGGAACTGATGGAGAAGGCGGGCAGCATCCACCGCCATGTCCTCGAGGACCTCGCCCCGGGGCTCCTCCGCGAAGGGATGAGCGAGGCGGAGTTCTCTGCAGAACTCTATACCGTGATGGTGCGGGAAGGCCACCACGGGATCGTCCGGTTCGGGATCGCCGGGGCCGAGATCATGCTGGGACTGATCGGCTTTGGCGAGAGCTCCATCTACCCCACGTATCTCGACAGTCCCGGGGGCAATGCCGGGATGTCTCCCGCCGTCCCGCTGCTCGGCAGCCGGGAGCGGAAACTCAAGGAAGGGGACCTCATCTTCTGCGACATCGGCTGCGGGTATCACGGGTACCATACCGACAAGACCATGACCTACGTGTTTGGCGGAACGCTGCCGGACGATGCCGTCCGTATTCATCAGCAGTGCCTTGGGATCCAGGATCAGATCGTCCCGCTCCTCAGGCCGGGCGCCATCCCCTCGCAGATCTACGAGGCGGTAACGGCCGATCTCGGGCCGGCGTTCCTGGAAAATTTCATGGGGTACGGGGACCGGAAAGTCCAGTTCCTCGGCCACGGGATCGGCCTCGAGATCGCTGAGAATCCAGTGATCGCCCGGGGATTTGACAAACCGCTCGAAGAAGGGATGGTGATTGCTGTCGAACCCAAGAAGGGTATCAAAGGGATCGGGATGGTCGGCACCGAGAACACCTTCATTGTCACCCCTGCCGGCGGCCGCAGTATTACCGGCAATAACCCGGGGCTCATCCGGGTCGGGTAAAGGCCCGCGGTTGCCGGCAGAACAGATATCCTCATATTGTTCTGCCCGATACTTGATTCCGGGACATATCGTATGGAAATAATCGAAGCAGATCATCTCAGCAAATCATTCGGGTCTTTTAAGGCGGTTGACGATGTCAGCATTGCTATCAAGGAGGGGGAAATTTTCGGTTTTCTCGGCCCGAACGGTGCCGGGAAGACCACGACCATCCGGATGCTGACCGGGGTACTGACACCGGATACCGGTTCGTCCCGGATCTGCGGTATAGATATCCACAAAAACCCGCTGGAAGCCAAGATGAAGATGGGGATCATCCCCGAGAACGGCACGGTCTACAGCGATCTGACCGCCGAACAGAACATTCTCTGGACGGCTAAATTTTACGGTATGGACAGTGTCTCCCGTAAAAAGCGGGCAGACGAGATCCTGTCAGACCTGGGACTCTCCGAACGGAGAGATGACATTGTCCGCAACTTTTCTAAGGGGATGCGGCAGCGGATCAGCATCGCATGTGCGATCGTCCCCTCGCCACCGGTCCTGTTTCTGGATGAACCCACCGGGGGACTTGATGTGTACAGCCGCCGGCTGGTGATCGATACGATCCGCAGGATGAATGACGAGGGCAGCACGGTCTTCCTCACTACGCACAATATCGAGGAGGCAAACGAGCTCTGCACCGGCATCAGCGTCATCAACAAAGGAGTTATCATAGCGACGGGCAGCCCGGAGAAACTCAAGAAGAGTTTTGACCGGGCGAACTATGTCGAGATCGCGTTCGAACAACCGGTATCCAGGGAACTGTTTACGCAGGGAGGAATATCCCGGGCAGAACCCCACGGGGACAAGTGGAGACTGTATACGGATGACCCGGACAAGACGGTAAAATATTGTGCAGCGCTCGCGGAGCGGGAGCACTTGCGGATCCTCGCCGTTGCGACATCGACCCCAACGCTCGAAGAGGCGTTCGTCCAGCTCACGGGAGGCGCATGATGGATCTCAGGCTATTTACCCGGAGCGTACTCCTTGTCACCGAGAAGAATATGCGGATTTACTATTACAAGGGGGCTGTCGTGATCTTCGGTCTCCTCTTCCCCTTCATCATGTTCCTGACCTTTTTTATCGGCCGGAACCTCAACCTCATCGTTTTTTTCCCGGCATTCCTGGGCATGATGCTGTTCTTCTCCTCATCCTCCACCGGGCCGCTCATCACCCCATGGGAGAAACGGGAGAAGACCTACGAGCGCCTCCTGTCCCTGCCCGTCACGCTTGAAAGTATCATCCTTGGCGACATCCTTGCAGGTTCGATCTTCGGGATCGTTATCACAACAATCGTCTGGAGTGCAGGATCGCTTCTCATTCACCTGCCTCTCGCGAATCCCGGGCTGCTGGTGATCACACTTATCCTCGGGGCATTCACCTTTGCCGCCCTCGGTACCCTGCTCTCATCCCCGGCGATGAGCAATCCCTCCAACGTGATGATGGTCTCCAACCTGATCCGCCTCCCCCTGATATTTATCAGCGGAATTTTTATTCCCTTAAGCCAGTTGGGGGACTGGGAATGGATGCTCACGTCGCTCTCCCCGCTCACTTACCTCGTGGACCTGTTTAACGGGGCGATCAACGGCGATGCGATCTACCCTGCGGTTCTTGATGTAACTGTCCTGGTTATCGTAATACTGGTATTCATCCTGTGTGCAAAACTGATCCAGCAGTATAACCTTTCAAAGGGGATTTAGGAAGCACGTCACGGACAAACCGGGAAAATTCATATTTCCCCTTCTCAAAAAAGCAGAAGCTTATTCAATAATATCCCAGCCGGGATCGTCAATGGGTACGGGTACCTCCCCGGGTTTTTCTCCCTGTTTCCCGTGGATATCGTGAACAAACCGTGAACCGGTCAATGAGGACAAAACCGCGGCGATAAGAGACAGCAGGGCGCCGATATAGAAGGAGATCCTGAGCGATGGCATGAAGGCATGCGCAAGCGTTGTCGGGAACCAGCTGGTGCCGGTCAGGGTCGTCATGGCCGCCGGGCTGATCGCAGCAACTACGGACTGGGGCAGCGTGACGAGGATCGCATGGACCGGGTTATATCCAAGGAACGCAGCGAATAAAGCCCCCGTCGGAGGAATTGCACTCATGGGAGCGATCAGGTCCGGGGCCCCGGCACCCGTAAGCGATGTTGCGAGTTCCGGGGGAAACAGGTGCGTCAGGCTGACGATGACGATGGTAAAGAACAGGGCCATGGAGATGACCATCCCGCTGTTCTGCAGCATCGACCTCATCCCCGATGCGACACCCCGGTCTTCCGGGGGAACGGAATTCATGATGGCTGCAATGTTCGGTGTACCGAACATGCCGTTGCCGAGACCCATGATCAGGAGGGCGATGGCAAAGACCGGGTAATCAAAATTATAGGGCAGCGAGGCCAGCATCAGGAACGAGACGGCGATGAGGAGCAGCCCGGACGTGGCGAACCACCGGGAACCGTATTTGTCCGACAGCCAGCCCGAGAGGGGGCCCATGATCACAAACCCTGCAGTGAGCGGCAGCATGAAGACCCCGGCCCAGAACGGTGTCGATTCGTAACTGTACCCGTGGAGCGGCAGCCAGATGCCCTGCAGCAGCATGATCAGGAGGAACATCATGCCGCCCCGGGCAAGTGCGCTCAGGAACCCGGCGGTGTTGGCAAGGGAGAACACCCGGATCTTAAAAAGGCCCAGCCGGAACATCGGGTCTTCGACCCGGCTCTCGATGACCGGGAATGCAACCAGGAGGATGGCACCGATGACGAGCGATGCGAGGACCAGCGGGCTGCCCCATCCCATCGGGTCCTTCCCGTACGGGAGCAGCGCATAGGTGATGCCGATCAAAAAGATTGTCAGCCCGCCGACAAAGGTGATGTTGCCCCACACATCGATCTTCCTGGCCCGTTTCGGCAGCGGGGTTTCCTTCAGTTTCAGGTACGCCCATACGGTCCCCAGGATGCCAACCGGCACGCTGACAAGAAACACGTACCGCCAGTTATAGAACGCGAGGATTCCACCGAGGATGAGGCCCACGAACTGGCCCGAGAGGAATGCCATCGTGTTCAGTCCCAGCGCCTTGCCCCGTTCATCGGCAGGGAAGGCATCGGTGAGGATCGCCGCGCTGTTGGAGAAGGTGAACGACGCACCCACTGCCTGGACAATGCGGAATGCGATGATCTCGAGGGCACCGGCGTCTCCTTTGTCCGGTGTCAGAAAGAGCAGGATGGACCCGAGGGTGAAGATGGCAAAGCCGATATTGTAGAACTTTACTCTCCCGTACATGTCCGAAAGCCGGCCACAACTGAGGAGCAGGGTTGCGGTGACGAGGCTGTATCCCATCAGCACCCAGATCAGGTACTGGAACGAGGTGAGCGGGTCGATATTGATGCCATTGAAGATCGCGGGCAGCGAGATGAGGGTGATGCTCCCGTTCACGGATACCATGAACATCTCGATGGTCGTAATCGAGAGCACAATCCACTTGTAGTCGATCCTTTTTCTGGCGGTGCCGGGGCCATTGCCGGTGGTTTCGTTCTTCTCCATGAGATCGGGCTGTCCCCCGGTATCATCCGGGCATGTTCCTGGATATGTATACTATAGTTTACAGGGTTTGATCTTTTAGGACTATAATGTTTTCAGGCTTCCTGCATGAAGGAACATCTTCTGCTGGATGCATCCGGCGAGCTGCAGGTTATCAGGACCGGGGCTGAAAAACAGGCGCAACGTGAAAGAAAAAAATAAAAAGAAATTTTTTCTTTTTGGCAGAACTCCGGGAAACATTGAAACCTCCCCCCGGTTGATTATTCCATCAGGGTGGCCAGGATGAAATATGCCGATATCGACAGAATTTACCGGAACGTGCCGCTTGATAACCTTCCCTGGAACAGTGAGACCCCTCCCGACGCACTTGTCAGGCTTGTACAGGACGGGAAGGTCCGGCCATGCCGGACAATTGATCTCGGGTGCGGTGCAGGCAACTATGCGATCTACCTGGCGGATATTGGGTTTGATCTCACCGGTGTTGACAGTTCCCCCACGGCAATAAAAATCGCAGAGGAGAATGCGAAAAAACGGGGAGCCCGGTGCAGGTTTATTGTCGCCGATCTCCTCGGAGACCTGCACGAGGTGGCAGATACGTTTGATTTTGCCTATGACTGGGAATTCCTGCATCACATATTCCCGGAGGACCGGGAGAGTTATATCAGAAATGTGCATAAAATCACAAACCCGGGAGCAATGTATTTTTCCGTCTGTTTCAGCGAGAACGATCCCCAGTTTGGCGGAACCGGGAAATACCGTACGACACGGATCGGGACAACACTCTATTTTTCATCGGAATCCGAAGTGCGGGAACTCGTGTCCCCGTATTTTACCATCCGTGAATTGAAGACGATTGAAGTTGCCGGTAAATCCGGCTCGCATGTCGCAGTCTCTGTGCTGGCGGAACGATGGTGAATTCTTTTCATGCAAAGGGTTTTGGAGAGAATCAGTTTGTTATATGCAGCAAAAACAGGTAGTTTTCTTCTATCCATCAAAAATAGAAAAATGCTGTAAAACAAGGGAAGAGCAGCCACCTGTTTTCGCAATTGCCTGAACCCGTAAGCAGGTTTCAGCGAAAAGCAGATAGAGGTACACGACGAAGTAAGATGAAGCGAAGACACGGGATCACCGGAGCCGGTCATCCGTAATTGCATTGTCTATGTCCGAGGAACTTCAATGGATAGAACTGAAAACAGGACCGAAGTGAACATCGGTTTTGGAAAGGGAAGGATCGAGTCCCTCACGGACGGGATCTTCGCGTTCGGCATGACGCTCCTTGTCCTCGGGGCCGGCTATCCGTTTACCGTTGCCACGCTTGCAAAAACGCCCGCCCACGACATCCTTGTCAACTCGGTGCCGGACGTGATCCTGTATGTGATCTCGTTCCTCCTCCTCGCTGCGTTCTGGGTGGCCCACCACAGCCAGTTTCACCATATCCGGTACATTGACCGGACGCTCCTCTGGCTCAACATCATCATCCTGATGCTGGTCGCCTTCATCCCTTTCACCAGTACCATTGCCGGGATCTTTCCTGCGGATCCCCTTGCCTCGGCAGTATTCGAAACACACCTCCTCATCACCGGTCTGCTGTTCCACCTCCAGTGGCGGTATGCGACAAAAGACCACCGGCTTGTCGACAAGGATCTTCCGGATTTTGTCATCCGCCGGGGAAAAGAGGTTACCCTCATCATACCGGTATTATCCTGTGTGGGAATTATCCTGGCTGCCCTGAATATTCCCTATGGCGTGGCCGTATACATCTGCGTCCCCTTCCTCCTCTGGTTCCGGCTCACGAAAATCCAGTAAAAAGGTAGTTTATTTTGTTGCACCCTTCGGTTCCGGCAGCCTACCGGTTCAGCCGCTTTTCATGGTTGGGAAATGCCACATGTGGTCTCCGGATAATAAACGAGGCATCGAGATTTTTCACCATCCGTGCGGCCATCTCTGCGGGAATACCCAGTGCCATCATCTCCGGGGGAAGGGAGTGGTTCTGTGTCGGGTCCTGAGGGCCCATGAACGCAGTGTCGCGGGGCGTGTTTTCCGCAAGGCCTGCAGGGAACGTGATAAAGGTCGAACAGGAAGATCCCCAGGGAACGATGACAGGAGAGAACGGGTCGTCCCGGTCGAAGTGAATGAGTGCTGCCATGTTCCGGATCTGCTCGCCCGTGCCAAAGCAGCAGAGGGATCGTACCGCGGGCCCGGCATCCGGTAGCGCCTCGCAGGCCTGCACGATGAGATATTTACCCGGGGGGCGGATCGGTCCCGCTGCCAGCGTGCACTGCTCAACCAGCTCCGGGCTTGCCTTCAGGAATTCGGCCGCCCCGCCACGGACGTCTTTCCTGCCGGTCGATACGAAATATTTGATATCACCGGGCACCGGGATATACCCCACATGGTAGAGCCCGCCGAGGCAGCAGCCCTCGCTGGTGTCGGCACTGACATAGATCGCTGATACCTCGTTTCCCGTCGCCATCCGGTACAGGGAAACCGCAAAACACCGGTTCACCCCGGTCATAGGAGGAATGCCTGATGGCAGCACCTCAGATCCATACACTGCGAGAGGTCGTGTCGAAAGCCTGAATGCGGACTTCAGCTTTGCCCCGATATCCCTGTAATCTGTTTTCGTCATGATCAATCCACCTCACTGCTCTGCGACAAGCCCTTTCCAGATCGGGCCGTCGAACACACCATCTTTTGCCTCCTCCTCCATCTCCTCAAACAGCGAGAATGGCACGGCAAACGTGAACATCTTCGCCGGGATGGTCTTGCCCACATTCGCCCGTGCGGCAAGATCCGTGTACCCGAGCACTGCCCGGGGATGCTCCTTCTTTGCCTCATCGTACACGAACGCCCCGATCTGCTGGCAGGCCGCCATAGGCGGGACCCGCACGGGATCGGTCCCCTCACGGACTGCCCCGACCAGCGTGACGAGCCCGGTGATCTGCAGGGGATCTGCAACAAACACCACGACGACCGGGTGCTCACCGGGTTTTACCTTGCTTAATGGAGTGAAGATCACATACTTCTCGGAAATATCCGTGATCGGCAGGTCTTTGGTCATGAACCGCCTGGCCTTCTCCGTATCTTTGTGCAGGCGCTCGCCATGCAGGAACTTCTCCCGCTCCCGCCCGGGGATATGCTGCACGGTCGCGCAATAGGCCTCCGGGTTTTTGCTGCTTTCCTGCCCTTTCACGAAGAATGCAGACATGAATTCGACACCGGCACCGCCGAAAGCATCGTAGTACCCGTTGCCAAACCCGAGGCCGGCCCGGGCACCGGGGCAGCCATAGCTCTCCCGGTCAAACACGGCGGTCTTTCCCTTCGTTGCTACCTGCGCAAAAAAGGGCATTATGCAGCTCTGGCCGTGCGGTTTTATCTGCAAAGCCCCTTCGGGTTTTGTATTGCTCCAGAGAATTGCCACGGGTTCGTTGTCAAGCCGGAGTTTTCCTGCGGTGATACTTTTCATATCAGCTCACTTCCGTATTCCCACCCGCTTATTTCATCCAGCCCATCTGGACGTACCAGTCATATTCGTGGGCGAACTTGTCCTTGTTGTTCTTCACGAGCTGGCAGAAGTACTCCCTTCTCTGCCGGTGACCTTCGTCCTGTTCCGGATAGGAGATCTCACCCCGGATCGACCGGGCCAGTCTCTTCCCTAACTCACGGGCCTCCTTCTCTGCCTTCCCGAGTGCTGCCGGGTCCCTGCCGATCGCAACGCCAATTCCTCCTACGACATTTGCACCAAGGGTCATGAGCACCTTGTTCATATACCCGACAACCTCGTGCTCCCCACTTCCCCCGGCCGTGCAGACCGAACAGCCGAATTTTCCCGTCAGCATCTGGCAGTGGATAGCATCCGCCATGCGATCAAAGACCGCTTTCATCGGGGCGGGCACGCAGTCAACATAGTTGGGAGCGCCAAGCACGATCCCGTCGGCATTCATCATGCTCTCAAAGAGATCCGGGAAATCATCGAGCAGGGTGCACTCCCCTTTTGCATAGCAGGTGCCGCAGGCTGTGCAGTGCTCTATGCGCAGCGTGTAGATATCCACAAGTTCCGTCTCTGCCCCCGCATCCTTCGCTCCCGCCAGTACAGCGTTCACCAGCCGTAGGGTATTACTGTCCTTTCCCTTAGGACTTGCATTCAGTCCGATTATTTTCATGGGTGATCCTTCCTGATGGATGGGAATCAGAGAATATCGGTGATAAAGGTATTGATTGGAGGTTCAGGCACGCTGAACGGACCCTGGAGAGATAATTTCTATCCGGGGCACACGTCCCTGTTTTCTTCTGAAGGAACCGGACGACCGCTCTCAAGGATGTTGACCACTACCGGATCCCGGTGTCGACAGTGATATTGAGCCGGACCGTCTCTCCGTTCAGGATGGCCACGGTCTTTGGAAGCTCCCGGCTCCCGCCGATTTCCTGATGCGGGATATCAACCACATAGGTACCGGGCTTCAGGGCAACAGTATAACCCGTCTCCGGATCCGCAGTCACCGATGAAACCACCGTTCCCCCGGCCGTTGATATGGTGATCGGGCGTGCGGCATATGCAGCAACCAGACGGTCGTGGGAGACGGCGCACGGTTCGACCGGGCAGAGCGGGCCGATGGAAACGTTGCCGGTCAGCGTCCCGGTACCGGACACCGGGCCTCCCTGCGGGTTGCCGCTGTTCAGGGTAATTGCGACAACGATCGTGAGACCCACGAGGACGAGGATGAAGAGAGAACGGTTGATTTCCATCCCGGGCATGCCGGAGAGATGGTGCGGAAGGGGAAAAAGGATTGCGGTGGAAAAAATCCCCGCAGGATCAGAGCCGAACTCCTCTGCGGGAAAGAGCCTCAGCACAAGCTGTTGACTACACTCACAGGAGTGTCGTAAAAAAGATTCAGAGAAAATTACCGGTCGGAGAACTTCTCGACAACGCGGACATTGTCGCCACGGACCGTGATCGGGATCGGGACAACGCTCTCGTACAGCTCGACCGTGATCTCTTCCTTTGCGGAATCTACGCGCTTGACTACCGCCTTCTCGCCCTTGAAGGGCCCGGCGATCAGCTCGACGATGGTACCTTCCTCGATACCGGAGACGACCGGCTTCGGGATGAGGAAATGGCCGACCTCGGCGAGGCTTGTCTCACCTTTGATCACCGCGCGCGCATGGGCAATGAGTTCTACGAGCTGCTCGACACGGTTCATCTTCTCGGGGGTTTCTACGAGCACATAGCCCTGCAGCTCGTTGGGGACGATGATAGCGGTCACCTTGACGTCGGTCGCCTTGGTCTCGATCGCCTTGAGGATATTGTCCGCTACCGTCCGTTCCTGCTTCGAGGTGGTCTTGATCGCGAATATCCGGTTTTCGAAGACTTCAGGTACAGCCGGGGGCTGCGGGGCGGCAGGGGTGGGGGTCTGGGACTGGGTCATGGTGATCGGGTCAGAATCCCAGCATGGTCTTGTGTCCGAATATCACGAAGATGATAAAACCAATCAGCCCGACGAGAAGTACACCGGCTGCCGCAACGGTGGCGATCTTGGTGAATTCTTCCCGGGTGGGAGTGCGCGCGAGTTTGAGGACCCGGAGGTATTTGCGGAATAATTCCTCATGTAATACGTCGGTCTTGAAATCAGGTTTTGAAATTTCCATATTGGCTCACTTGAGAAAATCGATCTCAAACTGTTTCTGTACTTTGGGGGTAAGTTTCTCGTTCCGACCATATATTTGTGGCGACCGTACGC
>NZ_JBEKRH010000033.1:0-17090 GCF_049518935.1 Methanoregula sp.
AATAACATAAGACTGTTATTTCATTATTCAACAGTGAGGTAGTAGATGACAACAGTATACGATGTCCCCGCAGACCACATCATCCGGGCGGTCGCCGAGGAGCTCAAGAAGCGGAAGGAGATTACTCCTCCCGCATGGGCAGCCTTCGCAAAGACAGGGGTTCACAAAGAGATGCCCCCTGAAGACCCCGACTGGTGGTTTATCCGGGTTGCAGCAGTGTTGAGACGCGTCTATGTCGACGGCCCGATCGGCGTCGAGAGGATGCGAAGCTTTTACGGCGGTAACAAGAACCGCGGCTCCAGGCCCAATGCATTCCGCAAGGGCTCGGGGTCGGTCCTGCGCAAGGCGGTACAGCAGCTTGAAGCAGCGGGTCTTATTGTCCATGACAAAGTCGGCCGGAAAGTCTCTCCTGCAGGTATGGCCTTCCTCGATGCATTTGCACAGGAAGTAAGGAAGAACCCGTTGCCGAACGTCCCGAAGCGCGCCAAGCCGGTTGTCGAAGAGGCCAAGAAGGCAGACGGCAAGAAAGATGGCAAGAAGAAGGGCGGCGACAAGGTTGCAGCTGAAGGTGCCGTTGACGGTGCCAAGGCTGAGAAGAAGCCGGCAAAGAAGAAAGCCGACAAGGCAGAAGCACCCCAGTGAGGTGTCACTATGGGAGACGACGAGCTTAACGAACTCCGCAAACGCAGGATGGCGCAGCTGCAGCAGCAGGCTGGCGATCAACAGGGTATGCAGGAAGAGCTCGAACGCCAGCAGCGCCAGAAGTCTCAGACCCAGATGATACTCATGCAGATTCTCGAGCCGGATGCACGGGAACGCCTGAATACCATCAAGCTGACCAAGCCCGATTTCGCGAGTGCGGTCGAGCAGCAGCTGATCCAGCTCGCTCAGAGTGGTCGGCTGGCGAAGAAGATTACCGATTCACAGCTCAAGGAGCTGCTCCGGCAGCTTGCACCGGCCAAACGGGATTACTCAATAACAAGGAGATAATGAAAGCAGGAGTGCTGTATAGCGGCGGTAAGGACAGTTCCCTTGCAGCAATGATGCTGGGTACGTATTACGAGGTCGAACTCAACACGTTCGTGTTCGACCCGGACCGCCAGATCCCGATGGTCGAGGCAGCAGCAGGAGTGCTGGGGTTTCCCATAAAAAAGAGAGTATTCAAAAAAGGACTGCTGGACGAGATGGTAGACCTGGTGATTGCAAAGGGGTATCCGAACGATGCCATCAACCGCATACACCGGGAAGCCATTGAGGCCCTCGCAGGCGAGTACAGCGTGGTCGGGGACGGTACACGGTTTGATGATCGCGTCCCGATGCTCGCCCGCGATGCAGTCCAGAGCCTGGGAAGCAGGACAGGGTGTTCGTATGTGCGACCCCTGCTTGGCTGGGTCAGGCCCGAAGTCGACCGGCTTGTTGATCGGTTCCTCACCGTGCAGTACGGGGAGACCGGCCAAGTCAGGAATGGCGACTATGAAGCAGAGATCCGGGAGGCATTCCGGGCCCGCGGGCTCGATTTCGCCCCCCTGTTCCCGAAACACCACGAACAATCGCTCGTGGTGGGCAGGAAAAATTCGTAATTCAGGTGAACAGAGATGAGCAAATTAAGCAAAGGCAGGAAGATCCGGCTGGCAAAGGCGTGCGACCAGAACCGTCGCGTGCCCCAGTGGGTTATGGTCAGGACCAAGCGTGCCGTTGTGGCGCACCCGAAGAGAAGAAACTGGCGCAAGAGCACGCTGAAGGTGTGAGCTATGGCAGAGAAGATGGAAGAGCACGTATATATCATCCCCCTGCGGGATGCACGGCGGATGCCCCGGTGGAAGAGGAGCAACGGCGCGATCAAGGATATCAGGAAGTACCTCGCCAAGCACATGAAGAGCGAGGACGTCAAGCTCGATCAGGGCATCAACGAGAAGGTATGGTCACGGGGCAGCTCCAAGCCGCCATCAAAGATCCGTGTCCGTGCCATGAAGATGGAGGACGGGCAGGTTCAGGCTGAACTTGCACCGGAATCATAAGATGGAAAGAACGATCACGTTTGCAGGCGATCCGAACATCGGGGTATTTACCCGGGTGGTCGGGGATATCGCCATAATCCCCCCGGAATCTCCGGCAGAGTATAAAGCGGCAGTGAAAGCGGCTCTCCAGGTAGAGCTCGTAGAGACTACGATCCAGGGCAGTTCAATCATCGGTTCGCTCGTGGCCGGCAACAGCCGGGGCCTCGTGGTCTCGGGGCTGGCATCCGAAGAGGAAGTCGCTATCCTCTCGAAGCACCGCAAGGTGTTCCTGCTCCATGAGTCGATGAATGCCGCAGGCAACGTGATCATGGCAAACGATACCTTTGCAGCAGTCCACCCGGACATGCCGGTCGACATGATGCATGCGATCGGCGAGTTCCTTGAAGTCGAGGTGTTTACGCTCGTGCTCGGTGGTGTCAAGACCGTCGGCATGGCAGGCGTTGCCACGAACAAGGGCGTCATCGTCCACCCGCGGGCCACCGACCAGCAGATCGCACGAATCGAGGCGGTCGCAAAGATCCCCGTAGGGACGGGCTCGATCAACATGGGCAGCGGCCTTGTGGGTACCGGTCTTCTCGTGAATGAGAATGGGTACATTGCAGGCAATGCCACGAGCGGGTTTGAACTGGGCAGGGTAGAGGATATATTTGGTTTTCTGGAGTGAGGTAACATGACAGAGCAGAAGGCAGAGCAGAAGTTTGAAGTGAAGGGCACGTTCCGGATGGGCGAGAACTGGATGCCGTATACGAAAGTGATCGAGGCGCCCAACGAGAACCAGGCAAAGGAACGCACCTTTACGGTGATCGGCAGCAAGCACAACCTGAAGCGGCGCTACATCAAGATCGATGCAGTGAAGGCCGTTTAAGGTTTTTGAACAATTTTCTTTTATTCTCTTATTTTCAGATGGGGAGTTTACTGCTTCCCGGTGCCTTTGAATATTGTTGAGAATCCGGTTATTGGCTCTCCTTCACCGGCGTGAGGTCCACTCTCTTCAAGAGTCCAAGCCCTGCTAATTTTGGTTCATCACATCTTTACATAGGATGCGGTTTACCTATCTCAAAGGTGCGATGAGACGCCGCCGCCCCCGACGGGGCGCCCCCGCGGCGGATCAATTACTTAGTAATCAATACTAATATATTGTTGACTAAAAAACATGTTATTGAATCGTAATTCTTCTAGTAGGCAAGTTCAGGAGTTGTTTCACGGAAGATATTTTCTATGACACAGCGTTATACGCAACCAATTACTCCACCACCAATTATGGCCAAACATGACCCTATTATTCCCCCATTTGCGGGTATTATCCCAGCAACATATAAATAAGCGGCTACCGTCAAAACGGTCGTAACTCCAAGTTGATAAATCTGCAAATCAAGTGTTTTTTCTTCATATGACATAGGAGGCATAGTAATTGTATTGATAACAACATCAAGAAACCTCCTGCCCCGCCGTGCCTCGGAGAGGCCCTGAGGCGGGGAACCCTCATTTTAATGCTCTTTTGATTCTTCTCCCGTGGTTTGTAGATGAACGGATGTTCTAGCGAAAAACGATCGCGCCCTTTAGTACCGGTGATGTGAACCGCCCGTCCCTGCTTGCCGGAACGAGAGCAGTGGGGGGGTCGCGTGGGTACACAACAATTCCGGCCGAACTGCTGACCCCCCTGCTTCCAGCTCCGTTTTTTTTATCTCCTCCGGTGCCTGATGTATCCCCATGAAGGAAGACCTCCGCTGGAAAATGTTCGTGGGTATCGGACTTGTCACCCTGACGCTCCTCCTGATGACAATCCACCTTATAGTCTTCCAGGACTCCCATTACCTGTTCACCTATCTCCTCGCGGACCTTGCCTTTATCCCGGTCGAGGTTATGTGCGTGACGCTGATCATCGACTCGATGCTCACCTCCCGGGAACGGCAGCAAAGGATGGAGAAACTGAACATGGTGATAGGTATCTTCTTTTCCCGGGTCGGAACCCCGCTCATTGCCCGGTTCGTGAACGCGGATACGGGCACACGGCCCCTGCAGGAGCAGGTGGCAGCAGGTCCGGAATGGACCACAGACCGGTTCCGGGCAGCACACGAGGGTCTGGCCGGCTGGAAATGTACCATTGATCCCGATCGCATCGACCGCGAAGCCATGCGGGAGTTTCTCATCGGGATCGAGGACTTCCTCCTCCGTATCGTGGAGAACCCGATGGTCTTCGAGCACGAGTCGTTCACGGACCTGATCCTTGCGGTCACGCACCTTGCCGAGGAGCTGAAGGCCCGGGACGATCTCTCGCGGCTCCCTCCCTCAGACATCGCCCATCTCAAAGGCGACATGGAGCGGGTGTATGCCCGGCTGGTGCCCGAGTGGCTGAAGTACATGGAGTACCTTCAGCGCTCGTACCCGTACCTGTTCAGCCTTGCGATGCGGACGAACCCGTTCGATGCGAATGCGAAGGTGGTGGTGGAGTGAATGGTACCTGCCCATCCCTTCCCGGGTTCCTCCGGTGACAAGTGCCCGGAAATGGATCGACAGTACTTGGCCGGCCCGGGTTACCGTACAGGCACCGGGACAACCCGGAGGTGAACGGGGGGATCGAATTGATACGCGGAAACGGCAGGATGCCAGAACGCTGATTAAAAAGAGAGAATATTTCTCAGAGCTCGCGGTATACCACGTCCCCGACATAGACCCGCTGATCAACCCTGAAACCGATGTCCTGCCCGCAGTCAGCTTCAGTAACCGGTATATGATCCATCTCAAGCGAGGTCCATCTCAAGCGAGGTTACGGTCTGGTGGAAGTCCTCACTGTGCCCGTGGATATGGATCCGGTCGCCGCGTGCGAGGTGGTCATCGAGTACGATTGCCGCTACACCCACTTTTGGGTAAACGTGGGTTACTTTCCCCATCAGGGTCTCTACCATTATCGCCTCCTGATATGTGACTAATACCGGAGCCACGGGATACCTGTTGTTACCGTAGTAGTGACCCGGAATGGGTGATCTCACCCCAGACCGGCAGATGATATAAAAAACCAGCCTCTCCCTGATACCCGGCGAGTCTCACTTATATAGCGTGCTTGTAATTTTTCATGAGATTGTAATAATATATCAGGTGAAAATTTTCTCAGTTGTGACATTCTTTGACACACCGACTATGCGACTGCTGAATTCATCCACGGTTGTCGCAATTGCCGGAGGACTCCGGCTGAACATTGCCTTCCTCCTTGCCGGACTCGGGATGAGAATCCCTGAGTACTGCGCATTTGCCCTGATCATCTATGCTACGTACACTCTTGACCGTGCCCTTGATTGCAGGGAGGATGCGATTAACAAGTGCGAACTTATCGGTGCTAACGGGAATATCGGCATTTTTGCATGTGCCGTGGCATTTCTCATTGGCACCATTATCCTCCTGCAGGACGGGATCTTCCTTGCACCGTTCTTCCCGTTCATAATCGGTTACATCTATACCCATGGTATTAAAGTCGGCCCGTACACCCTGAGGCTCAAAGGAGGAGCCGGGGTGAAAAATGCGATCATCGGACTTACCTGGGGAGGGACGATCGCCCTCATCGTGAGCCACTGGTGCAATGCTGTAACAACGGTGCTCATTATCTTCCTTTTCTATGGCATCAAACTCTTCATTACATCCTGTATTAACGATTTCAAGGATGTGCGGGGCGATCTGGCCGCCGGTATCCGGACCCTGCCGGCCACGCTTGGAGAGGAGCTGACAAAAAAAGTCCTTATCCTCATGCACGTGTCACTTCACGGGGTCATGGTATACGCCGTATTTGTCCACCTGATCGCAGACGAGAGGGTGATCCTGGTGTACAGTTTTGTCGTCAACCTGGTATTCCTCATCCTCTATTCATCCTCGTTTGAACAGAGCTCACACCTGATCTTCCGGAGGATGCGATGGTTTGTGATCTACTGGGAGTCTGCGATCAGCCTCCTGCTGCGGGCTGGCCTTGCGGCCTAGTCAAGACTCTTAATTTTTCTGGATTGTTTCCGGTAATAGGTGAAAATCCTGTCCCCCCAACTGAGCGCTGAAGCATCCTGGCTGGTGATATCATGCTTTGAGTCGAACATACCGGAATTATAGAAGAGGGAGAGGGAAAAGTAGGTATCACTGAGTGCAAACGAGAATTTAAGGTTCTCCTTACATACGTACATTGATGCGGTCCTGCATCCGAGGTACTCTTTGAGAAAATCGGTATAATTCTCCGCGACTATCTTAAACACGTTCGGCGTGAGGATCAGGGATGACTGGATGCCTTTTTTTGCAATGGCGGTAAAAAATTCCGGGAATTTGGGGTGCACCGTGTGGGTAATGCCCCGGATACTCTTTGCCTCGGCAAGACTTGCAAGGAACGGGTTGATATTGAAAAGATCCTCATCCAGTGTCTCAACGATCTGGTAGTCCCCGAGGTCGCCAATATTGAGGAGGAGCTCATGCGGAAGGACGCCAATGTTGTGATCATGCCAGAATTTTCTGTTCTTATCGAAGACTTCCATTGTCCGGATAAGGGGCTCCATTTGGGTGGCTATCACTTTGCCTATCGGAGTCAGCGAAAACTTCCTCCCGTCCCGTTCGATAAGGTGCTCCTCTTCGAGGATTTTCACCTGCGGGAGCATCCCCGTAGAAGTGACCTTGAGGATCTTTTTGATATCATCCCATTCCTTTGGCCCGCTGTGAAGGAGAACCAGAAGATTCCGCCGTTTATCGGAAGCTGAGATGACATTCAGGAGCTCGCTCATATCACACCATTATTATGGTAGTGAGGTTGTTACATGGTAAGAAAAAACCTCCTGACTGAGCATTTTATCTTAATTGTCATTATAATTTATCCGTTTTTCACGTTTCTTCACAGGTGGCGCCTCCTTTTTTTGCATGCAAACGATCTCCTGAAATGCCGCATGACCCGGGGAGAACCGGGGCGATCACTGCCGGATTGGCGTCTTCCCTCCTGTACCGGAACAATTCATTCCATACCGTGTCTTTCGCCGGAGACCGTTACAATGGCTTTAAAAAATTTTACGGCATTGTAATCAGCAAACGGATAATAATATACTATCTCCGTTCCGATACACTGTCGGAGTATCGATCTCTCGTGAACGTGCTTCACATCCACACATCACCCAGCATTGATTTGATACTCCTTCAACTTTGTTGATGAGTGCTCTCCGGACGGATGTAATCGAAACGAAACCAGGGTCAATGGCAACTGTTATGAGTCTTGCTTCTCCAGAATGTTTCCCCATAAAAAAAAGCACAAGTGAGGATAACCTGTTATCGATCCTTTATGTTGATGATGACTCCACTCTTCTCAACGTAAGCAAACTCTATCTCGAACGCCAGCCGGATATGTGCGTGACTACGGTCGCCAGCGTCCGGGATGCTCTCATGATCTTAAAAACATTTAGCTTTGATGTAATCCTCTCCGATTACCAGATGCCCGATATTGATGGTATTGGATTCCTGAAGATCCTCCAGGAGTCCGGATGCACAATCCCTTTCATTCTCTTCACCGGTAAGGGCAGGGAGGAAGTCGTGATCGAGGCCATTAACCATGGGGCTACCTATTATATCCAGAAGGGTGGATCTCCAAAAGCACAATTCGCGGAACTTGAGCATAAGATCCGGGAAGCCTCGCGAAGGAGGCGAGCCGAAGCTGCATTGCGGGAGACAGAGCTGCATTACCGGACTCTCTTTGAACATTCCGGGACAGCAATCATGACGCTTGAAGATGACATGATGATCTCCAGTGTCAATAATGAGTTTTCACGTTTGACCGGATACCCAAAGAATGAGGTTGAGGGTGTTTTACACTTGACTGACGTTATGGATGGTGAAAGTAGTGAAAAACTGTTTGATCTCTTCCTTCTCCTGCGCAGGGGATCGATTCCAGCGATAAACCACTTCGACTTCCGATTAATCACAAAAGGCCAGCGGATCAGGAAATTAACCGCCACCGTAGCGATTATCCCTACAACCGGGTGCAGTATCGCCTCCCTCGTTGATACCCCTCTCCAGTCACGGGCCGAAGATGTGCCCGGAAAAAACCATGAAGATCTCTGCGGGATACCCACTATTGCGTAATCCTTAACGATTCAATGATGAAAATGTCCCGGGATATCGCATCTCTGGATCATGCCGGGTCCGGCAGGCTTTTTTATCTCGTGCTCCTTCATGACCTGTTGACCTGTGCCTGACATCCCGTTATTTCTTAACGTTCCGGTGTTCCGGCTACTTCCCTGAGCGCTACGAACCAGTCCGGCCTCCCTTATGCGAAGTGTCCGTCCCAGACTTCAGATTTACGGCTGTTCCCGTCAGGTGTTGCCCTCAACCTTTGTCAGCAAGCGCGGAACTAAGTGCGTAATCCGTCCGCAAAAAAGTTATTTGTTGATATGCACGACTTTTGCCGGCGGGAAACCGTTGAAGTACGTGGAAGAGGCATGGGAGTATGCCCCGATATTCTCCGAGTAGACCAGGTCGCCGATATCGAGATCAGGCAGCTCGGCCGACAGGGTGATCGTGTCGAAGGCATCACAGGTAGGTCCGAAGACCGCTGAGATCGCCGTTTCGCCCCCCTTGAACGAGAGGACCGGGTAATTCACATGGTCGAACACCTGCCCGGAATACGTGTGGTACACACCGTCATTGATGTAATAGCAGGGCTTGCCGTCACGGACCGCCTTGCCCACCACCTTTGACACCAGCGTGCAGGTGTTGGCCACAAGGAACCGGCCCGGCTCGGCGAGGATCTGCATGTCCTTTGGGAACAGCCGTTTTATCTCGGTGTTCAGCTTCTTTGCAAGCGTCCGGATTGACCGTATCCCGGGATGGTACTTCACCGGGAAACCACCGCCGATGTCGAGGATACGGATCTTCCTCCCTGTCCGCTCCTCCACTTCCTTAATGATATTTGCCGAG
The DNA here is from genome assembly GCF_049518935.1 of Methanoregula sp. Taxonomy (GTDB): domain Archaea; phylum Halobacteriota; class Methanomicrobia; order Methanomicrobiales; family Methanospirillaceae; genus Methanoregula. The sequence continues at coordinate 8,940 of NZ_JBEKRH010000033.1, forward strand.
AGCTGGAGGGCCTGCATATAGTTCTCGAAGTTGGTGCACTGGCTGCCCACGTGGAAACTCAGTCCTTCCACTTCGAGGCCCATATCGAATGCCGATACGATAAGGTCTACCGCTTCGCCCGGGTGGGCCCCGAACTTGGAGGAGAGCTCGACCATCGAACCGGTGTTGGGTACCCGGATCCGGAGCACGACCCCGGCATGGGGTGCATGTTCCTTGATCTTATTAATCTCGTAGATGTTGTCGAATGTGACGAGGGGTTTGTACTGGTCGAGCGCCTCGAGGGTCTCGATCGGCTTGATCGTGTTTGCGTAGATGATCTTGTCCCAGATCCATGCGAGCCGTTCCTTCTTTGGCATCGACTTGATGTTCTCGTACACGATCATGAACTCCGGCATGGAGGCAACATCGAAGCTGCAGCCCATGTCATAGAGGGTTTTCACAATATCGGGGTTGGAGTTCGCCTTGACGGCAAAATAGACCTGAACATCCGGCATATGCTCCCGGAATTCCCGGTAGTTTTCCCGGATTTTTTCATGATCGATAACAAAGATAGGGGTGCCGTGCTCGTGGGTGAGTGTCCGCAGCAGTTCCAGCCGTGACTTCCCGATATGGTGCACGGGGGTCTCCTCGGTCCCTTTCTTCTTCCGTCTCTTCTTGGTGTCGACCGCAGTTTTTGTCATTATATGATTGATTTATTGCACGAATAAGAAGTTTTTGAATTGCCAGATATCTTCATGGTCGTAAATGTTCTCCGGGTTCTCCTTGAAGTAGACCACGCGGTTTTTCAGCGGTGTCCAGTCGGACGGTCCTGACCAGAGTTCGCCGAGGTAGGGTACGGCGATCCCGAGGACAAACTCGTACGGCAGGTCATCGGGAAGGCAGAACCCCATCTTCGGGTGCTCGATCATCCACATCACCGCGCTGACCACCCCGAGCGCGACCTGGATGGTGGTCGCATTCTGGCCTGGCGCGAGTTTCTTGGCCTCGTCAATCGGGAGGATACTGCCTGTCCACCAGGACTTGTACGGGTGGCCCATCAGAAGAGCCCCGAGAATATCTGCCCCGGAGACGATCTCCCGGTCGCTCATAATCCGGAGCGTGGGCTGGAGCTCGTAATTACGGGCGCGCAGTTCGTGGATGGAGGCGATCGTGGCATCGCAGGGCATGTACGCATAGTGGACGGTCGGCCGGTAGATCGCCGTCCCGTCTTTCCAGACCGTCCAGCGGTCGGAGATGCCGAATGCCTCGCCATGACGGATGACCATGCCCACAATCTCCTGGTGGGGGATCCAGGACCGGACCCAGGTATTGATTCCCATCCGGGGCAGGAGGATCCCGTTCTTTGGGCCGACCGGGGGGATGATTGCCTGGGGAGGCAGCTCTTTCTCGTGGGTTCCCCAGCCGATCTCGGCCGGGGCGGTTCCTTCCTCTCTGAGCCCTTCTATGCACCAGGTGCCGACAAACTCATCCATCTTCTTGGGGGACCGGGATATCTGGGTATCGTGCTCTGAACAGTGGATCACCCTGATACCTGTCTCCATGGCCAGCGCAGCGTAATCCTGCTCCCTGATCAGGGACCTGATCCGGTCCGGGTCGGTTGCGATCCCGTCAGCGATCATCCGCTCGGCGATATCGACCAGCCCTTTCTTGGCAAAATGGGAGATCAGCCCGGGGTTTGCGCCATGGTCGACAACACAGGTGGTGGCATCCTTCCAGTCCCGGGTCAGCTCCATGAGTTTCATCTGCCGGAAATAGAGCGTCTTTTCGTAGGGAGTCGCCGTAAACTTCTCGGAATCGGGATCCCAGGCCTCGACCGAGGTGTTCACGTACAGGACATCGTTGTCATGACACCACTGCACGATCTCGCAGCAGTCGATGTTCCAGGCAAGATCGATCAGGAGACCGCCGGGCGAGAGATGCTCGGAGAGTATTTCTTTGAGGTTTTTTGGCGATACTTTCTTTTTGTAAAACTGGAGGCCACGCGTGGTCCAGGCTTTGAGATCTGTTGACTTGTCTTTGAAATCGATGATCGTGATATGTTCCAGGGGGATGTTCACATGCCGGAGCAGGATCGGGAACATGCATTTGGATACCGCGCCATACCCGATGATCAGGACTTTGTTCTTGAATTCCACCGCAACCCTCCTTTATTTTTATATGCTGACGTATATTCGCACTCTCCCGTTTGTTTTTTTACCTAATAAACTGGTGATAAAAGACCTGTTCACCGGGATATGGGTGCAGTCGGAGCCCCGATTGGTTTCGTGTGATCCTGCAAAGACTTTTACATGCCCCCATACCAGTACATCGCAGGAGATAACGTACATGGATGAAAGGAGACCGGCGGATCTGTGCAGGACCCGTGAATCCTGGTGGCAGGCACTGGACAATGTCAAACCGTATGCGCTTGCCGTCCTGATCCTCACCGGTCTCACCTTCGAGCTCGTCATCCACTACTTCCTGAAGATTTCTGTTGTCTACACGCAGTTTTACTACCTGGTCGTTGTCTTTGCCGGTTTCTGGTACGGGCGGAGGGCGGTCTGGGTGGCATTATTCCTGGGGGGCCTTCAGATTGGGGTCAGCTGGATAATCACGGGCTCCATCTCCCCGGAGTCCCTCCTCCGTACCCTGATACTCGTCATTGTTGCATTCATTGTCGGTTCTTTTATCGAGCTGATGAACTGTTACCGGGAGCTGCTGGAACAGCAGAACCGTGATCTTGTGGAGATCAACCTCCAGCTCGGGAGATCCGAGGAAGCGACCGGCATCGCCAATAAAAAAATCGGCCTCCTTGCGAGCATCACCCGGCACGATATCCGGAACCAGCTGATGGCCCTCGTTGCGTTCCTGGAACTTTCGAAGATGAAGATCACCGATGCAGATGTCCTTTCCCTTCTTGGCAAGGCAGACTGGGCAGCGCAGAATATCCAGCGGCAGATCGAATTCACGAAGAACTATGAAGAGATCGGGGTACAGACCCCGCAGTGGCAGAACGTCAGTACAATTCTCGAGGGGCTCCGCCCTCTTATTCCCCCGCAGGTTGACCTGGAACTCAGGCTGGACGGGCTCGAAGTGTATGCAGACCCGCTTCTGGAAAAAGTGTTCGAGAACCTGATCGACAATTCCCTCCGCCACGGGGAGCGGGTCCGGCACATCACGATCTCTACCCTCCAGTACGGCCTCGGGGAGATTGCGATCGAGTACGCGGACGACGGGGTTGGTGTGCACGACGAGGACAAGGAGCGGATCTTCGAGAAAGGGTTTGGGAAGAACACCGGCCTTGGCCTCTTCCTGATACGGGAGATCCTTGCCATCACCGGTCTGACCATGAAGGAGTCGGGCGTATACGAAACAGGTGTCCTGTTCGAGATCTTCATACCCAAAGAAAAATACCGGTTTTCCGGCACCGAGTCATGAGTTTTCCCCATTACCCGGTTACCTGCAACGGTTGTCTGTCTCCCCGCTGGTGTTCGCCTTCCTTTCCTACAATGATGTATTTATGGTGATGGAGAACATACATATCAGGAGTGACAATTATATCGGTATTCTATCGATAGTTATCGTTTTGAGGGGTGGCAGATTTTGGCAGACAAGAACGGACCCATAGACCAGCGTGAACTGATGATGCTCCAGAATTACCTGCAGGAATACGGGCAACAGGCAGAGATCTTTGTCAACCAGCTCCAGATGCTGGAGAATGGCAGGCTGGAGGCGCATGCTGCCATCGAGGCTCTCGAGGCGATGCTCGTGGCCGGGGATGGCACAGTCCTTCTCCAGATTGGTGGCGGGGCAAGTGTCCGGGCAAAGGTAATGGAACCCGAAAAGGTCCTGCTCGCGATCGGCTCCGACGTGATAGTAGAGCGCCCGAATAAGGACGCTGTGGAGTTCTTAAAAGAGCGGATCATGGAGATGGAAGCCTCTCAGAAGAGGGTCTCGGAGACGCTTGACCGTCTCAGGGGCCAGATGAACGAGATCAACAAACGGATCGAGTCCGGCTACCAGCAGGCGATGGCAGCAGGCCAGATTCCTGAATAACCTGGGATATTACCTACATGTTCGGGGGACTTCGCGACAAACTGCGAGCCGCACGGGAACGGCTTGGCGGCAGCATCCAGGCAGCGGCCGCTACACAGGATGCGGGCGGGAGCACGGGTAGAGAACCTGTTTCAGCTTCCCCGCAACCGGTAGCGGAGACCGCCCCGGACCCCTCCTCAACGCCAGCCGCCCCGGGTTTTGTCGAAAAGGTGAAGATCCTCATCAAGGACCGGGAGCTCGTGGTCTCTGAGAAGGATGTGGCTGATGCTCTCTCGGAACTGGAGATGACTCTCCTTGAAAGCGATGTAGCCCTCCCGGCGACCGATGCGATCATCGCGAGTGTGCGGAAGAACCTCGTCGGGAAGCACCGGAAGATCGGTGAATCCGTGGATGCCCTGGTCGTGGGCGCCCTCCGGTCTGCCCTGCTGGATGTCCTTGGCAAGGGGTTCGATCTCAAAGACTATATCCAAACCCACAACCGCCCGGTGAAGATCCTCTTCACCGGAGTCAACGGGACCGGGAAGACCACGACCGTTGCGAAGATCGGGGCCTATCTCAAGAAAGAAGGTTTCACTGTTGTTATCGGGGCGGGGGATACCTACCGGGCCGGTGCAATCGAACAGATTGCAGTACATGCCGAACGGATCGGGATCCGGGTGATCCAGCACCAGGAAGGAGCGGATCCTTCTGCCGTGCTCTTCGATACCGTCCAGTACGCCATCTCCCATAATCTCGATGTCGTACTTGCCGACACCGCGGGCCGGTTCCATAACAAGGCGAACCTGATGAGCCAGCTCGAGAAGATCAAGCGCGTGATGAAGCCCGATCTCGTAGTGTATGTCGACGAGGCGGTTGCCGGCAACGATGCGGTCACCCGGGCCTTCGAGTTCGACAAGACGGTCGGCGCCGATGCGGTGGTCCTGACCAAGGCGGACATGGACTCCCGCGGCGGTGCAGCGATCTCGATCGCCCACACGATCGGGAAACCCCTGATGTTCCTTGGCGTTGGTCAGGCTTACGATGACATCCTGCCGTTCGAACCGGTACGGGTTGTCGACGAGCTGCTGGACGGGGGTGCATGATGCTCGACGGCCTTTCCACATCCTTAAAGGACGCACTCAAAAAACTCGCCGGCAAGAGCGTTGTCGACCGGGCCGCAGTCGACGAACTGGTCAAGGACCTCCAGCGGGCTCTGATCTCATCGGATGTCAATGTCAAGCTCGTGATAGAGCTCTCTAAAGCGATCCGGACCCGTTCACTTGACGAAGAGGTCCAAAAGGGCATGAACGTCCGCGAGCACGTGCTCCGGATCGTGTACCAGGAACTGGTGCGCCTTGTCTGGGCCTCGACCGAGGTCCGGCTCGAACCCCAGACGATCCTGATGGCGGGCCTGCAGGGAAGTGGCAAGACCACAACCACGGCGAAACTCGCCCGCTACTTCCAGAAGAAGGGCATGAAAGTCGGCGTGATCTGCGCCGATACGTTCCGGCCGGGCGCTTACGACCAGATTGCAACCCTCTGCGGCAGGATCAATGTCCCCTGCTTCGGGAACCCTTCAGAGAAAGATGCGATCAAGCTCACCCGCGAAGGTCTCGCTGCCTTAAAGGACCAGGAACTGATCATCGTGGATACGCAGGGCCGGCATGCGCTCGAGGCAGATCTCATTGCGGAGATCATCGAACTCAATGTGATCACCAAGGCTACCCACCGCTGGCTCGTGATCGATGCGGCGCTCGGCCAGCAGGCGAGCGAACAGGCCCGGCGGTTCCACGAGGCGATCGGAATCGACGGGGTGATCATCACCAAGATGGACGGTACCGCAAAAGGGGGCGGTGCCCTGTCTGCTGTCGCTGAGACCAAGAGTGGTATCGCTTTCATCGGCAGCGGGGAGACGATCGAGGATCTCGAGCGGTTCGATCCCGACGGGTTCATATCCCGGATGCTCGGGATGGGCGATCTCAAGGCGCTGATGGAGAAGGCGAACGAGGTGATCAGTCCCGGAGATGTGGATGTCGATGCGATGATGAAGGGTAAGTTCACCCTTCGCGACATGTACAAACAGCTCGAAGCCCTCAATAAGATGGGCCCCTTAAAACAGATCATGGGGATGCTCCCGCTTGGCAACATGCAGCTGCCGGAAGGCGTGTACGATGTCACCAGCACGAAGATGGTCCGGTACCGGATCATCATGGATTCAATGACTCCGGGGGAACTCGATGAACCCACCCTGATCAACAGTTCCCGCATGCAGCGGATTGCACACGGGGCCGGTGCAACACCTGACGAGGTGCGGGAGCTCCTGAAGTACTACAAGATGATGCAGCGGACCCTCAAGGGCCTGCGGGGCGCAAGCGGCGGGAAGTTCAACATGCAGCGCCTGATGAAACGCTTCTCCGGAATGCAGTGAGATGACCGCGTTTGCCATCATCGGGCACCTGGCCCGGACGGACGGGGGCTTCTCGCTCAATGACCTGCCGGGCAGTGGCGGGCGGATGGACGTGCTCTGCCGGTGCGTGAACGCCTCGCTCTTCCTCTCGCATGACCTGCGCCGCGACGTGGACTGCTACCTTGTCCTGCTCGGGGCCCCGTCCGGGCCAAAGACCGTAAAGTTCTCCGGGGAAGCGGTAAGGTCGCTTTCGCCCGATGAGCGGAGTGCGGGTGCGCTGATCAAGAAAGTTATTGATATCCCGTGCGGGAGTGAATTTCGTGAGGGGGCGGACGGAGTATCGGTGCGGAAAGGCGGGCTCGAGCGGCTGGCCGGCGAACACCGGTTCGCTGTGATGGATGAACAGGGAATGGATGTCCGGACTGTGGATGCACTCCCGGATGCATTCCTGCTCTCCGACCACCTGAACTTTGCAGCAGCGGAAGAAGAATTGATCCGGGACTGCCCCCGGATCTCGGTCGGGCCAAAATGCCTGCACGCGGATCATACGATTACCGTATTACACAATGAACTGGACCGGAGGATAAGCGGATGGAAATAGACAAGAAAGTAACGGAGATTCTCGCGTACGGGGAGTGTTGCGATCACTGTCTCGGGAGGTTCTTTGGCAAACGCTCGCACGGGCTCTCAAACGATGAGCGCGGTAAGGGCCTCCGGGTAGTACTCGCTCTCGACACGAACCAGCCCTATAAAAAACCGGCCGGTACCTGCTGGGTCTGCGGCAACTTCTTCGATGATGTGTCGCTCTGGGCGGACCGGGTTATCGAGGCCACGAAGAATATCGAGTTCACCACGTTCCTTGCCGGATGCCGGGTGCCTCCCATGATCGCCGAGAACGAAGAGATGGTCTGGAGCGATCTTTCGCTTGCCGAACCCGAGCCTTTTAAATCGGAAGTAAACCGTGAAGTGGGCAAGGCTGTGTCGGCAAAAACCGGCAAGGTTGTTGACTTCAAGACGCCCGAAGTGGTCACGATCCTTGATCCTGCCACCGGCACGGTCGAGGTGCAGATCAACTCGGTCTTCTTCTACGGGAGGTACCAGAAGTTCGAGCGGGGCATCCCGCAGACCCACTGGGACTGCCGTGCCTGCCGGGGAGCAGGGTGCGAGAAATGCAACTTCACCGGCGCCCAGTACCTCGACTCTGTTGAGGAACTGATCGGCAGACCGGTCATAGAGATGTTCGATGCAGAGAACGCAGTCCTGCACGGTGCGGGGCGCGAGGATATCGATGCCCGGATGATCGGGACCGGCCGACCCTTCATCCTTGAAGTGGTCTCGCCAAAGAAGCGTTCCATCGACCTTGCGGTGCTCGAAGCGGAGATCAACCGGACTGCGGACGGGCGTGTTTCCGTTGCGATTAAACGCTGGGCGGACCGTCCGGAGGTGGAAACCCTTAAATCAAACAAAGCGCATAAAAAATACAGGATCCTAGTCGAAGTTGAAGGCGCATTACCTGCGGAAGAGTTCGCAAAAGCCGTAAAAACCTTACAGGGCGTCACAATATACCAGCGCACGCCCGAAAGGGTTGCTCACCGGAGAGCCGATAAAATCCGGGAGCGAAGGGTCCTCGATATCGAGTGTGTGGGGGAACAGGACGGCAAATTTGTTGTCGAAGTCCTGGGCGAAGCCGGCCTCTACATCAAAGAACTCGTATCCGGGGACTCAGGCAG
>NZ_JBEKRH010000034.1:0-15768 GCF_049518935.1 Methanoregula sp.
AAAAGTCTACGACGCAGAGCCCTGTGCCCCGCGATCGTTCCGGATCTGCTGCCGGTCGGTCCGGATATCCTCCCGGTCCTGGTGGACATCCTGCCATGAAGCGTTGTTCGTCTGCCGGAGCTGGATGTCAGTCTGCCGGGTTTCACGGATCGTCGCACGATCATCCTGCGATGAGTTCCGCTCATCCTTTATATCCACGTGGTTGAGGGCGATGTCATTCCGGTTGTCTTGTATGTCTCCCCTGCTCGCGTTGATATCTGCCCGGTAGGCACTGGCATTACTGGGGTCCTGGTGCAGATCCACGCGATCGGTATGAATGTCCTGCCGGAGTCCGTTATCTTCGGTCCGGTTCGCGAGGTTGAGCGTCTGGTCACTTCTGACCTGTTCCCGGTTACCGAGGATATTCCCGAAGATGTTGAAGTTGTCCCACCAGTTCTGGTGGATATCCTGCCGGTTATCCCGGATTCCTTCGGTCAGGTTTGCTGTCCTGCCGGAGTCCGAAGATCCCGGCGAGCGACCCCAGGGGATCGAAACCCGGGGTGGGCGCGGGGGCAACGGTGTCCACAGGAGAAACCGTATCCGTGGAAGTGATGGTATCCACAGGAGCGATGGTGTCTGTCGGTGTGACCGTGGCCTGTGCATCATCTGCTGCGGCGGTTCCCATGGCGCAGAGTAGTCCAAGCGCCACCAGTCCCAAGAGCAGGCTGAATCTGGTGTTCATGATTTATTCCTCCATATGCCGGTATATACCGTTGGCTGAATGTTCCCTTTCCGGAGCCATAAGGGTCGTTACTGTTCCGGGAAATTCAGTTCGTCCATGCGGTTTTCATGTATCGCGACATCGTTCCGGACGGTTCAGTTGGCGAATCGGAGCGATTTCCTGTGGGAAAAAATTCCTGTTGATTTTCAGGTGCGAATACGCGGCGGACCGGTTCCGGATCGGCCGGACGCGCAGGAGCGGGGGGAGTAAACGCGGGAGACCGTCCGGCATTCCGCCTCTCCCATCGCCGTGTTCGTTGTCAACGTCCGCTCCCCGGGGATCGTGTATAACACGTATGTGGTGAACACCGGTGACATGCTGAATAAGTGTGAGCTGAGTACTGTTTTTACCTGTTTTTTGTTCGCCTGCGACCTTACTCACTCATACGGAAATGTTTCCCGTCGGTGATGGAGGTACCAATCGGATACGTTCAATAGCAGGCACCTGCATAATTCCCTTGCATGCAGATACTCACAGGCTGGCAGGGCGGCGACCTGCGGTGGTAAACAAGGGATGGCAGTTACGGATGAAGCGCCTTGTCGAGAGGCTCGTCACCAGCCACCGGAGGATGCCGGTATCCAAACTGGGGAAGGAGCTTCACGCTCTGGGATTTGTTGAACTCGGGGCCGATCAGATCGCAGTAGCATTTGAGCATGTCATTATGGAACTCTACCTCGAGATCGGGCTGGATGACGACCGCAACATCCACAGCTACTTCATTGTACCGTTCGAAGAGAAGGAGAAGAAGCGGCGGAAGTACCGGTGGTGAATGGCACCGGATCTGCCCGCGTCTGCATTTCCCGTGCAAGGTGATGTTCAGGTATGCGAAAACCGGCCGGTCTGATTATCTTTTTTCTGACCCGGGTCGCAACTGCCGGAAATCATGGGGTAACGAAACAGGGTGTCAACCTGGCTGGAATGGTAAACGAATGGATGACCAGGGTTTACTCCCCCCATGAAACGGTCAGCTGCACTTTTTTTATAACCGTCCTGGTGGTATACTGAAATCCGACGCGTGCGGGACAAGGGCAGGAGGTACTGCCGGCAAAGCCGGAATACCTCCCTCCGTGCTCCGGGAAAAACGTTCGAAAAAGGATTATTTTCTGCGCTCTCTCCGGGCCCACAGCACGATCAGGCCCGCGAGCATACCGCAGATAAGCAGAGGATCGGGCCCTGGTGAGTAAGTCTGTTTCCGGGTGGGCGTGATCGTTGCCGGCGCGGCCGTTTCTGCCAGCTGCATAGTCACATCGATAATGGTATCTTGGGGTGTCGGGACGAGCGTTGTCGCAGTCGGTTCCGGGGCCTGGACATATACCGGGAGATCCTTTTTCACCAGCGTTCCATAAACTGCTTTTGCGTTCGGGTCAAGCTCCTGCACCCGGGCCAGGGTGATGTTCTGAGACTGGTTCAGGGCAGGGACCTTCCCGTTCAGCTGGACATTGAGATCGAAGCGTTTCCTGACAAAACTGAGCGACCAGCCGTCCAGCCGTACCTGCATGCTCTGACGGACCGGCATGGGTGTCACGATCTGGGTGCCGTCGTCCATAGTCTCGGTTGTTGTCACTGTCCACTGCGGGTTCGCAAGATCCGTGACCATCACAAGGGAATTCGCAGAATCAAAGGTAGTCCCGGTCGTCCACGAATCGAAATGGATGTCGTAGTGCAGGGAGACGGGAGTGCCCGGCTGGGCAGGGGAAGTCTGGGCCGTGGCCGACCAGTTCTGGAGCGTCCATGCCGATACTGCCGTTACTCCGCACAGCACCACCAGCAGGAGGAGGCAGGTGCGGAACAGGTTTTTTCCGGAGATCATTCACGAATCCAACGATAACTGAACCGATAAAGGTGACGATCTCTCCTCCCTGTTGTCAACGGCATGGGTACTTCTCATTCAGGTGTATCACGGCAGGTAATGCATAGCATTCGCAAATGGTTTGATAGTTCCGGAACGATCAGTTATGTCCTCTTCATTGAAGTAGTGCACAAAACCGGCAGCGATGGTCCGGATCGCACTATCTGTCGATCCAGGGGACTTTTCATAAACTTTAAGCAAAAATCACTCACATGTCCACAAAAAACATATAATCATATATAAATTATCCTTTTTCAGGAGTTCTTCATTGCGGGAAATTAAAAGGATATAAAGTTAATTCCTGTTACCGATTGGCAAAATCCCTCCGGGAATCAAATCAAAGAAAATATATAGTATACTTTTTGTAATATAATGGGCAACTGCCAGAGCTGCACAATATTTTAAGGAAAACATCCGGTAGACGAGATTTGCACGGCGGGATTTTTTATGTATTCTATTCTGTATGTCGATGACGATGAAATCCTGCTCAATGTCAATAAGATCTACCTGGAGAAGAACGGGGACTTTTCCGTTGACGTGGCCAACTCGGCCGCCCTGGCGCTGGACCGGATCCCTTCCGGGCAGTATGATGCGATTCTCTCGGACTACCAGATGCCGGGCATGGACGGGATCGAGCTCTTAAAGTTAGTCCGGGACCGTCATGGCAACCTGCCCTTCATCCTCTTTACCGGGAAGGGGAGGGAAGAGGTAGTGATGGAAGCGCTCAATAACGGGGCAGATTTTTATGTCCAGAAAGGGCCCGACCTCAAAGGAATGATCGTGGAGCTCAGATACAAGCTCAACCGGGCGATCGAACGGCGCCGGATCGGAGACGAGCTGAAACAGTCCCGCCAGCAGATGACGGATATCATCAACTTCCTGCCCGATGCCACGTTTGTCATCGACACCCGTGGGAGGGTGATTGCCTGGAACCACGCGATTGAGAAGATGACCGGCTGCCGGAAGGAAGATATCCTCGGGAAAGGGGATTACGAATATGCTGTCCCCTTTTTTGGCGAACGCAGGCCCATGCTCATTGATACCGTGCTCCAGGATCCTCATGTCCTGAACCAGCCGTGCCCGGGATTCCGGCTCCTTGAAAACAAGATCTCCCAGGATCTTTTTGCCCCCGGGATGAACGGGGGCCGGGGTGCCTATCTCTGGGTCCATGCCGGCCCTCTCTGCGATGCGGGCGGGATCGTGGAAGGTGCCATCGAGACGATACGGGACATCTCCGATATCCACCAGATCAAACACGATCTTGACCTGTCCCGGGATGCGAACCTCGGTTTTGCCAATATCCTCCCGGTCGGGGTCTACGAGATGGACCTTGCCTGCCGGCTCACGTTTGCCAATACTATGGCCTACGAAATGTTCGGGCTCGTGCCGGAAGATTACAGCCAGGGTATCAACATCCTCGATTATATCACCACCCCCGATCGCGAACGGGCATTCCGCGATATCCAGAGTGCGGCCCGGCAGGGCACAGCCAACGGCCAGGAATACCTGCTCCAGAAGAGTGACAGCAGCACGTTCCCGGCCCTGCTCTACGGAGCGCCGGTGATCGACCCCGAGACAAAACAGCCTGTCGGCCTCCGGGGTGTCATCATCGACCTGACCCAGAGAAGGCAGGAGGCGCAGGCTCTGCTCGAGAGCGAGGAACGGCTCAAGCTCGCTCTGGCCGCGGGTAATATCGGGATCTGGGATGTGGGGATGCGGGATCTTGAAGTACGGGATATCTATAACTGGTGCCACACCACTCTTGGCTATGACTTCGAACCCGGCATACCACTTACCGTGGACAAATGCAAAACCATCATCAATCCTCTCGATCTGCCAAATATCATCTATGCGTTTTACCGGCATATCCGTGGGAAGGCACCCCTCTTCGAGAGTAACTTCCGCGTGCGTAAGATGGACGGGATCTGGATCTGGGTAACGACCCGCGGCAAGGTGATCGAACGGACTGCAGATGGGGAACCCCTGCGGATCACCGGTACGGTCAATGCGATGAACTGCGCGGCAGAATGCAATGATCCCAACCCCCGGGGAAATCCCTGGTCCGTCGGTTCATTCGGTTTTAAAAGGAAGTAATTCCAAGCACTAATGAAGCCTGACGGGCGCACGTTGTGAATCATCCGTCCGGCACTCCCCGGGAGATTATTCACTAACGGCTCGTTATCCCGGCACGATCAGGATCCTACCATGATACCTATGCCCGCAGACCCGCACGATCCCCGTCTCCTGCCCGCGCTCCTCTCTTCCCAGAGAGCTGAGATTACGGAACATCATATCTATACGAAGATTGCGTTTGTCACCCGCGATCCGAAGAACCGCGGGGTGCTCGAACAGATCGCTGCAGAAGAGATGGACCATTATGGGATCTGGAAGCGGTATACCCGGCAGGACATTGCGCCTGACCATATCTCCCTCTGGTTCTATTACCTGATGGCCCGTATCCTCGGGATCACGTTCACGCTCAAGCTGATGGAAAGCGTAGAGAAACGGGCCCAGGCGCCGGATCCGCTTCTTCGTGCCGCAATACCGGAGATCGATGCAATGCTCTCCCGTGAGGAAGAGCACGAAAAGAAACTGATTGCCCTCATTGACGAGGAGCGGCTGCAGTACATGGGCTCGGTAGTGCTCGGGCTCAACGATGCCCTCGTGGAGTTCACCGGGATGCTTGCCGGTCTCACGTTCGCTCTCCAGAACTCCCAGATCATCGCAGTCGCCGGCCTGATCACCGGTGTCGCGGCGTCCCTCTCGATGGGCTCCTCGGAGTACCTCTCCCAGAAATCCGACGGGGGAACAACGGACCCGAAGAAAGCCGCGATCTATACAGGATTCACCTATATGGTGACCGTCATCCTTCTCATCCTGCCCTTCCTCGTTCTCAGAAGCCCGTACATCGCCCTCGTCCTCACCCTGCTCGGTGCCGTAGCCGTGATTTTCTTCTTCACCTATTATATCGCCGTGGCAAAAGATCTCCCCTTCAGGTCCCGTTTCATGGAGATGCTCGCGATCAGTTTCGGGATCGCCGCGATCTCGTTCGTGATCGGTCTTGCGATCAGGCTGGTCCTGAACGTGAACGTCTGAATGCAGGATCCGTCCCCCCCCTCTTCCCGAGCCTGACCCGGCTCCAAAAATCATTCCTAACCCTTTAATATATTCAGGAATGAAAAGGTTGTATTCACACCATGTCCAGCCCCGATATCCCCCTGCAGGAGCGGGCACACAGTTTCGTGCACCAGGGAAAGGCCCGGGAGGCCCTCGACTGTTATGACCAGGCCCTCAGGAGTGATCCTGGTAACAGCGAGATCCTCAACTCCAAGGCAGCCGCACTTATCACTCTCGGCAGGTTTGAGGAGGCCCTGGAGCCTGCCCGGAAGGCTGCGTCCGCGAGCCCCCGATCCGTGGACTGCTGGATTAACCTGGGTGTGGCTCTTGACAAGCTCGACCGGCTGCACGATGCCAGTGAAGCCCTTGAACGGGCGGTAGAGATCAGCCCGTACAATGCCTATGCACGGGCGCTGCTGGGTATTGTTTACCAGAAGATGGACATGGGGGACCGGGCCGAGGCGCAGAACCGGAAACTGCAGGAAATTGTCTTTCCCCATGGTTATGCCGGCTTCTATTTCGCCACGGCAGCCTTTCTCCTCGGGCTGCTGCTGGGTGGCATCCGGGCAGTCGCGGCGGGAAAGCCCCCGGAGATTACGATCTCATCCCAGCTGATCCTGCTGTTGTTCTTCTGTGTGATCTGTAAACTGTACTGGCGCTCCCTCCGGGTATGGCAGCAGATCAACCGCAACGTTATCGTCGCACCGCACGCGGCCCCGGGCAGAAGAGATCCCGGGTCACGGAGCATGTACCTTGCCATGGCCGCGATGGTACTGGTATTTGGTGCCGGCATCCTGATGGGGGGCAGTGTCTGGATCTGGCTGCACTGAAATTCCTGCCTTGCCTGCGGGATCCCGTTCAGGCCTGAAGTCATGTATCCCGCCGGACTTCATAGGAATCTTTGCGGGATTGCTGGTTTTATTACTCTTGGAGTGCCTCTGTATCTTATGCGTACGGGCACGGTTCCCCCGCTGAATACTCCCGTCTGTGTCCGTATGTATCCGATCCTGCACCGCACGACATCTCCTGACCTCTTATGACCCTCATACCCTCACGATCCTGGTTCAATGTCCGGGTAAAAATACTCATTATCTTCCTCTCACTCGCCATTGTCGCGCTTCTTATCACCGGGTATGTGGCGTTTTTTTCCATCAGTGATGTCGGGAAATCTGCGGAAACCAGCAGCCTTAGTCTTGGTCAGGAAGCAGTGGATGAGACAACGACCGCTCTTCAGGCATCTGCAGAAGAACATCTTGTTCGTATTGCGTCCGATCAGGCAGAAGTGACCAACGTCCTTTTTGAAAATACCGATTCCGAGATGGAGATCCTTGCTGCGGCTGTACCGATGCTCGCGGATAATCCCCCTGTAGTGCCCAAGATCTCCAACGCTGGCAGTACTGCCCACCCTGCCGATCGCCTCTCCACAGTCCTCGTTGTTCCCTCCCCGGACCCTCAGGCAGAACAGGACTCCACGGAATTCAGGACGCTCGCGGGCATCGATGACCTGCTGGTTGCTGTCTTCCGGGCAGACACTGACATGTCCAGTATCTACGTGGCTTCGGACTCGGGGATCCTCCGCATATACCCCTGGAGCAACATGACGTCACGGACTATGGATCCGAGGCAGCGGGTCTGGTTTACCGGGGCAAAAAACACCGATGGGATCTCCTGGTCCGATCCGTACGATGACTCCGCGGGCCACGGGCTTGTCGTGACCGCTTCAAAGGCGGTGCCCACGAAGTTCGGGACCTGGGTAATCGGCAGCGATGTAACGGTCGACGTGATCAACGAGGCGTTCCTGAACCTGACGCTGGGAAACAAGGGCTACGCGATCCTTATGGACAGCCAGGGAAATATCATCAGCCGCCCCGGGCTGTCTGCTGGAAATACCAGTTGGGACAAGCCTTTTGAGCAGGAGAACGTGTTTGAGAGCAACGACCCGGGGCTCATTGCCGTAGGAAGGAACATGACGGCCGGGAAGACCGGCATTGAGAAAATCCGGTTCAATGGCCATGATACCTATGTCGCCTATGCTCCGGTCACGTCCCGGAACTGGAGCTTTGCCGTATCCATGCCGGTGGATGAGATCACGGCCCCGGTCGATAAAACCCGTGAGAAGATCGCGGCCTCCACCCGGGACGCCGGTCTTCGTATCAACAGCCAGACTGACCGGTTCCTTTGGATATTTGTCTGCCTGTTCCTCATCCTCATCCTCGTGGTTATCCTGCTTGCGGCCTGGCTTGCCCGGATCATCACGCGCCCCGTGGAATCCTTAAAGGAAGGCACCCTCGCGCTGGGCCACGGGGATCTTGATTTCCGTCTCGATATCCGTACCGGTGACGAGTTCGAGGACCTGGCAGGTGCGTTCAACCACATGGCCGCGGATCTCAAGCAGAACATCGAAGATCTCCGGCGCACCACGGCCGAGAAGGAGCGTTATACCAAGGAGATGGAGATCGCAAAGGAGATCCAGCAGAATTTCCTCCCGGAATCCGCGCCGGAGATCCCGGAGGCTGAGATCTGCGCCATCACGATCCCCGCAATGGAGATCGGCGGCGATCTCTATGATTTCATACCGGTCGTTGGGAACCGGTGGGCATTTGTCATCGCCGATGTCTCCGGCAAAGGCGTGAGTGCCGCGCTTTTCATGGCCCTCTCCCGGACACTCATCCATGCAACCGGGGGGGCAGAGGCGGATCCCTCGGCTGCCATCCGGCAGGCAAACCGGCTGATCTACGAGGACGGGCGATCGAGTATGTTCATCACCGTCTTCTACGGGCTCTTTGACCCGGGCAGGATGACGTTCTCCTACGTGAATGCCGGCCATAACCCCCCGCTGCTGATCCGGGACGATCCCCCGGTAACGCAGGTCCTGGAAAGCAGGGGAATTGCGCTTGGAGTCGTTCCTGTGGTAGATATCCCGGCAACGGCCGTCCCGCTCAGGCATGGTGATCTCATTGTCATGTACACCGACGGTGTGACGGAAGCGTTCAATGAACGGGAGGCCTGTTTTGGCGAAGACCGGCTGGTCGCCTCGATCACCCGGAACAGATCACGGACGGTGCAGGAGATTATGGCGGCGCTTCTCGAGGATATCCGGCAGTTCTGCGGCAATGCCCCGCAGTCGGACGATATCACGCTCATCGTGATCCGGGTGAAATGAGCGTACCTGCCGGGCATGAAATTGGAAAAAACTGTTCTGTAGTAATTCTTACAAATATGAACGCTATCAGGGGTTTCACCTCCGCCACTGAGGCAACCCCCGAATGCGATAACTCCCGAACAGGTAATTTCCGCAACATCGCAATGCGCAGGGGCGGTGAGGGGGAAACAGCATACCTGTCCTGACAGGTGTGATGCGAGAAGAACCATCGGGTTCTTCGCTGTGGCACTGTCCCCTCCTCTCTAAAAAATACAATCTGATAATAATCGTTCCAACACAGGGATTTCTCCAGACCGCAAAAAACAGATCTAATCGTACCTTTCCGCTTATTTTATCCCGATCTGCCCGGAGTCCTTGTGTGGAGTGCTGTGCTCCGGCTCAGTTACGGCGGCATAAGCCCGGTGACCTGCGGCGTGTGATCCTGTCGCATCTTTCCCGGGGACTGTCACGGATCTCTGGAGATTGTCATCGATCATGGTGAGGAGCGCTTCGATCCCGGACACCTCGTGGTCTTCTGCGAGCTCCGAGAGCAGCAGGTTGATGAGACGCCTTCGGCATGGATCGGTGGCTGCCCCGTTCCGGAGATTGCCGATGCTGGCATGGCAGGCAGAGGCATGGTACGCGTGGGCAAAACGTTTTACGTCTTCGAAAAGGCAGGCACGGTAATTGGAGCCGCTCTCCCGTGCGAGGACTTCCAGTTTCTTTGTGATACGGGCAAAGTCCTGTCTCAGTGCTGCTTGTTCATCCGGATTTCCTGACAGGGAATCGAGAAGTACGGGAATAGCACACTGCTCGGCATACGGGGCGCTGGCGGAAAGTTTACCGGTGCCCGATGGATCCTGGAGACCGGCCCGGGTATGGTCAATGGACGTTTCATATCTTTCCAGGCGGTGACGGATATATTCGGAGGCTGTCGTGTCCATAAGAATGTCCGGGGAACTTTTCTTGATCGTGCCGTGAATGGTGTACGGCGGGAATGCAGTATACCCTATTTTCCCTGCCCGTTTAAATTTCCTGTCCCGGCACATCCTCAGGGAAGGATCCGGGGCTTCGTGCCGGAGTGGGGAGTTCCGTCACGACCAAAGCGCCGGTCTTTTATCCCAACACGGCGGAGCATTGAGTACAATAATGTCTCACGCAGCAGGTGCCGGCGGCGGATCCTATGAAAGGAAGCAGCGGATGATCCTGACAAGTCTTGTCATCGATTTCATCCTCTGGCTTCCCGATATCGTTGCCGCCGTACTCTCGGGTTCCATTGTCCTCTTTGCGGACGCGCTGAAATGTGCAAACGAGATCCTGGCTACCTTCTTTGCCTACCTCACCATCCGCAAGATGGCAAAGGGTGGCGCAGGCGCATACGATTACGGGATGGGCAAGTTCGAGACGATCACGTCAATTACTACCGGTGGCGTCATGTTCATCTCGCTGGCCCTGGTATTTCTCGCGGCGCTCTACCGGATCGCGATGCCGGCCGGGATCGTCCACGAAGGGGCGTACCTCGGTGTTGTCCTGATGGTGATCGGTGTCTGCATGAACACCTGGTTGTGGAGGAAGAATTACCGGCTCAACCAGAAAGAGCCGTCACCCCTGATGGATTCCCAGTGGCATCTCTTCCGCACCAAGGCGTTCTCCGATTTCTCGGTCCTTGTCTCCCTGCTCCTGACGCTCGCGCTTGCCAGTTACCCCTGGTCCCTGTATATCGATCCGCTCGCTTCGTTCATCATTGCCGGGTTCCTTCTCTTCTCAGGGTACCGGGTCATCACCTCTTCCCTCCCGGACCTGCTGGACAAGACCCTGGACGAGGAGCTCCAGATGGTGATCGTCAGCCACCTTGCGGCATTTTTCGACGAGTATTCAGCGCTGTACGGAGTCCGCTCGCGCCGTTCGGGAACCAATATCTATATTGAGATCTTCCTCGAGTTCGATGGCGACAGGAAGATGTCGGAGGTACAGGACACCATCAACCGGATCCGGCGCTCCCTGGAAGCGCAGATTCCCCGGAGTGCTGTCAGTGTCGTGCCTACGGATGCACCGGTTCAGGACGGGATGCACGGGGATTCGTTTATGCCGCTACCTGACACCTGATCTCTCCGGTTTTTTTTATTTTTTACAACTTCGGCTGCTGCTGGGTACCGCAATGGAACGTGCCATATCCTTCAACCATGGCCCGGGCGTTGACACCGACGACATTCCGGTCCGGGAACTGCTCCTGCAGGACGCGTATCGCCTCGGCATCATGGGGGTCATTAAAGACGGGAACGATCACGATCGTATTCCCGATATAGAAGTTCGTGTAACTTGCCGGGTACCGCCCGTCCGCATCAAGGACCGGCGCCGGCATGGGCAGTTTCACCACGGTCAGGGGCCTGCCATCCTGGTCGGTTGCCTGGCGGAGGATCTCGAAGTTGTCGTGGAGAGAGGGGTAATTTGCGTCTGCAATATCGGTTTCGTACGCACAGACTACGGTCGACGGCCCGATGAAGCGTGCGATATCGTCTATGTGGCCATCCGTGTCATCCCCGACAATGCCGTCGTTGAGCCAGATCACGTGCTCTATCCCGAGATATTCCCGGAGTTTTTCTTCGATCTCATCAGCGGAGATGGTCGGGTTGCGGTTGGGGTTTAAGAGGCAGGCCCGGGTTGTCATGACGGTACCTTTCCCGTTCACGTCAATCGATCCGCCTTCCAGCACGATTCCGGGCTCAAACAGGGGAAGGTTGAGCCGGCGGTTCATCATGCCGGGGATCTTCCCGTCCCGCACCTGGTCTTCGTACTTGCCGCCCCAGGCGTTAAAGGTCCAGCGCACCAGCGCGGTCTTCCCAAGTGCCCTGTTGATAACAAATGTCGGGCCATAGTCCCGGATCCAGACATCGGAATATTCGTTGGTGTGGAGCGTGACGCGGGTGAGATCTACGCCCATTTCGCGAAGGTGTGAACGCACTTTCCGGTGGATTACGGCACTCGGGACGAACAACTCCACGCGTTCCGAGGTATGCACTTTTGCTATGAACTCGTAGTATGCCAGTTCCACTTCCGGAAGCCGGGGAAATGTCTGGATGTTCTGGGGCCACGAGAGCCAGACCGCTTCGTGGAGTTCCCACTCGGCGGGCATGTGAAACCCCCTGTTCCGGGGAGTGTCGCCCGGCCGCAGGGATGGGAACACCCCATCCGATCCCGGGAATGGCGTGATGATCCTGCCATAGGTCTCCGGCCGCCGGTTCCGGAAAAATCCCCACGACTCCCGGACTGCGGCGTTCATTGCAATATCCAGTGGTGCGATCAATGTCTCTTCCCGGTCGCCGGCCTTTGCAAGGATCTTCCCGAACGCATCCGCGACGAACGATCCCCCGAAAAACCGGATCTGCCCCTCGCTCCCGACCCGGTTGATCGCCGCGACATGGACGCTGTTTGCTACTGCATGACTCCGCTGGATCAGCTCCCAGGCCTCCTGCCAGTTGCCCTCTACAGGCTCGGCTGATGTGGGGTGCCCGATTGCTGTGGGGTAGAACAGGATGTCGGCGCCTTCAAGTGCCACGCACCGTGCCGCCTCGGGAAACCACTGGTCATAACAGATGAGGACGGCAATCCGGCCAAACCGGGTCGACACGACCTTGTATCCATCGCCGGGGTAGAAGTAACCCTTTTCAAAGAATCCCGGATCCTGGGGAATATGCACCTTGTGGTACTGTGCACATAGTGTTCCATCAGCATCAATCACAGCGGCGGTATTGTAATACCTGCCATCAGTTCCCGCTTCAAAGACCGGGACGATGATAACCACCTGGTGCTCCCGGGCGAGGGCCGAGAACCGGGCAGTTGACCTGCCGGGCACACTCTCGGCAATGGATGCAACATCTGTCCCGGGATGGCGGGGGAAGTACCGGGAATGGAAAAGTTCGGGCAGGCAGATGATGTTTGCTCCTGCTGCGATCGCTCCACGGACTTTTTCCTCTGCCGTACGGATGTTCTCATCAGCATCCTGCCCCATCGCCATCTGGATGAGTCCGACGGTTACCTCGCCCACTTCTACAGCCTCGTGGTATACGAATTTTTCCTGATCGGATATGAGGGTATCCATACGATACGGTCAGCACCCCGTCCGGCAAGGCACTGATGAGGGATACGGCCCGGCTTCTTGTGCAATGGATATCCCTGAGGAATCCTGAAATGGTACTAACTTTCCTTATATGCCAAAGTGGGAGTTTTTGACGGGTTTCGGAGTGATCCGGCCCGGAAACGAACTTTGATAACCCCCTACAGTCAAATTTATAACACCAAATGTCAAGAATCATTAACAAAGGGATGCCATGAAAAAAAATACCTTCTATCTTCTCACAGGCTGCATTGCACTGGCCCTGCTCGCGCTTTTCATATATTCGATTGAGACCCACGTGATCCCGCTCTGGATCGAGCCGCTCGGGTTTATTCTCGGTTTCCTGATAGTGTATGCTGCACGAAAATCCGTGACTGATCTTATTGAGGATGAACGCAGTGCGAAGATCACCGAGATGGCGGTAGTGAGGACCTTCCAGGTGTTCTGGGTTGTTTTCTGTGCATTCTCTATCGGTGCAGTTATGGATCTCCTCTATCTTCCGCAGTTTTCCCACGAACATCTCCAGGGACGTCCTCCTGAGCTGGTCTCTCTGCGGATGATGGGATATCTCCAGCTGGGACTGCTCTGTCTGATGATCTTTCTTTATGTCGGGTTCCGTATGTACTATGCCCGGAAGTACGGGGACTGGGAGACCGATGAAGAATAAGATAAAAGTCTTCAGGGCGATGCATGATATGACGCAGGAGGATCTTGCGGTAGCAATTGGCGTCACGCGGCAGACAATCCTTGCTATAGAAAAAGGGAAATATGTACCCTCCCTTGACCTGGCATTCAGGATCTCGCATCACTTCAAGGTGAACATCGAAGAGGTGTTCACGTATAATGAAGAACCCCGGACGATAGATATAGATTAAACGGTTTTCCCGGACACTCTTTCGCCCTTTTCCTGCGCAGGCCCCGGGAAACGGGATTTTTTTCTTGGCATATGCATCAACTTTTTACGGGATGTATCCGGATCCTGACGTTATTCAGAACCTCCGTGAATGATGTGTGTGTTTTGGAATATGTAATCCAAACCAGAAAAAACAAAAAGTTTATATTACAAAATGTAAAATATACTTTACATGACCGGCACGGAAGATCGTGCCTGCCATCAGAGCAACAACTTACAGGAGAACATCACTATGAAAACGCCCAGAATGTATTACGGTGCTCTTGCCGTGTTCTGCGTTATTGCACTCTGCATTGGCTTTGCCAGTGCGGCAGGCACTGCACAGGCCACGCATACCGGCACTCATGGAAAGGGCTTCATGCATCCTGCACAGGATCTGACCAATGCCACTGTCCAGCAGCAGATCATTGCGCGATATGAACAGCAGGGAGTGGATGTAACTGCCCTCCAGACTGCATTCCAGAACGGCGACCTCCCTGCAGTCAAATCCTGGCTTGAGGCACACCGCCCGGCCCGGCCCCAGTCCGCGAACAAAGGCCTTTCTAAAGGATTCGATATGACGAATACAACCGTCCAGCAGCAGATCCTGGCCAGGCTTGATAAGCAGGGAGTGGATACAACTGCGCTGGCAGCGGCGTTCCAGTCAGGCAATGTGACCGATATAAAGTCCTGGTTCGGGGCACATCGCCCGGCAGCACCCGGTTTTGCGAAGGGATCATTTGGGAAAACTCCCGATTTTACCAATGCCACCGTCCAGCAGCAGATCCTGGCCCGGCTTGATAATCAGGGAGTGGATACAAGCGCTCTCAAGGCCGCCTTCCAGAATGGTGATACCGGCGCAGTAAAGTCATGGTTTGGAGCGTACTCAGCGTCTCACCCACACACTGCTCACGGTCAGAGCGGAAGATCAAAAGGATCTTCCTGACACAAACGTTATAGTTACCTTCACTGGTAATTTCCAAAGATCTTTTTTTTAGTAATATCAGGAAACATTTAAAATGCCGGAACCATAGTATCGTTACCTATCGCATGCGCCTTTATGCCGGTGTGTATGAACATTGACAGAAAAGTTACATCAATCATCCTGCCTGAAGGGAAGGTATTTAATTTACAAAATGTAAAATATACATTACAATTTCCGGCTGCACGTTTGTGCACACCCGGAAACATGTGTAAATCTCACTAAAAAGGAATCCACTGTATCACAAAAAGGAGAACCTATGAAGAGTCGTTTTATCTTAATGAGTTTCATCGTACTGCTTCTGTGCAGTGCCTCCGCGAGTGCTGCATCCTCTGCTGCACCGTCGGGAAATACGGTAACGGCAACGAATCCTCAGGCAGCGGCAGCGCTTGTATATGTATCCGGGTATGATCTCACACCCGCGGTTTTTTATCCCGGTGAGACCGGGACCGTGACGGTTCACGTTACCAATGCAGCCAATACTTCCGTGGCGTTAAATCAACCTGCCCTCATCGACCCGCATATCCAGGTTGTCAATCAGGGTTCGTTCACGACCGCTACAACTGTCGGACCGGGAGCCACCACGGATTATAATTTCATCATAACTGTCGGTAATGTTCCTGATGGGACGTATTTCCCGCTCTTCACCGTTTCACCAGCTGCCTATGGCGGCAATGCAGTCCATTCCCAGATCCTGATGAAGGTGGACTCGGCAGATGTGAGATCCAGTATCTCATTAAAACCCGAGTCATTCTCCATTAACCAGACGGATAAGGTGAATGTGAGTATTATCAACCCGCGGCTCGGAGACATATCGGATGTCCTGATCGTTGCATCCGGCAATGGCAATGATATATCGCCATCAGAGAGTTTCGTGGGATCCATCACTGCCGGTAATTCTGTTGAAGTTCC
>NZ_JBEKRH010000035.1:0-13797 GCF_049518935.1 Methanoregula sp.
AAAGGATTATCTTTTTAACTCTTAAGTATATACTTTCATCTGATAACGATGGAAACCCAGATTACCGAGCTGTTCGGGCTTCAGATTTATACGGACAAGGGCATGTTTGTCGGCGAAGTCGAAGATGTCATGATCGATGTGGACCAGAAGAAGATCGAGGCCCTTGTCGTCAGCAAGGTCAACGACCAGCTCTTCGAGCTCAAGAATTTCAAGGGTCTCAAGATCCCGTACCGTATCATCAGTGCAATCGACGACATCGTCCTGATCCGCCACCTGCCGGGCGCGTTTACGGGCGGCAGCGCCGAAGAAGAGTAACGAAACACGAGAAAACGGCGGGAGCCCCACCCAATTTTTTTGCACTCCCGCATGGTACTTATATGGAAAACCGGGAAATATTTTCAGCAATCACCGCAATCCCACCTGTTTTTGTGCGACTTGACGGCCGGGCCTTCCACCGTCTTGCTGATTGTCTTGGCCTGGAAAAGCCGTTCGACGAGTTCTTCCATAAGGCGATGGTGACTGCCTGCATGTCGATTGTTGCCGAAAGCGGCCTCAATCCCGATCTCGCGTATACCTTCTCGGATGAGATCAGCCTCTACTTCGCAAAGCTTCCGTTCAGCGGCAGGGTGGAGAAGCTCGATTCGGTAGCCGCCTCGTTTGCAGCAAGTTCCTTCACGCTTGCTCTTGGAGGTACTACCCTTGTGGCGTTTGACGCCCGGGTGATCCCGGCAACCCCCGAGTTCGCGCTGGAATACCTGACCAACCGGCAGGCCGAGGCCTGGCGCAACCACATCAACGCCTACTGCCAGCAGGCCCTGATCGAGGAAGGCATGGATGCAAGGAAGGCGGCAGAACATCTCCGTGGACTGCAGTCAAAGGACCTCCATGAAATGATGCACGTGCGGGGGTTCAACCTCGCAACCACCCCCGCATGGCAGCGCCGGGGGACGCTTGTCTACAAGAAGCTGACCGAGAAGGAAGGGTTCAACCCGATCACGAAGGAGACGGTTATTGCAGAACGGAGTGCGGTCACTACAGAAACGGAACTACCCCTGTTCACGAGTCCGGAGGGGCAGGAGTTTCTGAAGAGGGCGCTGGGCGGGGTGTGAGAATTTCAAGAAAAAAGAATTTCAATACGATTTGTCCCAAGTGAAGGAACTTTAGTAACTTTGAAATGTTGGCTGATATTATTTTGAATCATGGAATCTGATTATTTCTGCCTAGCCATTGCACCAAAATACGGAATTTTTGGGGGAAAACTTACAGAAAAACGAGTTCCATCAGAACTCAAAAATCCACCATTAAATTGGGGGACTAAATCTATTAAAATGAACAATCAGGGAACAATATTATTTTCATCCGGCAATTACGAAGAGGCGCTGAAAGCCTTTGAATCAGCTACAACCGTTATGGATTTCCAAAACGTTGGGCCGGATGTTCAATTTGTCTCTGATAACCGATTTGAAGTTGCGTGGTTCAATAAAGCAAATACACTTGGGAACCTGAAAAGATACGATAAAGCAGTAAATGCATTTGACCGTGCGATAGAACTTAATCCAACCCGTTCCGAATCAAAGAATCCAAGAGATATGACAAAAAATTTACGAGATCGGGAGAAAGAGAACAACAAGAATTCTACAGATAAAAGATTTGAAGATTTAGATTTAATGGATTATGACCATAAATAAGTCATATTACACATTAGAGAGAGAGGAAAATTTAAAAAAAAATTATCTTTGAATTCCGTGAATTGTGCTCTGTAGAAACGGGCATGAACAAAATGTTCGCACCCAAATCATGAAAATCGTTAAAATGAATTTGGAGATTGCGATGGTCACCCGCCTCAGGGCCTCTCCGAGGCACGGCGGGGCAAGACGATTTAACCCACCCGGCTTTTTTCAACCGTTCTGAACCGCCGCGGGGGCGCCCCGCCGGGGGCGGCGGCGTTCATCGCAATGGGGGGTATGAGGCATCATCATCATCAAATTGATTGCCGGAATTTGTGAAATTTCATCCGCACCTGTTGTCACGCCAAAAAATTTTCAATCGACCCCTCACCCCCCGCCCGGAAATTTTGGGTTTGTCCAGGCGCACCCGGGCATCCGGCTCGTGGCGCTGAACGGCAGCACGGCCGGCCCGGCTCTCCCATCGGTTCGTGGAGGTGCCGGGCCGCCTGCCTGCCGTGACGCTTCCCTCCACAAGCCCGGCGAATGCAGCGGTAACGTTCGAGGAGAAGGTCCGGGCGTGGAGGGTTGCGGAGAACCCTGAACGTCGGTAAGTACCGGAACGTCATGGAGAGAGGCCGGCTCTAGGTGCATCTGGCAGGATCGGCCGATCCCAAAACAGGGGTTTTTTTCATTCAGCATGGTCTTACGTGCAGCCGGAAAAACGGGGCCGTTAAAAAGGCCGCTATTTTGCAGGTTTAAAATCGCTGTAATGAACAGGTTTTCCAAAAATATCCGCAATTTGCAGACTTTTTCAATGGCGTGGACATCATTTCCTGTGCAGAAAAAAGATCGATTGCCCGGATTGGCAAACGGGGCTTTTTACGGGCCCGGAATAGTACTGCCCTTCCCATACGGGGATATAGGCCGGCCGGGTCACTGACCCGTGACAGGTTTTTTGTGTACAGCCGGAAATGCACTAATAAAGATACGTCCCTATCCCGCCTTCCCGATCCCGACTACCATCGCGACACCCTCCACGTCCCACTCCTTGACAGACGCGAAACGTGCACCATCCGGCTGGCTCCCGTCTTTTGAGAACCCGAAGGAAACTGCCCGGACCTCGTCGGCAATCATTGAGATCATCTCATTGGTGTGAAGCAGGGCGAGGATCCGCTTGTCGCTTACGGATACTTCGGCATTGATCGTATCCTCGACCGCGAGATCGAGCTGCTTACGCATGTCCTGCACCCGACGGATCACTTCCCGGGCATATCCCTCTGCTTCGAGCTCCGGCGTGAGTGCCACATCCACGTAGATCATTGCATCGGTCATCGGGGCGGAGAAGACATCTGCCGGGAGTTTCTCGGTAAACGTGACATGCTCGCTGCCGATCTCGAAGACTGCATCGCCGCTGCTGAGGCTGAATGTCTGTCCGGCATCGATTGCGGCCTTGAGCGCGTTGCCATCTGCTGCCTCGATGAGCCCTTTCAGCTTGAAGGAGTCCTTGCCGAAGCCTTTGCCGAGCGCCTTCATCACCGGCTCGGCATGCCAGCCAACCCGGTCCCACCGGCCCATGACCACGCTGACCTTACGGGTATTTGCCCGGTCCATGCAGACCGCGTTGAGCCGCTCTATTGCATCCTTCACCGGTACTGCACCGGTCACGACCACGACTTCAGAGACCGGCCAGCGGAGTTTCCGCTTCCCGGTCTGCCTGGCATTGGCGCTTGCCTCGTCGAACGAACGGACGAGCTCGACCGCGTGCTCCAGGTCCCGGTCCACGAAGGCCGTCTCCCCTGAGAACCAGTCAAGGAGGTGGACGCTGTCCGGGTCATTCGCACACCGGAGGTTCCCGTAGATCTCCTCGGTGAGGTGCGGGCAGAACGGGGCAAGGAGCGTAGTGAGCCTGCGCATCACGTAGTAGATCGTCTCGTACGCGTAGACCTTCTGTTCAGATTCACCTTCGAGCCACATCCGGGGCCGGACGAGCTGGACATACCAGCGCGAGAGATCCTCCAGGATAAAGTTCACGAGCTCGCGGGTGGCCCGGTGGAGCTGGCACTCCTTTGTGGCCGTATCGACCGTGGCCGCCACCGAGTTGATCCGGGAGATGATGAACCGGTCCTCGTCCGGCATCAGTTTCAGGTGCGCCCGGATCCAGGCATCGTCCCAGACGCCGTTCTTCGCTGCGGGTTCGAACCTATCGAGAATCATGTAGGGGATCGGGAAACGGTACACGTTCCAGAGGATGTTGAGCGCCCGGTTGGTGGTGCCGACCCCTTCCCAGTTGAACTTGAGATCGTCCCACGGGGCGGAGGAGGAGAGCACGTAAAGCCGGAGCACGTCCACGCCGACTTTTCCAATCACGTCACTCGGGTTCACCACGTTCCCAAGGCTCTTGGACATTTTTTTGCCCTCCGCATCGAGAGCGAACCCGTGCATGCAGACGCTCTTGTAAGGTGCCTTCCCGAACGCGATCGTGCTGGCACCCAGCTGGGAGTAGAACCAGCCGCGGGTCTGGTCCTGCCCTTCGGCAATGAAATCGGCAGGCCAGAGTGCCTCGAACTCCTTTGTCTTACCCGGGAACCCGAGCGTTGCCCACGAGGCGACAGCGGAATCGAACCAGACATCGAAGATGTCTTCGACCCGCTTCATTGTGCCGCCGCAGGTGCACGGGATCGTCACGCTGTCAACGAACGGGCGGTGAGGGTCCGGCAGGGGTTTGCCGCTCCGCTCCTCGAGCTCCGCGATGGTGCCTACCACCCGGTAGGCATCGCACTTCGGGCATACCCAGACCGGGATCGGGATGCCCCAGTAGCGCTGGCGGGAGATGCACCAGTCGCGGGCCTCCTTGATCCAGTCATAGAACCGGGCGCTGCCAGCCCATTCGGGGTACCACGTGACTTTTTCCACTTCCGAGAGCATCAGGTCCCGCATCTCGGAGGCCTTGAGGAACCACTGCGAGGTGGCCCGGAAGATGATCGGCGTCTTGCAGCGCCAGCAGTGGCCGTACCGGTGGGTGACGGTCTCTTTTGCAAGCAGGTGATCGCCGAGGGCCTTGAGCACGTTCTCGTTCGCATCCCGCACGAACTGGCCGGCAAACTCCCCCGCCTCTGCCTTGAACTTTCCTGCACCGTCAACGGGGCAGATGATCGGGAGGCCTTCCTTTGTCCCGAGCACATAGTCGTCCCAGCCGTGCCCGGGAGCGATGTGCACCATGCCGGTATTCTCGAGCGCCACGAAATCGGCAGTCACGACTTTGTGTTCGATCTCGCGCTGGAGCGGCACGATCTCTTTGAGGGGCGATTCGTAGGCCCAGCCGACGAGCTCCGTGCCTTTCTTCGTCTCGACGACCGTGTAGTCCTTGAACCGGCCCTTCTTCAGCACCGCCCTGACGAGGGGCTCTGCGATCCAGAGGAACGCTTCCTTCCCGTCCTTCTTTGCATGCACTTTGGCATACTCGAACTCCTTTGAGACCGCGACCGCAACGTTCGCCGGCAGGGTCCAGGGCGTGGTGGTCCAGATGAGGAGGAACTCGCCCGGTTTATTGGTGAGGGGGAACTTGACGAAAACCGAGGGGTCGTTCTCGTCCCAGTACTCCACTTCTGCATCCGCGATCGCCGTCTCGCACCGGGGGCACCAGTTCACGACCCGGTGGCCGCGTTCGAGCATCCCGCGGTCCTCGGCCCTGGCAAGGGTCCACCAGGCGGCTTCAATATACTCGGGCTTCACGGTCTGGTATGCGCTGGGAAAGTCCATCCAGACCCCGAGTGCGGCGAACTGGTCGTCCATCAGCACCTTGTTCCCGATAGCGAACTCCCGGCACTTCTCGATGAACGGCTGGATGCCGAACTTCTCGATGTCCTTCTTGGACTTAAAACCGAGCGCCTGCTCGACCTTCACCTCGATCGGCAGCCCGTGCATATCGTACCCCGCCCGGTCGATCACGTGCCTGCCACACATCCGGTGATAGCGCAGGATGCTGTCCTTTAAGATCTTGTTCCATGCCGTGCCGAGGTGGATGTGCCCGGTGGTGTATGGCGGCCCGTCCACGAAGAAGAACGGCTTGCCCCTGCTCCGGTGCTGACGGACTGACTGGTAGGTATCGTGGGTGCGCCAGTGCTCCTGCACCGCACGCTCGATCTCCTGTGCATTGAAGTTCGCGGTGACCTCTCTCAAAAAAACCCCTCTTTTCACAACGGGATACCCTTTTGTGTGTTCACATGTTGGTGTCCCTGCACAAAGTAGTTTTTCTCAGGCAGCCGGCCGGCAGCCGTTCCGGAAGAACCTGGGCTCACCGGAAGTATGACCGGGCGAAACAGGATCGCAATCAATATATTGGCTGCTTTAATATTCAACAGTATGAAATCATCCTGTACCGTTCTTTTTATCCTGCTCGCGGCCCTGCTGCTCTTCACCGCAGGCTGTACCACCCCGCAGTCACCCGCTGCAGCTACCCCGGCTCCTGCCGGCACCGTTGCCCCGGCGGCACCGCAGCAGGCCGTTGCCACCTCTGCTGCCAGTACTGTTACAAAGAGTGCCAATATCGATACCACGATCGGGGTTAAGTTCAACGACTTCTCCTGCCTCAACATCCAGGACCAGATTGGGGAGACGTACCTGGATCCCGGCCAGAAAGTGACTCTCACTGCCGCCCCTCCGGCCGGCGGGGGCGTGAATGTCAATGTGCTTATGGTGGACGAGAACGACCAGATCGGGCTCCGGCAGATTGCGCCGAAGTGGGATGCGGTCCAGAAGAACTGGGTCTATGCCGGTATCGTACCCGTGATCCAGTTTAATGACGTGACAGGCCCGGTTGCGAAGACTGCCACGATCAAGGACCAGCACGCATATTACCTCTGTGTTGATGACCGGAAAGAGTCCGGCACCAGCAGCACCATCTACCAGGTCCCGGTCACGCTGACCCTTATCTGACCTCCTCCCTTTTTCCTTATCAGAAAAGTATAAGCATGCCCGGTGACAGAGCACTCGTTTGCTGTGTCAGATACTGGCAACCGTTTTACCCATATCCCGCCAAGGCTGGCCGGCCTTACCGACCTTGCCTACAATCTCTGGTGGAGCTGGCATCCCGAGGCACGGATCCTCTTCAAACAGCTCAACCAGCTGGCATGGAAGGCGAGCGTCCACAACCCGGTGAGGATGCTCCGGGACACCCCGCAGGAGTTCTTCCTCGCTGCTGAAAAGAACGAGGAGTACCTGCGGCGGTACGATATCATCATGAACCGCTTCCGGCGCTACATGAACACCACGACCGGCTGGTTCCGGGAAGAGTATCCCGGCAGCCGGGCCCTGACCATCGCATACTTTTCCGCGGAGTATGGCCTGCACCACTCCCTCCCGATGTACGCCGGGGGGCTGGGTTTCCTTGCCGGCGATCATCTCAAGGAATGCAGCGATCTCGGTGTTCCGCTTGTTGCTGTCGGTTTCATGTACTCGGAGGGTTACCTCCACCAGCACATCCTGCCGGACGGATGGCAGGAAGGGATCCAGGAGACCCTTGACCGGGATGCCTCACCGGCCAAACGGGTGAACAACGACGAAGGCGAACAGCTGGTCGTCCAGGTACCGCATATCGAGCCCCCCATATTCGTCGCTGTCTGGCGGGTGGATGTCGGCAAGGTGCCGCTCTACCTGCTTGATACGGACATCCCCCTGAATGACGAGGAAAACCGGCGGATCTCCTCCAACCTCTACACTTCGGACCAGGAGGAACGGCTCCGGCAGGAGATCGTGCTTGGTATCGGTGGCAGGAAAGTGCTGCATGAGATGGGTATCCTGTACTCGGCAGTCCATCTCAACGAAGGGCACCCGGCCTTTGCCCTGCTGGAGCGGATCCGGGAACGGGTTGAGCGGGGAATCAGTTTCCCCGATGCCTTAAACCAGGTCCGGGTGACCTCGCTCTTCACCACCCACACCCCGGTCGCGGCAGGTCACGATGCGTTTCCTCCGGAACTGATGGACCGTTACTTTTCCCGCTATTACCCGGCGCTCGGGATCACCCGCGGGGAGTTCCTCGGGCTCGGGACGCACCCGGATTATCCGGAGAGCGGGTTCAACATGACGGTCCTTGCGATGCGCCTCTCCTCCTACCACAACGCGGTCTCGCAGCGTCACGGGGAGGTAACACGGCAGATGTGGAAGAACCTCTGGCCGGATCTCCCGCAGGACAAGATTCCCATCGACGCGATCACGAACGGGGTGCACCTCCCGACCTGGATGAATCCCCGGGTCGAGGATCTCCTCGACACGTACTTCTACCCGGTCACCCCGAACTGGCAGCAGGAGCATGATGACCCGGGCATCTGGAACCTTGTCGACGAGATCCCGGACGGGAAGCTCTGGGACCTCCACTTCGACCTCAAGATCAAGCTCATCAACCGCATGCGGGAACGGACACGAATCAAGTGGGCAAAGAAGCAGGAAGACCCCCTCTCTCTTGCTGCCGCGGGACTGCTCCTGAACCCTTCCATCCTGACCATAGGCTTCGCACGCCGTTTTGCAACCTACAAGCGTTCCGATCTCATCTTTTATGATATGGAACGGCTGAAGCGGATCATCTGCAACCGCTGGCGCCCGGTCCAGATCATCTTTGCCGGCAAAGCCCATCCCTCGGACTATGAGGGGAAACGGATCCTCCAGAAGATCTACCAGATTGCCCAGCAGCCCGAACTCGAAGGGAGGATCGCGTTTGTCGAGGACTACAGCGAACAGACCGCCCAGTACCTTGTTCACGGGGTCGATGTCTGGCTCAACAACCCGATACCACCGCTTGAGGCGAGCGGGACGAGCGGAATGAAGGCGGCCATGAACGGTGTGATTAATCTCAGTATCGCTGACGGCTGGTGGCTCGAGGGTTACAACGGGAAGAACGGGTGGTCATTCGCGAGTACGACTACCGGCAACGACCGGGATGCGGCCGATGCATATGCGCTCTACGATATTCTCGAGCGGGAAGTGATTCCACTCTATTACTCGGCCTCGCTTGAAGGGATCCCGCACGGATGGGTGAAGATGATGAAGGAGTCCATCAAGAGCAACGCCCCCCGCTTCTCTGCCCGCCGGATGGTCAAGGAGTACGTCTCGCGCTATTACCCCCAGCTGGTGACCGGGGCTGATGTAGCCTACGCGTGTGTACTCAGGAAGTAAGCCGTGAGCCCCCCCAGTGACTGCCGGTATCGTGTTAAAAATCTACGGTGCCAGCCCGGGCCCCCCGGTTTGCGATCGAAGAGATAAGCGAACTCCGGCTGATGGTGATCAGTGGGAATGGGGGGCAGGATATTCCTGAAAATAGTTTTTATCAAAAAAATAATTACTCGATCTTCAGGTTCTCCGGTGAGAACGATTTCATCAGCTGCTCGATATGAGTGAAGGCCTTCTTGTGGTCGATATATACCCGGAATGAGCTGCCGTCCTTTGTAGTGATCGTCAGGAATCCTGAAAGCAGGACCGGTTTCTTCAGCTCGATCCTGGTGATATCGCCCTTCTCCGCCACATAAATTTTCAGCTTCTCGAGATCCTTCACCGGCTTCTGGCGGGTATCGACCGTAGTGCCGAAGAGTTCGTCCATCATGAACGTGCTGAACTGGACGCCCTGTGAATTCTCCGCGTTCAGGTCGGCATTGCGGATCACAAACAGTCTCCTGCTCGTGGCATAGACCCCGTATCCGCCGGTTGATGACCCGATGGCCCCGGCAATGGCTCCCCCGATCCCCTCGCCAGAAACCTTCAGCGTGATACTTGAGATACCGCCCAGGTACTCCTCCTGGTCAGCCGCCTGGTGCGGCTCCCCTACGGTTATTGCCTCGATCGCCGCAATCAGGGTCCCTTTTGCATCGTACACGGGAGATCCCTTGCCCCAGAGCAGCATCGGCTTGCCCCTGATGCTGACGTGCTCCACGTCCCCGATATACGTGTCCCCCACCTTCTTGATACCCTGGGGTGCCGTGACCCCGGGTTTTCCCGCGAGAGAGAGGATCTGGTCGATGAGCATCGGGACCGGTTTCCCGTAGAAGGGTACCGCATATTCCCGGTTCCCCTTGCCGACTATCGCAGAGGCAGGGACCCCGGTAAGCTCCTCAAGCCCTTTATTCCACGCGATGATAACGCCACCCTTGTCCACCGCAAAGACGGGGTTGTCCAGTGACTGGATGGTCTCGACAAGCCCCTTCCAGTCCGCCTCTTCCGGGACCGGGGGTGCGGCCGCGGGTGCCTGCGGAGCTGAAACGGGGGCTGCCGACTTCACCGGATCCGGTGTGCCGATACGGATTACCGCTGCCGTGTCCCTGCCGGAGACCTGGTATTCCGTAACTGCACCCTGGGTTGTGAAGAACCCGCGATAGCTCCAGAGGAGCGGGACTTGTTTGTTGTCGCCGCTGCTGATCCGGTGTTCGAGCAGGAGATCGGGTTTTATCGCCGAGATATTCTGGAGCCGGAGGAGGACGAGCGAACGATCCGCATCCGGGATACGGGAGAAGAAATTATCCCCCTGCAGTTCGTCATAGGTTTTTTTGAAGAAATGCACCCCGGCTTCGTTTACGTAACTGATCGTACCCTCGGGATTTATCCGGAAGATCAGGTCGGCCTGGTTCTCGACTACCGACTGGTAAAACCGCTCCCACTCCGCGATCTCGTGTTCGGCGTGCCGCTCCGGGACGCTCTTCCGGATAAATTCAACAAGCTTTTTGATCTCATTTCCGGTATCCGCACCTTTCTGGAAATAGTAATCTGCGCCGCAGTTCAGGGCATCGATCGCGATATGGGCAAGCCTTTTCGCGGTGATAACGATGAAGAGCGACTGGCATCCCCTCGCCCGGATCTCCTGCAGCATGGCAAGACCGTCCATGTCCGGCATCGAGTAGTCCGAGATTATCACGTCGAAAAACTGGATATTGATCAGGTCCAGTGCTTCTCCGACTGTTGACGCAGAGGTTATGGAAAAACCCGGCTGCCGCCCCAGTATCTGGACGAACGAGTCCAGGAACAGCGGCTCGTCATCTACACATAAAATGGATATCCTGTCGGATTGCTGCACAACAATTCACCGTGTTGACTTAGTCAGTTTCTATTCACTCAATGTAAAATAAATTGTGGCATATGATTCTGCAGGAACGTGCCCGGTATTGAACACTCCCTCAGTTTTTTCCCTTGGGCAGGCAAGGTTAGTGCATGCAGGTTGCGGTTACCGGTGCAGCGGATGCAACGGAGAGAGAGTACGAGGCCGCTTATGCTACCGGGGCGCTGATCGCACAGAACGGGGGAATCCTCGTGTGCGGGGGCCTCGGCGGGGTGATGGAAGCGGCCTGTAAAGGTGCCCGGGAGCATGGGGGAACGACCGTGGGCATCGTCTCCGGGACGGGTGACGGGAACCCGTATCTCGGCATCGTGATCCGGACCGGCCTCGGGCATGCCCGGAACATTCTTGTCGCTCAATCCGGCGATGTTATGATCGCAATTGGCGGGAGCCACGGGACCCTCTCGGAGATCGCAATCGCCCTCAAGACCGGATGCCCGGTCTTCGGCCTTGCCAGCTGGGATATTGACGGGGTAGTGAAATGCACAACTCCCGCTGAAGCAGTAGGACTGGCGATCAGGGCTGCCGGATCTTCATCAGGGCATATTCACCGGAAGGAATAAACCGGGCATCCTTAATCGTCCGGCACGACCAACTGAGTACCAATGAGGATTGCGCTGGTCAACTCCCGGCAGGACAAGGCGGGCCTGAATATCCGGCACCATATCGCGGAGCTGCTCGATGAAGGCGGGGCAGGCGGATGGCAGATCCCCGGCCGCACGTACGGGTTTCACGATGTGGAGGAGCGGCTGATCCATGCAGAGCGGATCGATGCAGGGATCGATGCCGACCTCGTCATCTTCCTCTCACGCCATTACAGCGCGAACCCGGTCCCGGTCCTCACCGTCCACGTAACCGGAAACTACGGGGCCGCGGAACTCGGCGGCACTGCCCGGACCCTTGCGCCCGCTGCACCGGCTATGATGCAGGCAACGCTCCGGGCCCTGGCCCGGCACTGCCCGGAGGGATACCGGGTGGCGTACGAAGTGACTCACCATGGTCCGACCGATCTTGAAACCCCCTCGTTCTTTGTCGAGATCGGCAGCACCGAGAAGGAGTGGACCGATCCCATTGCGGGAAGGGCAGTGGCCGAAAGCGTCCTCTCCGCTGTCCCGCACGACCCGGTGCCGCTGATTGGGTTTGGCGGCACCCATTACGCGGCCCGGGAGACCGAGATCGCCCTTACTTCCCGGGGCGCCTTCGGGCACATCGCCCATACCCGCGAGATCCCCGGCCTTGACGAGGCGATGGTCCGGGCCATGCAGGAGAAGAGCGGAGCTGTTGCGGCCTATATCGACCGGAAAGCACTTAGCCGCGAAGTTCTTAACCGCATAACAGGGATGCTCGAATCACTGCAGATCCCCCGGCTCTCCGAGAGCGAAATCCACTCTCTCGGCCATCTGCCATGGGACATGTATTCCCTGATCCGGGCAATGGCGGAGACAGTTTCGCCGGGTGCACGCTGCTATATCCATGACCTTGAAGGTACCGGTACGCCCGTGCTCGTGCAGGCAAATCCTGTTTTACTGGCTGAAACCGTGAAATCGGACGAGCCGGGGCTCATAAAAATGCTCGACACCCTGCCGCTCGTTCACCTTTCCACGCACGATAACTGCCTGCTTCCGGAATTTATCACGTATAAGCACCATTCCCCCGAAATAATAAATGATTTAAATACCTTGTGCGTAAAAATCATACGTAGTAAAGAGATCACTGCAACGGAGAGAGATTTCCTGATCCTCACAAAGGTCCGGTTCGACCCCCACAAAGCGCGCGAACTGGGGGTGCTGCCCGGACCTTCCTACCGCGAGCTGGCTGGGGGCCGGCCGGTAGCGATCGATGGCAGGACCATCACACCCGAGATGGTATCCTCCCGCAGTGAAACCAGAATCCACATCCCGGGGTTGGAGAAGTTTTCATGAGGTCAATTGTTGAAGAGGCACTCACTAAGGCGAGGGACGAAACCGTGTCCCCCACGCAGAATAACGAAGACCTTGATCAGATTCTCGCCGAGCTCAAGACCGAGATCGCGGTGATCGGCTGTGGCGGCGGCGGGTCGAACACCATCTCCCGCATGATGGAGGAAGGCATCCACGGCGCAAAACTGATCGCCATTAATACCGATGCCCAGCACCTGATCCGCACCCGTGCCGACCAGCGCATCCTCGTAGGACGCCAGCGCACCCGGGGCCTCGGTGCCGGCTCCATCCCCCAGATCGGTGAGGAAGCGGCCCTCGAGAACGAGCAGGAGATCCGGGCTGTCGTCTCCGGCTGTGACATGGTCTTCATCACGGTCGGTCTCGGCGGCGGTACAGGAACCGGCGTTGCACCGGTCGTTGCAAAGGCAGCCCGGGAAGAGGGTGCCCTCACCATCGCCGTTGTCACCCTGCCATTCGCTGCGGAAGGTGCCATCCGCATGGAGAATGCAGAAGCAGGTCTCGAACGCCTCCGGGAGGTGGCAGACACCGTCATTGTTGTGCCCAATGACAAGCTGCTCGAGATCGTGCCGAAACTCCCCCTCTATGCCGCATTCAAGATTGCCGATGAAGTCCTGATGCGGGCGGTCAAGGGCATCACGGAACTGATCACGATGCCGGGCCTCGTGAACCTCGACTTTGCCGATGTCCGCACGGTCATGGAACGCGGCGGCGTCGCAATGATCGGCATGGGTGAGAGTGACAGCGAGGACAAGGCGGCCGACTCGGTCAAGAAGGCGATCCGTTCCCCGCTGCTCGATGTGGATATCAGCGGCGCGACCGCCGCGCTCGTTAACGTGGTCGGCGGCCCGGATATGACCATGGAAGAGGCGGAGGGTGTAGTGCAGGAAGTCTATAATCGCGTGGACCAGAACGCCCGGATCATCTGGGGTGCCCAGATCGACCCGTCGATGGAGAACAAGATGCGGTGCCTGCTGGTGGTCACGGGCGTACGGTCGCCACAAATATATGGTCGGAACGAGAAACTTACCCCCAAAGTACAGAAACAGTTTGAGATCGATTTTCTCAAGTGAGCCAATATGGAAATTTCAAAACCTGATTT
>NZ_JBEKRH010000036.1:0-8046 GCF_049518935.1 Methanoregula sp.
CTCGGAGAAGATCTCCGGAAGCTCGATGTCCTTGGTGATTCCGCCTTCAAGTGATTTAACCTGTGCTTTCATCTCTGATCATCCCTGCTTGCTCTGGGTGCTCACAAACTGGATTGCCGGCAACTTGACGACATGTTCGCCCTGGCGGATAGCGGGCCTGATACGGATGAGCCGCTTTACCGGGCCGGGGATAGAACCCTTGACAAGAATGTACGGGTTCCTGAGAACACCATAGTGGAGGAAGCCACCGGCGGGGGTGATCTCGCTCGCATTCTCGCTGATCTTTAAGATCCGCTTGTTGAACTCGGTGCGCTGCTGGAATCCCAGCTGACCGATCTGGGGGACCTGCCACCTGACATGGTGGGGGTTCCACGGTCCTAGGGTCCCGAGGTGACGTTCTTTTCCACCAACTGAGTGTTTGCGCTTGCGCAGTGAAATGCCCCAGCGTTTTACGGCACCGTTCGTTCCCTTACCGGTGGTGATTGCAGTAATATCTGCATATGCTCCGGCTTGGATCACGTTGGTGAGCGCAACTTCATTTCCAAGGAGTCCCTGTGCAAACTCGAATATCTTCTTCACATCTGCACCACCGATCTTGATCTCCATAAGATCGGGTACCTTCTTGGGGACACCGGAAAGTGATGCGGGTTGTGTGTATGTTACCGCGTGGATCTCGGCTACAAGTCCGGCAGACAGCGCATCGGTGAACTTCTTCAGCGCGGCTTCCTTGTTGTAGTCCTTTGGCAGGGTGATCCTGCGTCCAAGCACGGTGTCAAGCTGGTCTGCCCAGAGTTCGGTAAATGCATGTTTGCCGTATGTATCCCGGCTGTAGGCACGGATCGCGGCTACTTTCATCATCGGGACTTCAATCACCGTGACGGGCACCATGATCTCTTTGCCTTCGGTTGGACTGCTCTTGTGATCGTCCACCATGATTACATGCGTCATACCTACCTTATACCCGGCAAATCCCTGCAGGATCGGTGCTCCCTCACTAAGAGGCCACGATTGGTATTTCGGGATTGGGCTCTTTGCACGCTTTCTCGGGCTGAATGCAAGAGAACCACGACGTGGTCTGTTTATTTTTGGCATGTGTTGATCAATCCTTTATCTTGCGTGTAGGTTATTCTCATTGCGACACGTTTGAGAGATTAATCCGAGATGTGTGACAATTTTGGCCTGTTTTTTAAGCCAACACGCGACTCAGGGAAACGGATATGCACCGGTAATCATGCAGGCAATCGGAGATTGCCTGCATGATATTCCGATGATGATTACGTTGCCCTGTTCTGGAGATACGTATGAGATTGTACCCATCGCTGTGCCGGTGTGCCCGGCATTCCTGTCTCGCGAAAGAAGATCCTGACAATGACGCATCCACCCGCTGTTCTTACGCAGCAGGGGGAACGGGCTCGTTGCACGAACGTTGGCCCATGCGCCTGATCAGACCTACTCTGTCAGCCTGTTGTGACGGATCACAACTCCCTCTCGGTATACCTTCCCTTGCGGAAAGGTTGACCAATCGAGGTGTACCCACGGCAGAACCGCTGTTCCAGTGTCCGGATGCACGGTTCCGCCGTATGCAGATCCGGACCGGTAAACCGGGCGCTGGATCTGCAGAGGATAACCTCATATCGGCTTCCATTATTATTGCATAAAAGAGGATATAAACATATGCCAGCAATTGGGGGGAAAAACGGGGTATAGGAAGGATTTGATGGATTGGGGAACAGGCTCATCCGAAATACAATTCACCCTGATCGGTGATGTAGACGATAATATCTTCACAGACCGCTCTCGCCTTGCATGCCTGTGATCGGGATTCCCTGAGACGGTTGATAAGGGAGATTGTATCGTATTTCACTTTGATCTTGATCTTTTCCGCTTCTCCAAAGATGATGGCAGGAACATTAAAAAGGTCAGTTCCTGACGGAATAGTACAGAGATGGGTTGCGTCAAGGGTATAAAGGAATTCAAGGGTCTCCTTTGCCCTCCGAATATTCTCCATCGCGCTTTTCTCAATGGTACAGACATTGGCTTTCGAGGTGGAGATGATATCGGCGATCTGCTGCTGGGTCATACCCTGCTTGCGATACCGGAGTACCTCCATCTGGCGATCCGTGAGCAACCCATCCTTCATACAATGAACTTTTCCGTCAGAACTTAAACACTTTTCGTTAACTCGGGCAGGTTACGGGGGAGAACTGTTCCGTTCACTCACATGGGAAATCCATTATATAAGGTAAAAAAATAGTTTTTCCTCTTTTTTACGAGGAAACAAGACATTTCAAAATGTTTATATGAATACCGGGTCATAATAACGTGTTATAAAAAATATCGAGGTGATATAGATGGTTGTTAAAGTAGGCGTTGCAAAATTAGGCAACATTGCAAGTGGTGTAATGGCAGAGCTGCTCCTCGACGAGAGGGCAGACCGTGAAGATATGCAGACATTCATGGCGACCAGCGGCACAAAACTCGAGCCGGCGGATGTTGACCGTGTGGTTTCCAACATGAAGGCATGGAAACCCGACTTCTGTATTGTAGTCTCCCCCAACGGCGTCCTCCCCGGGCCGACTGGTGCCCGTGAACAGCTCGCTGCAGCAGGCATCCCAGTTGTCATCATCACTGATGATGTAACCACGAAAAAGGAGTGGGAAGCCGTCAAGGCCGACACCAAGTTCGGCTACATCATCATGAAGGCAGACTCCATGATCGGTGCACGCCGCGAGTTCCTTGACCCCGTTGAGATGGCCGACTTCAACGGCAACCTTGTCAAAGTGCTGGCACTTACCGGTGCATTCCGCAAGATGCAGCTCGCTCTTGATAAGGTCATCGACCAGGTGAAGGCCGGCAAGAAGGGCACAGAACTTGAGCTCCCGAAGATCATCATGACCACCGACAAGGCTGTCGACGGTGAATTCACCAACCCCTATGCACTCGCAAAGGCCCGCGCTGCCCATGAGATCGCAATGGCGGTTGCAGGTCAGAATGTTAAGGGCTGCTTCATGACCAAGGAATGGGAGAAATACATCCCGATCGTTGCAAGCGCCCACGAAATGATGAAGGTTGCAGCAGCCCTTGGCGATGAGGCCCGCGAACTTGAGAAGGCTGGCGACAGCATTATGCGCAAGCCTCACAAGAAAGACGGCACGCTTGTCTCCAAGAACAAACTCGTTGCAAAATTCGAGTAAATTTTTTTTATTTTTTTCCGTTTCTGTAGAGTGCTCCTATATCCT
Source organism: Methanoregula sp. (assembly GCF_049518935.1). Lineage (GTDB taxonomy): Archaea > Halobacteriota > Methanomicrobia > Methanomicrobiales > Methanospirillaceae > Methanoregula. The sequence goes on from NZ_JBEKRH010000036.1 coordinate 3,240, forward strand.
CAGGCAGTGTCATGATGACCGGCTCGAGGTGCAACCGTTCCATGAATGCCGAATCGCTCGTGGATGAGGGGTTGGGGTTAATCCGGGAAATTATAGAGCAGAACGCCTTGAAGCCATTATCATTTCCCGGGTGGTCAAAAAAGACGGCCAGGTTGAATGCATAGGTCCCGAGTTTCCGGTACAGGGAGATCACGTCAAGGATACCCCGTGCAAGAAGATCAACATACGGCTCCAGTTCGTCTAGAGTAGTGATCGGGAGATATCCGCGGATTTCACGCTCCCCCACCGGTACAGCGTTTGCGGCCCAGACTATCTCCTCACCGGACAGATACCGGTCGGATGCTTTTTCCTCCTCTTTTACTACGTCCCAGTAGCACCTGCCATGCGAGTTCCGGTATTCTTTGCTCACCCCAAGGTACTGCCCGGCAATTCGCGACGGCCTGCTGTCGCACAGTCCCTGCATGTGCGGGTGAACGAGACTTGCTCCTGCTGAAGGGAGAAAATTCCAGTTAATGCTGGGGTAGCCATCATAACGACGAAGTGCCTCGGCCTGGCTCAATAGCCCATCCACGAGCTGCTGCCTGCTGAACATCTCCACGTAATGATCCCGGGTGAGAACGGTAACTACATGGCCCTGTCCGAACGGAAACATATTCGGGAAGGTGACACTTTCACCCCGTATGATCCGCTTGCCATCAGGAAATGGCGGGGTAACCGAAAAAATACGGTCCCTGCAAAAGGGGCAGTCCTCAGGTGCCGGGGGAATAAATGTCTGATGATCTTTATGCCGTTTCGATCGATCAGGGCTGATCCGGCATCGGAACCCGGTGAACTGCTCCTCCCGGAACTGCACTATTCCATTGGGAGTTGAAACTTCGGTGATCGAAAACATTCCGTTCAATGGTATATTTCCGGCGGGAGCTGATAGTCATTTGCCCGACATGGATGATGACTGCCGGAAAATCTTACAGAAATGAAAAAAGGAAAAAATTTTCTGCCAAGGCCTGTTTCGGCTGTATCAGGGCAGTATTGTGTTCTGCGCTTATACAACGTACTTGCCGAGGAGGCGGATGGAGTTGGTCATGTCGGGACCAAGTGGTGAACCGAAGATGATCTGTGTGACGCCTGCCTTGGTGAGGTCTGCGCATTTCTGCTTGACCATCTCAGGGGTTCCGGCGATGGTGAATGCATCGATCTCTTTGTCTCCGACAAGTTCTCCGACCGTCTTGAAGTCGAACTTCCCCAGTGCTGCCTTGATCTTGGCAACATTGTTGAGGTCGAGGCCGTGACGGGTGAGCAGTGCTTCCGGAGAGCCGGCTGCAATGAATGCTGCAACGATCTTGGCTGAATTACGGGCCTTCTTCTCGCTCTGGTCGATTGACATTGCGGTGTATGCACCGATATCAAAGCTTTTCTTGCCGACTTTGTCAGCTGCTGCCTTGATGATCGGGATTGCAATGGCGAAGTCCTTGGGGTTGGATGCGTTGATCAATGCACCGTCGCCGATCCTTCCGGCGAGCTCAAGAACCTTGGGGCCCTGTGCACCGATGTACACCGGGATACCCTTCTTTCCGGGGAGGGTGACACCGGTCAGCTTTGCACCGTCGTAATCGAAGAACTGCATTCCTGACTTCTTGATTTCTTCACCGGCACAGAGCTTGCGGATCTGGACAACGGCTTCTTCGAGGCGTCCGACCGGCTTATCAGGGTTGATTGCCAGCTTCGGGAGCGTGGATAGGTCACCGGGACCGATACCGAGAACTGCACGTCCATCGGAAATCTCGTTCAGCGTGCAGGCAAAGGATGCCATTGCAGCGGGGGTGTCGGTGAAGGCGTTCATGATACCCGGACCCATCTTCAGGGTCGTGGTTGCCTGCGCGATGGCGGCAAGCGTGGGGTAGCAGTGGCGGTTGTTGTAGTGGTTGGTGATCCATGCAAAATCAATGTCTTTGGATTCAGCAAGTTTACAGAAGTTAACAACTTGCTTTACATTGACATTTCCTGGTACGAATTCAATTCCATATGTCAAGGCTTGTTCACCTTATTGAGTATTACCGTACACGCGTTTAAATAAATTATCATTTTACGTTGGCTTCCTGAAGGCATTCGTTCACAAATCACCCATTTTAACGGTTTTTTTGAGGAAACGGACGATGAATCTTCCATAAGCCGGGGCAGACGCAGGATGATCTCCCCATTCAGGAACCATTTGCAGTTTCCCTGATGTCCCCAGCGGGAAACGACCCGGTATAGTCATAGAAAATATTTTTTTCTCTACGTGCTAGTATCCTATAAGATATTGAACTCCGGCCGAACAATACTAGTATTACGGTATACAGCGACCCCGGATCAAACAATTTTATAGGTTAGCGCTATGCGGATAGTGGCAATCGGATTAGGCGGGGCAGGTTGCAGGATAGTTGACAGCCTGTACGTTACAGATAGGCGTAGCAGCAGGGTCGCCTGTATCGAGGCACTTGCGGTGGATGTCGATGAACCGACCCTGCAGAATCTCACCGGTATTCCCCATGCTTCGCGGATCTTCTTCCCGACATTTGATCCGGGCAATGCTGCGGCGTCTGTGGCTTCGGATGCAACAGCAACCATAGATATCGGCGAGATCGTATCAAGGGTCCACAATTTTGAGTCAGGAGAGACAGATGCCATTATCATCTGTTGCGGACTCGGCGGGAGCATGGCAGATATCGCACCGCACGTGATCGCCGGCCTGAGAGCATCGATTGTCGAGCCCATCTTCGGGCTTGTAACCCTTCCCTGCCTTGCCGAAGGCGAGAAGAAATCCGGGAAGGCTGCCGATGATATTGATATCCTGTCACCGCTTCTTGACGGTTTGATATTGTTCGATAATGAGACATGGTATAAAAAGATCCGGGCTGGCCACGCCAAACTGGTAAAAAAAGAGAGAGGCTTTGCCGAAATGCTCGGCTTCGGGAAAAAGGAGCCGGAGATATCGCCTGAACTTGCCACGTATAATCTTCTCAACGAGGCCATAGTCCGCCGGATCAGCCTTATCCTCAAAGCGGGAGAGTTCCGGGCTGACGGGGGGATTGATCTTGCAGAAGTTGTACTGGACTCCGGCGAAGTGCTCAATACCATGAAAGGTATGGGGTTCATCACCATCGGCTATGCCGTGGAGCGACTCCCCAGCAACCCGTTGGCATTCCTGGACCAGCTGAAACCTGCGGGGGTATTCAACGAGGAGGACAAGAAGAGGGCCTCGCGTATTGTGGAGCTGGCCAAACAAGCGATTTATCATGAGATCTCCACACCCTGCGATATGACGAGCGCTCATAAGGCACTGGTACTTGTGGCAGGTCCCTCACATGAACTCTCCATGAAAGGTTTCATGACGGTGAGGAAATGGATTGACCGGAGCATACGGGGTATTGAAACACGGTCGGGGGATTACCCGGTCATGAATACGAAAAATGTCGCAATCATCGTCATGCTCTCGGGCCTTGAGAATATCCCCCGGATCACGGAACTCAGGGAGATCCGTTCCCAGGCCCATTTACCGCCGCAGCGGGAGTCCCTGCAGCAGCGGGTTGCAGGAAAATTACGGGATGATATGATCGTTCTTCCGATGAAAATGGAGAAGGAACAAGACACTGCTCGACCTAAAGCCCGTGACGTGGTCCGCAGCCAGGAACCGCTCCCACCCCCGGAAGTACATGCACCACGGGCAGCCCCGGGAGATGAGACGCCGGTTGCTGAAACCCTTCCGCGATCAGCTGGCCGGAGCCATGCACAAGCCCTGACGGATCAGGTACCTCCCGTGAAACCGCGTGCGGTGGGAGGTGCACACACACCTGCCGGAGGGCAAACGTATCATGCAGGAAAGGAAGATATTGCAAGAGAGATCACGCCGCCCCAGCACCGTCATGTTGTCACGCATACAGGGGAGGGCCCGGGACAACACAGGGTAACCGCCAGCCCCCATGTATCTCGCGAGGTTCACGGACAGAACAATGCATCACCGGCAAAAAGTCCCACGGATACACAGGCACAGGAAGCTGCACGCCGCAGGATTGAACTGGAATTGCAGCGACAGCGGATGATGGCATTCTCCGGCAGCAGGCCAAAACCGGGTGATGATCTCTCCCAGCCCCACCAGGTACATCATCAGCTCGTTCGCCAAAAACAGGAGAGTATACCTGACAAGGCCTCACATCAACATCCGGTTGTACGGGAACCCTCACAGGATATCCCGCTGACACCTGAAACGCGGACTATTATCGTTAAAAAACGGAGCCCTGCCCGTGAGGTAGTTTTGGTACAGGCTCACCGGCTGCCGGATGCGCAACCGGACGAATTACCCCAGGAGAATACACCACCATCACCGGAGTATCCCACCACTCCGGTGTATTCCGCCGGTCCTGAACCCGAAGAGAGACCTGTCACCGTGAAAGACCCGGCGTTCAGGGCAAAAGATGGGATCTTTTCCGGTAAGACCGTCCGCGGGTCACCGATACCGTCAAGCAGGGACCAGTCACTTATTCATACTAACCTCACAAAAAAATCCCACGTGACACCAGATCCCGATGATGCACCCACGGACAACGCTACCGGGACAGGATCAGCCGAAGCCGTAAAACAGGATAAGAAGACCAGGAAACATGATGATATTTCCTGGATCTGATCAGCGGGTTTCCATGATTTTCGAGAACCGTATATTACCGGCTCCGATCTCTGTTTTGATCTCAATACCGTGTTCAACGGCGTTCCCGATATAATTCAGTCCGCTGAACGCCACAATCGAAAGCCGGAAGGGGTTATGGGGCAGGTT
>NZ_JBEKRH010000037.1:0-7526 GCF_049518935.1 Methanoregula sp.
ACGCCTTGCCGAGGTTGTCGGGGACGTGCACCCTGTACCAGCTCTTGGCCTTCCAGCCTTCAACTCTTCTTCCTACCTGTTTCTTCTTTGCCATAATATCACCTGTTGGTATTTCCTCTGTGCAGGGAACATGTGTCCTCTGCCACTGCCAGGTTCATCAGATAATCGTCCATGGATGCAATGACTGACCGGAGCTGCGTACCCGTGATCGTGGTTACGACACGGTCGCCCTCCGCAACGGTCTCCATGCTGCGCAGGTTGTCGGGCGAAAGCGCCCCGGCAATGCAGGCAGCGTCCCGGTGCCGGGTTGTGATCTTCCCCTCGATCTTCATGCGATCGCCTCCTGCCAGCCCTTAGCAAACGCCCCGAGCGAGTCGCAGGGAATGGTTGCTCCGGCCCGGAGATTGTGCCCGCCGCCGCTTCCTCCGCAGGCAGCCGCCAGTTCCCGGACTTTCGGCCCGAGTTCCAGCGTGCTTCCCGCAGGCGAGCGCACGGAGATCCGGCACGCACTGCCGCTCTTTGCGTACACTAGTACCGGGCCTGCCGCGAGCAGGTCGCGGGAGAGGATGTCGGCAACGTCACTGGGGACGCTCGCATCCTTCACCTCGTAGACCCCGGCAACCCCCTCGTACGGGTGTGCGGATTTTACCGCTTCGATCACCCGGATGCGGTGCTGCCGTGTGATCTCCCACGCACGGTCGATGTCGTGCGAGGAGCGCAGGCAGAGCGTTGCGCCGATGTCGCCGTTGCCGGTCTTGCCGCAGGCGTCGATCACCGCGGTGAAGGCATGGGCGTCCTCTATTACCTCGCGCTGGAGATGGAAGGTGTCGCCCCAGATGCCCTGCAGGCTGGTGAGGGTCGTCTTCGGTGCTGCTTCGAGCACAACCCGCGAGACCAGGGCATCGAGCCGGAGCGGCTCTTCTGCCTTTGCCGGGTCCCGGGACTGGTCGATGAAGTCCGTCACGACCTGTTCTGCACCGCTGATGCCGTCGAGATACGGGTGGGTCGCTGTGTACCAGCGCTCGATCATGTCCCGGCCCGGCAGCGTCAGCCCCCGGTCCGGTACTATGATCCCGTTCGCGATCGCCTCGTTGAAGATCTCAAGGTTCTTCCCGGCAATTGCCTGACCGTCCCCGATAATGCCGGGGATGACAAGACCGGCGAGGTCGCGGTTGTCTCCCAGCTGCTGGGCCACGTAATACGCGGTCCCGGACGCGGAAAGTTCGCGATCGCCGTCGATGCCGGCAAGGCGCGGGTTCACGTGGAATTCCCCGTCGAAGAGCGGGAGGTGGTGGTCCACCACCATCGTGGTCTTCGGGAGGTCTGTCATTCCCGCACCGATGTCGCAGAGGAGGTATGCACTTTCACCGGAAAGATCCGATGTGTTCACGTCCTGCCGCACCCGGAGCCGGAACCGTATGCCTGCACGGAGCATCGCGTGACAGAGGATCGAACCGGCACTGATGCCGTCCGCGTCGTGGTGTGTGAACACCTCGACGTACTCCTGCCTGCGGATCTGCGCTGCAACGGTCTCTGCTGCGGATTCAAGCGACGGGGACATGATGGACGATTCCTGATAAATTACCTGGAGAGGAGGATCTCAGCGTTCTCCGGCTTGTAGACCCAGCCCGCGGGCAGCCTCTTGCTTCCCGTGTAGTACTTCACGAGCCTGCGGATCTTGGACTCGACCAGCTGAAGCTGGCGCTTGTTGTGCAGGTCCTTCTTGTTTTCGGAAAGGTGCTTGCGGAGGCCAAGGGCCTTGATCATCAGGTCGCGGAGGTCCTCGGGGAGGTCGGACGCGGCCTTGTTCTCTTTTAAGATATCCCCGATGCGCTTGCCGGTGGCAAGCTTAACGTCGGGAACGCCATACCGGTCCCGCAGGACCAGTCCAATCATTGCGCTCGATGCGCCGTCCTTACGGAGTTCCAGGATGATCTTGGTGATCGCCGCGGTGTCGGTGTTCGACCACGAGGGTGCCTGTTTCCTGTAGGGGCGGACTGAGCTCGACTTGCCCCTTCTGCGGGCATGCATTCGTGCCATTGTGTAGCCTCCTTGTTAGTAGACTAAACGTAAGTCCAGAAAAGTGCAGTATTGGCTACTGACTCTCTGTAATCCCAAAGCCATGCTTACAGGCAGTGCGGTGTCGCACGTCGGACTTACATCTGTCAGCACAGTTAAAAGTGCTAGCCTACTATTGGCGGGAAGAGATTATAAAGGGTACCGTGGGGCGATGGAGTCTGCTCCGCCCCCCGCAATCGCGCGTTTACGCAGTGACCGTTTTTGAGAAGAAGTTGATCACGAGGACCCCGGCGAGGATGAGCCCCATACCGGCAAGTGCCGGGATGTCGAGGGACTGTCGGAACGCGAAATATGCCACCAGCGTGATGAAGATGATCCCCACGCCGGACCAGATCGCGTAGGTGATGCCGACCGGGATGCTCCTGAGCACGAGGCTCAGTAGATAGAATGCCGCAACATAGCCGGTAACGACAACGATCACGGGGACAATCCGGGTGAAACCGTCAGATGCCTTTAGTGCACTCGTGGCGATAACCTCGGAGATGATGGCGAGCAATAAATAGGCATAGGCAGAGTTGTACATGATCGTTCCTCATGAATCCCCGGCGGCTGCCGGATGCAGTCCGGATACGCAGGGCGTCCCGGGCTGTGCCCGGGAATATTGACATTGAATGCTCTAAACACTACTGCCCCTTCCGGCACGTCCGGTTTAACCCGCAGGTTCAACGCTTCGCCACACACTTTTACACGGGATACTGCTCCCATTTTACGAATACATAAGCTCCTCAGGGCAACTGGTGATCAGGGTGGGAACAACCCCCCAATAATGGAGGAAAACCATGAACTCAAAGACACTCATGAAAGGCGCATTTCTCGCCTTCTGCATCATCGGCATGCTCGTGCTCCCGGCAGCGGCGGCAGGGCAGGCGTCCACCGGGCAGGGATCTGCCGTTGACCAGGGACTCACGGACGACCTCTGGGCCAGCCATCAGACCTACCGGCTGCAGGAATTCGACAGCCATGTCGCGCAGACAAACAACGTTATCGGCATTCTTGGGAAGTACAGCATCGACACTACCCAGATGCAGGCAACCCTGACGACCATCAGCGGTGAGCGTGCAGCGCTTGACACCGCACTGACCAACAAGGACCAGATTGCTCTCAAGACCATCAACGCAGATCTCGTAGCGGACTGGAAACAGTTTGCCCAGGAGATGAAGGAGAGCGTCAAGGCACATTATACTGCAGCCCGGGCATCAGCACAGGCCGGTGCCTCTGGTACGACAACTGCCAGCCTGAGCCCGTCACCAGCAGAATCAACCGTATAAACCGGCAACTCCCCCTTTTTATAAGCTGTTTTTACCTGCCCCTTTTTACCCTGCCGGACAAAAGGAATGGTAACGATGGACAAGCTACCTCTCGAAACGAGCGGTGAGGATTCGGCAATCCGGTTCCGGGACTGCTTCTCTGTGCGGTACATTCAGTCTGCTGCCGTACTCTGCCGGCTCGGGTACGGGATTGAAAAAATCTGCGCAGTATCCGGCTCCCCATCGCAGGATATGCTCCTGCAGCACGAGGCCTTCATCCTCAACTCCATTCTCTCCACCGTCTCTTTCCTCGAATCGACGGTCAACGAGCTCTATGCCGATGCAGCGGACGATGCCTATTTCTTTGCGGACGAGGAGAACGAGGCGCTCCTCAGGACGATCGGGGAGAAGTGGCACAACGAGAAGAATTTCGACCGGGCCCCGATGATCAGCAAGTACCAGAAGATCCTCGCGATCGCTGAGAAACCCCTCTTTGAGGAAGGCGACCAGGCGTACGCGAACGTCAGGACGCTGGTAGAGATCCGTAACCATCTCATGCATTACAAACGGGAATGGGTCGTGATCCGTGATCGCGGGGCTGCGGCAGATGGGGACGAGACCCAGGCGGAGAAATTTGAGAAGATCGTCCGGAAGAAATTTGCCATAAACCCTCTCGCCCCAAAGAACCTGCCCTTCTTCCCGGATAAGTGCCTTGGCCACGGATGTGCGGAATGGGCGCTCATCAACAGCGTCATCTTCACGGACGAGTTCTTCCGGAGGCTCGGACTCCCGGTGCCGTACGAGGGAGTCCGGGACGATCTGGCTACACGATAGCCTTCATGTTTCAGGTAAAAACCGGGCAAATCCCGGGAGTTTCGTTCTTGATTTTAACCGCTGCCTGCACCGCACGTCCGGCCCTGTCAGGAAGCCATGTGCCCGGATGCAAAAACGCCAGAGGCCGCTGAACCCTCCGGTTCTATCCTTATTTTCCCGCGGATAACTCTCAAACTCCCGTCGTTTTATTATTGTTAATACTATGCCGGCACATTCAACGGCAGGTACGTGGGATAGTTCCCAAATTGTAAATTTTAAATAACATTAAGTTATGTACAATGTACCAATTGTACCTCATACAAATCATAATCGACAATAAAACCAGATCCCGCACCCTGATCCCGGGAAAGTGGACAAGGAAACCGACAGGACCGGCACCGGAAGATGCTTTGCAGACAACGGGATTCCAGATGACGAAATGGTGAAGCCATGCAGAAAAAAAACGGAAAAAACGGGCGGAAAAAACGGTCCCCGGTCCTTATGGTTCTTGCTGTCCTTGCGGCTGGTATTCTCCTCCTTGCGGTATTGATGCTGTTTTTCCCGTATCTGAACCCGTTCCCGTCACTGAACCCGTTGAACGCGGATGTTATTGCCCTCGAGAACAGCGATGCCGATAATATCACTCTTCTCAACGATTATATGACCGACCGGTACACCACTGTCATCTACCCGCAGGGGAAAGAACGCATCTCTGCAGAACTGGATAACGTCCGGCAGATACCGGATCCGGAGGCAAAGCTGGACGAGATCTTTGTCTGGGAGATGAAGGACTGGGTCAACCCAAATGATAACCTGTCTGCAGTTATCTGTCCCAATACTGCCTGCACCTATGAATTTCTGGAAAACGATCACACCCGGGCGAAAGCGAGCCCGTATTATGATGGGATCCTCTATCCCCAGAAAAACCCGAATGGCACCTTGTACGCTGACGATCCGTACTGGATCGCTTACAACAGGGTCGGAGAATGCAGGGAATATTCTGCATTGTTTGCGTTCATGGCACAGGAATCCGGTATTGAGTCCCATCTCGTCCGCACCTATTCGCACCAGTGGGTGGAAGTGGAGCTTGCCAACGGGTCCTATTATTACGATCCCTGGTGCGCCGACGCCAATGGTTATTATAACGCAACTGATGGCAACATGACGTTCCGGGACAAATGGTTCAACAGCATCGGTACGTTTGAGGAGAATTGCCGCCCGCCCGACCCTTACCCGATCAGCTATACCGGATTTCCCTATGTCTGGGCTACGCCAAAATACCTGGCGGCCTCCGGGTGGTATGCACTCGGGAAAGGGCTCAATGTGACGTTGCCGGGGTAGAGATTGTCGAAGGATTGTGCGAATAAAAAAAGTCCTGAGAAGCCGCCCCTCACTTCTTCCGGTGCTTCTTCTTCTTCGGCTCGTCCCTGGCCATTGACATCAGGTCGATGATATACGAACCTTCCTTACCCACGCTGACGATCCGCTCGTCGGTCTGGGCCATCTTCTCGAGGTTCAGCTCGTAGGAGCCGGGGGAGACGATACGGATCGTCTCGACCCGGTCGTACATCTCCACCTGCTTCTTCGCAGGTTCGGTGACCTCAAGAACTTCCTCGTGCGACTCGTCAGCGATCTCCTCGATGGACTTCTCCTCGAGCACGTCCTTATTGAGTTCGGCCTCTTTCACGTAGAGGAACTTCTTGTTGCCGCAGCTGGCGCACCCTTTCAGGATATCAGTAGAGCCGTCCTTGTATTCCCGCCCGCATTTCGTACATTTGTGCGGCATCGTCTTCACCCGAAGTATTCGAGCATCGTCTCATAGAGATCTTCGACGTTCCTTCCATCGAGTCCCGAGATCGCGATTACTGGGTGCTGGGGGAACGCGCTCCGGATCCGGCCCGGCGCCGCGTCCGGCAGATCGATCTTGTTGGCGACGATGATCACCGGCAGATCCCTGGCCTCGATGATCCCTATCATCATGATGTTGACCTGCATGAAGGGATCGAGTGTAGAGTCGAGCATATAGACCACGCCGTCGATATCCTCGCGGAGCCAGTGCATTGCTTCTGCAACGCCCTCGGTTGCCTCCCGCGCCCTGATGATCGACTCCTCCTTCTCCATCCCGAACTCGAGGAACTCGTGGTAATCGATCTTGGTCGTGACACCGGGGGTATCTACGATATCAATTGTGATCGTGTTGCCGTTTGCCCCCGAGATGATGATGTCCTCCTTCTTCCGGGCTCGCCGTGTCTCGTGCGGGATCTCACTGACCGGGCCGACCGCGTCGCCTGTCCAGTCCCGGGCAATACGGTTGGCGAGCGTGGTCTTGCCCGCATTCGGCGGCCCGTAAATACCGATCCGGGTCTTTTTCTTCTTGAAAAATTTGTTGAGGAAGGTGGAAAATTTCTTCTTTACCGTGCCAAAAGTCTGATAAAATATCTTCACTGTTCACCTCACCTGCGTAAGGGTTGTACTCAGGTATACAATATGTGCCATAATCCGTTAGTAGTGTATAGAATACGCTGTTTATTATGTTTCTTATCCCGGCCGGTCTATCTCCCGCCGGTGAATCGTTCCCGGGCAGCCATGGCAGCGGCCCGGATATTACCGGAGTGCATCGGGGAGTGCCTTGGCCAAATTGTATTTATACAAGGGAAAGGGAGTATGCTAATTGTAATCATCAGTATCAGGCACTTCAAGGAGGTGACTCATGAAAAAGACATCCAACGCAATCCGGTTTGAGACCCGCGTCCCCCTTCGGGAGGTGATGAAGACAAACCCGGTCATGATCGACATCGAGGCGACTGCTGCAAAGGTGGCAAAGACCATGTGCGAAGAAGAGGTCGGGAGCGTCATCATCCTCAGGCACAACAAGCCCATCGGCATCGTAACCGAGGAAGATCTCGCCTGCAAAGTGGTGGCAAAGGATCTCAAACCGAGTACAGTACATGTTAACGACATCATGAGCACGCCACTCATTACGGTGAGTGCGGAGAAGACTGTAGGCGATGCCGCCCGCATGATGGTGAAGCATAAGGTAAGGAGGCTCCCGATTATTGACGAGCACAAAACCGTGATCGGTATCGTGACCGTCCGGGACCTCCTTACCGTCTCCAACGAGCTGAACGAACTCCTGACCGATCTCGTCGAGATCAACCGTGAGGAGCTCGTTGAGCAGGGTATGTGCAACCGCTGCAGCCAGATGTCTGATGACCTCAAGCGGGTAGACAATGTGATGCTCTGCCCGCGCTGCCGCGAGGAGGATAATATCACATGAGGACAGCACAGGATTTCATGGTTGAGATCCCTGTGCTGAAACATACCGACCAGATGACAAAGGCACGGCAGATCCTGCGGGATGACCGGTTCCGGGAAGTCTATGTCGTG
>NZ_JBEKRH010000038.1:0-6881 GCF_049518935.1 Methanoregula sp.
GGAAAACCTTCATAGGAATGGAAGATAATGATCTCATGCCTACGGGCAGGATGCGGGCCATCTGACTTGTACGGTAGGTGGACCCGTCCTCTTCTTCTGTGGAACAACCTCCGGCTGTCCACGATGAGCGATTTAGATTCGTGGCATTTATACTTTCTAACGCAATCATCTACCGATCGGAAGTTGGTGCCAAACGATTGGCAATCTCAGGCTCCGGCTGCCCTCACGAGCACAAGCCCGGTCCCACGCCGGCAACCCGGCGGGATAATCAAAAACAGGATAAATAATTTGTCTAGTACGTGACGCAGAAGTATCCGACACGGAGATGATGCTTCGCGAAGATCTCGCAGCCCGTACAGAAACACCTGATCTTTTTTTTATCCGGGCACGAGGAGTTTCCGCGTGCGCAGAAGAGCTCGGTCGGCTGATATTTTTCAAGGGAATGTGCCTTGTAGTTCGGGCATATTGTGCAGTACTTCCGGCAGATCTCCCGGTTCTCTTCCGTATCCTCGGGAATATTCCTGGCGGGATTAATCATGATGAGTGATGTGTACAACGATGGTTAATAGGTTTTTGTGGAGTTTTCCGGTCTTTTACTAAAATTGTCCGGCCCGCTCTCCGACGAACCCCTCGATGTCCCTTTCGCTGATACTATCCCAAAAACTTCCGGATGTTTGCAGCCTGCAGGATCATCGGCTGGAGATCCTTGTTCCGGTTCTCGTGAAGCGCCTTGAGGATCGAACCGGTGACCTGCCGGTGCATGTCATGTACATCATCTCCGCAGATCCGCTCCGCTGCCTCTTTCATTGACGGTGAAAGGAATGGCGAGTCAGGATTCATATACCGGACCGCATCGGGAAGGTCCCGGTCGAAATTCACGTATACTTCACGCACGAACGCAAGGTCATCCCGGTCAAGCGCCGACAACCCGAGAATCTCGGGAGGAACGCCGATCGAGTACATGGCAGCAGTGAAGGTGATCGCCCGGGGGAGCGTCACGCCGCCGGTACTCCGGGTATACCCGAACAGGCCGATATGGAGTTTGCGTTTCCTCCGGCCCGGGATATGGGCTGCAACCCGGTTGACGATATCTGTGAGCGGGAGAAGTTCGCTGATGTAGGCCTGCGTATATTTCCCGATAATTTCAAGGCAGCGCTTTTCATTGACTGCCCGGGGTGTGGCAACCTCGCGTGTCTCAAGCTGCCTGACTGCGGCCTGGACTTCATCCAGCGGATAGTCGTACTTGAACGCGGACTGGATGGTGAAGGTATGTGCTGACGGATATTCGGTACTGACCCGGTCCACGGTATCCGGCCGGAGATTGCCCCGGAACGGTGCGGAACCGACCCCGATGATCGGGAAGACCGGGGTTCCGGTCTGGTCCTGCAGGGAGTTCAGGTTGAAAAGGGCGATCTTGTTGAGCAGGACTGCGCTGACCAGCCCGTAGTTCATGGCCGGGTCCGAGCGGGCAAGGAAGACCCGCTGGTACGGGAGCTCCTTGTCGAGCAGGTACCGGTGTACCGTTGTGTGGGCATCGAGCATACTCTTCTGATCTTCGAATAACGGGATCACGTTGATATGCCGGGGGGCAAATGTCCCGATCCAGTCGGCGATGGTGGTGTCCCTGCCGCCGAGCCGCTTGTACTGCTTGCCGATCACGAAGTCCGCGTAATACTGGTAAATGTTATCGATGGCGGTGTGGGAATCGGTCATCGGCAGGATGACCTCAAAGATTGGGGCGATATCTTCCCTGTAGAAGAGTTTCGCGCTGTCGAAGGACCGGGGGATACTTTCGAGGGTTTCGAGCAGGATCTTTGCCTCGGCTTTCTCCACCTGAGGGTTTGGCACACGGAGGGTGAGGAAAATATCCTGTCCCAGTTTTTTTTCTGAAAAGAACGGGGAGTAGGTGGTCAGGAGCTTCTTGACAACGAAGTTGTCCACCTCTTTTCCTTCGCAGTCCCACATCTGCTCCCGGCAGCCAAGGTGCGAGTAGACATAATATGCCTCCCTCACTTCATCCTCGCCACCGAGCTCGGATGATTCTGCAAAAAATGGCACGTGGACGTTGTCCGGGTGCTGGGTGCTCATGCATTTTGGGATCCTGGGTAATTCATCCATGGGATTCACCGGCGCCGGGGTCTCCCGGTCTGTCGTCTATAACCTGTTATCGTCAACCATATTTATTTTTGAGGTTGACGAACTCCGGGATCCGCAGTCTGGACCGGCGCCCTGCTCTCCCCACTGGCTGGTTCCAAACGCCCGGCGATCGCCCGGTGTTTGCTGCCTCCCGCAAGTATAAGCCCAAGGCCCGTCCGGCCACTACGCTCCGGGCATTCCCCTCCCTTCCCCGGCACTCCGGCCATCCCCCACCGGCCCCGGGCTGATAGCCCCTCAGGGAAATCTGGTGGGCAGAAGCAGATATACCAGTGCAGTAATATATGAAATATAAACGGAGCAAACATGCCGGTCACGGTTGAAGGAAAAATGGTTGACGGGCGTACGATCGTGCTCGATCATCCCCTGGCGAATGGCCAGAACGAAGTTCTTGTACGGCTGAAAATGAAAGCCAAGCGGACCAAGATCCAAGTCCCGGAACAATTTGTCATGAAGATCGCAGAAACGGATATTGAAGAGCTCTATTGATGAAAATCTCCGACCTTCAGGACGGTTCTGTATTTCTCGACACCAATATTCTGATTTATGCATTCACTACTACCCGGTTTACTCCTGCTTGTGAAGAGCTGCTCGACAAGGTGCGGGATGGTGTGGTGAAGGGCCATGTCAACAGCACCGTCATCGATGAGTTCTTCCACAAAGTCCTGCTCATGCAGGTTTATGCAGAAAAGGATTACAGCCGGCAGAAGCGATTGGCTTCCTGAAAAAGAACCCGGAACGGATAACGGATTTTCCCCTTCCGTTCGATGTAACCCGGGAAGTGCTTCATGATTATGGGATTATCGTACTGGATACTGCGCCACTCCTGGATGAAGCCCTCACACTCTCACGGCAGTACGGCCTTCTCTTTTCCGACGCTCTCCATGCAGCCCGCTGTACGCACTTCACGCTGGATCATCTCGTCACGAATGATCGTGATTTCTCCCGGGTCGATCGTATCTCGGTAATTGCACCGTAATATTTCGACCTTCTCCCATCCGCCTCGCAATCACCGGCGGGTCCCAAACGCCATGCGATCGCCCCGGCTATGCTGCCCCCCTCGCAAGTACAGTGCTGAGGCCCGTCCGCCCCGCCACCGCCTCGGGCCTGGCACGTGATCGCCGGCCCCCGGCACCCCCACGGCCCCTCACCCGCCGGCACAACCGTCCCGGGAAAAAATGAATTCAGTGGTTGAGCGGCGACTCGTCCATACCGAGGAAGTCCAGGGCGTTCTCACCGTACTCGACAGGAGCATAGTGGGACCCGACATGCGGGAGGCCCTTGAACCGTACGAGCCAGGACCCGTTGATCTGCCCGGCCATGCGTACTGACACCGGATCCGGTGTCAGCTCATCACTGGTGCCCACAACGAGCATGACATCCTTGTGAATGCCGGACAGGCCGTCCCAGGAACCGTTCCATGCGAGGTTCGCCTCGGCCTCCCGACGAACTCCCTCCGGGTAGGAGGGACCTGCTGCCACCGCTTCAATGGTCCCGAGCAGTTTTGTTGTCTCGGGAAGCCGGACACTATAGGCACTGGAGTCCAGCACCAGTTTCCGTACGCGTTCGGGATGGTCGATGGCAAGCTGCTGGGAGATCGAAGACCCCATGGAGACGCCATAGACATCCATGCTGTCATAGCCGAGCGCCGGCATGAGCTGTGCAGCATCGTCAGCATACAGTGAGATTGTCGGTGTCGCATTGTTGTCACTGCTGTATCCCATACCCCGGTTGTCATACGTATACACATGGTATTTCGAGGCAAGGATGCCGATGAAGGTCTCGTTCCAGTCATTGATGGTTCCGCCAAATCCCTGGACCATGAGGACAGGTTCACCGGCACCGAATTCACGGTATCCCAGCGTAATCCCGTTGACCTGTGCATACTCGACAGGTGTGGCATTGAACGATACGGCCGGAAAGGCCGGGGTTGCCGCAACCGTTGGCTGTGCGGAGGTACCGGAACTCCCTGTACATCCCGCCACAGCAATAAGGCCGATAGTAAAGGCGATTGCCAGGGTAAAAAGCGCGGTTCTGTTCATCATAAAAATCCCCGGTTTATCAGTATCGGAAACCAGATGGTGATCTTTAGGGTGGACCTTAAAAAAAGGTAACTGCGGGTCCGGGAATTGGTCTTTTGCGAGGTTCGCCGCCCGGAAGTATACTCGGATCTCGTGCACAAAACAGATCTTTTTCCCGGAGCGATCCCCATCAGATCTCCATAACGCGATTCCGGGAGCTCCGTCCCCCTCCCGCTTTGTGCAAACGGCTGGCCCCGCCGCCCACTCCGCTCAGTGGCATCAGACCCCGAATAGTTTCTTCAGGAATGAAACGAACTCATCAGCCAGAGATTCCCGAGTCGGGGGCTGGGATTGCGCAATGAGATCGATCGGGAAATCCCATGAGCCCTCATGGTTTCCGAATTTACTGACGTGAATGTCCATTTGTTTTGCATCAGCGGGAAGCGGTTCGAAATACAGATGAACCCTGTGGATCTGAGCTGAACCTGTATCGCAGATAAAATCCATATCTGTAAACTCCCGGGGATTCCCCTGATCGATACGGTATGTTGCAGCCGGATATGCACTCACATTGCATGGCAGGAGTCCCGCGGGCCCCGGTGTAACCTCATAGTCTTTTTCCGGAATCTCCACATCAAAAGATACGGTCCCTTTCATCGCGTTACAATCAAGAGCGACCAGCGTTGAAGTAACGCCGTTATCCTCTGCTCCCACATCCAAGACCATGTGTTTTTGCAGGGAACCTTCCGGAGATGCAACAAGGATAGTCGCGGTTCCGGTTCGCAGATGGGCCTCTGACAGATCCCAGGTTCCGCTGGTATCCCCCGGCGCATAAAGATAATAGACTCCAATCGTATAGATGCCGGCATCTACCTGTTTTCCCCCGTCGTCGCATTGATCCCACGACAGGATGGTTGTTATGGACTCGCCTTCCTGCAGTACCCGGGTGGAAGCATTTCTCTGCCAGGTACGAAAGTCCGCTCCTTCGATATGATTGACACCCATTTTCGGAGGCACCCCCAGAATAGTTACCGGTCCCGGGCCTTCATTTAGCATAGTGATATTCAGGACTACAGGTTCTCCATATGAGTAAACGGCTACCGCTGAACTGAGATTCTCCGGTGGATGAGACGGGGTCAGGACAAGGTTCACGGAAGGATCCGTATGTGCTGATCCTGGTGTTATGATCAATGTACCTGTCAGGAAAATAAAAAAAACAAATAAAATAGCACGTCGTACCTGGTTTTTCACAAACCAGCCCCTGGTACAATTCATACAGGAAAAAAAGGGGATCATCTGGTTCAGCCCTCACGTATCAGTGTTCGATGCATCGTGGTAGGTGTATATTGTCCCTCCAATATTATATGAGTTCATGAATACATAGAGCCCGTTATGCAAGGAATCATATTTGTACCGGTCCCACGTGAACCGCGAGCCGGGAGCCAGCCAGTTTCCATTCATGGTATCCTTCACACCGTAATCCTTGATGGTATTCGTTGTTGCCTGGAATGAGTGCGCAAGCGCCCCATTCAGGTACAGCTCGGAAGATCCTGTAATCCCTGTTATGTATGTCGAGGGATTGTCCGAGTCATTGTAGGTATACCTGTACCAGATTCCTGTGCCGGTATCAAGGAAATTGATGTTATACTGCCCGTTGGCCAGGATATAGACCTCGTAATAGAAACGGTCCCTGGAGGATGCATCGATCCAGGTGGCGGGCGGTACTCCGCTCTGTCCCCACAACAACGTACCTTCATCATAGACGGGAACGGACAGGTAGATTTTGCCATTATCCGTATACCATAAGGTCAATTCGATCTGGTCGCCGTTCCGGTTGAAATAAATTTCCCGTTCATGATATATGACGAAAGACTGCCCCTGATTCGAGAGAGTCTGCGGTGTCATATCTCCACGGAGAGCGACAGGATACTGGTTTGCATTCGTGTTGTAACTGGCCCATTCTGCGTAAAGATTCGATGTAGCCGCCGGGACGGAGGATGCGAATGAATGTGAATTGGTTTCAATTCTCTCAGTCTGCTGGTTATACCGTACGAGTTTTCTTTGTTCAATCCCATTGAGCATTTCATCGGCGTTCGTGTAAAATGCAAAACACTCACGTGGATAATCCAGGGTAATTGTCTGGGCCGACTGTGGATTCATTGTTTCATAGGTATCTTTTGGAATCTGCAGAAGTACCGTTTTTCCACGGTTGTCCTCCGTCCCGATTGAATACAGTGCAGAGTTACTATCCGCTGCAGCCTGTTTTGTTGACAGTGCACTTTTTGGAATGGAGATCTTAATATCGTCGGAATTCTTGTTTAAATTATTCTCATTCAGCCATTTCTCAGAAAATTCAAACGATACAATTTCTGACTCATTCATCGGCGCTTTTATCCTTATCTGACTATCATCAAACTTGGGTGTAATGATAATTCTGTCAGATGCATTTTTTGCCAGAGCGTTTATTTCTGCCGCACTCACCATCGGTACCATCGCCATCGCTGCCAGCAATAATGCCAGCAGGGCGACGCTCCATTTGCGTAGTTGCATTTTTTCATACCTCCTTTCATACGCTACGCTCGAAGGCATGGGAAAACCTTCATAGGAATGGAAGATAATGATCTCATGCCTACGGGCAGGATGCGGGCCATCTGACTTGTACGGTAGGTGGACCCGTCCTCTTCTTCTGTGGAACAACCTCCGGCT
>NZ_JBEKRH010000039.1:0-6805 GCF_049518935.1 Methanoregula sp.
AGATGGAGTGCTTACGTCAGTCGCATTCATTCATGTTATCCTAAAGAGCCCTTGCTATCGGTATATCAAATTCTATAGAATGATGGTTTATCCAACCCCGCGTGCTGAAATAACATCACAACGGGCTTAAAAGTTCATAAAATAGCAATCTTCCCCATAACTATACTTGGGGCACCAATAGATTGACTCTTATATTTACTTGTATGTTATTATCAGTATATATGGTACTTGTTACTTTGTTCACGTCGGTGAACTCTTGAAAAGATAGTCTCGAAAACGGTAAAGAAAGTTATATAACTTAAGTTGCGCAATATTATACAGTAGATGGTGACTGGAATGAAACCTGTTGGGAAGTCCAAAGTAAGCAAACAAACTTCGAAAGAAGATACGGTTTATCCTTTGATCAGACTCCCTCAAGAGTATGAGGGTCTCATTGGGAACACAGTTACAATCTATGAGACAGAGCACGATGGACAACGCGCACTTTTACTTGTTCCTTACGAGGATACAAGAAGTCCTCCAAAAATTGATCGCCCTAATTCAAAAATTAGCATCAATAAACGTCTGTCTTCCATTGAAGCGGACATTAAGGTGATAAAAGAGACTCTGAAGGTGGATTGAATGGAATTGATATCACACACGACGGTTAAAAAGATGGCTCCGAAGAAAGGATTCAGTGCACCATATATCCAATTCGCGTGGGGTTATGATCACTCACTTATCGGCAAACCTGTATCTATCTACAAAGTGGAAGGTGGATACTTCGTATCAACGGAATCTAACGAGTTTAAACTTTCCAATCCGCTAGATCCCGTCCAAAATGCTGTCTGTTCTAGGAATAATGAGTTTAAACCAAGTGAAAATTTAAATAAGTCCCAAAATGAACCTGAAATCACAAAAGAAACGGGCCTGAAGGGATTTGAACCCTTGACCTGCGGATTAAGAGTCCGCCGCTATGCCGAACTAAGCTACAGACCCAAGCCTGTTAGACCTAATAATGTGGTCGATAATGCCGAATAAAGGTTTTGGCGATCCTGCCCGATCCCCTACTTGGAATCCCTTAATACGCAGGAATGGTACATCTTCTGTACAATGCCACCAGAAGCCCCGTTTGAGCAGCCGGGACCGATAAAATATTGCATCTTCGGGTGCGGAACAAATGGCTACAACATCATACTCGAGCTGGCAAAAGAGAATGAGCGCGTTGTGGTGGTGGATAAGGACGAGTCCCGCGTGCGACACCTGCGGGACCAGAAATACGATGCCTACCAGCGCGACATCACCTCGCAGGACCTGCTCGCAGGTCTTCCCCTCTTCGAGATCGCCTTTATAATGACCGGGGATGGGGACGCAAACCTCGCAGCCGTCCTCACTATCAAGAAACGGTTTCCCTCAGTCCAGATCGTGGCCCGATCGATCGACCCGGTGAACGGCCAGAAGCTCACGGCTGCCGGTGCGGAGTTCGTCCTCTACCCGCAGGAAGTGGTGGCCCGGTTCGCAATCCTCCAGATCCGGAAGCAGCATTCGAGCCGGATCTCACAACGGCTCTTCACCCTCCTCGCCGGTTGGGAAGGCACCCTCGGGATCATCACCCACAAGAATCCGGACCCCGACGCGATCTCGTCCGCGATGGCGCTTGCCGAGATTGCGAAGCACGCGAACCCCAAGACCCTTACTACACGCATCTTTTACGAGGGAAATATCGGGCACCAGGAGAACCGGACCTTCGTCAACCTGCTCGATATCAAGATGGAGCATCTCACCATCGATGCCCTTGCGAAGTGCACCTACCTCGCCCTGGTCGACTGCTCGGGCCCGGGGGCGAACAACGATGTCCCGCCCCAGACGAAGATCAACATTACCATCGACCATCACAAGGAAGGAAAGCACGTGGCAACCCAGAGCACGTTTGTCGACATCCGGCCGGGTGTCGGGGCCACGGCGAGTATCATGACCCAGTACCTGCAGGAACTGGACGTGCCGGTTGACAAGCGAGTGGCAACCGCACTCCTCTATGGTATCCGGACGGACACAAAGGAGTTCAAGCGCAACGTGACGCCGCAGGACCTCAACTACGCGGGCTTCCTCCTGCCCCTGACCGACGCCGACCTGCTCGACAAG
Organism: Methanoregula sp.; assembly: GCF_049518935.1. Taxonomy (GTDB): domain Archaea; phylum Halobacteriota; class Methanomicrobia; order Methanomicrobiales; family Methanospirillaceae; genus Methanoregula. Next base: position 2,122 of record NZ_JBEKRH010000039.1, read on the forward strand.
ATCATGTCGCCGTCCATGTCTCAGGAGACGCTCGACATCATCGGGAAGGCGATCCACGAGCGGAAGATCCAGAGCGGGTACCTCTTCGCGAACGTCGGGTACGTGATGAACCGCGACTCCCTCCCGCAGGCGGCTGACCTCCTAATTACGCTCGAAGGAGTGAACACGGCACTCGTCTACGGTATCACGGACAACGCGATCGTGATCTCGGCCCGCAACCGGGATATCCGGCTGCATATCGGCAATGCCCTCTCCGAGGCGTTCGGTGATATGGGCGATGCGGGCGGCCATCCGAACATGGCCGCCGCCACCCTCCCGCTCCACTACTTCGGCAAAGTGGAGAACAAGGCCCAGCTGCTCGAGATCGTGATCGAGCCCGTCCTCCAGAAGTTCAAGACCCTGGTCGGGCTCGAGAACGAGGGCAGGAAGAATGGAGTATAGCCTCTGGGAACCCTGCTACTGCAGGATCCTCGCGTATTTCGGGTTCGAACGCGAGGGTGATGAAGCGGCAGCCCGGCTGCTCGCCTCGCTCATGAACCGCGACAACCTCCTCTCGCTTGTCACTATCACTGATGGCAACGAGGTAACGGTCTGCGGGAACGCACCCTGCCTCAAGGATGAACTGGGAAAAATCCGGGGGATAGTCTTCGCAGCCGATGCAGCAGCCGAGGTGCTTGATGCGAACGGTATCCAGCCAAATGCGATCTTCACGGACCTTGATGGGACAACCGACCGGTTCCTTGAGATGAACCGGCAGGGGACGATCGTGGTCATCCATGCCCACGGGGACAATATCCCGCTCCTGAAATACTGGGTGCCCCGGTTTACCGGCCCGGTGGTCGCTACCACACAGGCCACGCCCCTCCCCCATGTCCACAACTTCGGCGGGTTCACGGATGGCGACCGGGCTGTATTTGCGGCCGATGAACTGGGCGCATCGGGCATCACGCTCATCGGTTTCGATCTGGACGATGAGGATGTAGATCCGCTGAAGCGGGGCAAGCTCCACATCGCCCGCAAACTCCTTGCCATGATCGGGTTCACCGTATGAGTACGACCGCCTTTGTCCTCGATGGGTACGTTGACGAGCCTGCATGTCTTGGTGTACCCCCGTATATCTCGCCCTATATCCGCACGGTTGCCGGCGCATTCATCGCCCACGGATATACTGTCCGGTATCTCACGATCGACCAGCTCCGCAAGGATCCGTTGCGGACAACCGAACTGAACAAGGCGGCCGTGCTCGTGATGATCGCGGGGGTGACGGTGCCGGGGAAGTACCTTGGCGGCACGCCGGCCACGCTCACCGAGATCCAGCAGGTCGGGCACATGGTGAGAGGGCCAGAGAAACTGATCGGCGGTCCCATCGGCTTTGGCTACGCAGGGGAAGGCGGCCAGAAGGCGATCCGGCAGGTGATAAGCGGGTTCGATACCCTGCTCACCGGGGAACCGGCGATTGCGCTCGATAATTATCTCACCGGCAACGACCCATCCGGGGCGCTGGATTATACCCGGACCGATCCGTGGAGCGTGGCGGGCAGCGGGATTATTGAGCAGCACCCGGACTATCCGTACGTGATGTGCGAACTGGAGACTGCCCGGGGCTGCTCCCATGGCGCAACCGGTGGCTGCTCGTTCTGCACGGAACCGTTCTACGGCATGCCGAAATACCGTGACATCCCCGCGATTACGGAGGAAGTTGCCGCACTCCACCGCCACGGGGCCCGCCACTTCCGCGTCGGTCGGCAGCCGGATATTCTTGCCTACGGGGCCGGCTCCGGGGAGTATCCGGCACCGGTCCCGGAGAAGATTGAAGCATTGTTCTCCGGTATCCGTACCGCCTCCCCGGAGCTGAAGACGCTCCACATCGACAACACGAACCCCGAAACCATCGCACGGCACGAGGAACCGGCCCGGGAAGCGCTCCGGGCGATCATCCGGTACCATACGTCAGGCGATGTCGCAGCGTTCGGGATGGAGACGGCCGATCCTGCCGTGGTCACGGCAAACAACCTGAAGTCGCGGCCCGACGATGTGTTCCGGGCAATTGAGATCGTGAACGAGGAAGGGGGGAAGCGGCGGGACAATGTGCCCGAACTCCTCCCGGGCCTCAACTTCGTCTGCGGGCTTGCGGGAGAGACCGAAAGAACGTACGATCTCAACGAACAGTTCCTCGTACGGGTCCGCGATGCAGGGCTTCTGGTCCGGCGCGTGAACATCCGGCAGGTGATGCCGTTCGAGGGTACGCCTGCGTTCACGAACAACACGCTCGGGCAGCACGAGCGGCGGTTCCGGGTATTCAAGGAGTTCGTCAGGACTACAATCGATCTCCCGATGCTCCAGCGGGTATTTCCCATCGGCACCGTGCTCCGGGATGTGCGGTTTGAAGTGTCAGAAAACCTCTCGTTCGGCAGGCAGATGGGATCGTACCCGATTCTCGTGGGTCTCCCCCTCCAGCTCCCCGTGGGACAGGTTATCGATACCGTAGTCGTGGACTGGGGAAGGCGGTCAATCACGGGACTTCCGGCCCCGGTCCTGATTAATACCCTCCCGGCATCCGCGATTAAGTGGCTGCCAGGTGTGGGAAAGAAGAAGGTAGCCGCGGTAATCGCGAAGCGGCCGTTCAGGGACCTCGAAGCGTACCGGAAGGTGGCGGGGACTTCCCCGCTCGACAACTGCCTGGCCTTTTAGCGGATGCAGGCCTGCCATCGGAGGATTCGGAAAAAGTGAGGTCAGACCACGGCACTGACCGTTACCGAACCGTATGGCTGGGACGTGCTGGCAGAGTTCAGCAATTGCCCGTTCTTCCAGATACCGACCTCAAGCACCTGTTTTGCGGACCGGTCAGCCTTCTGGAGTGTGACCGTAACAGGCCCGGTAGCATTTTCGAGGGTCACGAGACGATCAGCTGAATCCCTGACCGGTACTGTAACCCCATTCACCGTGTAGTCCCCGGTATACGCGCCCGGGTAGGATATGTTGATGCGTATCCCAGTCTTCGGGACCGTTACGGTCGGGGGATAGACGATCTTCTCGGCCCTGATGCCCGCGCTGGAAACCCCGTAGTGCTCAACGGACGGAGCGCTGCCGGTTGCGGCCGATGCAGCCGGGGTTCCCTGCCCGGCTGGTGCCTGAGGGTTCCCGCCACCTCCAAAGAGGAACAGCCCTGCTGTTGCCAGCACGATGAGGATGCCGGCTACGATCCCGATCAATTTCCATGGAGCGCCCATAAGTCCGGGCGTTTTTCCGTTCTGTCGTATTGTCATTGTGGTTCACCTGCATATTTCTGAAATGGCGGGCAATTTGGTACCCGCTTCTGCCTGAAACGTTGCCCCGGGCATGTAAACGATTTATGAGCAAATCCTCTACATGTCCGCATGGTACGGATCGGTCTGGTGAAAGAGAGGAGATGTGGGCAGGTGCCATGAAAAGAGTGGTTGATACTCCAGCACAGACTTATGCCGGGATGGCCATTTCAGATCTGCTTCAGTTCCGTGACCTTCAGGATGTCCGTCCGGGTCACGATCCCGACAATTTTACCGTCCGCCACGATCGGGATCCGGCCAATGTTGTGGGCCGACATGATCTTCAGGGCATCGATGACCGGGGCCGTGGGTGGGAGCGTGATTGGATCCCGGGACATGATATCCCGGACCTGCATTGCCTCGCGATCGATCGAGGATGTACGGTTGACATCCGCGAGTGTTACCATACCGACAAGGGTGTCCCGGTCGATCACCGGGAAGCCAAGGTGCTTGCTCGTATACATCATGCTGATCACCTGGCTGAGTGGGAGCGTTGGCGGAACGGTAGTGACCGGGCTGCTCATCATGTCGCCGACCGTGACATTCTCCAGGAGGTGGCTGTACCTCACGGAAGTCGACTCCATGTTCGCCCCGATGTAGATGAAGAGGGCGATCAGGATCAGGAACGGGGAGAAGGCGAAGAGCCCGATGATCCCAAAGAGGATTGCAAACCCCTTGCCGATGTCCGCCGCAATCTGGGTGGCCCGGTGCATGGGCATCCTTTTCGCAAGGAATGCCCGGAGCACCCTGCCGCCATCCATAGGAAAGGCCGGGATCAGGTTGAAGGCGCACAGGATGATGTTAAGCACGCCGAGATACCCGAAGATGAAGACCAGCACACCTGCGGTGCCCGGGTCGGCGGTCATTGACGGGACTGCGTAGACGAGCAGGCTGCACACGATCCCAAAGAAAAGGCTTGCAATCGGCCCGACAAGCGCCATCGGGAGTTCTGCCTTCGGGTCGGGAATCCCCTCCTCCATTGTTGCGATACCACCGAAGATCATCAGCGTGATGTTGTTGATCGCGATCCCTTTGCTGCGGGCGACAAGACAATGTGCGAGCTCGTGGACAAGTACGCCAACGAAAAGCCCCAGCGCAACGATCGTCCCGAGCACATAGGGCATAAAGCCGGCGGTGACAACGGTAATATCGATGGGTACCTGGTAAATTTCCTTGAGCATATCGATGGTCAGGGTGATCTGGCTGCCGATGATCCAGGCAAACAGGGGAATGACGAGCAGGAATGTATAGTGAATCAGGATCGGAATCCCAAATAAGCGCCCGATCCGAAAAGACCCGTCCATAACAAAGGATTATCTTTTTAACTCTTAAGTATATACTTTCATCTGATAACGATGGAAACCCAGATTACCGAGCTG
>NZ_JBEKRH010000040.1:0-5994 GCF_049518935.1 Methanoregula sp.
TCACATGAGGACAGCACAGGATTTCATGGTTGAGATCCCTGTGCTGAAACATACCGACCAGATGACAAAGGCACGGCAGATCCTGCGGGATGACCGGTTCCGGGAAGTCTATGTCGTGGACGCAAAAAAGAACCTCCTCGGCTATATCGACATCACGGACGGTCTTCGGGTGACCGCAACCAAATCCAATATCACGATCGAGGGTTTCGTACGGGAGGCGCCACGGGCGCTTCCGGAAGATCCGATTGAACAGGTGGCAAAGGCGATGCGGAAGTATCGTACTGACAGTGCCGCCATTATGGATTGCACGTCGCACTTCCTGGGAGGGGTGCTCCTGGCAGACCTGTTCCCGGTTATCATCTCCCGGAACGAGCTGCACGGCCCGGTTTCCCGGCAGATGTCGACGGATGTGGTGGCAGCAGATCCCGAAGATGAACTCCAGAAGGTTTCGGCGCTGATCGTGGAAAGCGGTTTTGCCGCGTTCCCGGTCCTGAAGAAGAAGAAGCTCGTCGGGCTCATCTCGCGGCGGGACCTGATCAGCAGTAAACGGGTGAGATCGGCGATCGTGCAGCATGCCGGTACTACAATCGGTGACGTGATGACCCGGGAGGTCTTCACGATCGGGGCTGATGAGCCGATCAGCGCTGCAGCGGAACTGATCGTGAAACACGATGTCAGCCTGTTGCCGGTCACCGAAGACGGGCATGTGGTCGGTGTGGTCAACCGGCACGATGTCCTCGGGGCCCTTGCGTAAGCAGGGGCTGTGCAGGACAGCACAGGGCCGGGTCGCAGGACCCGGTAATAATAACGGAACAGAATCGCACCGGGCCGATATGCACCGGTGCTCAGGAACAATACAGAAACTATCCAGAAAATATCCGGAGGGTTAATGCACCAGAACGGAAATGGCGTCAAGCAGGGCGACAGGCTCCTGAAGATGCCGGGAACGCTCGATCGCGGGCCGGTCGAGTTCAGGTCCCATATCGTTGAACAGGAAGGGGAGGTCATGGCGATCGCAACCCGCGATGTCGTATCAGTCCCGCGGACCATGACGATCATTGCCGCTGTGGAGCAGATGACAGCATGCGGATTCCGGAGGCTTCCCGTCACGGATGCAGGTACGAAGAAACTGCGGGGGATCCTCACGTCCGGAGATGTGATCAGCCTCCTCGGAGGGGGTGACACGTCCCGGCTCGTGGGGGAGAAACACCACGGCAACCTGATCGCTGCGGTGAACGAAAGCGTTCGGGCGATCATGACCCAGACGGTAGTCACGCTCCCCGACAGTGCACGGATCCGGGAGGCGGTCGATACGATCGTGACAAAGAAGATCGGGGGGCTTCCCATCGTGGACAAGCTGGGGGTGCTCGTCGGGATCGTGACCGAACGCGATGTACTTCGCGTGCTCGCCGCCGAACGGAGCACCCTGCACGTGGAGGACGTGATGAGCCAGTCGCTCCGGGTAACAGCCCCCGACTGCCCGATCGCAACGGTCACCCATGACATGATGAAATACCGTTTCAGGAGGCTGCCCGTGGTCAGCGACGACGTGCTTTACGGTATAGTCACTGCCACCGATCTCATGCGGTACCTCGGGAGCAGGGAAGTCTTCGCCCGGATGACGACGGGTAACGTTGCGGAGGTCACGAACCTCCCGGTCAGAATCCTGATCGCCGGCGAACTCACAACAACAACCCCGGAGAAGAGCATCAATGAGGCGGCCCGCGAGATGCTGGAGAAGAATATCGGGGCGCTGCCGGTGATCGAGGATTCCCATCTGATCGGGCTTGTGACCGAGTTCGATCTGGTCAGGGCATTTGCCCGGGGGTGAAGGCGATGAAGGCACGTGATGTCATGAGTACCCCGGTCTTCGTGGTCTCTCCCGAAGATACGGTGGCCCATGCCCGCAGGCTGATGGTGCGGCACAAGATCTCCCGTCTTCCCGTGATGGAGAACGGGCGGCTGACCGGTATCATCACCAAGAAGGATATCGCCTACCGGCTCCGGCAGGGTGAACCCGCCTGGCGCCGCCGCCCGCTTGACCGGATCCCTGTGGGCGCCCTGATGACGGAACACCCTGCCGTGGTGTCTCCTGACGAGGGAATCCGGCAGATCGCGAGGCTGTTTGTTGAGAAGATCATCAGCAGCGTCCCGGTTGTGGACGCAGGCGCAGTGAACGGTATCGTGACCAAGACCGATCTGATGAAATCCGTTCTCGTCCGGGCACTCCGGTGCCCGGCCGGGGACGTGATGGAGGATGTGGCGGTGGTCAGCCGCTACCACTCGCTCGATCACGTGATTGGCGTGATGCGCGAACGCAATGACAAGGTGCTGGTGGTAGACGATGATGGTGCCCCGGCTGGTATCATCACCGAGACGAACCTCGCCTTCTTTGACGACGAACCGAAGTTATCGGGTGTGATCGGAAAAGACGTGACAATACAGCGACGCAGAGAGGCGGACGGGCCGGGCGGGCAGGGCCTGCTCGTGGTAGCAGCCGTAACGGCGGAGGATCTCATGACGTCCCCCGTCATCACGGTGCCGGCGGAGACCCCGCTCCCGGACGCTATTGCACTGATGGGAAAACACCATGTCAACAGCCTCGTTGTCATGGAGAAGAATACCCTTGCAGGGATCCTGAAACGCGATGATATCATAAAGGAAGTGGCAAAATGACAAAAGAAGTTTTTATCAGAGATGTAATGGCAAAACCGGCAACGATTGCCAAATCGGCAAAAATTACCGAAGCACTCGATAAGATGCTCGACGGGGGTTTCGACCCCCTGATCGCAGTCAATAATAACACCGTGGTAGGCACGGTTTCGCGGCAGGCAATAGCGCAGAAGCTGGGCAGCAAGCAGAACTCAGACCTGGCCCCTACGGCCATCCACGTGGCGAGCGTGGTTGAGGAGGACTTCACGAGCGTCTATCCTGACGAAAATGTCAATATTCTGGTCCCCCTCCTCCAGAAGTACAAGCTCGTGGTGGTCTATGACAGTGACCACAAGCTGATCGGACAGGTATCAGCGGGAGACCTGCTGAAGAAGTACCACCCGGAGAATGGCATCGCGGATGCGATCGAGAAAGTGGTGACCATCGAAGCCGACGAACGGGTCGTCCACCTGCGGCGCCGGATGCTGGACGACAAGATTACCCGGTTCGTGGTGACCGAGCACGAGAAGTATACCGGTATCGTGACCGAGACCGATGTGGCGATCGCGATGCGGAAGTTCCGGGAGTCAGTAGGGGACAACCACCAGGATCACCGGATCCGGAATATGCTTGTAAAAGACATTATGACCGCCCCGCTGATATCGGCGGAGCGGACGGCAAAGGTCGCCGACGTAGTGGCCACGATGCTCAAAAAGAATATCAGTGCGATCCCGGTCATGGAGAACGGGAAACTGGCGGGCATCGTCACCCGGCGCTCGCTTGTCAACGCGCTATGAGCCGGCACCGGATCTCATCCTCCTCTTTTTTACCGCGGCAGTACCCGTCCCGTACGGGATACCTCCTGACAATTGCTGAACATGGGATTATCCGGGGGCCGCCCTGGCGGGAACACGTGATACCACCGGTTTATAGCCGGACCAGAAAGATGATCCCGACGATGATCCCAATCGCCACGATCGCCCACCGCAGCCGGCCCGGATCGATCTTCCCTGCAATGGTCCCGCCCGCAGCCCCGCCGATCAGGGCGCCGGCAGCCATGACGAGTGCGAGCGGCCAGATCACAAGACCGGTGAAGAGGAAGAAGACCGCTGCCGCTACATTGACGGCAAGCGAAATGCACTGCTTGAGGGCATTGAGCCGGGTGAGGTTGTCATCGATGAAGAGGCCGAGTACGGCAAGGATGATTACCGAGAGGCCCGGGCCGAAATACCCGCCATAGACTGCGGCGATGCCCACCGGCAGGATCGCCCTCCTGCACCCGTCAGCGTCCCGCTCACCGGAACCGGTGTGCGAGCTGATCCATATCTTCACCCGGTCCTGCACTGCGAGCAGCACGGCGGCCATCAGGATCATGAAGGGGACGAGAACGGTGAATGTGTGCTCGTCTATGAGGAGTAACAATGCTCCTCCCGCCACGCCCCCGATAATAGCGGCGGGGATGAGGATCAGCAGTCGCCGCTGTTGTCCCCTGAGATCTGTCCGCTGGGCCAGTGCGCCCCCGAGATAGCCGGGGCAGAGTGCCACCGTGTTGGTGATGTTGGCAACCACCGGGGGGATGCCCATTGCAATAAGTGTGGGAAACGAGACTAATGTTCCGCCCCCGGCAAGGGCGTTGATCAGCCCTGCCGCTACCGCTGCAAGTCCTGCGAGGGCAAGTTCGGTGCCGGAGAGCATGGTTGGAGTGTCCTTTTATCCGGATCGTTCAGAGGGATGCTACCAGATCTTTGGTCGTCATAATCCGGACGCTGATGTTCTGCATGTCCCGGACATTGGCATTGTGGATCTCGTCCGTCTGGGCGCCGGTTGCGTCCACGGCAAGCACCACGGGATAGTTGTACGCGATTGCATCGAAGACGGTTGTCCGGATGCAGTTCGGGGTCTGGATGCCGGCGACGACAAGGTCCGTGATGCCGAGGTTCCGGAGCATCAGGTCGAGTTCGGTGCCGATGAAGGCGCTCATCCGGATCTTTGGGATCACGTATTCGCCCGGCAGCGGCGTAAGTTCGTCTACGATTGCTGCACCGGGCGTTCCCTCGACAGCAAACGGCTGCTTACGGAAGATCTCCCGACGGATGATCTCGACATCGGAGCCGTCCTTCCGGTGGACTCTCACGATATGGAAGACCGGAAGTTTCTTTGCCCGGAACGCTGCGAGCACTTCATGGATTTTCGGGATTACGGTACGGGCAGATGCCACCCGGAGGGGCCTGCCTTCCAGGACGAAATCGTTCTGCATATCGATGATCAGCAGTGCGGGTTTCTGCATAGGGATTCCTCTAAGAGAGATCGGGGCCGGGAATATGAAATGTGTGGCCGGTTTTTAAAAAAGGAAAATTGCAGGGTGAGTGATGCCCGGGACCGGAGCGGATTTCCGGTTACACGGGACCGCAGTCCCTGTGCAGCCTGCTGCAATGAGAGCCGCGGCAAGTACCACCAGGAATGAAGTGATGAGGAGGTTCGCTCACGATCATGATTGTACCCATGCGACCCCATCCATCCAGTCGGCCCATTCTCTGCCCGACCATGACCGTGAATCTGCCATCGGCAAAACTTACCATTTTTCCTGCCAGTCCGTGCAAAAAAAATAAAAAGATGGGAGGGGGTCGCATGGGTACATTTCCATTTCCCCAAGTGCCAGGAGCGTGGCAGCAATGAAAAATTACGGTGGAGATTCCCGCGTGACCCCAGTTCCCAAGGGATCGAAATGTACCTGCCCGACCCCCCATCCACGCCATTGCCTGACCAGGGCGCGAGGGCAACCCCTCCCATGAATGCAGGTTACTAAGTGCAGGTATTCCTGCAAGCTCAGGGTTTTTTACTAAGAGTACTCATGTATGGAAAAAGCGATGACCGCCGCAGCAATCGAAGATTGATATCCTCTCAAATCAGTCATCGCTGATGCGACGACCGATTCCCCGCCGGGGCGCCCCCGCGGTGGATCAGGGATAGTCAAATACCATACAACGCATACTTAGATACTAAGTATTGCGTGCAATCACAACCTCCAGAATCCGCACATATAGTAAGGGCGGGACAGGCCGGGACTTCCATGCTCGAAGATTTCCTGCGGAAATCTTCTCAATGCCAGCCCACTCTCACGAGTGGGACTCTCATCGGGCAAACACTTATTACCCGCACCTGCCCATATTATAAAGCACCATTCATGGAGCAGCGACTATTCAGCTGCGAGTGTCTGTAAACAAGATGCGAGATTCCTCTGTTGAGGTAGCCTAGCCAGGTAAGGCGCAGGTTTGCTAAACCTGTGTCCCTTGGGACTCGAGGGTTCAAATCCCTCCCTCAGCGCTCAAAAGAGAAAATCTC
>NZ_JBEKRH010000041.1:0-5038 GCF_049518935.1 Methanoregula sp.
AGCTCCGGCAGACGAACAACGCTTCATGGCAGGATGTCCACCAGGACCGGGAGGATATCCGGACCGACCGGCAGCAGATCCGGAACGATCGCGGGGCACAGGGCTCTGCGTCGTAGACTTTTAATTATTATTTTTCGACGGTCCTATGCGATCCTCATATTATTACCTACATAAAAGACCCGTTTCGTAGGTTTCCGCACCCGGGAAGGTGCCATGATGCGACAGGCCGACGGGTTAATTCTCCGGATACGATGGAAAACGTGCGGGGCTCCCTTGAATAACCGGAACGTCCCTGATGCAAAGCACGACCCAACCCGGACCCTCATTTCAATGAATCCCGTTGCTGGAAGATTACGAACATGGTCGTACCTCTGCGGAGTGTGCTGCGGTGCAACAGGTGACGGTCATCGGGACACTGGAGACGTTGGCGACAACCACAGCACGTGAGAGGGGCGGGGGCCAGCCGGTCTCCCGCGTTTACTCCCCCGCTCCTGCGCGTCCGGCCGATCCGGAACCGGGCCATCAGGTATTCTGCCCGAAAAAACACCGGAACATTTTCCTGCAGGAAATCGCTCCGATTTGCCCGCTGGACCGTCCGGAACGATTTCATACGATATAAAAACCGCATGGACGACTGGCATTTCCCGGAACAGTAACGACCCTTATGGCTCCGGAAAGGGAACATTCAGCCAACGGTATAAACCGGCTTATGGAGGGAAAAAACATGAACACCAGGTTTGGCGTGCTGCTGGGGCTGGTGGCGCTTGGACTGCTTTGCGCCATCGGAACTGCCGCGGCAGACAACACCACCGGCACGCAGGGGATGCAGCTCGTAGATGACATACAGGCATATAACGGATCTATCGGCGCTGACAACTCCCTGTACGGGCTCAAGATCGCGTTTGAAAATCTCGACGATTCCTTCACCTTCAACCAGAGCGAGAGGCTGGCAAAAGAGATTGACCACGCAGACCTCCGCCTTTCCGAACTGAAAGGCGCACTGGAGGCCAACAGGACCGATGCCGCGGACCAGGCACTGGATCAGTACCGGGAGAACCTGAACCAGACCGAAGGTACCCTCGAACGGTTCAACGAAACCCGGTCCATGCCCCCCTTCAACGAGGCCGGATCCACGCCGGCGCCCATCGATACCGGCCTCATGCACGCGCAGGAAATGATCCTCAGGCACCAGGTTGTCCTGGAAAACCTCATGTCAACGCACTCCGACAATCCGGGCCTCGCTAGGGCATATGACAACAGCCGTGACCTGGAGCAGAAACTTGAGCAGAAGACCCAGACCCAGTTCGAACGCTACCAGGATGCAGATAACCGGATATGGTTACGTGCTGAACACCTGAGTCCCGGCACAGGGGACCGGATGCAGAACGGAACAACACCGGTATATACGGGAGGACGTTCCGGACCTGACGTTAACAGAATAGTCCCCGGATCAGGGAACCAGAGACCGGAACAAACCGGGCAGACCTGGAACAACAGTGGGCAGCTCCCCCGGGAAACGAACCAGACCGTTCAGGACCAGCACAGGACGGCTATCCAGGTAACTCCCGGCCGTAATCTGTCCCCGTCAAACTACCCGGAAAACAGGAGCGGAAACAGCAGCGGAACGGACCACCTGACCGACTCCCGGCATGATAACGGGAATGGCAACAGTGATACCAGGTTCCACACCCGGTAATTCCGCTGTTCATGTCAGAAACATGAATCACCGGTAAAAAAGACCGGTTACATATTTTTTATACAGAACACGATAATGATCAACAACAAGGTGCTCCATGTATAATCTGACCCGGTACCGTGTTCTGGCCATCGCAGTCCTGCTGCTGATCTGCACCCTGCCGGTGGTATGGGCGGCACCCGCCCCGGATTATACCACCACCTACACGATCACGCTCAGGGAAGACGGCTCGGCGCTCTGGACCGTGGAGTACCGCACCCCCCTTGCCACTGACGATGATATGAATAATTTTGAGAACTACTCCCAGGACCTGAACTCAGTCTACCTCCCCCAGCTGGAGGACCTGATGCAGCGTTCTGCTGCGCAGGCAGCTGCCGGCACGTCCCGGCAGATGATGGTGGACAATTTTTCCGGGAATTCCGTTGTCCAGACCTCCCCGACCGGAAAGTTCGGGGTTGTCACCTACTCGTTTTCCTGGACGAACTTTGCCGTGACTGACGGGGACCTTTCCGCAGGCGATGCGTTTGCCGGCGGGATGTACCTTGATAAGGATACTACCCTCATCGTCAGGTACCCGCACGGTTATACGGTAACGGACGCAGAACCGGTTCCCGACCAGCAGGCGGGCGACGGGCTCATCTGGTATGGCCTGCGTTCCTTCGGGGACGGGGAACCCCGGATCGTGCTGGAAAGACCGGCATTCCCGGTCCTGCCGGTTGTCCTGGGGATCATTGTCATCATAATCGCCGTCTCCGGCTTCATGGTATACCGGAAGAGAAAACCGCATTCCGGACCCGATGAACCAACAGGCGATCCTGAGGACCAGGCACCCCGCCTGTCCGAAGCGGATCTGCTGTCTCTCGAAGAGCGGGTCGTCCAGCTGCTACGGGCAAATGGCGGGGAACAGTTCCAGTCAGAGATCGTGAAATTCCTGGGCATGCCAAAATCCACCGTGAGTTCCACGCTCAATGATCTCCACCAGAGGGGGATGATCCAGAAAGTAAAAAAAGGACGGGAGAACCTCATCCGCCTTATTGAGGACCACCGGTAATCCTCATCAATACCATTATCCCCGGTGCAAGGTTAGCCGGATTTCTCTTTTGTGCGGCCGGGCCTGAAGCTCTTCACGATGACCCCGGCGCAGGCGATCAGCGAGATCCCGATGATGGCATAGACGACCAGGGAGAAGTTTTCCTTGACCACCGGGAGATTGCCAAACAGGTAGCCCACGGACAGGAAAAGGGTGACCCATGCGAGGCCGCCGAGGACATTGTATGAAAGGAATCGTGGGTAGGGCATCTCGCCGACACCGGCAAGGAACGGGGCGAAGGTCCGGATGAAGGGAATGAACCGGGCGATCACGATGGTGAAACCCCCGTACTTCGTGAAGTACTGGTGCGTCTCGTCAAGATGCTCTTTCCGGACGGGTGAGAACCGCCATTCGAGCACCCGCATCTCGAAGATGAACCCGATCCAGTAGTTCACTGTGTCACCGAGGACCGCCGCAAGGATCAGGACACCCAGGAGGACCCAGATGTTCAGGTAGCCTGCACCAGCGAGTGCGCTGGCAACGAAGAGGAGCGAGTCGCCCGGCAGGTATGGGGTGATGACAAGTCCCGTCTCACAGAAGAGGATGAGAAAGAGGATCAAGTAGGTCCAGGTCCCGTACTCATTGAGGATCTGGGGGAGGTACTTGTCAAAATTCAGGATGATGTCCAGGATGAACGGGAGAACCATTGAGCTGAAGTATTGAGCGGGGCAGGATAAAAAAAGAGAGGAACCGGTCACGGGGAGAGCCGGGAGGATGATATTCTCCCGAAGCGTTTATGTTCCGGCAGGAAGATCCTTCTTCATATCACAGGAGTTCAGGGTGTCATGGCAACTACTGCATACATGATCAAACAGTTCGGCGTGTTGAGTGTAGCGAAATTCTTCGGTGTTATTGGCCTTGTCTGGGGGTTCTTCATGGGGATCTTCCTTGCCATTGGCGTCGGGGGGATGGCGACTGCAGTGGGCACGCAAATGCTCGGGGTCGGGGCTGGTCTTATCGGCTGGGTCATGATGATCATCATCGGGGGTATAGGCGGATTCATCAGCGGTGCGATCGTCGCCATCGTGTATAATATTGTGCTCGGGGCAATCGGCGGCATCGAGATGGACCTGGAAGTGAAGTCCTAGGAAAGGGGCCCTCCTTTTTCACAGGTTAAAATTTTCACCGGTTTAAAAAAAGTCCGGTTTCTCATGAGAGAAAACCGGTCCTACTTCTTCGTATACTTCTTCCCCGCCGAGAACGCCTTTTCGACCGGTTTCCCGATATCGAAGTAGGTGGCCTGGGAGTACACGATCGGGTGGATCTTTGCAACATCCGGTTTCCCGTCGGTCAAACATGCCTTGTCTGCATGGATCTCCACGACTTCGCCGATATACAACTGGTGGCTCCCGCAGTCGACTTCCTTGAAGAGCCTGCATTCGATGTTGACCGGGCACTCCGCGGCTAAGGGTGCGGTCTTCAGCTTGCCATAGAACGACTGGAAGACCTTCGACTTGTCCTCCTGCGCTCCGGAGACGAGGCCGCAGTGGTCGGTCTCGACTACGTGCTTTACGGATGCCACATTCAGGCTGAAGGTCTTGTTCTCCTCAATTCCCTTCGCGGTATACCGCGCCTTGTTGAGCGCAACACAGACCATCGGTGGCGCCATGCAGGCAACGGTTGCCCATGCGGCGGTCATGTAGTTCGCCTTCCCCTTCACGTTTGCGCCCACGAGTACGGCGGGCATGACACTCATATACGGCATCGGGCCGAGCGTGATCTTGTCCATGGTCTCTCTCCGGGATGATGTTGGTACGGGAGGAGTTTAAGGGTATCTTTCCGGGGCTTTGACCGGACTTTACATGAACCGTGTCAGGCAGATTTCCAGACAGGATGTGAGGGCATTTTTTCATCGCGATCATGACCCCGGTTGAAAAGGTAATCCGGATCGACCGGACGGTGAGTAAACTATTTCCGCCAGACTCTCGCTGAAAAAACGTTCCGGAATGGAATGATTTATTCGTGTTTTGCTATGCCCTGTGCACGTATCTTTTTCCCCCATGATGACCGCGGCTTCATGTGCGGATGGGTAACCGTGACAGGGAATGCGATAACACGCGAAGCTGTCCTGAAAAGCCGGAGTAACCGGATGGGCTAAAAAAGACACTGAAAACGATATTGAAAAAATTAAAAAGTCTACGACGCAGAGCCCTGTGCCCCGCGATCGTTCCGGATCTGCTGCCGGTC
Source organism: Methanoregula sp. (assembly GCF_049518935.1). Classification (GTDB taxonomy): domain Archaea; phylum Halobacteriota; class Methanomicrobia; order Methanomicrobiales; family Methanospirillaceae; genus Methanoregula. The sequence goes on from NZ_JBEKRH010000041.1 coordinate 4,974, forward strand.
GGTCCGGATATCCTCCCGGTCCTGGTGGACATCCTGCCATGAAGCGTTGTTCGTCTGCCGGAGCT
>NZ_JBEKRH010000042.1:0-3803 GCF_049518935.1 Methanoregula sp.
AAGAACAGTTAAATTAAAAAGGACACCCGGATTAACTTTACATATCAGGAGTTCAACGAATGTTCTGTCCTAAATGTGGAAAAGAGACTGATGCCTCCGGAAAATTCTGCCAGTGGTGCGGGGCAGATATCGAATCCATCCAGCAACGACCCGTAGCCACTCCGGAAGAGGACGAGGGGCCCGAAGTCGGGGTTTATGCAGGTCTGGGCAGGCGGCTTATTGCATTCATCGTCGATTTTATCCTAGTCTTAATCGCCGGGGGGATCGCAATTGCCTTCTTCTCCCTCTCGAACGGTCTGAAATATGCCTACTTCATGACGGTCAGTGGTGTCAGTTACCATGATCTGACCGAAGCGGGAACCCTTGATGCTGCGCTCGGCCCGATCGTTGCCGCATTCGGCATGTTCTTTGTCATCGTTCCATGGCTGTACTTTGCCGGGTTCGAATCCTCCCGCAGCCAGGCAACACCCGGCAAGGTGCTCATGAGCCTTGTTGTCACGGATCTCGAGGGCAACAAGCCATCCTTTGCCCGGACAACGCTCCGTTTCTTCGGGAAATATATCTCAGCCCTGATTATATTCATCGGGTTCATCATGATCGGGTTTACGAAAAAGCACCAGGGACTCCACGACAGGATCGCGGGATGTCTTGTGCTCCTCCAGGACTGAACAACACAAATTTTTATTTTCCTTTTTTGTTTTCCCTCACGGCAATCCTGCGCTGATACAGACACCGTTTGAGCAGCGGTTATTCTGTATGTTCTTCCCGATGCAATTCCTTATCTGAAGTGCAGACCCGGCGCCTGAAAAATGATCATCGATATCGCATCTTCAGGAATAGCAGTATGAGGATCAGGACAAACGTGATCACATTGGCTGCGATGATAGGAAGTGAACCGGTCCAGATACCGTACAGGGTCCAGAGGAGAATACCGATACCGAAGAGAACGAGCATGGCAAGCGAGAGGTCCCGTGTCTCCCGCATCTTCCAGGCCTTGATAACCTGCGGGACAAATGAAACCGTAGTGAGCGTCCCGGCAATATAGCCAACAAGTACGATAGTATCCATGAATGTCTCCTATTTTATTATCGTCCGGTATTTTTAAACAAAGGGGAATTTCAGGTTCTTTAAAAGAGCCGGATCCACCCGTGGTCTCATCCTGCCATTGGTTCAGGTGAAAACTGGTCTGCGACCACGAGCCAGTGCTGACCCTCTTTTATCAGGAAGAACATATCCCGGCCCCTCATGGTCTGCACCTGCCCATCCATTGAAAACGTGATGGAGAACAGGCAGGTGGCAACCGCGGATCGTTCCCCGTTGTAGAGCTGGACCCGGTAATCCGTCTCTTTCCATTCATGGATCTTCGCTGTTTCTGTAAACCCCCGCCACCCGGCCACGTAGGCATCCCGGCCTTCAAGGCGCCCGGGCGTTGTCGGTACTATGGCCACGGCATCGGGGTGGATGAAATCCCTGAATGCCGGTTCATCCCATGTTTTTGTCCAGCACCTGTTCATGGACCGGAGAGTCTCTTCGATCTGGCGTATCTGTGCAGCAGTATCCATTTTTATCTCCACTTGAGAGAACGGGCGGGACTGGTAAAAAGGGAGGGGACGCACAGGGCGAAAGTGAGCGGCCTGCCTTTAGGGCCGGGGGAATGTGCCAAGCATGAGCTGCCGCGCTTCCTCCAGCCATGCCTTGCGCTGCTCTGCAGTGCTGGTCACAACAACACCAAACATGCGCCGGTGACATACGGGTACACCGCAGAAGGAGACGATGCAGTCCTTCCAGATACGTTCGAGAGGGTCGCCAAATACCTCCTGCTCCCGTACAGCAGGTGTGTTGGAGGTGTTGAAGACAATTACTGCCTTTGCCTTCAGGAGCCCGATCGGGATGCCTTCACCGGAGTCTGTCTCCGCAAAACGGTACGCAACACCGGGCCGGAGCACCCGGTCAATCCAGCCTTTCAGGATCGCTGGTGGCATCCCCCACCAGTTTGGGTGGACAATAACGATGCCATCAGCTGAGGAGATCTCGGAACAGTGGGCAGCAATACCCGGCGGAAGGGGGGCATCACGGGAAATCTCGCCCGCAGGGAGCAGGGAATCGAACTGCTCCGCATACAGATCATGGACAATAACGCTGTGACCGGCTTCCCGGAGGGTAACAACGGCCGTGTCGGTTATCGCGTGGTTGAAACTTCCGGGACGCGGGTGGGCGAGGATGACTGATATGTTCATGTCCGTCTCCGCTGTACTCATTTTCGTGCGGTTGCCTTGAAGAAGGTATAGCAGAAAACGCCGTCCGGTTCAGCGGTTCGGTGGAGTGCCCGGATCCCACGTTCCCATGCATCCCTCTCCATCAGGCCCTGTTCAAGTACGTCCTTCCTGACTCCTTCGACCATTGCTGTGAAGGTCAGTTTCGTGAACCCTTCCACCAGAGCAGACCGGGATGCATCGACATAGACCATCCGCGGCGAGACCTGCACATCCGCATATCCTGCTCCGGTGACGAGAGGATAGAGCTGCCGGCCGATCAGTGCATTGCCGCCCATCTTTTGCTGGAGATCCACAAGGCACTGCACCGCACGGTGAGCATCTTTGTTCTCAGGGTGAAAGAACGTGGAACCATGATCCCCCTCGATCACGGTCAGCGTGCCGTCGTCTTTCAGGAGCGGACGGAGCTGTTCAAGTGCCCGCCGGGGTTCTGCCAGATGTTCCAGCACGAAGCAGACAAAGATGTGATCGAAGCTGCCCTTTTCAAACGGGAGCCGGAATATATCCCCCTGCCGGAATGTCACATTCCTGATCCCATCCTTCCGGATCATCTCTTCCGCCCGCTTCAGGGATTCCGCTGAAATATCGACCGAGGTTATCAGGGCATCCGGGCTGTTTCGTGCCAGTATGAGGGTCTGGGCGCCGATCCCGCACCCGGCTTCGAGCACCCGGGACCCAGGGGGATACCGGGTATCATCGTGGAGGAGGGTTGTGAGCGTCTGGGCCTGGTCCGACAGTCGTTCTGATTCGCGTTCTGAATATCCGTGAACATAGCTGTTGTCTGCCATACGTTCTGGTCACCGTATACATGCATAACCGGTGTCTTGCGGGAGCCGGCGATTATGTACATTTATGTTGGTTATTGCACAAAAATGTACTGCACATTCCTATGGTCACGGTCGCGCAATAAGCACCAGAAGAGATCATCGGATAAACGATCCCGGGTGGGGATTCTCAAGAGTTGATCGCGCAGACAGGAAAGACACACGATACTGGTTACCCGGACCAGGAAAACAGGCTGAATGAGAAAAGGCCAGAACCGTGCTTATTCAGGGGAAGCGAAAGGAGGTTTCGACGTTAAAACATTTCTATCATGAGTAACGGATGGGAAAAAAGATCAGAACGTGGATCACTGCACTTCCGTCACTGCTTCCTGAATTTTGCCACGATCCATTTCCTCTTCATCCAGAAGACGATGGCGATGATGATGACGACCCCGCCGGCAATGAGGGGATAGAATGAGCTCAGGCCACCGCCCCGTGCAGCGCCGGTTGCCGAGCTGCCGGACCGCGAACCCGTTCCACCGGAAGCGGCAAGGGAGCGCAGGTCAAGGGTCTTTGTTGTCGTTAACGTGTTCCCATCAGCATCCTTCCACTGGAGGATAACCGGGACTGCAGAAAGATCGCTTGCCGTGAAGGTAAGGGTGAAACTCGAGAAATCATCGGATGCAAGGGCTCCCACAGCATAGCTCGAATACGGCTCAACGGGGTTAGCAGGTGCGCCGACACTCAGGACCATGCCACTCGCATC
>NZ_JBEKRH010000043.1:0-5319 GCF_049518935.1 Methanoregula sp.
ATTTCTTTATTGTCTCCTTTCTATTTGACTGCACAATCAAGAAAAGGAGACATTGTACCTTAGATCTTTCGGTCGTCGGTACAACCCGCTTTTTGATTAGGTTTTCTACAGAGCAAAATTTTCAAAAAAGATCTATACTCAGCACCAGTTTCTCATTCTTCTTCTCCTGAAAGAATACTTGTCTGAAGATTACAGGGACATAGTAGAACTAACTGAGATCATGGATTCACTTCGGGAGAAGACCCATTTCGATAAGGTCCCCCCATTTCACGACAATCCATAAGTTTTGTCAACGGATTCGATCTTCTACATTCAACTGGTTACTCAACCGGCTCATTAAACAGTTTTACGATTGGGGTGAGAAAATTGCTTTGACCGCGATTGATTCGTCGGGTTTTACCAGTTTCTATGCAGTTCATATTATTCCTGGAGAACCGGGAAAACTCGAAAACGATTTCTGAAAACCTCCATCTCTGTCGATACCAATAGACAGATCGTAACCGGATTCAAGATCTCCCAGCAACCGGTTCATGATATCCCTCACGCGGAAAAACTTCTTGTTCAATGTCATAGAACGAGAAAGTCTGATACCTACGTTCTCGATAAAGGATACGATTCTGAAAATATTCACAGACTTATCTGGGATTACTTGAACGTTTACTCACTTATCCCGGTCAGAACCAGAAAACGAAAACGGATCTTCGGAATATATCGACGAGAACTTGCAAGATCGTTCGATAAGGCCTGCTATCATCAACGAAACAAGGTCGAAACCGTATTCTCCGTCCTCAAAAGAAAGTTTGGGGAAGTCCTGAAAGCACGGAAATTCCAAGCGCAGGTCAAAGAACTCAAAATCAAATCGATCCTCTACAACATCTTAAAAAATTATTCTCGTGATCTTTAGCCGGATCTATAATCGAGGATTTTTGCAGAGCTAGAATATGTCCAATGAGGGGATGATAACAATCGTATTAAATGGATCTCGAAAAGACGGAGAATAAATTGCAAATCGTCCTAATAATTGATGGCGATTGCAACCCGATTAAACATATCTCATAGGTCCGGGTACTTGATGTAATCCTTTCGATAAAGATGAAATGTATAAGTAAACGTTTCAGAAGATTTTTTTTCGAATTAATATTATATATATATTGTCTTTCTAAATGACCTATGAGATAAATAGCAGGAGACCTGCATTTTTGGAGTACTAATGGTCGATATTCTTTGGAATTGAATAAACCATTCTTTCTATTTTATTTCAGATTTAGTAAACAATATATTTTGTAATCGGGTTACAGGAATTTCATCTCCAAATTCTCTAATCCCGTCTTCAATAAAAAAACTACGATATCCAAACGAGTATAGTAATTCTCGAATATCACTCTCTTTCTTTCCGATCTGAATTGCTGCTGTATTTCCAATCTCGCAAATAATATCTGGTGCATTAGACTGGGATAATAGTTTCTTTGCCCCTTCAAATACCCAATACTCAGCACCTTCAACATCAATTTTGATGAAATCAACTTTTTCTATATGATTTTTTGCGATAAATTCATCTATTGTACAAGTATTAACTAATATTTTGTCTACGGAGGGATTTATTTTAGATACTTCCAAATTATTTGAAAGATTCCCTAATGAATGACCCCCATCGTTAAAAAAATTTAGACTAAGTTGTTGTTTCCCCGTTACATTAGATAAAGCTAAATTAACCGGATATACATTTTTTAGATCATTACTCTTGATATTATCTAACAATAATTGAAAATTTGTTGGATGTGGTTCAAAACAATAAATTTTACCCTCTTTATGGATAAGTTTGGCCATAAATAATGTAAAAAAACCAATATTGGCCCCAATATCTAATATTGTCATACCTGGTTTTATTAGATGTTTCATCAAATTTTGGGTTGATTTTTCATAGTTTGAAGAATTAATAAAAAGAATTTTTTGAAGATACCCTAAAGAGAGGTTCATCTTAAATCTATAACATCCAAATAATGCTTGATGATATTCCGTACAAGGGTACAATAATTTTATGCCTATTGTCGATATTCCTGGTATAACTTCAATCTTTGAAACCGAAATCCTTATAAAATTATTCCAGAGTACCATTTATATTTATTAGAAAGGTTAACTATTTATTTGTATTGCGTTAGTGAAGTAATAAAATAAATGTTATTTTAATCTCTTATCCCAAAATAATTTTATAAAGCTTTCAATAACACTTGTGAGGAAATTAACCAAAAATAAGGTCACGTGGATCATCTGTAAGTTGGAAGAAGGTAACTATCCAGACGACATAACTCGGTTTGTTTGAGGCACACGGAGATGGATCTACCAATTGAAACAGTAGAACAAGGATGAGGGTTATATCCCCTACTGAAGAAAAAAATCTCTTGACCCAGGTTCGAACGGATCATTTTGGATGCGTATCACACCGACAAATCCAAACCGGTTATTCTCAAAAAGATCATCAAAATTCACTTAAAGCCAGAGAAAATAGGTACGGTTTAAACGAAAACATTCGATGTCGCTCAGGTAGGGTGACTAGAGTGAGTTCGAGTTCAAGATCGAAAAAATGGATGGTCGCTTTCATTAACGACTCATTCCGGTTAATTACTTGATACGGGATATAAAATCTCCAACAACGGAAAACACTTTGGCATATTCGTTCTCGGGTACAATACCCACAAACATCACATAAATCTAAATCTCGATGAATATGAATCTCCTGAACAGGCATTCTGGTGAAAATTGCTATCTGAACGAATTCTCATTATTCAGTGAGTGGTTCTATGCATATGAGTGAAATGAATTCAGGATATCATAATGTAAAATCATTACGAGATAGGTCAATTTTCAGAAGAGGTAGATATCATATTAAGTAAACAAATCTAATATTCTTTTGAACTCATGTTTGATAAAATTATTCCTCAAAAAAGTAATAAACAAGGAGATATCTCAGATATTTTATTTTATTCCTTTATAGAATATCAAAAGGAATTGGGATACCCCGATTATAAAAATTCATTGATAAATAATTTTCAAAATCGTATAATTATTTACTCAAGATATTCTAATATCTTAAATGTTATTGATTATTTTTATTCAAAATTTTGTTTATTAATTCAAAAATATAATCGGGGAGAAAAACTTAAGAAAAAAATTTTTTTATTTAATCTAAAACATCGATTCATTATTTGGGATAGAAAAAAATATTCTATGGGTCTTTTTGTTCATGGATTACAAGATCGCATCTTCGCGATCTTTAACACTGTCCCATATGTTTCATATGCTGATTTATATGAATTGATATTCCGTTTCTACACACAAAATGATGAACAAGAAATTTTTAAATTAATAGAACAATTATCAGAACGCTTATTGATAGTTAAACCTGACTATGTTATTTTACCTGACGATAGTATTCCCATTGAAAGAACAATTGTATATGTCTGTAAAAAATTGAAAATTCCCACTATAGTGATTCAACATGGGATCTATCAATCAAAAATTAAATATTTTGATGGTATGGCTGCAGATTATGTCTTAGTATGGGGTCAATATTTCAAAGATCAATATGTCCGATTTGGAAAAAATCCCGAGAGAATATACATTATAGGGTATCCAAATAAACATAAAATCAGATCATCAAAAAGATTTGGTTTGCCAACTCGAATTAAATTATATTATTTGGGGCAATGTATCGAATCTCTTAACCCAGAATATTTAGGGCAAAAAATAAAAACAATCCAAAAATTAAATGATTTTTGTAGAATGAATAATATTGATTTCTTTTACCGCCCTCACCCAAAGGATGATATTATATTATTGAAAAAACATCTTTTAAATATAGAATTCACTTCACTCTCGGAAAGTTTAGAAGATTCAGTAATCAAAGGGGATATTTTTATTTCATTTAATTCCACTGCATTAATTGAGGCATCTATGAACTCAAAGATTTGTCTTCAGTTAATGGATTATCCGTTAGAGACCGATAATTATGAAAAACTTGGTGTATGCATGAGGTCTTTTAAAAATATTGGCGATCTTGAGATATATTTAACCAAATTAATCATATCTGATAATATTTTTAATATACGCCCTAAATTTAATGAGGAGTATATTAATATATCATACGATCCAAAATCAAGATTTTCAGAAATAATTTCTCAGATCGAAAAGATTGAATCTCCAATCCAACACACTCTTTTTAATTAGAATTTAGTTGTTGAATTTGATTCAAGATCAATACTCTATTTATAATATCCACATCTATTGAAATCATCATAGAACATTAAAAATCCATTGGTTTTTGAGGAAAAGATCTATGAAAAAATGTGCTCTGTAGAAAACCTAATCTAAAAGCGGGTTGTACCGACGACCGAAAAATCTAAGGTACAATGTCTCCTTTTCTTGATTGCGCAGTCAAATAGAAAGGAGACAATAAAGAAATCAGCGAGCCGGAATATCAGGTTTATCCAGGCAACCATTTCAGTTGTAAAGTTAACACATCTCAACCCGTATTCCAGTAAATTTTCCAAGAAGATCTATACCCAACACCAACTGCTCGTCCTGATTTTGTTCAAAGATTTCCGTAACCAGCACTACCGTGAATTCATTGAAGACGTCGGAGATATAGAGGGAGTTCAGGAGATCCTTGATCTATCAGAAATACCCCATTTCACGACGCTTCAAAAATTTCTCTGTTGGATAAAAACACTTTTTCTTCGAATTACCTTCAGAAAGACGGTGAACCTGTTCTACTCTTCAAATGAAAATATTCCCATAACAGCTATCGACTCATCTGGATTTACAAGCGGGTACTGCAGCCATTATTTCTCGGAACGAACCGGAAAGATCCGGAAACATTTCCTGAAAACTTCGATTTCCGTTGATACTGATCAACAAGTGATTACCGGGTTCGTTGCCTCGAAAAGCCGGGTCCATGATACCCGACATGCTGAGAAATTACTTCGACAATGTCATAAAACCCGAAAGTCGGATTGTTACGTCGTGGACAAAGGATACGATTCTGAAGCGATTCATCGGCTGATCCGAGAAGATCTCCATGCCAACTCTGTTATCCCTGTCCGCTCCTGGAAGAACGACGTTATCGGGGGTACTTACCGTCAGGAAATGGCTCGTCAGTTCAATGACACTATTTATCCTAGACGACAACTTGTGGAAAATATGCTCTGTAGAAATCCTAATCTAAAAGAGATAGTACCGACGACCGGAAGATCAAAGGTACATTGTCTCCTTACCAGAATGTGTGTTCAAAAAGTAAGGAGACAACAAGAAGATTAGCGAGCC
>NZ_JBEKRH010000044.1:0-5438 GCF_049518935.1 Methanoregula sp.
GACAACTTGTGGAAAATAAATTCTCTGTCCTGAAAAGAAGGTTTAGCGGGGATCTCAAAGCAAGACGGTTCCTCATTCAAATGAAAGAAATCGCTAACAAAATGATTGTCTGTAACATCCACTGGTTCTTACAATTTCTTATCGTTGAGGTTTTCTACAGAGCACAAAAATCAGGAGTTTTCGTGAGTTCCGGAGAGAGGGAAATATTGCTGGTAAACTTGGCGTCGTTCATCGATATCCGTATGTAGATAGATTTCAGTCGTCTTGATTGAAGTGTGACCAAGGTTTTCCTGGACAACCCGTAGATTTTTAGAGCGACGATATAATTCACTTGCGTAACTGTGGCGGATCTTGTGGGGAGTTATACCGGAAGGTGCATAATGCTTGAAGATGTGCTGGATAGCCCGTGAAGAGATATGTTTTCCCTGCTGTCCGACAAAAAGCGGTCCAACGATACGGTTGCCAATGAATTTGAGGATATCAGTAAGTGTATCATCATCAACGAACACTACACGGATTTTGTCACCCTTTCCACGGATTTTAATCGTATGTTCATCGAAATCGATGTCCTCAAGATTCATATTACAGAGCTCGGACACACGAACGCCCGTGGCGTAGATCGTCCTGACAATGAGCTTGTCACGGGGATCTTCAATGGAATCGATCAGCCTCAGAACCTGATTATGTTTCAAATACTTGATATCCTGTTGTTTGATTCTGGGGCGATCAATTCCCGTTATTGGATTGGCAGTGACGATCCCTTGCGAATACAGGTACCGGTAAAACGAACTCAGCGTGGAGATGATACGGTGGAAAGTTTTCGGTTTGTACGTCTGCATCGATGACACAAAAGAAAGAAAATCATTGATGATCACCGGAGTGACGTCGACGGCAGTATCTAGTCTTGCCTTTTCGAAGTCTTTCCAGTAGAAAACAAGTTTTGTCACATCCGTATTTCGCCTGAGCCAGACATAATATCCAAAGTGTTTGATTACCTGCTCATAGCTGTCCAGTGTGCGGGGAGAATAATTCCGCATGCGGAGATAGTTTCGGTAGCTTTTAAGCCACTCCGAAAAATAACCGCTTTCCATGCTCTATTCTATCTTATCTCAAATAAATAAAGGTTTGCGCAGAATACCTATTCTGCGAAGTCTCGAATTTTAATTTGGACATCGCATTACAGGCTGTTTTGCGTAAACCACTTCACACACTTTCTTGCTCGCACAGCGACTTACTCGGCCCTGGCCTGGGCAAAGAACAGATTCGGATCATGACTCCGGCACTGTGCCAGCCGTGTGCTTAGTAATTGAATGGTAGGTTTTGGATATAAATCTTTTTTACTATAGACTCAATATTTAACCTTCCTCTTTTTCAAAAATGAAATCATAGATCCTTTCAGATATCAAAAACAATACCATACGGAATTTTGCAAGATTTGCCTCAAATACGAAAACAAGGTTATTTCGGTTTTAATTGCTTTCATTTTATATACGGTGAATTCGGGTTGTAGATCAATAAGAGGTTCAGACCTCTCAATTTTTAAGGGAGTTATCTCATGTTTTATGGGGGGTTCCTCCTTACTCCAGAAAATCCCTATGACGATAACGACAATTGAAAAGATCCGTCCCAGATAAAATATTTCCGGGAAGAGAATACAGCCCCCTCCACTTACAATCCCAACGCTGCAAGCATTTGTTAACAGTTGAATTGACATTTGACCCAATAACCCCGTGCCAAATATCGGTAAAAGGTACATTAACCCAATTATGAGGAGGCCGAAAAGAATCGGCTCACTTCTTGTCATAAATGATGGTATTTTTTTTATTTTATTTAGTGATATGTAATATTGAGAATATAGGGTTCGCAAAACAGGCCTTCTTTTCATTCAGCAGGTAATTTCCCTAATCGAGAGGGAGAAATGCCAACAGAAACGCAATAGCGGGCTCCCTCGCCGGTGTTTGTGGGATCTCACTGATCAATTTGGCGAATCATAATGCTTCAGGACCCAGCTGGATCCATTACCAGGGACGCGGGGGAAGAAGGGTATCAATGCCCCCGGCCCTGTCTGAAGATATTTTGTCCTGTGATGGTCAATCCGGGATTCCTATTTGTGGCTCACTGATGGCTTCTCTCTCACCCCATGCATCACGCCGGGGTCATTGGGACATTAAAAAATGCCCGATAATCCATATGAACTCTAGACGTGGATTTGGTTTAAGCCTTTTTTACTATAGTATCAATAATCTATGACATTCTGACGAGCCTCAGCTGCCGGGCCCATGATAGCGTGAAAATGAGTCCTATCATCCTTACGGGAGGGAGATCTATCCCCCTCGCGTTTTCGGATATTTATACAATTTTCCCGATCGCGACAAGGATAACGACCAGGAACATCAGTATGATGATACCTTTTACTAGGTCGATTCCGTCATTGACCAGGTTTAAAGGTCCCCTTAACGGTGACATTTTTAATCTCCTAACTGCGGAAAACCCAAACTCCGGTATCACAATCCTTATTAATCTTTCAAAAGAAACGGGTGTTGCTAGCATTCGTTCCTTTTGAAAGTTGAGGATTGTCGGGAAATTCGACCCCTCCACTTTCTTTGAGGTACTTAATACCTCAGTCATCGATCTTGCGATATGTTTATATAGGCATCTACTACCATTGTTAGAAAAAAAGGGAAATCTGCTTAAATTATGGTTGGTTTAGATCAACGAAGATTATAACGCGCTACGATTTCTTAAACCATATGTTGCTATATTACCTCGGGAACATATTATTTTCCTATCGTCGGCTCTCGTCGATATTTTGCATTATTTTCAACCCTGCCGCATGATAGAGCCGCTTCAAGATGAGCTCCGGTAGGATCCGCTTCTGGCCCTTACGCTCCCAACGAAGATGCACATCGCGAGCAGGCATTATGCCAGCCTCCAGATAGCTGTCCCAAAGTTACCAAACCCTCCCCATACAGACAGGTCCTGAGGCTGGGCCGCATCCGGGATCTCGTAAACAATAAACCCGCTCCCGGGGTTTGACTCCCCGGCCATGCTCCAAGAATCTTGACTAAATTGAAGATCCCCCGTCTGGGGATTGAGATCCAGATATCCTCCATAAAACCCGATCCTTGTCGAGTCCGTATTGTCGTAAACGTTCTGCAGCTCTTTGAGTGCCTCTATGGATTGATAGTCAGATTGGGGATTTTTTTGTCCCTTACGTATATAACCCTAAAATAATCCGTCATCAGGAGCCAAAGTAGTCTGCCATTTTTCATTGGGGAATCCCTAGGTAAGGAAGATGCCCGGCCAGACTTGGCTCACAGAAAGTAATCGGAAGTCCTGATATTATATTATGCATAATCACTCAAATTATCAGTATTTTTTAAGAATACGTCAAAAGTGGGCAGATATATGTGTTTAAATCTGCTCTGGAAGGTCTTTAAATAAACCATATGATGCTATACATAAAATGTGCGACATTGATATTTTTGATCGGGCATTTAGGATAACTGGATACATCCAGGTGGATCGGAGATGTGATCATAAGTCGATTAAAAAATGCTATAGCACGATAACTCGGAAAAATTAATCGAAAATCCCATCTAACCGGACTGCACGCCCAAAGGGGAGATTGCGGGAGATTTGATTGATAATCGTGAGAGAAATTAAAAAATGCATCGTATAATTTCTATTGTTCTGTTAATGTCACATAATATTTAGAGGGGTATGATTGTTGCCACCGTCATCATGAGATCAAGTCCTGCGGCATTTGGGAATCCATGGGTACATCTGGATTGAAAGGGTTGATCCCCATATCACTAACGGATCATGTAGCAGGGGAGTATATATTCCGGAACGACTGCCTGTGCTCAAAACAACTTAATTATTTCCTTGCAACAGTGACAAAGGAACTCTCCTTGTACCTCTATTCGGGATTCTACCTGCTGAAGTCCTCCAAAACGACCACGATAAAATCAATAATTTTTTCAGCGTAAAAAATTTCAATCCGCATTAAGCGGATTGATAAATAATACTTATACTTGACCAATTTGGGAAAATAAAAAAATATGGAATCTAAATTACACGGGATATTCGATCGACAATGCGCAGATCGCGATCCCTCATCTAAAAATCAACGGTTTTGTAACGAATTGTTGTGATATATCAGTTAAAGATTATAAGGAAATGGAATCATTGGTAATATTATGGATGAAGATACACAGCTGCTTACCCCCCAACAGGTTGCTGATATCCTAGGGATCCACCAGAAAACCGTTCACTTATGGTTACGATCCGGGAAACTCACCGGCACAAAAATATCCTACCGTGCCTGGAGGATCCCCAGATCGGCCTTAAATTCCTTTATCGAAAGCAACAGTAATCTCTCAAAACAATCCCCAAGCCAAACCGTTAATACCGGAAGGGAATCAGAAGAAAAAGAGAACGATGGGCATATTCAGGAAAATGGATCCAATTCATCCCAGAATAAAATGAAATACTATATCAGGGATATCATGGGTGAAAAATCTCATGAGAAATAAGGAAAAATTACCATCGAATAACGAATTTTTCAATTTTATCTGCTCTGTAGAAATCCTAATCTAAAAGAGATAGTACCGACGACCGGAAGATCAAAGGTACATTGTCTCCTTACCAGAATGTGTGTTCAAAAAGTAAGGAGACAACAAGAAGATTAGCGAGCCGTATTCATGCAAATATTCCAAGAGAATTTACACCCAACACCAATTGCTCGTCTTGATTTTATTCAAAGATTTCCGGAACCAGCACTACTGGGAATTCATTGAAGATGTCGGAGATATGGAGGGAGTTCAGGAGATCCTTGATCTATCCGTAATACCCCATTTCACTACGCTCCAGAAATTTCTCTGTCGGATAAAAACACTTTATCTTCGGTTCACCTTCAGAAAGACCGTGAACCTGTTCTATACTACTAATGACAATATTCCGATAACGGCTATTGATTCTTCGGGATTTACGAGCGGGTACTGCAGCCATTATTTCTCTGAAAGAACCGGGAAGATCCGGAAACATTTCCTGAAAACTTCGATATCAGTTGATACTGATCAACAGGTGATTACCGGATTTGTTGCCTCGAAAAGCCGGGTCCATGATACCCGACATGCCGAGAAATTACTTCGACAATGTCACAAAACCCAGAAATCGGATTGTTACGTCATGGACAAAGGATACGATTCTGAAGCGATTCATCGGCTGATCCGAGAAGATCTCCATGCCAACTCTGTTATCCCTATTCGCTCCTGGAAGAACGACGTTATCGGAGGTACTTACCGTCAGGAAATGGCTCGTCAGTTCAATGACACTATTTATCCCAGACGACAACTCGTTGAAAATAGATTCTCCGTACTGAAAAGAAAGTTCAGTGGCGATCTTAAAGCAAGAAGATTCACGATTCAGATGAA
>NZ_JBEKRH010000045.1:0-15989 GCF_049518935.1 Methanoregula sp.
GAAATACCAACAGGTGATATTATGGCAAAGAAGAAACAGGTAGGAAGAAGAGTTGAAGGCTGGAAGGCCAAGAGCTGGTACAGGGTGCACGTCCCCGACAACCTCGGCAAGGCGTACATCGGCGATACCATTGCAAACGATGCTGAGAGCGTTGTCGGCCGCATCATGACCGCAACGCTCGGTGAGATCGTCAATGACTACTCCAAGCAGCACGTGAAGATGAGCTTTAAGATCCAAACCGTCACCGGCGATGCGGCATACACCGAGTTCGTGGGCCACGAAGTCACAAGGGACTACCTCCGCTCGCTCGTCAAGCGCCGGAGCTCCCGCATCGACACTATCGTCCCGCTCACGACAAAGGACGGCAAGAAGGTCCGGCTGACCATCTGCACGTACACGTTCGCCCGTGCCAACCTCTCACAGGAGCACGCGATCCGGAATGCGATCGTAACGACCATTGCAGCGCAGGCATCTGCCTGGGACCTGAACACGCTCCTCTCCGGGATCGTCTCGGGCGAGATCTCCCGCGATCTCTTCAAGGCAGTCAAGACCATCTACCCCACCCGCAGGGTCGAGGTCATCAAGTCCAAGGTCGAGCAGGTCGCAACCCTGATCTCGACAGCGTAAACTTTTTTTTCCGACTGGTTCGCAAGAACCAGAAGGACGAGAAGAACTGCGCAGCAGTTCTTCGAAGGTCGGATTGCGCCTCCCTTCTCATCATCGGGGTTTTGAGAAACCTCTCCGAATTGGCATAATCGCAACCCTTATGCACACAAAGTGCATGATATAATGCAGGACATTCCAGGAGCCATGCCATGAAATTTATTTCAAGCCGCGAGATCCGTTCAAATCCTGCCAGTCTCTGGGAGTTCCCGGTAAGCGATGAAGCAGTAATTACCGTAAACGGGAAACCGCGAGCGATCGTTGTTGCCGTGGGAGAGGATCTCGAAGAGACACTCGGTTCCCTTCGGAGAGCCCGGGCTGCAACCGCACTGGAGAAGATCCGGATGGCGGCCCGGGAACGGGGGCTCGATAACCTTCCTGAGAAGAATATAGACACTGAGATCCGGAAGGTACGCACGGGGCGGTAACACGGGCGCACCGCAGATTGTCCTGGATACCAACGTGCTGGTATCGGGCATGCTCTCTTCCCGGGGCGCTCCTGCCGGCATCCTCAACCTTGTCGTCAACGGCAGCGTGATCCTCGTGCTCGACACGCGGATCTTCGATGAGTATGCAGATGTGCTGCGGCGTAAAAAGTTCGCTTTCCCGGAAGATGCGGTTCAGGAGATCCTAACGTTCATCCAGCGCGAGGGCATATTTGTCCCGCCCGTGCCGGTTGCCTGCACGGTCCCGGATCCCGGAGATATCCCGTTCATCGAAGTGTCGCTCCACGCACGGGTGCCGGTCGTGACCGGCAATGCCCGGCATTTCCAGGGATCGGGCGCAACAATCATGACGCCGGTGGAGTTCCTTGTGTGGTACCGTGAAAGAACGTTGACACCGGAATGATGGAGCGACACACATGAATCTATTCATGCTGGTGCATTCGCAGTCCGGAAAAATTGCTATTGATTTGAAACCTTCTGCCTGAATATCGGTAAGGGAGTGCTACAGCGGCGGGGCGAAGCCACGGGAGTGTCAGGGTCTCTCCTTTTAGAAGATCTCTTGGATCACGTGTTCACTTCACAATGAATTATCATATCCGGAAGGAGATGGACTCATCAACATTCAACAAGTCGAAGAACCCTTGCAGGTTCTTCTCCAGTCTCACCCTCCCTGACGGCAGGGTTCAACAAACAATATTACCCCACCCGCCCAACCAATCCATACGAATGACCGCAAACAAGATCCTGTTCATCGTGCTTGACGGAATCTCCGACAGGCCCAACCCCGTGCTCGGCGGCACCACACCGCTCGCCGCGGCAAGGACGCCCGTGCTCGACAAGCTGGCAGCCGAAGGGATCTGCGGGATCATGGACACGATCGCGCCCGGCATCCGGCCCGGGTCCGATACCGCCCACCTCGCCCTCCTCGGCTACGACCCGTACAAATATTATACCGGCCGTGGACCACTCGAATGCGAAGGATCAGGGGTCCACATGGAGCCCGGGATGATCGGGTTCCGGTGCAACTATGCAACGGTCTCGGAGGACGGGAACGTCCTCGACCGCCGTGCCGGCAGGATTCACGACACGGCAGCACTCAGCAAGGCGATCCAAGACGGCGTCGACCTCTCGAAGTTCGGCGTTGAGTTCACGTTCCGGTCGGGTGCCGGGCACCGGGCTGCCCTTGCCCTGAAAGGCGAAGGCATCGGACACTGCGTCACCTCGAACGACCCGAAGAAGGAGGGAGTCCCGCCGCTTATTGTCAGTGCGGTCAAAAAGGCGGCAAACCACGAGAAGACCGCTGCTGTCTGCAACGAGTTCGTGAAGCAATCCACGAAGATCCTCTTCGACCACCCGATCAACATCGAGCGGATCAAAAAAGGGCTGAGCCCGGCAAACATCGTGCTGATGCGGGGCGCCGGCGAGATGGGGCACTTCGAGCCGTTCGGGAAGAAGTACGGCCTCACCGGCAGCGTCATCTCCGCCGCGAGCCTGATCACCGGCATCGGCCGTGCGGTCGGCCTCACCCCCGTCCCGGTCCCGGGCATCACCGGTTCGATCGACAGCAACATCGCAGGCAAGATCGCGGCGGCGCAGAAGGAGCTGGAGACGAAAGACTTCGTGCTCGTCAACATCAAGGGGGCCGACGAGTCCGGCCATGACGGGCTCGCAGAACAGAAGCGGGACTTTATCATGAAAATCGACGCGGTGCTCGAGCCGCTCCTTAAGCAGAAGGACACGATCATCATCATCTGCGGTGACCACTCCACGCCCTGCACCCTCAAGGACCATTCCGCCGATCCGGTGCCGGTCATCATCCGGGGCGACGGGGTCCGGCGCGACGACGTGGTCAGGTTCGACGAATATACCTGTGCAAAAGGCGGGCTCTGCCGGATCACCGGCACTGCGATCATGCCGATCGCCCTTGACCTGATCAACCGGGCGCACAAGTTCGGGGCGTGACCGCACTGCCGGGGGTTGCATGAAAGAACGATCGGTGAAAGACTGGCACAACCACTGCCTCCTCCCTGACGGAACGGAGCTGCAGGAGCACAGCATCAAGACCGACCGGAACATCGTGATCGGCGAATTCTGCCAGATCGATTACGGCCTCCGGGGCAACGATGTCTTTGTCGGTGAGTCCTCGAAGATCCGGGAGTATGTCTGGGCAAACGGCGACACCCGGATCGGGAACTGGTCCGAGATCGGCGGCGACGTTATCGCAAAGCAGGACGCTTACATAGGTGAAGGCGTGAAGATCAACGGCAGGCTCTCGGTTGCCGGGGCGCTCGACATCGGCGAGAAGGTCGAGATCCGGGAGGGATTCGAGGCAAAGGGTGACGTCGAGATCCGGAACCCGATGCCGGTCTTCATGTTCATCATGATCTACCTCATGACCCTCCTCCGGATCGAGAACGAGAAGGAGCTCGACCGGATCCTCGACGACCTCTTCTCGGAAGACGACGGCAAGCCCGAGATCCCGCTGATGATCCCTGCCCGCTCGAAGCTGAACATGAAGCTCTTCGCGGTCCCGTCAACGATGAAGATCGGGAAGGGCTGCCGGCTGCACGGCAACATCCGGGCCGGTTCGATCGAGGTCCAGCAGGACACGGTAATCTTCGGCAGCCTCCGGGCCAGGAACCGTATCTCCGTCGTCAGCGGCGTCGTGATCCACGGGAACGTGGAGAGCGGCTCGACCGTGTACGTCCGGAAAGGCGCCCATATCCTCGGCGACGTGAAAGCGAAGTCGATCGTGCTCCACGAAGAGGCAAAGGTGGACGGAACGATCGAGGCCCCGCACGGCATGCGGATCGAGAGGGGTGGATGACCATGGCAATCCTGAAAGCAGCAGAGATCCTCGGGGTGGACGAGCTTGTATTTGTGGAGCCGCAGTTCGCGATGCTCCCCGATCCCCGGTACAACGTCACCCTCGCCCTTGCAGGTGGGGACGAAGGGCGGCTCCTGCTCGATGAGAAGGAAGACCCTATCGCATTGGCATTTCACAACGGGGACAGCTGGGTAGCCGGATCCTTCCTCTGCCGGAACCCCACGGCATCCCTCATCGAGAAGTTCGAGAACCTCAACGGGGAGATCTACCAGGAAGACCGGGCTGCCTGGGCGGCAGCGGTCCGGGAGTATTACAGCACCGCACTCATCTCAGAGACTTCCCCGTCAGTCGATGACCTCAACCCGAAGCGCCGGGGCATCCTTGGAAATCTCATTGAAAACTTCTGGGGATCGGGCAGCGGCGAGACCTGCGTGGACTGCTGCTGCGGGTCCGGCGTGGGATCCCTCGTGCTCCGGGACCTGGGCTATGCCCCGCTCTCGTACGATAACGACGAGACCCTGCTCTGCCGGGGGCTTTCTGAGAAGCGGCTCCTGCCGGAGGAGACGATGTGGCTCGATGCCACGCTCGCCTCGCATTACATCGAACCCGTGCCCAAGGGGATCGGGATCATGATGGGCGAGATCAACACGTTCTCGCAGGACATGTGGCAGCTTATCGTCAGCGAGCTCTTCGCGGTATCGCGGGAGACGCTCATCACGGTCGGGATGGAACAGGAAGCCCTGCTCATCCGGGACTGGGGGGAGGAGCTTGGCCGGCAGGTAACCGTCACGGAGAACCCGTCCGACCCGATCTACGATCTCTGGGTGTGCCGGTCGAAAGCAGAATAAACTTAAAAAAAAGAACGAAAACGATTTTTTCTTTTTTTATTCCGATGGGGGTGGCTGGATCCGGTTCAACCGTTCCCGGACCGCCGTACCGTTGCCGGGAAGCGAATCGAACGGGGGGGTGCATGACCGTATTCCCCGCTTTGGCGAGAACATGATCTCCGCGTTCAGGTTCTCGGCATTGAGCGTACGGGTGAGATGCTGGAGATCTCTTTTTACCTGGATGTCCTGTTCGTCCCCGGGCTCCATAATAATTAATCATACACCCGGGAAGATAAACTATTGGATCGCAGAAATTGCGATTTAAATCGTATAAATGCAAAAATACGTTTGAAATGGATGTATTATGAAGATTTATCACACTACCTGCGTTTGTGTTTTAAGGGCGTCTGGCCGGGCTTTGGAAACGCAGGTTTTTTCGGATCGGTTTTCTTCTCCTTGTGCACGTCCTCGCTCTCCAGTTCCGCTATGATCTCGACCGGGTCCTTGATCGTCTGGGTAAGGCGGATAATCTCGAGGAGCCGCTCCATACCGATGAAATGCTCCGCCATGACCCGGGCGAGCGGTGTCATGACAAGCCGGGTGCCGTGCTTTTCCACGAGTTTATGGTGGACGAGCTCGGGCAGCACCGGCTCCATGCTCCCGACCATCATCCCGTTAATCCGGTTCAGGTCGGTCTCTTCCCCGTTGCAGGCCACGGCGTTTGCCACGTACTCCTCCGAGCTCTGCTCGAAGTCGTGCTCGGGCGCCACCTCCTCCATCTCACCCTTGAGGAGCCTTATTGCCATCTCCTCCTCCGTGAAGGGGTTCTCCCGCGAGTAACTGCCGCCGGGTTCCGCAAGGATTACAACCCGGCCAAGATCGTGGAAGTCCGGCCGGCCGGCCCGGCCGGC
Organism: Methanoregula sp.; assembly: GCF_049518935.1. Classification (GTDB taxonomy): domain Archaea; phylum Halobacteriota; class Methanomicrobia; order Methanomicrobiales; family Methanospirillaceae; genus Methanoregula. The sequence goes on from NZ_JBEKRH010000045.1 coordinate 5,675, forward strand.
CATCTGGTTGAACTCCTGCACCGAGAGCCAGTCCCGGCCCATTGCAAGGGCATCGAAGATCACCTGCGATGCCGGGAAATCGACACCCGCCCCAAGGGCCGCGGTCGTCACGACCGCCATCAGCTTGCCCCCCAGGAACCGGGTCTCCACGTCCCGTCGCTCCACTGAGCTGAGCCCGGCATGATAAGCCGCGGCACGGATCCCGAGCGCCTCGGCGATCATGTGGCACCGGGACCGGGCATTGGTGAAGATGATTGTCTGGCCCCGGTACCCTTTCGACGATGTGCGCTTGTACTCCTCGGTTGTCATCTGCTTGATCGTCGGGATCTTCTGCTTGCGTTCGACAAAGAGGAGGTAGCGCTCAAGGCCGACCGGCCGGTCGGCGTACACAACGAGCGTGCAGTTGAGTTTCTTTGCAAGTACTTTGGGTGACCCGATGGTAGCCGAGAGGTAGAGGAACTGGGCCTGCGGGGCAAGGTACTTCAGCCGCGCGATCATCCCGTCGAGGCGGTGGCCCCGGTCCTTGTCCTCGAGCATCTGCACCTCGTCGATCACGACCGTTGCGATGTTCGCCATCCGCTGGCCGCGCCGGATCATATTGTCCACGCCTTCGTACGTGCCGACAACAATCGCTGCCTGAGGATTCCGGTCGCCGGCCTTACGGGTCTCGGGCAGGTTCAGCCGGCTCACACCGGTCAGGAGACCGGTCTTTGCGATCTTCCCGTACCGCTCCGTGAACCGCTCGTACTTCTGGTTGGCGAGCGCAACGAGCGGGACCAAAAAGAGCGTCCTGCCCCGGCCCTCGAGATAATTCTTAATTCCCGCCATCTCGCCGATGAAGGTCTTGCCGCTCGCAGTCGCTGCTACGACGAGAAGGTCCTTACCGTACAGGAGCCCCGCTTCAACAGCGAGCTGCTGGGCCGGCATCAGCTGGGTTACCCCACACGTCTCCTTGAAGGCAGCGGGGAGGGGCAGCTGATCCAGCGGCGCCGTCACCATCACCGGGTGCGGCTCGAGCCGGTCGAAGAGGGCGGCCCCCATCGTCATCTTCTCGGGGTTGAGGGTAGCGAGCACCCGGTCCAGGTTCCGGAACTGGACGAGCAGGCTCTCGAGATGGGTAATCCCGTCCCGGCCAAGCCTCCCGATATGCGAGACCTCCCTGCGCAGCTCGCGCCGGGCGCAGTCGAGGCAGATCTTCTCGTTCTTGCCGAACTGCACCGTGTTGTTGTCGTCGAGGGGCGTAAACATCTCGTCGAGCAGGCACATCCGGCAGGCATCGACCGTCCCCGCTTTGACCTGGAAGGCGGAAAGGAACTCCTCGAACGGCTCGTCCCGCTTCACAAGCCGTACGTCCGCCTCGCGCAGGTTCGCGATAAAGTCTTTGGACGGCGTGTGCCGATACTCTTTCTTGGTTCCCCACTTCACCCGGTATTTCGTCGGGCGGGGGCCCCGGGGCGTGTCCGTCAGCTCGACAAACCCGGCGCCCTTGACGTTCCTGCCGTCATGATAGAGCAGCTTGTAGATGCCACCTCTCTGGGGCTGGACAATGATCTTCATGGCGCGATCAGGTCGTGGATCACGTACGCGAGTTCCACGCTCTCCAGCCGCTTTAAAAAGTCGGTGAACTCCTCGTCCACGATCACGATCGCGCAGTCGATCCCGTGGAATGCCGCTTCGATTACACCTTCCCGGGCGCCAAAGAACATGTCCGGTTCCCTGCCCGCGGATTTCAGCGCTATATAGGCTTCGAGCCCGACCGCCGCCACCATCCCGGCCGACGAGACGATCTCCCTGAGCTGGTCCCTGCGCACCTTGCGCGAACCGCCGTGCTGGATCCGGGGTACCTTGCAGACATGGACAACACCCTCGTGGTGCTCTATGATCCCGTTTAAATGTGCAACACCGACATCCGTATCCTTCTTCGCATCGGCAACCACAGAACCGGTCGCCGCCATTGGCTTCTTTGCCGCGTACAGGAACCCGGCCTGCATGTACACCCCGACCTCGTCGCCGGCTTTGAGCTCCTCGGCCGCGATCGCCGTCCAGACCGAGACCTGCTGGATGATGTCGCGCCGGATGTGACGGGCATAGGACTCGAGGGACTCGGCATTCGCGAGCACCCATTCAATCCCGGACTTCGTCACTTCGTAATTGCCCCGGCCGCTGGCCGAAACCATGCCCTCGTCGACAAGCTCGCGGATATATTCGGAGATTGCCTGAGGGGTGACGCCGAGTTTCTCGGCGATCTCCTGCTGGCGTACCGCCGGCTGGTGCTCGGCAATCTCTACGAGAATCTGGAGGCGCGAGACCTCGCGCTTGCTCCGCAGGATAGAATAGAGGGGATCCTTAACGCCCTGTGTCAAGCAGCACCAGTCCCTGTCCCTTCACATCCATATGGGTGATCCGTTTGGCGAGACCCTTGATGAAGACCGGGCTGACATTGAATTTACGCGAGAGATCGTTGATCGAGCTGTTGCCCTTCGCGAGTTCCCCTTCGATCTGCTCCACCACGTCGCGGAGATTCTCGTCATTTGAGAGCGAGATGTACAGGATGTCTGATAGATCGGAGAGATTGCACTGGAAGTTGGCCCGGAACTTGTTGTAGGTGGCGCGGAACTCCTTCTCGGGCTTGGCGCCCGGCTTGGGCATACGCCACTGCTCCTCGACAAGGTTGCCTTTCTTAAGCACCTGGAGGCACAGCGGAATGCAGTCCTCGTTGATCTGTGCCCGTATCTCGGCCTCGGTCAGCCAGGACTTGTTTAAGAGTTCGTAGACCTTTTTGAAGGATGGATCGTTGAATGTCATCAGGAGAGGTACTAGCTCAACTGGATCGTTGACTATGCGAATGTGGCCCGGCACGTTGAAAACCCTATCATTATATCGCGCTTGGCATCAATAAAATTTTGCGACAGAATCATGCACGAACAGGTACGGATCAGTGTCCGCGGGATCGTCCAGGGAGTCGGGTTCCGGCCGTTCGTGTACAGGAATGCTGTGGAGTTCGGGATCGCCGGCACGGTGAAGAACCTTGGCAGTGAAGTGGAGATCATTGCCCGGGGCGAGCGCCTGCACGGGTTCGTGGAGGCAGTCTCCCGCGGGCCGCCACTCTCCCGGATTGATTCCGTGGATGTGACCCCCGTCACCGCGATGATCGCGGACGGTTTTGTGATCCTTGCAAGCGGCACCGGTTCCTTCTCGGGCATGATCCCGCCCGACATCGCGATCTGCAGCGAGTGCATTGCCGACATCTTCACGGACGGCGGGGGATACCAGAACTACTGGGCCACCTCCTGCGTCAACTGCGGACCCCGGTACAGCATTATCAGCGAAATCCCCTATGACCGGGAACGCACATCGATGGCAGAGTTCCCGATGTGCCCTGCCTGCACGGCAGAGTACCATGACCCGCACTCCCGGCGCCACCATGCCCAGACCATCGCCTGCGCGGCCTGCGGCCCCGGGCTTGAGCTCTTCGACAGGCTCGGGCATAAGGTCGACTGCCACGATCCGGTCGGAGAAGCCGCCGAACTGCTCGACGCGGGCTTCATCCTCGCGATGCGGGGCATAGGCGGGTTTCACCTTGCCTGCGTGGAGGAGTCAGCCACAAAACTCAAGCACCGGCTCGGCCGTATCGAACAGCCGTTTGCGATCATGGTCCGGCCGGACCAGATCGACCGGCTGGCTGAAGTCTCCCAGGAAGATCATACGATCCTCGAAAGTCAGGTACATCCCATTGTAGTCCTCGACAAGCGCGACCCGGATGCCCACAGGGAGATCAGCAGCCTGCACACGATTGGCTGCATGTTCCCGTATACCGGGCTCCACCACCTCCTCTTCTCGCACCTTACGCACCCGCTGCTGATCATGACAAGCGCCAACATGCCCGGCTACCCGATGATCACGGAGATCGATGCGGCGATGGCAAAACTGAGCAATGATGCGGACTTCTTCCTCACGCATAACCGGCAGATCGTGAACCGGTGCGACGACTCGGTGGTGCGGAACGGGTACATCATCCGGCTCTCGCGGGGGATCGCCCCGAAGCGGACCGCAGTCGATCTCGGCCGGCACTGCGTTCTCGGGGTAGGCCCCGAACTGAACGCGAATGCCACGATCTACAAGTCGGGATTCTGCGTCACTTCACCCCATGTAGGCAATGTCCGGAACCCCGCAACCCTCGAGTACCTGGAGGAGACCGTCCGGAACCTGCAGCGGATCCTCGGGGCGAAGTTCGATGTCGTAGCCCACGACCTCCACCCCCAGTTCCTCTCAACCCGCTTTGCCCGGGAGATCGCATCGGAGCACGGACTCGAACTGGTCCCTGTCCAGCACCACCGGGCCCACATTGCCGCCACGACCACGAGGCCCTGTATCGGGATCGCGATCGACGGTGTGGGATACGGGGACGACGGCACGGTCTGGGGGGGCGAGATCTTCTCCGGTCAGGTGCCTGACCTGAAGAGGGTCGCCCATCTCGAACCGGTGGCAATGCCCGGCGGCGACCTTGCGACCCGGTTCCCGGAGCGGATGCTCTACGGCATCCTGCCGGATGACCGGGTCCGCTCGCTCCTTGCCTCCCGCGGCTGGTCGGACGTGGAGCTCGGCGTACTCGAAAAGCAGCTCGCCTCGGGGTTCAATGTCACGCAGACCACGAGCACCGGCCGGGTGCTCGACGCGGCTGCGGCCCTGCTCGGCATCTGCCGGGAACGGACATACGACGGCGAGCCCGCCATGAAACTCGAGTCGGCTGCTGCTTCAGGGAAGGCCGAAGCGTGGCCGCTGGTCTTTGCCATGAAGGACGGGTGCGAGACGCTCTCCAGCCGGGCCCTCATGGAGACGGCCCTCACGAAGATGCCGGCCGCACCGGACAGCGACCACCGGGAAATCCGCGATATCGCCGCTTCGTTCCAGTACAACCTTGCCCGGGGGATCGCGGAGCTCGCGGCCCGGGCCGCCTCACGGGACGGCATGAGGGAGGCCGCGCTCAGCGGGGGCGTGGCGTACAACCACGCGATCCGCACTACCATCGAACGCGAACTTGCCGCCCGGGGCCTTGCCTGCATCACGAACCGGGAGTACCCGCCCGGTGACGGCTGCGTATCGTACGGCCAGTGCGTGTACGCGGGCCGGCTCCTCGCCAGGCGGGACTGATGGTGCGGGGACGCGGGGAAGCCCGCCCACCGGGCGGCCCTGAATCGTGCAGCTTATTACACGGGAAAAAGAAAGAGTGAAACACAAGCAATGGAGCCATCCGACCACCTCACCGATACCGAAAAGAAGCTCAAAAGCCTCGAGCAGGACCTCAACGATCTCCGGCAGGGCCTCACCCTGGTCAATGACTATTACCGGGATCTCAAGAAGATCTCCCGACACCAGGACGCCGTGGAGGCAGTCGATGAGATCATTGCAAAACCGCTCGTGGACGACGATATCGAATTCGAGGGGATATGGCGGTTCCATGAAGAAGCCCTTGTCGCAGATGGCGGGACCGCGGTTCCCTGCCAGGAGATGTACGAGGCATTTGTCCGGTATTGCAAGACCTCAGGGAGGAATGTTGTTGAACAGGATGCCTTCGAGTTCGTCTTCGCCCGGATCGAAAACCCGGCGCCGGTGCTCGACCGGGGGACATGGATCGGCTACCGGTTCTGCAAGGACACCCGCTGACCGGCCGTCCTGCCGGGTGCCTGCCTCATGACTCATGTCCGGATCACCGCTGAGTCAGACATCCCTCTCATGGGCTCGCTCTATTTTGGGGTCATCGACCGGGGTACAAGCCTCCTGCAGATCCGGCCAAGCTGCGGCTGCAACTTAAACTGCCCGTTCTGCTCGGTGGACGCCGGGCCGGAATCCAAGACCCGGGCCACCAGTTACGAAGTGGAGATGGAGTACCTGCTGGAAGCGGTGGAGGAGATCGCCGGCTTCAAGGGGGAGGGAGTGGAGTGCCACATCGATTCGCCGGGCGAGCCGATGATGTATCACCGGCTGCCGGAACTCGTTGCCGGTCTCAAGGCAATCGGGTGTGTCACCGCCGTCTCGCTCCAGACCAACGGCACCCTTCTCGATGAGGCAAAGATCGCAGCGCTCGAATCCGCGGGGCTCGACCGGATCAACCTCTCGCTCCATGCCATCGACCCTGACCTTGCCCGGCAGCTGGCAGGTGTTGAGTGGTTCGATATCGGGAAGGTCAGCGAAGCGGCCCGGGCCGTGGCGAAGAGCAGGATCGATCTCCTCATCGCCCCGGTCTATATCCCGGGGATAAACGATGCCGAGATCCCGAAACTGATCCGGTTCGCGCAGGAGATCGGGGCGGGGAAGCGGTTCCCGCCGCTCGGGATCCAGAAGTTCGAGCACTACCGGTACGGGCGGAGTCCGAAAGGGGTGAAGGCCCAGAGCTGGTGGCAGTTCTTCAACCGGAGTATCCGGCCATGGGAAAAGGAGCACGGCCTCCGGCTCCAGCTCGACATGGAGCGGGACTTTGGGACGATGAGGCGCCAGTTCGTTCCGCTCACCATGGCAAAGGGAGAGAAGGTCACCGTCGAGATCCGGGCGCCGGGCTGGATCCACGGAGAGATGCTGGGTGTGGCAAAGAACCGCGTGGTCTCGGTCTACAACTGCGAGAAGGAATCGGGGCAGGTCCGGGTGAAGATCATCTCCACCAAACACAACATCTACACGGGACAACCGATCTGAAGCCATCCGGGGGACTGGAAAGGAGACGCACGGTAATCATCCCGCAGGCTTAAAAAAGGCCGGGAATAATATCCTTACAATGAATTCAAGTTCGTATCTTTTTATTATCGGGCTTTTTATCATCGCATTCGGCGTAGCCTGGATTCTCACCGGGGGTCCGGGCGCGGATTTGGGCTCTCCGGTCCCCACGACACCGCTGCCAGCACCGGACGTGAACGAGAGTGCGTCAATTCCCACACCGGTACAGGATACCTCCGCACAACCCACGTTTGGGGCCCAGCCGGTCTCCACAGTTGCCCAGCCGATCACACCCGTGGTTCCGGTCACCACTGCCTCCCCCACTCCCCAGCCAACCGCCCAGATCTCTTCGGATGATATCAAGCTGCATTTCATGGACCTTGCATTCGGATCGGATAACACCTACCTCGAACGGTGGAATGCAACGGACAACAACGGGCGCATTGTCATCTCTGTTTCCGCGAGCGATGACAGTGACATTACGCAGCTTTCGAACGCTGCAAAAGAGTTCAACAGCATCTCGCAGACCAATCAGTTGTCCGAGATGATCAAGGACGGCATGAACGGCAATATCGCGATCAAGTTCATACCCGATGACGGGATGAGCGCTATCGTCCTGAACTCATCGGTGGCCCCGACAAACCACGAGTTCCTGAGCAACGGGACCATCATTGCAAAGATCACCCGTGGAGTCATCTATATCGATGAGGACCTCAAGGGAGATCAGCGCAACCACACATTAATGAAGAGCCTGTATTACGAGCTCGGCGTTGTCGGTGAGACCGCGAAATACCCGGACAGCCTGTTCTATTCAGGAGATAATGCCAATGTGAACCTGACCTATGCAGACAGGAACGCAATCGCAATCCTGTACGGACCGGGCCTCTATAACGGGATGACCGTTGACGATATCCGGAAGATCATGTATATTCACTGATGCGGAATCCTGCAAATCGCGCAAACTTTTTTGCTTTTAAAAAATCCTCCGCAGATCCCGGGCAAACATAAATCAAAATTCATTTATACTATCTGTTTTGGATATTCTCTAATGGGACGCAGCAAAGAACAGATCGGGCGCCATTGCCCGTTCTGCGGGGCGATTGTCGTGGAGGGGGAATATTTCTGCCGCTCGTGCCATAAAAGATTCACCGACCAGAGCGAACTCGATGCCCCGTCCACCACGCAGCCCGACACGTACGTGGTTTCGGTCCGGCGGACATATGTCTCAGTACTCCTCTCCTTTGCCGGGGTCGGCCTCGGCCAGTTCTACAACGGGGATACGCTCAAAGGACTCGCGTTCTTCCTTGCCTTCATCGCGGTATCGTTCAACGTCGTCACCACCCAGTACCAGACGCTCCTGTTCTACGGCATCTGGCTCATGGCACTCGGGGAAGCCCTCTGGTCCGCCCGCAGGATCAACCGGTACGAGCGCCCGTTCGGCGGGGGATCAAGTTACCTGCTCTACGGGATGCTTGCGGTGTACGGCCTTGTCGTGGCGCTGCATTTCCTTACCGGGGAACCAACGCTCGCTTATCTGGGGAGAGTGTTCCCTGCGGTGAAGCTGGGGATGGGGTGAGACCGGGAGCCAAGTTATTCCGTCTCACTTAAAAAATCTTGAAACCGTATTTGTTTTGACGCTCTCGGGGCTCCGCCCCCTCTGCGTGGGCGACCCCCGATCACGAAAGACGCAAGAAAAGGTAATACTGCACAATCGCTCAGCGCAGGGGTGGGCTATGGGAGGGGACAGGCATTGTCCCCTCCCTATCAGAGATTCAGATCTGATCAATCGGCTCTGCCCGGAAAGTCCTCCATCAATTCGGATCGATCGAATGATCAAGAAGATCCGGAAAACAGAGCGATGAAAAACAGAATTTCAATGAACTCAATTCGAAGATTTGCTTCGCAAATCTTCTCTTCCTCGCGGTTCTGATGAACCACTCGGATTTCGAAGATCCGGAAAAGGGATAATTACCGTTGCAATGTTGTGAATGAATATTTTGAGAAAAGAGAAGTTAGCCGAACAGGGCGCCGAGCCCTGCCATGCCGCTCTCTTCGTCTTCCTTCTTGTGCTCTTCCTTTGCCTCTTCCTTGGCGGGTGCTGCATGGGCTGCTGCTGCGGGGGCTGCTGCTGCAACCGGTACAACGGCTGCTGCCTTGATTGCGTCCTCAATGTTGACGCCGTCGAGGGCTGCAATGAGTGCCTTGATCCGTGATTCGTCTGCTGCTACACCTGCGGCGGTCAGGACTGCCTTGACGCCGTGCTCATCGACCTTCTTGCCTGCCTTGTGCAGGAGAAGTGCTGCATAGATATATTCCATCGTAAATCACTCCAAATATCTCAAATGTTATTTTACCAGGTTCTTGATTACCTGGCCTTCCCTGTACGCTTTACCGATAATCGCATCGACAACGTCTTTCTCGTAGATCGCTGCCTCGATCGCAAGACCGCGGGCATCCCTGACCGCCTTGATCAGGATTGGCTCCATCGTGTCCTTCGTCGGGATCGCTGCCTCAATTGAGAGAGCGAGTGCCTGCCTGCTGGCAAGTGCGATCTGTCCGAGGATGACGGTCTCGTCAACTGCGAGCACTGACGGCTCGTAGATGCTGCCATCGTGGAACGCGACCTGCAGTGCAAGTCCTACGTCCATGGGCTTGATGTCGAGCTTGACGAGCACCGCGGCGAGTTTTGCCGAGATGACGCCGCCCGCCTTGACGACCGTCTTGGTCTCCCTGATCTTGACCTTGCCGCCTTCAATTGCTGCCGGGATACCTGCCTGCTGCAGTTCACCGACAATCGGGCCCGGCTTGAAGCTGGTCGGACCGCTCGCAATGACGATATCTTCCGGCGCTTTCTCGCCAGCCTTTGCCGACATCTTGGTTTTGGTCTTCTCCAGCTGCCTGAAGAGCTTGAAGGGGTTGTCGTTCGTGAAGATGATCGCCGAGTGACCGGAGATGAACTTCGTGAGGTTTTTGACGTCTCCGCCAATCTCCTCGAACGCATGCTTGATCAGGGTGTTCCTCGTCACCTTGATGACAGCCTTGCCCCGCAGGTTCCTGCGGATCTGCTGCACCTGCTGTGCGGGAATACCGTACATGTCGACAAGCCCGATGAGCTTGTAAGCTTTAGCGTTCTTCTTGATGTCAGCGACCTCGTCCTTCTTCCATGCCGGAAGGTGGTGGGTGTATAACGCCATTATTCCAACCTCACAGCGGGACCCATCGTTGTTTTGACAAAGATGGACCGGACGTTCAGCGGACCCTGCTCAAGTACGGACTCGATACGCTTGACGATCGTCTCGATGTTCTCGGCTACCTGCTCGGGCTTCATGCCCGTTGTGCCAACCTTGGTGGAGAAGACCGTCTTGTCCTTGGTCCGAATCTTCACCGAGTTGCGCAGGCGTTCGACGATCGGGCGGATGTCCTGGCCACCGGCAATCGGCATCGGCATCCTGCCCCGCGGACCGAGCCGGGGACCTAAATACCGACCGACACCGGGCATGACCCCTGTCTCTGCAAGGAAGTACCGGTATGTACTGGCAACTCTCCGTGCTTCGCGGGGGGCACCGCCGAGCCGTTCTACTTCTTCAGGGCCGATGATCAGATCGAC